>CAVSHS010000024.1:0-21252 GCA_963727785.1 uncultured Solirubrobacteraceae bacterium
TGGGATGGGCGATGTCCGGACCGGTGGGTCGCCAGACGCCCTCGAGCTCGCCGTCGGCCATCACCTCGATGTGCTCGCGGGTGAGCGCCATGTCGAGCAGCTCGGCGATGGCGTCGGTGAGCTGCTCGCGAGCGATCGCGGATCTGCCGTGATGCAGCCCGGCGATGAAGACGCCGCACGCCTGGCAGAGATCGTCGCCGGCGTCCTGGTGGTAGTAGACGGCGGGGGCGCCGCACCTGGCGCAGACGGGGACCGCGCGCAGCCGCGGCGTTTCGGTCACGGCGCCCGCTCCAGCTCGCGCAGGCCGAACTCGATCTCGCGCAGCTCGCCGTAGCGCTGCTGCGGTGGTTGCAGGCGGCAGAGCAGGCGCCGCTCGCCGCCGGGGCCGTCGTCCGCGATGACCTCCACCGGCGCCAGGCCGTCGGCGATCCGCCGGCTCGCGGCGCCGCGGCGCCGGACGAGCTGGGCGAGCTCGTCGCGCAGCTCCGGCTCCACCTGCTCGAGGAACCTGGGCCACGATGCGGCGGCGCTCGCGCGGCGACAGCCCGAGCCGGTCGTCGATGCCGGCCTGGTCGGACCATTCACGGTCATGCGCTTCCATGACGCTCCAGACCTCGTTCGGGTTGTGACACGCGGCGGCGACATCTACTTCGAGGACCCCGAGCCGTTCGAGCAGGCGCTGCGGCGCATCAAGGCCACAGCGCTCTCGCACAAGAAGTCGATCGCTATGATCGCCGCCGTGAGCAGGGAGACGACATGATCGGCGTCAGCTTGGAGGCTCTAGTGTGGCGCAAGAGCAGCCATTCCTCCGATGCTGGCGAGTGCGTTGAGACCGCCGTCCTCGCAGACCAGCAGGTCGCCGTCCGCGACAGCAAGCACCCCGCCGACGCCGTCCTGATCTACACGCCCGCCGAGTGGCGCGCGTTCATCGCCGGCGCCAAGGCCGGCGAGTTCGACCTGACCTGATCGCGAGCGCGGTGCAGACGCCTGCGAACTGCATCGATGAAGGGGTGGGTGCCCGGGCGGTCGTGGCGGGGACGATAGGGGCGGTTCGCGTTCGTCGTGTCGCTTTTGCCGCGGATATAGGGGTCAAGGCGACACGACCGGCAGCCACAATCCTGAATGAGTGTCGAATCAGTGTCGCCGGGCGACGACGATTCGACACACCCCCCGGCAAAGAACCCTCACCGCGCGGCCACCGCGCCCCGCGCCGAGCGCCACGAGGCCGAGACAGCCACCCCTTCATCGATGCCGTATACGAGCACGCCGCGCCGCCGGCTGCGCGTCGCGGTGACCGCGCCGCTTCTGCGCGGTCAGCGGCGACTACGATCGGATCCGTGTGGGGTCCGCGTGCTGGCGCGTGTCGACGCCGCGGCCATGGACGGGATCGCGTCCTGGCACATGGACCTCGCAGGACGTCGTGCGCGCCACGTAGAGGCGCAGTTGCGGGTCGCCGCGCAGTTCGTCCGGCGCGAACCGTCGCGCACCGGCGGTGGTCCTGAACGCTTCGGGGCAGACGGCGTCCAGTTCCTCGTCGCGGATCGCGCGGGCGGTGGCCGCGAGGTAGACCGCCTCGCCCTCGCCGACGCGGGCGGTGGAGTCGAAGATGAGGATCTCGATCTCGGGGTGCTCCGCCACGTTGCGCGAATGGTGCGCCTCCGCTGAGGAGAGCCAGTAGAAGTCGGTGTACCGGGCGGCGGTGTAGTACACCGGCGACATCCGCGGCCGGCAATCGCGATCTCGCGTGGCCAACGTCATGTAGTGGTTGACGTCGATCACCCGGCGCGCCATGGCGTCGAGTTCGGGGTGCCCGCTCATCGCGCGACTGGCTCGACCGGCGCGCCCCCGAAGCCGAGCTCGTTGCCATCAGGGTCGCGGTAGACCGTCTTGCGAACGCCGTTGGAGTACGTGAGCCGTTCGTCGGGGTCGAGGCCACGGGCGGCGATCTCGGCGACCCGGACGTCGAGGTCTTCGCCGAAGATCGTGGCCACGCAGTGGCCCGCGCGGTCGGCGTCCTCCACGACGTAGAGCGAACGGCCTTCGGCGAGTGTCCACACGGCTTCGGTGGCGTGTGGGAAGAACGTCGGCTCGCCGAGCAACCGCTCGTACCACTTCCGGGCTTCAGCGAACTCCCGGACCCGCAGACCCGCGAAGAGGTGGTCGAGCGGCATCGCGCGAGCCTACCGTCGAGCACGGTGAGCGGCTCCCGCTCGCAGAGAGAAAGAGGAGTGCGTCGATGCCAGCGCCGCATGGCGCCTGCAGGAGGTCCGGAAGACCGCGACAACGCCGAGGAACTCGCTTTCTCGTGCGTCGAGTGAGACCGCGCTGGATCGGCCCGGCGCGCGGATGCAGGCGGCGGATGAGGAGTCGCGGCAGCGGTCAGTCTGTGAACGCCCGCCTGGAGTGAGGGTCATCGAGCATTTTGATCTTGGCTCGCTTACACGTAGGCGGCTGCTGATTCGATGTCGTCGGCGAGCGCCATGAAGCAGTAAGAGCCGTGTGTGACGCAACACGCAGATCGCTGTGTCGCCGGCGGGAAGGATGAGGTAATCCGGCGGCGCGCAACAGTCGACGAGAGCGAGCGTCTCGCAGCGTTCATCTCCTACAGCCACGCCACCGATGGCATGCTGGCTCCTGCGTTGCAGTCGGCGTTGCAGCGCTTCGCAAAGCCTTGGTACCGGCTCAGGGCGCTGCGCATCTTTCGCGACCATTCGAGCCTCGCGGCGACGCCCGCGCTGTGGTCGTCGATCGAACACGCTCTCAGCGCGTCGAGGTACTTCATTCTGCTGGCCTCACCCGAGGCGGCGCGCTCTGCGTGGGTGGATCGCGAGGTCGCGTTTTGGTGTGCTCACAAGCCGACATCTCACCTGCTGATCGTCCTGACGGACGGTGTGCTGGCGTGGGATCAGGCAAACGCCGACTTTGACTGTGTCCGTACGACAGCGCTGCCGCCGGCGCTGCGCGGCGTGTTCACGGAGGAGCCGCGCCACGTCGACTTGCGATGGGCGCGAACGCACGACGACTTGACGCTCGCACATCCCGAGTTCGCGGCGTGCGTCGGCGATCTCGCCGCCGCCCTGCACGGGCGCCCCAAGGATGAGTTGCAGGGCGAGGACGTGCGCCAGCACCGCCTGACGGTGCGTCTCGCGCGAGCAGCTATTGCGTCTCTGTCGATACTCGTGCTCCTGGCGGGTGCCGCGGCCCTCTTCGCTGTCGCCGAGCGAAACAGCGCGCGCGACCAGCGCGACGTCGCGCTTTCGCGGCAGCTGGCGCTACAGGCCGGCGATCTCGCACGCTCCGACCCGACGCTGTCGGTGCTGCTCGGCGTCGCGTCCTCACGCCTGTCGGACACCCTGGAGTCGCGCAGCGAACTGCTGCGCGCATATGAGCGTTGGAGGACGGTGAGCCGCATCCTGACCGCCGGCCGCGCCGACGCACGCTCGCTCTACAAGTTCACACGCGCCAACGCCGTCAACAGCGTCTCCTACGCCGCCGACGGCCGCACTTTGCTCATCAGCTGGTTTGATCGCGCCGTCGTCTGGGACGTTCAGCGTAACGTCCGCAAAGCCGTGCTGCCGAGCGTGGGTCTGACGCACAGCTCGGCGATCAGCCCCGACGGGCGGATTGCCGCGCTGGGCGCGGAGACGTACAACAGCGACGGGGGAATCACGCTGTGGGACCTAGTGCGCCGCCGGCGCGTGGGGCGCCTGGGCGGCAGTCTCGCATCGCCGGCTCACGTCGGCGATGTCGAGCACCTCGCGTTCTCGCCGACTGGTCGCGTGCTCGCGTCGGCCGACCTCGGGTCGGTGATCCTGTGGGACGTCGAGCGCCGCCGGCGCCTGCGAAGGATCAACCCGCACGAGCCGGTCACCGGACTGGCGATGGGGCCGGCCGGGCGCATCCTCGCCATCGGAACCCTGCAGGCGGGCATCATCCTGTGGGATGTGGCCCGCGAGCGGCTGATGGCGAAGCTGCCAGGCCCTCCCGGCGTGCTCGATAGCCTGGCGTTCAGCTCCGACGGGCGCACCATCGCGGCCGGCGACGAGAAGGGCCGGATCGTCCTGTCGGATATCGCGCGACAGCGCCCGCGAGTGGTCTTGCGCGGGCATGGTGGCAACCCTGTACTGGGCCTCGCGTTCAACAGCGACGGCGACATCCTCGCATCGGGCGGCATGGACGACAGGGTCGCGCTGTGGGATCTCACGACGCACCGGCGCATCCTATCTCTCGGCGGGCATGCTCGGTTTGTCACTGACGTGGCCTTCGGCGCGGACACGACGACGCTCGCCTCTGGCGGAGACGAGGGCACCGCGATCGTGCGCCGCTTCACGGCGCCGCTCCTGGGTCATCGCCGTCGCGTGGACAACGTGCCTTTCACCCATCCAGGCCGCTGCTCGCCTCGGCCGGCTTCGACGGGAGCATCATCCTTTGGGACACTCTCCGTCGCCGGCGCGTCGCAACGCTGCGTGGGCATGTCGGCGAGGTCCGCGACGTCGAGTTCAGCCGCGACGGCCGCACGCTGGCCTCCAGCGGCGCCAAGGACCGCAAGATCATCATCTGGGACGTGGCACGGCGCCTGCAGGTCGCACGTCTGGCGCTGAAGGATCCTGTGGCGGAGATCTCCTTGAGTCCCGACGGTCGCACGATCGCCGCTGTCCAGAACGGCGATGCGGTGCTCTGGGACATACGGCGCCGCCGCCCGGTCGCGACGCTGCCGGCCGACAAAGCCCCCATCGATACCATCGCGGCACTCGAGTTCAGCCCCGATGGCCGTCTGCTCGCGACCGGCCATACCGACAAGCACGCCACGATCTGGGACGTTGAGCACCGCCGACGCATCGCGGTCCTTCCGGGCCACGCACACTACGTGGGATCACTGGCGTTCAGCCCGGACGGCAGCAAGCTCGTGACGGGAGATACCCTCTCTCGGATCATCCTGTGGGACGTGAGGCGCCACCGCAGTCTCGGCCGGCTGCGAGGCCAGCACACAGACGTCGCGGCCCTCGCGTTCAGCCCCGACGGGCGCATGATCGTGGCGAGCGACTACGGCGCGGAACGCATCCGCTTCTGGGATGTGGCCAGCCACCGGCCGCTCGGTGCGATGGCCACCGGCACCACCGTCGCGAGCGTCGCCTTCAGCTTGGACGGGCGGCAGCTCGCGCTGGCCGGCGACAACGGCAGCATCGGCCTGCGCGACGCAACGCCCACGCAGTGGCGAGAGCACCTCTGCGACATCGTCGAACGTGACGTCACACGCGCGGAGTGGCGCGAGCTCGTCGTCGGCGCGGCCTATCGCCCAGCCTGCCCAAGCTCGGCTAGAGCTCCGCAGCCGGCCGGTGATCCTGCAGCGCCCTGACCTCCTCGACCGCGGTGCCAGTCCGCTTGATCGCTGACTCCAGACCCCACCCACCCGGGGCTCCCCGACGTGCTCACCACCTGGTTCAGACCGCGGGTGCGCTTCGGTACTACTCGGTCACGAGGAGCGCGCGTGTGGAGCTTGCAAACCGGGCGGCGCCGCGTCCCTGGATCTCAGCGTGAACATCGGCGGCGATGCGCGGTTCGAACGTCGGGTCGTGGCGGTAGGGCCGGACGCGCCGCTGCGGCGAAGACCAACGCTCGAATCCCCAGACGACGCCCTCAGGCGCCTCACGCCACAGATACGCGAGCACCAGAAGGTCGTGGCTGTCGATCGGATGGCCGAGGACGAAGGCGAGTCGCAGCCCCTCGCCGTCCTCCTCGTCGTCATAGCGGCGGGCCAGGCGCGCGCGAAGCTCCACCGGCGGCGGCTCGCGCGGGCTGTCCAGAGGAACGTAGTCGAACAGGTCAAGCTCGACGGTGGTCGGCGGCAAGGACCCAAGTTGCTCGAGTGTGGACACCGTACGCAGGCTAGGCGGAGTGTCCCGCGAGCTGCCCGGACGCCGAGCGGTCCGTCCCTCGAGAGACCGCGATCACGCGGGTGCCGCCGGCCGGTGAGAACGTGACGTTGCGGTGCGCGATGCGCTCGGCGTTCCCGGACGCCGCCCGCAGGGTCCGGCGGCGCAGGATCTCCGCGAGCGCGACCCGCATCTCCATCTCGGCGAACGCGGCGCCGATGCATCGGCGCAGGCCGCCGCCGAACGGGACCCAGGCGGAGGTCGAGTGCGCGCCGTCGAGGAAGCGCTCAGGACGGAAGGCGAAGGGCTCGGGGTAGCGGTCGGCGCGGGTGTGAGCGAGCCAGATCGCCGGCGTCACGTCCGTTCCGGCCGGCAGCTCGTGGCCGTCGACGGTGAGCGGCGAGGACAGCCGCCGCCCGGCCAGCGGGACCACCGGCCGCAGCCGGAGGGATTCGTTGACGACGGCCCGCGTGTACGCCTGCTCGCCGGCGTCGACCTCGGCGACGAGGCGCTCGAGCACGGCCGGGTGGCGCACCAGGAGGTCCAACGTCCAGGCCAGGCCCGTCGCCGTCGTCTCGTGGCCCGCCAGCAGCAGCGTCATGAGCTGATCGCGGATCTCGGCGTCGTCCATCGGCTCGCCGCCCTCGAACCGCGCTGCAACGAGCATCGAGAGGATGTCCTCACGCGGGTCCGCGCGGCGCTCGGCGATCTCGAGGTCCAGCATCGCGTCGATCTCCCGCCGCAACCCCTGCAGGCGCGTCATCGGGTCGGGCGCACCGAAGCGCCGCGAGGCCAGCACGGCGAACTGCAGGCCGGTGGACGCGGTCCCCGCAAGCAGGCGGCTGAGCCGGTCGGCCAGCCTCGTCCGGCGTCCGGGATCGGTGACGCCGAACACCGCGCGCACGATCACCTCGAGCGTCACGCTCTGCATGCGCGCGTGCATGGCGAACGGCTCGCCTTCCGGCCACGACTCGACGTCACGCGCGACGACCTCACGGACCGTCGATTCGTACGCGCGCATGCGCGCGCCGTGAAACGGCGGCAGCATGAGCCGCCGGCGGGCCAGGTGCTCGCGCCCCTCGAGCAGCAGGAGCGAGCGCGGGCCGACGATCGGCAGCAGGGCGAGCTTCCGGCCGGGCGGCAGGCCGTGCTCGGGGTTGCCGTAGAGGGCCCGGATCGCCTCGGGATCGGAGAGCATCACGAGCGGGCTCCGGAACCCCAGGAAGCGCACGCTGAACGTGTCACCGAACCGCCGGCGGGAGGCCTCCAGGAAGGAGATCGGCCGCAGCAGCCAGCGCAGCGTCTGCAGGATCGGCGGTTCGCTCGGGCCGGCAGGAAGTGCTCCGTGGGATGTCGCGTGGGGTGCTGTCATTGCTCCATCTGACGGTACACCCGCTGAGCACACTTGCGCGCTCGTGCTCGGGATTTCATGACACGCGGCGCCTTCTCTGGGTTTCGCCGTGGTGACGACCTTGAAGCGCTCCTGTCGCCAGTGTCCGACGATCGCGGGTGCTGTGAACCCGCGAGCTCTCAGGGTGAGACGGCGAGCGATCTGCGGCTCACGCCGAAGGGCGGGATCGTCGGATGCACGATCACGCCGCGTGCGATCAGCGTCACGACCTCGGCGATGCTCTTCGACGGTTCGCTCCTGCGGACGATCGGTCTGGCGAGGACCGTCGAGGCGGCGTCAACGTCCTCCCGTACACGCCCTGCGAGGCGCCATCATGTCCTAGCGAATATGCCCTACGGCTACGGCCTTTGCGTGCCGGTGACGAACGCAGACGCGATCGCCGCCCACATGAGCTTGCAGGGGAGGGCTTCGATTACCTCTTGGACTGGCGGTCCGATCAGCCGTGGTCGGCGTACCTGCATCGGCTCGAGCAGCGTCGCCGCGGAGTCGGAGTGCCAGACGGCCGAGTGCCGGCGACCTCCTCGTCGCTGAACTCGGCGCAGAGTTCGTCGGCCGCATCTCGATACGTCACACGTTGAATGCCTCCCTGCTGGTCCTCGGTGGTCACATCGGCTACGGCGTTCGCCCGAGCCACCGCCGCCGGGGATACGGCACCGAGATGCTTCGCCAGGCGTCGTCATCGTGCGCGCCGAGGGAGTGGACCGATCCTCGTCACATGCGACGACGACAACACGGCGTCGACCCGCCTCATCGAGAACGCGGGCGGTGTCCTCGAGGACGTACGGCTCGCGCCCCACGGGACGCACAAGCGCCGCTACGGCTGACCTGACACGAATCTCCACCGAGCAGCGGGGGTAGGCGGATGTCGATGTCGCCGACCGCGGCGACCCGCAGCGCGAGAACGAGGAGGTGGATCTTGTCGATCATGTCGCAGCTGTCGAAGCTCGTGCGGAGGTTGACGTCCAACGAGGCCAACACCGACGTGCCGCCGGGCACGCGCGTGCCGCCGACCGACGAAGGCGCCGTGCCACGGCCCGATCGCGAGCCGCGTGGCCGGATTCGAGCCGGACCGCGAGTCCTAGCCGCGACGCGCGGATGCTGATCGCCTGACGTCCGTCCGCCGCGCGGGTGCAGGGCTGACGTCCATCCGCCACGCGCCTGCGGCGGCGCGTGGCGGAGGACGTGGGCTCAGCCGATCTTGTCCTTGACCTTGTCGACGATCCCGCCGTTGGCGCCGTCGGCGTACTCGCCGATCGGCTCGTCGGGCAGCCCGGCCTTCTTGCGCAGCTTCTGGGCGATCTCCTTGATCTCCTCGGGCGCGTAGTCGGGCGCGAAGACGGCCGGCTGCGGCGGCAGGTCGTGCATCGGGAAGCCCTCCGGCGCGTGATCGACGACCTCCAGCGGCTCGCCGGTCTCCGGGTGCGGGCCGGTGAACACGGCCGCGAGCTCCTGGTAGTCGCCGGGCGAGAAGCGGTAGAGCTTGAGGTGCATGCCCTTGTCCATGTGCTTCTTGCTCTCGGGGATCTTGTCGGTCGGGATCCGCGGGCGAGGGGAACATCTTCGTCAGGTCCGCGCCGGTCAGCAGCTCGACCGCGCGCGCGTACGCGACCTGGTGCACGCCGCCGCGGATGAGCAGGTAGCCCGTGAGGGCCCGTGCCGCCGGGTGGTCGCACATCTCGTAGACCTTGAGCTTGTTGTTGCGCGCCCCCGTCTCGAGGAAGAAGTTGTGCGTCAGGTCCTCGACGAGGTCGCCGGAGGAGAAGACGTTGTCGCCCGTCCACGGCAGCCCGCGCGAGTCCTGCGGCAGCGCGCCCTGGCCGCCGGCGAGGAAGTGATGCGGATTGATGACCTGATCGCGCAGGTGGCCCATCGCCTCGCTCGGCGGCTTGCCGTTCGCCGCTGGGGTGGCGCCGGTGAGCATCGTGTTGATCGCGACGGCGACGAGCTCGACGTGGCCGTACTCCTCTGCCGCGATGTTCGCGATGAGGTCGAAGAACGGCCGCGCGCCCTTCTTGTTGCGAAAGTTGAAGGACTGAAACGTGTAGTTCATGAGCGTCGACATCTCACCGAAGCGCCCGCCCATGAGCTCCTGCACACGGGCCGCGCCCGCGGGATCGGGGTCGGACGGTGGGGGCATCTCGGTCTGGATGCGGTCGAGTCGAAGGATCATCTGGAGCTCTCTTTCTCGCGTTGGCGGCGGCCGGGTACCCCGCCCTGCGGAGCCCGAACGCAAACGCGAGCAGGCGATCGGGGCGCGCGAGGTCAGTCGATCGCGAACGACATCCGCACTCGCACGCCGATCGGGTCGCCGACATGCAGCTCACAGCGCTCGGCGACCCGCTCGATCAGGGCCAGTCCCAGGCCCATCGCGCCGCCGCCGCCGGTACGGACATCCCGCGGCCGTCGTCGCTGATCACCACGATCAGCCAGCCGTCGATGATCGTGGCCTCGAGCGCCACGGCTCCCGTGGGATCGTTGCGTTGGTAGGCGTGTCGGACGACGTTGCTGACCGCCTCGGACACACCGAGCGCGATGTCCTCGCATTGGCGCTGGGAGGCGCCGCCGTCGAGGGCGAGGCCGGTGACCGCGTGACGCAGCAACGCGACGCTGTGCGGGTGCGCCGGCAGGCACTCGTCCAGTCGCTCTGTCCAGCGGTCGGACACATGTCTTGTGTACCCCGCACGCCCCGGTTGCCGCACGGAAATCCGGAGCGGATGATCGACGCCGGATTATCAGTGATCAGCTGCTGCGTCCTGCGTTCGATCCGTTCTTGCGCGCGCGTCGATCCGGCCTGCACCCGTCACGGCGCGCTCGCTGCTCGCGCGTACCTTGAGGTACGCGACCGGCACGAACTGTCTCGCCTTTCCGTAGCGGCGAGACCTGGGAGTCTCATCAGTGGCGATCTGGCCGACGTCGTCGATGACGTACTCGATGGAGTCGATGATGACGATGATGCCGGCGCGCAGCGGCCCGCTGAACTCACCGGCCATGCTGCCGCCGTCGGGAAATCGGATCCACGTCAGCATGTCGCCAGTCCTGGCAGGGCATCGCCGGGTGAGTGCCAGATGACCCGCTCGGGGACCCACGCGAACACCGGCCTGCGTGTGGCGGAAGCGTTCATGCGGCCACCTCTCTGTGAATCTTCGACTGGGGGGCGTCGAGATAGTTCATTACTCTTCTTAATATGTGCACTGAACTATTCTGATAGTACACAGGCGCGACCCTCGGCCCAAGCGAGCGAGCAGGTGCGGGCGCGTGGCGTGGACGAATGTTCGGGATGCCCTGCGTCTTTGGAGGGCTGCTCTTACGCATTGTGGAAAGGAGCCCTTATCATTTCGACGTAGGGTGCCCTAACGTTGCCGGCATGAGGTGTTCCTGTGGCTGCGGGCGCAAGGTCAGACTGCGAGACCGCCGCGACAACGCTCGCGCCAGGAGGGCGCGGAGGCTCGTCGCGGAGATGGAGGCGCTGTCCTTCAGCGCCGACCCCGACGAGTATCGCCGCGCCTTCCTGTTCGAGGGCGTGAGCTGGCGCAACCAGTACGTACGGGTCGTCCACGGAGAGCTGACCCGCGAGGAGATCCGTCAGGACGCCCTGTGGACGACGTGGCACAGCGGTGCGCTGCCCCGCGGTGAGACAGGCGCGCCGTGAGCCTGGGCGCGTCGCGGCGACCCCGCAGCACGAAGACGTTCCCGACGGCGCGCCGTCGACGGCGCCGGTCGTCGAGAACGCACTACCCGCGGTGGAGATCGCGCCCTCCGATGAGCTCGTGCGGCGCATCAGGGAGGTCATGAGCGGTCGCGACGGTGTGACCGAGGGCAGGATGCTGGGCATCGTCGCCTGGATGGTGAACGGCAACATCGCCTGCGGCAGCATGGGCGAGGACCTGGTCGTCCGCGTGGCCAACTGCGACCGCGATCGCATCCTCGCCGACGAGCACGTTCGGTCCATGACGATGGGGCCGCGCACGATGCGCGGCTTCGTCACCGTCGACTCGGCCGCGATCGCCGACGACGCCGAGCTCGCCCGCTGGATCGACGCGAGCGCCGGGTACGCCGCGTGGCTCCCGCCCAGGTGACTGCGCTCGTTCGCTGCGTTGTGCGGTTCTCCGACGCGGAGTGAGATGGAGCGATACGACCGGAGAATTCGCGGCAGGCCCTGACCAGGCTTGGCCGGCAGCGCCGGGTCGCCACGCTACCGGACGACGGACTTCCCCATTTTGGTAGCAATCCGGTAGATGATGGACCGGATGACCGGCCAGACGACGCGCGCACGGAACGCGCTTCACCACACCGCGCGTCTCGGCGGGATCCTCCTCGCGCTCGCAGTGGCCGCCGCAGTCACCGCCGCTGCAGCGTCCGCCGCGCCGTACGTGGCGTGGTCGTGCGCAAGCCCGACCGGCTCGCCGCTGGGCGCCAACGACTGGACCCCGGCGCGGACCGCGCCGGTCACGACGATCAGCTCGACGTGCGGCACCGCGACCGGGACGCTCGAGGCATCGGCGTCGGCCTCCGAGCAGAACCCGTCGGCCGGCGCCGGCGCGGGCTGGACGATCGCGGCACCGGACGGCGCGAAGATCACCAGCCTCGACGTCTGGTGGACGAACGCCGTCAACCCGATCAGCCCGCCGCCGTTCGGCCGCATCCAGATCTACGCGGCCGCCCCCGGCAGCGACGGCAGCGCGTACCAGCGCGACGACGGGACGTTCGGGGCCGCCGGCGATCCGTTCGGCGACGCGAACTATCAGGGGTTCCCCGACCTCGCGGCGCCGAGCGTGACGCTGATGGCGTGGTGCGTGAGCTTCTGCACCGCGCCGGCCCGGGTGACGGCGTTGTACGCGCTGTATCGCAGCCGCGTCGTCGTCGAGGATCCGAGCGCGCCGACCGGGACCGTGAGCGGGTTGCCGGACAGCGGCCGGGTCGCGAGCGCGACCCCGATCACGGTCGACGCGACGGACGTCGGCGGCGGCGTGCGCTCGCTGGAGCTGCGCGTCGACGACCAGGTGGTCGGGCGTGTCGACCCCGGCGGATCCTGCGCCGACCTCGCCGACGTCGCGTTCGAGTACGCGACGATCAAGCCCTGCCCGGCCCGTCTGCCGGCGACGTTGACGCTCGACCCCGCGCTGCTGTCCGGGACGCAGCCGCACAGCGTGAGCGTGGTCGCGGCCGACGCCGCAGGGCAGTCGCGCACGCTGCTGAGCCGTCTCGTCGCGGCGGCTGCGCCGGCTGCCCTGTTCGCGTCGGACCGCGGGTTCTTCAACCCGGACCTGGACCTCACGTCGCCGCGCAGGGTCAACGGCGCCGGTGGCGGTCCCGCGAACCTCACGCTCGGCTTCGTGGACAGCAGCGTGCGGTTCGGGGAGACGGCCGTGCTCAGCGGCCAGCTCACGACGCCGGAGGGGCAGCCGATCGCCGGCGCCCGCGTGTGGCGTGCGGTGGCCGGCGCGCGCGGCGCGTGGGAGATCACCGGCGAGCCGCTCGTCACCTCGCCGACCGGCAGGATCGGCGGCTGGCTGGCGCCACGTCAGCCGTCCCGCAGCGTGGCGCTGCTGTACTTCCCCTACAGCGACGCGAGCGACATCGTCCGAGCCCTGTGCGTCGCCTCAGGGTCGCCGCCGGCGTGACGCTGCATCCGGCCCGGCGCATCATCCGGCCGGGCAGCCGGGCGCGCTTCGCCGCACGGCTCGCCGTCGAGGTCCGCACGGGGGCGAGCGTGCGCGCGTTGCTGCAGGTGCACTCCGGCGGGCGGTGGCACACGCTGCGGCGGGTGCGGTTCCGGCATGGCTCGCGGACGCAGCGTCCCGTCGTGCGGTTCCCTCGCAGCCGTCCGCGCGCGACGTACCACCTCCGGCTGCTGGTGCCCGCGCAGCGCGGTTTTCCGTACGGCCGGGGCACGTCCCAGCGCGCCGTCGTCTTCGTCCGCCGCTGACCTGCCGGCGCCGGCAGGACCGCGGGCGGCGCGTCAGCCGGCTTGGCCGACGCGGCTGCCGGCCGCCGCGGCGGTGCGGTGCTGCTGCGGGCTGACGCCGCGGATGCGCTTGAACGCGGTGCTGAGCGCGAAGGCGCTGCCGTAGCCGACCTGGTTGGCGACGGACGCGATGGTGGCGCCGGGCTCGAGCAGGAGGTCGGCGGCGAGCGCGATGCGCCAGCCGGTGAGGAACGACATCGGCGGTTCGCCGACGAGCTCCTGGAAGCGGCGGGCGAGCGCCGCGCGCGACACGGCGCTCTCGCGCGCGAGCTCGGCGACCGTCCACGGGTGGGCGGGATTGTGGTGCAGGAGGCGCAGGGCACGGCCGACGACGGGATCGCTGGAGGCGCGGTACCAGTCGGGGGCGTTGGCTTCGGGGCGCGCGAACCAGGCGCGCAGCACGGCGATGAGCAGCAGGTCGAGCAGGCGGTCCAGGACGGCCTCCTGACCGGGCTGGTCCTTGACGATCTCGTCGGCGAGCAGCGGGATGACGGGGCAGTCCCACTCGCCGTCGCGCAGGACGAGCAGCCTGGGCAGGGCGCGCAGCAGGCGCCGGCTGACCTCGCCGTGGAGGTGGTAGGTGCCGGTCAGCAGGACGGTCCTGCCGTCGGCGGCGTTGCCCCACGTGCGGACGCCGAGGCTGAAGCTCTCCACGAGCTCCGCGCCGTCCGCGTCGAGGCTGCGGCAGGCCTGGTCGGGATCGATCGCGACCTGCGGGGGCGTGGCGGGATCGTCGGCCACGGTGTAGTGGTCGGGCCCGCGGATGATCGCGACATCGCCGGCACCGACCGGCACCGCTTCCGTGTCGTCGTGCAGGACCCACGCGTCGCCGCGGACCACCGCCATGACGGTGAGCGGCGCCTCGTCCTCGATCCGCAGCGACCACGGCGGGTCCAGGCTCGAGCGCAGGAGGAACGCCGCCCGGGCTCGCGGGCCGTCGAGCAGGCCTGCGACGGCGTCCATGACGGAAATCCTAACCCGTGGACGCTCGCAGATGCAGTTGCGCGTCTGGACTATGGACCGTCTCGACGAACCGAATTTGAATACGACCCATGCACACACACGAACACGACATGACGCTGGTGATCGGCGGGACCGGCAAGACCGGTCGCCGCATCGTGACGCGGCTGCGCGAGCACGGCCTGCCGGTTCGCAGCGCCTCGCGCTCGAGCGAGCCGCCGTTTGACTGGAACGACCGGGCGACGTGGGGCCCCGCGCTTCGCGGAGCGTCGTCTGCCTACGTGTCGTTCTACCCGGACCTCGCGATGCCGGGCGCCCCGGAGGCGATCGCGGCGCTCGCCGGCGAGGCCGTGAGCGCCGGGGTGCGGCGGCTGGTGCTGCTCTCCGGCCGCGGCGAGGAGGAGGCGCAGCGCGCCGAGCAGGCCCTGCAGGCATCCGGGGTCGACTGGACGATCGTGCGCTGCAGCTGGTTCGCCCAGAACTTCAGCGAGGACTTCCTGCTCGAGTCGGTGCTCGCGGGCGAGGTCGCGCTTCCCGCCGGAGACGTGCCGGAGCCGTTCGTCGACGTCGACGACGTCGCCGACGTCGCCGTCGCGGCGCTGACCGAGGACGGGAACTCCGGGCAGCGGTACGAGCTGACGGGCCCGCGGCTGCTGACCTTCGCCGAGGCGGTCGAGGAGATCGGCCGGGCGACCGGCCGCGAGCTGCGGTTCATCCCGGTGGCGATCGACGACTACGAGGCGGTGCTCGCCGAGCAGGGCGTGCCCGCGGACGTCGCCGGCCTGCTGCGCTACCTGTTCACCGAGGTCCTCGACGGCCGCAACGCGATGCTCGCCGACGGCGTCCAGCGGGCGCTCGGCCGCGAGCCGCGGGACTTCGCCGACTACGCCCGCGACGCGGCGGCTGCCGGGGTCTGGGATGTCTAGCGATGCAACAAGCAGCGGCCGGGCTCTCGGCCCGGCCACGGTGGGCATGGGCCTGCTCGCCGGGCTGTTCTACGGCTACGCCTGCTCGGTCATGCCGGGTCTCGGGCGCGCGGACGACCGAACGCTCGTCGACGCGATGCAGCAGATCGACAAGGCGATCGAGAACCCCGTGTTCTTCGCGACCTTCCTCGGAGCCCCGGTGCTGGTCGTCTGGGCGCTCGTGATCGAGCGGCGCTCGGGCTCGCGCGAGGTGCTGCGCTGGATCGCCGCGGCGCTCGTCCTCTACGCGATCGGCTTCGTCGTCACGTTTGCCTTCAACATCCCGCTCAACAACGATCTGGAGAACGCCGGCGATCCGGCGCGGATCGCCGACCTGGCCCGCGTCCGCGACGACTTCGCGGGGCCGTGGGTCGCTTGGAACATCGTCCGCACGGTGGCCTGCACGGCGTCGTTCGGCTGCCTCGCCCGCGCGCTGTTCCTGCAGGCTCGCCGGCCCGGGTAGCCGTCACCACCGCACAGCCGCCGGCAGGACGGCCGCGCCCACGACTCGCGCGTGGACGCGGCCGTCGCCATCAGTCGTCAGGCGGGCGAGCCGTTGCCGAAGATCTGGCTCAGCCGGGCGATGACCTGCTGCAGGCCCGCCGGGATGATCGCCTCCTCGTACACCACCACGGTCTTGCCGCGGTAGGTGACGGTGTACACGAACCCGTCCGAAAGGGTGAACGGCGGCTTGTACACGGACTTCAGCGACGGGAAGTCCGCCGCCTCCAGCGCATCCTTCAACTCGCTCAGAGCGGCGGCTGACAGGTCGAACTCCTCCGGCGACGCCACTGCGGTCGGTGCGGGTCACCCGGCCGTCGCTCGCGATCGAAAGGCGATCATCGACGCCGATGAAGCCGCCGGTGCGGTGGTAGGAGACCAGCAGGCTCGGGCGGGGGTCGACGGTGAAGCCGCTCACGAGGTAGGTGATCTCGTCGTCGGCGACCATCAACCTGCCATCAATCGCGATCGACAGCGGTACGCCGCGCGCGTCGTAGACGACGCCGAGACGATCGACCCGATCGTCGATGGCCTTCTGCACGATCGCGTGGAGCAGCGGCACCGTGGCAACGTCCTCGAACGCCGCCGGTGTGCCCTGCGGCTTGTCGTTGCGCACGACGATCGTGACAGGACCCCGGAACGAGGGCGCGCAGAAGCACTGGCGCTCGACCGTGTAGTGATAGTTGCTGATATTCGCCGCAAGCCAGCGCTGCTTGGCCGCGTTCAGCTCTGCTGCGCGGTTCCGTTCGCGATACCCGGGTCGATGGACCTCTGCGGCGCTTGGGCCATGGCGCTCGACGCGCCGGCCGTGAGCACGAGTACGGCTGCGGCTGCGGCGACGGCACACGTGTTGAACGTCGATCGTCGCGCCGATGCTGCCTGCGCCCAGATGCTGCGTGCGATGTCTCATGGATACCTCCGGTTTGGTCGGCCGACCGCACGGGTCGGCCGGAGTTGTGTCTGCAACACAGAGGGGCCAGCAGGGGCGGTAGATACGGCACCGCTCCGGGCTCGAACGCTTCGAAAGCTCTGAGGCGCGATCGATCTCTGTAGCACGTATCGTGCTACAGTCGAGGCGATGCCACGTTCCATCCACGTCCGGCTGGACGACGCCGCCGACGGCGCGCTCGCGGTGTTGCGCGCGGGGGGCCTGTCGGACTCCGAGGCGGTCCGCGTCGCATTGCGGGAGGCCGGGGAGCGTCGTCGCTCGCGAGCAGCGCTCGCAGCCGAGGTGCAGGCACTGGCATCCGATTCCGACGACCGCGCCGAGGCCCGGCAGGTGCGTGAGCTGATGGCAGGATTGGCGCCCGAAGCCGTCGACTGATCGATGATTCGCGGCGAGGTGTTTCGGCTGCCGGCGCCTCGCGGAGCGCGCGGCCATGAGCAGCGCGGCGCCCGCTACGCCGTTGTCGTCCAGGCCGACGAGTTGCTCGGGCTCAGCACGGTGCTCGTCTCGCCGACGTCGACGCGCGCGCTACCGGCGACGTTTCGTCCCGCGATCGAGATCGAGGGCACGCTGACGCGCGTGCTCGTCGAGCAGACATCCGTGGTCGATCCCCAGCGCCTCGGGAACGTCTGCCGGACGCCTGGACAGCACCGAGCTGCGCGCGGTCGACGAGGCCCTCGCGCTCGTCTTCGGCCTCTGACCACGGCGGCGCGGGCGACTGCATTCCTGGAAGCTGCGCTCAGGCCAGCTCGGCCAGCGTGTTCCAGAACATGAGCTCGTAGCTCTGCAGCAGGCGGCCGTACTCGCGTGCCCGGTCGGTGACGCGGCCCGCGTCGAGGCCTGCCTGTACGGCCGCCAGCGCGGGCTCGTCGCCGTCGGGCGGCGGCGCGGCGAAGAAGTCGAAGAACCCGCAGGCCGCGTCGTCGAACCCGTAGTGCTCGCGCAGCGCCTTCGCCACGGTCGCGCAGTAGGAGCCCCACGCCGAGAAGTTGGCGACCACCGCCAGCACCACGTCGCCGGGCTCGCCGTTCAGCGCCAGCCAGGCGACATAGGACGGATACGCCTGGCAGCCCGCGCGTGGCTCGGTACTCCCGCAGCTCCTGCTCGCCAAGCCCGCATGCCGCCGCGAACCGTGTGAGCTGCTCGAGTGCGAGGACCTCGCCCTGCGCAAGGTCGGCGAAGAACGCGTCCGCCGCCGGCTCGGTGCAGCGCGAGGCCAGCAGCAGGAAGCTGCGCCGGTCGCTGGGGATGATCCGGTGCTGCTCGGCGGCCAGCGCGGCGAGCGCCTCGCGGGACGCGGTCCCCTGCGCGATGAGCGGGACGAGCCGGTTCTCGTGCTCGCCGGGAGCAAGCTCGCTCCGGGCGGATCGCAGGAGCTCGCGCGCCGAGGCGGTCATCGGCCGGGGGTGTGTCGGGGCCGAGCTCGGGACGTTCGATCAGTCCGTCCTGCCCAGGGCCACTCGGTGCCAATCTCGCGGCGGAGGTCGTCGAAGCCGCGCTACCGCGCCAGCGAGCGCGCCAGCTCGACGAACAGCCGCACGCCCCAGCCCGAGCCGCCCTTCGGCGTGTACGGCTTGCCGGCGCCCCACGCGGTGCCCGCGATGTCGAGGTGCGCCCACGGCACGTCGCCGGCGAAGCGCTGCAGGAACTGCGCCGCCACGATCGAGCCCGCCTTGCGCGTCTCGTTGACGTTCATCAGGTCGGCGGTCTCGCTGTCGAGCGCCTTCGCGTAGTCGGCGTGCAGCGGCAGCCGCCAGACGATCTCGCCCGTCGCGGTAGCCGCCGCGGCGACCTGGCCCGCCCAGCCGTCGTCGCCGGAGAACAGGCCGGCGTGCGTGTTGCCGAGCGCGGTGATGATCGCGCCCGTCAGCGTCGCGATGTCGACGAGCCGCTCGGCGCCCTGGTTGACCGCGTGCGTCAGGCAGTCGGCGAGCACGAGGCGGCCCTCGGCGTCGGTGTTGATGACCTCGATCGTCGTGCCGTTCGCCGCGGTCACGACGTCGCCGGGCTTCACCGCATGGCCGGACGGCATGTTCTCCGTCGCGCCGACGACCGCGACGACGCGGACCGGCAGCCTGAGCTCGGCGATCGCCTCGATCGCGCCGAGCACCGCCGCGCCGCCGGACATGTCGAACTTCATCTCGAACATCTTGTTGGCGGGCTTGATCGAGATCCCGCCGGTGTCGAACGTGACGGCCTTGCCGACGAGGCCGAGCACGGGGCCCCTCGCGTTCGGACCGTCGTAGCGCAGCGTGATGAGCGCCGGCTCCTCGTGCCGAGCCGCGCGCGACGCATGCGAAGGACCCCATCCCGAGCCGCTCGATGCCCTCGCGTCCCTCGACCTCGACCGTCACGCCGGGGAGCTCGCCGAGCACCCGCGCCGCGTCGGCGAGGTGGCGCGGGGCCATCTCGTTGGGGGGCGTGTTCTGCAGGTCGCGCGCGGCGTTGACGGCGCGCGCGACGATCTCCGCCTCGGCCACGACGTCGCCGAGGTCGTCGTGCGCGCTGATGACGAGCGCGTCCAGTCCGGCCGGCTCCTCGGGCGGCTTGCCCTTGAAGCGATCGAAGCGATAGGCGCTGAGCATCGTCCCCTCGACGATCGCCGCGGCGATCTGCGTCACCGACCTTGTGCGGCACCTCCCAGCACAGGCGCCTGGCGCCCAGCTCGCGCGCACGGCCGAGCGCCGATGCGGCCGCGACGCGGACGCGCTCGCCGTCGAGCTGGTCGCGCTTGCCGAGGCCGACGAGCACCCAGCGCTTGCCGCCCGCGTGGCCGACCGCGAGATGGCGGTGCTTGGCCTTCGCCTCGCCGGCGGAGACGAGGCCGTTGAGGACGCCGTCGACGTCGTGGTGGATCGGCTCGCCCTCGAGCACGCCGATGACGACGGTGTCGGCATCGGCGTCCTGCGGCAGCGTGGTGGTGGTCTCGACGATCACGGTCGGGAGCGTACGCTACGGCTCCCCCGGAATCCGGTGCACGCTTACCGCCCGGAGGGCCCGCCCGATTAGACTTCCCGGCACTCCTGACGTCGCGATCCAAAGAGAGTTGCCCATGCCCAAGACCGTCATCCTCGGCTCCGCCAGAACACCGATCGGGAAGATGGGCGGCGGCCTGTCCACTCTCGACGCCACCGAGCTCGGCGGGATCGCGATCAAGGCCGCCCTGGAGCGCTCCAACGTCGACGGCGGCGAGGTCCAGCACGTGATCATGGGCCAGGTGCTGCAGGCCGGCCAGGGCCAGATCCCCTCGCGCCAGGCGCAGATCAAGGGCGGGATCCCGAAGGAGGTCTCCTCGGAGACGATCAACAAGGTCTGCGCCTCCAGCGTGCGCGCGGTCGGGCTGCTCGACGCGCAGATCCGCGCGGGCGACTTCGAGGTCGGCGTCGCCGGCGGCATGGA
The DNA here is from genome assembly GCA_963727785.1 of uncultured Solirubrobacteraceae bacterium. Taxonomy (GTDB): domain Bacteria; phylum Actinomycetota; class Thermoleophilia; order Solirubrobacterales; family Solirubrobacteraceae; genus CADCVQ01. The sequence goes on from CAVSHS010000024.1 coordinate 20,021, forward strand.
GTCGATGTCGTGCGCGCCGTACATGCTGCCCAAGGCCCGCTTCGGGTTTCGCATGGGCGACGCCAAGGCGCTGGACGCGATGGTCCACGATGGGCTGACGAACCCGTTCAGCGGCCGCCAGATGTTCGACGAGGCGACGGAGATCGGCGACGAGCTCGAGATCTCCCGCCCCGACCTCGACCGCTGGGCGCTGCGCAGCCACGAGCGCGCGATCGAGGCGACCGACTCCGGCCGCCTGCCCGAGGAGATCGTCGCCGTCACGGTCAAGGGACGCAAGGGCGACACCGTCGTCGAGGTCGACGAGGCGCCGCGCCGCGGCAGCACGCTGGAGACGCTCGCCAAGCTGCCGGGCCTCGTCAGCAAGGAGGGATCGCACACCGCCGGCAACTCGCCGGGCGTCAACGACGGCGCGGGCGCGATCGTCGTCGCCTCCGACGAGTGGGCGCAGGCCAACGGCCGCGAGATCCTCGCGACGATCATCGCCCAGGCGCAGACGGCCGAGGAGTTCGCCTACCTCGCGCGCACGCCCGCGGCGGCCGCGCTGGTCGCGCTGGAGAAGGCCGGGCTGAGCGCCGACGACATCGACCTGTGGGAGATCAACGAGGCGTTCGCCTCGGTCACGCTGAACTCGATGCGGATGCTCGGCATCGACGAGGAGAAGGTCAACGTCAACGGCGGCGCGGTCGCGCTCGGCCACCCGATCGGCGCCTCGGGCGCGCGGATCATCGGCACCCTCGTGCACGAGCTGCGCCTGCGCGGCGGCGGCCTGGGCTGCGCGGCGATCTGCTCGGGCGGCGGCCAGGGCGACGCGATCATCCTGAAGGTCGGCAGCTGAGCTCCCGCAGCGAGGTGGACGAAGGAGGATCCAGCGCGCGGGCCGGCGGCGCTGCCGCCGGCCCGCGCAGCGCGGCGTTCTTCGACCTCGACCGCACGCTGATGGCGGGGTCGTCGGGCTGGCACTTCGTCCGCGCGGCGTACGAGCAGGGGATGATCGACCGCCGCCGCCTCGCCGGCGACACGCTCGACGCGCTGAAGTTCCGCCTCTGGGGCTCGACCGACGCGGGCACCGCGAAGGTCCGCGCGCGGCTGGCGACCTACCTGGAGGGCGTCAGGGAGCGCGACCTGCGCCGGCTGGCGCCGCGCGTGCTCGCCGGCGTGCTGCCGCGCCTGTACCCGCAGATGCTCGCCGTCGCCTACGAGCACCAGGACGCCGGCCGGCCGATCTACATCTG
>CAVSHS010000025.1:0-13394 GCA_963727785.1 uncultured Solirubrobacteraceae bacterium
AGCCGCGGCGGGACACGGAACTGAAGGCGACGGCCGAAGCAGGAGGCTTGGTGCGGCGCTCCGGCAGCATTCGTCAGCGTGTCGCGCTACGGAGTCGTGTCGCTGGCTTCGGCGTTCAAGCTAAGTCCATAGCCGACCTTATCGATTGCCCAGCCGCAGCCAGCTGGCCACGACCATTCCATGAGGCCCAGGATCGAGCGGTGGGGAGTCCCAGAACCATCGAGAAAGGGAGACTGTGTTGCTGGTCGTGCGGGATGCCTGCCTGGCTCGGCACGGATGGCCGGGCGACGATCACGCGGGCGCGGAGATGGCTGCAGCGGCTGCTCGGCTTCGATCAGCAATCGTCAAAGCTGGCCGCGGATCCTCGTCCTCACCGCTTCGGCGCGGCGAGCACCACGACCCGCACGTCCCAACGAGCCCCAGGTTGACCGCGGCGGTACCCGCCCAGCCTTCGGCCGAGGCGCCCACGGCACCCAGAAGGACGCGTGCACGGCATAAACCGGTGGGCTGGCTCGCCGACGTCATGTACATCCCCACAACCGGCCGGCCGCTCCCGTAAAGCCTCACCGAACGTGATCGGTCCCAGTGGCTTTCGACCCCGAGCACCTGGCCTCAGCCACTGAGGAGGCCTTCAGTCGCTGGTCGCGCCAATTCGCGACTCCGGCGCGTGACCGAGCTCGCAGCGCTGCGTTCCGGCTAGGTCGTCGTATAGGTCGAGCGGATGACGTAGATCGTCGAGGCCTTGGTCTCCGAGCCTGCGCGCACGGCAAGGCCCGAGTTCGCCAGCACGCCGTCGAAGCCGGCAGGGGCTCCGGCTCGGGAGCTCGCGCTCGCACACCTCAGGCGACACTGTCCATGGACGCGGCGGCTGTACCGCTTCGACGACCAGCGTCGTCATCTGGTCGAAGAACCCCGTCGGCGCAGCGTCACCGGTCCCTCCTCTACCCACGATAAGTCGTTCATTATCGGTCGAGCGTCAGCACGGGCGTGTGCTGCTCTAGTCGCGCGGCAGTGGCACGGGCGCGTTGTCGAGCATCAGGACCTGCGCCGTCCGGCTGATGAGGGTCAGCGTGAGCGCGACGCCGACCGCTGGATCCTTCGGCAGCCGATTGTATGCCTGGCGCGCGCGCCAGTAGTAAGACGAGTCTCCCATCGGGGCGTCGATGACGGCGTCCAGGAACGCCTCCGCCTTGGGGACGCGCCTGAGCGCGGGGCTGGCGAAGTGACCGAGCGCATGCACCGCCGCCCTAGCAGCGGACCCGCCGGCGACATGCTCTATGTATGCGCGCGCGTACGTGCTCTTCACGCCGGCCAGGGTCTGGCCCAGAACGTCGCGCTCGCTGCTCCACGCGACGAGCTGCCGGGCGCGCACGATCACCTCGTCGAGCGAGTGCACGTGCTCCGGGGCGAGTGCCTCCCATACCAGCGCCGACATAAGCACCTGGCCGACACGGCTGTCGATGGTGGCGTTGCGGCGCGGCAGCTGAGAATCGCCTCCACCAGCTCCGGCCGCGGCCGACCCGCGTCGCGGAGACCGACCGCCAGCGCCGCCACGGCCGTCTGCGGCGCCGCGGCGAGCCGGCCTGCGAGGAGCTCGTCGACGCGCGAGGCATCGGCTGAGCGGACATCAGCAGACGCTCGCGCGATCGAGCGCGCGACGAGACGCGCCCAGCGATCGCCGTGGGCCTCGGCCCCGACGGCGAGGGAGCTCAGCCAGGCCGCACAGGCGCCGAGGTGATCTCCGCGCTCCCGTGCCACCCGCCCGAGCCCGAAGAATGCGCCGGGGTCCATCGGGCGCAACGCCAGCGCCTGCCGGTAGAGCTCGTCGGCCTCATCGAGACGCCCGAGCTGCACCGCTGTCCGTGCCTGGAGGTCTAGGATCTTCGGATCGGCGCGGCCGTGCGTGCGCCGCATGCTGGCGTCCATGTCGGCGAGCCGGTCGTACGCCGCGTCCGCTTCACCAGCCAGCAGCTCGAGGCGCGCGGCGAGAATCGCCACGTAGCCGATCAACGTCCTCTCCGGATCGAGGTAGCCACGGACCAGTGTCACCAGCGCGTCGTCGCGCAGGCGCAGTGCGAGCTGGGCAGCCTGGATCCAGGTCCGCATGTCGAAGCGGACCTCGAGCGAGGCGCACAGCAGGTGGGCCGCCGCGTGCCCTAGCTCCGACCGGTTCTCGCGGTCGCCGTGCTTCCCTAGCGCGTCGGCGAGCGCCGGGATGAGGCGCAGGAGCCGGTGCGCGTTCCAGCGCTCGAAGGCGTCGGGCGTGTCGCTGTCGCCCGTGCCGATCGCGACCAGGTTGGCCGCCAGCCCGTCCGGCGGCGGCGGATCGGCGCCCAGCATGAGCGCCCGAAACGCGACGATGGCGCTAAGCCCGCTCGCGTCCTCCGAGGCCTCGGTCTCGAGCTCGGCGAGCGACGACGTCACCGTCCGCAGGCTCGCGTCGGTCAGGAATGCCAGTAGGGCGATCGCCGCGGTCACGTTCGATGGCTGCGCGTGCACGAGCTCGATCGCACGGGCGATCGCCTCTTTGAGCTTGTTGGAATCCTGCCGCGCCCAGTCGGTCATGATCGTCGAGACTCGGTACGTCTTCCAGCTGTGCAGCGCGTCGCTGGGCCACGCCGTCAATGCGTCGTCGATGATCGCCAGCGCGTCGGCGTGACGATCGTGGCTGACGCACCACGAGACCAGGTTTTCGATCGTGGCCTTCGTGCTCAGGTCGCGGCGGACCTTGAGCTCCTCGCTCCCAGGCTCAGGAGACCCTTCGAGCCAGCGCTGCAAGGTCAGTGCACGGAGCTGGTAGAGCGCCGCCTCCGCGCGCCTCCGGTCTCCGCGCTCTGACAGCTTGCGGACCACGTCGGCGAGCGCCGCCGCCTGCTCGGCCTGCTCGATCGCGGCGTCTGGCTCGGTGTCGGCGATGACGTCGGCCAGCGTCGTGAGCGCGGTCGACCAGCGCCGGTTCACCATCGCGTGCTTGGCGACGTCGGCGGGCAGCCACCGTCCCGCCTCCTTGAAGTAGCGACCGGCAATGACTAGGCGGTCGCGAACGTGCTCGAGCGGTGCTTGTGCCCGTTCGAGCGACGCGAGGAGTCGTAGGACGTCACCGGCGTTGACGCACGCGTTCAGCTCCCAGTCGTCGCGCAGCTTGGGCTCGGATGCCCGCATGGCGTCGAGGTGGTCAGTCGGCACGACGGGGAGCGTGGTCGCGACGTCGGTGATCAGCTCGAGTGTCTCCGCGTCGATGATCTCCGGGCAGTAGGTCATCGCCGCGACGCTCTCGAGGCCCCGGGCCGCGTCCGCGGCGTTGCGCAACCGGTCGAGCATCCCGTGCGTCGGAAGGCGGCGCTTCGCCCGTTCGATCGCGGTGGCCGCGCGCGCCTGCGCTCGGCCGAAGACGAATCGCGGATGATCGCTCGCCGCCTCGGCATCGGCGTCGCTGCCTCTTCCGGCTGAGTCCGAGGGGAAGTCGGAGGATTGGTCCGACAACTTTGCGGCCTGGCGAGCGCGATCCATAAGTGTGGCGTAGCTGGCGCGATCGGCAGCTGTGAGCACTTCGAGGTCGATCGTCCACAGCCCGTCGACGAGGCGTGCGACATCGATCAGCGCCGGCTGCTCGTCCTCCGGACGTAGGACCGCCATCATCGCGCTCCCAAGGCCCGGAGCGATCTCGCAGAAGGCGTCACGCGCCTCGTACGGCGACGGCTTCGGCTTGGGCTTGTCACCCAGCATCGTCTGGAGCGCGAAGACACCATCCATGAGGTGCTTCGTCCAGCCCATCTCGGCGGCGACCTGCGGGTCGATCGTGACTCCGGCGCGCCGGGCCACGTCGAGAAGCAGGAGCTCGATCTCGATGTGGGTGCGCAGGCGCGATCGCTCGGCGCCCTCGGCTATCGGCGCGCGAGGTGGCGACCCCGGGGCCTTTCCAGATCGGATCAGGACCCACCACTCCTGCACTGCGTCCAGTTCCCGCTCGCTGACCTGCAACGGGCGCCCGGACCGCGTCAGAAGCAGGAAGGCTTCCCCTTGCGCGCCGTGCATCTCGAGCATGAGTGTGGCTACGGGTGCGTCATCGGGGCGGGCGCGGAACGGCCGGCGTACCAGATCGTCGCGCGGACCTCCGACAGGGCCCCAGGCACGGCCCTCTGGGATGGCCTCCTCGGGGGTGAGCTCTGGCTGGTCGCGCGACCACCAGGTCGCAACTCCTCCGGCGTCCACCGTGACCGCGGCGTAGTTAGTGATCCAGCCTCCGCCGCCGCCGGGCGTTTGGAGGCCGAGTTCTTGCGCGCGGATCCAGAGCCGCTCGGCGTCTTCGAACCGGCGCTGGTCGGTGCGGATCGACGCGAGTCGCTTGGCGGCGATCGCGCCGAGGGGACCTCCGAGCCCCATGGCGAGGAGAAGGGCATCGGCCCCCGCGTCGTGCTGGTGCGCGGACCGCCGGACTCGTCCTCGTCGGCCGGAACGCCGAGCGGGCTGACCTCGTCCTCCTCGTCGGGCAGCCCGGTCGGCGGCTCGCGCTCCGGCGCGGTCACGTGCTCACCCCGGCGTCCTGCAGCCATGCTGCGATCTCGGGCGGCGGGTGGCCGTCATACTCGGCGCGCGCGGCGAGACGCAGCAGGTCGGCGTCGTCGTCGTAGACCTCGTCGCGGCGGAAGGCGAGGTACGTCGCCACCGCGGCCGCCATCTCGACGCCCGGGCCGGGCAGCGCGCCCTCGAGGCGCTCGGCGGTCTCGAAGAACGTCCTGTCGCGCTCGTCGAGCGCGGTCACCGGCTCGTCGCGGTCCTCGTAGGCGAGCAGGAACTCGCCGATGAGCTCGTCGGCGTCGTCTGGATCGCAGACGGCGACGGCGCGGTGGACGACCTCGGCGACGGTCGGTGTCTCGGCATGGAATCCGTGGCGCATGGCACCCGGCTACCCAGTCGCCGCGACGTACACTCGACGCGGCGCATGGCGGTCGTGACGTTCCTCAGCGACTACGGGCTCGACGACGACTTCGTCGGCGTCTGCCACGGGGTCATCGCGCGGATCGCGCCCGCGGTGCGCGTCATCGACATCACGCACGGGATCGCGCGCCACGACGTGCGCTCCGGCGCGCTCGTGCTGCACCGCGCGCTGGAGTTCATGCCGCCGGGCGTGCATCTCGCCGTCGTCGATCCCGAGGTCGGCGCGCAGCGGCGCGCGGTGGCGCTGCGCTGCGCCGGCGACGAGGAGCGCGTGCTCGTCGGGCCCGACAACGGGCTGCTCTCGCTCGCGGCGCAGCGCTTCGGCGGCGTCGTCGAAGCCTTCGACGTCGGCCGCTCGCCGCTGCGCCTGGAGCCGGTGTCGGCGTCGTTTCACGGCCGCGACGTGTTCGCGCCGGTCGCCGCGCACCTCGCGGCCGGCAGCGCCTCGCTCGCCGAGGCCGGCGATCCACTCGATCCGGCCGAGCTCGTCGCGCTCGACCTGCCGCACGCACGGGCGACGGACGACGGCCTCCTGACGCACGCGCTGCACGCCGATCGCTACGGCAACGTCGTGCTCGACGCCGGGCACGAGGATCTCGCCGGCAGCGGCCTGCGACTCGGCCGCGCCGTCACGGTCAACGGGCGCCCGGCGCTGTACGCGACGACGTTCGCCGACGTCCCCGCGGGCGGCCTGCTGCTCTTCGAGGACGGCTACCGCGTGCTGTCGCTCGCCGTCAACCGCGGCTCGGCGCTGGCGGCGCTCGGGCTGCAGCTCGACGACGAGATCCTCATCGCGCCGGTCGCATGAGCGCGCGGCTCGGCACGCCGCGCCTGCACCATCGCGTGACGGACTCGACGAGCGATCGGGCGCGAGCGCTCGCCGACGGCGGCGCGCCGCATGGCACGCTCGTCACCGCCGGCGCGCAGCACGCCGGGCGCGGGCGCCAGGGGCGGACGTGGAGCGCGCCGCCGGGCCAGGCGCTGCTCATGTCGCTCGTGCTGCGCGACTGGCCGCCGCTGCTTCCGATCGTCGGCGCCGTCGCGGTCGCCGACATCGCCGGGCCGACCGCTGCGATCAAATGGCCCAACGACGTGCTGCTGGGCGGTCGCAAGCTCGCCGGGATCCTCGCCGAGGGCAGGCCGCAGGAGGGCTGGGCGGTGCTCGGGATCGGCCTCAACGTCGCCGTGCGCGCGGCCGACCTGCCCGCCGAGCTGCGCGATCGCGCCGCGTCGCTCGGGCTCGAGCCCGCGGCGATCGAGCCGACGCTCGACGAGCTGCTGCGGGCCCTCGAGCGGCGCCTCGCCCAGCCGACCGCCGATCTGCTGGCCGACTACCGCGCCCGCGACGCGCTGGCGGGCCGCGAGGTGCGCTGGGCCCATGGCGAGGGCGTCGCGCACGGGATCGACGATTCCGGGCGCCTGCTCGTCGCGCTGGCGGGAGGCGGCGACGCGGCGCTCGACGCGGGCGAGGTCCACCTGCGGTGATCGCGGTGGCGGGGCGCTCGTCCGGGCGAGGCGGTCGCGCCGGACGACCTGGCCGGAAGTCGGGGGAAGCGGGCAAGCCGACGAGGCCGGGCGGCTACGCTCCGAACGGATGTCCCGCCGCCCGTTCTTCCTTCTCGCCCTCGCGCTGATCAGCGCCGGCGCCGCGGTCGCGGTGTGGCTCGCGGCGTTCGTCGCGCCCGGCGGCCGCACGCTGGATGCGAGCGCGATGCAGGCGTTCACGGGCGTCGCACGCCCCCCGCTGAAGCCGTCGATCCACGGCGTCGCGCTGCTCGCCAACCCGCTGCCGTTCGCGCTCGTGGCCGCCGTGCTGGTCGTGCTCGCGCTGCTGCGACGGCGCTGGCTGATGGCGGCGATCGTGCCCGCGATCCTCCTGGGGGCGAACGTCACCACCCAGCTGCTCAAGCCCGGGCTCGCCGATCCGCGCTGGATCGACCTGCATGGCGCGGAGATCATCTACCCGGGATCGTGGCCGAGCGGGCATTCGACGGCGTCGATGTCGCTGGCGCTGTGCTGCGTGCTCGTCGTCGGTCCGCGGCTGCGCCCGCTCGCGGCCGTGCTCGGCGCGGGCTACGCGATCGCGGTCGGCTACGCGCTCGTCGCGCTCGGCTACCACCTGCCGAGCGACGTCCTCGGCGGCTACCTCGTGGCGGCGACGTTCACGCTGCTCGGCGCCGCCGCGCTGGCGGCACTCGAGGCGCGCCGGCCGGTGCGCGCCGCCCGCGCGCGCCCGATGTCTCCGGCGACGGTCCCGTTGCTCGCGGCCGGCGTCGCCGCGCTGCTTGCGTTCGCCGCCACCGCCGTCGTCGTGCGAGCGCCGGGGATGACGCTGAGCGCGCTGCAGCACCCGACGGCGATCGCCGCGGGCGCCGGGATCGCGGCGCTCGGCCTCGTGCTCACCGCAGGGCTCGCGCTCGCCCTGCGGCGCTGATGCTGCGCCGCCCGGGCGTGCTGGCAGCGCTCGCCTGCGCGTGTGCGATCGCGACCGTCGCGCTGTGGTTCGCCGTCAACGACCTCGCCGCGGGACGCGACCTCGACGCGGCCCTGCGCGACGGCATCGACGGACTCTTCCCGAGCATCAGCCCGGATGTCCTGCGTGGGGTGCGCAGCCTTGCCGACACGCTGCCGTTCGCGATCGGCGCCGCCGCGCTCGTCGCCCTCGCGTGGCTGCGCCGCGGGCGGTCGTTCGCGCTGGGCGCGGCGATCCTCCTGCTCGTGGCGAACGTCGTGACGCAGCTCGCCCAGCCCGTCCTGGCCGGCTCGCGCCACGTCGACCTCGGCGCCGCGCAGCTGCACGCGGCCGGCTCGTGGCCGAGCGGCCACGCGGTCGCGGCGATGCTGCTCGCGCTCGGCGCGATCGTCGTCGCGGGTGCGCGCCTGCGGCCGGTGACGGCGCTCGCGGGTCTGGGTTACGCGCTCGGCGTCGGCGGTCCGCTGATCGCGCTCGGCGGCCACCTGCCGAGCGACATCCTCGCCGGCTATCTCGTCGCGGCCGCGTTCACGGCCGGGGGCGCGGCCGCCTATCCGAGGCTGCGCCGCCGGGCCGCTCCGGTGGCGGCTCGCGCACACGGCGTGGGAACCGCCCGATCGCCGCTCGTCGCGCCCGCGCTCGGCGTGTTCGCCGCGACCGCGGTCCTCGCGACGGGGGTCGGCAAGGCGCTCGTCACGCGACGTGACGAGGTCGCACAGGCGATCGACAATGTGCCGCTGGCGCTCGGGGCGGCGGCGGCGCTTGCGGTCGTCGTGACGCTCGGCGCGGGTGCGGTGCTCGTGCTGCGCCGCTGACCGCGCTCAGGCGGCGGACTCGACGCCGTCGTCGAGCGACTCGTCGTCGGACGCGTCGTCGCTCGCAGGCTTGGGTGGCGTGCGCCGCGCGGGAGCGCGGCGGCGCTTGGGCTTGGCATCCTCGAGGGAGGCGGCCTCGGGAGCGTCCTCTGCGGCTGCCGCCTTCGCGACGGGTGCACGGCGGCGCTTGGGCTTGGCCTCCTCCAGCGACGCGGCCTCGGGAGCCTCATCCACAGCAGCCGGCTTCGCCACGGATGCACGGCGGCGCTTCGGCTTGGCCTCCTCCAGCGACGCGGCCTCGGGAGCCTCATCCACAGCAGCCGCCTTCGCCACCGGCGCACGGCGCCGCTTGGGCTTGGCCTCGACGACCGGGACAGGCGCGGAAGCGTCGTCGGCTGATGCGGTCGCCGCGGTCTCTGGAGCATCCTGCTCGGCAGCGGACGTCGCGGCGTCGTCAACGCGCCGTACCCGTGCGCGGCGGGGCTTGGGCTTCGCCGCCGGCTCCTCGGCGGCCGCCTCCGGGGCGGGAACCTCCGGCGGTGCGCCCCGCGCGGCCATCAGCGCGGCGGCGGCATCGGCGATCGCCTCGACCGCGACCGCGTCGTCGACGACGGGCTCGCGCTTCTTGCGTGTGCGCGAACGCGAGCGACGCGACTGCGCGGGTGCGGCCTCGTCCTGCGAAGCGGCGCCACGAGCGGGATCGGCGTCGCGCTGCCCACCGCTGCGGCCGTTGCGCGAGCGGCGCGAGCGCTGCCTGCCGGCCGCGGCCGGCCGCTCGGTGGGAGCGTTGTCGAGCTCGGGACTGTAGGCCTCGATGTCCGCTCCGCTCTGCGGCGGCGACGTGGCGACGATCGCCGGCACGGCGCCGTCCGCGCCCTCCGCGACGCCGCCCTTCTTGCGCCGGCGGCGGCTGCCGCGCCGGCCACGGCTCTTGGGGAAGTTGCGCAGCAGCTCGCGCGACAGCGCGCTCGGCTTGCGCGCCAGGCGCGTGCGGGCACCGCGCAGGATCTCCTCGCCCTCGGGCGTGTGCGCGATCGCGGCGGCAAGCAGCGCTGCGCTCAGGCGCCGGTCCTGCTTGCGCGCGGCATGCACGAGCCGGCGGGCGTTGCGGGCGTGGGCGGCGCCGCTGGAGTTCACGAGCAGCCCGAGCAGGCGCTTGGTCTCCGGCCAGCGCTGGACGGCGTACTCCTCGTGCACCTCGCGCGTGTAGGAGGCCAGGCGCCAGATCCAGGCGTTGGCCTGGTCGCGGCGGCCGATGCGCTTCTCGGCGAGGGCGAGCAGCATGACCTTCGTGCCCTCGCGGCGCTCCTCGCGCGTCCAGGTCCCGATGACGTCGATCGCCGTGTCGAACGCCTCGCCGTCGCGCGAGGCGGCGATCTCCTGCAGCGCGCGGACGCGCAGCTGCGGGTTGCGGTTGCGCTGCACGGCGGTCAGCAGGAAGGCCCGCTTGAACTCGCCGCCGCGGTCGAAGTGCAGCATCGCCCGGGCGCGGCGCCAGCCGCTCGGCGCGACCCGTGCGCCCGCCAGCGCGGCCCACTGGATCTGCTCGCCGTAGGGCAGGTGCTCGACGGCGATCCGCCACAGCTCGCGCTCGAAGACCTCGATCCGCCGGTCCTCGTCGGAGGTGACCGGCAGCACGCGCCGCTCGACGCGCACGCGCCGGCCGCGGCCGCGGCGCACGGGCCCGACGACGATCGCGCCGCCGCGGTACACGTCGCGGTCCAGCAGCGAATGCAGCGTCACGACGGGGTCGTCGTTCTTCGTGTCCGGGGCGACGAAGTCGACGACGATGCCGGCCTCCTTGCCCGGATGGCGGCGCGTCACGCGACCGACGCGCTGCTGGTAGATCCGCTTGGACGCCGTCGGGGCGAGGTGCATGCAGACCGTCGCGCGGGGCGAGTTCCAGCCCTCCGCGAGCAGCTGCGCGTTGATCAGCACGTCGATGTCGCCGCGCTCGTAGCTGGCGAGGATCTCGGCGAGCTCGCGCTTGGGCGTCTCGCCGGAGACGCCCATCGCCTTCAGGCCCTGCTCGCGAAACGCCTCGGCGACGTTGTAGGCGTGGCGCACGCCGGCGGCGTAGACGACGCCCGGCACGCCGTTGAAGCGCGTCTTGTAGAGGTCGGCGACGGCGGTGTTGAACGGCGCCTGGTCGAGCAGCTCGGCGAGCATCTCCTGGTCGAACTCGGTGTCGACCTCGCCGCGGCGCAGCGGCACCTTCGCGATCGTCCGCACGCCGGGGCCGGGCGGGATCCGCACGCCGCGCAGCGGCGCGATGACGCCGCGCCGGGCGGCCTGCGCGAGGTCGAAGCGCGAGGTCTGCGTGGGGAAGAGGTCGGTGACGTGGCGCGCGATCAGCGCGCCGGTCGCGGTCATGCCGATGAAGATCGGGCCCGACCACTCGCGGATCGCGCCGCTCGTCTTCTCGCCGAGCGCGGTGTGGGCCTCGTCGCAGATGACGATCGAGTAGGCCGGCGAGATGTTGCCCGCGTTGCGGACGAACCACTGGTAGGTCTCGACGGTGACGGGGCCGTTGGCGGCGTCCTGGCCCTTGAGCAGGGCGGGCGTGACGCGCTTGGCGTAGCCGCGGTCCTTCAGCTCGCCGTGGAACTGGTCGACGAGGTTGCGGCGGTGGGTGAGGATGAGGATGCCGCCGGTCCGCGATGCGTCGACGAAGCCCATCGCCGCAACGGTCTTGCCGGCGCCCGTCGCATGCTCGAACCAGAAGCGCTTGTGCGCGTTGGGATCGTCGGGCGCCTCCTCGAGCTGGTCGTCGTCGAGCGCGCCCTCCGGCGCGTCGTCGTCGGAGTCCTCGTCGGAGTCCGCTTCGTCGTCGTCGTCGTCATCGTCGTCGCCGATGTCGATGTCGACCTCGAAGTCCAGCGGCTCGATGACCTCGCGCTCCTCGTCGTCGTCATCGTCGTCGGCGGACGTGGCAGCGGGCTCGTCGTAGTCGTCGTCCTCGTCGTCGTCGTCGTCGACGGCGAGCACCGGCGCGGCGGACTCCGGCGTGCTGCCGTTGCCGTTCGTGCGCTGCGCGTCGGCGAGCAGCGCCGTCAGCGTGCCCGAGAGGGCGTCGACCTGGTGCGGGTTCAGCGACGTGCCGTCGGCGAGCTTGGGCTCGCTGTCGGACAGCACGCGCTCGAGGCCGAGCATGAGCGAGTAGCGCCGCCGCCACTCCGTCGACGGGACCTTCGCGCCGGCGTCGATCTCGATGAGCGCAGCCTCGAGTGCCCGGCGCCGTGCGGTGCCGGGCGCGAGTGCGCCTTCCGTCGTCTCACCAGCGTGCACGAATGCTTCACGGGTGAATTTCTCCGCGCGCTTGATGTCGGACGGATTGGGAACAGACGTGGCCTGGATGGCCACTGGCGTGGGATCAGCCAAGTTCGGCTTCCTGCTCGTCGTGAGGTGGACCGCGCGCACAAGTTGGCGCGATCCAGGTGCCCGGGAAAGAACCCGGTGGGCGGGGTGGGACGTCGCGGCGGGAGGCCGGCCCCCGAAACCCGCGTCATCGCAGAGGATAGCGAACAGCGGAAAGGTGGCGTGTGGTTTTTCTTCCTTCTGCAACGCTTGCGAGCCATGCGCAAGATGATTTTCAGGCTCGGCGCGCTCGCCGTCACGGCCGCTGTGGTAGTCGGCTTCGTGCAGACGCGCAACAGCGATCGCGCGACGCAGGCGGCTCCCGCGCCGCTCTCGCTCGCGCAGGTGTCGCGCCCACTCGCGGGTGCGCCGCCGGCGCTCGCGCAACTGCACGGGCGGGTCAACGCGCTCGAGGCCGGCGGCGCGAAGGCGCTCGACGCGCAGCTGCGCGCCCTGCGTGGCCACCCGGTCGTGGTGAACGTGTGGGCGTCGTGGTGCGAACCGTGCCGCTACGAGCTGCCGTTCTTCCAGCGCCAGGCGGTCAGGCGCGGGGCGCGCGTCGCGTTCCTCGGCGTGAACTCCGGCGACAACCGCGACAACGCGCGCAGGCTGAGCGCGCGCGTTCCGATGCCGTATCCGTCGATCGAGGATCCGCGCCAGGCGCTCGCCGGGCGCTACGGCCTCGCGGGCCTGCCGGCGACGGCGTTCTACGACGCCCGCGGCAAGCTCGTGCTCGTCCATCAGGGACCGTTTGCGTCCGAGGCCAAGCTCGCCGAGGAGATCTCGCGCTACGCGCTCGGGTAGTGTCGGCGGGCGCGCACCGCGACGCCTGGCGGGCGCCGCCGCTCGTCATAGTGCAGGCTCGCCGTGCCTGAGATCCGCATCGACCCGCTGACCGGCCTGCGCGCGATCGTCGCGACGGATCGAGCGCAGCGACCCGGCGGCGAGCTGGCGGTCGCGCCGCCGGATCCGATCGACCCGGCGAGCGACCCGTTCGCCGAGGGCCACGAGCAGCAGACGCCGCCCGAGCTGTACGCGCTGCGCCCCGGCGGCGGCGCGGCGGACGGGCCCGGCTGGACGGTGCGGGTCGTTCCCAACCGCTACCCGGCGCTGTCGCCCGACGCGCCCGAGCCCGCGCCGGACCCCCATCCCGAGCTCTACCTCGCGCTCGCGGCGCGCGGCGCGCACGAGGTCATCGTCAACAGCCCACAGCCCGTCGTCTCGCTCGCCGACCTCGCGGTCGAGCAGGTGCAGGCGGCGGTCGAGGTCTGGCGCGAGCGCATGCGCGCGCAGGCCGGCGCCGCGTACGTGCACGTCTGCGTCAACGAGCGCGTGGAGGGCGGGGCGACGCAGCCGCACACGCACGCCCAGCTCTTCGCGCTGAGCTTCGTGCCGGCGATCGTCGCGCGCGAGCGGGAGCGCTTCGGCGCCTACGCCGTGCGCACGATGGGCGGCAACCTGCTCGAGGATCTCATCCAGGAGGAGGTCCGCCGCCGCGATCGCGTCGTCGCGATCGACGACGAGGCCGTGCTGACGTGCCCGTACGCGTCGCGCCACGAGTACGCGCTCATGCTGACGCCGCGCCGGCGCCGCGAGCATTTCGAGGACGACGGCCCGAGCGGGGCCGCGCTCCTGCACGACGCGCTGTCGCGGCTGCGGCGGCGCTTCGGCGCGAGCCCGCCGCTGAACCTCTGGGTGCGCACCGCCCCGCGCGACGCCGACCGGTTCTGCTGGCGGATCGACATCGCTCCGCGCCTGACGCACGAGGCCGGGCTCGAGCTCGGCACCGGGATGCACCTCAACACGGTCTC
>CAVSHS010000026.1:0-65778 GCA_963727785.1 uncultured Solirubrobacteraceae bacterium
ACGCGGATCGCGCAGACCTGCCCGGAGTGGACCGAGCACAACGTCTCGGACGCCGGCATCACCCTCATCGAGCTCTTCGCCTGGATGACCGAGCTGACGATCTACCGCCTCAACCGGGTGCCCGACAAGCTCCACGTCGCCCTGCTGGAGCTGCTCGGCATCCGGCTCGACCCGCCCAGCGCCGCCCACACCGACCTGCGCTTCCGCCTGACCGGCCCGGCGGGCGAGCCCGTGCCGGTGCCGCTCGGCACGGAGGTCGGCACGCCGCGCACGGCCAGCGACGAGCCGATCGTCTTCCAGACGGCCGAGGACTTCACGATCGCACCGCTGCGCCCTCCGCCTACGTCCTCACCCGCGACCGCCAGGTCAAGAACGTCGCCGTTGCCGACGGCTTCGCCAAGCCGCACGGCACCGAGCAGCTCGCGTTCGGCAGCCCGCCGCAGCCCGGCGACGCGCTGCACCTCGGCTTCGACGAGCCGATCGGGCGCCTGCTCATGAGCGTCGAGGTCGAGGCGTCGCAGGCGCGCGGCGCGGGCGTCGACCCGGCCGATCCGCCGCTGCGCTGGGAGGTCTCCAGCGGCGACGACGCCTGGGCCCCCGCCGAGGTGCTCGAGGACCTCACGGGCGGCTTCAACTACGGCTCGGGCTCGGTCGAGCTGCAGCTGCCCGACACGAGCACGGTCCGGATGCTCGGCGGCCAGCGGCTGCACTGGCTGCGCTGCCGGATCGACGAGCTGACCACCTCCGGCCGGCCGGGCGCGGCGTACACGCAGGCGCCGGAGATCTACTCGATCACGGCCGCGCCGATCGGCGCGCTGCTGCCGGCGGCGCACTCGGCGCACGCCGGCGCGGAGGTGCTCGGCGTCAGCGACGGCACCCCCGGGCAGGAGCTGCCGCTGCGCATGAGCCCGGTGCTGCCGCTCGAGCCGGGCGAGACGCTCGAGGTCCAGACGCCGGGCGAGTCCACCTGGACGACATGGGAGCACCGCGAGTCGTTCGCCGCCAGCGGCGCCACCGACGCGCACTTCTCGATCGACCTCGTCTCCGGCCAGATCGAGTTCGGCCCGGCGATCCGCGAGACCGACGGCAGCTGGACGCAGTACGGCGCGGTCCCGCCGAAGGGCTCGGCGCTGCGCTTCACCGGCTACCGCCACGGCGGCGGCCGCGCGGGCAACGTCGCGCCCGGCACGCTGACGATGCTCAAGAGCTCGCTGGCCGGCATCGACACGGTCGTCAACCCGCAGGCCGCGCGCGGCGGCGTCGACGCCGAGGCGCTGTCGGCCGCGCGCCAGCGGGCGGCGATGGAGATCCGCTCGCGCTACCGGGCCGTGACGGCGCAGGACTACGAGTTCCTCGCGGGCGAGGCGTCGCCCCAGGTCGCGCGGGCGCGCTGCCTGCCGCCGCACGACGGCGGCGCGGTGCAGCTGTACCTCCTGCCGCGCATCGATCCCGCCGACCGCCGGCTGGAGGCCGACGAGCTCATGCCCGACGAGGCGCTGTTTCGCACCGTCGCCCAGCTATCTCGACGAGCGCCGCACGATCGGCACCACCGTCCAGCTGCTGCCCGTCCAGCTGCGTGGCGTCAGCGTCGTCGTCCACCTCCAGGCGGCGCCCTCGGCGGATGTGCGCCGCGTCGAGGAGGACGTCATGCACGCGCTCTACACGTACCTCAACCCGCTCGTCGGCGGCTCGCCGCACGGCATCGGCAGCGGCTGGCCGTTCGGGCGCCCGCTCAACCAGGGCGAGCTCTACGGCGTCGTCCACGCGATCGCGGGCGTCGAGTTCGTGAAGATCCTGCGCGTCTACGAGACGAACCTCCGCACGGGCGAGCAGGACGCCAAGCCGGCGGGATCGCACATCGAGCTCGAGCCCGACGAGCTGCTGGCCTCCGGGCAGCACATCGTCAAGGCGGTCCGGCGGGAGATCTGATGGCCGCAGGCGAGAGCGCCAACGGGAGCGCCAACGGCCAACCGACGTTCGCGGGCCCGGGCTTCGGGACGCTGCAGACGGTGCGATCGCCGGGCTCGGGCGGCGGCGTGCCGCCGCGTCGTGTCGCGGCGGGCGACGCTGCGGCGGGGGATGCCGGCGATCTACCACGAGACGGACTTCGCGATGCGCTTCGTCGGGGCGCTCGAGCAGGTGCTCGACCCGATCGGCGCCGTTCTCGACGCGCTGCCCGCGCACTTCTCGCCCCACTACGCGCCCGCGGCGATGATCGACATGCTCTCGGCCTGGCTCGGCGTCGAGGCCGACGAGGCGCACGAGCTCGACGCCCGCCGCGAGACGGTGCGGATGGCCTCCGAGCTCGGCCGGCGGAGGGGCACGGTGCGCGGCCTCGAGCTCGCGCTGCGCCTGAGCTTCCCCGACGTCCCGATGCGCGTCGAGGACGAGGGCGGCGTGCGCTGGTCGCTGGACGGCTCGCCGGCGCCGGCCGGGCCGGCGCGCTTCGTCGTCTACGTCGACATGCCTGTCGCGGAGGAGCGGCAGGTCGCGATCGCGCGCTGCATCGAGCACCACAAGCCGGTGCACGCCACCTACCGGCTGCGGATCAAGGCCCCCAAGAAGGCCACCGAGTGAACGGACGGAACGCATGAGAACCTGCCAGAGCTGCGGACGGGAGCACGCCGACGACGTCGATTTCTGCGTCTGCGGCGAGTACCTGCGCTGGGAGCCGACGAACTACCAGATGCCCGCGGTCCCCTCGCCGCCGCCGGCCGCAGGAGCCGCCGGCAGAAACCCGAGCCCGAGCCGCGCGCGGACGGCCAGGAGCGCACGACGGCGCCGGCCGCCGCGGGAGATCCCGCAGCCCGAGTCGCGCTTCGTCTCCGCGGTCCGCCCGGCCGTCCGCAAGCCGCCGCCGCCCGACGATCCGGCGCGCAACGCCGCGCGGACGCTGCGGGCGGCGCCGCCGCCGGGGTCCGCCCCGCCCGAGCCCGCGCGCCGCGACCGCGCGCCGTCGCCGCCCGAGACGATCCCGCCCGCCCCCGCCCCCGCTCCTGCACGCGCGCGTCACGACCGCGCGCCCGCGCCGCCGCCCGCACCGCCGCCCGCCCACCCGCGCCTTCGAGCCCGCGCGTCCGCTGGCCGGGATCACGCTGCGGCTGCCCGACGACGATCCCAACTCCGGGACGGAGACGCTCGGGGTCGCCGTCGTGCCGGGCGAGCGCGCGCGCGTCCTCGCGCTCGTGCGCAACCAGGACTCGATCGTCGACAACTACACGCTCGACGTGCAGGGCCTTCCGCGCGACTGGTACACGGTCATGCCCGAGACGGTCTACCTCGTGCCGTTCGGCTCCGCCGGAGCGTACGAGCAGGAGGTCGAGATCCACATCCATCCGCCGCGCACGCCGGACGCGCAGTCGCGGCGGTGGGACCTGAGCATCGGCGTCGTCTCGCGCGCCCACGGGCGCCAGGTCGCCGCGGCGCCGCTGACGCTCGGCATCCATCCCTACGAGGACTACGCGATCCGCGTCCGCCCCGAGCGCGGGTCCGGGCGGTTGCGCGCGAAGTACGACGTGGCGATCGCCAACAACGCCAACGCCGTCGTGCTGCTCGCGCTCGACGCGCACGACTCCGACGACGAGTGCGAGTTCACGTTCGACCGCGACACGATCGAGCTCGGCGCGAACGAGACCCGCACGGTCGGCCTGCGCTGCCGCCCGCCGCGCCAGATCTGGCTCGGCCGCCCGCTCGAGCGGCGATTCGAGATCGCCTGCGCGAGCGGCGAGGAGGGCGAGAAGCTCCTGCGCGCGAAGGCCGAGCGCGCGCGGCGGTGGTGGTGGCGGCGGCGGCGGGCTGTCAGGGCTCGCCGGCAAGGGCGAAGCTCCCGGGGGTCAGCGCGCCGAAGGTCGACATGCCGAACGTCGGGATCGGTGCGGGCGGCAAGCTCGACGTGCGCATGCCCAACGTGCGCGGGCCGCAGTTCCAGGGCGTCAACCTGCGCCGGCCCACGCTCGGGCTGCGGGCGCTGCGGATGCCCGACCGCGCGCAGGCCCCGCAGGCGGCGCAGGCGCCGCTGCTGCCCAAGCAGGCGATCTTCCGCCAGAAGCCGTGGCTGCCATGGTGGTTGGCGATCGTCGTGCCGCTGCTCCTGCTGCTCGGCCTCATGCTGTTCCTGCTGCTGCCCAAGAACGTCGAGGTGCCCGACCTCAAGGGCGCCAAGACCGCGTTCGATGCCGAGAAGCAGCTCATCGCGGCGGGCCTCGTGCTCGGCGACAAGCAGGAGCGCCCCTCCGGCGACGCCAAGCCGGGGACGGTCATCGACCAGTCGCCCGCAGCCGGCGAGTCGGCGAAGAAGGGCTCGCCCGTGACAGTCGAGATCGCGGTGTCCAAGGACGACACGGTCGTGCCGGCGCTCGCCGGCAAGACGCTCGCCGCCGCCGACAAGGCGCTGCGCCGCAGAAAGCTGACGAAGGGCGCGCTGAACCCGCAGCCCTCCGATCCGAACCTCAAGATCGCGAGCACGCTCCCCGCCGCGGGGGAGCACGTCAAGGGTGGCACGCCGGTCGACATCTTCTTCGTCGATCCGAAGGCCGCCAAGGCGGACAAGAAGGGCGCCAAGGGCGGCGTCGCGGTCGTGCCCGGCGCCGGCGGCAGCGGGCCGAAGGACATCGAGATCCCGGCGATCGACCCGGCCGACCAGCAGGGCTACGGCGCCGTGCTGGCGAAGGCCAAGCTCGTCCCCGGCGAGATCGAGCGCCGCATCTCGGACGCGCCGCGCGGCACGGTCGTCGCGACCGATCCGGCCGTCGGCACGAAGCTCGCCAAGGGCGCGGCGGTGAAGCTGATCGTCTCCGCCGGCTTCCCGCGCGTCGCCTTCGACAACGATGCCAACGTGCTGCTCGCCAACGCCGGGTCCGGCAAGCGAATCCCACCGGCGATCGCCAAGACCGCCCTGCAGGAGAAGGACCCGACGTGGTCGGCCGACGGCCAGAGCGTCGTCTACACCCTCGGACTGCCCGGCTCCGACGGCGGGCGGCTCGTGAGCGCCGACATGCTCCAGCGCGGCCGCGCGCCGTCGCCGTTGCGACCCGCCGCCGAGAAGTACGCCGACCCCTCGTTCGCGCCGACCACCACGCGCTCCGTGCTCGCCGTCTCGCGCGTGAACGCCAACAAGGACCGGGACCTGTGCTTCGGCCGCGTGCGCGTCGAGTCGTTCACGCCGCAGTGCATCGCCGACCCCCGCGTCACCATCGGGTTCGCGCACTGGTCCCCAAGCGGCAAGCGGATCTTCGTCCCCGGCAAGCAGCCCGACGGGCGCTTCGGGATCGTCCAGTACAGATCCACGCGTCCGTTCTCGGCGCGCGCCAGCGACTGGCGCGGCGGCGGGTTCATCACCCCGCGGGCCGAGGGCAAGGGCGTCATCGACGCGGCGATCTCACCGGACGGCAAGCGCCTGGCGGCGGTTGCCAACCTCGACACGCCCGCATTCCAGCTCTACCTGACGACACCGGGCGACATCGAGCTGCGCGCCAAGCCGCTGCCGGTGCCGGCCTGCAAGGTGATGTGGATCGACAGCGAGAACCTCGCGCTCGTCAAGCTCGGCGAGACCTGCGACCAGGACGACGGCGAGATCGTCCGGATCAACGTCAAGAACCCGACCGAGACCAAACCGGTGGCCGCGCCGGGCGACAACCCGGCGTTCCAGCCGCTCGCCGTCGCCGGAGGGTAGGGCCATGCTCTGCACGGCCTGTCGGCGGCAGGTCGCGCGGGCGACGGTCTGCGCGGCGTGCGGCGCGCCCGCGCCCGGCGCGAGCGCGCCGCTCGAGCTCGTGCTCGCCGACGGCACGCGCGTGCCGGTCGTCGGCGAGCTCTCGATCGGGCGAACACGCGGCAGCGCGCTGTGGCTGGAGGACCCCAGCGTGTCGCGCAGCCACGCCCGCATCAGCGCCGGCGACAACGGCGCGCCGCTGCTCGAGGACAACGGCTCGAGCTACGGCACGTTCGTCGACGACGTCCGCGTGACCGTGCCGGTCGAGCTGCGCGACGGCGCGAAGATCCGCGTCGGCAACCAGCACATCGACGTCCAGGCACGCCGCCGCGCCGACGAGGCCGGACGCACGATCGTCGTGCCGCTCGGCGCGAGCCTGCTGCTGCCGGCGGCAGGCGGCGCGAGCCTGCAGCCGGCACAGACGGCCGAGGGCCGGCCCCCGCGCCTGCGTTCGGGCTATGCGCTCAAGCGCCTCGACGCCTCCGAGGGAGAGCGCCGCTGGGTCGTGCGCGACCTGCGCGACGGGAGCTTCCTGCGCATCTCCGACAGCGACGCCCGGCTCCTGCGCCTGCTCGACGGTACGCGCTCGCTGGCGGATCTCGTCGCCGAGGCCGAGGGTGCGTTCGGGCAGCTCGGCGCGGTGCGCCTCGCGCGGCTGCTCGCCGATCTCGGCGAGCGCGGCATGCTCGCCGGAGTGGAGAGCAGCCCTGAGCTCGAGGCCGCCGCGCCCGACTCGTGGTGGCGCACGGCGCTGAAGACGCGCGAGCGCAGCGTCGATGGCGTCGGCGCGCTCTTTGCCCGCATCTACCGCGGTGGCGGCTGGATCCTGTTCACGCGCCCGGCGCTCGTCATGATCGCCGCGCTCACGGTCGTCGGGTTCGGGGTGTGGATCGCGCTCATCGTCGGCCGCTACGGCACGCCGTTCGTCGTCGCCGAGCGGCTGCTCCTCGGCGGCTTGGTGTTCTTCCTCGGGCGCGGCCTGCTCGTCGCCGTGCACGAGCTCGCGCACGGGCTCGCGATGGAGTCCGTCGGCCGGCACGTGCAGCGCGCCGGCGTCAAGACCGTCTTCATCTTCCCCTACGCCTTCGTGGACACGTCGGAGGCGTGGTTCGAGCCGCGGCGCCGGCGCTTCGCGGTCAGCGCAGCCGGCCCCGTGTCGGACCTGGCGCTCGCCGGCACGTTCGCGATCGTCTGCCTGCTGACTGCGGAGGGCGCGATCCGCGACGTCGCGTTCCAGGTCGCGTTCGCGGGCTACGTGGCCGCGTTCTTCAACCTCAACCCGTTCCTCGAGCGCGACGGCTACCACATCCTCGCCGACCGGCTCGGGCTCCCGGGACTGCGCGCGCGGGCGCGCGAGGAGCTGCGCCGGCGCCTGTCCGGGGAAGGTCCGCAGGACCTCGATCCGGCGCTCGTCCGCTACGCGGTCGCCGGGCTCGGATGGTCGTTCGCGGCGGCGGGGATCGCCGCCGTCTTCTCGCTGCGCTTCGAGCCGATCATGGCCCGCTATGCCCCGGAGACGGTCGTGTGGGTCGTGCTCGCGACGCTGTGGGCGGCGCTCCTCGTCCCGGTCCTGCTCGTCGTCGGCCCGCCGCTGCTCGCGCGCCGGCGCGGGGGTGCGCGTATGCGACCGTCCGAGGGCTGACGATGGCCGCCTCCGATGCCGACGCGGCGGCCCGCGTCATCGAGCGGCTGCTCGCCGATCCGGCCTTTCGCGCGGAGTTCCGCCGCGACCCCGCGGCAGCGTGCCGGGCGGCCGGTCTCGACGAGCTCGCCGAGGAGATGGCGTTCGGCGCCGGCAAGGCGATGCAGACGCTCGAGGTCCGCGAGTCGCGCTCCAGCCTTGCCGGGGTGATGATGGCCGCGGCGCTCGAGGGCGTGGGCGTGTTCGGGTTCGTGGAGCACGTGGTGCCGGGCGCGATCGGCGCGCCTGCGCTCGTCCACGACGTGCTCAGCAGGGTGAACCTGCCGAAGGTCGACGCACCGGTCGGCAACCTGCGCGGCGCGCTGGCTCAGGCGCCGTCGGCGCCGGCCGGCGCGCAGGGTGACCAGGCGGCGGAGGCCGCGACACCGCCACCAGCTGCCGCGGCGGTCGCGCCCACCGCGGCGCCTGCGCCCGACCCCCGGCCGCCCGGTGGCGCCGGCGCCGGCGCGGCATCGGGCGATGCGGCCGCCGATGCCACGGGCGCCCGACGCGGGCCGCGGGCGCGCGCCACGGCCGCCGCGCCCGCTGCGCCCGCCGGCGCGCAGCCCGAGGACGCGCCCGCAGCCGCAACGGGCGAGGACGTCAACTACGAGGAGGCCCCGCCTGACGAGGTCGCCCCGAGGGCGCCCGCTCCGGCGCCGCCCTGCCGGGCGTCCCGGCCGACACCCCCACGCCGGGCGCCCCGGCCGACGCGGCCCCGCCCTCCGCGGCCGCCGTGGGCGACGCGGCGCAGCCCGCGGGGGCGCCGGTGCACCCAGAGCAGTTCGGCGCCGAGGGCACGGGCGGCGCACCGGACCCCGCGGCGCTCGCGCTGCTGGACAACAAGAACGTCGTGCTCGACGGCGACGGCGTCGCCGACATCAAGGCCGGCCGGATCGACCCGCGCGTCGTCGCGGTGCTGACGAAGCTCTCCGAGAAGCACAAGATCACGGTCAGCTGCATGTGCAGCGACCACCCGAAGCTCACCACCGGCGGCTCGGTCAGCAACCACCACTTCGGGCGCGGGATGGACATCGCGGCGATCGACGGCGCGCCGGTCAACGCCGACAACGTCGATCGCGCGCGACATCGCGCACGAGCTGGCCTCGCTGGATCCGACGCTACCGGCCCGACGAGATCGGCAGCCCGTGGGCGATCTCCGACCCCGGCTACTTCACCGACGCCGACCACAGCGACCATCTCCACGTCGCCTTCAAGGAGGCGATCAGCGAGCCGCCTGCCGCAGCAGCCCGCGAGCGCGCCCATGCCGCCCGTGACGCCGGCGGCGCCCGCTGCCGCCGCACCGGCCGGATCGAGCACGCTCAGGCTGGCGGTCCATCGCGGCCCCGGCGCGTCCGGGGGCGCTCGCGGCACGCTCAGCTTCACCGTGCTCGATCGCGCGGCGCGGCGCGCCCCGCGGCCGCCGGCGGCGGCGCCGGCGCGACCGCACCGGCGGCCGGCGCGAGCGCGAGCGCCGCCGCCGAGCAGCTCGTCGCGGACGGAGCCGCGCAGTCGGCGGCCGGCGCCAAGGCCATGGCAGCACTCGCCGAGGCGATGAAGTACAAGGGCACGCCCTACCTGTGGGGCGGCTCCAGCCCCAAGACCGGCTTTGACTGCTCGGGCCTCGTGCAGTGGGCGTACGCAAGGCAGGGCATCCAGATCCCGCGCGTCAGCGAAGCGCAGATCCTCGCGGGGAACGGCACCGCCGTCGATCGCAAAGAGCTCGTGCCGGGCGATCTCGTCTTCTTCCGCGACCCGTCAGGAGACGTCCATCACGTGGGGATCTCGATGGGCGGCGACAAGTTCCTGCACGCGCCGCACACCGGTGACGTCGTCAAGGAGAGCTCGCTCGACGAGCCGTACTACGCCCAGCAGTTCACCGGCGGGCGGCGGTTCGACGACACCCCGGTGGACAGCCCGCCGCGACACCGGCGCCGGCGGCGGTCGACGCGGCCCATGCCGCTCTCGTACGCGACGCCGCCGAGGCGCAGAACCCGAGCACGCTGATCTTCAAGGCGCTGTCCAAGCAGGAGGCCAGCCACCACAACTCCACCGTGCAGTTCCTACGCGCGATCCGGCCCGAGGAGGCCCGCGGGTTTCGGCGCGCGGCGGTGCCGGTCGACGCGCCCGTGGCCGGAGCACTCGACCCCGCGGCCCTCGCCGGCGCGCTCGAGTACCCGGGCGACGACGCGACCAAGCAGCAGCTCGCGGCGTGGCTCGCCGCGTCCGCCCAGAAGGCCGGGCTGCCGCCGGAGCTGCCGGTCATGGCGGCGCTCGTCGAGTCGGGCGTCGCGAACCTCCGCGGCGGCGACGCGGACTCGGTCGGCTTCTTCCAGATGCGCGTCGGGATCTGGAACAAGGGCGAGTACGCGGGCTATCCCGACAACCCCGCCCTGCAGATGAAGTGGTTCATCGACCACGCGCTCGCCGTCAAGCAGCAGCGGATCGCCGCCGGCGACGCCGGCTTCGGCAAGGACCCCGTCGACGTGGGGCAACTGGATCGCCGACATCGAGCGCCCCGCCGAGCAGTTCCGCGGCCGCTACCAGGAGCGGCTCGCGCAGGCCCAGGCGTTGCTCGGCAGGACCACGTGAGCGCCCGAGCGGACGCCACCGGCCTTCCGCCCGGGCGCCCGGAAGTGTGCCCCTTCGCCTCTTGCCCGGGCGGGCCGCCGCTCGTAGCGTCCGTGCTCGCAACTTGTCAACGTCGTGAGGCGCGGAAGCGAGGGTCAGCGGTGGAGAAGCGGCTAGGAAGCGATCGCCCGGCGCCGGTCTGGCGAGCTGGACGCGCGGGGGCCGCGCTGGCGCTCGTCGCGCTCGCCGTCAGCGGGTGCATGTCCCTGAAGGAGAACAAGGTCGTGCAGACGACGCCGGGCAAGGTCACGATCCGCACGGTCGTATGCGCGAGCAACTTCGCCGCGAACAAGGGCGGAGTGCGGGCCCGCCAACCTCTTCGCGGTCGACAACAATCGCGCCGATGCCACGGCCGCAAAGAAGGGGCAGCTCCTCGTCGGCTTCCGCGTTCCGATCGGCGCTGAAGGGCCGGCCGAGCTTCTCGACCAAGACCCCGGCCATCGCCTTCACGAAGAGCGACACGTACGCCGGCGAGCTGCGGCGGCTCTTCCCGCCGCCCGCCGACCAGCAGTGGATCGGCTACATCTCGGCGGTCGGCGACTACGATCCGAAGGGCACCCGCCTCCTGGCGATGGAACCGGAGTTCACGCTTCCGGCGTCGGCCACAGGCACCCCGTTCCGGTGGCGCACCGTCGTCGGCTTCCGCGAGGGCGGCGACGCAGCCGCTCCGGTCTCCTGTCCCCAGCCCGACCCGAACGTCGCCAATCGCTGCATCGAATCGCCGGCCGACACCCGGATCCGGACGGACGAGGTCAACGCCGTCAGCGACTTCGACGTGCTCGGCGGCGCGACCACGACCGCGTTCCCGGGCACCACCGCGGTCGTGCCGTTCAAGCTGCTCTACGCCGACGCCGCCAAGCTCGGAAAGCAGTCCTTCTCCCTGAGCGCGCGGACCGCGCTGCCCCGGACGGGCGCCAGGATCGCCGCTCAGCTGCCCGCGACCCCGGACGGCACCACCCCCGTCGAGGCGCAGGTGCCTGTGCCGCTGAACACCCCCGCGGGGCGGTACGCGGTCGCCGTCACCGGTGCGATCGGCTCCCCGGCGGTCACCCGCTCCGCCACGGGCACGATCGTGGTCGAGCCCCTGCCGCCGCAGACGAACAAGCCGCTGCCCGCCGCCGGGCAAGGTCGGCTTCACCTTTCTCAAGGTGACGGGTGGAAGGAAGGTCGCTCGCCTGACGGTCACGAAGGTGCCGGCCAAGGGGGTGGTCACCGCCAAGTGCCGCGGGCGCGGCTGCGCGTTCAAGTCCAAGACCGTCAAGGGGCGCCGCACGGTGAGCCTGGCCAAGCAGTTCCGCGGTCGGACGCTGCGGCCGATCACGGTCATCACGATCGGCATCGCGGGACCGAACCGGATCGCCAAGGAGATCAGCTTCACGATCCGCAAGGGCAAGACGGTCGCGAAGAAGCGCTGCCGGCCTCCGCAGGCGAAGAAGACGTTGCCGTGCGCGTGAGCGGCTCGACATCCAGCGCCGCAACGCGACACGTGCGCTCCGGCTAGCGGGACCGCACGTCGGAGATCGCCTCGGCCAGGATCTCGGTCCCCTCGGCGAGCGCGCGCTCACCGAGGGTCGCGTAACCGAAGATGAGCCCCGGGCGGCCCTCGCTGGAGATGCGATAGGGCGCCAGCCCGTAGACAGCCACGCCGCGCCGGGCGGCGGCCTCGACGACGGCCGTCTCGTCGACGCCGTCCGGCAGGTAGGCCACGAGGTGCAGCCCTGCGGCGATCCCGGCCGGCTCGAGCTCGGGGGCGTGCGTGTGGAGGGCTGCGAGCAGCGCGTCGCGGCGGCGCCGGTAGAGGGGACGCATCCGGCGCAGGTGGCGATCGAACTCCCCGCGGTCCAGGAAGTCCGCGAAGGCCAGCTGATCGAGGACGGGCGAGCCGCGATCGGCAAGCCTCTTGGCGTCGGCGATGGCGTCGACGAGGCCGGGGGGCACGACGAGCCAGCCCAGTCGCAGCCCGGGCGCGAGCGTCTTGCTCGCGGTCCCGGCGTAGGCGACGAGGTCCGGCGCCAGACCCTGCATGCCCCGATGGGAGCCCGGTCGTAGCGGTACTCGGCGTCGTAGTCGTCCTCGATGACGAGCGCTCGCCGCGTGCGCGCCCAGCGCAGCACGGCTGCGCGGCGCTCGGCCGAGAGCACGGCTCCGGTGGGCCACTGGTGGGAGGGCGTGAGGACCAGGGCGTCGGCGTCCGTGCGGTCGAGCGCGTCGACGCGGACGCCGTCTTCGTCGACCGGCACCCCGACGACCTCCAGGCGGGCCGCGCGCGCGAGCGGAAGCGCGTCGTCGTCGCCGACGGGTCTTCGAGCGCAAGCCGCTTCGCGCCGGACAGCGCGAGCGTCTGGATGAGCAGCCCGATTCCCTGGGCGTAGCCGTTGCAGATCACGATGTGGTCGGGCCTGGCAGACGTGCCTCGCACGCGATTGAGGTACGCCGCGAGCGCCTGGTGCAGCGCGGGGCGCCGCGGCCGCTCACGTAGCCGAAGTCCCCGTCGGACACGTCGGTGAGGACGCGCCGCAGCGAGCGCAGCCACGCGGCGCGCGGGAACTGCGAGCCGTCGGCTCTGCATGGGCAGAAATCGATCCTCGCCTCTGTCGCCGGTGGGGGCGATGGCGCTCCGGCGGGCGCCTCGGGGCCGATCGCGACCGGGTGTATCCGCCCGCCCGGCTTGTCAGGTAGCCCTCGGCGATGAGCTGCTCGTAGGCCTCCACGACGACGCCCCGCGAGACCCCGAGCTCGCCGGAAAGGCTGCGTGTGGGCGGCAGCGAGGTGCCGCGCGGCAGCCGCCCCGCGCGGATCGCGTCACGGATCGACGCCTCGATCTGACGGTGCAGCGCAACCCCGCAATCGCGCGTCAGGTGGACCAGCACATCGCCCGCAGGGCGCGGATTGGTCCTCTCCAGCAGCACGAAATCGGATCTTATCCCGAGCACCAATTCGTGGAAGGCTCGCGCCCCATGCGAAAGATCATCAACTCGACCTACATCTCCCTCGACGGCGTGATCGAGGGGCCGCACCTGTGGCCGTCGCGCGGCCGTCCCAGCGACGAGCGCGCCGGGCAGATCCAGACGGATCTGGGCCTGTCCTGCGACGCAATGCTGATGGGCCGGCGCACCTACGACGGCTTCGCCCCGGTATGGCCGACGCGCTCCGGCGACCCCCTCTCCGACCACATCAACGCGATGGCGAAGTACGTCGTCTCGACGACGCTGAAGGACCCTGAGTGGAACAACACCCAGGTGATCGACGGCGACGTCGCGGCCGAGATCACGCGGCTCAAGGAGGCTCCCGGCAAGGACATCGTCCAGTACGGCTTCGGGGTCGTGTCGCGCCTGCTGCTGGAGCACGGACTGCTCGACGAGCTGCGGCTCTGGGTGCACCCGCTGATCGTGGGAGCCGGCCGCCCGAGCGATCTGCTGTTCGGCGCCGCCCCCGCGGTCGGCTTCGACCTCACCGACACGACGACGCTCAGCGACGGGATCGTCATCCTGAGCTACCGGACCGAGAAGGCGCTCCCGCGGGCGGCCTAGATGGTTGACTAGCCGATGCTGCCGCTCTCCTTCTGCGGAGGCCGTTCGGGCGGCTTCTTGGCAGGCGGCTTCTGGCAGGCGGCTTCTGGGACGCCGGCGGTGGCGGAGTCGTCTTGGGCGCGGCCGGAGGCACCG
Source organism: uncultured Solirubrobacteraceae bacterium (assembly GCA_963727785.1). Classification (GTDB taxonomy): domain Bacteria; phylum Actinomycetota; class Thermoleophilia; order Solirubrobacterales; family Solirubrobacteraceae; genus CADCVQ01. The sequence goes on from CAVSHS010000026.1 coordinate 13,688, forward strand.
GCTTCGGCGCGCCGGACGAGGATCCCAGCGGCGGACTGCGTCGATGGGAACGCCGACCCCGGCGTGTCCGGCGTCTTCGGAAGCGCGCCGGTGTAGCCGAGGCGACGCAGCGCGGCGGTGACGCCGGCGACCTTCGATCTCGTCTGCGCGACCCTTCGCCGCGCGCCGCGCAGCGCGGCCGCGTCGTTGCGAGTCGCCGCGCGCGCAAGCCGCGCGTAGTCCGACCCGAACCGCTTGAACCCCGCCACGAGCCTCGCGTTCTGCCCGAGGTCGAGCGGGTTCAGGCCGTCGCCGCCCTTGCCCAGCGAGGCAGCGGCGGTGCGGTACAGCCCCGCGGCACGCCGCAGCGCCGTGGCGCGCGCGTTCGGCGTGCCCGCGTCGGCGACGCTCAGGTTCACCCCGGCCACGCCACGGTTGAATGGGTCGAAGGTCTTGGCGAGGAGCGTGGAGTAGCTGTCGCTGAGACCGACCGGCAGGGCCTTGGCGGAGACAAGCGTCAGCGTGCTCGCGATGCCGTCGCACTGCGAGGCGGCCGCGGTGCCGGTCGCGGGGATGCCGCAGACGATCGTGGCGACGCCGTCGCTCGTGAGAACCCCGTACACGCGCAGGCGCCCGTCGACGCCGCTCGCGCGCAGCCCGTCGTAGCGTAGTGCGCGCGTCCCGGCGACCTCGACCTTCTCCGGCTTCGGCTTCGCCCCGACCAGCGCCGTCCGCAGCTTCGCGGGCAGCAGCGTCGGATCGGCTCTGCCCGCGAGGTGCTCGGCGACGACGAACGCCCCGCCGGGCCCGCCGGCGGTGATCGCGTCACGCGCGGGCAGTCCGGGGATGTCGGGGACGGCCCGCTCGCGCCAGGACGCCGGTACGTTCAGCGTGAGGGCGTCGGTGCGCAGCGCGCCGGGCTGCGCCTTGGGCCCCGATTCGCCGCTCGACCCGCCGCCCCCGGCGAGCAGGACGCCGACGACGGCGATCGTCGCCACGCCGGCGCCCCCGCCGGCCAGCGCGATGCGCCGGCGCCGCAGGACCTGCGGCGACGGCCCGGGCGGCTCGCGGCGGCTTCGGACGCTCGGGCACGGCGTCGGGCATCACGGTCCGCGCCTCGACGGCGAACAGCTCGGGATCGGTCGCCGTCGCCCACACGGGCCTGGAAGCGGGCGTCCCCGGCGCGGCCGCGGGGGTCGGCGGAGGCGACGGGGGCGCCGGCGGCGGCGCCGGCGGCGGCGGCATACGCGGGCGGCGCCGTCGGCGCGGGAGCAGGCGCAGACGACGCCGCCGCGGGAGCAGGCGCGGGCCTGGGGGGCTCCGTCGCCGGCGGTGGGGACGCCGGCTCGCTCCGCTCAGGGGCGGGCGCGGGCTTGGCGAAGGTCAGGAACTCCGGCGTCGCGCCCGCGTCGCTCGGCGGCTCGACAACCGGTGCAGCGGGCGGCTGGGCAACCGGGGTCGGGGGAACCGGCGTCTCGGTCGCCGTCGACGTGAACGGAGCGGGTGTCAGCGGCCGCGCTGTGGGCTGCTCGGAGCTTCCCAGCAGCCGCGCCTCGCGCCTCCAGCGCGATCCCAGCAGCCGCAGTACGACCTCCTCGAGCTCGTCCCAGGCCTGCTCCGCACTCGGCGTCCGCAGCTCCGGCTCCTTGACGAGCAACCGCTCGATCCAGTCCGACAGCGCCCGGTCGATCGCCGGGTTGACCGTGTGCGCGGGCGGGATGTCCTCGTTGACGTGGCGCAGGATGATCGCCACCGGCGTGTCGGTGTCGTGGAACGGGACGCGCCCGACGAGCAGCTCGTAGGCCATGACGCCGACCGAGTAGAGGTCGGTGTAGGGACCGAGCTCCTGCGCCATCGCCTGCTCGGGAGCCATGTACGTCGGCGTCCCCACCGTCATGCCCTCCTTCGTCAGGAAGGCGTTCGTGTTCATGCTCGACGCCTTCGCGATGCCGAAGTCCGCGACCTTGACCTGGCCCTGATCGGTGACGAGCAGGTTCTCCGGCTTGAGGTCGCGGTGCACGATGCGAAAGCGCTCCGCGTGGTCGAGCGCGGCGAGCAGTCCCTCGAGCACACCCGCGATCTGTGCGAGGGTCAGTGAACCGACCCACGGGCGAAGTGAACCTCGCTGGAGGTACTCCATCGCGATGTACGGCGTGCCTTCGTGCTTGAAGTGCTCGTGCACGGTGACGATGTTCGGGTGACTCATCGACCCGGCCATGCGCGCTTCGCGCAGGAATCGCTCGGCCAGCGCCGGATCGTCGGGCGACTGGAACATCCGCAGCTCCTTCAGCGCCACCTGGCGGTCGAGGTCGGTCTGGCGCGCCAGGTATACGACCGCCATGCCGCCATGGCCGATCGGATCAAGCAACTCGTAGCGCCCGACGATCTTCACCTGACTGGTCATGATGTCAGCGCACGATCGATCCTGCGAGCACGCGTCACGTCCCCTGCACCGTCATCTGGCCGGCGCTCGCGACGGGCATCGACGGCACGCCGTTGGACGTCGCGCAGACGAGCGTCTGGTTCACCGCGGGTGCTCCGCCGAGCATGATCGTCGGGCACATTCCCGCCACCACGGACACGATCACGCACGGCAGCGGGCGCGCCGGCGATGTTGAACACGCAGCCCGCCGCGATCACGCCGGGGAAGTCCTGCATGTTGAGCCCCGGCGCGCCGCCCACCAGCGGCCGCGGCCCGCGCGGGACGACCATGAACTTGCCGCCGTGACCGCACTGGATGACGGCGTTGGCATTGAGGAGCGGCGGCACGGCGATCCCGTCAGATGAGGCCGTCGCGCACGGCGTGCGCCACTGCCTGCGAGCGGCTGCGCACGTTGAGCTTCGTCACCACGTCGTGCAGGACGTTCTTGACGGTGCGCTCGCTGTAGCACAGCTGCTGCGCCACCTCGCGCGTCGGGTAACCCTCGGCGATCAGCGCAAGCACGCGCTGCTCGCGCTCGGTGAGTCGCTGGGCGGAGAATCGCGCTCGCCATCGGCCTCGACCGGCTTGGCTCGGAGCATCGCGCCCAGCAGATCCGGCGCGACGATCGCGGCCCCGCCCTCGGCGGCCTGGATCGCGGCCTGCAGCACGTCCTGGGTGAGGGTGTCCTTGCGCAGGTAGCCGACCGCCCCGGCCTCGACCGCGCCGACGACGGAGTCCTCGTCGCAGTCCGACGTGCAGGCGATGACGCGCCCGCTGCATCGGCTTCCGTGAACATTGACATGAACTCCCGCCCGCCGGCGATCGACGTGTCAAGGATCACGATGTCGGCCTCGCCCAGCGCCGCGTGCTCGCGCGCACACTGCACGCCGTCTGCCTGCGCGACGGACTCGACGCGTTCCAGAAGCTCGAGCGATGCCACCAGCCCCCGCCGGTAGATCGCATGTGAGTCAACGACGAAGACCTTCATGATGCCCCCTTCAAGCCCGCGGATCGGGCCCAACGCTTCCGTCGGTGACTTCCAAAAATCCCCGTGCGACCATACCACGCTGGAGTACGTGGGAGTGCGGGAAAACCGTGCGGTAACGCACACATGCGACAATGTCGATCTGAAAAATCAGGACCGCGATGCACCTGAATCCTGGTAGCCGGCCGCACAACGGGCTGACTGTCATCATGGCCGCGTGCTGACGATCGAGCGCGCCCGGGAGCAGTGGTCGCCCGCGGGCGTCTATCTCAACACCGCGAGCTACGGGCTGCCGCCACGCGACGGCTTCGACGCGATGCAGGCCGCGCTCGCCGACTGGCGCGGCGGGCGCACGAGCTGGGAGCACTGGGGCGAAACCACCGACGCGCACGCGACGCGCGTTCGCGCAGATGGTCGGCGTTCCGGTGACGCGGGTCGCGATCGGCGCGACGGTCTCGGGGTTCGTCGGGCTCGTCGCCGCCTCGCTGCCGGCCGGGGCACGCGTCCTCCTCCCCGACGTCGAGTTCACCTCGACGCTCTTTCCGTTCCTCGTCCAGCAGGAGCAGCGCGACGTCACCGTCACGACGGTGCCGGCGGCGCGCCTCGCCGAAGCGATCGAGGCGTCCACCGACGTCGTCGCGTTCAGCGCGGTGCAGATGAGCACGGGCGAGGTGGCCGACCTCGACGCGATCGTCGCGGCGGCGCGCCACCACGGGGCGCGGACCGTGCTGGACGCGACGCAGGCCTGCGGCTGGATGCCGATCGACGCCGCGCGGTTCGACGCCGTCGTCTGCGCGGGCTACAAGTGGCTCACGCTGCCGCGCGGCACCGCGTTCATGACGGTCGGCGACGCGTTCCTGGAGTCCGTCGTCCCGCACAGCGCGGGCTGGTACGCCGGTGCGGACGTCCACCGCAGCTACTTCGGCCCGCCGTTGCGGCTCGCGGCGGACGCGCGCCGCTTCGACACCTCGCCGGCCTGGTTCTCGTGGGTCGGCGCGCAGCCGGCGCTGGAACTGCTCAACCGGATCGGCGTCCCCGCCGTATATGAGCACGATGTCGCCCTCGCCAACCGCTTCCGGGCCGGCCTCGGCATGGAGCCGTCCGACAGCGCGATCGTCTCGCTCGATCGCGAAGGGGCTGCCGAGCGCCTGCAGCGTGCGGGCATCGTCGCCGCGCTGCGCGGCGGCCGGCTGCGCGCGTCGTGGCATCTCTACAACACCGACGCCGACGTCGACGCGGCGCTCGAGGCGCTGGCAGGCTAGGTCGCAGAAATCGGCCGTCGACCCGCGTAACGGACGGCGTCCGCCAAGACGGCGACTCATGATTCCGGTCCACGGCGCTGGGTACCCTGAACCCCCGATGGCGATCGCGTCCCACTCGGCAGCCCTCGGCGACGCCCTGGAGCACGCCCGCGGACGCACGCTCGCGCTCGTCGCGCCGTTCTCGCACGAGGAGCTCGAGCGCGTCCAGCACCCGCTCATGAGCCCGCTGGACTGGGATCTCGGCCACATCGCGGCGTACGAGGACCTCTGGCTCGTCCATCGCCACGGCGGCGGCGACCTGCTGCGCGGCGACCTCGCCGACCTCTACGACGCGTTCGAGACGCCGCGCGCGGTGCGCGGCGACATCCCGTTCCTGCGCGGGCAGGACGTCTTCGACTACCTCGCCGCGGTGCGCGAGCGCACGCTCGAGGTGCTCGAACGCGCGCGGACCCGGCGACGGCACGCTCTTCGAGATGGTCATCCGCCACGAGGCCCAGCACAACGAGACGATGCGCCAGACGCTGTTTCTCGCCAACCTGCCCGGCGGCTACCCGACCGGCCCGCCGCGCGACGCGGGCACGCGCCGAGGGCTGGATCGACGTTCCCGCGGGCCGCTTCGCGATGGGCGCGCACGCCGGCGGCTTCGCGTTCGACAACGAGCGCCCGCGCCACGGCGTCGACGTGCCCGCCTTCCGGATCGCCCGCAGGCCGGTCACGAACGCCTCCTGGCTGCATTTCTGCGAGGGCGGCGGCTACGAGCGGCGCGAGTGGTGGTCCGACGAGGGCTGGGCCTGGAAGGAGGAGTACGACATCACGCATCCCGAAGGCTGGACGGCGGACGGGCGGCCGCGTGATCACGACGACCGACCCGTCATGCACGTCTCCTGGTTCGAGGCCGACGCCTTTGCCCGAGCGCACGGCGCCCGCCTCCCCACCGAAGCGGAGTGGGAGAGGGCGGCGACCTGGACCCAGGAGCCAGTGGCCCAAGTGGGCGAGGCATTCGAGTGGACGTCAAGCCACTTCGGCGGCTATCCCGGCTTTGAGCCACACCCCTACCGCGAGTACTCCGAGGTCTTCTTCGGCGACGGCTACCGCGTCCTGCGCGGATCGTCCTGGGCGACCGAGCCGCGGCTGCGCAGCATCACCTTCAGGAACTGGGATCTCCCCCAGCGCCGGCAGATCTTCGCCGGCGTGCGACTGGCAAAGGACGTGACGTGATGGAGCCGATCCTCGAGGGTGCGGTCGAGGTGCATTCCTACCTGGGCCCGAACGACGAGCGCACGCTCGCCGACGACGTCCTGGACGGGCTCACCCGCCCGCTGAAGGAACTGCCGCCCAAGCACCTCTACGACGCCCGCGGCTCCGAGCTGTTCGACGCCATCTGCGAGCAGCCCGAGTACTACCAGACGCGCACCGAGCGGCTGATCCTCCAGGAGCACGCCGACGACATCGTCGAGCGCACCGGCGCCGTCGAGCTCGTCGAGCTCGGCTCGGGCTCGGCGACGAAGACGCGCGTGCTGCTCGACGCGATGTCGGCGGCGGGGACGCTCGCGCGCTACGTGCCCGTCGACGTCAGCGCGACGACGGTGCACGCCGTCGCCGAGCTGTTCTGCGGCGAGTACCCGGGGCTGTCGGTCTACGGCGTCGTCGGCGACTTCGAGCGTCATCTCGGGCACCTGCCGCCGCCCGCGGGCGCGCGCCTCGTGCCGTTCCTGGGCGGCACGATCGGCAACTTCCCGCCCGGCAGCCGCCGCCGCTTCCTGCGCTCGCTCGGCAAGATCCTCGGCAGCGACGGCCACCTGCTGCTCGGCACGGACCTCGTGAAGGACCCGCGCGTCATCGAGGCCGCCTACGACGACAGCGCCGGCGTCACCGCGCAGTTCAACCTCAACGTCCTGGAGGTCGTCAACCGCGAGCTCGGCGCGAACTTCGACGTCGAGGCGTTCGAGCACGTGGCGTTCTTCGACCGCGAGCGCGAGTGGATCGAGATGCGCCTGCGCGCGACCGAGCCCCAGCACGTGCGCGTCGAGGCGCTGGACCTCGACGTCGACTTCGCCGCCCGCGAGGAGATCCGCACGGAGATCAGCGCGAAGTTCACCCCCGACGGGCTGCGCGCCGACCTCGCCGCGGCGGGCCTCGAGCTCGTCGAGCTGTTCACCGATCCCGACGAGCTGTTCGCGGTGTCGCTCGCGCGGGTGGCGTGAGCGGCGCCCGCTCGCGCAGCGCTCAGCCACCGACGAGTCACCCATACGCGGCGGCCGGCCGCGGGGTCAGCGCCGCCCGCGTACGAGCTCGATGAGCCGGTCGAGGATCCGCTCCCCGTCGGCGCGCAATCCGTTGTGCTCGTATTCGCTGGTGACCCACGGGCGCAGGCCGCGGACCTGGGCGGCTGTCTCCTCGGAGAACGCGCGCTCGACGTACATGTCATCCGTGTAGACGGCCGCGGCGGCGGGGACCTCGTTGCCGGCGAGCACGTCGCGGTCGTAGAGCCGAGGCCACTCGTGCTCGGCCAGCAGGTCGGCCGCCTCGCGGAGCGGGACGAGCGCGCCCATCTCCTCGAACATCCACAGGTAGACGTGCTCGCCGGTCATGAGCGCGGGATCGTCGGCGTAGTCGGCCGGCAGCATCCGCTGCGCCGACCAGCCTGTGGCGTGTCCGTCGGAATAGCTGGACTCGTGCAGGATCGCGTAGATCGGGTTGCGGGCGAACCCGATCGCGTCGACGTCGTGAGCGAACGCAGGCGACTCGGGTGCAAGCTCGAGGATCGCGTGGACGCGCTCGGCGCCATCGCTTGAGCCGAGGAGGTGCCCGATCTGGCGCAGACGCGCGTGCGACAGGCGGTCGCCGGACGCGAGCACCGGCGCCGCGTCGCGCGCCGCGAGGAAGCGCCGGCGGTCTTCGGGGTAGCGGGCGTAGTAGCGGCGGTTGCGCTCGAGCACGCGAGCGTACGTGGCCTTGTAGACCTCGTCGGGGTGACGGCCGATCGGCGGAAGGCCGCCGGTGAACATCGCCTCGCGCAGGCCGGCCGGCGCCTGGGACAGGTAGGCCAGGGTGGTGAAGCCGCCGAAGCTCTGTCCCAGGACACTCCACGGCCCGCTGCCGAGATGCGTCCGAAAGGCCTCGGCATCACGGACGATCGCATCCGCCCGGAAATTCGTGAGGTACGAGGCCTGCTCGGCGGGGGTACGGCCGGCGAGCGCCGCCGCGCTCACGGGGCTGGAGCGTCCGGTGCCGCGCTGGTCGAGCATGAGCACGCGGTACTCCTGCAGCGCACGATCCAGCCATCCGGGCGAGCTCGGCTGGCGGGTCGGCCGCGGCGCCTCGAAGCCGGGTCCCCCTTGGAGGTAGAGCAGCAACGGCCGGTCGGCTCCGTCAGGGTCGGCGACCTCGCGCGCGAAGACGGTGATCTGCTCGCCCTCCGGCACGCGGTGATCGAGCGCAAGCCGAAGCTCGTGCTCGGTGACCACAAGGCCCGGGATCCGATGAGTGACGGCCACGCCACGATGGATTCTCCCAACCGCCACAGCGAGCGCGACCCCCCCTCGCGCAAGACCAAGCCGCCTACGCGGACGCAGCCTTCGCCAGCCGCTTGCACGCGTCGCGCACGGCGAGGCGCAGCACAAGGGCGGTGAACGGGCCCGCGCGCTCATAGGTCGAGCGCCAGCGGACGACGCGCCGCCTTGCGCCGCCTCCTCGAGCGTGACGCAGCCTGTAGCCCCGCACACGCATCTCGTCAATCAACTCGTACGCCATCCGCTCGTGCGGCACCCACTCGACAATGCGCTCGCGGACGCGGAACGGAGCTCTCACGAGCACGCGCACCGAACCCGCCCCCTGCTGGCCGCCACCCTCGATCTCGACCTTCGACCACGAGCCCCACCGCGCCCACGTCGAGGCGTCAGCCAGAAGCGCCCAGACAGCTGCTGGCGATCCGGATGTCGTCGCAACGGTCTCGATCGTCCTCAATGGAGGTGATGATCGCAGCTCGCCAACGTGTCGGATTTCGCGCGTTCCGGCACGCTCACCGGCGCACCGCGGCGCTTCCCCATCAGTGGCCGTCGGGGTGGCGCGACGGGCGCCCGACGCGCATCGAGTCGATGATCCTGCCATCCGGGTGGCGCAGGTATGCGACATGCGACTCGTCCTTCCAGACGGGAGCCTGCAGGCCGGCGTACAGGATCAGGTCGCCGGTGTGCGTGCGCTGGCTCGTGCCCTTCTCGCTGTAGACGTAGGCGGTCTGGCCGGCGCCGAGCTCGCCCGCGGGAAACGAGTAGACGTGCTTGTGGTGCTGCCCGGCGCAGGCCGTCAGCTCGAGCGCGGTCACGGGCACCGGCTCAGCGCCGTCGTTGACGATCTCGACGTGCTCGCTGAGGGAACTGGATCGCGCTGCACGACCGCGCAGATGTGCAGCCCCATGCCTGCTAGGGCGGTGGTGCTGAGCATGCAGCGGGACGTCGGTGCCAAGCCATTCTCCGGCCACGCACGCAGGATATCCACGGCGACCCCGCGGGAGGCGAGGCATCTGCCCTCGCGTACGTACAGACAGCAGGAGCGCCGGAACCCATGGCGCCTATTCCGCCTAAGCGACGACGAACACGTAGTCGCGCTCGATCCGGCCGTCCGCGGCAAGGACGAGGAAGTTGAGCCCGACTCCGAACGCTTCGCCGTCCTTGGAGACCGCCTCCCAGTGGAACTTGACGACGTCGCCGAGTTGCTCGGCGTCGTCGCGTCCCCGGAAGCTGAGCCCCTCGGAGCCGACCCAGTGCTCGTACGCGCTCGCCACCCGAGCCTCGATCCCCTCGTATCCCCGTGCCTCGAGGATCGCCGTCAGCCCGATCCCGGGTTGCGCCGCGATCCCGCGAATCTCCTGCGGGGGTTGGAGGAAATGCCTCCCGTCCTCCGTCCAGAGCTCGGCGATCATCCGCCGGCGCCGATCGGCATCGGGCTCGTTCCAGAGCGCGAGATATCGATCCGCCAGCCCCTCCGCCGCGTTGGTCCGGGTCTCGGGTGGCGTGGTTGCTTCGCTCATCTCGGTTCCTCCTTTGACTTCGTTGCTCGTGGCGGGACCATCCCCCAGGAACCGCCGCGAGTCGATTACCTCCGATGTAAAACGCGCGCTCCGCGTTACAGCCGACGTAACGGAGCTGATCTGGGGCGGGCGCTACCGTTGGCCCCGTGGCCGTCCAGACCGGGAGGGAGCCGCAGACCGTCGGTGAGCTCATCCGCTTCTGGCGCAACCAGCGGCGGCTCACGCAGATGGAGTTGGCGCTGGACGCGAACCTCTCCACGAAGCACCTCAGCTTCGTCGAGACGGGCCGCTCGCGCCCGAGCCGCCAGCTCCTCGTCCACCTCGCCCAGCACCTCGACCTCCCGATCGCCGAGCGAAACCGCCTGCTGCTCGCCGGGGGCTTCGCTCCGCCCTACTTGGAGCAGCCCTACGACGGCGAGGTCATGCAGCCCTTGCGGGAGTCGCTGAGCAGGCTGCTGGAGGCGTACGAGCCGAACCCGGCGTTGATCGTCGACGGGCTCTGGAACCTGATCGAGTCCAATCGAGCCGCGACGCTTCTCTGGGACGGGGTCGCCCCCGAGCTCCTCGAGCCACCGATGAACATGCTCCTCCTCGGCGTTCACCCCGGCGGCCTGCCGCGGATCTCGTCGATGACCGCCGCGTGCAACGCGCCGCTGATTCACCGGCTGAAGCGCAGGAGCCGCGAGGACGCCGATCCCGCCCTCGCCAAGCTCATCGAGGATGTCGAGTCCTATCTCCCCGGCGAGCCGCCAGCCGGCCTCGCCACGCAGCCGGTGGTCTCGCTCAAGCTGCAGACCGCCGTCGGCCAGGTCGAGCTGTTCACGGTCATCGCCACCCTCGGAGCCCGCTCGACGTCACGGCCGCGAACCTCGCGATCGAGACCTTCCTGCCGATGAACCCCGAGAGCGCAGCGCGGCTCGCCGAACTCCACCGAGCCTGGCCGTGAATCTGCCTGCGTGAGAACGAGCGCCGTGGCGGATGCGCGACTCACGCCCGCCAGTCCCCATACGGGGACTGGCAGGACAAGTGCGGGTCAGTCGTGCGTGCGGCAGACGCGCACGTAGAGGTCGTGGAAGCCGGCGATCCCGCCGAACAGCCGCCGATCTCGATGACGCGCACCGTCTCGAGCGTGTCGGGGTGCTCCGGCTCGATCGTGGGCAGTTTGGCGAGCGCGTCCGCGAACGCCTCGTCGAAGCTCAGCGCCTTGGAGAAGCCGGTCGCCTCGTCGGCCCCCTCGGGGCACCCTCCGCCGCCGACGACCGCGGTGTACGCGGCGAGCTCGTCGCCGCACGCCTCGATCTTCACCTCGTCCTGGCCGTCGGCGTGAAAGACCGTCACGACGTCTCGGTCCTCGGGATGGTTGATCGTCAGCGAGACGCGGTACGGCACGATCACAGCCGGAAAGAACCCCGGGCGCGAGCAGCGCAGGACCTAGATAAAACGGCGGAAAGATCTTCTCGGGACGCTGCGTGATCTTCGCGTCATAGCCCGGACTGGGCAGATCGCCCTCGGCGACGATCACGACCTTCGGTCCGCTGCGAAACGCGCGGATCGTGTTTCGCTGTGCAAGCTCGCATGTGTTGGCCATCGTCTTCTCCGTGGTCATACGTTCAACGTCCGACTACAGGTCCGAGCCGCGCTTGATGCGCAGCACGTCGTCGTCGACGGACAGGATCGTGAGGGTGAACGGGGCGCGATCCTGCAGGCACACGCCGATCTGGTCCGGGCCCTCCGCGGTCCAGTGCCCGGGGATCTCGATCGTTCCGTCGGCGGGTCCGATCGCGTGCAGGACGAAGTCGCCGTCTGCCCTGATCTCAAGGCCGCGGCGACCGAATGCCGGCGGGAACTCAAACCCCAAGGGCCGATAGACGTCAGCGTCCTCGGTGCTCTCCTCGAAGGAGTGAATCCAATGCTTGAAGAGCGCGGGCGCCAGCGCCCCTGCGCCTGCGTCGACCGGGATGTCGTGGCGCTCCGAGCGCGACGCTCCGATCACCTCGATGCCGCACGTGCCGGTCAATCCAGCGAGCGGCAGTGAAACGGTGTACGGCGCGCCCGGCGAGGGCAGGACCCGCGCACCGACTGAGCCGACGACCTCGATGCCCCAGTACTCCGGCTGCTGAATATAGGTCAGCGGCGAAAGGGTGACCTTCATGTTCCAGTACGGCTTGCGTCCCGACACGACGAGGACGTACTGCGGCGGAAAGCTCTCCAGCGTCAGGATCTCGGAGTGCTCAAAATCGATCAGCCTGGTCGAGACGGGCTGTGGCAGATCCTGCAGTGCCTGTGGCTGTTCGTGCGCCATGGTGTCCTCGCATCGTGGAACACAAGCGTAGGTCGACCCGCATGGCGCATATGTGGGATACGCCACACGCCGGGCAGCGGGATGCCTCCGTGTGATCAAAGGCATAGATCTACGCCCGTCGGCGGCGTAGTGTGAACCGCGTGCCCCTGAGTGATTACGGCGTGCTGAGCGGGAGCGTCATCGATCACCGCCTCGCGTCCGGCGCAAACGCCCACTTCCAACTGCACGTCGTCGACGACGCGACGCATTACCGCATCGCCGTCAACGTGGAGTCCAAGATGCGACCGTCTGAGCTTGAGTACCTCATCGACTCCGACTTCCGCCACGAGATCCTCAACGCCGTCACGGCGTTACCGGCCGGCTGGAACGTCCTTGACCAGCACAGGCCGGGCGGTGCCGCACTGGACTTCATCCGTGGCAACCTCTTCAACCGCGACGATATGCGTCAGCTTCCGTTCGATGTGCCTGGTCCAGACAATGACCTCAACGAGAAGCTCGCGCATTATGTCCGCAGGGCGATCGCCGACGAGCAGGCCACCGTGTACGCCTTCGGGCAGCGGTGGGGCCCCGAGCAGGGCAAGGCGGACAAGATCTTTGGCTTTGTGCCCGGCAACGGCGTCCACGACATCCACATGAATCAAGGCAACGTCGGGGAGTTCGTCCGAGACGACGGCGTGTACCAGGACGGCGCGCTGCTGCTGCACTATCCGGCACAAGAGCAATGGGTCGCGATCTTTCTGAAGTTCCAATCGCAGACCTGGCACACCGACGACATGACCGGTCATCAGATCACCGATGGCGAACCGGATGGCACCGTCCGCATCGTCGCGGCGCTCGTCAATGCCCTCCAGTCACCGGAGGTGGAGTTCGTCACGCTGCTCAACACGACCGCCGGCTCAATCGATCTCTCCGACTGGCGACTTGCCGATCGGGACAAGCACTCGATGGCGCTCGCGGGCACGGTCGCCGCCGGCGAGACGTTGCGGGTACAGCTGACGCCGCCGGTCGTGCTGCCCAATCGCGGCGGGCTTGTCACGCTGCTCGACGCCGCGGGCCTGAAGGTCGATGGCGTCTCCTACACCGCCGAGCAGGCCACCGAGCCCGGCAGGACAATCGCGTTCTGATCCGTTTGACGGGCCAGCCGCGCTGCGCGCCCGTCAGCCGCCGACGAGCTGCGCCGCCCAGCCGTCGAAGGCGCACGGGCCCTCGGCCGCGCCGGCGGCGATCATCCACTCGGCCCAGTCGTCGAGCAGCTCCAGCGTGACGGGCGTCGGCTGGGTCGTGCCGATGACGACCCACTCCTCGTCGCCGCCCGGCTCGGCGTCCACGTCGCCGCCGCCGGGACGCGAGCGCGCCTCGAGGTCGTAGTCGGTCTCCTCGCGCAGGAACGCCAGCAGCGCCTGCGCCTCGGGCTCACCCGGCGCGACGTAGAGGAAGCCGAGCCGCAGCTCGGTGTCGGGCTCGACGCCGTGCTCCCGCAGGGTCGCCCAGATGTCGCGGTTCGCACGCAGCTGCAGCTCGTAGAGCTGCTCGTACCACTCGGCCATGGCGGCACCGTAGCCGCACGCGGTCGCGTGGTGGCGCCGTCAGCCGCCGCCCGCGGCCCCGTAGCCGCCGAGCCCGGCCTCGAGGAGGTCGTAGGCGCGCGTCGGCCTGCTCGCGCAGGTCGGCGGCGACGGTGCGCTGGTCCTCGCCCGCGAGCAGGCGGGTGAACGCGGCGCGGAACGTGAGCCGGTGCGTCCACGCGAGCGTGCGGGCGACGACCATCGGCACGAGGTCGCCGGCCGCCGCGCCCGGCCTCCTCGGCGATCACCGGTGCGAGCTGCGCCGCCTCCTTCTCCCACCCGACCGACAGGCGGGTGCGCAGCGCCGTGCTCGCGGCGACGAGCCGCGGGACGGCGACGAGCGCGTCCACCGAGCCGTGCTCGACGCGGTCGAGGTACTCCATCGTGGCGCGGCGAAACGGCGCGACGAGCGGCTCGCCGGCGGGGCGGGTCCGGATCGCCTCGATGAGCGCGGCGCGGCGCTCGCGGCCCTCGTGGAAGACGAGGTCCTCCTTGGCGGGGAAGTAGTTGAAGATCGTCTTGCGCGAGACGTCGGCGGCGCGCGCGATGTCGGCGATCGTGACGTCGTCGAAGCCGCGCGCCAGGAAGAGCTCCATCGCGGCCGCGGCGATCGCTTCGCGCGTCTGGCGCTTCTTGCGCTCGCGCAGGCCCTCGCCCGTGGTCGCCGTCGCCTCCATGCAGGGGAATCTACCCTACGCGCGACAGATAATTACGACTGGTGTAACGTTTTGCGCATGGAGCGAACCGCACCGGCGATCAGCGTCAGCGGGTTGAGGAAGTCCTTCGGCGAGCTCGAGGCCGTCCGCGGCGTGAGCTTCGACGTCGCCGCCGGCGAGGTGTTCGGCTTCCTCGGTCCAAACGGCGCCGGCAAGACGACGACGATCAACATGCTCTGCACGCTCGCCAAGCCGACCGGCGGCAGCGCGCTCGTCGCCGGACACGACGTCGTCTCCGAGCGCGACAGCGTGCGCCGCCACATCGGCCTCGTCTTCCAGGACCCGACGCTCGACGGCTACCTGACCGCCGAGCAGAACCTGCGCATGCACGCCGAGCTCTACGGCGTCGACTCCAAGCTCGTCGCCGGCCGGATGCGGCAGGTGCTCGAGATGGTCGGCCTCTGGGAGCGCCGCGACGCGACGGTCCTGACGTTCTCGGGCGGGATGCGGCGGCGGCTGGAGATCGCGCGCGGCTTCCTGCACTCCCCGCGCGTGCTGTTCCTCGACGAGCCGACGATCGGCCTGGACCCGCAGACGCGCAGCTCGATCTGGAAGTACATCCGCGCCCTGCAGCAGCGCCGAGGAGATCACGATCTTCATGACGACGCACTACATGGACGAGGCCGAGTTCTGCGACCGGATCGCGATCATGGACCAGGGCGTGATCGTGGTCCTCGACACGCCCGACGCGCTCAAGGCGCAGGTCGGCGCCGACCGCGTCACGATCCATACCGACGACGACGAGGCCGCCGTCGCCGCGCTCGCGCGGCGCTTCGACATCGAGGCGCAGGTCGCGGAGGGCGCCGTCACGTTCTACGTCGCCTCGGGCGAGCAGTTCGTGCCGCGCCTGTTCGCCGAGCTGGGCGTGCCGATCCGCTCGGTGAGCGTGTCGCGCCCGACGCTCGACGACGTCTTCATGGCGCACACCGGCTCGACGATCCGCGACGCCGAGGAGTCGACCGGCGCGCAGCGCAACCGCATGGTCATGCAGGCGTTCGGGGCAGGGCGGCGATGAGCGCCACCGACACCGAGACCGCGGGCACCGAGGCCGCGGCAGCGGCGCGCCGGCGCGCCGGTCATCCGCGTCGCGGTCCCGCCGCGCAGCCTGCGCAGCGAGCTGCGCGCGATCAAGATCGTCTTCCGGCGCGAGATGATCCGCTTCCGCGCCGACCGGCTGCGGATCGTCACGTCGCTCGTGCAGCCGCTGCTGTTTCTCTTCGTGCTCGGCTCGGGACTGCAGCAGCTGTCGAACGCCGGCACCCACGGCGTCGCCCTCACGACGTTCATCTACCCCGGCGTCCTCTGCATCACGGTGATGTTCACCGCGATGTTCTCGGCCGCGTCGATCGTCTGGGACCGCGAGTTCGGCTTCCTGCGCGAGATGATGGTCGCGCCGGTGCGGCGCAGCTCGATCGTCATCGGCAAGTGCCTCGGCGGAGCGGCCGTCGCGAGCCTGCAGGGCGTCATCCTCATCTGCCTCGCCGGCGCCGTGCACGTGCCGTACGACCCGCTGCTGCTGCTCGGCATCTTCGGCCTGCAGCTGCTGCTCGCCTTCAGCATCACCGCGTTCGGCGTGATGGTGGCGGCGCGCATCAAGCAGATCCAGGCCTTCATGGGCGTCATGCAGATGATCGTCATGCCGATGTTCTTCATCTCCGGCGCCCTCTTCCCCGTCGTCCAACCTGCCGGGCTGGCTGTCGGCGCTCAACCGCATCGACCCGCTCACGTATGCGGTCGACCCGATGCGCCGGCTCGTCTTCAGCCACCTGGACATCAGCGACGCGGCGCGCCGCGCGCTCGACCCCGGGGTGAGCTGGGGCAGCTGGCACCTGCCGGCCGCGTTCGAGGCCGGCGTCGTGCTCGCCCTCGGCCTCGTCATGCTCGCGATCGCGATCTGGGAGTTCAGCGCGGTCGAGTAGGCGCCGGGCCGCGCGGCGCCGTCGCCGGGGGCGCGCGGAGGCCGCAGCTAGGGTTGTGCCTCCGATGCGCATCGAGGGATCAGGCGCGCTCGTCGTGGGCGGCGCCTCCGGGCTCGGCGAGGCCACGGCCCGCGCGCTGCACGCGCGCGGCGCGCACGTCCTCGTCGCCGACCTCGACGCCGAGCGCGGCGCGGCGCTCGCGGCGCAGCTCGGCGAGCGCGCGCGGTTCGCGGCCGCCGACGTCACGCGGCCCGAGCAGCTCGAGGAGGCGGTGGCGCTGGCGGCGGCGCAGGCGCCCGGCGGCCTGCGGATCTCGGTCCACTGCGCCGGGATCGGCCACGCCGAGCGGATCGCGCGCTCGAAGGGGCCGCACCGCGCCGAGACCTTCGAGCGGGTCGTCGCGATCAACCTCGTCGGCACGTTCCACGCGCTGCGCCTGGCGAGCGCCGCGATGCTCGCCAACGAGCCGGTCGGCGACGACGGCGAGCGCGGCGTCATCGTGAACACGGCCTCGATCGCCGCCTGGGACGGGCAGATCGGCCAGGTCGCCTACGCGGCGTCCAAGGGCGGCGTCGTCGCGCTGACGCTGCCCGCCGCGCGCGACCTCGCCGGCTCGGGCATCCGCGTCTGCGCGATCGCGCCGGGGTTGTTCGACACGCCGCTGCTGGCGGGGCTGCCGGCCGAGGCGCGCACGCAGCTCGCCGCCTCGATCCCCTTCCCGCCGCGGCTCGGCCTGCCGCCGGAGTTCGCCCAGCTCGCCTGCCACATCGTCGAGAACGTGATGCTCAACGGCGAGGTGATCAGGCTCGACGGAGCGCTGCGGATGGCGCCGCGCTGATGCGGCTGCAGAGCCCCACGGCGCGACGAGGCCGAGGCGGTGCTCGCGGTGATCGTCGCGCGCGACGTCGCCGACGTCGGACGCCCGGACTACTCGCTGCAGGACGTCCTGGACGACTGGGAGCTGCCCGAGCTCGACCTCGAGCGCGACGTGTTCGTCGTCGAGGACGACGACGGCGCGCTCGTCGGCTGGGCCGACGTCGACGAGCGCGGCGCGCGCCTCGCCGTGCACCCCGACCACGAGGGTCGCGGCGTCGGCACGCTGCTGCGCAGCGCGATCGAGGCGCGGATGCGCGAGCGTGGCATCAGGGTGCAGCCAGTTCGTCGTGCCGGCCAACCGCGCCGCCGTCGAGCACCTGCGCGCGGCGGGCTACGAGTGCAGGCACGTCCACCAGCGGATGCGCGCGGCGCTCGACGCCGTGCCCGCGCCGCTCGCCGCGCCGGTGCGGCGCTTCGATCTCGAGGCCGAAGGGCCGGCGGTGCACGAGCTGATCGCGACGGCCTTCGCCGTTGCCGGCACGAATGCGCCGGCAACGGAGCTCTAGGAGTCCATTCGGATGAGGCCCGGCTTCCGGGCCGAGCGCTGGGAGATCGCCGGGTCGCCGGGGTGAACGGGCGAGCCCGCCTCGCGGGGGACGAGTGCGTCGGCTCGATCGAGGGCCAGGTGCCACGGAAACGAGCTGATCTGACTTGCGCCGGTGGCCGGCGGGTGGGGCTCCAGCTCGCCCGGTCCGTGCACGATCGTCACGCCCGCCTCGCGAAGTTCGCGGACGCTGCGCCGGAACGCCGGATGGGCAGCCAGCGCCGCGTTGACGAACGGCAGCACGACGATCCGGATCCCGAGCCCGATCGCCTCGGCCAGGATGCCCAGCGCATAGTTGTCGCTGATGCCGTGAGCCCATTTGTTGATCGTGTTGTAGGTCGCGGGTGCGACGATGATCGCGTCGGCGTGCGGCAGCGAACGACCCCGCTCGTCGGCGGTCCGCTGGTAGCCGCTGCGAATGGCGTGTCCGGTCTGCGCTTCCAGGGCGCCGATGTCGAGAAACTCCACGGCTGGCCGGCGTGGCGATCAGATGTACGTCCCAGCCGCGCTGGCGTGCCTGAGCAACGAGCCGCCCGACGTCGGACGCCGCGCCGGCGGCGCAGGCGATGAGGTACAGGACGCGAATCGCGCCCCGTGTGGTCATTGGTCGACGCCGACTCGGGCGGCGAGGGCGCGCATGCCGGGCTGCGCCGATCGTGGCGCGCGGCGCATCATGTCGCCGACCATCGCCCGCACCGAGGGACGCGCCATCAGCTCCTCCGGCGCCAGCTGCTGGGCCGCGGTGAGCATGTGACACGCCTCCGCGTACCGGTCCCACTGGACGAGCGCGCGGGCGGCATCGATGCAGTGGCACGCGCGGCGCTCCGTGACGGCCAGCCTGTTCAGGTCGATGGCACGGGCGTGCTCGAGCGCGGTCCCGGCGTCCCCAAGCGTGACCGCGACATGCACCCGGTGCAGCAGGACGTTGGTGGGCCCGAAGGCGGTCCAGCAGTCGTTGCGATCCTCGCCGACGGGTCTGGCCGCGCTGTCGGCCTCGTCGAGGAGCTCGAGCGCGCCGGCGCGATCCCCGGCGAGAGCGGCCGCAACCGCGCCCCGAAGCAACAGCGAACCGAAGACCGAGAGCTGCTGGCGTGTGGGATTGTCCGTGACGAGCCTGGCGGCTGCTGTCGTCGCGGTCATCCTTGCCTCGCGGAAGTGACCGCTGCTGAGGAGGGCGTGAGCGACGATCCGCGCGCTGGAGCCGATGGCCAGCGGATCTTGGCTGCGCTGCGCAAACACCGTGCTGCGATCTGCGGCGATATGGGCGAGACCTTCCTGGCCGAGCTTGAGCAGCACGCTCGCAGCTGTGTGATACGTCTGAGCGCAGAGCGTCCAGACATGTCGCGCGTCATCGTCGTCGAGCGACGCATTGACGCTCGGAAGTACGCGCAGCAGGCCGGTCAGCTCGCTGACCGCCAGCCCGTACCGGGACGCTTGAGAGTTGCGTTTCGCCGAACGGGCCGCCTGTTCCCACGCAGGAACATCGATTGGCGCGTCACCAGGCGAGAATGCGGCGCCGTGGTGAACAAGCGCAGCGACGAGGTCGTCAAACCCCTCGAGCTGCTGTGGTGCGTCCAGCACGGACGCCTGAGCGCTGACCGGCGTTCGCGTCATGGCGAGAACGTCGGCGGGGTCGAGCGGCATGTCATATGAAATGTTCAATTCCGGTTCAGCGTCACCGCCCGGACGGACAGGGAGGAAGCCGAGCTCGGCCGGACTGGCCTCGTAGACCTCGCAATAGAGCTTCTGGTAGTACGGGCTCGGCCGCTTGTTGCCGTTCTCGTGTCTTGACACCGCGCACGGATCCAAGCCGGGCTTCTTGTCTCCACGGGCAACGGCGCGCTTGTAGATCTCGGCGACGACCTGTGTCTGGGTCAGTCCGTGGTGCAGGCGGTATGCCCTGAGATTGAGGCCCATGCGCACGATCCTACGCTCGGAGTCAGAGGCGGAATGCTGAGTCATTGAGTTTGCACTCACTCGGCGATTTGACCGGGACAGGGGTCAATCTGGACAAGTTCGTGGTCAATTTCGTGCTATTCACCAATTAGCTCAATTGCGGTTTGCTTTCGCATGTGGCTTGGGAGCAGCACAACGGACGCGGACGCGCGTACCGCGACGGCGAGACGCCAGCGCCACGCTTGGCCACCGTCCTCGGACCACGAGCCCAAGCCGACATCGGGACCAGCGATCCGCTGATCGAGCGGGGCCACTGCTGGGCCCATGCCTGCCGTGATGACGAGGTGCTCTGCGGTCGCGTCGAGCTCACCGTACGAGCAGTCAGGCGACTGGGCCTGGCACCACGCGAGCGCCGCCGTGTCGCCATGCGATTCGTGGAGCACCTGCATCCCACACTGCGCACGGAGCTCGCTGAGCTTGTCCGTCACCGCGGCTCGTCCGCCCGTCGCGCGGCCGAGCGCATGGACCCGATCGAGCTCGTCTTCGACGACCCGGTGGCAGGTCTCCAGCGGCTCACCGGCTGGCTGCAGCCGCCCCAGCGGCGACACGCAACCTGCACGAGACCGAGTTCGGCTTCCGCGAGTCGACAGCATGACCGACCCGCCGACGACGGATCGCCTGTCACGCGACGAGGTCCAGCCGCTGAAGTTCGCCGCCCCTACAGCCCCGCCGCCTGCGCGAACACGATGCGCCGGTCCGGGTCGACCCGCCGTTTGACCTCCCGCAGCCGCGTCCGGTTCGCCCCCCAGTACTCGCGCGCCGGATCGTCCAGCGTCGGGTCGGCGTAGTTCGAGTACGCCCCGCGCCCGCCGGACCGCGCCAGCGCGGCGCGCGTGCCCGTCACCCAGGCCCGCGCGCCCCCACCGGCGCCGACCGCGTGGTAGCTGATGATCTGCGCCGACGCGAGCGCGTCGCGGTGGACGAACGCGGTCGCGTCGGCATCGACGGCGTTGATCGCGCCGCCGTAGGCGTCGAGGATCACGCTCCCCGACCCGCGCCGGCCCGCCACGCGGCGCGAGCAGCGCCCGGCGCCCCGCATCGTCCAGCCGCTTGGGCAGGTAGATCGACGAGGCCGCGAACGCCGCTCGCTCGAGCGTCCCGCCCGGGCGCGTGCCGCGCGTGTGGCAGGCCGCCAGCGGCCCGTCGAGGCAGCCCGCCCAGCGGCGCGCCAGCCCGAGCAGCCCGTCGACGCCGGTGCTCAGCCGCGCGCCGTCGATCCGCGCGAGCGGCGCGAGCAGCCGCCGCAGCTCGGCCTCGGAGCCGAAGTGCTGCGCGATGACCGTCACCCCCGGCGGCGCGCCCGCCGCCAGCGTGAGGATCGAGGTCAGCGCGCGCGGCGCCACCGGCGCGAGCTGCTGCCAGCGCGCGAGCGCGTCGGCGGCGCGCGCCCACGGGATGCGCATGAACGCCCACGCCGCGCGCGAGCCGCGCTGCACCCGGAACCGCAGCGACGTGACGACGCCGAAGCTGCCGCCGCCACCGCGCAGCGCCCAGAACAGGTCCTCGTCCGAGCGCGCGTCGACCCGCCGGCGGCGCCCGTCGGGCGTGACGATCGTCGCGGCGACGAGGCGGTCGCAGGTCAGCCCGAGCCGGCGCCCGGACAGCCCCATCCCGCCGCCGAGCGTCACGCCGCCGATCCCGACCGACGGGCACGAGCCGCTCGGCACGAGCGCACCCCGCGCCGCGAGCGCGCGGTTCAGATCGATCAGCTGCGCGCCGCCGCCGACCTCGACCTCGCCCGCGCCGCGGTCAAGCTGCACCGCGCGCAGCCGCGAGAGGTCCGCCACGACGGCTGCCGGTCCCACCGGACTGGCGGATGTACGAGTGCCCGCCCGAGCGCGCGACGAGCGCGACGTCCTCACGTGCCGCCCAGCGCATCGAGCGCCGCGGCGTCCGCGGTGTCGCGCACCTGGACGACGGCCAGCGGCCGCGGCAGCGGGCCGGCGAGCTGGTAGACGCGCCGCGCTCGCGCGTAGGTCGCCCGCCCCGGCACGGCGACGGCGCCGCGGACCGCCGCGTCGAGCCGCCGCACGGCGGCCGGCGACAGCCGCGCCTCGGCGACCGCGGCGTCGAGCCCGGCGACGATCGCAGCGGCGGCGGCGCCCCGCCAGAGCAGCTCGCGACGGTCAAACGGTGCGCTGTCCACGGCGCGGGCGACCATACCGCGCCCGCCGCGGGCTGACGCCGTGCAGGGCTTGACGCCCGCATGGCGCCGCGACAGGCTGTCACGCACGTGGAGAACATCTCAAGGAGAGGGGTAGGGACGTGCGGCTGACATCTCGTACGCGCAAGGCGGCGCTGGTCGGCCTGTCGAGCGCAATCGCCCTATCCGGCGCCGTCGTTGCGGCCCCCGCCGCGACGAAGAAGCCCAAGGCGAGGAAGGTCACCTGCAGCCTCATGCTCTTCGCGACGATCAAGCAGCCCGCGCCGACCGCGGGCAACTACGGCTCGGCGAAGTGCAGCAAGCCCTTCGGGAGGGGCGTGCAGGAGGACTCCTCCACGGTCAAGCGCACGTCGCCGACCTCGGGCACGTTCACCGGGCCGTTCAAGCTGTCCTTCGACCGCGGCACGATCAGGGGCACGTTCTCGATCGCGTTCGTGACGATGCTGGCACCGGTGACGTACGCGATCACCGGCGTCCTCTACAAGGGCGTGCTGAAGATCACGAAGGGCACCGGCGCCTACCGCAAGGTCCGCGGGACGGGCACGGTGACGGGCACGAGCCCCGACGCGATCAGGACGACGCTGACCTACGCGCTCAAGCTGACCGGAATCCAGTCGATCGGCGCCACGCGTTGAGATCCCCTCGCGAGGGGTAGGGCTCGCCCGTGGGGCGGTTCCTCCTGGGCCGTCCCATGGCAATCGAACCCTCGGGGAAGGTGATCAAGTGCACCGATTCAGGCGCTCGCTGCGGACCGTGCTCGTCGCAACCGCCGGCGTCGCCACGGCGTTCGGCGTCGCAGGTCTGACGCAGGCCGCCAGCGGCGAGGATGCCGCGACGTCGACGACGAAGACGTCCACCACGAAGACGTCGACCACGAAGACGACCACGACGCCCAAGCCCAAGGCGGCTGCGCCGAAGGCCGTCAAGCGGACGATCTCGTGCAAGGCGAAGCTGTACGCGACGCGCACGCCGGTCAGCAAGGCGGAGGAGTTCGGCACGCTGTCGTGCGCGAGCCCGCTCGGCAAGGGCGCGCAGCACAACACGGCCACCGTCACGCGCAGCGCCGATGCCACGAAGGGCACGTTCAGCGGGACGGTGAAGCTCTTCCTCGACACCGGCACGTTGCGCGGGACCTACAAGTCGGACTTCGCCGTGCAGACCGGCGCCGCGAAGTACGAGGGCACGATGAAGATCACCAGCGGCACCGGGGCGTACAAGGGCGTCAAGGGCACCGGCACGATCACCGGCTCCAGCGCGAACGGCATCACGTCGTCGCTCACCGAGAAGCTGACGCTGACGTTCGCCGCGGCCGCCGGGTAGCGGACCCAGCCGCCGGCCAGCCGCCGCACCGAAGGGGCGCCCCGCGGGGCGCCCCTCGGTACCGTGGGCCGCGATGGATCGCACGGTCGCGCTGCGCCTGTCCCTGGCCGTCGCCGTCGCGGCGCTGCTGGCGCTGCTGGCGGTCGCGATCGTTCCGGGCGGCGAGCCGAGCTCCGGTCGCGCAAGCGCGACGAGCCCCGCCGCCGAGCCGGTCCGCGCGAGCCGCGCGGCGGTGCCGATCCTCATGTACCACGCGATCCGCAGCGCCCCGCCGGGTGCGCGGCTGCCGTCGCTGTTCGTGCAGCCCGAAGGAGTTCGCGGCAGAGGTCCGGGCGCTGCGCCGCGCCGGCTACCGCGCCGTCACGCTGCAGGAGGTCTGGGACGCCTGGCACGGCGACTGCGAAGCTCCCGCGCAGGCCGGTCGTGCTCTCGTTCGACGACGGCTATCCCAGCCAGGTGGCGATCGCCCTGCCGGTGCTGCGCCGGGCCGGCTGGCCCGGCGTCCTGAACCTCGCGCTGGACTGGGTCGACGACATCGGCGGCGACGGCGCGGTCCGGCGCCTGATCGACGCCGGCTGGGAGATCGACTCCCACTCCCGCACGCACGCCGATCTCACGCAGGTCTCCGCCGCGCAGCTGCGCGACGAGACCGCCGGCGCGCGCGCCGAGCTCACGCGCCGCTTCGGCGTCGAGGCGAACTTCTTCTGCTACCCGTCGGGACGCTACGACGCCCGCGTCGTCGCCGCGGTCAGGAAGGCCGGCTACCTCGCCGCGACGACGGTGAAGCTCGGCTACGCCAGGCCCGCCGACCCGTTCACGCTCGCGCGCGTCCGGGTCGACGGGGGGATGGGCGCAGCGGCGCTCCTGCGCCGGCTGCGCGCCCTGCGTCCGTAGCGCTCGGTCGCGCTCAGCTCAGGCGCTCCACGAGCATCGCCTGGCCCATGCCGCCGGCGACGCACATCGACTCGATCCCGTAGCGGCCGTCGACCGCGTCGAGGCCGTTGAGCAGCGTCGTCATGATCCGCGCGCCGGTCATCCCGAACGGGTGGCCGAGCGCGATCGCGCCGCCGAACGGGTTGAGCTTGTCCTCGTCGATCCCGAGGTCCTGCATGCACGGCACGATCTGCGCCGCGAACGCCTCGTTGATCTCGACGATGTCGATGTCGTCCATCGTCATCCCGGTCTGCTTGAGCAGCGCCTGGATCGCCGGGATCGGGCCGAGGCCCATGATCTCCGGGCGGATCGCGGCGACCGTCGAGGCGATGATCCGCGCCCGCGGCGTGAGGCCGAGCGACGCCGCCTTCTCCTCGGACATGACGAGCACCGCGGCGGCGCCGTCGTTCAGCGGGCACGCGTTGCCGGCGGTGACGGTCCCGTGCTCGGGATCGAAGACCGGCTTCAGCGCGGCGAGCTTCTCGAGCGTCGTGTTCGGGCGCGGGCCGTCGTCCTTGCGCAGCTCGCCGCCGTCGGGCAGCGCGACCCCGACGATCTCCTTGTCGAAGTGGCCGGACGCCTGCGCGTCGACGGCGCGGGTCTGCGAGATGAGCGCCCACTCGTCCTGCGCCTCGCGGCTGACCTTGCAGCGCGCCGCGACGTTCTCCGCGGTGAGGCCCATCGGGATGTAGACGTCGTACGCCGAGCCCTCGGAGCCGTCGAGCTGCGGGTGCTTGGCCTCCTCGGGGATCCCGGCCCCGAGTCCCGCGCGCGAGACGGCCTCGACGCCCGCGGCGATGTACTGGTCGCCCTCGCCGGCCTTGATCGCGTGGAACGCCATCCGCAGCGTCTGCAGCGACGAGGCGCAGAAGCGGTTGACGGTGCAGGCCGGGACGTGATGGTCCAGGCCGGCGATGAGCGAGGCGGTGCGGCCGATGTTGTAGGCCTGCTCGCCGACGGCGGAGGCGGCGCCCATCATGACGTCGTCGGTCTGGGCGAAGTCGACCCCGGGGTTGCGCTCGATGAGCGCGCGCAGGGGTGTGGCGGCGAGCTCGTCGGCGCGGACGCCCACGAGCGAGCCCTTGAACGCGCGGCCGATGGGGGTGCGGACGGCGTCCACGATCACGGCTTCGGGCATGTGATGCTCCTTGATGGTCGGTTGTGCCCCCGGCGGTCGCACTCCACGGGGGTGTCTTTCACACCGGCGTCGCACTCGCCGGAGCCTTCCTGGCCTGCATTCTGCCAGATGAACGTCACCGGCCGGTAAGCCATTCGTCCACGTGGACGTGGGCGGCCGATAAGCCATGCGTCCGCCTGGGCCGCGGGATGCTGCACGTTCGCGGCCGATCAGCCGACGTTTGGTGCATGCCGCCAGCCCTTCCACGTCTTCTCTGCCGCGCAGGCCTGGCCTGCGGATTCGTCCTCGCCGCAGCAGCGCCCGCGCAGGCGCTCGTGCTGCCGAGCCTGTCGCTCGTCACGGGCCTGCCAGCGATCTCGAACATCGTCCAGCTCCCGGGGCTGCTTGCCGCACCCACCGCGATCATCCCGCTGCCGGCCGGCCTGCTGCCGTCGCTGATCGGCCTGCCGGGCACCGACCGGATGGTCGTGCGCGTGGCCTCCGGCGGCGCGCTGCTCGGGATGGAGGGCGGCGACCGGCTGATCGGCGGCCCCGGCCCGGATCGCCTCGACGGCGGCACCGGCCCCGATACCGCGTTCGGCAACGACGGCGACGACCTCCTCAAGGGCGGCTCGGGCGGCGACCATCTCTACGGGGGCAACGGCGGCGACGAGCTCTTCGCCGGGTACGGCGCCGACGTGCTCGACGGCGGCAACGGCAACGACGTCCTTGCGGGCGAGGCCGCGCCGGACACGATCACGAGCGGCGACGGCGACGACCTGATCCACGGCGGCGGCGGTGCGGACACGATCGACAGCGGAGCGGGCGACGACGTCGTCTACGCCGACTCGGGTCGCGACCGGATCGACGCGGGCGACGGCAACGACACCGTCTACGTCAACAACGGAACGGCCGTCGGCAGCGTCGAATGCGGTCCCGGCATCGACACGATCGTGATCAACCCGTACAGCATGCGCGGCGGCATCTCCAACGCGCAGTCCCTGCGCGAAGGCAAGATCCGCGACTGCGAGCGCGTCGTCCCGGCCGAGCCGGTGCTCGACCCCAGCCGTGGCGTCAAGGCGATCATCGCCGACCACGGCGGCCAGCGCACCGGCAGCGTGCGCAACGACAACCTGCTCGGCGGCCGCGGCTCGGACCACCTCGACGGCGCCGGCGGCGACGACGTCATCTGGGGTGACCGCCATCTCCCCGAGGGCGGCCACCGCGCGACCGACGTGCTCGTCGGCGGCCCCGGCCGCGACACGATCTACGGCGGCCGCGGCATGAACAAGATCTACGGCGGGCCCGGCGACGACTACCTGCAGGGCGGCGCCTTCCGCAACGTCATCCGCGGCGGCGACGGCGACGACGAGATCCGCATTCGCGGCAAGGGGGGCAGCACCCAGGTCTTCGGCGGTCCCGGCAACGACATCGTCCATGCGCTCACGAACGGCCGCGGCTCGATCGACTGCGGCCCCGGCTGGGACACGGTCTTCACCGGGCACAAGCGCCCGAAGATGCGCGGCTGCGAGAACGTCGTCAACCGCTACAAGACCAAGCGCCGCGGCACCCTGGGCTGAGCGCCCCACCGCCTGAAGCGATGGGCTCCGGCGTGACACATGTCATGCCAATGTGCGGACGAGCGGCACTTACGGTGAGCCCTGCGCAGGTCTACCTTGGACGGCATGCCAGCCATCCAGGTACATGATGTTCACAAGAGCTACGGCGACGTTCACGCGGTGCGCGGCGTCAGCTTCGATGTCGCGCACGGCGAGGTGTTCTGCCTGCTCGGGCCCAACGGCGCCGGCAAGACGACGATCGCCGAGATCGTCGAGGGCCACCGCGTGCCGACGTCCGGCACCGTGTCGGTCATCGGACACGACCCGGGCCTGCGGCGATCGCGCGCTGCGCGACCGGATCGGGGTCGTGCTGCAGTCCGGCGGGATCCAGGAGGAGCTGACGGTCGGCGAGCTGCTGGAGATGCACGGGCGCTGGTACTCGCGCTCGCTGCCGCCCGGCGAGCTCATCGACCTCGTCGAGCTCGACGCCAAGCGCGACACGCGCGCCGGCGATCTGTCCGGCGGCCAGCGCCGCCGCCTCGATCTCGCGCTCGGGCTCGTCGGCGACCCCGACGTCCTCTTCCTCGACGAGCCGACGACCGGCTTCGATCCGCACGCCCGCCGCTCCGCGTGGTCGACGATCCGCTCGCTGTGCTCGACCGGCAAGACCGTCTTCCTGACGACGCACTTCATGGACGAGGCGCAGTACCTCGCCGATCGCGTCGCCGTGATGGTCGACGGCCAGATCGTCGCGAGCGGCCCGCCGGAGGCGATCGGGGGCCGCGACGAGCTGCCGACGGAGATCCGCTTCGTCCTCGCCGACGGGCTCACGCCATCCGACCTCCCCGACCTGCCGGGCTGCGCCGTCAGCGCCGAGCGCGGCGAGGTGCTGATCACCACGTCGCAGGGGATCGCCGCGACGCACGCGATCACCGGCTGGGCGCTCGAGCGCACGATCGAGCTCCCGCGCTTCTCGGTGTCGCAGCCGACGCTCGAGGACGTCTACCTCGCCCTGACCGAAACGGCGACGCCCGAGGAGGCCGCACGATGACCGCCCATGCCCCCACGTTCACAGACGATCTGCGGCTCGCCGGCTGGCAGGTGCGCTACCAGCAGCGCGGCTTCTGGCGCAATCGCCGTGCCGCGTTCTTCTCGCTCGTGTTCCCGATGCTGTTCCTCGTCATCTTCGGCGGGCTGCAGAGCGGCAACACCCTCGACGTCCGCGACCACCTGTCGTTCATCGACTTCTACACGCCGGGGATCATGGCCTACGCGGTGCTGCTGATCTGCTTCAACAGCACGGCGATGATCTTCGCCTCGCTGCGCACGAACGGCATCCTCAAGCGCGTGCGGACGACGCCGCTGCCGTGGGGCACCTACGTCGCCGGCGCGGTCGGGTCGACGCTCATCGTGCTCGTCCTGTCGATCGTGCTGCTGTTCGTCGCCGGGGTCCCGCTGTTCGGCGCGCACGTGCCGGGCGAGAAGCTGATCGGCCTCGTCGCCACGCTCGTGCTCGGCGCCGCCGCGTTCACGACCCTGGGGATCGCCGCCGCGCGGATGATCAGCAAGCCCGAGAACGGCGCCGGGCTGATCAGCGTCGTGACGCTGCCGATGGTGTTCATCTCGAACATCTGGTACCCGATGGACGGGTCGCCGGCGTGGATCCAGGACATCTCCAAGGCGCTGCCGCTGCGCCCGCTCGCCGACGGCCTGCAGGCGGCGTTCGATCCACGCTTCGGCGGGACCGGGATCCTCTGGCGCGACCTGCTCCCGCTGGCGGCCTGGACCGTCGTAGGCTTTGCGCTCATGAGCCGCTACCTGCGCTCGATGGCCCGCAGCGCCTGAGGGATGGCCGACGACGGCACACCGGCGACCGCGCCCGGACCTGAGGACAGGGCGTTCGATCCGACCGGCATGTTCATGCCCGGCGCGGTCCCGGTGACGGCCAGGGACCACTGGCAGAAGCGGATCGCGATCAACATCGCGTTCTTCTGGCTGGTGTTCCCCGCGCTGGACCTGGCGGGGTCGCACCCGCACCCGCTGCGGGCGGTCGCCGTCGGCGTCGCGGTGCTGGCGTACGTGCTCGTCTACAACCGCCTGCCGCGCTGGCGCCGACCGCTCGTCCCGACGCGCGAGGTGGCGACGCAGCTCGCCGTCCTGGCGCTGATCACGACCGTGCTGACCCTCGCAGATCGCTCCAGCTGGTCGCTGCTGTTCGTCTTCACCGCGATCTCCGGCGCGATGGGGCTGTCGCGCCGGGCCGCCGTGCGGTGGGTCCTCTTCTGCACGCTGCTCACCGCGGTCGACGAACGTCGCCGCCGGCAGCGACGACGCGTCGACGATCTCGCTGACCGCGACGACGGTCGCGATCGGCATGATGATGTTCGCCTTCCGGCAGCTGATGGAGGCCAACCGCGGCGCTCCTGTCGGCGCGCGAGGAGGTCGCCCGGCTCGCGGTCTCCGAGGAGCGCCTGCGCTTCGCGCGCGACCTGCACGACCTGCTCGGCCACGGCCTGACGGTCATCTCCGTCAAGGCCGAGCTCGCCGAGCAGCTGCTCGCCCGCGACGCGCCGGACGCGGCGGCCGAGCACGTCACCGACATCAAGACCGTCGCCCGCAACGCGCTCAGCGAGGTCCGCGAGGCCGTCAGCGGCTACCGCCGGCCGACGCTCGTCAGCGAGCTGTCGGGCGCGCGGATCGCCCTGCAGGCGGCGGGGATCCAGGCGCGGCTCGACGCCCCGGACGCGCCGCTGGATCCGGAGGTGGAGGCCGTGCTCGCGTGGGCGGTGCGCGAGGGCACGACGAACGTCATCCGCCACAGCGGCGCGCGCAGCTGCCGGATCGCCGTGCAGCCGGGCCCGCTGGCGGCGAGCGCGGAGGTCGTCGACGACGGCCAGGACGCGGTCGCGCCCAACGGCACCGGCAGCGGCCTCGCCGGGCTGCGCGAGCGCGCCGAGCACATGGCCGGCCGCCTCGAGGCCGGCCCGGCGCCGGGCGGCGGCTTCCGGCTCTTCGTCACCGTCCCCGTCCGCGGACCAGCGACGTGATCCGCATCCTGATCGCCGAGGACCAGGTGATGGTCAGGGAGGCGATCGCGAGCCTGCTCGACCTCCAGGACGACCTCGAGGTCGTCGCGCAGGTCGGCCGCGGGGACGAGGTCCTGGCCGCCGCGCGCGCCGCGCTGCCGGACGTCGCCCTGCTGGACATCGAGATGCCCGGCGCCACCGGGCTGGACGTGCTCGCCGAGCTCGTCGCGGCCCTGCCCGCGTGCCGGATCCTCATCCTCACGACGTTCGGCCGGTCGGGGTACCTGCGCCGCGCGATGGAGGGCGGCGCGGCCGGCTTCCTGCTCAAGGACGCGCCCGCCGCGGAGCTGTCGTCGGCGATCCGGCGCGCGATGGCCGGCGAGCGGATCGTCGATCCGGGGCTGGCCGCGGCCGCGCTCAGCGAGGGCGGCAGCCCGCTGACGGCGCGTGAGCGGGAGGTCCTCGCCGCTTCGCGCGAGTACGCGACGGTCGCGCAGCTGGCGGCGGCGCTGCACCTGTCGCCGGGCACGACGCGCAACCACCTGTCGGCGATCATGGGCAAGCTCGGCGCGAGCTCGCGGGTCCAGGCGCTGCGCCACGCGGAGGAGAAGGGCTGGCTGTAGGCGCGCTGCGTTGCGGCCGGGGCGCTCGCGCCGGCGGCGATCGGGCTACGTCGGAGGCGCATCGCCGACAATGGCCGGATGCACAGGCTGATAACGAGGTTATGGCGCTCGTGGCTTGCTGGAACGAGAGCGGAGAGGTTCTGCTGGTGCGCCACCGATTCTGGCCCCCGCGGCACCCGTGGGGCCTGCCTTCCGGCTACGCCCGTCGAGGGGAAGAGGTCTCGATGACCGCGCAACGGGAGAAGATCGAGCGCGCAAAGCTAGCTCGCAGTAATGGATAAGCACAGTTACATTACCGGTTTCATCTCAATTCACACCTGAGGAACGCAAGCATCGGAAAAATCGGGCTCAGTGTTAGGCTCGCGCCCGTGCCACGCGGAAGACCGCTCAAGGCCGTCGACGCCGATGCATCATGCGCCGCCCGGCTCGGCGCGGAGCTACGGGGAATGCGCGTGGCACAGGACTTGACGCTGCACGCGCTCGCGAGCCGGATCGGCTACACGCACCAGCACATAAGCGAAGTCGAGCTGGCTCATGCCAGCGCCAGCGAGGCGTTCGTGACGGCCTGCGATCGGGCGCTCGACGCTCAGGGGACGCTCTTGGCGCTGTATCCGGCCGTCCGGCTCGAGCAGGTCGTGGAGCGGGAAAGACGGGAGACTTCACGACGGGGAGCGCTACGCTTCCCTGAGGAGGTCAATGACGTGAAACGACGAGCTTTCATTGGGTTGGGTCTGTCGGTCGTGTTGCTCGGTCCAGAGGCTGCAGCACGAGCCACGACAGACGACTGGGACAGGATCGCGCATGCGTGGTCGTATGAGATCTCGACTGCCCCGCATAGGAACGCTCTCCTGCCGGGCATCGCGGCCGACTTGAAGCGTCTGCACGCCAACGGTGGGCCACAACGGGTCGTAGCACAGCTATCGAGCTACGTTGCCGCCATCGCCATGAGCAACGGAGACGTGCCCCTTGCCCGCCGATGGTGGAGACGAGCACGTTCCGCAGCGGTTGCCTCAGGCGACTCGCATTTGGTCAGCTACGTCACGGGCCGACAGGCTCTCCAAGGGCTCTACGGCGCATACACGCCCCAGCATGTCGTCGTGCTGGCCGATGAGGCTCTCGGCGCGACCGAAGCGCCCTGTACGGGCCGCGCTACTGCTCTCGGCGCCAAGGCGCAGGCGCTCGCCGTCCTTGGCCGTCAGAGTGCCGCCGGGGACACGCTCGCGACGCTGGAGCGCACGTTCGAGAAGCTCCCTCGCGACGTCACGCGAGAGAAGCTGTCAGCGCTCGGATGGCCGGAGGAGACCCTGCATCACACACGGAGCTACTGCGGCATGTTCATCGGCGGCGGCGACGCTGCGCGCGACGAGGCGCTACGGCTCTACGCGGATGCTGACTGGCGAGGACCGGCCCAGGTCAGGCTTCACAGAGCGGCGTCCGAGGCAGACGCGGACGATGCCGTGGCGACGCTGGCCGGGCTCAGCGATGCCCAGCGATCGGACAGGTTCGTCCGGCTGATCGCCGCACGGGCGCTCGCCTCGTGCGAGTCGCGGGGGGTTGCGACGGCTGAGCTTCGCGAAGCGCTGGCCTGAGCACCGGTGGCGCGGGCGAGCGCCCGGCCGCGATGGCTACGCCAGCCGCTTGCCCGCGAGCTGCGCGTGCGCCGCGACGTCGCTCGCGAACGCGTCGAAGTCGGCGGCGTGCAGCGACTGCGGCCCGTCGCAGCGCGCGTGCTCGGGATCCTGATGGACCTCGACGAGGATGCCGTCGGCGCCGATCGCCGCCGCCGCGCGCGACATCGGCTGCACGAGGCGGCGGTCGCCGGCGGCGTGGCTGGGGTCGACGACGACCGGCAGGTGCGTGTGCATCTTCAGCCACGGCACCGCGCCGAGGTCGAGCGTGAAGCGCGTCGCCGTCTCGAACGTGCGGATGCCGCGCTCGCAGAGGATCACCTCCTCGGTGCCCTCCTTGAGCACGTAGTCGGCGGCCATCAGCAGCTCGTCCAGCGAGGAGGACAGCCCGCGCTTGAGGAGCACCGGCTTGCCGAGCCGGCCGGCGACCTCGAGCAGCGCGTAGTTCTGCATGTTGCGCGCGCCGATCTGCACGACGTCGGCGACCGACTCGATCACCGCGGCGTGCTGCGGCGTCCAGCAGCTCGGTGACGATCGGCAGGCCGGTCAGCACGCGCGCCTCGGCGAGGATCTCCAGCGCCGCCGCTCCCATGCCCTTGAACGCGAACGGCGAGGTACGCGGCTTGAAGGCGCCGCCGCGCAGCATCGACGCGCCACCGGCCTTGACCGCGTCGGCGACCGCCAGCGTCTGCTCGCGCGACTCCACCGTGCACGGCCCGGCGATGAGGCAGAACGTCTCGCCGCCGCCGACCGTGCGCCCGGCGATCTCGAAGCGCGACGGCTCGTGGTGGCTGAGCTCCGACGACGCGAGCTTGTACGGCCGCGAGATCGGCACGACGCGGTCGACGCCGGCCATGCCCTCCAGGCCCAGCTCAGCGACGCCCTCGGGGTCGCCGATCGCGCCGATCGCCGTCGTCAGCGTGCCGGGCATGACGACGACGTGGACGCCGGTCGCGGCGAGCCGCACGCGGACCGCCTCGATCTCGGCCTGCTCGGCCCCCGGTGCCATGACGATCATCATCGACGCGACGATCGTACGGCAGGCATGAGCGGGTCGGGACCGAGTCCCGCCCGCTCCTCCCTACCCCGTTACTTCCAGCTTACGAAGTGCCCCGTGTCCGGCCCGAGCACCATCGCGCCGATGACGACGAGCATCGCGATGCCAGCGAGCAGGGCAAGCATGAACTTTGCGGGTGTGACCATGAAACCGACTCCTCCCGTAGAACGGTTGTGATGCGAGCGGCCGAGCCCGCTCGCGGCGAATGTACCGCGCGGGCGCGCCCAGCACCAGCCAGAGCGCGCTACAGCCCGAGGTCGCGAACGCCGAGCTCGTCGGCGCCGAGATGGTGCGCGAGCTCATGGCGCACCGTGCGGGTCACCTCGTCGCGCAGGAGGTCGGCGTCGTGGCCGAAATCGCGCCGCAGGGTGTCGCGGTAGATGACGATCCGGTCGGGCACGTCGTCGCGCGCGACGCCGTCGCCGTGGTACAGGCCGTAGGCGCGCGCCTTGCGGCCGCCGTTGGAGATGACGACCGCCACGTTGCGCTCCAGCGCGCGCTGGAGGATGTCGGGGAGCTCGTCCATCGCCTCGCGCACGAGCTCGGCGAAGTCCTCGTCGTCGTAGGGGTCGAGGTCGAGGAACTCGATCTCGTCGGGGTCCGCCGCGACGCCCTCGCGCGCGAGGCGCTCGCTCTCCTGCACGAGGCGCTCGAACTCGGCCTCGGACTCGGGCTCGCTCCAGCCGGCCAGCCGCAGCCCGAGCGACATCATCAGCGCGCCGATCACGAGGATCGCGAGCACGACGAGGACGCCGCCCTGCATGAGCCGCACCGGGGTCGAGACGCTGAAGCCGCCGATCACGCCGACGGCGGCCAGCCCGATCGCCAGCGCGAACACCGCGGCAAGCAGGACCCGTCGCGGCGTCGGCGTGCGCATCGCCTACACCATTACCGCATCGAGCGGGCGATGACGACCCGCTGGATCTCGTTCGTGCCCTCGTAGATCTGCGTGATCTTCGCATCGCGCAGCATCCGCTCGACCGGGTACTCGTTGACGTACCCGTAGCCGCCCAGCACCTGGATCGCCTCGATCGTCACGGCCATCGCCGTATCGGAGGCGAAGAGCTTGGCCATCGACGAGTACTTGCCGAGGTCGGGCTCGTTGCGATCGGCCTTCGCGCAGGCCTTGTAGAGCAGCTCGCGGGCGGCGGCGGTGCGCGTCTCCATGTCGGCGAGCTTGAACTGGATGCCCTGCATCGCGTTGATCGGCTTGCCGAAGGCGATCCGCTCGCGCGCGTAGGCGGCGGCGTAGTCGGTCGCGCCCTGCGAGATGCCGACGGCCTGCGCGGCCGCGCCCAGGCGCGTGCGCTCGAGCGTCGCCAGCGCCACGGAGAGGCCCTTGCCCTCGACCCCGATCAGGTTCGCGGCCGGCACGCGCACGTCGGTGAACGACGGGTTGCCGGTCGGCGAGCCCTTGATGCCGAGCTTGTGCTCGAGCTTGCCGGGATCGAAGCCGTCGCGATCGGCCTCCACGATGAAGGCCGAGCTGCGGTTGTTCTCGCGGTCGGTCTTCGCGAAGACGACGTAGAAGTCGGCGATGCCGGCGTTCGTGATCCAGTTCTTCTGGCCGTTGATGACCCACTCGTCGCCGTCCTTGACGGCGCTCGTGCGCAGCGAGGCGGCGTCCGAGCCGGCCTCGGGCTCGGAGAGCGCGAAGGCGGGGCTCCACTCGCCGCTCGCGCAGCGCGGCAGGAAGCGCTCCTTCTGCTCGTCGGTGCCGAAGAGCTGGATCGGCAGCGTCCCGAGCTCCTGCACCATGAGGATCAGCGCCGAGGAGGCGCAGGCCTTGGCGATCTCCTCGACCGCCATCTGCAGCATGAGCGTCCCGGTCCCGGTCCCGCCGTACTGCTCCTCGAACGGCAGCCCGAGGACGTCGTGCTCGGCGAGCAGCTCGCGGATGTCCTGCGGATACTGGGCGCTGCGGTCGATGTCGGCGGCCCGCGGGGCGATCTTCTCCTGCGCGAGGCGGCGGATCATGTCGCGCAGATCGACGAGCTCCTGCGGGATCGCGTAGGCGTCGGTCAGCGCAGTCGTCACGTTCCTGATGGTACAAGCGGCCACGATGGCGCTCGGACGACCGGCGCCTCCCGGCTCGCCGGGCACTCAGGCGCGCACGCGCCCGGGGTCGGCGCCCGAGGCCGCGAGCGCCCCGGCGAACGTGCCCAGCAGCATCCCGTGCAGCTCCTCACGGGTCATGTCGCCGTGCGCGATCCAGTCGAGGATCGCCGCGTCGAGGAACGCCAGCCAGCCGAACACCGCCGCGCGCGTCGCGGGCCGCGTCCCGTCGGGTCCGAGCCCCGCGAGGATCCGCTGCGCGGTCTCGGCGCGCACCTGGGCCATCGTCTCGCGCACCTCGCGCGCGCCCGCGCTCTCGAGCATCTTCGCGTAGGCGGCGGGGCGCTCCTGCACCCAGGACAGGAAGCCGTCGAGCGTCGCCGCGAGCTGCTCTGCCGGCGCCCGCGCCGGGTCGGGCTCGGTGCGCGCCCGCAGCTCCGCCGCCCCCGCCGTCAGCGCCGCCTCGAACAGGCTGCGCTTGCTCGGGAAGTAGTGGTACAACAGCGCCTTGGAGATCTTCGCCTCGCGGGCGATCCGCGCCATCGACAGCGCGTCGTAGCCGTGCTCGCCGAAGAGCTGCGTCGCACGCTCGAGCAGCTGCGCGCGGCGCTCGTCGTTCTGCAGGCGGCGGTATGCCGGACCGGCCACTGAGGCGAGTCTACGGGCGTGCCCGGAGCTGCCCTGCACGGTACGCTCGCGCACATGCCCTCCATCTTCGATTCCAGCAGCATCGAGGTCACCCCCGAGCAGACGCAGGCCGCGCTCGCGGACGGCAGCGCGCAGGTCATCGACGTGCGCGAGCCCTACGAATGGGAGGCCGGGCGAATCGACGGCGCCCTGCACATCGAGCTCGAGCACCTGTCGTCCAACGCGGCCAAGGTCGACACCGACCGGCCGGTGATCTTCCACTGCCGCCTCGGCTCGCGCTCGGCGATGGCCGCGCAGGCCTTCCGCGGCGTCGGCATCGACGCGTACTCGATGGCCGGCGGGCTGCAGCGCTGGGCCGACGAGAGCCGGCCGCTCATCCCCGAGGGGGGCGTCGTCGCCGATCACTGAGGCGCCGGGCGCGTCGCGTCCGGTCGTCCGTACTCAGACGAGAGGCCCGCTCGGGCGAGCGGGCCTCTCGTCTCGCATGACCGGCGGGTGCCGTCTAGAGCTTGACGACGTTGACCGCCTTGGGGCCCTTGTCGCCCTGCTCCTCCTCGTACTCCACCCGCGTGCCTTCGCTGAGCGAGCGGAATCCGTCGGCCTGGATCCCCGTGTGATGGACGAACAGATCGCGGTTGCCCTCGTCGGGCGTGATGAAACCGAACCCCTTGTCGTCGCTGAACCACTTGACCGTGCCGCTTGGCATTGGCCGTCCTCCCCGAATCATCTTGCGTGCTGCGTAGCGGAGGAGCCGAGGCCCGAATCAGCGACGCCCGCACTGCTTCGCCGGGTCTCACCCGGCCCTTTTCGGCGGGCACCGTACCACGCAAACCCGGTGCAAGCAGGGCGACTTCTCCTACGATCCGCGCAGACCCTCCGCAGACCCGCGAGCAAGAGGAGAACGCGATGGCTGATGACGAAGAACACGAGGTCGTGAGCGGCGACGGCTTCGCCGTCGGGAACATCGACGCGCTCGGCAACGGCGGCGGTTTTCGCAAGATCCGCCAGGCGCTCGCCGTACAGGCGCTGGGCATCAACGCGATCGTCATGCCCGCCACGTTCGCCGGCCGCAGGCACTACCACTACAAGCAGGAGGAGACGTACTTCATCCACCAGGGCCACGCCGAGCTCGAGTTCGGCGACGGCTCGGTGCACCGGCTCGGGCCCGGCGGCATCGCCCGCATCGATGCCGAGACGGTGCGCCGGATCCGCAACGTCGGCGACGAGGATCTCATCTACGTCGCGGTCGGCGGCAAGGACGGCTTCGTCGACAACGACGGGCACCTGCTGCCGTCCGAAGAGACCGCATGACCATGTGGCGCCCCGTCGCCCTCGTGCTCGTGCTCGCCGGGGCGGGGGCCGGCGCCGGGGCGCTCGGCGGTTGCGGCGAGGCCGACGAGCCGGCCGAGCGGCAGACCGCCACGACGCCGTCGGGCGCGATCGAGCTGACGGTCGCCTACGACGACGGCGCGGGCAGGAAGACCTCGGGCGCGCTGACCTGCCGCGGCAGCGACCAGCGCGCCGAGGGCGCGCTCGCCGGCCGCGCGTCCGCCGCCGAGCTGTGCGCGCAGGCGCGCAGGATCGCCGAGCTGCTGACGGCGCAGCCCGACAAGGGGCGCATGTGCACGCAGATCTACGGCGGCCCGGAGACCGCCCGCGTCACGGGCACGATCGACGGCAAGAAGGTCGACCGCCGCTTCACGCGCACGAACGGCTGCGAGATCGCCGACTTCACGCGCGCCTCGGGACTGCTGCAGCCGTAGCACCTCACGGAAGAACTGGTGATGACGGCGTCCGCTCCCAGGGTCCGAGCGATTGCCGGCGCCAGGGGATCACTCGCTGCGGCGTACGACCGGCAGCCGCCCGCGCGTGCAGAGCGCCGCAACGAGCGCCGCCAGCGCCGGCGCGCCGAGCCCGGCGGCGAGGAGGTTCCACCACGGGACGACGAAGTCCGGCGAGCCCGTCGTGGCCCGCGCGGTGAACGCGACGAACGTCCCCAGGGCGACGCCGAGCAGTCCGCCGAGCGCGCCCACGAGCAGCGCCTGGAACGCCACGAGCGAGCGCCGCCGGCCGGGCGGCGCGCCGACGGCCGCGAGCGTCGCGAGGTCGGCGCGGCCCTCGGCGGCCGACAGCGCGATCGAGATCCCGACGCTCAGCAGCGTCACGAGCCCGGCGATCAGCGCGACCACCAGCAGGATCGTGTTGCGCTCGACGCGGGAGCCCGACTCCACGAAGACCCGGATCCGGCCGTCGACGGCGGTCGACAGGGCGGTGTCGACCGCGTCGTTGCTCGCATCCGAGTCGAAGGTGACGAGCACGCGATCGATCCTCGTCGGCCAGCCCTGCGAGCGCGCGAGCGCCGGCGAGACAAGCGCGGACGGCAGCCGGCGGTACTGCCGCGCACGCTCGAGGACGTGACCTGGGAGCGGTTTCTGGCGCTCGCCGCTCTGGACGAGCACGTTGCCGCTGCGGTCGAGCATCGCCGGGTCGAACACGACGACCTTGCCGGCCGCCAGCGCGGCGCGCGCGGCGCCGTCGAGCTCGCCGCCCGCGACCACGGCCGCAGCGGCACTCGCGGGATCGGTGACCGCAAGGCGGTTGTCAGCACGGATCCACCGGCAGGCCTCGAGCTGCGCGCGATCGGGCGTGCAGCCACCGTCGCGTGCGACGAGGTACGTCCCGCCCGCGCCGCGGAGCGTCTGGCGGACGACGAAGCGGCGCGCTCCTGGCAGCTGCGCCGCGGCGGCGTCGCCCGCGGCGATCAGCGAGCCGGCGGGCAGCCCGGCGTCGCTGGAGACCGCCAGCACGTGCTCGGGCAGCTCCGGCAGGACCGCGATCTCGTCGGCCCGGAAGACCATCGCGACGAGGAACGCGGTCAGGACCGCAAAGGCGACGGCGACCGTGATCGCGCCCGTCGCCGGCCCCGTGCGGTGGCGCTGGCGCTCGGCGTCGCGCACCGCGAGGCGCGCCGACAGCGGCAGCCGCCGGCCGAGCCGCGCCAGGGCGCCGATGAGCGCCGGTGCGAGCAGCACGAGGCCGATCGTCGCGAGCGCACCGCCGAAGACGATGGGCAGGACCCCGCCGTCCGACGACGCCGTCTGCGAGCCGGCGATGGCGCCGGCCGATGCGTTGCGCAGCTCCTCGGCGAGCACGCGGTCGCCGACGATCCCGCAGCCGATGCCGACCGCGAGCAGCACGGCGCCCATGCGCGCGTTGCGCCGCCGAAGCGGGCGGCCCTCGCGGAAGCGCCCGGCGAGCGCCTGGACCGGCCGCATCCGCGCGGCGCCGACCGCCGGCACGACCGCCGCGGCGACGCCGGACAGCAGCCCGACGAGTCCCAGCCCGGCGATCTCCCAGGTGCGAAACGCCCAGGCCGTCAGCTCCTCGTCGTAGACGTTCTCCCACAGCGGCCTGCCCGCGACCGCGACCGCGAGCCCGGCGGCGACCCCGGCCACCGCGCCCAGCGCGCCGAGCACGAGTCCCTGTGCGAGCACGATGCGGCGCACGTCACGCGGGCTCCCGCCGCTCGCGGCGACGAGACCGAGCTCGCGCAGCTGGCGCCGCGCCCCCACGGCGAAGGCGGTCCCCGCGAGCAGCACGACCTCCAGCAGCCCGAGACCGACGACGACGGTGATGAGCGCGGCGATGCGCAGCTTCTCGTCGGGGTCGAGCCTCGACGAGAACATCGGGGGCGGATGCAGGACCTGCTCGCGGGTGCCGAACTGGGCATGCGCCCCGCGCACGATCGCGGCGAGCTCGGCGAGCGACGCGCCGTCGGGCACGTCCAGCAGCGTCGCGCGCCGGTCGCCACCGCCGATCTGGGCAACGCCCTCGACGAACTGCGCGGATCCGACGTAGCGCCGCCGGCTGACACGTGCGAACTCCGAGTGCGGCGCGGCGACGACCTCTGCGCAGTCCAGGCAGAACGGCGCGCGTGCGAGGCCGGTCACCGTCGCCGTCGGCCCGCGCCGCATCGTGATCGTCGCGCCGGCGCGCAGGCGACCGTCGCCGTCGAGCAGGTCCAGCCGCGTGGCGAGCCTTCGCGTGACGAGCACTTCGCCGGCGCGGCTCGGAGCGCGCCCCTCGTCGAGGCGGGCCGCGTGGCGGTGCAGCGGCTCGCGCACGTCCGCCGTGACGAGGCGCGTGCGGATCGTGGCGCCGGGACGCACGAGGAACGCGCTGTACTCCAGCGGGTTGGGCGCGATCCGCGTGCCGCGCGGCACGAGCGCAGCCAGCCGCGTCGACGAGATTCCCAGCGCCACCGCGTCGGCGGAGCCGATCTCGCGCTGGGCGCGATGCTCGGGCGAGGCCATCGTGCGCACGAGGACGTCGAGCGTCGTCGCGCCCGCCACCGGCAGCCCGACGAGCAGCGCCACGAGCAGCGCGCGGCCGGGGCTGCGCAGCGCCGTCCGTCGCGCGATCCGCAGCGCCGGCAGCCAGCGGCTCATGATCGCGCCCGCTCCGCCAGCAGCGCGTCGGCGTCCAGTGCCGGGCCGGTGTCGTCGACGACGGCGCCGTCGCGCAGGAACACGACGCGGTCGGCCCAGCCGGCGAGCCGCGCCTCGTGCGTGACGAGCAGGCCCGCCGCACCGGCGTCGCAGCGCGCGCGCAGCAGGCGCAGGACCGACTCACCCGCCTGACTGTCCAGCGCGCCGGTCGGCTCGTCGGCGAGGACGAGCCGGCGCGGGCCGACGAGCGCCCGCGCGATCGCGACGCGCTGGCGCTCGCCGCCGGCCAGCTCGTCGGGGAAGCGGCCGGCGGCGTCCGCCAGCCCGACCTCCTCGAGCGCGGCCAGCGCTTCGCGGCGGCTCGCGCGCAGGCCGGCGCCGTCGAGCTCGCGCGGCAGCGCGACGTTCTCCACCGCCGTCAGCGCCGGGATGAGGTTGTAGTCCTGAAAGACGTAGCCGACGCTGCGCCGGCGCAGCGCCGCCAGCTCGTTCGCCGACATCCCGGCGAGATCGGCACTTTCCACGACGACCGCGCCGCCGGAGGGCGCGTCGAGCCCGCCCGCGACGTTGAGCAGCGTCGACTTGCCCGAGCCCGACGGCCCCATGACCGCCACGAGCTCGCCCGCGGCAAGCGTGAGGCTGATGCCGCGCAGCGCGTGGACCGCGGTCGCGCCGCTGCCGTGCACGCGCGTGACGTCGCGTAGCTCGAGGACGTGCTGGCTCATCGTGCAACCTCCGTCGGGTTCTCGGTCTTCGGGTGTGACGGCGCGGGGGCGCCTGGCGACGGCCGGGCGCCGAGCTGCGCTTCGCAGTGGTCGAGCCAGCGGGCCTCCGCCTCGGCCTGGAAGATCATCGATTCGTTGACGAGCAGCCACGCGGCGTCCGCGGTGACGTCGGCCTGCATCTTCATGCGCGTGAGCTCGCGCAGCGTGCGCAGCGTCGACGTGCGCTGCGCCTGGATGACGGCGTGGACGTCGACCCCCGGCGTCGTGAGCGCCATCGCAAGCTTGATCGCGAGCTCGTCGCGCGGGCGGCTCTGGCGGGCCAGCGGCGTGGCGAACCACGCGTCCAGCGCGGCCCGCCCCTTCTCGGTGATCCGGTACGTGGACCTGCCGTCGCCGTCCGTGTTCGGATCCGGCTCGACGAGCCCGTCGCGCTCCAGCCGCGCGAGCGTCGTGTAGACCTGGCCGATGTTCAGCGGCCAGGTCGAGCCGGTCGCGGTCTCGAACTGCGCGCGCAGCTGGTAGCCGTACATCGGGCCGCGCTGCAGGAGGGCGAGAAGGCCGTGGCGGATCGGCATAGATACGCAGTATGCATACGCGGTATGCAGACGTCAAGCGCCCGTCTACCGGGGGCTCGCGGCCCCTTCGCTACCGGCTCATGCCGGCGCGTACGTACCGAAGCTCCAGATGTTGCCTTCGGGGTCGCGCACGGAGAAGTCGCGCGAGCCGTAGTCGGTGTCCTCGAGCGGCCGCACGACCGTCGCGCCCGCCGCCACGGCACGGTCGTGGAGCGCGTCCGGGTCGTCGATCGAGACGTAGATCCAGCTCTGGCCGGCGTGCTCGCCGAACTGCGGATCGCCGCCCTCGGGCTCGGTGCCGAGCATGATGATCCCGCCGCCGCCCTGCAGCTCGGCGTGGCGGATCACGCCCTCCTCGTCGGCGTGGATGTCCTTCTCGGTGAAGCCAAACGCCTCGCCGAGCCAGTCGATCGCGGCGCGGGCGTCGCGGTAGCGCAGTGATGGAAAGATCGTCATGGCCGCGAATCTACGCGGCGCGCGCCAGCCCGTCTTGGACGTTTGGGAACTCGCCCGCGGCGACCCCGGCGCCATCCGGCAGCAGCCGCGCGACGTAGTCGGTCGGCGTCGTGCCGGCGAACGCGCGGAAGTCGCGGTTGAGGTGCGCCTGGTCGGCGTAGCCGCAGGCATAGGCGATCTCCGCCAGGCCCAGGCCCCGCTGCGCGCGCAGCGTCGAGGTGACGCGCTCGAAGCGCAGGATGCGCGCGACGGCCTTCGGCGCGAGCCCGACCTCGGCGCTGAAGCGCGCCGTGAGATGGCGCCGGCTCCAGCCCGTCTCGGCCGCCAGCGTGGCGACCGCGACGGCGCCGCCCGCTCCGTGCAGCCGCGCCCAGGCGTGCTCGATC
Source organism: uncultured Solirubrobacteraceae bacterium (assembly GCA_963727785.1). Taxonomy (GTDB): domain Bacteria; phylum Actinomycetota; class Thermoleophilia; order Solirubrobacterales; family Solirubrobacteraceae; genus CADCVQ01. The sequence goes on from CAVSHS010000026.1 coordinate 55,963, forward strand.
TCGGGCGCCGGGCGGGGCGCGCGGTGCAGCCGCGCGAGCAGCACCGCGTCGAGCAGCGCGAACCGCGCCGCCCAGTCCGGCGCCTCGTTCAGGCGCTCGACGAGCTCGTGCAGGCGCGGGCCGAGCAGCGCGTCGAGCGGCACGACGCGGCGCGTGAGCTCGCTCATCGGCAGGCCCAGCAGCCCGCGCGCGCCGAGCGGCGTGACGTTGACCTCGATGCCGAGCTGGTCGCCCGTGTACTCCGTGATCACGACCGCGTCGTCGATGCCGGCGGCGAACGACTCGTGGCGCTCGCCGTTGACGAGCAGCGACGGCCCGAGGCTGACGATCAGCGGGATCGTCGTCGTGGGGACCTCCATGCGGCGCAACGGCGCGCGCGCGTGTTCCGCGTAGCCGGTGTAGGAGATCACGTGCGGGCGCAGGCCGGGGTGCGGCCGGCCGCGCTGCACCTCCCACGATCCAAGCGCCTCGGGCACGGCCTGAGCCTACCCCCGCCGGGCCCGCTCGCCGAGGATCACCGGCGGCCCGCCGCGACCTCGACCTGGACGAGCGCGGCCAGCCGCTCGGGCGCGACGTCGTGGCGCGCCAGCACCCGCGCGAGCGTCGGCCCCGGCGGGCGCAGCGCGCCGAGCAGCACGTGCTCGCTGCCAAGCCGCCGGTCGCCGCTGCGGACGGCCTCGCGCAGCGCGTGCTCAAGCACGCTCTTGGCATGCAGGCTGAGCCGCGGCAGGTCGGCGCGCGGCCGCGGCGGGGCCGCGTCGAGGACCGACGGCGGCACGCCGACGACCTCGAGCATCGCCACGAGATCGGCCTCGATCGTCGCGGCGATCATGCCTGCGTCGAGGCCGGCCTCGGCGATCGCCCGCGATGCCGGGCTGCAGCCCTCGGCGAGCCCGAGCAGCAGGTGCTCGGGCTCCACCTGCTCGGCGCCCATCCGCCCCGCGGCCCGCTGCGCGCAGACGACGGCGCGGCGCGCGTCGCGCGTGAAGCGCTCAAACACGGCTGCGCCCCGATCCGAGGCCGAGCGCCTTCAGCCGCTTGGCGTGCTTCTTGTGGACGGCCTGGCGGCTGACGCCGAGCGCCGCCGCGATCTCGGCCCACGACCAGCCCTCGCGGACCGCCCGCTCGACCTGCCCGGCCTCGAGCCGGTCGGCGAGCGTGCGCAGCGCCAGGACGGCGGCGAAGCCCTCGGCCGGGTCGCGAGGGACCGCCTCTTCCTCGGTGGGGACGAACGCCATCTGTCAACCGTAGTTGACGGCTGCCGAGTTGTCAACCCAGGTTGCTGAAGGAGATTCCGAGCGCCTTATGCCAGACAGAAATCCGGTGCACCGGTATGCACGCTGGTGCACCAGATATTTTTCCTTGACGTCGAATTTGCGTTATAGGCTCCGCGCGCAAATGCGGCGCTTCGTCCTCATCGCGATGTTCCTGCTCTGCTGGCTCCTGCCGGCGGCGGGCGCCACCGCAAAGGGTGACAGCGACCACAGCGACCGGATCGTGCTCTCCGGCCCGGTGCTCGTCGACCGCGACGTGACGTCCGGCAACGTCGTCGTCGCCGATGGCGACGTCACGGTCCGCGGCACGGTCGACGGCTCTGTCGTCGTCGCCGACGGCGACATCACGATCCGCGGCACGGTCGACGGCGACATCGTCGCCGTCGCCGGACAGGTGACGCTCGGCCGGCGCGGCCGCGTGACCGGCGACATCGCCTATGGCGACAAGAAGCCGGTCCTCGCGCCGGGCGCCCGCGTCTCCGGCGACGTGAAGAAGTTCGAGCTCGGCGACGCGAGCATCGTCGGCGCGATCGGCTTCTGGATCGGCTTCACGCTCTCGCTCCTCGTGCTCGGCCTGGTCCTGCTGGCGCTCGCCCCGAAGGCGGCCGACGCGATCGCGCGCACCGCCAAGGCGAAGGGGCTGATCGCCGGGCTCGTCGGCCTGGTCTCGTTCTTCCTCATCCCGATCATCGCGATCGCGGCCTGCGTCACGATCATCGGCCTCCCGCTCGGCATCGTGCTGCTGTTCTCGATCGTGCCGCTGTACGCGATCGCCTACCTCTCCGCCGGGCTCGTCATCGGCCGGCTGATCCTGAAGAAGGCGCGCGTCCTCGCGTTCGTCGTCGGCCTCGTGGTCCTCCAGCTGCTCACGCTGATCCCGATCGCCGGCGGCATCATCGGCTTCCTCGCGACCGTCTTCGGGCTCGGCGTGCTGCTGCTGACGCTCGGGCGCGCGCGTTCCTGAGCGCCACTGCAGGCCGCCTTGCAGCGGCAGGGCGCGTAGACCCGCGGCCGACGTCGTTGGTAGCGTCGCGTCCCCCGCGATGTTCCTGCGCCGCCTTGCACTCCTCTGCGCCCTCGCCGCCTGCGCCGCGGTCGTGACCACCGTGCTCGCGACCGCCGGCCCCGCGGGCGCGGACCTGTCGAGCAAGATCAACCAGAACGCCAACCGCGCCGAGGCGCTGCGCGCCGCGGTGGCAGCGGAGTCGGCGCGCATCCGCCAGTCCTCGCGCGGGATCGCGCGCGCCCAGCAGCGGCTGCGCAAGCTGCAGATCGACGCGACCGCGCAGCGCGCCGACCTCAAGCGCGTCAAGGACGAGTTCGTCCGCGCCCGCGATCGCCTGACGCGGCTCGTGAACCTCCAGCGCAGCGCGACCGACGCGCTGATCGCGAACCTCCAGACCGCCTATCGCAACCCGGAGCCGGACATCGTCTCGGTCATCATCGAGGCGCGCGGCTTCACCGACCTGCTCGAGAAGGCCGACTTCCTCAAGCGCGTCGCGCACCGCAACGCGCAGATCATGGACATCGCGCGCACGTCGCGGGCCGCGGTGACGAAGCAGACCGAGCGCCTTGGGGCGATGCAGCGCCACGAGCAGGCCCTCGCCTCCGACCTCGAGCGCAAGCTCGACGCGGCGCACGCCGTCGAGACGGCGCTGCTGCGCGAGCGCGAGAAGCGCCTCGCGCGCTCGAACTTCAGGCGCGCCGAGCTGCGCTCCGTCCAGAGCCGGCTGGCAGCGCTGCGCGAGCGCCTTGCGCGCACAGCCCGCGCCGGCATCGCGACGCGCGCCGGCGGGCCCGTGCAGCCGCCGCCCGGCGCGCCGCCGGCCGTCGGCCTCGTCATGGCCGCGGGCAACGCCATCGCCGGGCTGCCGTACCTCTACGGCGGCGGCCACGGCGGCTTCAAGGACAGCGCCTACGACTGCTCGGGCTCGGTGAGCTACGCGCTCGCCGCCGCCGGGCTCGTCACGTCGCCGATGGCATCGGGCCCGTTCATGAGCTGGGGCGAGCCCGGCCCGGGCCAGTGGATCACCGTGTACGCGAACGCCGGCCACGCGTTCATGGTCGTCGCCGGCTGGCGCTTCGACACGTCGAACCTCGGCACCGGCACCCGCTGGACGCGCGCGATGCGCGGCACCGGCGGGTTCGTCGCCCGCCACCCGCCGGGCCTGTAGCCGGCGCGGGCAGGACACGGCGTGCGGCTCTTCGTCACCGGCCTCGGCGGCTACCTCGGGCACGCCGTCGCGGCGACCGCGACCGCGGCGGCCTGGGGCGACGTCAGCGAGGTGAGCGGAACGGTTCGCAGGCGGCCCGCGCCGCCGGGCCTGCGCGCGTTCGCCATCGACGTGCGCGACGAACGGGCGGTCGGCGATGCGATCGCGGCCGCCCGGCCCGACGCCGTCATCCACACCGCCTACGTGCAGCATGGCGCCGACGCCTGGTCGATCAACGTCGACGGCGCGGCCGCGGTCGCGCGGGCGGCGCAGGCGGCCGGGATCCGGCTCGTGCACCTCTCCTCCGACGTCGTCTTCGCCGGCGACCTCGGGCGAGCGCTGAGCGAGGACGACGCGCCGGCGCCGGTGAACGCCTACGGCGAGAGCAAGGCCGCGGCCGAGACCGCCGTGGCCGCCGCGGATCCGGGCGCCGTCCTCGTTCGCACGAGCCTCATCTATGGCGCAACCGTGCCCTCGACGTACGAGCTGCGGGCGCTCGATCCCTCGCAGACGTTCTACGCCGACGAGGTGCGCTGCCCGATCGCCGCAGGCGACCTGGCGGCGGCGCTCGTCGAGCTGGCCGCACGCGCGGACGTGCGCGGGCCGCTGCACGTCGCGGGGGCCGATGCCGTCAGCCGGCTGGAGTTCGCGCAGCTCATCGCCGCAGCCCGCGGCCACGATCCCGCCGCCGTGCGCGGCGGCACGCGCCCGGCCGGCCGCCCCGGCGACCTGCGCCTGGACTGCGGACGCGCCCGCTCGCTGCTGCGGACGCGCCTGCGCGGCGTGCGCGAGGTGCTCCCCCCGATCGAATAGCTCCGACCGGGTCCACCGGCGCCATCACGACGGCGGCGAGATCTCCCGCTTGAGGATCTTGCCGGTCGGCCCCGTCGGCAGCTCGTCGACGAACCAGATGTGCCGCGGGTACTTGTACGCGGCGACCTGCTCCTTGACGAACGCCCATCAGCTCGTCGACGTCGACGTCCGCGCCGTCCTTCAGCACAACCGCCGCACCGACCTCCTCACCAAGCTCGGCATGCGGCACACCGACGACCGCCGCCTCACGCACCGCCGGATGCTCGTAGAGCACCTCCTCGATCTCCCGCGGATAGACGTTGTAGCCACCACGGATGATCATGTCCTTCTTGCGATCGACGATGAAGAAGTAGCCGTCCTCGTCGACCATCGCCAGATCGCCGGACGCAAACCAGCCGTCCTTGATCGTCTCCGCCGTCGCCTCGGGCTGATTGAAGTAGCCCTTCATGACGTTGTGTCCCTTGATGAGGATCTCGCCGATCTCGCCTTGCGCGACCTCGTTGCCGTCGTCGTCGACGAGCTTCATCTCGACGCCAGCGATCGGCGTCCCGATCGAGCCCGCCTTGCGCTCGCGGTCGGGGTGGTTGAACGACGCGATCGGCGACGTCTCGCTGAGGCCGTAGCCCTCGAGCACCTTGCAACCGAAGCACTCCTCGAAGCCGCGCAGCACCTCGACCGGCAGCGACGCGCCGCCCGACGCGCAGCAGCGCAGGCTCGACACGTCGTAGTTTGCCCGGTCGGGGTGGTTCAGCAGCGCGCCGTACATCGTGGGCACACCCTCGAAGATCGTGCACGTGTCGCGCTGGAGGATCTCCAGCGCCTTGCCCGGATCGAACCGCGGCAGCAGCGTGACGGTCGCCCCGCAGCAGATCGCGGCGTTCATCGTGCACGTCTGCCCAAACGAGTGAAACAGCGGCAGTCCGCCGAAGATGACGTCGCCGACACCGAGGTCGAACAGCCCGACGGCGGCCGAGACGTTGCGGCGCAGGTTGTCGTGCGTGAGCTCGGCGCCCTTCGGCCTGCCGGTCGTGCCCGACGTGTAGAGGATCACCGCCGTGTCGTCGCCGGCGCGGTCGGCGACGTCCTCGTCGGGCTCGTGGGCGAAGATCAGGCCCTCGATCTCGCCGGGCTTGACGGAGACGACCTCCACGCCGCCTGCCTCCTTCGCCCCCGCCTCGGCGGCCTCCATGAAGCCATGCCACGCGAAGAGCACCTTGACCTGCGGATCGGCGAGGTAGAAGCCGACCTCGCGCGCCTTGAGCAGCACGTTCATCGGCACGACGACGGCGCCGGCACGCAGCACGCCGTAGTACACCGCCGGGAAGTACGGCACGTTGGGAAGCATGATCCCGACGCGGTCGCCCGGCCCGACGCCCTTGCTCTTCAGCATCGCCGAGACGCGCTGGCTGGCGTTGTCGAGCAGGCCGTAGTCGAAGGCGGCGTCGTCGAGTTTTACGGCGATCTCGTCGGGATGCTCGGCAGCCGTGCGCGTGAGATTCGATGCGAGATTGGCGGACATAAATGCGACTCTAATGTGGCGATGGCCGATTTGCTGCGAATCAACCGCGATCTGGACCTCCCGCTCGACGAGGTCACCGTGCGCGCGAGCCGCTCCTCGGGGCCCGGCGGACAGCACGCGAACGTCACCGCTTCGCGGATCGAGGCGAGCTTCGACGTCGCGGCATCGGGCACGCTCGACGAGGCCCAGAAGGCCCGCATCACCGCCCGCTGCGGGCCCGTCGTCCGCGCGGTCGCCCAGGATGCCCGCTCGCAGGCGCGCAACCGCGCGCTCGCCCTCGAGCGGCTGGCGGCGCGGCTCGCGCGGGCGCTCGAGGTCCCGCGCACGCGCCGCCCGACGAAGCCGACCCGCGCCTCGCGCACCCGGCGGCTGGACGCCAAGCGGCGCGCCTCGGAGCGCAAGCGCGGGCGCCGGCGCCCGGCGGGCGAGGACTGAGGCCGGGCTCAGCCCCCGTGCGCCCCGGCGGTCAGATCCGCCGCGTAGCCGCGGTAGTCATAGATCGGGTGCGCCTCGGTCTTCACGCCCGCGCCCATCTCGCGGATGATCGGCAGGCCCCCGAGCGCCCGGTCGAGATCCTCGGCGCTCGGGACGTCGACGACGCCGAGCACGACGCGCTGGCCGGCGACCTTCCACAGGTGCGGCACCGCGCCGGCGTCCATCGCGCCGATGGCGGCCTCCGCCTCGCGGATCCATGTCTCGATCAGATCCTTGTTGCTGACGTTCGCCGGCTGGGTCACGTCGAAGCGCACGAAGAACAGCATGCCTCTCCTCCTCCTCGGACCGTCTGGTCTGGTTACTGGTCGGGGTCCTGCGGCGTCTCGAACGCACCGTCGATCAATTCGATCCTGTAGCCGTCCGGATCGGCGACGAAGCAGATCCGGAACTCCTCGCGTCCCCCCGGCGCGTAGGGCGGCTTCTCGGGCTCGATGCCCTCGGCGGCGAGGCGCTCGAGCAGCCCGTCGAGATCCTCGACGCTCAGCGCGATGTGCCCGTAGCCGCTGCCGAGGTCGTACGGCTCCTCGCGCCCCTCGTTGACCGTCAGCTCAAGCGTGTCGCCGTCGCCGGGCAGCCCGAGGTAGATGTTGTAGGCGCCGTCGAACTGCAGCCGCCCGCGGCGCTCGAAGCCGAGCGCCGCATAGAAGCGCAGCGAGGCATCGATGTCCTGGACCCGCACGTTGGTGTGAACGAACCGCATTCATCCCCCTCTTTTCCGGTAGATCATGTCACCGCCGGACGTCTTCGCAATCGAGGCCGACGACATCGCCCGCCGAGGCGAGGACCGTGTCGGTCCCCGGTCCGCACGTCACGACGTCGAGCCCGCCGCCGACGACGTTGATGCGATCGTTGCCCGTCCCGCCGTCGATGACGTCGCTGTCGATATTGCCGAAGATCTCGTCGTCGCCGTCGTCGCCGAAGATGCGGTCGCTGCCGCGGTCGCCCGTGATGCGATCGTTGCCGGCATCGCCGTGGATGAGGTCGTTGCCGTCGCGCCCGGGCAGGATGTCGTTGCCCGGCCCGCCGTGCAGCTCGTCGTCGCCGTCCTCACCGTCGACGTAGTCGTCGCCGTTGCGGCCGAACAGGCGATCGTTGCCCGCCTTGCCGAAGATCGAGTCGGCGTCGTCGGTGCCCTCCAGCAGGTCGTCGGCCTCGGTCCCCTGGATGATCGACGGCAGCTCGGCGTCGTTGGCCGCCTCGGGCGGGGCCGGCAGGACGAGCTCGCAGCCGGTCAGGACGTCGCGATCGGGCGCGTCCTGCTCGACGTAGACGGTGTCGTTGCCGTCGCCGCACTCGACGACGTCGGCGCTGTCGTCGGCGGCGCGGATCGAGTCGTCTCCGGCCCCGCCGCGCAGGATGTCGGGGCCGGGCCCGCCGACGACCTCGTCGTTGTCGTCGCCCCCGTCGAGGGTGTCGTTGCCCGAGCTTCCGTCGAGGCGATCCTGCCCCGGGCCGCCGTTGAGGCGGTCGTTGCCGCGCCCGCCGCGCAGGATGTCCTCGCCCTCGTCGCCGAGCATGTTGTCGCCGCCAGCTCCGCCGTCGATCACGTCGTCGCCGCGACCGCCGCTCATCGCCTCCGAGCCGGCCTCGCCGAACAGCTCGTCGTTGCCGTCGTCGCCGCGCATCTCGCGGTCCGATCCGCGGCCGCCGCGCAGCACGTCGTCGCCGGGCCCGCCGGACAGCAGCTTGTCGTTGCCGAAGCCCTTCTCGATGATCTCGTCGTCGCCGGCGCCGCCGGTGATCGTGTCGTCGCCGTCGCCGCCGTCGAGCGTGTCGTTGCCGTCCTCGCCGTCGATGATGTCGTCGCCGGTGCCGCCGTCGGCGCCGTCGTCGCCGCTGCCGGCGGTCATCACGTCGTTGCCCGTCCCGGCGCGCAGGAAGTCGTTGCCCTCCCCGCCGCTCATGCGGTCGCTCGACGCGCCGCCCGACACGCGGTCGTCGCCGGGGCCGCCCTCGAGCACGTCGCGGTCGCGGCCGCCGCGCAGCAGGTCGTCGCCCTCCAGGCCCTCCAGGCGGTCGCGCGAGCGCGTGCCCGTCAGGGTGTCGTCGCCGGCGGTGCCGCGGATCAGCGCGAGGCCCGGCTGCACGACGATCCCCAGCGGCGTCGCGCCGGCCAGGCGCACGGTGTCCAGCAGGCCGCGCGAGCGCGGGCTGACGAGCGACAGCGTGCCGCTGCCGCCGTCGGCGAAGAAGAGCCGGCCCGCATCCGGCGTCCAGGCCGGGCTGCCGAGCCCGGTGCCGGAGGACAGACGGCGCACGTGCCCGCCGCGGAGGACCACGAGCGCGCCGCTGCGACCGCCGCGGCGCGCGCCGACCGCCAGCCGCGAGCGGCCGGGCGACAGCGCGAGGTTGCCGCCCGCGCCGCGCGGCAGCCGGATGCGCCGCCCGAGCGGCCGCCCGGCGCCGCGCGGGACGATCCGCAGGCTCCCGCGCGCGGAGACGAACGTCCGCCCGTCGGGGGCCACCGCCACGCCGGTCGCTCCCGGCACGCGGACGCGGCGCAGCAGGCGCCGGCCGCGGGCGTCGACGAACGCGACGCGCCCGCGGTTGAGCACGACCGCCGCGAGCCGCCCGTCGCGGCCGAGCGCGATCGCGCTGCCGCGCCCGCGCAGGCTGACCGAGCCGAGCTGCGCCAGCGTGTCGGCGCGCATGACGCGCAGGCGACCGCCCTGGACCGCGAACAGCCGGCGCCCGTCCGCCGAGACCGCGAGGCCGCTGATGGGCGCGCTTCCCAGCGCGCGACGAGTCACCTCGGTGCGCTCGTTGACGTCGAGCACGAGGATCGTGGCGCCCGCGGCCACGAACCCGCGGGCGCCGTCGCCCGTGACGGCGACCGCGCGCCCCGGCCCGGGCAGCGCGATGCGCGCCACGACGCGGTCGGAGGAGATGTCGAGCAGCGGCAGATCGGAGGTCCCGCTCGCCACGAGCGCGACGCGCGCGTGCGCCGCCGGCAGCGGCGCCGCCGCGAGCACGAGCAGGGCCAGCAGCGGTGCGGTCGCGCGCGCCGGCGTGATCGATGCCATTGCGCTCATCCCTGAACCCACGTCGTCACGACACTACATGCCGCGCGGCGACCGGCGCGGCAGCGGCGGGGCTCGGACTAGAGGCCCGGCGGGTGAACGACGGTGTAGCCGCTTGCCGAGCGCATGTCGGCCTGCCAGCGGGTGCCGTTGCGTGTGCGCCCGCTCGTGTCGAAGCGCAGCCCGGCGACGACCATGTAGATGTGGCCGCCGTTGGCGTAGAGCGTGATCCACTGGCCCGGGCCCGGATCGCCCCAGCTCGTGAAGTTGCCGGAGGCCATGGCGATGTCGAGCAGCCCACCGCCGTGCAGGGCGAAGGAGACCGAGCCGGAGCAGTCATAGCCCGCGTCGTCCCACTTGCCGTGCCCGCCGCCGTAGATGTAGGGCTTGTGCGCGATCACGTTGCCGGCAGCGATGACCGCCTGCACGATCGGGGGTGCGAGCAGCGGCGCGATCGCGTAGCCGTCGGCGTCGACGGTCGC
>CAVSHS010000027.1:0-9370 GCA_963727785.1 uncultured Solirubrobacteraceae bacterium
CTGAACACCGGACGACGCACGCTGGGATCACCGTCCACGCCGGTCACTCGCGGCGAGACGAAGGGGCGAGCATCGGATCGTCCGATCCTGACCGGCCGTTCGATGAGGTGCGGCTCTGGCTCGGACCCAGCCGGGGCGAACCGGGTCGTGCGCGGGCGCGTCCGGGCAGAGCGTCCATTTGCGGCCGACCCGGTCGATCGCGATGGGTACATCGTCAGCGTCCGTCGGCCTGGATGTGCAGGCGCAGGATGTGCTTCGGTCCTGGTGGTGCAGGGGCGCGTAGCGCCTCGGTGCCGTGGAGGCCAAGGCGGCCGGTGGCCCAGAGATAGCCCGCCATCCCCAACATCCCGAGATGCCGCCCAGCAGCCAGACGAGGCCGAGGAAGGCAAGCAACGACCACGCGCCTTCGAGCCCGAAGGCCGAGGAGAGGTACGAGGCGGCGATCATCACTCCGGCGACGCTCGTTACCTGCAGCGCCGAATGCGCAGCCCGAGCAGAACGGCCGATCCCGGTCGCGTCGTGGGCGAAGCGCACCATCCCGACCAGGGACGCGAGCACGAGCAGGCTCAACAGAAAGGCTGTCGGGCTCTCCCACATGGCCCGCAGCAGGTCGTCGATGCCAAGCGACAGTGGCGCTCGTGGAGATGCAGTCCGAGCATGAACGCCAACAGCACTTGGACCGTGCCGAACACCGCGGCCAGCGGGAAGGTTGTAGGCGGGACAGCCAGATCCGCTTCCTCAGCCGTTTGGACACCGCCGCTGACGGATAGGTGCCGGCCTGCGATAGGCGGTGGCTCCGTCCGGTCCGGGAAACTCGGTGCGCTCGGGGAGGTTCTGCGTGGGGTGCAGGAACGCGCCGCCGCCGCCGGACTCGATGTGGTGGCGGGGGCCGTCCTCCTGCTCATAGCGGGAGTAGTAGTGCTTGCCGCTCTTGAGGTACAGCAGCAGCTGGGCACCGCTCGGTTGGACGATCTCGCGCTCGAGGTATGCGACATCGCGGTCGGAATGGACCTCGTCCTGCTTCCTGCCGCTCTTGACCTCCTTGGACATGCACAGGACGACGCGGTCTCCTGGCTGCACGTGATCGGCGGCGACATCGGCGAAGTACCGCAACTGCACCTCGTCGATCGACGCCCCGAACTGGATGTCGATGCCCCACAGCCACCAGCCGTTGGGGAGCTTGAGCGCGAAGTAGCTGCGCCGCTGGCGCGTCCTCCACCCACCGATCCAGCGGTTGCGACAGAAGATGCTGGTGAAGTTGACCAGCCCGTCGTACCAGTCGTGGGTTCCCGGAATGGCGAACAGCTCAGGCGCGTCTCCGCGGGCGCACGGCAGCGCCGACCGGTACGGACCGAGCATGCGGTTCTCGTACTCCGCGGCCTTGGGCACCGGGTACACCTGGTGGCCTCCCATGACGAGGATCCGCCCCCGCTCCGTCGCATACATCTCGCCATCGCAGTCAAGCTCCAGCTCTTCGCGCGCCAGCAGCCTGGCGACCGTGTAGGTCGAGTTCCATCCGTCGCCCAGATCCGCCACGTAGTCGAGCCACAGATCGGCGCGCCGGAGCGATCGAAACCTCGGCCGGCTCCCGCGCCTGCAACTCCCGGCCGTCGGAGTAGGAGCTGAACACGCCCGAGACCAGGACGCGGACGGCCGTGTCGACGAGCTGATGAGGATCAACCAGCGCACCATCGGCCTGCGCACGAAACCGAGCTCAGACGGAACCGACGGGCGAGGTGGGCACGGCGGAGGGGCGTCGGCGGGATCGGCGGGTGGCTCGGCCATTGCCAGACATACTCGCCGACGGGCTGCGTCATCGGGCGCCAAGCCGTCCCCGATACGCAACCGATCGCGACACATCTCGTCCGGCTGTCATCTGCGGAGCGCAACCTGGGTACCAGTCGGTGCTGCCTGGGGTAGGAACCGCAGCCGCTGGCCTGGAGCATCGCCGCGTCTACACCGTGACTGCGCCGGCTGCGGCCGCCGGAGCTGCTGCGCGAGGGGTGATGCGCGTAGCGTCTCAGAACAGCGGGGACACCAGGCGTGCGGTGGCCGGAGCTGCGGAGGCGGCGGCGTTGCCGGCCGGGTCCTTCAGCGAGGCGGCGGGAAGATGCTCGCCCCACCCGAGCCGGCGGCCACCGTGCCGTTCGTCGTGAGCGTGCCGAGCGTGGCCGTGACCGTCTGGCCGGTCAGCGCGGATGTCGTGCTGGAGGTTGCGCTGTCGCCGCTGTTGTCGAGGTATTCGAAGCCGATCGGCGTGGGGGCGATGAGCCCCGGATCGTCAGGGTCCCGGCGCTGGAGGAGCGCGACTCGGTGACGTCCGGCTGGCCGGCACGCTGCCCGGCGCCAGCGCCTCGCTGAAGGTCAGCGCGAGCGCGTCGCCGGCCTGCATGAGGTTCGTGGTGGTCCCGCTGTCGCTCGCGGCCGTCATCAGCACCGGGCCGGCGAGATCGCTGGGAGTCGTGGCGACGAAGCCGGCCTGGTTGCCGTCCGAGTCCCGTATGGCGCTTGGGCTCGCGGTGAGGGCGACCTTGAATGAGCCGACCGATGTTCGGCGGCGCCGTCGCCCTCGTTGATCGAGAGCGTCGCGCCGGTGCCGGACGTCGAGACCGCGCCGAGGGTTCCGTCGCTCGGCACGTTCGTCAGCGTCCACGGCGCTGTCGCGTTCGAGGCCTCGAGGGTCTCGCTGAACGTCGCCTTGACCTCGTCGACCTTGCCGTTGGCATCGCTGTCGAACATCTGCAGCGTCCTGAGCGCCGGCTTGGCGGGATCGCTCGGCGCCGTGGCCGCAGGATCCGTCCTGTCACCGGTGAGGCCGGCGTCTGATGACGGTGACGGCGGTGCCTGTGCCGGCCGCGCCGTGTCGGCGGTGCCTGTGCCGGCGGTGCCGGTGCCGTCGTGGATCTTCTCTGGCACGGTGCTCGGATCGCCGGCCGCGTTGCCCGCTGCCCCGCTCGATCGTCGTCGTCGCCGCCGTCGCGGCGGCGTCGGCGGGCGATGTCAGCGTGACCGCCGGCGCCGTGCTGTCGTCGCGGACCGTGACGGCGTTGGAGTCGGCGTCGGCGCTGAACGAGCGGTACTCCGCGACGACCGTGTAGGTGTAGGTGCCGTCCGGCAGGTCGGGATCGGTGCAGCTCGTGCTGGTCGTGGTATCGCACACGGGTGCGGGTGTGGCACCGGACGTGTTGCGCAGCAGGGAGTAGCGCGGCGGGGCGGTCTTCGCTGACGGCGCGTCCCAGGTGACGGTGGCGCCGCCGGACGCCGCCGTGGCGGTGACGTTCGACGGGGCGTCCAGCGTGCCGACGAGGGCCGCCGCCGTGCCCGCTCCCGTCGCCGTGAAGTAGGCGCTTGCGCCGCCGCCGAGGGCTCCGAGGATCACGATGGTGAGTACCGCCATGCGACGGCTCCGGCGTAGGCGCTTCATGAGCGTGCGCTCCCGTTGTAGCTCAGCGAGAACGTCGCGTTCTTGCAGGCGTCCTGGTTGGTGGACAGATTCAGCATCCGGATCTTCGGCGCCGCTACGCCCTGCGCCGGCAGCGTCACGGAGGCCCCTGCGGCGATCCGCACCGGCGTGCATGGCCGGACATCGGACTGCGTCACCGCGACGTTCGTGATCGGGCGGCAGGCCGCGCTGCTGCTCGAGGCGACCTTGACCTGCACGTCGGTCACGACGATCGCGACGGAGTTCGGGTTGGTCAGCTTCAGCGCGATCGGCCGGGCCGGCGCACCCGGGTAGAGCAGGTCGACGGCGTCGCCGCTGATCGAGAAGTCCTGGATCGACCCCGCCGCGACCTTCCAGCTGTACGTGATCTGGGTGAAGTTGCCGACGTGGTCATACGCACGCAGACCGAACTGGTGGCGACCGTTGCTCGTCTTGGCGACCGCGTAGGTCAGCGGCGACGCGCAGGGCTTCGCCGGCCCGCCCTGGGATTTGACCTGCGTGGCGAACGGGCCGTTCTCCGTGGCGCACTCGTAACGGTCGACGTCGCTCGCCGGGTGCGAGGTCCAGGAGAAGTGCGACGTCGAGACCGAGCTGGGATCCGCAGGCTTGGTCGTGAACGCCACGGCGGTGCCAGGCGGTCGATGGCGTACGTCTGGCCGTTGGCCGGCAGCGCTCCGGCGAGCGCGTTGCCGGCCAGGTCGCGTGATGGCGCCGGCGCGCGCCAGCTTCAGCTGCAACGTCCCGGAGCCCGACGGCGTGCCGGTTCCCGTCGAGGCGGTGATCGTCCGCGTCGTGGCGCTGCCCGTCACCGCGGTGATCGCCGGCGTTCCGGACAGGCCGTCGCGGCGAGCGAGAAGTTCGCGGCGGCGACGCCGTTCACCGCCTCCTGCGAACGTGACCGTCCAACGCAGCTGATCTGCGTTGGTCGGGCTCGCGTCGGCGCGGACGATCGAGGAGACCGTCGGGGCCGTGCGGTCGATCACCCATGAAGACGACGCGGCGTTGCCGGCGTGGCCGGCCTTGTCCACCGACCGCACCTGGAACGTATGCGAACCCGACGCCAATCCCGAGTACGTGATCCCGTGCGTCGGGCAGGTCGTGAACGCGGCGGCGGCGTCGAGCTTGCACTGAAACCCGGTCGCGCCGGACGACGAGTAGGTGAACGTCGCCGACGTCGCGTTCGTCGGGTTCGCCGGCGAGGAGATGATCCTCGGCGTCGGCGGCCCGCTGGTCGCCAGGGCGGTCCACGCCGCCCAGCCACTGACGCAAGGACACCGAGCAGCGCCAGAGGCATCCACGCCTGGCGCTCTTCGCTGTCGTTGTCAGGCGGCTGATCATGGTGGCACGTGCCTCTGTTCGGGACGAACGGTTTGGCGCTTCTGTCCACGGCGCTGGGGCCGCGTGAGCGGGCCCCCAGCGGAACTTGTGCGTTCGTGTTAGTTGCTGGAGAACGCGAGCGTCAGGGTCGCGCCCTGGCAGGTGTCCTGGTTGAAGCTGGTGTCGTTCATCGCAGCGACCCGGTCTTCGACACTGTGGCGTTGGGGGCGATCCTGTCGTTGACCGAAACGTCGGCCATCGTGAATGCGGGCTCGTTGCCCGACACGGTCACGACACACCCGCTGTGCTCGCGTCAGCGGTGATGCTGACAAGGTGCACCGAGCCGACATACGGGGAGCCGAGCCGGGGTTCGTGATGGCGAGGTCCACGCCCTCGGCGGTGCCTGGGTACAGCGCGGCCAGTGTGTTGGTCTGGGCGATCGTGACCGGCGTGGTCGAGCCGGCCGTCGCCGAGCCGCTCCCGTGCCAGCAGCGGTGAAGTATGCGTATGCCCCGACGCTCAGGGCCAGCGATCCGACGACGGCCGCGACGACACGCGCTTCTGGTGAAATGAAACATGGTGTTCCTCCTTGAGGGTGAGTGCTCGCCCGAGGTGGCTCGGTGCGGGGCTGCTTCCTGCTGGACCAAGATGCACTGCGCGGGCGGTCTTGCACATCGGCCACCGGGCCGGTCTCCGTGCACGTACATGAACGCTGCGGTGGATCTCCTGGAACGTCGGCCCGCGCCAGGGTCGAGCGGGGCGAACTACGACGACCGCCACCGTTTTCCGAGAATGCTCTTTATCTGATAACGCGCTGATCGACAGCGGCTATGCTCGTCGTGTGCAGGGGAAGACGGTGCGTGGATGCACGACGATGGTCTGATGGCGCCCGCGGACGTGCCGTTGCGCGTCATCGTCGTCGACGATCACGACCTGTTTCGCAGCGGGCTGCGCCGGCTGCTGCAGGACCAGGACGCGCTGGAGGTGGTGGCCGACGCGCGCCGCGGCGAGGAGGCGGTGCAGCGGGTCGCCGAGCTGCGCCCGGACGTCGTCGTGATGGACGTCAACATGCCGGGAATGTCGGGGTGCACGCGACGCGCGCGCTGCGTGAGGTCTCGCCGCAGACGGCGGTGCTCATGCTCACCGTCAGCGACGACGAGGACGCGGTGCTCGACGCCGTCCTCGCGGGCGCGGCGGGCTACCTGCTCAAGGACGCGACGCTGCCTAGATCGTCCGCGGGATCCGCGCCGCCGCCGCCGGGCAGTCGCTGGTCGCTCCCGCGGTGGCCGGAGCCTGCTCGCGCGGCTACGCCGCCACGGCCCGCCGGATGCGCCGCCGCCGCCGCGCCAAGCTGTCGCCGCGTGAGCTCGAGGTGCTGCGCCTCGTCGTCGCCGGCTGTGACAACAGCGACATCGGCAGGCGCCTGCACCTCAGCACGGGCACGATCAAGCACCACGTGTCGAGCACCCTGAGCAAGCTCGGCGTCGACAATCGCATCCAGGCGGCCGTACTGGCCGTGCGGCTGGGCCTCGCCGACGACCGAACGCGCGCTCAGCCTGACCGGACGCGCCAGTCCGCGCGCAAGCGATCGCGTTCGCGTCGCAGCGCCGCCAGCTCGCGCCGCAACGCGGTGAGGTCGCGGCGGAAGCGAAGGTGCTCGCGCGCGAGCCGCGACGATCGCGGTCATCGACGACGACGAGCGTGTCGCTGCGGAGCTCGTGCAGGCGCTGCTCGGGCCGCATCGACCAAGCGTCGCCGGTCAGCGCCCATGCGTACCCTTCGGTCAGCCGGTCCTCGATCTGTGCCAGGAGCACCTCGGTGGCGCTGGAGGCCTCCGACACCTCGCGCAGCTCCGCTACCCGGGCAGTCATCGTGGCAAGGTCGGGTCTCATCTCACGAGGCTGACATCCAGGTGGTGTCGCCCGCAATGGGCCACCCGGGCCAGCCGCGCTCATACGCATAGCCGACCGGTCAGCACGCCGATCGCCGCGGCCCGGTCGGCGACCCCGAGCTTGCGACGGCCGAGGACACGTGGCGGCGCACGGTGGCTTCAGCGATCGAGAGGTGCGGGGCGATCTCGCTCGTCCGCAGGCCCTCTGCCATGAGCTCGAGCACCTCGAGCTCGCGATCGGTCATCGACGGCCCGCCCGGCGTCGTCGGCGCCGAGCGGCCGCGCTCGCGCGTGCGCAGGCTTCGAGCAGGCGAGACATCAGGCGCCGCGAGATCGCGGCCTCGCCGGCCAGCACCCCGCGGATCGTCGCCGTCAGGCGGGCGGGATCGAGGTCGGTGCGCACGATATCCCGAGGCTCCCGCGCGGATCCCCGCGAGCAGGGACTTCGGCTCGTCGCGGTCGGTGAGCATCACGAGCTTGGTGTCGGGCAGCCGCCGATAGATCGCGTCGACCGCCACGATCGCGCCGCCCCGCAGGTTCTCGTCGATGAGGCACACATCAGGCCGGTCGCGCAGGGCGTCGTCGATGGCGGCGCTCGCGTCGAGCGGTTCGGAGCAGATCTCGAAGCCATCGGCTTCGAGCGCGAGCCTGATCCCGGCGCGCGTCGGCGCGTCGGGCTCGGCCAGCAGCACGCGACTGACGTCGCTCACGGCAGGACCACGACGATCTCCGTCCCGCCCCCGGTCGCGACTGCACGCGCAGCTGCGCCCCGATCTGCTCGGCGCGCTGGCGCATGCCCATGATCCCGTGGCGACCGTCGCGCTGCCGCAGCGACGCGTCGAAGCCGACGCCGTCGTCGACGATGCGCACGTGCAGCTCCGGGTGCTCGGACAGCTCGACGCGGATGCGCTGCGCCTGCCCGTGACGCGCCGCGTTCGTCACCGCCTCCCCGACGATCCGCAGCACGGCCTCGCGCGCCGGCGCGGGCAGCTCCAGGCCCGGGTATCGCGGACGCCTGGACCGTGGCCCCCAGACCCCGGCCGCCTCCTCGGCGACGCGCACGAGCGCTTCGGCCAGCGGCTCGTCGGTCGGGCGCACGAGCGCGGCGATCACGCCGCGCGACTCGTCGAGTGCGCGGCGCCCCGCGGTCCCGATGTCGCCCACAGCTTGCGGGGCACCGTTGCGCCCGGCCAGCTCGCCGGCCTGCTGCACGATGAACGCCAGGTCCTGCGCCATGCCGTCGTGGATGTCGCGCGCGAGCCGCTGGCGCTCGTGGAGCACGGCCGCCTGCTCAAGCTGTCGCTGCGCGACACGGATCTCCTGCACGCCGCCGATCAGCAGCGCGACGAAGAACCCAGCCGCAGCACGTCGCCCGCGTAGAAGAAGTCCGAGTACAGCGACGGAAAGAGCACGTAGTTCAGCCCAGCGAAGGTGGCGAGCGTGGCGCCGATCGCAAACCACAGCGTCAGCGCGTCGTGCGTGCGTTCGGCGCCGCGGGCAAAGCCGAACGCGGCCGCGGCGAAGAACCCCATGACGAGGAGTTGCAGGGCGAGCACCGCCGGCTCGCCGACGATGTGCGGCCGCGACGATCCCCCCGGAGACAGGTCCGGCGCGATCGTGCGCGGCAGCCAGTCGCCCGCCACCGCCGGTCGCGATCGCGATGACGAGCAGCGCCAGCCCGCACAGACCGACGACGCGGCGAGTCGCCGCGGTCGGCCGCCGGATCGTTCGCGGCGCCGCGAACGCACCGGCGGCGAGCAGCGCCGCCGCCAACGCCCCGGCGGCGGCGGAGCCCCATGTGTCAAACACCCCCGGCCCGAGGTTCGCCATCGCGGGAATCGCCGAGAACAGCAGGTTCGCGCCGAAGAACAGCACGAGCGCCGCCGTCAGCAGCAGATCGCCGCGGTCCAGGCTGCGCCGGAAGCGGCCGTACATCAACTGCGCCGCCAGCAGCGAGATCAGCGCAGCTGCCGTCTCGACGGCGACGTGCAACGACGGGTTGCGGTACGCGAAGCGCAGGAACGATGTCACGTTGACAAGCAGCGTGAACGCGATCGCGCAGACCACGACGAGGAGCAGCCACCATCGCGCACGCATGAGCAACCGGCTGGCCTTGAGACTGCGGCTGCGGCACAGATCGATGGGGCCGGCAACACGAGTAGCACGATGAAACCTCCTGTAGATCGGCCACGAGCCGGAGAACTCGAGCAATCTCGTGCTGCCCGGACGCGCGAACTTTGTGCCTATGTGAACGTCAGCCGTGACCCAGGTTGGCATGTCGCACATCTTTATGGGCTGAGCCGCACGAGAGATGCGCGGATTCGGTCCTCCGCTGTTGCAGCGGCAGAGCTCGGGTAGCGGGACGCTGCACGACGACGGAAGGGACGTGCTGGGTTCGGTTGACGAGGTCGAGCTCGGGGTCGAGCTGCCGCGTGCCGAGACCGCGCCCGGCGTTCGCACGGCGCACGCTGAGACGCTCGTACGCCGAGCGCGTCGATCCTGACCTGCTGGAGATGCCGAGTTGCGGACGGCGAGCTGGCGATCTGCCCTGCGCCACGAGCCGGGCCGAGTCACGCTGCTGGCCGTCTGGATGACGACCGCCTCCGCGTCGAGGCCATCGACAGGGCTCGGGCTTTGAGCCGGCGCTGCGCATCGCGATTTCGACGCGTCGGCGGGTGGGGACTCGAGATCGTCGAGACGTCGAAGCCGCTGGGCGTGCA
>CAVSHS010000028.1:0-7596 GCA_963727785.1 uncultured Solirubrobacteraceae bacterium
TCGCGGCGCGCGGCATGGGCTTCAGCGCCGCGACGACGAGCAGCGCGGCGACGACCGCGACCGAGGCGTTCGACCTTCCGCCGCGGCTGGCGCACGAGTCGACGACTGTCAGCGATCCCGGTCCGCAGGGCGACGGCGACGACGTGCCCGAGCCGGGCGAGACGATCAGCCTCAGCGAGCGGTTGCGCAACCCGTTCGCGACGGCCACGACGGGGATCGGCGGCGTGCGGAGCAGACGAGCGTGGGGGGTGTGACGATCGGCCAGCCGACTGCCACATGGACGGAGTATCGGCGCCGGGCTGTCGGCGTCGAAACGTCGTGCCGTTTCGCGTCACGATCCCGGCGAGCGCGAGCTGCGACTCCGCCGTCGCACTGGACCTCGCGATGACGACGAACGAGGGCAGCGCGTTCTCGATCCCGTTGCAGGTGCCGATCGGCAGCAAGTCCAGCGAGGACGTGCCGAAGGTCATCCCCATCGCGAGCGCCGGCGTCGACTCGACCCTGACGTTCGCCGGCGCCGGGCCGGTGGACGATCTCGAGGTCCGCATCCCCAGGCTCGCTCACACGTGGGTCGGCGATCTCGTCGTACGGCTCACGAACCCCGCCGGCACGAAGACCGTCACGCTCATGGACCGCCCCGGCGCGGGCACGGACGGCGCCAGCGGCGACGAGTTCGTCGACCTCGTGCTCGACGACGACGCCACGACGCCGATCGAGGACATCCCGGCGACGAATCCACCCGGCGGCTACACCGGTCGCTATCGCCCCGATGAGCCGCTGTCGGTCTTCGACGGCGAGGACCGGCAGGGCGCGTGGACGCTGACCGTCATCGACGACTTCCCCGCCGAGGACTCCGGAACGCTGTATGCCTGGGGCATCAGGCCGGCCGGGGATCAGTGCCCCAACCGCGCGCCGCTGGCGGTCGACGACGACGCCTCGGTAGGGGGCAACCAGGTGCTCCACGGCGCCAGCGTGCTCGCCAACGACAGCGATCCGGACGGCGACGCGATGGTGGCGGTCAAGGAGAGCGATCCGCTCCACGGGACGGTCGTGCTGGCCGCCGACGGGACCTTCACCTACACGCCGCAGCAGGGCTTCACGGGCTCGGACTCGTTCAGCTACCGCGCACGCGACAGCGGGACGCCCCCGCTGTCCTCCGCGCAGCCGGCGACCGTCCGCATCGCCGTCGGCAACCTGCCCCCGTCGGCCGCCGACGATGCCTACAGCGCGGTGAGCGGCGCGACGCTCGCCGGCACGAGCGTGCTCGCCAACGACACCGACCCCGACGGCGACGCGCTGAGCGCCGCGCTGGCGTCGGGAACGATGAACGGGACCCTTGCGCTGGCGCCCAACGGGTCGTTCACCTATACCCCCGACGCCGGCTTCACCGGTCGCGACGCGTTCACGTACAGGGCGTCGGACGGACCAACCAGTCGGCGACGGCGACCGCGACGATCACCGTCGTCGCGCGCCCGTTCGCGCCTGCTCCACCCCCGCCGCCCGCCCCGCCCCCGCCGCCGACAGCGCCGGCGCCGCGCGCGCCCGCGAAGCTCGAGCTCAGTCGCGCGGCGGTCCGCGCCGGCCGGCTCGACGTGCTCGCAGGGATCACCGCGAGGGCACGCGGAACGGTTGCCGTCAGCTACCGCTCGGCGGGGCGGACGACGCGCTTCACCGCGCCGATCAGGGACGCGGCGATCCGCATCGCGCGCGCGCTGCCGGCATCCCAGCGCCGCAAGTCGACGGGGATCCTCACCATGAGCTACGGCGGCGACGCGACCGTGCAGCCCGACCGCCTCACCCTGCGCGCCGGCGGCGGCAAGGCCGGGCTCGTGCTGCGCTCGTCGCGGATCGACGGCCGCGGGCGCCTGCTCGTGTCCGGCTCGATCTCGCGGCGGGCGCGCGGCGTCGTGTCGGTCCGGCTCGGCTACGCCGCGGGCGCGGGCGTCGCGTTCGTGCAGTACAAGGCGAAGATCACGCGCGGCGCCTGGTCGCTCGCGACGGCGCTCCCGCCCGCCGCGGCCAGGGCCGGCGGCCAGCTCTCGATCCAGTTCACCGGCTACGAGCCGCGGCACATCCGTGGCGAGCAGCTCGCGAAGGCGGTCAAGCCGGCGGGCTGAGCCCGGCGAGCGCCCGCGCGCGCAGGAGCACGGCGTCGATCATCGGCGGTGTCAGCTTGCCGGTGAACGTGTTCTGCTGGCTGGGATGAAAGCAGCCGAGCAGCAGCGGGGCGCTGGGCAGCTGGAGCTCGACGGCGTGGCCGAAGCGCGGCCGCGGCCGCGGGACCGCGACGCCGCGCGCGGCGAGGAGGCGCAGCGCGGCATCCCAGGCGAACGCGCCTAGGCAGACGATCACGTCCACGCCGGGCAGCAGCTCGAGCTCGCGCTGCGCGTAGGGCAGGCAGGTGTCGCGCTCCTGCGGGGTCGGCTTGTTCGCGGGCGGGGCGCAGCGCACGGCGGCCGTGATCCACGCGTCGGACAGCTCGAGGCCGTCGCCGGCGTGCAACGAGACGGGCTGGTTGGCGAACCCCGTGCGATGCAGCGCGGCGAACAGGAAGTCCCCCGAGCGGTCGCCGGTGAACACGCGGCCAGTCCGGTTGGCGCCATGCGCCGCGGGCGCGAGCCCGAAGATCATCACGCGGGCGCCCGGGTCGCCGAAGCCGGGGATCGGCCGTCCCCAGTACTCCTGATCGGCGAACGCGGCACGCTTCTCGCGCGCCACGAGCTCGCGCCACGCGACGAGTCGCGGGCAGCGCCGGCACTCGACGATCTCGCGCTCGAGCTGCTGCAGCGCGTCCTGGCTCAATCGTGCGGCGGCTGGGACAGGAGGCCGATGATGAGGCGCTCGATGAGCGGCTGCAGGTCGAGCAGGCGCTCCGGCTCGCCGGTGCGCAGCTGCCGCGACACGAGCTCGAACGCCGCACCGACGATCGCGAACGCGTCGTCGGGCGAGGCGAACGCCGGCCCGCCGGTCAGCTCGGCCGCACGCACCGTCTGGTCGTACATGACCTGCGCGAAGCCGCCGAGCGCGGCGAGCCGCAGCTCGGCCAGGCGCGGACCGGCGCCGACCGTCTCGACGAGGATCGCCTGGGCCATCGCGGGGTTGCGCTCCATCGACTTGAGGATCGCGTGCAGGCCCGCGCTGTGGCGCTCCTCGTAGTTGCGCTCAGCACCGCGCGAGGCCGTGACGAGCTCCTCGAGGAGCGTCGCCGTGGCGTACTCGAAGAGCGCGACGAGGCACTCCTCCTTGTTGGCGAAATGCTCGTAGAACGTGGCCTTCGACATCCCGGCCTGACGGCTGATGGCCTCCGCGCTCGCCTCGGCGTAGCCGACCTTCGAGAAGACGATGGCGGCGGCGTCGAACAGCCGGTGCTTCTGCACCTCGAGGCGCACCTCCAGCGGTGGCGCGTGGCGCCCGCGCGGGATCGGCTGTGCTGAGGGCGTGGTCTCCGGGGCCATCGCAGGGCAGTCTAGATAGGCTCCCGGCCGATGAGACCGGTCGTCGTGCTCTGTGTTCTGGCGCTCGTGCTGTCCGCGTGCGGCGCCGCGCCGCGCGATTCCGCGAAGGACTTCAGCGGCGCCAAGCGCGACGTCGCGACCACCGTCGAGAACGTCGAGCAGGCCGCCCGCAAGGACCACGCCGACGATCTGTGCACGAAGCTCCTCAGCGACAGCCTGCTCGCGGCGCTGAAGAAGAAGGGGATGAACTGCCTGACGGCGGTCAAGGAGGCCTTCAAGGACGCCGACTCACTGGACCTGACGGTCGACGACGTGTCGATCAGCGGCACCACCGCGACGGCCCAGGTGACCTCCCAGGTGGGCTCCAACAAGAAGACGGACACGCTGGAGCTCGAGAAGGTCGGAGCGACCTGGAAGATCTCCTCGATGCGAGCGTAGCGGCCCACTGGATGGCGACCTCAGGTGGTCGGGAGCGCAACCTCGCTGCGATCGGGCAGGAGGCCGATGAGCTGACGGAAGACCGTGGTGGGCGTGCACGGGAGCAGATCCACCGCGGCGCCGTCAGGCACGACGAGCCAGACGCCGCCGTCGCTGTCGAGCACCTCCACGGCGCGCCGTCCCGCTGAGGAGCCGGCAGGCGTCCAGCGCGCCTCCACGCGCCAGTGCTCGCGCAATGTCGAGACGAGCTGCGCGGCGGCGTGCGCCCCCTCGTCGCCGGCGAGCTCGGCGGCGAGGTCGGCGTCGCGCGAGGCCAGGATCCGCGTGAGGTCGCCCGCCGCATAGCGCAGCCGCACCGCCGGCGGCACGCTCGTTCGTGGCGAGAGATCGTTCAGCCGGCTCAGCACATCGGGCAGAAACGCGCTGGTGACGACCACGAGCTGATGGGTGCCGTGCTCGGTCCCCGGGACGATCAGCGTCGCGCAGTTTGCGTCGACCGCCCCGTGGCCGCGGCGGGCGCCGCGCTGCAGCTCGAGCTCGCAGACCGGGGCGAGCAGCGCCGCGAGGCCGTCGGCGAGCACACCGGCGGGCAGTTCGCCGACGACCCATCCCGCGGCGGTCGGGCCGGCCAGGTCCTCCGCGTTCGGGGCGCCCCCGCGCGCCAGCTCGAGCAGCGCCGCAAGCTCCGCGTCGGACACGATCAGCCGCGCGGCGGGAGCGCGCATTGCCGGTGCAGCGGCCGGCATCACGCGGCGAACGTCTCCGCGCTGGTCGCGAACACATCGGCCAGCACGTCGTAGTCCAGCGTCCAGCACGATGCCGTCAGCGTGTAGCCCCGGTTCCCCGCGATCAACCGCCATTGCTCGAGCACCACGGCCTGACCGTCGACGTCGTGGTGGGCGAGGGTCCGCGTCCCCTCGTCCTCACCCACTGTCACCGGCTCGCGGTCGATGAGCCTGAAGTCCACGAGCGCGGCCGCCTGCACGGCGAGGCTCGCGTCCGTGTACGCGCCGACGCTGTCGGCGCCGACCAGCTCCTCGACCGTCACCACGAGGTTGGCGCGAAACGCGGCCGCCGGATCGAACGGCTCGGCAGCGACGAGCGCGGCTGCAGGGAAGCCGTCCAGCACCTCGGTCCCCGGGGGAAGCTCGAGCGAGAAGCCCAGGGACGGGTGGTGAAAAGCCTGGGGCGGGGTGGTCATGAGCTCGCCCCGACGCCGAACTCGTCGCCGATCCGTCGCGCGGCGCGCCCCGCAGCCTGGACCTCGAACAGGTAGGCGCGGTCGCCGGTGTCGAGCACGAGCCGGGAGAACAGCGAGCGCGGCCCTGCCGCCGGCGCCGGACGTCCGTCCGCTCCCGCTCCCCGCGGCACGACCCGGACGGCGCGCAGGTCGCTCGCCATGATCGTCATGACCGTCGGGACCTCGCGCAGGAGATCCTCGACGCGGTATGCCACGAACGAGACGGCCTCCCGGTGCAGCTCCAGATGTCCTTCCACCGCCCCCGCGTGGGTGAGGCCGTGCGCCGCCGGATCGGTCTCCGGGCCGGCGATCCAGCTGCCGCGCCAGCGCTTGAGCGGGGGACCGAGTGCGACCGGCGCGCGCGATCGGGCCGGGCGCTCATCGGTGGGTGCGGTGGCGCGAACCGCGGCGACGGCGACGGCGGTGGCCGGATCGCCGAGGTCCGGCGGAGCCGAGCGATCGCGTTCGCGAAACCAGCGCGGACCCCACCCCCGGGGTGTGACGATCCACAGCAGGACGCCGGCGGCCAGCACCGCAAGGCATGCCGCTCCGAACGCAGAGGAGGAGGAGATGACGCCGAGGGACGCCAGGCCACCGGCGAGCGAACCGGCGGCCAGTCCGGGAAGCAAGGTGATCGGCATGGCGCCGAGGCTCCAGAGAAACTTCCGCGTCCAGCTGCGCCAGCGGCCGCTCCACGCCAGTACCGCACCGACGAGGCACATCGCTGACATGACGAGCGCGAGGATTCCGGCGAGCATCAGAACGGATTGATGTCGTCGATGACGCCCTTGGCGCCCTTCGCGAGGCCCTTCGCGCCGTCGACGGCCGCGTTGGCGACCGCCTCGCCCGCGTCGACGGCCAGCGCGTTGGTCTTGTCGGCGACGAGGCCCGCGACGCCGCTGCCGACCACGCCGCCGATGAGCGCTCCCGCCGTCCCCCCGATCGCCGTGCCGATCACGGGAACCGCGCTGCCGACAGCCGCGCCCAGCGCGGCCCCGGCCTCCGCGCCGGCGATGCCGCCGGCCACCGACGCGCCGCCCCCGTACAGGCTTGCTCCGGCGGCACGCCCCACCTTGTCCGTCGTGCTCAGGTCCCGGCGGTCGACATCCTTGCCCACCTGGCCCGCGCCCGCGAACGCGAAGGCGAGGACGCCGCCGGTGCCCTTGGCATATCGCCCGAACCTGGCCAGCCGTTTGGATGCCGCGGTCGCCCGGGTGTATCCCGAGACGTCCCCGCCGGCGCGGTAGTGCGGTTTCACCCACGTCCTGCCACCGGACGGCGTTCTGCGGTAGTGGCCCGCGACCCATCCGCCGGCGCGGGCGTACGGCGCGACCACCGCCCGGGCCGCCGCTGAGAGGCGGTCCGCCGCCGCCTCGAGGGCACCCGTCACCACATCGGCGGCCACGCCGGGAGCAGGCGTGCCGAGCAGCCGCAGAAACGGCGCCAGCCCGTTCGCACGGTTCCCGCCGGAGAGGGCGCCCGGCGCGTCCGCAGATTGCCCGCCGCCGGCGGACTCGAACGCCGCGGCCGCCGCCCGTGCGAGCGCCCGCGCGTGTTCTTCGGCGCGCCGTCCCGCCGCCTGGGCGCGGCGCAGATCCTCGTGCGCCCGCTCGAGCTCATGCCGCGCGTGGGTCTCGTGGGCGGCGGCCGCGGCGGCGTCGGACTGCGCGCTTGACCGTTGCGCCAGCGCGGACGGTGAAGGCATGCCCAGCCCGGTCGGAAGCGCGAGCTCGGCGGTCGCGGCAGCGCTGCGCGCCGCCGCGTCCGTCGCACGTGCGCGGGCGTCTGCGATCGTGTGCTCGGCGCGCTCGATGCGAGCCTGTGCATCGCGCGCCTGTGCGATCGCGTGGCGCGCCTGGCGCTGGGTGTCCTCGAGGCCCTCTCCGAACCGGCGCAGGGCGACGGATGCAGCATCCGTGGCGTGTCCGGCGGCACGCACCGCGCCGCTGCTGGTCAGACACGAATCGGCATATGCCACGCTTGCCGGACCCGCCCACGCGCCGATGTGCGCCGGCATGCCGTGCATCTCCCGCGCCGCCGTCCCGAGCTCGTCCGCGACCGTGGACAGGCGCTTGGCGGCGGATCGCAGCGTGTCAGGCTCCCCCTGGGGAACCTCGATCCCCGCGAAGCTCTCCGGCATCGCTATCGCGCCTTGGACGCCGACACGACCGCCCCCTCGGTCGCGGAGTACGCCTCGGCCGCCGCACCGAGGTTCGCGCCGAGCGCGTCGACCGCGGCAGCCAGCGCGTCCAGCGCCGACGACCATCCCTGGCCGTAGGCCTGTATCGCCCCGGCGGCGGACGCGTCGCCCGCTGCGGACGCCGCCGAAGCCGTGGCCGACCGGAGCTCAGCCGATGCGCCGTGCAGTCGCGCCGCCAGCGCGGACTGCCGCGCGGCGCCCTCGCTCAACAGGTCGGGCTGGACCTCGATCCTTGGCATGGCTCCCTAGTTGCCGATAGTGGA
>CAVSHS010000029.1:0-24666 GCA_963727785.1 uncultured Solirubrobacteraceae bacterium
ACCGCGGCGACGCGGGCGCGTGCAGGGCCGCGATCGCGACCAGCGCGCCGACCGCGCGATCGACGGGCGGTGCGGCGTCGGCGGCAGCGGCGATGCGCTGGGCCTCGCGGCGGTAGAGGCGTCGGTCAGCAGGCGCTGCACCGCCGGGCCGAGCGCCTCCAGCGTGGCGGCGCCGGGAAGGCCGAGGACGCGACGCGTGTCGCGCTCGGCGTCGAGGGCGATGCCAGCGCCGACACGGGCGACCGCGGCCGCGTTGGCCCACTGATCGGTGCTGAACAGCGGCAGAACGACGAGCGGCAGGCCATGGCGCAGCGCGCCGAGGGTCGAGCCGTAGCCGCCGTGGCAGACGATCGCGGCCGCGTGCGGCCGCGACGGCGTCCTGCGGCACCCAGCGCTCGACGTGGACGTTGGCCGGCAGCGGGCCGAGCTCGCCGGGTCGCGGCTCGTCGCCGATCGTGACGAGGATGCGGGCCCGCAGCGGCGCGAGCGCCTCGATCGCCGCGCGGTACAGGGCCGGGAAGTACGGCATGTGCGCGCCCGCGGTGACCGAGCCGAACGTGAGGTAGACGAGCGGATCGTCGTTGCCCGGCCACCAGGCGGCAGCGGCAGCGCTGGCGGCGCCGGAGCGGGTGCCCGCCGCGTCTCCCGCGGAGCGGCCGTGCGCGAAGCGCAGCGTCTGTCGCGGCGTCGGTCCGCGGCGTCGTCCAGCGGCGCGGGGACCATCGTGAAGTACGGCGTGTCGCGCAGTCGGTCGCCGGCGGGATCGGGCGGCAGGCCGGCATCGGCACGCGCGTCGTCCAGCGCCGGCGCGGCGAAGGCGGATCGTCAACTCCTCGACCGCGGCGAGCCCGAGCCCGACGCGCACGACCGGGATTCATACAGCTCGGCGACGACCGTGGAGGCGAACTCCCAGCTCTCGCGGACGATGACGTCCGGCCGCCAGGTCTCGACGATCTCCGCAGCCCGGGAAGCGCCGCCGCGTGTCCAGCCGGGCGAAGAACTCGCCGATCATCACGGCGTTGGCCGCGTCGACTCAGCTGCGCGAACTGCCCGAGCAGCGGCATCCACTCGTCGGCGGGCCGGCTCTGCGACCGGCGCGAAGGCAGGCCGGCGCGCTCGACGTTGCCGCGGTGCTGGCGCTGCGCGGCGACGAGCACCTCGTGGCCCGCCCGCAGGCCGCATGCCCGAACGGCGCGAGCGGGAGGACGTGGCCGGCGCTGCCCCGGGTGGTCATGAGAACGCGCACGGCGCTATTGCACCAGCGCCGCGACCGACGCGCCGTACGGGTGGCCCGTGTCCGGTGGTACGGGTGACCGCACTGCTAGATCCCGGGCCCATCCCATCGAGGTCGTGCGGTCCGCGGTGGCGGTGGCGTACCCGCTCGAAATCTAGTGCAGCTCGACCGTCAGTCGGGCGCGTTTGGGATCCAGGAAGCCGCCACGGCCGACCGTGATCGAGTGAGATGCCACGCCGTCCAGACCCACGCGCAGCGGCGTTTCGCCGGGCCACCCCGGGATAGTGAAACGCGCGATGCCGACGTGACGGTCAAGCGTGGGGCTATGCGCGCTTGACGTGATCTGGCCGACGACCTCTTCGCTGTCGGCGCGCATGACCCGGGCGCCCACCGGGATGTCGGCGCCTGTCATCACCGACCAGACGCGGCAGTGGTCGGCAGGCGAGCTGGACTGCTGCTCGAGCACCTCTTGGCCGATCACCGAGCGTCCGGCGACGCGTACCGTCCAGCCCAATCCTGCCTCCGCGGGCGTCATCGTGCGATCGATGTCGGCTCCAAAGCCACGGTAGCCCTTCTCGGTGCGCAGTGCCTGCAGCGCCGCTGCGCCTGCCGGTACCAGGCCCAACGGCCGCCCGACCTCGCGCAGCGACTGCCAGACCGAAAGCGCCTGGTCGATCGGGACGATGAGCTCGAAGCCCAGCTCACCCGTGTAACCGGTGCGGCACACGAGACACCAATCGAGGCCGCTGTGATGGTCGGTCATGTCGAGCTCGACGCAGTTGTAGTACCGCAGGCGCTGGACGTCGTCGCGGCGGCCGTCGAGCCACAGCGACAGGACGTCCCAGGCGCGCGGGCCCTGCAGTGCCATGTAGGCGCGCTCGGCCGTCACGTCGCGGACGGTGACCTGCAGTCCGTCGCCGCAGGACCGCAGGTGCTCGGCGACGACCCTGCGCGACACCGTGCCGCACATGACGAACCACTCGTCCGTGCACCGATAGATCACGACATCGTCGATCATGCGACCCGAGCGGTTGCACAGCGTGGTGTACACGGCGCCGCCCACCTCCGATGGTGGCGTGTTCGCTGCCACGCGCTCGATGAGGACATCCGCCCCGGGGCCCGAGATCGCCATCTTGCCCATGGAATGGACGTCGAACAGCGCAACCGCTTCGCGGCAGGCAAGCTGCTCTGCGACGGGATCGACGAAGTGGGTTGGTCGCAGCCATCCACCCTTGGCGGCGAAGACCGCGCCGGCCTCCAGGTGTGCCGCAAGGTAGGGAGTGGTGCGCGGCATGCTGGCGCTCAGCAACTCATCGAGGCAGGCGGCGTGGGGCACGGGTGGCGTGTGAGTAGCGAGCATGACGGAACCTCTCGACGTGGTTACCAAGACCAGACGCAACCACCGGGCTCACCGCAGGCCTCAGCATCCGTACCTGTCCGCAAGTAGACGACGAATGACCGCATCGTATGCAGCGTGCGTTGCCCAGGGCTGGCGGTGACAGCACCGCGATCGTGCCCCCATGCGCCCGGACCGCCCCTGCACCCGGGTCACCATTGACTATGACACAATATCGGCACGACATTGGTGTGGGATACGACACACAGTCAATTTTGGCCAGTCGGGCCGATCGCCGCCAATTGTGGCCACTGGTGGGCGATGTACGCCCATTTACCGCAAAGATCCGGCGCCGCGGGCTCCCGCGCTACCCCATCCGCACGTAGCCGAGCGCGCTGCCGGGCTCGTGCGTGCGGCGCGAGACCTGGTCGGACGAGTTGCCCTCGATCGTCTGCACCGACCCGTTGGGCAGCACCGACTCGACGACGCCGATGTGCTCGTCCCACACGATGAGGTCGCCGGGGCGCGGGACGACGCCGGTGCCGTTGGGGACCGCGCGGCCGGCGCGCTGCGCCCAGGCGTTGAGCGCATCGACGGAGCCGAAGCCCTGACCGCTCTCGCCGAGCGGCATGCCGGCCTCGCGTGCCGCCCAGGAGGTGAAGTAGGCACACCACGGACCGACGCCGCTGCCCGCGGTCGCCTGCCGGTACTGGGCGATCCGCGGCGCGTCGTTGGAGCCGGGCGGCTGCTCGGCGACCCCGACCTCGCGCTGTGCGGCGGCGAGCAGGCCGCCGCCGCCGGGGCCGGGAGCAATCGCGGAGGCCGCGGTCAGCGGGGCGGCCGCGCCCGCGGACTGCAAAGCCGCGGAGAACGTGGCGCCGGAGCCCGGGGCGACCGGCGGCGCCTTCAGCGCCGCCGGGATGAGCCCGGCGCGCAGCTCGGCGATCCGCTCGATGACCTCGACGACGCTCATCGGGGCACCGACGGCGGCTGCTGCGGCGGCGGGAAGGCGAGGCAGCGCTCCAGGCGCTGGCGCTCGGCGCGCGGGACCTCGTAGTGACCCTCGTCGCGCAGGAACTCGAACTCGGCGAGCTCGTGGTACGTGCCGCCGGCGTAGGGCTGCGGCGTCGCAACGGGTCGCTCGCCTGCCGCGAGCCGCGGCGCCCAGCGCATGAACAGCTCGCGCTCGGCGGCCCGGACGCGCGCGGACAGCTGGCCGCCCGTGTCGGACGCCAGCACGGCGACCTCGCGCTGCTCGACGACCGGTCCGCCATGGACGCGGGCGGTCAGCTCGTGCAGCGTGGCGCCGGCGGGCGTGCCCTCCCAGAGCGCCCAGAAGATCGGGTGCGTCCCGCGCCCGTACGGCAGCATGCCGCGATGGAGGTTCCAGATCGCGCCGTCGTAGCGTGCGATCAGCGCGGGCCGCAGGACGAGCGGGAAGTCGAGCGACAGCGCGGCGGGGGCGGGCTGGAACGCCGCGTCGTGCGGGTCGCCGGCGAAGACCTCGTGGCCGAGCCCGAGCGCGAGCGCGACCAGTGCCTCGTCGACCGACACGACCTGGCGCACGAGCGCGGGCGAGACGTTGCGCAGCGCCCATTCGCCGAGCGTGCCGCCGACGAGCAGATCGAGGCCGGCGCTCATGCGGTCGCCTCAGTGCCGGTGTCAG
The DNA here is from genome assembly GCA_963727785.1 of uncultured Solirubrobacteraceae bacterium. GTDB lineage: Bacteria > Actinomycetota > Thermoleophilia > Solirubrobacterales > Solirubrobacteraceae > CADCVQ01. The sequence continues at coordinate 4,237 of CAVSHS010000029.1, forward strand.
CGTCGGCGTCCGCGAACTCGATGTCGAGATACCACGCCGCGTCCGTGCCGAGCACGTCGCGGGCGAGGTCCGCCGCCGTGCGCGCGGTGTCGAAACGAGCGACGTCGTCGTCGCGCCGGCGGCGTGCAGGAGGACGACGCGGTCCAGGTGCGCGATGCCGGCGCCGAGCTGCTCCATGCGCCGCCACAGGTTCCAGTCGGCGGGCTCCTCGAGCAGCCAGCAGGCCGTGTCGTAGCGCATGTGGGCAAGCCGGTCGGAGTACAGGACCGCGCCGTGGCACACCTGGCTGGGGCTGAGCCGCGCGCGGCCGACGACGTGCGGCGGGCCGGAGCGCTGCTCGCACAGCGCCTGCCCGTGAACGAGGTCGGCGCGCTCCTGCCGGGCGCGCGCGAGGAGATCGGCGATGTGCGTCGCGGTGAACTCGTCGTCGTGGTCCAGCGGCGCGATGAAGCGCCCGCGCGCGCCGTCGAGCGCATGGTTGGCGGCATGCACGCCCCACGTCTCCCAGGCCGACCAGGGGTGCGCGGGCTGGTTGGGACGCTCGGGCAGCTCGAGGTAGCGCACGCGCGCGTCGCGCGCGGCGATCTGCTCGACCGCCGCGCGTGCGGCGGGATCGGGTCCGTCGGAGCAGACGAGCACCTCGACGTTGGGGTAGGTGCCTTCGAGGACCGAGGGGATCGTGCGCGCGACGAGGCGCTCGTGTCCCTTCCAGGTGGAGATCTGCACCGTGACGAGCGGGATCGGATCGAGCCACGGATCGCCGCCCAGCGTCATCGCGTGGTGATCGGCGACCGTGCGCAGCTCGTCGGCCAGCGCCTTGCCGCGGCGCGCGCGCTCGACGATCTGCCCGGCGTCGCCCGCGGGCGCCGGCGCGTAGGCGCCGAGCGCGGCGAGCACGTCGGCGCCGCTGTGCACGCGCAGGACCTCGCGGTGGTCGACCGCCTCGGCGACGAGCAGCACCTCGGCGAACTCGCGGGCGTGGGCGAGCGTCTCGCAGGCGATCGCGGCGAGGTCGGTCGCGAGCGTCGCGTCGGTCGCGCCGATCTCGAGGCACAGGCAGACCGAGCCGTCGGTGGGGGCGTGCGCGATGTAGCGGGCGAGCGCGCTGAGCCAGGTCTCCGGGCGCGTCCAGTCCGGCGCCAGCCAGAGCCGCCGCGCGGCCTTCGTGTCGGTCTCTGGGCAGTCGGGCTGATCCATGGAAGTGCCCCGTTAGTCGGCGGTGCCCTGCGAGACTTGAGGCTGTGCGGACAGGTGGCGGATGCGGCGCGCGCGATCGCCCGCGCGCCGTCCGGCCGCTCGTCAACCGGTCGCTGCGAGCTCGCGGCGGATCTGCTTCGCCGACGCCTTGCCCTGCACGCCGAGGCCCTGGGCGAAGTGCGCGATGCGCAGCTCCTGCAGCATCCAGTGGACCGCCGGCGCCGCGGCCCGCCCGCCGCGCGCGCGGTACTCCTGCTCGAGCTCGTGGATCGCGTTCATGCGGTCGCGGTCGGCGGCGATCGCGCCGGGCAGGCGGTCCAGGCGGCGGCCGGCGCCGCGCAGGTAGCGCACGACGTCGGGCAGGCGATCGGCGCCCGCGGCGGCGGCGAAGCCGGGATGGACGAGGCCGCCGAGCTGCGCCGCGAGGTCCAGGCGCGCGGGCTGCAGCGCGGCGTCGGCCGGCAGCTCGTCGAGGCGCCGGCGCAGCTGCGCCGCGGCGTCGAGCGCGGCGATGACGTCGGCGACGACGGCCTTCGTGGTCGCTTCCGAGCCGCTCGGCGACGTGCACGCGCAGCGCGCCGAAGCCGGCCTCGTCCCACGCCGGGCCGCCGCCGGACGCGATCAGCGCGTCGAGCGCGGCGACGAGCGCGTCCTCGAGCACCGCGCTCGCGCCGCCGCCGTGCGGCGCGCCCGCGAGCGTGAGGGTCGCCGAGCTGTCCAGGCCGCGCTGCACCGCGCGCAGCGGCGAGGGCACGGTGAGCTGAAGCAGCCGCCGCGTGCCCGCGTGCATCGCGGCCGCCTGCGCGGCGGGCGTCTCGAACGCGCGCACGCCGACGCTCGCGCCCTCGTCGACGAGCGCCGGGTACGCGCGCACGCGTTCGCCGGTGCCGGGCAGTGCGATGCTGCGCGGCAGGTCGCCGATCGTCCATTCGCGCAGGCCGCTGCGCTCGACCGACGCGGTCTGCTCGGCGAGCTGCGCGCGCAGCCGCGGGCGGACCTGCTCGCGCAGGTCCTCGAGGTCCTCACCCGCGGCGACGACCGCGCCGCCCTCGTCCTGCACGGCGAAGCGGGCCCGCAGGTGCGCGGGCAGCCGCGTGAGATCGAACTGGCTTGTCTCCACGCGCACGCCGCGCGCGCGCTCGAGCGCGCGCGCGACCGCGTCCACGATCCCGCCGCCGTCCGGCTGCAGGCCGGCGACGACCTGCGCCGCGGTCTCCGGGATCGGCACGAGCGGCCGGCGCAGGTCCTTCGGCAGCGAGCGGATGAGCGCGACGACGAGCTCCTCGCGCAGGCCCGGCACGAGCCAGTCGAAGCCGTCGGAGCGCAGCTGCGCGAGCGCTCGCAGCGGGACGTTCACCGTGACGCCGTCCTCGGCCGAGCCGGGCTCGAAGCGGTAGGTCAACGGCAGCGCGAGGTCGCCCTGGCGCCACTCGTCGGGCAGTCCCTCCAGGTCGATCCCGGCCTCGCCGACGAGCAGCTCGCGCGTGAACGTCAGCCGCGCCGGCTCCTCGCGCCGCGCGTCCTTCCACCAGCGGTCGAAGTGCGCGCCGGACACGACGCCGGCCGGGATCCGCGCGTCGTAGAAGTCGTAGAGCTGCGCCTCGGTCGCGACGATGTCGCGCCGGCGCGCGCGGTGCTCGAGCTCCTCGACCTCCTCCAGCAGGCGCCGGTTGTCGTCGAGGAAGCGGTGGCGCGCGGCCCAGTCGCCCTCGACCAGCGCGCGCTGGATGAACAGGGAACGCGACAGCTCGGGATCGATCGCCCCGTAGGCGACCGTGCGCCCGGCGACGACCGGCAGCCCGTACAGCGTCGCGCGCTCGGTCGCGACGACGGAGGCGCGCTTGCGCTCCCAGTGCGGCTCGGAGTACGTGCGCTTGATGAGGTGCCCGGCGAGCGGCTCGAGCCAGCGCGGCTGGATCTGCGCCGCCGTGTGCCCGAGCAGGCGCGTCGTCTCGACGAGCTCGGCGACCATCACCCACGCCGGCGGCTTGCGGGCGAGCGCCGAGCCCGGCGACAGCGTGAAGCGCGCGCCGCGCGCGCCCTCGTACTCGCGGCGGCCGGCGTCGCGCAGGCCGGCGTGCGAGAGCAGGCCGGCGAGCAGCGCGCGGTGCACCTCGTCCGGCGCGGCGGGCTCCTCGTTGAGCCGCACGCCGACGGCGCGCGCGGAGCGGCGCAGCGAGCCCGCGAGATCCTGCCACTCGCGCACCCGCAGGTAGTGCAGGAACTCGGCGTGGCACATCTTGCGAAAGCCGTTGCGCGACAGCGCCTTCTGCTGCGCGCGCAGGTGGCGCCAGAGGTTGAGGTAGGCGAGGAAGTCCGAGCTTTCGTCCGTGAAGCGGGCGTGGTGCTCGTCGGCCTCGGCGCGCTTCTCGGTCGGCCGCACGCGCGGGTCCTGGATCGACAGCGCGGCCGCGATGACGATCACCTCGTCGGCGCAGCCCAGGCGGTCGGCCTCGAGCACCATCCGCCCCATGCGCGGGTCGACGGGAAGCTGCGCGAGCCGCCGGCCGAGCGCGGTCAGCCGCTTGCGCGGGTTCGCCGCGTCGGGATCGAGCGCGCCGAGCTCGTGCAGCAGCGCCTTGCCGTCGCGGATCTGGCGGCGGTCGGGGGCGTCGAGGAAGCCGAAGTCCTCGACCTCGCCGAGGCGCAGCGCCTCCATCTGCAGGATCACCGCGGCGAGGCTCGTGCGCAGGATCTCCGGGTCGGTGTACGCCGGCCGTTGCGCGAAGTCCTCCTCGGAGTACAGCCGGACGCAGATGCCGTCGGACTGGCGCCCGCAGCGGCCCATCCGCTGGTTCGCCGACGCCTGCGAGATCGGCTCGATCGGCAGCCGCTGGACCTTCAGCCGCGCGCTGTAGCGGCTGATCCGCGCGGTGCCCGGATCGACGACCGCGCCGATGCCCGGCACGGTCAGCGACGTCTCGGCGACGTTCGTCGCGAGGACGACGCGGCGCTCGCTGTGCGCCCTGAAGACGCGCTGCTGCTCGGCCGGCGAGAGGCGCGCGTAGAGCGGCAGGACCGCGGTGTCCGGCGCCAGCCGGCCGGCGAGCGCCTCGGCGGTGTCGCGGATCTCGCGCTCGCCGCTGAGGAAGACGAGCACGTCGCCGGGCGCGTCTTCGAGCAGCTCCTCGACGGCGTCGCCGATCGCGTCGACGGGATCCGTCTCGTCGGCCGGCGGCTGGTAGCGGACCTCGACGGGGTACGTGCGGCCCGAGACCTCGACGACGGGCGCGTCGCCGAAATGGGCGCTGAAGCGGCCGGGGTCGATCGTCGCGCTCGTGATGACGAGCTTCAGGTCGGGCCGCTGGGGCAGCAGCCAGCGCAGGTAGCCGAGCAGGAAGTCGACGTTCAGGCTGCGCTCGTGCGCCTCGTCGACGATGACCGTGTCGTAGCGGCGCAGCAGCCGGTCGTGCTGGATCTCGGCGAGCAGCAGGCCGTCGGTCAGCAGCCGGACGAGCGTGTCCGGGCTGGACCTGTCCTCGAAGCGCACCGCGTAGCCGACGGCGGTGCCGAGCGGCACCCCGAGCTCCTCGGCGATCCGCGCGGCGACCGTGCGCGCGGCGATCCGCCGCGGCTGCGTGTGGGCGATCGCGCTGCGCCCGAGCTCGAGGCAGATCTTCGGCAGCTGCGTCGTCTTGCCCGAGCCGGTCTCCCCCGCGACGATGACGACCTGGTTGGCGCCGATCACCTCCAGGAGGTCCTCGCGGCGCGCGCTGACGGGCAGCTCGGGCGGATAGCTGATCTGCGGCGTCGCGGTGGCCATCTCGCTGCCGAGGATAGGGCTGCGATCATCGCCCGATGGAGCGCGTGCGGATCGACAAGTGGCTCTGGGCGGCGCGGTTCTACAAGAGCCGCTCGCTCGCCGCGGACGCGGTCAACGGCGGTCGTGCGCAGCTCAACGGCGCGCGCGTGAAGCCGAGCAAGGAGGTCGGCGCGGGCGACGAGCTCGAGGTGACGATCGGGCAGACCCGCCGCGTCGTCATCGTGCGCGGCGTCAGCGATCGGCGCGGGCCGGCGAAGGCGGCGGCGCTGCTCTACGAGGAGACGCCCGAGAGCGTCGCCGCGCGCGAGCTCGCGGCCGAGCAGCGGCGCCTGCAGTCCCCGCCGCCCGGCGCCGACCTCGGCATGCGGCCGACGAAGCGCGACCGGCGGCGGCTCGACAGCGCGCGCGGGCGCCGGCGCTGATCTTTCGCCCGTGACTTATATAAGCCACTCCTGATATTCTGCCCGCCGATGCACGCCTTCGATGTGCTCGGCGACCCCGTGCGCCGCAGGATCCTCGAGCTGCTCGCCGACGGCGAGGCGACCTCGGGTGCGGTCTGCGCGGTCATCCGCGAGGAGTTCGGGATCTCCCAGCCGGCCGTGTCGCAGCACCTCAAGGTGCTGCGCGAGAGCGGATTTGCGACGGTGCGCCCCGAGGGGACCCGGCGCCTGTACGCCGTCAAGCACGAGCCGCTGCGCGACGTCGATGCGTGGCTTGACCCGTTTCGCCGTTTCTGGGCGCCCCACCTGGCGGCGCTGGAGACGGAGCTGGCCCGCGGGGCGCGCGAGCGCCGCCTCCGCGATCACGACGAAGAACCACCTCAGAGGAGAACGCCATGATCGATGTCATCCAGCAGATCAACGCCGTCCGGCGGCAGGTCGGAGCGCGCGTGCTCGAAGCGGGTGAGGCGCGCACGGTGACGATCAGCCAGTCGTACGGCGCCGCGGTCGACGACGTCTGGGACGCCTTCACCAACCCCGAGCGGATCCCGCGCTGGTTCCTGCCCGTCTCGGGTGACCTGCGCGTCGGCGGCCGCTATCAGCTCGAGGGCAACGCGGGCGGCACGATCGAGCGCTGCGAGCCGCCGAAGGGCTTCGCCGCCACCTGGGAGTACGGCGGGCAGGTGAGCTGGATCGAGGTCCGGCTGTCGGCGCAGCCGTCGGGCGAGACGCGCGTCGAGCTCGAGCACATCGCGCACGTCGACGACAGGTGGGACGAGTTCGGTCCCGGCGCGGTCGGCGTCGGCTGGGACATGGGCTTCATGGGGCTGGCGATCCACCTGTCGTCGGGACAGGCCGTGGACCCGCAGGAGGGCATGGCGTGGACGGCGTCCGACGAGGGCAGGCGGTTCATGTCGCTCAGCAGCCAGGAATGGTGCGACGCCAGCATCGCGGCGGGCGCGGACGCCGACGAGGCGCAAGCCGCGGCCGAACGGACGATGGCCGCCTACACCGCCGGCTGAGCTTCGGGGAGGGAGTAGACTCTGCTAGTGGCAATTGTTACGAAGCAGGAGGTCGGGATGATGCGCGTGCGCGATGGCATGAACCGCAACGTTGTGACCGTCGGACCACAGCACACCCTGCGTGAGGCGGCGCGGCGGATGACGGGCGCGGACGTCGGCGCCGCGGTCGTGCTCGATCCCGACGGCATCGGACCGGGCATCTTCACCGAGCGCGATCTGCTGCGCGCCTGCGGCGCGGGTGACGACCTCGACGTCGAGTCGGTCGAGACGCACATGACGCAGCGCCTGAAGTACGCCGCCGCGGACTGGTCGCTCGAGCGCGCGGCCGAGGAGATGGTGCGCTCGCAGTTCCGCCACGTCGTCGTGCTCGATGGCTCAGAGGTCGTCGGGATCCTCTCGATGCGCGACATCGTGCGCTGCTGGACGCAGTCCGGCGCGACGGCGGCGTTCGACGCGGCGGCGGCTCCGGCGTAGCAGGTCTCGGCGGCGGCTGAGAAGATGGCGTGCGCGTGTGGGATGACAACAGCAGGATAGTGCCGCGGTGGGCGTGTGAACAGCATCGATGACGGGGTGGGCGTGCGGACGCCGGGGCGAGCCCGGCCGCACGCGGGTGTGGGGCGTTACGAACGCTCTGGGACCGAAAGGCCCCACGCCCCGCGGCCGAGCGCCGCCCGACCATGACGACTGTGCGATTCTCGGCAGATGCGTCCGACGTTGTTCGAGTTCGCCGGCGGCGAGCCCGCGTTTCTCGCCCTTGCGACGGCGCATCACGCGCGGTGCCTCGCGGATCCCGAGCTCAACCATCCGTTCTCGCACCCTGAGCAGCATCCGGAGCACGTCGAGCGGCTCGCCGCCTACTGGGCGGAGGTCATGGGCGGGCCGCCCGCGTATTCGCAGGCCTGCGGCGATCAATCCGCCGTGCTGCAGATGCACGCGGGCAACGGGGACATGGGCGACCTCGGCGAACGCTTCGTGCGCTGCTTCGATCGCGCCGCCGACGACGCCGGCCTGCCCCGGACCCCGCCTTCCGCGCCGCCTTGCACGCGTACATGCGCTGGGCCGTCGACGACGTCCTGTCCTACTCGCCCGAGGACACCGTGGTCGCTCCGGGCGCGGCCATGCCTCGCTGGGGCTGGGACGGCCTGGACACCTGACCGGCATGCTGACGGCCGCGCTTGCCGGCGACGGCGCGCAGATCTGCGTCGAGACGATCGGCGACCGCGCCGCGCCGGCGATCCTGCTGATCGCAGGCTCGGCCTGGTCGATGGACTGGTGGGACGACGATCTGTGCCGCCGGCTGGCCGCCCGGGGCCGGCTGATCGTGCGCTACGACAACCGCGACACGGGCCGCTCGACCGCCTACCCGCCCGGATCACCGGGCTATACGGGCGCGGACATGGTCGCCGACGCCGTCGCGGTGCTCGACGAGCTGCGGATCGACCGCGCGCACGTGGTCGGCCTGTCCATGGGCGGCGGTATCGCCCAGCACGTCGCTGTCGACCACCGCGACCGCGTGGCGACGCTGACGCTGATCTCGACGACCTCCGCGGGCGACGGTCACAAAGGCCTGCCGGGCATGACGGAGGAGCTCCAGGCCGCGCTGGCAGACGAGCGCCCCGAGCCCGACTGGGAGGACCGCGACGCCGTCATCGACCACATCGTCGAGGGCGAGCGCCCGTTCGCCGGGCCGGGCGACTTCGACGAGCCGCGCATACGCGCCATCGCCGGCCGCGTCCATGACCGCAGCAACGACATGGCCGCAAGCCTCGCCAACCACTGGCTGCTCGACGGCGGCCGGCCCGCCCGCGTGAGCGAGCTGCGCGGGCTCCCCACGCTCGTGCTGCACGGCACGGCGGACCCGCTCTTCCCACCCGCACACGGCAGGGCGCTCGCGGACGAGATCCCGGGCGCGCGGCTCATCGAGCTCGACGGCGTCGGCCACCAGCTCCCGCCGCCACGCACATGGGACCTCGTCGTCGACGCGCTGATCGCCCACACCAGCAGTGGAGTAGCCTCGTCACATGAGCGCGATTCCCGGTGAGCCCCTGAAGCAGAAGCCGCACGAACTCACACTCAAGGACGGCCGGAAGCTGAAGCTCAAGCTCCCGGGATGCCGCCGCGCGTCGTGCCGGTCGCGACCGAGGAGCGCGGGGCCGCCGAACCGCCGCGCGACAACCCCGCGCCGTCGCACAACCCCAACCACGGCACCGGCGCCTTCTAGCCAGGAACGCCGGCACCGCCGCTCGGTGCCGCAGAGGAGCTGCGAGCGCACCGTCGGGCGTGTCAGCACGCAGCAGGTGCAGCTCTCTCGAAATGGATTTCGCAGGCGACAGCGCATGAGGGTCCGCATCCTCGGAGGCGGCGTCGCCGGACTGGCCGGCGCGGTCGCGCTGCGGCACCGTGGCCTGGAGGACGTGGTCGTCCTCGAGCGGGACCCCGCGACGGGGCTGCGGGCGCGGCAGGGGCACGGGATGATCCTCATGCCCAACGCCGTCGCGGCGCTGCGTGCGCTCGGTGCCGGCGGCTGCCTGGACCGCCACAACGAGCTGCGCCGGGCCGTCATGCAGGACGAGCGCGGCCGCGTGCTGCAATCGGAGCCGATGGACGGCGTCCACTGCGTCACGCGCTCCCGCCTCGTGGACGCGCTGCGCGATGAGCTGCCGGCCGACGCCGTCGAGCACGGCCGCGATTGCACGCGCGTGCTGCTCGACTCGCCGCGAGCGCCGCATCCGGGCGCCATCGAGCGGCGCGTGCGCTCGCTGGGCTTCGCCGCCGGCCCGCCGCTGAGCGCAGCGGTGGTCGACCTGTTCGTCGGTGCCGACGGCGCGCGGTCGGCGCTGTGCGCCGCGCTGAACCCGGACCTCGTGCGGGTGCGCAGCCGCGTGTTCGAGGTCGTGATGTCCGCCCGCCGGCCCGAGCTTGCGGCCGATCTCGGCGCGACGTTCCTCAAGACCGTGTTCGCGGACCGCGGTCTCGCATTCGGGCTGCTCGCGCCGTCCGCGGACGATGTGATCGGCTTCATGCAGTTCGACACGCAGCGCCACGGCATCCCGCCGCGCGACGACGGAGCCGGCCTTCGGGACTTCGTCGCCGCGTTGCTGGGCTCGGCCCCTGAGCCCGTGGCGAGCTTCCCGCACGCCGCCGACCCCGCGACGGCGCACCTGTGGCGCCCGCTGGACGGCGAGGTCGCCGCGAGCGCCTGCGCGAGCAACGCGGTCGTCATCGGCGACGCCGCCCATCCGCTGCTGCCGTTCTCCAGCCAGGGCGTCGGCTCCGCGCTGGAGGACGCGGTCGCCCTGGCCGACGCGGTCGAGCGCACGCGCGGGCGCCGCGATCTGCTCCCGCAGGCGCTCGCGGGCTTCTGCGAGGAGCGCCGTCGCGACGTGGGGCGCTTCGTCGACGGCGGCCGGCTGATCCTGTCGCACTTCGTCGGCGCTTCGCCCGGGCTTGTCGCGCCCTACGTGTACGCCGGCCCGAGGCCGCCGCAGCGGTGGAGGACGACGCGGTTGCCCTCGTAGCACGAACGGGGTCAAGGTCCGCGCGCAGCGGCCGAACACCCGGACGATGGCGCCCCTCGCTCATCGTGGTCTCTGGCTTGCGCCGGACCAGCGCAACTCGCTTGCGGCGTTCCGTGACGCCTTCAGCCTCGGCTGCGGCGTCGAGCTCGACGTGCGCGACCTGGACGGGACGCTCGTCGTCAGCCACGATCCTCCGCTCGCCGGCGCCCTGACCTTCGACGCCGTCGTCGCGGCCTGGCGCGAGCACGACGAGCCGCGCCGGCACGCTCGCGATCAACGTCAAGGCCGACGGCCTCGACGAGATGATCTCCGAGGCGCTGCGCGACACCGATCCCGCGCGCTCGTTCGTCTTCGACATGTCGATCCCGGACGCGCTGCACTACGTGTGCGCGGGGATCCCCTACTTCGCCCGCCACAGCGAGGTCGAGCCCGAGCCGGCGCTCTACCCGAGCGCGGCCGGCGTGTGGCTGGACGACTTCGCCGGCTGGTTCATCTCCGAGGAGCGGATCGCCGCCCACCTGCAGGCGGGCAAGCGCGTCGCCGTCGTCTCACCCGAGCTGCACGGCCGCGATCACGAATCGACCTGGAGCCAATGGCGCCAGTGGGACGTGTGGCGCTCGCCCGACGTCCTGCTGTGCACCGACCACCCGACGAGGGCTCAGGAGGTCTTCGCATGACCGCGACGAGCCACGCGATCAAGGCCGTCATCTTCGACATGGACGGCGTGCTCATCGACGCGCGCGAGTGGCACTACGAGGCGCTCAACCGCGCGCTCGGCCTGCTCGGCTACGAGATCACGCGCTACGAGCACCTCAGCTCCTTCGACGGCCTGCCGACCAGCCGCAAGCTGCAGATGCTGACGGTCGAGCGCGGCCTGCCCGCCGAGCTGCACTCGTTCCTGAACTCGCTCAAGCAGCAGTTCACGCTCGAGTACGTCGCGACGCGCTGCAAGCCCGTCTTCCAGCACCAGTACGCGCTGGCCCAGCTGCGGACCGCCGGCTACAAGCTCGGCGTCGCCTCCAACTCGGTGCGCCGCACGGTCGACGAGATGATGGAGCGCTCAGCCCTCATGCAGTACCTCGACCTCGTCGTCTCCAACGAGGACGTCACGAAGGGCAAGCCGGACCCGGAGATGTACCTCAAGGCGATGGCCGACCTCGGCGTGCGCCCGGAGGAGACGATCGTCGTCGAGGACAACGAGAACGGCGTCAAGGCGGCGCTCGCCGCCGGCGCGCACGTGCTCGTCGTCGACGGTCCCGAGGACGTCGCGCTCGACGCGATCCTGGCCCGCATCGCGGCGGTCGGCAGCGACAGGAGGGCGGCGGCATGAGGCTCGTCGTGCTGATGGCCGGTGACGGCGGCGGCTTCGAGGTCGCGGGCCAGCGCTATCCGAAGAACCTCGTCGAGATCGACGGCGAGCCGCTCGTCCAGCGCGTCGTCGAAAGCCTGCGCCCCGTGATCGAGCGCAGCGACAAGGCCGTCTTCCTGATCCGCGAGGAGGAGGACCGCCGCCACCACACCGGCGACGTCATCCGCCTGCTCGTGCCCGACGCCGAGGTCGTGCGCGTGCCCGTGCTCGAGAGCGGCGCCGCCTGCACCGCGCTGCACGCGATCTCCCACATCGACCGCGATGCCCCGCTGCTCGTCTTCAACGGCGATCAGGTGCTCGAGGCCGACCTGCCGGCGATCATCGACGGCTTCGAGCGCGCCGGCCTCGACAGCGGCGTCGCGACCTTCGACTCGGTCCACCCGCGCTGGTCCTACGTCCGCGTCGGCGCCGACGGCCTCGTGCTCGAGGCCGCCGAGAAGCGGCCGATCAGCCGCCTGGCGACCGCCGGCACGTACTGGTACGCGCGCGGCGCCGACTTCCTCGACGGCGCGATGGCGATGATCCGCAAGGACGCCTCGGTCGACGGCGCGTTCTACATCTGCCCGATCTTCAACGAGCTCGTCCTCGCCGGGCGGCGCATCGGCACGCACCACGTCGAGCGCGAGCGCTACTTCTCGCTGGCCTCCATGCACGGCGTCGACGCCTACGAGCAGCACCTCGCGAGCGCACGCCGCGCGGTGACGACATGAACGTCCACAGGCTCGACGAGATGGTGCGCGGCTGGTTCGTCGGCCCGTTCGAGCCGACCGCCCACCACACGACCGGCGCCGAGGTGTGCGTGAAGTCCTACGCCGCCGGCGAGGCCGAGCCGCGCCATGTCCACAAGGTCGCCACCGAGGTGACCGCGGTGATCGCCGGCACGGTGCGGATGAACGGCCGCGAGCTGAACGCGGGCGAGATCGTCGTGCTCGCGCCCGGCGAGCCGGCCGACTTCCTCGCCGTGACCGACGCGACGACGGTCGCCGTCAAGACCCCCGCGGTGGCGGACGACAAGTACCTACTGGAGGACTGACCGTGCTGACAATCGTCATCCCGATGGCCGGGCGGGGCAGCCGCTTCGCCGATGCCGGCTACGCGCTGCCCAAGCCGCTGCTGCCGGTCCACGGCGTGCCGATGATCGAGCTCGTCGTGCGCAACCTCACGCCGAGCGAGCCGGCGCGCTTCGTCTTCATCTGCCGCCGCGAGCACCTGTCCGGCTACGGCTTCGAGGCGGGGTTGCGACGCGCCGCGCCGGGCTGCGAGATCGTGCCGATCGACACCGTCACCGAGGGCGCCGTCTGCACGGTGCTGCTGGCGCAGGACGCGATCGACGCCGACGACGTGCTCGTGATCGCCAACAGCGACCAGTGGGTCGACCACACGATGGACGAGCACCTCGCGCTCCTGCGCGGCAGGCACCTCGACGGGCTCATCATGACGATGACCGCCGACGACCCGAAGTGGTCGTTCGTCGAGCTCGACGCGGCCCGGCAGGTGACGAACGTCGTCGAGAAGGAGGTCGTCTCCGACGAGGCGACGGTCGGCATCTACACGTTCGCGCGCGGCGGCGACTTCGTGCGCGCCGCGAAGGCGATGATCGCCGCCGACAAGCGCGTCAACGGCGAGTTCTACGTCGCCCCCGTCTACAACGAGCTCATCGCCGAGGGCGCCGCGATCGGCATCGACAACGTGGGCGCGGAGGGCGACGGCATGTACGGCCTCGGCATCCCCGCCGACTACGAGGGCTTCCTGGCGCTGGAGATCTCGCGCCGCGCCGCCGGCGACGACGACCGGATCGCCGCATGAGCGCCCTCGAGCTGTGGCTCGCCGTCGACTGGCAGGCGCCCGAGCCCGCGCTGCGCGCGCTCGAGCGCTGCGCCCGCGCGATCCGCAGCGCCGATCCGGCCCAGCTCATCGTGGCGGCCGGCGAGCTTCCCGAGGAGGAGGCGCGCGAGCTGCTGCTGGCGATGATCAACGCCGATCCCGAGCTGTCCGGGCGCGTCGCGAGCCTGCCGCAGATCATCGTCCGCAACGGTGACGTGCCCGCGGAGGTGGAGGAGCACCTGCGCCTCCCCGGCCCGGGCGAGCAGGCGCTGCACGTCCTGCGCGAGGGCCTGGCCCCGTACGTCGCGCTCACCCCCGTCCTCAACCAGGAGGCGTGGGCGCGCACCTGGGAGCCCGAGGCCGGCTTCCGCCACCTCGTCATCGACAACGCCTCCGACGACGACACGGCGCAGATCCTCGCCGACCGCGGCGCCGACGTGATCGTCAACGACGAGCGGCTGTCGCGCGTGGACAACTGGCGCCGCGCGCTGGAGGTCTTCCTCGAGATCGGCGACGTCGACTGGATGAAGTGGGTCTTCGCCGGCGACAAGCTGCTGCCGGGCGCCGCCGACCTGCTCGACGCCGCGGTCGCCGCGCAACCCGATGCGCGCATCATCTGCGCCGAGTACCAGTGGAAGCACCCCGACGGCGGGGTGACCCGCTTTCACCCGCTCGACGAGACGAAGGTCGTCGCCACGGTCGAGGCGCTCTACCGCTTCGCGCTGCAGGGCAACTGGATGGGCGGACCGATCGGGATCGCCCTGCACCGCGACGTGATCTCGGAGATCGACTTCGGCGGCCACACCTGGGTCGCCGACTGGCAGGCGTCGCTGTCGCTCGCGCTGCGCCATCCGGTCCTGCACGTCAACCGCCAGATCGGGCTCTTCGACGCCTCGCGGGCGCGCTTCCACAGCGCCCACAGCCAGGACGTCTCGACGATCGTCCAGGACGCGGCGATGCGCTACCAGGCGCTCGAGCACCTGCGCGAGCTGGCCCCGCACCTGCCGCTGGCGGACGTCGAGGAGAAGATCGACACGATGGTGCTCGGGGAGTGCGTGCGCCGGATCAAGGCCAAGCGCGACACCAAGGCCGCGCCGCCCGCCGCGCGCGCGAAGCTCGAGGCCCAGGCCGCAGCCGGCGGCGCGGCGCGCATCCGCCTCGGCGCGACGGCCGCGGCCAAGGGCTGAACGTGCCCGCGCCGGCCGATCGGCTCGTCGCGCTCGCCGTCGCGGGAACGCACGAGGCGGCCCCCGAGGCGGTCGCGGACCTCGAGGCGCTGGTCGCGGCGCTCGGGCCGGACGCGCCGCCCGCCACGCTGCTCGCCGGCGCTCCCGCGCAGCTCGCCCGCCAGATCCCGGCCGGCGGCAGCGCGATCGCGCGGGCCGCCTGCGCCACCGAGACCGTGCCCGAGGCGTGGGTGCGGGCGCTCGAACGCACCGACGCCGTGTGGGTGCCCAACGCGTTCTCGCGCGCGGCGCTCGTGCGCTCCGGCGTGACGGCCGAGCGCGTGCAGGTCGTGGCGCCCGTGGTCGACGTCGAGCGCTTCTCGCCCGACGGCCCGGCCGAGCGCGTCGCCGGGGCGCATTCCTTCGTCTTCCTCGCGCCCCTGGACTGGACCCGCGCGAGCGGGTGGGACGTGCTCCTGCGCGCGTGGGCGGAGGAGTTCGCGCCCGACGAGGACGTCACGCTCGTGATCCGCGCGTGGTCGGCGCTCGGCTACGGCCCGCAGCTCGTCGCCGACGCGCTGCACGTCGAGCTCGACGCGCTCGGGCACGATCCGGCGCGCCTCGCCGACCTCATCGTCGAGGTCGACGCCGCGCACGCCGCGCCGACCCCCGCCGCCTACCGGGGCGCCGACTGCGTCGTGGCCCCCGCGCGCGGCGACGCCTGGGGCCGCACCCTGCTGGAGGCGATGGCCTGCGGCGTGCCGCTGATCGCGACGGACTGGGCCGCGGGCGCGGACCTCTGCGCGCCGGGCTGCGCCTTCGCCGTGCCGGCGGCCGCGACCGACATCCCGATCGCCGCGGCGCGCGAGCTGCCGTCGCTCACCGGCCTGCGCTGGGGCGAGCCCGACGTCGGCGCGCTGCGCCGCCTCATGCGCGCCGCCTTCGCCGACCGCGGCGCCGCCGCGGCGACCGCCGCCCGGGGCCGGGGGCACGTCCTCGAGCACCACGCGCTGCAGCGCGGCGTCGCCGCGCCCGCCGGGCGCGCCAAGCGCCGCCACCCCGTCGCGGAGCACGTGTCCGGCGCCCGCGCCGAGGACGTGTCGTTCGTCGTCCAGGGACCCGTGGAGCGCAGCGGGCCCGGGCGCACGGCGCGCGTCTGCGAAGCGATCCGCGCGCACTTCCCCGGCGCCGAGATCGTCATCTCGACCTGGGCCGGGACCGACACGAGCCGCCTGGACTGCGACGTCGTCGTGCACTCGGAGGATCCCGGCGTCGTCGGCCCGTGCACGTACAACGTCAACACGAACCGCCAGATCGTCAGCAGCCTCGCGGGCGTCCGCGCGAGCACGCGCCCGCTCGTGGCGAAGATCCGCTCGGACATGCTCTTCGTGTCCGACACGCTGCTGTCGCACTGGGGGCGGTGGGAGGAGCGCGCGGACGAGCTGGCGCTGTTCGAGCGCCGCGTGCTCGTGCCGAACATCTTCGCGCGGCGCCCGAGCCACCTCAGCCCGTATCCGCTGCACCTGAGCGACTGGGGCTACTTCGGCACGCGCGCGGACCTCGAGCTGCTCTTCGACGTGCCGCAGATGACCGTCGAGCAGTCCCTGACCGACGGGCCGCTCAGCCCGCTCGCCCGCACCTACTACGTCCTCGAGTCCAGGCCGTCCTACACGCCGGAGCAGTGGATCTGGACGCAGGCCCTGCGCAAGGTGGCGCCCGCCACGGCGCTCGAGCACGTCTTCGACCTCACGCCGCAGAGCCTGCGCCAGACCGAGCTGTCGTTCGCCAACAACGTCGCGATCCTCGACACGTACACGCAGTACGGCGTGTGGTGCCCGAAGTATCCCGCGGCCGGCCGGATGTTCGAGGACGTCACGCTCTACTCGCACGAGCAGTGGCTCGAGCTCTACGACATCCACTGCCGCGGCGCCACGATCGACCGCCGCGACGTCGCCGGCCTGCTGCGCGCCTTCGCCCGCGGCAACGTGTCGGGCACCCCGGCGGACGCGGTGGCGCTGCGCCGTGCCGGCCTGGGGTGGGAGGCGCAGCTGCTGGACTGCGTCCTGACCGGCGCGCGCGTGTCACGCGACTCGACGACCGGCGGCACGCACCGCTGGCACCTCGACTCGCTCGGCGTGAAGCTCGCGCGTGACGAGCTCGTGCGCAGCGCAGGCGCTCTGCTGGGACCGGCGCACAGGAAGGGCCGGTCCGGCTCCGCCACGGCGGCGACCCAGAAACTCTTGACATAAGGAGCTTTGCCGGATGCCCGGATGCAAGCTGGATCCCTCCGCCTACGCGCGGTACCTCGCGATGCAGAAGGACGCCTATGAGGCGGAGGTGCCGGCCGAGGACGTCGTCGGCTTCTATGACTGGCACGAGAACTTCCCCTACGAGACCCAGCTGCTGTTCGTCAACGGCGATCTGCGGATGCCCCTGCTCGACGACCTCGAGGAGCGCACGGCGCTCGACTTCGGCTGCGGCCCGGGACGGATGGTCGGGCCATGCGCCAGCTGTTCGCCCAGGTCGACGGCGTCGACATCTCGTCACGGCTCATCGACGAGGCGCGCACGCGCCACCCCGAGAGCAGGTTCTGGGTCACTTCCGGCGACGACCTCGGCGGCGTCGAGCCGGAGTCCTACGACCTCGTGTACAGCACGATCGCGATGCAGCACATCGCCGTCCGCTCGCTGCGCCAGACGATCCTCGGGCGCATGCGCGAAGCGCTGAAGCCCGGCGGAGCCGTCTCGATCCAGCTCGCCTTCAACCCCGGCTATCCGTACCTGCGCCCGACGCTGCGCGTCGAGGACGGGACGCATCTCGTCGAGGTCCGCGAGCGCGACACGACGCATGCAGCGTGGAACGAGGACCGCGTCGGCGCAGATCAGACGAACAGCGGCTGCGACGCGGCGATCGGCGCCGCCGACCTTCCCTCGGTGCAGGCCGACTTCAGCGAGCACTTCGACGAGGTGCGCTACTGGTTCTACGACGTGAGCCTCGTCTACGGCGACCTGCTCGGCGCGCGGCATGCCACGGACTACTGGCCGACGCACTGGCTCTTCGTCTCCGGCTACCGCAGGTAGGAGCCGGCGCGGGCCGACCTGCGCGCGGATCGGGCCGGGCCGAAGCTAGATGGTTGATCGCGAATTGCCTGTCATCGGGCGCGAGATGGCATCGACCATCTAGTGGGAGATCTTGTCGCCCTTCGGGTAGGGCACGGTCGGTGCCGCAGTAGCGATCGGACAGCACGCGGCCGATGGTTCCCGAGACGAGCAGCACGTTGTGGCGGACCGGATAGGTCTCGTCGTCGGTCATGATCGCGAGGTTGTCCCACAGGTCGATGTCCTGTATCGCCACGTCCCGGAACGAGAGGCGCATGTCGTCGACAACCTCGCCGAGCATGTCCGGCGTCACCCAGACGTCGGCCATGCTGTTGGTGCCTGGGGAGGCGCGGTTCTGATTCCAGGGGACATGCGGCAGCGGGATCTGTGACGAGTGGATCGACGGGTAGTAGAGGTACTCGAACACGACGGTCCCGCCGGCTTGAGCGCGCGGGCCAGCGAGCGGCTGATGTCGATCCGGGTCTGGCGCATCGAGATGTGGTTCATGCAGATGAACGAGTACGCCACGTCGTAGCAGCCGTCCGGAGCCTCGCCGATGTCATGCCCGTCGGTGGTCCAGAAGTGCGACTGCGGAAGCTGCGCGCTCTTGGAGGCGTGACGGATCATCTCCTCGCTGATGTCGACGCCGTCCACGTACTCGAAGCCGAGCTCGGCGACCGCCTCCATCACGCGACCGACGCCGCACCCGAAGTCGAGAATGCACATATTCGGATCGACCGGAGCGGTGGCGTCGGGACGGCGGCGCAGGTGCTCGTTCAACACGAACTGCGCCTGGTGGACAGCTCGGAGGCGAGCCTCACCATAATTCGGATCAACGATCGCCTCCGCGCTGTCACGGCTCTGCGAGTTCACGTTGTACGCGGTGCGCTGCAGCTTGGAGTACATCTCGACAGCGTTCTTCGTCATGAGGCACCTGAAGACGTCGGGGACCAACAGGTTCACCATCCTATCCACCGACTGGTACACCGAAATACCGTACGGCATGGTTGACTGTCGCGTGAGCGCATAGAGCAGCACCACTTGTATGCTCAGGGGTGCGGGAGCAGGCGGATGATCGCGGCGACGCTCAAGAACCGCGCCGCCCGGCCGACGACCTGGATGTGCCGGACTCCCTCGCCTGCATGGCCGTCGTCCCCATCTACCTTCGCACCGCCGAGGACCTCGACGTCCTGCTGCGCTGCCTCGTCTCGCTGCGCGCGACCGCCCCGCAGGCCGACGTCCTCGTCGTCGACGACGCCAGCCCCGCCACGGAGCTCGTCGACATGATCGGCGCCGCCGCCGGCGAGCTCGAGATCGAGCTCGTCCGCAGTCCTGTCAACGGCGGCTTCGCACGCACGGTCAACGTCGGGCTGCAGCGCGCACTCGACGAGGGACGCGACGCCGTCCTCGTCAACGCCGACATCGAGTTTCACCGGTCGCCGTGGCTGGAGCCGATGCTCGGGCGCGCCGACACGACCGGCGCGCCCGCGGCCGTCGTCGGCGCTCGCCTGCTGTACCCCAACGGGCTGCTGCAGCACGCCGGCCTGCACTACTCGACGCTGCACCGGTTCTGGGGGGCGCGCTTCGCCTACGGGGCCGGCGACCTGCCGGAGGCGCTCGTGCCCAGCCGCTGCCCCGTCACCGGCGCGCTGCAGCTCATCCGCCACGAGTGCCTGGCGGCCGTCGGCCTCTACGACGAGCGCTTTCGCATGGGCTGGGAGGACGTCGACTACTGCCTGCGCGTCTTCGCGTCCGGTCGCGAGTGCATCTACGAGCCGGCCGCCTGCGCGACCCACGCCGAGTCGCTGTTTCGCTCGCGCAGGCCCGAGGGCCAGGAGACGTGGGAGAACGACTCCTACCGGGCGCTGAACGAGAAGTACGCCGACTACGACCTGTCGGCGTTCATGCCGGCCTACGAATGAGCGCGTCCACCAACGTCCTCTTCGTCGGCATCGGGACCTCGGCCCCGTGCTGGTATCGCTGCGCGCTGCCCGCCCGCGCGCTGGGGGGCGACTGGGTCGGCGTGCGCGAGGAGCCGCCGCAGCTGACCTTCGCGACCGGCGAGGCCAAGCGGTCCCTGCGCGACGTCGGCGATTTCGCCTCCTACGACGTCGTCGTGCTCCAGCAGCCGCGCGGCGCCGCCTGGCTGCGGACGATCCGCGAGCTCCAGGCAGCCGGCGTCACCGTGCTGTTCGAGATCGACGACTACGCCCACGGCGTGCGCAAGGCCAAGGCCCACGCGCAGGCGGGCACGTTCGACAAGAAGCTGCTCGCGGCGATGGAGCTGAACATGCGCGCCTGCGACGGGATCATCTGCTCGACGGACTACATCGCCTCGAGGTACCGCGCCTTCAACCCGAGCGTGTGGGTCTGCCAGAACGGCCTGGACCTCGGCCGCTACGCCCTGACGCACCGCGACCGCGAGCTCGTGACGATCGGCTGGGCCGGCGGCACCGCCCACCGGCCGGCGCTCCTGCCCTGGCTGCGCGAGCTGATCGCGATCATGGACGAGCGGCCGGCCACGCGGTTCATGAGCGTCGGCGTTCCCGGCTACGCGTCGCCGTTCGCCGAGCGCTACGGCGCCGAGCGCGCGATCGGCCTGGCGTGGGCGCCGATCGAGAGCTATCCCGCCGCGATGGCCTCCTTCGACATCGCGCTCGCGCCCGCGACGAACAACGCGTTCTTCCGCGGCAAGAGCGACCTGCGCTGGCTCGAGGCCTCGGCCCTGGGCATCCCGATCGTGGCCGACCCGGTTGTCTATCCGGCGATCGAGGACGGCGTGACGGGCGTGCACGCGGCGACGCCGGCGCAGGCCCGCGCGGCGATCCTCGCGTTCATCGACGACCCCGCGCTGCGGGGGACATCGGCGGCGCCGCGCGCGACCACGTCCGCGAGCATCGCTCCAGCCGGCGATGGCCCCGCAGTGGGCTGCGGCGTTCGAGCGAGCGCCGCGCGCCGGCGGCGCACCCGCAGCACACCCTCGCGTAGCCGCGGCCCGTGGCCGCGGTGTGTTGTCGCGGCCAGCCCCACGAC
>CAVSHS010000030.1:0-15670 GCA_963727785.1 uncultured Solirubrobacteraceae bacterium
CCACTCACCGAACGCCCTGCAAACACGGCACTTCTGCGAGCCAGAGCGGCTCTCAGATCAGGCATGCTGTTCCTCCTGTGACACACCGGTGACACACCGGCCGCTGCGGGCGGCCCGGATCGCGTCCTCCGCTGGGATCTGTGGCGAGTCATCGAGTTCGTCGATGACGTGCCCGTAGGTACTGAGCGTCAGGCCGGCGGCGTGGCCGAGCTGTCGCGCGACGTACATCACCGACCGGCCTTCGTGCAGCAGCAGCGACGCGAAGCTGTGACGCAGGTCGTACGGCCGCGCGTCGTACAACGCGATCGCCACGCAGGCACGATCGAACGCCCGGCGGCGCCAGTTGTCCCAATCGGTCTTCGTCCACAGCTGACCGGCCGCGTTCGGGAACACGAGCGCATCATCCGTCCGCCGCACGCTGTGGCGCCGCCAGCCGGACAGGTCCTCCTGCAGCGGCGAGAGCAGCCGGACCGTGCGGTGCGCGCGGGTCTTCGTGTCCTTCAGTTCGCCGAGCGAGACGGCGCGCTCGACGAGCAGCGTGCGGTCACGGACGTGGCCCCAGCACAGCGCCAAGGCCTCTTGTGGACGCAGCCCGGCGTACGCCAGGACCGAGATCAGCGCCGCATCACGCGGCTCGCTGACAGCCCGGAGCTTCTCGACCGTCGTGGGTGCGAGCGGGCGGACCTCCCGCCGTGGCGCGCGCTTGACCTTGCGCACGATCCGCGCCGGGTTGCGCGCGATCCGCTCGCCCTCCACCGCGCGCTGCAGGATGCTCCCCAGCAGCATCAGCGCCTGCAGCACCGCCTCGCGGCCAGCTCCCGATGCGATCCGTTCGGCCTGCCACCGGGAGATCATCTCGGCCGTCAGCTCAGCGAGCTTGTGATGGCCGAGGTGCGGCGCGATGTGCAGGTCGTACAGGCTCGCGTAGTGCTTGGCCGTTTTCGGCGCCAGCGTGACGGCGTGCGTCTGCGCCCACGTCTGACAGACGTACTCATCCAGCGTCTCCTGCGACCCGGGCATCAGCCCCAGCTCGCCGAGGCGACGGCGGCGGCGCAGCTCGTCCTCGTAGGCGACAGCGTCGGCCTTGCGCTCGAACGTTCTCGTCCTGGCGCGCGAGCCGCGGCCGCCCTCACGCCAACGGACCCGCCAGACCACGGAGCCGTTGCGCTCGATGCGATGCACGCTCATGCGGCCCTGCCTTCGGGTAGCAGTGACTGCAGCGCCTCACCGAGGCGACGCGGGTGCGGACTCGCACGACGCAGACGAGGCGGTCGCGCTCGCCGCACCACGCCGTCAGACACCAGCGCGTCGATCGCGGGTGCGCCGCCGGCCACCCACTCGTCGACATCGACGCGGCGCATCCGCGGACGGTTGCCCACGAATCCAACCGTGCGCAGCGCGCCGGCCTTGATCGCGCGCCTGACCGTCTCGGGATGCACGCCCGCCGCCTTGGCAGCCTCTCCTGTGTTCAACAGCGGCGCAGCGCCAGCCGCGCGCTGCTCGATCAGCCGCGCGGCGACCAGCTCGGCCAGGCGGTCGAGCGTCTGCGGCCCCAGGTCATCCAGCGCCAGCGTCACCGTCGCCACCGTTCGTATGGACTCCGGTTCGACCATCGCCCATCACGCCGCCTGCGCCGTCTTCGGCGCACCGCCGGCAGGCTCCAGGCCGTCGACGCGGAAGCTGATGCCATGGCGGCCGTCGATCTCCCACGTCATCGCCGTCAGCCCCTGCACCTTCACCGGCTGGCCGGTGCTGATGCCCTTCGGCTCACCCGCCATCCGGACGTTCCAGACCTCGGCGCCGTCCTTGCCACCCAGCGCGACGAGGTCCAGGCCCCACAGAAGCTCGCCCGTCGCCTTGTCCGCCCGCTGGCGGCCCTCCATGTCCAGCACCCCGGCCGGATCGCTACCCGCGATGAACGACAGGCTGCGCACATCAATCGGAAACCGCATGGTCGTGCCTCCTTCGTCGATCGCCTCTCTAGAGAGGCCGAGCTAGGATGGTATCACGACATCTCTAGAGATCTATCGAGACCGGTGCGCCGGGATATGTTGTCTCTAGAGATGCGGCGCCTCGTGACCCCCGAGGAGCCCTCTCCCCGACCACACGAAGACCCTTGACCACGGAACCTAAGTACCGCCACATCGCCGAGGACCTGCGCGCGGCGATCGACGCCGGCGACTATTCGCCTGGCGACCGGCTGCCCGGAGAGAACGACCTCATGGCCCGCTACGACGTCGCTCGCATGACCGCTCGTCAGGCCCTCGGCGTGCTCCTCAACGAAGGCGTCGCCGTCGCACGGAAGGGCTCGGGCGTCTTCGTACGAGACTTCGCCCCGATCGTTCGCGAGGGACTCACCCGGCTGTCACACGATCGCTGGGCCCGCGGCGCCTCCATCTGGTCAGCCGACGCAGCCAACCGTGACCTGCGGGTCACCACGACCGTCCGCGAGGGCATCGTCCCGAACCACATCGCCTCGCTGATGGGGCTCGCCGAGGACGATCGCGTCTGCATGCGAGAGCGTCGCTTCGTACTCGACGGGCAGCCCGTGATGCTTTCGACCTCGTACCTCCCCGCCGACGTCGTCCGCGGCTCTGCGATCACCCAGGAAGACACCGGACCCGGCGGGACCTACGCACGCCTGGCAGAGCTAGGCCACGCGCCGACGCGCTTCCGCGAGGACGTGCGAGCACGCATGCCGCAACCGCACGAGGTCGCGGCGCTGGACCTGCCCCCGTCTGGCACGCCCGTCATCGACATCGTCCGAACCGCGTTCACCGAAGCCGGGGATCCCATCGAGGTCAACGAGATGACCCTCGACGCATCCGCCTACATCCTGCGCTACGACTTCGAGGCGTAGCGACTCGCGCCTGTCGGGGAGCTGCGGCGCTGCCCATCAGCGACCCGCGCGCTCGGCAGTATCTCCGCCAGCGCGAGAGCGACCGCATCGATCACCTCGGGGGCGAGCGGACCTTCGGCCGTCAGACGCCGCGCCAGGGGTCGAGGTCGCAGCAGCAGGTGCCCGCGAACGGTCTGCTTGCCCTGGCCAGGCGCAAAGTTGCGCCGGACGAAGCACAACACCCCCTGCACGGCAACCTCATGCTGGCCCAAGTCGCTCAGCGCCGCACGGACGACCTTCACCTGGCGGTCCAGACCATCGACCACCTCCGTCCGAGGCTTGCCGTTGACGGACAGCTGCTCGGCCTGGAAGCCGCGACCGACGCCCACCTTCCCGCGGTAGCGCTTTGCGTCAATCACGAACACCCCAGTAGGCGTCACCGCCAGATGATCGATGTTGCCGTGCCCGCCCGGCATCCCGCGATCGTGCAGCAGGATCGTCGATGTGTTCTGCGTTCGACGCTCGAGGTGACGAGCAACCGCCAGTTCACCCTGCTCGCCCCGCCGAAACGCATCCTCTCCCATGGGGGCGCGGCGAGCTGCCCGCAGATGACCGATCACAGTCCGGGGCTGCGCCACGTCTCCTTCACGGTTGAGCTTACGACGGCGGTGCTCACCGGCAACACTTGCGCCAGCCGTCCCGCGATCGAGTTCACGTAACCGCGCCTCACCTTCCGCCGACCTCACGTAGCAGACGGCGCACGTCACCGTTCGCGCCGCACGATCCCACCAGGCATACGAACCCGCCGACCGAGCGCTGGCGCAAGCCACACACGTTCCCGGACGCCGGAGCTTCAGCATCGATGCAGTCATACGCAGACGCGATCATGGCGAACATCTCCGCCACTGCAAAGAGCTGGCCAGTGGAGAGTTTCTCTACTTCCTCAAGGGCGGCGCTTCGCGCCGCCGCCGGCCTGGCCGCTGCCTGCGGCCCGCCTCACCCCCTACGGACTTCGTCCTCCGGGGCTGGCGGTCGCGGCCCGGCCGGCTAACAACGTGGCGACGACGACCAGGAGGACGTCGAGCACGCCCACGCACCCAGCCACCTCGCCGTCGCTGCCCGTCCGCCGCTGTCCGTCCGCCGCTGTCCGTCCCCCGCTGTCCGTCCGCCGCTGTCCGTCCGCCGCTGTCCGTCCGCCGCTGTCCGTCCGCTCCTGACCGCCTGCCGCGCCGATCGGTGCTGCCATCTCAGGTAACGGCGTAGCTCCGCCGGTCAGAGCCGTCAAGTGCACCGCTGCGCGGCTCGCATTCGCTCGGCCCTGACGGGCTGCACTGGACTGCTCTGCCCGCCTCCGCACATCGCGCGATCAAGATCCGGCGGGGCCGGACCCAGGACAGCCTCCTGCAACGAGGCCAACCACCCCTGCGCTCATGGACCCCGCTTCCCTTCGATCGAGAGAGGCGCGTCATGGCCAGCAATCCCGCTCAGCAGCAGCTCAGCCTCAGGCACAACGTCCCGGGCACCGTCTACGTCTTGCATTTCGAGCCCGCCTACAAGCACGCCCGGCACTACATCGGCTGGACTGCCGGCGACGACGTCACCACCCGACTGAACGTGCACCTGCAGGGCCGCGGCTCCCCGCTCGTGCGCGCCGCCGTCCAGGCCGGGGTCGACGTGCAGCTCGCCGCGACCTATCAGGGCACCCGCTACCTCGAACGACGGTTGAAGCGCTGGCACAAGACCGGCCAGTTCTGCGCCATCTGCAGGGAGCACCGCGGCGGCCGCGCCCGCTAGCGGTAGGTGAAGCATCGACGTCTCGAAGGGTTTGCTGCTGGCTGACCAGGGGCACGTGCCACGTGACCGGGAGAAGGCGTGGTGCGGGATGCTGCGACGCCAGCTGAGCGCGCCAGTACCGGCGGCGCGATGGACTGTCCGCGTCCTCCTGGTCGCTGTCCAAGGCCGAGCCGCCGCTCTGACCGGTTGAGCTGCACGATCCACCGCCACACCACTCACTCAGAAGAGGTCGAGCTGGCCGGGCATCGGCGGCCGGTGCTCGCGCTCGTAGCGGCGCCAGGCGCGTTCCAGGCGCCCGAGGTCACGGATGAGCTGATCGGCGCGCAGCAGCCGCATCGCCAGCTCGAAGCGCTCATCGACGACGTCGTCGACCAGGCCGCCGTCCGCACGATCCATCACTGCGTCGCGCGGGCTCATCTCGTACCGTCCGGCGGGCGCTGGCGCAGTTCCATCAGTGCTTCGCGGGCGGCGCGGAGGGAGGCCTCGACGCCGGCCGCCAGAAGCACGTCACCAGGGTTCAGGTACCCCGACCCGATGTAGGTCCAGGACGCCAGGACCGCTGTCGAGTCGTCGTCCTCGGCGGGCTGCTCGTCTTGTGCGGCGCGGTAGTCCGCCCGTGTCTGCCGCAGCTCGCCGAGCGTCGTTGAGTACCAGCGCGACTTCGTGACGAAGTGGCCGCGGAAGCCGAGCATGTGCACCCACCGACCAATGCCCGCCAACCCCGGCCGCTGAGCGAGCCGGAGCGCGGCGGCGGCCATCTGCACCAGATGCTCAGGCACCCCGCCCTCGCGCAGCTCGTCGAGGCCGACGCCCGAGCGGGTGATCGCCTCATGCGAGCCCTTGCAGGCGTACTTCGCCACGTACCCCGCGACCTGCTCGGGGCATAGCGGCTCGCCGGCGCGAGTGTCGGCGAGGATCTTCGTGTCGACCTGATCGCCGAGGCGCAGCTCGAGGACCTCGCCGCCACCGGCATGCGCCTGCACGCTCGTGCGCTCGGCCGCTGTGTGGATCGCGGCCGCCAGCTCGTCCGCGCTGACCTGCAACCCGGCCGGTTGGGCGCGGTCGTCGGGATGGTCAAGGCGGATGATCGCGTGAAAGTGCACCAGCCCACGCGCCTGGAACTCAGCGACCTTCGCGTAGGCCACCCGCACGAGCTTCCTGCACGCGCTCTCGGTCAGGCACGCGTCGGCGGCGAGGACGCGGACGAGCTCGACGGTGAAGCGGTTCCACAACGCGGGCGCGTGCCAGTTCCACAGCACCGCCCCGTCGTAGTCGTAGGTGGCCGGGTCGATCGCGCTGCCGAGGATCGGATCGTCGACGTCGTGATGGTGACCGCAGCGACACCGGCGACCGTCATCGCGACGCGTGTGCACCGGCCCGAACGACGGCGCCGTCAACGTCGCGAAGACCTGCGGATGCTCAGCCACCGCCTCCGGGACGCCCTTGCGACCGCCGGCCACCCCAGCGTAGATGAGCTGGTACATGTCCCTGGCGTACTCGCGCGCGCACGACGGGCAGCACTCCGCGCGCCGGTTGCCGCAGCGAACCATCAACGCGCCGTCCGGCTCAGTCGCGGTCGAGTAGACCAGCTCGTCGCCGCGCAGGACCGCGCCGCGCAACCGGATCGGATGCCGGCACGCACCCGTCCTGCGGACCTGCTCCAGCCACCGGTCGCGCTTGGGATCAGCGACCCGTGCGAGCAGGCCGTCGAGCGTCGCCGCATCTGGGAGGCCAGGCGCGCTCATCGGTCCGTCTCCCCGTCATCGGAGGCGCCGCAGCACTGGCATGTCTCACCGGCCGGGTCGGCCAGCCAGGCGTGCACGATCGTCCCCGAGGTCTCGGCCAGCCCCTCGGCCTGGAGTTCGTGCACGCAGTCGGCGCACAGCACCGTGTCGTCTTCCATCACCGCCAGCGCACGTGCGGGCGGCCTGCCGGGCCACAGCGGGTCGCCGGGCCACAGCACGCCGCAGTCCAGACACAGCAGCGGCGTCGGCCACGTCCGCGGCGTCTCCAGCCCCAGGCGCTCGGCCCGGGACAGCAGCGCCACGGGCGGCCGCGGCGACGGCTTGCCATGTCCCCAGCGATGCACACACACGCCGGTCATGACGACTCCCTCCAGGCGGTCCGCATCTCGTCGACCTCGCGACGCTGCTGCGGTGTCATCACCAGCTCGCCGCCGCGGCCCTCCATGACCGCCGCCAGGCGGGCGCCCGGACTGGCGCCTGGTGCGTACAGGGCCGCCATCGCCCGGATGTCGTCATCGGTCACATAGGCCGAGCGGACGCGCGTTGGTTCGCGGACGCCTTCGACACGGACGTACGCGACCCCGCGCAGGCTGTCGGGGATCTTGTCGCACAGCGCGCCCTGATCACGGGCGCCGGGGCCGAGGACCATGTCGACCTGCGTGGCCTCATCCAGCTGCAGCGCGACCTTCGTCGGAAACAGGTTGCGGTTCCCAAGGACCTCCTTGCGCGGGTCCTGCAGCGCGCCGAGCACGCTGACGCCCGGACCGCGCCCCTGCGACAGCAGCAGCCCGATGCTGTGCTCGACTCGCGCCCTGAGCTTGCGGTCCGGCTGGTAGGCCGTGAGCGTCGCGACCTCATCGATCACGACGAGAATCAACGGCTCAGCGACGGTCGGTGTGTGCAGCCGAACGCCGTCCTTGCGGCAGCGGCGTGTGCGCCGTTGCATGACCGCGACGGCCTCATCGAGCATGTCGGCCATCGCCTCGAAGTCCTCCGCGCAGAACCGGGCGAACAACGCCTCGCCCGGCCCGAGTTCCATCCCGCCCTTGGGGTCCAGTGCCCACACGACCACGGTGCCGTCGCGGATCGCCGGTGCGAGGCCGCGCAGCAGTGCCCACAGCACCGAGCTTTTGCCCGACTCCGTAACGCCGGCCAGCAGCAGATGCGTACCGAGGACCCGCAGGCACCAGGGCTCGCCGTCCTCCTGCAGCCCGACCGGCACCGACATCAGGTCGACCGTCTCGGGAACCGGGAGTGCCGGGATGACCTCGAGCAGCGGGTCACGCACGCGGAAGTCCAGCCGCAACCGTCCGGGCCGGTGCTCGCGGACCCTGCAGACCTCGGCGCCGAAGCTGTGCGCCAGCTCCGGCGCGACGCGTTCGACGTCCTCGGTGCACTGCCCCGCCACCAGGCGGATCTGGATGCGGTCGCGCCACGGCGACGAGTCGACCGTGCGGATGCGTGGGACGCTCTCGCGTAGGCGGTAGCGCTTGCCCAGCCCGCACAAGACGAGCGTGCTGTGCCAGCGGCGTTCGTAGACCCACAGGCGCCGCCACCAGCACCGCAGCCGACCACCGACCAGGCGTTGGAACGAGCTGCGGTGCGCGACGCGCCAGACGCCGAGCGCGACGAGTACCCAGATCAGGACGCCCGCGGCGTCGTGTGATCCGATCCACACCGACAGCCCGACGAAGACGCCGGTCGGGATCGCCAGGACCGGACGCTTCACGATCGCCCACGCCACGAGCAGCCAGCCCGCGACGAGCGCGATCAGCAGCATCCCGAACGCGTCCGCCAGGCCACGCGGGCGCTGGCGCTGCACGACCACCGGTTCAGAGGACTGCATCTCAGCGCCCCCGGTAGACGCCGTCACGCAACGCCCACACATCGGCATTCCGCGCCTGCTGCTCGCTGTAGCCCGCCGCCGTCATCGCGTCGACCAGCCGCACCACCGCCTCGCCGACGTCCATGCCGAGCCCACGACGGTCCTCGGCCGCATGCTTGTAATTCACGAACGCGCTGCAGATCGTGTCGGCGAGATCGCGGCCCGCCGAACCGGCCGTCACAGCCTTGACCTGCTCCACCGCGCCCAGCAGCCGACGCTGCGCTACGTTCATGTCGCAGGCCAACTGACGGTCGCGCTCGAACAGCCCGGCCAGCAGATCAGCCAGCAGCGGCACCTGCGGGCCCAGCACACCCTCCGAGCCACTCACGCCGACCACCGCCCGACGCCCCCAACGAGGCTTCCGCGCCGTGACACACCCGTCACACACCGGCCCGAGCAGGCCCCCAATCCGGCCCGGCCAGCTCGCCCGTCAGCCCTTACGCCACCGGGCTCAGACCCTCCCGCACCCGGCCTCCACGGGCACCCTGGCTCATTTGCAAGCAGGAGGTCGGCGGTTCGAACCCGCCTGGCTCCATCACGGCGAGCGAGCGCGTCAGTACGCGACCCGCACGCCCTCGACGGCCACCGTCTCGCCGCCGACGGCGTCCGACCGCCGGGCGGCGTCGAGCACGCGCATGACCGCGGCGCCCTCGCCGGCGGTCGCCAGCGGGCCGGGGTCCTCGCCTCTCAGCCCCCGTCCGTAGGCCTCCAGCTGCAGCGTCAGCGAGCGCACGAGGGGATGGGCGCCTGGCGCGACGCGAGCCAGCGCGCCGCGCGTCCGGCCGCCGCGCTCGGTGCGGCTGATGCGGGTGCCGTCGGCGTCGCGGATCTCGATGAGCTCGTGGTCGAAACGGTCGGTGGCGCACTCGATCTGCACCTCGGCGCGCGTCGTCGCGAGGACGAGCCCGGCTCGCTCGCGCGTGGCGTTGGCGCGTACCGCGAGCGGCAGCGATCCCGTGAGGAACAGCGCGAGGTCGATGAGATGCGGGGCGAGCTCCAGCAGCGCGTCGTCGGCCGCCTGCACCGGCCGCCACGACTTGCGCCTGTGGTGCAGGACCATGCGCAGCTCGAGGTCGCCTCCCGGCGGCATCGTGCGCTCGAGCTCGATGCCCTGGTCGAAGCGGCGGTTGAAGGCGATCCACGGCGTCGGCGTGAGCGCGGCGATCCGCAGCGCGCCCGCCGCGTCGGGTGCCGGCGGCTTCTCGACGAGCGCGGTCAGGTCCGCGTGCGCGGCGAGCCTCGCCGCCTCCTCGTGCTGCGCGGGCGGGGTGCACACGATGATCCCGTCGAGCGGCGTCGCCTGCAGCAGCTCACCCAGCCGGGCATGCGCAGACGCGCCGAGCTTCGCCGCGACGAGGCCCCGGCGCTCCCGGTCCGGGTCGGTGACCGCGACGATCTCGAGGCCGCGCGCGGCGCGCGCGGCGGGAACGTATCCACGCTCGGCGAGCCGCCCGCAGCCGACGAGCCCGAGGCGCAGCGGTGCGTCTGTCACGGCCTGGGGTGGCGTGCCTGGAGCGCCCGCCGGTTGGTGTCCGGCGGCGCGTCGGTGAGGTGGTGGGAGCAGGACGGCATGGAGGACGACGACAGCCGAGCGGATGCGCCGTGCTCGGCGTCCGGTCGGCTGGACGACGCAGCGTACGTGCTCGCGCGTGCGCGCGGGGCAATCGTCGGCGGCTCAGCCGTCGAAGTCGAAGTCGCGCGGGGGGCGCTGCTCGAACCAGAGCCGGTCGTGCTCCGGTGTCTCCTCGAGGAACTCCGGCGTCTCCTCGAGCAGCTCCTCGCCATCGGGCTCGTCGTCGGCGGGGACGATGTCGGGCTCGTGCTGGACCGGCGACGGTGGCAGTGGGGGCTCGTAGCCTGGCGTCGCCGGCACCGGCGGAGGCTCGAACGCCGCGGGACGCGACGGCTCCGGGTCAGACTCCGGCTCTGCCTTGTGCCTGCGCCCGACGCGCAGGCGCGAGAGCAGCCCGCTCGACTCAGGTTCGGGCTCGGGCACGGCGGCGGGCGGCGGTCCGGGCATGGCCTCGGCCTCCGGCTCGGGCGCGCTCTTCCAGGCTTCCCGGGTCGGTGGCGGCGTCACCGGCGGCGACTCGTACAGCGGCTTGGGCGGGATGGGCGGCGGCTCCGGTTCGCGGGCCGGGACGACCGGCGGCGGCTCATAGGCGGCGGGCGGCGGGGGCTCGTACGCGGGCGGCTCCGGCAGCGCGCTGTGCAGAGCGGTGTGCTCGTCCTCCGCCGGCGCCGGCGGCGCAGGTGCCGCCTCGCCGGCCTCGCCCGCTGGCTCCTCGGGAGGCACGAACGTGTCCGACAGGTCGGGGACGCCGTCCGCGGATCGGCGGACCGGACCGAGCGCCTCGCTCTCCAGGCGGGAAATCTCACCGGCGTCCGCGCCGCGGCGCCGCTTGAGCTCGAGATGCTCCTTGATGGCGTCGTCCAGCAATCCCATCCCGAACGAAGCCTACCTAGCGCGGACGGACGTGTTCTTCCCGCTGTGCTTGGCCTGGTACAGCGCGTTGTCGGCGGCCTGTACGAGCGCCCGTCCATCCGCGCCGTCGGCGTGCACCGCGGCGACGCCGCAGCTCGTCGTGATGCTCACCGTGCCGGCGCCGTCGAGGCGCGGAATCTCGAGCCGCCCGATCTCGGCGCGGATGCGCTCGGCGCGGTTGAAGGCGCCTTCGAGATCGGTTCCGGGAAGCACGACGGCCAGCTCCTCACCGCCGTAGCGCGCGGGGTGGTCGATCTCGCGCGAGCTCTCGCGCAGGACGCGCGCGACCTCGCGCAGGACGACGTCGCCCTGCGGATGACCGTATGTGTCGTTGATGACCTTGAAGTTGTCGAGGTCGATGAGGACGAGGCCGAGATCGTTCCCGAAGCGCCGGGCGCGCTCGATCTCGCTGGCCAGGACGTCGTCGAACGCGCGGCGGTTGTTGAGGCCGGTGAGGTCGTCCGTCACCGACTCGCGGGCGGCGGTCTCGTGCAGGTCGACGTTCTCCATCGAACGCGCGGCCTGGCCCGCGAGGTAGTTGAAGAGCTCGCGATCGCTCGGCGTGAACGGCCGCCCGGAGCGGCCGACGGAGACGACGCCCACGACGTCGTCGCGCCCGTCCGCACGGCGCAGCGGCTGGGCGATCGCGGTGGCCGCGCCGATCGTCGTCTCGCGGGCGCTGCCGCTGGCCATGGCCTCCGCCTCGACGGATGCGACCGCGGCCTCGATGCCATTCATGTCTCCCACCCGCGAGCGCTCCTGCAGCTTCTCGCTGCCGTTGGAACGCACGCAGGCGCGGCCCGCGTCGGCGCCCACGCCGTCGACCGCGGTCCGCACGACGAGCTCGAGCAGCGCGTCGCGATCGAGGTTCGCGGCGACGGCCTCGCCGAGGCGGCGCATCGAGTCCTGCACACGACCGCGTTCCTGGCTGAGCTCCACGAGCCGGCGCTCGAGCTCGCGCGACATCTTGTTGAACTCCTCGCCGAGCTCGGCGAACTCGTCGCGGCCGACTGTCGGCACCTGCGCCGAGAAGTCGCCGCCGGCGAGCTTGCGGGCCGCCATGAGGAACTCCGCGATCTGCTGCTGCAGCGTGCGCGAGACGAGCACCGCGCAGGCGATCGCGAGCATGAAGAAGCCGAACAGGACCACGCTGGCGAACGTGCGGCTGCCGGAGTCCACGCTCTCGGCGGCGGCGGCGACCGAACCGAGCGTGAACACCCGGATGTCCTGGCCACGGAACGGATGGGGGCCGCGGAAGTTCTGAACGCGATACTCGACCCCGCCGAGCGTCGCCTTCGCCCCGCGTGCGGATGGCAGGTTGTCGGCGTTGGCGGCCGGCAGGGTGCTCGCGAGCACCTTGCGTCCGTTGAACACGACCATCTGCAGCGTGGTGAGCGAGCGCGCGCGCGTCGCGTACGTGCGGGCGTCGATGACCGACACCTCCAGACGACCGATAGCGCGCCGCCTGGCCGACACGACCCGCCGCACGGCCGGCGCGATCGCGCGCCTGTCGCCGGCCTGCACGATGACCTTGCCGCCACGGACGAAGACGATGCGCTCGAGCTTGCGGCTCCTGCGCAGCTGCTCGGCCCGCTTCTGCGCGCGCTTCGTGTTGCCGTCCTGCAGCGCGCTCGTGAAGACGCGGTCGTTGCCGACCACCTTGAGCGCGGACTCCGCGAGGGCGCCCTGCTCGCTGAAGAGGTTGAACGCGATCCTGTGCTGCTGGGCGATCTTCGCCTCCGCCTGACCCGTCGCGCTGGTGTCGATGAGGCGGAACAGCAGAAACGCCACCGCGAGCATCGGGACGATGACGATCAGGACGAAGAACAGCGCGAGGCGGTTGCGAAAGCTCACTTGTTCTGAGCGTATCGGCGTGTTCGGGCCGTTCCCGCACCCCCAGGTGGACTTAAACGCAGCTAGACTGTCCGCTGCTCGGGGCTATAGCTCAGTTGGGAGAGCGCCTGGATCGCACCCAGGAGGTCGGGGGTTCGAGTCCCCCTAGCTCCATCAGCCAGAAGCCCCGCAATTGCGGGGCTTCCGCGTTCTACGACCGCTACGGCGCTACGCATTGGCTGCCTCCCCTGACACACCGGTGACACACGAGGCGCTGCGAGCGGCCCGGATCGCGTCCTCGGCAGGGATCTGCCGGGAGTCGTCCAGCTCATCGATCACATGTCCGTACGTGCTCAGCGTCAGGCGCACGCCGTGCCCGAGCTGGCGCGCCATGTAGATCACCGACCGGCCCTCGTCCACGGCCGACGCGTCCGCCTACATCCTGCGCTACGACTTCGAGGCGTAGCGACTCGCGCCTGCCGGGGAGCTGCGGCGCTGCCCGTCAGCGACCCGCGCGCTCGGCAGTATCTCCGCCAGCGCGAGAGCGACCGCATCGATCACCGCCGGAGGGAGCGGACCTTCAGCCGTCAGACGCCGCGCCAGGGGTCGAGGTCGCAGCAGCAGATGCCCGCGAACGGTCTGCTTGCCCTGACCAGGCGCAAAGTTGCGCCTGACGAAGCACAACACCCCCTGCACGGCAACGTCATGCCGGCCCAGGTCGCTCAGCGCAGTACGGACGACCTTCACCTGGCGGTCCAGACCGTCGACCACCTTCGTCCGAGGCCGGCCGTTGACACGCAGCTGCTCGGCCTGGAAGCCGGGTCCCACGCCTACGTTCCCGCGATAGCGCTTCGCGTCGATCACGAACACCCCTGTGGGCGTCACTGCGAGATGGTCGATGTTGCCGTGCCCGCCCGGCATCGCACGGTCGTGGAGCAGGATGGTCGGCGCCTTGCGCGTCCGACGCTCAAGGTGGCGAGCAACCGCCAGCTCACCCTGCTCGCCACGACGGAAAGCCGTCTCCTCCATAGGAGCCCGCCTCGCTGCGAGCGCATGACCGATCACCGACCGAGTCTGCGTGATGTCTGCTTCGCGGGCGAGCTTGCGCCGTTGGTGCTCGCCAGCCACGCTCGCGCCAGCGGCCCCGCGATCCAGCTCACGCAGCCGCGCCTCGCCCTCCGACGAGGTGACGTAGCAAAGAGCACACGTCACCGTTCGAGCGACCCCATCCCACCACGCGTACGAACCTCTGGCCAGCGCGCAGCCGCAGGCCGAGCATGTACCCGCGCGCCGAAGCTTGCGCATCTCTGCAGTCATGACAGGCTCGATCATGGCGGACCTCTGCGCTGCTCGCATCCGCTTCATCCGAAATGCGCTCAGGCGAACTCTCCAACTACGGCATCAAGGGCTCGATTGAACTCTATTCCGCGATAGCCACGACCATGAATTCGGTTCCTTGTACGGTGCTGGTAGTCGCCGCGCTCGGCGTTTGCGTTGTGGTCACACCACCGGTTGTGCCGGCGGTACTGCTATTGATCGCCATGTCAAGGCGCCCCGAGACCACGTCACAAGCCGACTCGCCGTCGAGCTGTTGGCGGTGCCACTCGTCTCAAGCGGAGGGCGGCGATCGGTCCGAGGGCGGCGACCTACGCCTCAGGTTCGCTGACATGTCCGCAGTACGGGCAGTCAGGCTGCGCGATCGGCAGGAAGCGATCGCAGTGCGGGCGGGTGGGAAGACGGTCCGCCGCAGGACGATCATCACGCCGACCGCGCCCAGCGTGAGGGCGACCACGAGCCACAGATCCACGCGCCCGAGACTATCCGGCGCTCGGCGTCTGCCGGGGCCTCACTGCTGCTTGCGCCTGACAGGAGCAGCCAGGTGCCGTGCCCGCTGACCACAGCTCATCGTCTGTCCAAGCAGTCCCCGCACGAGAGTAGGCTCGTGCCGTGATGGTCGATCCCGTCGTCCCGGAGGACAACGTCATTCGGATCGGTGTCGCTGCCCAGGCGCTCGGCGTCAGCGTCGACACGCTGCGACGCTGGGAACGCGCCGGGCGGATCACGTTCGAGCGCCGCGGCAACAAGCGCGTCCTCGCGCCCAAGGAGCTCGCGCGCGTGCTACGCGACCGTGGCACCAACACGCAGTCGAGCGCCCGCAACCGCATGGCCGGCGTCATCATCGACGTCAACCGCGACGAGGACAGCCTCGTCGCACAGGTCACGCTCGCCTGCGGACCCTTCCGCGTCGTCTCGCTGATCTCCAGCGAGGCCGTCAACGAGCTGGACCTCAAGATCGGCCAGCCAGCCATGGCCACCACGAAGTCCACGCTCGTCACGATCGAACGGTCCTAAGAAGAGATCCAGCTGGCCCGGCAGCGGCGTCGGATGAGCTCGTCGGCGCGCAGCAGGTTCATCGCGAGATCGAAGCGCTCGTCGACGAGCCGCCTCGCCGCCGACGGTGCCACGCAGACGCCGGTGCTCGGCGACCAGCTGGTACTCCGTGAGCGCGCCACGGATCGTGTCCGCGAGATCCCGGCACGCCGAGCCAGCCGTCACAGCCGTGACCGGCTCGAGGCTCCTGCGGCGTGACATACCGTCACGCACCGACCCGGGCAGCCCCCGAAATCGGCGCAGACCAGCTCGCTCGTCGGCCCTTAAAGGACCGGGCCCGGAGCCTCGTTCACCGCCCTTTGCAGGGCAATTGATTGGACCGCGCCCGGGAGATCGGGGGTTCGAGTCTCCTGCTCCATCGCTTGCTCGGTCGCCCCGCACACGCCCCGGCGACGGGATGGCCGCGAGTGCTGGTTGTACGTCGCGGGCCGCGGTCTCGGCCCGGAAGACATCGCCGAGCACGCGGGCGCCGCCGGTGGCGCGCACGAGACCTCGTCGATGGCCGGGGAACCGGCGGACCTGGTCGGCGATCCTCCGAGCCGCTGGACCTGCCCACAAATCACGACCGCACCCGTTCATCAGTAAGCGCAGTTGCACTCCTCCCGACGCTCAACCCGCCGAGGGACGGTGGCGCAGCGACACCGCGCCCGACCGACCCCGACCGCGACGTCCACGTCTTTCTCACCCTGATCCACGCC
>CAVSHS010000031.1:0-96574 GCA_963727785.1 uncultured Solirubrobacteraceae bacterium
ATGGTTGAGTGCGCGCGCCGCGGGCGACCCCGGCCCGGAAGGGCTGCAACGGCGATTTCGGGAGGGGCGCGCAACCGATCTCGGGCAGGGTGGCGCGTAACTGTTCCATGCGAACACATTCGCGCCACGCTCCCGGCCCTCACTCCGGCGCCGCGGGCGCCCCCGCTGTCATTGATGCTGTTCGCCGGCGCCAGAACCGCCGCAAACGCCGTGTAGAGACGCGGCTACGTCCTCATGCGGCCGATCGTATGCCACCCTCCACGCCGTGACACGCGAGCTGTACATCTCCGTCGACGTCGAGCCCGACGGGCACGTGCCGGGAACGAGCTCGATCGTCTCGCTCGGCGCCTGCGCCGCGGCGGTCCGCGACGACGCGGGGGCGATCGAGGCGCTCGATCCCGAGCAGCACACCTTCTACGCCGTTCTGCGCCCGATCACCGACAGCTACGTCGAGAAGGCGCTGCGCGTGACGGGCTTCGATCGCGCGGCGCTCGAGCGCGACGGCCGCGCGCCCGAGGAGGCACTGCCGGCGTTCGCCGCGTGGATCGACGGCCTCGCCGCCGAGCACGACGCGCAGCCGGTGCTCGCCGCCTATCCGCTCGGCTTCGTCTGGCACTTCACGCAGTACTACCTGCACGCGTACGCCGGCCGCAGCCCGTTCGGCCAGTCGGCGCACTACGACATGAAGACCGCCTACGCCGCGCTCGCCGGCAGCGCCGTCCGCGACGCGATCAAGCGCCGCATGCCGAGCGCGCTGCTCGGCCCGAAGGACTCCAAGACGCATCACGCGCTCGACGACGCCAAGGGGCACGTCGACCTGCTCGTGGGGCTGCTGCGCTGGCAACGTCCGTGACGCGGCCGCGACGCCGCGTCAGCAGCGCGAGCTGCCGCGAGCGAGCGAGCGCGAGCGCTTGAACGACGTGATGGAGGTCGCGCCGTAGACGGGCTCGTAGCCGCGGCTCGAGCGCGCCGACGTGACGCGAAACGGCCTGCCGCCGTCGTCGACGGCGACGGTCGAGGAGTGCCCGTGCTTGTCGCGCACCGACAGCTCGGCGGTCCAGGCGACGCGGTGGCGCGCCGTCGCCGCGCGCAGCTCGATGACCTGCGGCTTGGAGCGCTCGACCTCGAGCGCCAGCCTGCGCGACACGACGCCGTTGCTGTCGACGTAGCGGACGGCCGGGCGCCGCGCGTCGAGGTCGGCCTGCGCGCGGCGCACCGGCTTGGCCTGGCAGCCCGACAGCGCCGTGAACCAGCCGCGCAGCGGGCGCGCCCTGCTGGCGACGCGAAAGCGGATCGCCGTCGACCGTGACCGGGTCCTTGTCCGTCGAGCGCAGCGCGAGCCGGATGATCTGCGGGCTGCCGGCCAGCGCGCCCTTCGACAGCGCGCTCTCGGGCTGCGTCACGATCTTGTTGCGCGCCAGCCGCGAGAGCTCGGACGGGTCGCGAAAGCGCCTGCGCGGCACGACGTAGTACGGCGCGTACGGATGCGCGCTCTCGAACGACCCGGGCGCGAGGACGCTCACGCGCAGGGGCCGTGCCACGCTCGTGTCGTCGTCGGAGAGCAGCAGCGCGTCCACGGCGTACGCACCCGCCGCCAGCACGCACAGCACGACGACGACCGCCGGCATCGCATGCAGCGCCTTCCTCAGCACGGGCGGGATCGCACGCAGCGCCTTCCTCAGCACGGGCGGCAGGGTAACGGCCGCGGCTGTGGCGTGCGTAAATGCGGCGACGATCGTTCGACCGCCGCCGTCAGACGTGCAGCGGCAGCACGACCTCGAAGCGCGCGCCGCCGCCGTCGGCGTCGGCCGCCTGCGCGCGGCCGCCGTGCGCCGCGACGATTCCCGCCACGATCGCCAGCCCGAGGCCCGCGCCCGCCCGGCCGCGTCCGCGACCAGGGTCGGCACGCCAGAAGCGGTCGAAGAGCTCGCTCGGGTCGCCGGTCGGCAGGCCCGGGCCGAAGTCGCGCACGGCGAGCGTGGCCTCGCCGTCGTGCGTGCCGACCGAGACCTCGACCGGCGTGCCCGCGGGCGTGTGCACGAGCGCGTTGCGCAGGAGGTTCGCGAGCACCTGGCGCAGCTGGCCGGGATCGCCGTCGACGACGACCGCGGCGTCGTCGCCGTGCAGCGAGATCGCGCGCTCGGGCGCGACGGCGCGCGCGTCGTCGACCGCGTCGCCGGCGAGCGCCGCCAGGTCGACGGGCTCGCGGATGCGCTCGCGGACCTCGTCCAGGCGCGCGAGCGCGAGCAGGTCCTCGACGAGCACGCCCATCCGCGCCGACTCGTCCTCGATCCGCGCCATCGCCTTCTCGACGTCCTCGGGCTGCGACGCGGCGCCGATCCGGAACAGCTCCGCGTAGCCGCGGATCGACGACAGCGGCGTGCGCAGCTCGTGCGAGGCGTCGGCGAGGAAGCGGCGCAGGCGCTCCTCGCTCGCGCGGCGCTCGGCGAACGCCTCCTCCAGGCGCGCGAGCATCGCGTTGAGCGAGAGCCCCAGGCGCCCCACCTCGGTCCGCTGCTCGGCGGGCTCGACGCGGCGCGCGAGGTCGCCGGCGGCGATCGCGCCCGCCGTGGCGCCGATCGCGTCGAGCGGGCGCAGCCCGATGCGCACGATCCACCAGGCGCCCGCGCCGAGCGCGAGCAGGACCGAGCCGAACACGAGCCCCTCGATGAGCAGCAGACGCGAGAGCGCCGCGTCGACCTCGGTCAGCGGGATCGCGGCGATCGTCTGGCTGTCGCCGGGTCCGGGCTCGGCCACCGCGCGGTAGCGCAGTCCGGACGAGCCCTTCGAGCCGACGGTGATCGGCTCGCCGACCGCGAGCCTCCCGGCGGGGAGCGTCGGTGCCGCGGGCGCCGTCTGCCCGGGCGGGCAGCCCGGGCGTGACATGGCCGAGGACCCGGCCCGAGGCGTCGCGCGCCTCGCCATAGACGGCCGACGGCAGGTTGCCGCCGGGGCCGCGGTCGCCGCGCGGGGGGCGACCGCCGGGCCCGCCGGGCGCGCCGGGCTCCCCCCGGCCGTCCGCCGTGCCGGCGCCGTCGCCCGCGGGCGACGCGAGATGGCCCGCGTCCTCGAGTGCTTGGACGACGATCGACATCGCGCCGGCGGGCCTGCCCGTCGATGCGGTCATAGAAGAAGCTGTGCTGCTCGACGTACGTGGCGGCGCCCGCGACGATCAGCCCGACGGTCGCCAGCGCGACGACCCCGATGATGAGCCGCGCGCGCAGCGACATCAGGCTCGCGCCAGGCGCAGCGCGTAGCCGACGCCGCGCACGGTCTGGATCAGCGGTGGCCCGTGCGGGTCGAGCTTCTTGCGCAGATAGCTGACGTAGGTCTCGAGGATCCGCGAGTCGCCGTCGAAGTCGTACTCCCAGACGTGGTCGAGCAGCTGGGCGCGCGTGAGCACGCGGCGCGGGTTGAGCAGCAGGTAGCGCAGCAGCCGGTACTCGGTCGCCGTCAGCTCCACCGGCGCGCCGCCGCGCATGACCTCGCGCGTGTCCTCGTCGAGCTCGAGGTCCTCGAACGTCAGCCGCGAGGACGACGGGGACGCTGCGCCCGTGCGGCGCAGGATCGCGCGGATGCGGGCGACGAGCTCCTCGAGGCTGAACGGCTTGGTGACGTAGTCGTCGCCGCCGCTCGTCAGGCCGCGGATCTTGTCCTGCGTCGCGTCACGGGCCGTGAGGAAGATGATCGGCACCTGCGCGCGCTGCGCGCCGAGGCGCTCCGCGACCTCGAAGCCCTCCATGTCGGGCAGCATGATGTCGAGCACCATGAGGTGCGGATCGAAGCTGCGCACCGCGGCGATCGCGTCGCGCCCGGTGCCGGCGGACTCGACGGCGAAGCCCTGGAAGCGCAGTGCCATCGAGACGACGTCGACGATGTTCGGCTCGTCGTCGACGACGAGGATGCGGTGCTGCTCTGCGCCGGCGGGGATGGCATCCATGCCGACATTGTCGGCGCGAAGGCTGGGAGGTTGCTGAGAGCGCGATCCGCCGGGCGGGTGCGGAACCCCGCCCGGCGGCCGTTCACCGCGTCCGTCAGTAGTAGGCGCCCGCCGGTGGCGCCGGCGCGGTGACCTCATCGTCGGGCATGAGCGCGCCAGGTCGCATCGCCCCCGCCGGTGGCTTGGCGCCGCCGTGGCGGCGACCGTGCGGGCCCAGCACGCGGCCGGAGACGAGGTCCTTGAGCCGCTCGTCGACGCGATCGAGGATCGCGTCGGCCTGCTTCTGCGTCAGGTCGTCGTTCGCGACCGCCTTGTCCAGGCGCGTCTTCACCGTCGCCTTGAGCGCGCTGCGCACGTCATCGAGCGACTTGCCGTTGGCCTTCGCGACG
Organism: uncultured Solirubrobacteraceae bacterium; assembly: GCA_963727785.1. GTDB lineage: Bacteria > Actinomycetota > Thermoleophilia > Solirubrobacterales > Solirubrobacteraceae > CADCVQ01. The sequence continues at coordinate 4,330 of CAVSHS010000031.1, forward strand.
TCGGCGATCGACTTGCCGGCGCGCAGCTGCGCGAACAGCTTCGGCGGCGTCGTGCCGAGCGCATCGGCCAGCTCGTCGATCAGCGGGCCGCCGTAGCCGAAGCCGAAGACGTGCGGGCCATGGTCGCCACGGGGGCCGGGGCCGCCGGGGCCGGGGCCGAGGAAGCGCTTGTCGGGTCCGCCGCCGAACGGGCCGAGCACGCGACCGGACTGCTTGCGCGCCGCCTTGATCGCATCGGCCTGCTTCTGCGTGAGGTCTGCCGTCCTTGACGGCCTGGTCGATCTGCGCGTCCTGCGCCGCTGCGAGCGCGTCGCGCAGCTTCTCGGGCGTGACGTTCAGCCGCTCGGCCGCGTCGTCGAGCACCGCCTGCTCGGTCTTCTTGCCGTCGTCTCGCGTCACCGCCGCGATCGCCGCGCCGGTGCCGCCCGCGACCAGCGCGCCGGTGAGGGCGATCACTGCGATCCGTCGTGCACCCATCTCGCGTCCTCCTTCGTCGAGTGGGGATGACGATCTCAGCCGAACGTAAGAACCGCGTACGAAACGAGCCGTCGCGTGCGTCTCTTAAGCTCATCTTGAGATTGGCGCGCTGGACTGCGTCTAGTGTCTGCGCTCATCAACCACCTGACGACGATGATCGAGGATCCCACCGCCGCCCTCGAAGCGGCGCCGCACGGCGACGATCACCCCGGCGAGCCCGGGTTCGGGGCGCTCGACCCCGGTCGCTACCTGCTCTGCGGCGAGCACGCGTTCGCGCTGACGACCGACGTCACGCATGTCGGCCGCGGGATGGCCGCCGACGTGCGCCTCGACGACCACACGGTGTCGGCTCGCCACGCGATCGTCGTCGCGCGCGCCGACCGGCTGCGGATCCTCGACGATCGCAGCACGAACGGCACGCTCGTCAACGGCCGCCGGGTCGACGAGACCGAGCTGCACGACGGCGACGTCGTCGTGCTCGGCCGCGTCGTGCTGACCTACCGCGTCGTGCGCTGAGCGCCGGGCGCGCTCAGAGGGTGCTCGCCGCGTCGGGGTGCGACTGGAGGATCTCCTCGCCGGCCTCGCCGGTGCGGACGCGGTAGGCCTCCTCGACGGGCAGGACGAAGACCTTGCCGTCGCCGACGCCACCCGTGCGCGCGTGTCTCAGCACGGTGTCGACGACGAGCCGCACGTCGCCGTCGGCGACGACGCATTCGATCTTCACCTTCGGGCGCAGGTAGTTCGTCAGCTCCGCGCCGCGGTAGCGCTCGGTGATCCCCCGCTGGCGCCCGGAGCCCTTGACCTCGCTCACCGACAGCGAAGGAAAGCCCTTCGACAGCAGGTCGGCGCGGATCGGCTCGAACGCCTCGTGGCGGATGTAGGCAATCACCATCTTCATGCGGTCACACCTCGGGGTCGGACAGCGGTCGGTTCCCCCCACCCGTAGGACGGGCGCAAGCGTACCCCACGCGCTGAGCCGCGGCAGCGAACGTTCGCTCTAGACCGCGCCGGCGACCGGCACCTCCCCGTCCGCGGCGGCCTCGGGCCGGATGAGGATCGCCCCTTCGCCGGTCGCGTAGGCCTCCTCGCCGTGGTGCACGATGTCCATCCCGATCGCCTCGTCGCGCTCGGATCCGCGCAGCGGCACGATCGCTCCGAGCACCCGCAGGAGCACGTAGGTCATCGTGAACGCATACACCGGCGCCGCGAGCGCCGCCAGCGCCTGCGAGCCGAGCTGGCCCAGGTCGCCGTAGAGCGCGCCGTCGGCGACGCCGTTCCACGACTGCTGCGCGAAGAAGCCGATGAAGAGGATGCCGGTGAAGCCCGCGATGCCGTGGGCGGCCAGCACGTCGAGCGTCTCGTCGATGCGCGTCCGCGGCCGCCAGACGACGACGAAGTAGCTCGGGAAGGCGACGAGCGCGCCGAGCGCCATCGCCCAGCCCGGGCTGATGAACCCGCCCGCCGGCGTGATCCCGACGCAGCCGACGATGATCGCGGTCGCGGCGCCGATCGCCGTCACCTGGCGCCCGCGGATGAGGTCCAGCGCGAACCAGACGATGAGCGTGCAGGCCGGCGTCAGCAGCGTGTTCGTGAACGCCAGCACGCTGGCGTTGCCCGTCGAGAACCCGCTGCCGCCGTTGAACCCGAACCAGCCGAACCACAGCAGCCCGGCGCCGAGCAGGACGTACATCGCGTTGTGCGGCAGCAGCGCCTGGCGGCCGTAGTCCTTGCGCGCGCCGACCACGAGCGCGGCCGCGAGCGCCGAGAAGCCCGAGCCCATCTCGACCGGCACGCCGCCGGCGAAGTCCAGCGTCCCCTGCGCCTGCAGCCAGCCGCCGCCGAACGCCCAGTGCGCCATCACCGCGTAGACGAGGACCGACCACAGCGCCGCGAAGACGAGGAACGGCCCGAAGCGCATCCGCTCGACCACCGCACCGGACACGAGCGCGACGGTGATGATGCAGAACGTCGCCTGGAAGGCCATGAACACGAGGTGCGGGATCGTCGTGCCGTCACGCGGTGCGAAGCCGACGCCGTGCAGGAGCGCGTGGCCCAGCCCGCCGATGATCGGGCCGTCGCCGTCGAAGGCCAGCGAGTAGCCGACGAGCGCCCACGTCACGGCGGCGACGGCGATCGCGGCGATGCACATCATGAACGTGTTGAGCGTGTTCTTGGAGCGCACGAGGCCCGCGTAGAACAGCCCGAGCGCCGGCGTCATCAGGAGGACGAGCGCCGTCGCCGCGAGCATCCAGGCCGTGTCGCCGGTGTCGACCTGCGCGGCCGCTGCGAGGAGCGTCATGTGCCGACCGGCGTCACGGCGCTGAGGTCGTCGTCTCGCCGGTGCGGATCCGGACGACCCGCTCGAGCGGCACGACGAAGATCTTGCCGTCGCCGACCTCGCCGGTCTGGCCGCCGGCGCAGAGGGCGTCGATCGTGGGCTGGACGAAGTCGTCGGAGATCGCGATCTCGAACCGGACCTTCTCGGAGAGGCCCATCTTCACGCGCGTGCCGCGGTAGGTCTCGACGTGGTCCAGCTCGCCCCCGTGGCCCTGCACGCGGCTGACCGAGAAGCCGCGCACCTCGGCCCGGTAGAGGGCTTCGAGCACGTCGTTCACCCTGTCCGGCCGGACGATGCCGATCACGAGCTTCATGGTGTTCTCCCCCGGTCGAGTGTGGGTGTCCAGGCTCGTCGCCGGTCACGGGTGTGGGTCTTTGTCCCGCCGGACAAAGATCGCGTCAGGGCTATGGCCCGGTTGTACAACGATCGCGGCCGCGAGTTGGACCGAGTGTCAGGGCGGTCAGGTGCACGGCATCGATGAAGGGGTGACTGCCTGGGCCTGGTGGCGTTCGTCGCGGCGCTCGCGGCCGGGGTGTGTCGAATCGTCATCGCATGCCGACGCATATTCGACACACCCCTTGCACGCGCCGATCGTGGCGGAGCTCAGCGCGCGAGCGCGGAGACCGGGTCGTGACGCGCTAGGACAGCGCCCCGGTCGATCCCGCCCGGCCGCGCCGGCGCACCTCGCGCAGCGCGACCGCCAGCCGCCGCACGCCCTCGTCGAACAGCTCCGGTGCGACGAGCCCGAACGACAGCCGCATGCTCGTGCGCGAGGACTTCTCGGCCATCACCGCGCCGCCGGGGAGGAACGCCGTGCCGGCGCGCAGCGCCTCGACGTACAGCGCGCGCTCGTCGATGGGATCGCGCAGCGTGACCCAGACGTGGTGGCCGCCCTCCGGCACGGTCCAGGTCGCGTCGTGCCCGAGGTGGCGCTCGAGCGCCTCGAGCAGCGTGTCGCGGCGCGCGCGGTAGATCGGCAGCGCCCCGGCGAGCAGGGCATCGTGGCGGTCGCCGCGCAGGTAGCGGGCGGCGAGGTGCTGCGGCAGCGCGGCGGTGTGGATGTCGCTGTCGATCTTCAGCTGGACGAGCCGTCCGAGCACCGGCCCGCTCGCCGCGATCCAGCCGATTCGCAGGCCGCCGCCGATCGTCTTGGAGAGCGAGTCGACGTAGATGACGTGCGATGGGGCCTCGGCGCGCAGGCGCGTGCGCGGCGCGCCGTCGAAGCGCATCGTCGCGTAGACGCCGTCGTCGAGGACGAAGAAGCCGCGCGTGCGGGCGAGCTCGAGCAGGCGCGTGCGGCGCGCCGGCGACAGGTCGGCGCCGGTCGGGTTCTGGCAGGACTCCTGCAGCGCGACGAGCTTGATCTCGTGGCGCGCGAGGATGCGCTCGAGCGCGTCGATGTCGGCGCCGTCGTCGTCGACCGGCAGCGGCAGCACGCGCGCGCCGGTCGCCTGCAGCGACGCGAGCGCGCCGGCGAACGTCGGCGACTCGACGACCGCGACGTCACCCGGACCGAGCACCGCGCGCGCGACGAGGTCGATCGCCTGGCGCGCGCCGGTGGTCACGAGGATCTCGTCGGCGCTCGTCGCGTAGCCGGCCTCGCGCCCGAGCTCGGCGAGCCGCTCGCGCAGCTCGGGCAGCCCCTCGACCTGCAGGTAGTCCGTCACCGCGCGCGGGTTCTCGCGCGCGATCTCGGCGGCGAGCGCGGCGAGCTCCTCGGACGGGCAGAGCTGCGGATCCGGGTAGCCGGAGCCGAGCGCGATCGCGTCGCCGGCGATCGGCGCGTGCAGCGAGTCGCGCAGCATCTCGTCGGCGTAGGAGACGGGGCGCACGGCGAGCATGCCGAGCTGCCAGTCGTCGTTGTCGCGGCCCGCTGCGCCCGCGGGCCCGTCGCCGGCCGCCGGGACCGGCACCCGCCGGCGCACGAACGTCCCGCGCCCGACGGCGGCGGTCACGTAGCCGAGCTCGGCGAGCCGCCGGTACACGCGGACCGCCGTCAGGTGGTTGATCCCCGCGTCGGCGGCGAGCGTGCGGGTCGCCGGCAGGCGCTCGCCGGGGGCGAGCTCGCCGGCGTCGATGAGCGTCGCGATGTGCGTGACCAGCTGCTGCGTGATCGAGATCTCGCCGCCGCGCTGGATGTCCAACACCTTCAAGTTGTGTGACATTGACATAGTCGTGTGTGATCGTACAGTAGCCTCACTGTCGCACAACGAGGGAACGCGATCCAACATGTTGCACCATCTCGAGAACATGATCGACCGTCTCAATGCGTGCCCCGAGGCCTTCGGGGAGCCGGCCGGCGCGCACCTCACGGTCGCCATCCGGCGCGCGCTCGATGCCGACATGCCGCTGCTGCACGACCTCGCCGAGCTCGACTCGGCCAAGCCGCTGGAGGGGCCGGCGCTCGTCGCCGTCGTGGAAGGCGTGATCTGGGCCGCGGTCGGGCTCGACGACGGCCGCGTGATCGCCGATCCGTTCCTGCCGACGGGCCCCGCCGTCGAGCTGCTCGTCCTGCGCGTGCGGCAGCTGCGCGCCGCCGCCGGTGCACCGCGGCGCGGCCTGCGGCCGCGCTGGACGGCGCGCCGCGCGCGGGCGTAGCGCCCGCGTTCGGACGGCGGCAGGGTCGGGCCGGGAGGGGTCCCGGCACGCCGTCACCCCGATCTCTGGCAGTCTGTCGGGCCGCATGCGCCGTGCAATCCCAATCCTGCTCGCGCTCGCGGCCCTCGCCGGCTGTGGGGACGCGTCGGATCCGAGCCCGAGCGAACCGACGCGGGCGACGACGAGCACGCCCGGCGCGACACGACGCCGGCGACGAAGGCCGGCGGCGACGAGAGTCCCTTCGTCGTCGTCACGTCGCTGCTCGGCAAGCCGCTGCGCAAGGAGCCGGGCTGCACGTTCGCCAAGACCTTCATCCCGAACAACCCGGCCGCCGACGTACGACGGCGGGCTCGCGCTGACGGTCACGTGCAAGAAGAGCGACGGCTACACGCCGCTCGGCCAGATCGTCAACCGCAGCGGAAGCAAGCCGACGGAGATCATGTGCAGGGACACGACGCGCGACGAGCTCTACTGCATCTACGTGCCGAGCACGACCGTCGGCCTGTACTTCACCGGCACCGACCGTCCGTCGTGCGCCGCCGCCTGCAACATCTCATGGAGACCGTCGCCTCGCTGCCGAACGGGATCACGCCGTTCTCGAACGCGGCGACGCCGTAGCTCGATCGGCTACGGCTGCACGCCGACCCGCGCGCATGCCACGATGGACAGGTGCACCCCGCTGCGCCTGCGCATTCGCTCGCCGCGCTCGAACTGCTCAACGACGTGCTCGCGCAGGTCGACGGCGACCAGGGTTCGGCCGAGTTCTACTCGCGCCTCGCCGAGGCGGTCTGCCGCCTCGGGCAGATGCGCCGCGCCGTCATCTTCCGCTACGACGACGCGCGCCGGCGCGTGCACGCCGCGGGCGCGCACGGCATCGGCCTGGACCGCTTCACGGCCGGTGAGATCACGGTCGAGTCGGCGCCGGTCGCGCGCCAGGCGCTGAGCGAGGACCGCGTCATCGAGGTGCTCGGCGACCGCGGCCACGAGATCTCCGACGACTTCGCCGAGCTCGTCGGCGAGCACCCGCTCGTCTACGTGCCGATCGTCGCCGCCGGCCGCTGGCTCGGGGTGATCATCGCCGAGCCGGAGTACGGCGCCGCGCCGATCGACGAGCGCCGCCGCGACCTGCTGTGGGTGCTCGGCAAGACGCTCGCGCTCGCGTCGACGTCGCGGATCGCGACGACGCAGGGCGAGCGCGCGCGCGAGCTCGAGGAGCGCATCGACTTCGCGCGCAGCATCCACGAAGGCGTCGTGCAGCGGCTGTTCGGCGTCTCGCTCGTGCTCTCCTCCGAGCAGCCGCTGACGCGCGAGGCGCGCGCCCGCTGCGCGCAGGAGGTCGGCGCCGCGCTCGGCGAGCTGCGCTCGGCGCTGCAGCGCCCGCTCGGGCGCTCGTCCATCCCGACCGGAACGACGCTGCGGGCCGAGCTCGAGCGCCTGCGCACCGAGCACCGCGACCTCGGGCTGATCGTCGAGGACACGGCCGGCGACGTGCCCGAGTCGCTGGAGCCGCTCGCGCAGTCGGTCCTCACCGAGGCGGTCCGCAACGCGCGCAAGCACGCCGACGCGCGGCGCCTCGTCGTGCGCACGCACACCGGCGAGGGAACGCTCGTGCTCGAGATCGAGAACGACGGCGTGCCGTCCGAGCGCGCGGCGTCGACCGGCGTCGGCCTGCGGCTCGCCGCGCTGGAGGCGCTGCAGTCCGGCGGGCTCGTCGAGTTCGGCGAGCGCGCTCCCGGCACGTGGGTCGTGCGGCTCGTCGTGCCGTTTCCGGGCGACGGCGGCGCGCCGCTGATGGACGGCGACGCCGATCGGCTGCGCGTGCTCGTGGTCGACGACCACGACGTCGTGCACTGGGGCTTTCGTCTCATGCTCGGCGAGCTCGAATGGGTCGAGCGCTGCCTGTCGGCGCGCACCGGCGACGAGGCCGTCGCGCTCACGCGCGAGCACGCCCCCGACGTCGCCCTCGTCGACCTCTTCCTCGGCGGCGAGTCGGGCCCCGAGGTCTGCGAGCGGCTGCTCACAGAGCGTCCCGAGCTGCGCGTCCTGCTCATCTCCGGGGCGGGGCGGATCTCGCCGGCGACCGCGCGCGCCTGCGGCGCCAGCGGCTTCGTGCCGAAGGACTGGCCCGCCGCCGACGTCGCGCGCGCGGTGCGGATGGTCGCGCTCGGGATGGCGCTCTTCGAGCCCGTGCCGGCCCCGGCGGGCGGCGCGCTGACGCTCTCCAGCCGCGAGCGCGAGGTGCTCGAGCGCATCGCCGGCGGCGCGACGAACCGCGAGATCGCGGGCGCGCTGCACCTCTCGCCGCACACCGTGAAGGAGCACACGAGCGCCCTTTATCGAAAGCTCGACGTGCGCAATCGCGCCGAGGCCGTCCAGCGCGCACAGCGGCTGGGCCTGCTGAGTTGAGCTTTGCGCTCAGCGATTGCCCCCTAAACCTGCGCGCCGATACTCATTCGTTTGTCGTCCTTTGTGGCGGGTAGCGATCAGGCGACGCGTTTACTTCCCGCTAAGCCGACCAGAGGAGCCACATGGCCACGCTCGACAACGTGGATTACGCGCTGCATCTTCCCCCGGAGCATGTCCGCAACGAGCTGGACCAGGACGAGGAATGGTGTGAGATCGAGACATCGGACGGTGAGCGACGCCGGATTCGCTTTCACGACTATGCATCGATCTACGAGGTACCGGGGCTCTACGAGCGGCTGTTCGCAGAGCAGCTCGAATGTGGCTCCCCGCGCGTCGTCGCCGATCTGCTCGGCGGGGAGCTGCGCGAGGCCGGGCTCAAGCCCGAGCGGCTGACGGCGCTGGACTTCGGCGCCGGCAACGGCATGGTCGGCGAGCGGCTCGACGAGCTGACGATCGGATCGATCGTCGGCGTCGACCTGCTGCCCGAGGCGCGCGACGCCGCGCACCGCGACCGCCCCGGCGTGTACGAGAACTACTACGCGCTGGACCTGACGCAGCTCGCGCCCGAGAGCCGGCGCGACCTCATGCGCCATGACTTCGACCTCATGACGTGCGTCGCCGCGCTCGGGTTCGGCGACATCCCGCCGCTCGCGTTCGGCGAGGCGTTCAACCTCGTCGGCTCGCCCGGCTGGATCGCGTTCAACATCCGCGACCGCTTCCTCGAGGAGGAGTCGACGGGCTTCGGCAGCCTGATCGCGCGGATGTTCCGCGACGGCATCCTCGAGGAGCGCACGCGCACCCGCTACACGCACCGCATCTCCGTCGCCGGAGAGGCGCTGGAGTACGTCGCGATCATCGCCCAGAAGCACGCCGACGTGCCGCTGGCCTGGGCGCGCGACGCCGCCTGAGCCCGGGAGGGGAGCTGCGCCGAGCGGCGCCGGGCGCTTCGCTGCGGCCTACGCCGTGGCGAAGCGCCCGAGCGTCCGCTCCGGGCGGACGCCGGGCAGGTGCTCGGCGAAGATCCGGTGGTAGGCGAACTCCTCGCGCGTGCGCAGCGGGGGATCGACCGCGTCGCGCGCGCGCTCGAAGTCGGCCTCGCTGACGCCGTCCTCGACGGTGCTGCGCAGCACGTCCTTCGCGCCGCTGCCGTCGCCGAACTCGGCCTTCTCGCGCCACAGGATCTCGTCCGGAAGCCAGCCGCCGAAGGCGCGTCGCAGCAGGCGCTTCTCGAGCTCGCCGGGCGCTGACAGCTTCCACGCCATCGGCAGGCCGAACGCGAACGCGATCACCTGGCGGTCGAGGAAGGGCACGCGGGCCTCGAGGCCGTGCGCCATCGTGACGCGGTCGCAGCGCTGGAGGTTGAGGTTGTGCAGGCCGTGGACGGTGCGCATGAGCTCGCCCTGCAGCGACTCCGCGCTGTCGAAGCCGCGCAGGTACTCATAGCCGGCGAACAGCTCGTCGGCGCCCTCGCCCGTCAGCACGACCTTGACGTGCTGCGCCGTCATCTCGGCGAGCAGGAAGTTCGGGACCGCGCTGCGCACGAGCGACGGGTCGAAGTGCTCGATCGCGCGGACGACCTCCGGCAGCGCGCGCACCGCCTCGTGCGAGTCGTACACGCGCTCGCGGTGCTCGGTGCCGAGGTGGCGCGCGACGACGCGCGCCGCCAGCAGGTCGGCGCTGCCCTTCGTGCCGACGGCGAACGTCTGCAGGCGCTCGCCGTGCTGCGCGAGGTGGCGCGCGGCGACCGCGGCGACGATCGCCGAATCCAGGCCGCCCGACAGGAACACGCCGACGGGGACGTCGCCCATCATCTGGCGCCGCACCGACGCGACGACGATGTCGCGCGTCGCGTCGAGCGCCTCCTCGGGCGGCTCGGGCGCGTCGCTCCAGACCGCCCGCGCCGCGGGCGCCCCGTCGCCGGTCAGCGGCACCGCGCTGGCGTAGCGCTCGAGGCCGCCGCCGGGCGTCCAGTGACAGCCCGGCGGGAACGCCTCGACGTGCGGCATCCAGCCCGGCGCGAAGGCGGCCATCTCCGAGGCGAAGCGGACCTGTCCATCCTGCTGCGCCCAGTACAGCGGCTTGATCCCGACGGCGTCGCGGGCGGCGATGAAGCGGCCGTCCTCGCCGGCGACGAGGAACGCGAACATGCCCTCGAGCTCGTTCAGCGCCTCCGGGCCGCGCTCGTCGAGCAGGTGCAGCGCGACCTCGTTGTCCGAGCGCGTCGCGAACGGCCCCGGCGCGAGCGTGGCACGGACCTGCTCGTGGTTGTAGACCTCGCCGTTGCCGACGAGCCAGACGTCACCGGCCGCGTTGGCGAACGGCTGATGGCCGCCGTCGACGTCGACGATCGACAGGCGCCGGTGGCCGAGCCAGGCGCCGTCGACGCGGACCTCGCCGGCGTCGTCGGGCCCGCGATGGACGAGGCGGCCGAGCATCCGCTCGGTCTCGCCGTTGGGATGCGATCCGTATACGGCGGCGATTCCACACATGGCTAGGCGGCTCATCCTCCTGTCGTCGTCGTAGCCGGCGTACGCGAGCGGCCGGCGGTCGTCGAGGTAGGAGAGGCGCCCGCGCGCCGCGGCCACGACGCCGGGGGCGTCGACGCGGGCGAGCGCTGCGCCCGTCCGCGAGCCGGTCCGCGCGAGCACGCGGCCGCGCGGATCGACGACCTTCGCCTGTCCCGGGAAGCGCAGCCGGCCGAAGCGGCCGACCTGGTTGGACGAGACCCACACGACCTGGTTCTCCAGCGCGCGCGTCTGGTCGAGCAGGTTGAAGTGACGCACCTGCGTGTCGCGCCGCATCCAGGTGGCGGGGTCGACGCGGCACACCGGCCAGGCCGACAGCGAGGCGATCAGGCCGGCGCCGTCGAGCGCGAGCTGGCGCGCCGCCTCGGGAAAGATCTTGTCGTAGCAGATGAGCATCCCGATCCGGCCGATCGGGGTGTCGAACGCGGCGAACCCGGCGCCGGCGCCGAACGCTCCGCGCTCGGTGGGCGGCAGATGGACCTTGCGGTGGTGGCCGAGGACGCCGTCGCCGTTGACGCAGACCGCGCTCGAGTAGGGCCCGCCGGGCGCGTCCTCGGTGTAGCCGATGCAGACGACGATGTCGCCGGCGAGCCGCGCGATGCGCGCGATCTCCTCGCCGTCGCGGCGCAGCGTGGGCGGCGCCGCGCAGGGCGCCGGCGCGCCCTCGACGTGCGGCTCGTAGATGTAGCCGCCGAGCGCCGACTCCGGCAGCACGACGAGCGCTGCTCCGCGCTCGCGTGCGTGCACGATGATGCGCTCGACCTGCAGCATGCAGAGCTCGAGGTCGCGCCCGAAGCGCGCGGCCACGGCCATGACAGCGGGTGTCCTGCGCGATCGTCGCGTGCTCACGTCATGCAGGTTGCCCCGCGCGCCCGTGCGGCCATATGGACTCTGGTCCAGGAATGTTGCCTGCGGCTTCGACACCGGGTCATCCATTACCCGTATGCGCGCGAGGCGACCCCCCGGACGGGGGGTGCGCGTTCCCACCCGTGGGGGGTACCGGTTGGTATCGCCGCGCGGGCCCGCCACGCTGCCATGTGCTTGAAATGCCACCAGTAGCTGCGCTGTTCACCTGGCAGGGTCGCCAGGCGGTGGATATGCGCGAGCGCCGCCTGAGGCTTCGACAACGGATCACGGAACGCGGATCACGGAAAGGACCGACATGGCAGCAACCGTCACACCGCAGGACATCGAGGCCACGATCATCGAGAACCTCGTCAGCTTCGGCGCCGACCCCGACGACGTGAAGCGCGACGCGACGCTCGAGGCGATCGACGTCGACTCGCTGGACCTCGTCGAGCTGACGCAGGTCGTCGAGGAGACCTACGGCATCGACCTGGAGGGCGCCGACTTCAAGTCGATCGCCACGGTCGGCGACGTCGTGGATCTCGTCGTCAAGCGCGTCCAGGGCTGACCTTGCGCGACGTCGTCATCACGGGGGTCGGGGCGGTGACGCCGCTCGGCGTCGGCGCACGAACGCTGCACGAGCGCTGGACCGCCGGCACATGCGGCATCCGCGACGGCGAGGCGCCGTGCGCGGACTTCGACCCGACGCAGCACATGTCGGTCAAGCAGGCGCGGCGCGCGGACCGCTCGACGCAGCTTGCGATCGTCGCGGGCGCCGAGGCGATCGCCGACGCCGGCTGGGCGGACGGGTTGCCCTACGACCCCGAGCTCATCGGCTGCGTGCTCGGCACCGGGATCGGCGGCATCGCCACGCTGGAGGACAACCACGACCATCTGCGCGACACCGGGCCCGGCTCCGTGTCCCCGCTCGCGGTGCCGCTGATGATGTGCAACGCCGGCTCGGCCGCGCTGTCGCTGCGGCACGATCTGCGCGGGCCGGTGTTCAGCGTCGTCTCCGCATGCGCCGCCGGCAGCCACGCGATCGGCACCGCGATGCGGATGGTCCAGCACGGCGAGGCCGAGGCCGTCGTCACGGGGGCCGCCGAGGCCCCGCTGACGACGCTCTCGCGAGCGTGCTTTCAGAAGATGGGCGCGCTGTCGCCGAGCGGCGTCTCGCGCCCGTTCGACGCGCGCCGCGACGGCTTCGTCATGGGCGAGGGCGCCGGCATCCTCGTGCTCGAGGCGGGCGACTCGGCCCGCGCGCGCGGGGCGCGGATCCTCGGGACGATGCGCGGCTACGGCTCGACCGGCGACGCGCACCACATCACGGCGCCGCACGCCGAGGGGCGCGGCGGCGCGCGGGCGATGCAGGTCGCGCTGCGCGACGCGGGCCTGGACGCCGACGCCGTCGACTACGTCAACGCGCACGGGACCTCGACGCAGCTCAACGACCGCGCCGAGACGCGCGCGCTGAAGGCCGTCTTCGGCGAGCGCGCCGGCCGCGTTCCCGTGTCGTCGACGAAGTCGGCGATCGGCCATCTGCTCGGCGCCGCGGGCGCGGTCGAGGCCGTCGCCACGGTGCTCGCGCTGCGCGACCGGATCGCGCCGCCGACGATCGGCTGGGAAGAGCCCGACGAGGAGCTCGACCTCGACTACGTGCCCGGCACGGCCCGTCCGCTGGAGCTCTCCAACGGCCGGCCGCCGGTCGCGCTGTCGAACTCGTTCGGCTTCGGCGGGCACAACGCGACGCTGTGCGTGGAGGCCGCATGACCGGCGGCCCGCTGCTGCTCACCGGCGCCACGGGCTTCGTGGGCATGGAGGTGCTCGCGCGCGTGCTCGAGCGGACCGACCGCGATGTCATCGCGCTCGTGCGCGCGCCGGACGACGCTGCCGCGCAGGGACGCGTCGACGACCTGCTCAAGACGCTCGTGGCGCCGTCGATGCGCCCCAGCCGCGGGCGCGTGCGCGCGCTCGCGGCCGACCTCGAGGCGCCGGGGCTGGGCATGTCGCCCGCCGCGCGAGCGCGGGTCGCGGGCTCGATCTCCGCGGTCGTGCACTGCGCGGCGTCGATCAGCTTCACGCTGCCGATCGAGGGGGCGCGGCGGATCAACGTCGACGGCACGCGCGAGGTCGTCAAGCTCGCCCTGCAGGCGCAGAGCTGTGGCGTGCTCGAGCGCTTCGTCCACGTCTCGACGGCGTACGTCGCGGGCGACCGCATCGGCCTCGTCAGCGAGCACGACGGCGACGTCGGGCAGGGCTTTCGCAACACGTACGAGCGCACGAAGCTCGAGGCCGAGGAGGTCGTGCGCGACAGCGGGCTGCCGGCCGCGATCGTGCGGCCGAGCATCATCGTCGGCGACAGCGCGACCGGCTGGACGCAGGCGTTCAACGTCATCTACTGGCCGCTGCAGGCGTTCGCCCGCGGGCTGTTTCCGACCGTGCCCGCCGACCCGCGCGCACGCGTCGACATCGTGCCCGTCGACGTCGTCGCGGACGCGCTGCTCAAGCTGCTGCGCGGCCCGGTCCGCGGCGGCGCGTTCCACATCGTCTCGGGCGACCGGGCGCCGACGAACAAGCAGATGGCGACGATGGCGGCCGCGGCGTTCGACGCCGAGCCGCCGCGCTTCGTGCGGCCGGGCGAGGACACGCGCGCCGAGGAGCGCGCCGGCGCGCTGCTGCCCTACTTCCGCGTGCGCTGCACGTTCGACGCGCACCGCGCGCGGGATCTGCTCGGCGCGACACCGCCCCCGCTCGAGGAGTACTTCCCCTCGCTCATGCGCTACGCGCGCGAGTCGCGCTGGGGCAAGCAGCCGTCGCCGCGCTGGGGCGGCCCGCTCACGCAGCGCGCCGCGTAGGCCCGCCGCGGATGGGGATCACGCCACGGACGGCGCCCCCTCCGGCAGCGCCGCGAGCGCCGCATCGAGGTCCTCCTGGGAGAACTCCGGGTCCTCGAGCGTGCCCGCGAGGTAGGCGTCGTAGGCCGCGAGGTCGAAGTTGCCGTGACCGCACAGGCCGAACAGGATCACGCGGCTCTCGCCGGCCTCCTTGGCGGCCAGCGCCTCGTCGATCGCCGCGCGGATCGCGTGGGCGGGCTCGGGCGCCGGGATGATGCCCTCCGTCCGCGCGAAGTCCAGCGCCGCGGCGAACGTCTCGTTCTGGCGGTAGGCGCGCGCCTCGAGCATCCCGGCCTTCAGCAGCGCGCAGACCATCGGCGCGTCGCCGTGGTAACGCAGGCCGCCGGCGTGCACCGGCGGCGGCACGAAGCCGTGACCGAGGGTGTACATCGGCATGAGCGGCGTCAGGCCGGCGGTGTCGCCGAAGTCGTACGCGTAGACGCCCTTCGTGAGCGTCGGGCACGCCGCCGGCTCGGCGGCGACGAAGCGCGGGCCGTGGCCGCTGCGCATCTTGCGCCGCATCCACGGGAACGTCAGGCCGGCGAAGTTCGAGCCGCCGCCGACGCAGCCGATGATGACGTCGGGCTCCTCGCCGGCCATCTCCATCTGGGCGATCGTCTCCTGGCCGATGATCGTCTGGTGCAGCAGGACGTGGTTGAGCACCGAGCCGAGCGCGTAGTTGCAGTCCGGGTCCTGCGCGGCGACCTCGACGGCCTCGGAGATCGCGATCCCGAGCGAGCCGGTCTGATGCGACGGCGCTCGCCGCGCCCGACTGCGTGCGCGTCGACGGCGAGCGGTGCACCGTCGCGCCCCAGGTCTGCATCATCGAGCGCCGGTAGGGCTTCTGGTCGTAGCTCGAGCCGACCATGAAGACCTCGCACTCCAGCCCGAACAGCGAGCACGCGAACGCCAGCGACGAGCCCCACTGACCGGCGCCCGTCTCGGTCGTGAGCTTCTTGACGCCCGCCTGCGCGTTGGCGAACGCCTGCGGCACCGCGGTGTTCGGCTTGTGCGAGCCGGCGGGCGAGCCGCCCTCGTACTTGTAGTAGATGTGCGCAGGCGTGCCGAGCGCGCGCTCCAGGCGCCGCGCGCGGAACAGCGGCGTCGGGCGCCAGAGCCGGTAGACCTCGCGGACCTGCTCGGGGATCTCGATGTCGGCGTCGCCCGAGACCTCCTGGCCGATGAGCTCCATGGGGAAGATCGGCACCAAATCCGGGGGGCCGGCGGGCGCCATCGTCTGCGGGTTCAGCGGCGGCAGCGGCTCGCCTGGCAGGTCGGGGAGGAGGTTCACCCAGTGGGTCGGGATCGCGTCCTCGGAGAGGAGGAACTTCGTCGTCTCGGCCATGCGCGCGACTCTACGCGCTGAAGGGCCTCGGGGCCGCGTGTAGTCCAACTGCACAAAGCGGGGCGGGGGTGGCAGTAGGTGCCTGAGACACCGTGTCGCGGTGATACTCCATTTCTTCGTAGATAGTCCGCGTTGCCTAGGTGGCGTCAGCGCGCCCGGTGGGGTTGACCGGCGCTCAACGGTGCTGAGACGATCGCCCGGGAGTGTGTGCCGCCGTCGCTCGAGGAACGAGTAGCACCGTCTCCGCCGTCGTCGCGGAATGGCCGTTGGACGCCGTCCGAGCAGACCGCCCGCCGGTCTCGGTGCTCCTCGTCACCCAGATCCGGCTGTATGCCGAGGGCCTCGCGAGCGCGCTTGCCGAGCTCGACGAGATCGGACGCGTCGCGGCGGTGCCGAGCTGTGACACGGCGATCGAGCGCCTCGCCCGCGATCCGGCCGACGTGGTCGTGTTGGACCTGGCGGGCATCGACGACGTTGCCGGGGCGCAGGCGTTCGTTCGGGCCGTCTCGTCGCGGGTCGTCGCGCTCGCCGTGCGCGAGCAGGACCAGGACATCGTCGCCTGGGCCGAGCGTGGCGCCATCGGAATCGTCACGCGCCAGGCATCCTTCGACGATCTCCTGCACGCGATCCTCGCCGCCGCGCGGGACGAGTGCAGCTGCTCGCCGCGCGTCGCCACGGCGCTCATACGGCGCGTCGCGGGGATCGCGGCCGAGCGCCGCCGGGTGACGACACCGTCGGCCGTCCTGACGCTGCGCGAGCGCCAGATCGGCGAGCTGCTCGTCGAGGGGCTTTCCAACAAGGAGATCGCCGCGCGGCTGCTGCTGGGCGTCTCGACGGTCAAGAACCACGTGCACAGCGTGCTGACCAAGCTGGACGCGCGCACGCGCAGCGAGGCGGTCGCGCTGCTCGTGGAGATGAAGATCCGGGCCGCGTCGGCTCCGGGACCGGATCCGGCGCCGGCCTGAGCCGGCGAGCGCCTGGGCCCGACCGCACCGCCGGCCCGGATCGGGCGCCCGCCGGAGCCGGCGAAGGCAGGTCCGGCGGCACCGCCGGCCCGGATCGGGCGCCCGCTGTGGCGGCCGGCGGTCCGGGTCGCAAAAGGACCATCTGGCCGATGGTGCGGAGGCCAGCAGATCCGCAGGATGGTGGCCATGGCGCTTCGCCTCCTCGCAATCGATCTGCCGCCGCTCGTACGCGACCTTGTGGCCAAGGCGCTCACGCGTCGCGACGCCGAGGGCGTGTTCGTCGATCTCCCGCCGACCGGCGGGGACATCCAGGCGCTCGCGTTCGCGGCGCATGCGGACGCCGTCATCGCCCCGCTGGAGTCACGCCGGTGGCCGGCGTACTGCGCGCAGATGGTCGGTCCCGGAACGGCATGCCGTTGCTCGGCCTCGACTGTGACGCGGGATGCGGTCGCATCAGCGAGCTGCGAGCGGTCGAGACGTGCCGCACCGACTGCGGAGTCGAGGGGCTCACGATCGACGACTTCGTCGACGCCGCCGGTCGCGCGGCGAGCAAGGGCGGTCATACACCATGGTGAAAGGGTCAAAGGACCATGCCGGCTGAGCTCCCCAAAGCGGTCAGCGAGATGATGGCCAGGCGCGAGCACCGGATGCACCACTGGCTGTGGCACGAGGTCCGCAACAACTGGCACCAATATCCCAAGGATGTCCAGACGAAGCTCGACGACCTCGGTTGGCGCCCGCCGCGCCCGCTCATGGACGAGGAGAATCGCCCCAACCTGAAAGGCCACGCCGGCGAGGACTTCCTGTACATGCACCGGCAGATGATCGCCGACGTCAACGCTGTCCTCGCCGAGGTCGGCGATCCGAACTACAAGCGCGTCGAGGGATGGACCGTCATCCCGCCGCCGGGCGATCCCGACTATCCCGTGCCGCCGGCCTGGTTCAACCCGACCATGGAGTCGTTCCTGCCGCTCGCACGCCTGCGGCGGATCAAGTCCGCCGTCTATTACCACAAGCGGTTCGTGTACTGGCAGCGCCAGTTCACCGATCCGAGCTTCCTGCGGAGCGTCAGCCTGGCGGAGCTCGAGCGTGCTGATCGAGCTCACGATTCACAACATGATGCATCTGCGGTGGGGTGCGCCTCCGGGCTCGAGCTTTCCCAGCCCCGAGGATCCATCTCTGGGCGAGACCATCCCGCCCGAGTGGGACGACCCCCGCTACGACTTCCTGGTCGAGACGTACTCGAGCCACGTCAACCCCGTCTTCTGGAAGCTGCACGGCTGGATCGACGACCGCATCGAGGACTGGAAGCTCGCCAACGGCGTCTTCGGCAACGACTTCTGGAAGGGCACCTGGGTGGGCAGGATGCCCGGCCACGAACCGCCGACCGAACCTCAAGGGGTTCACCTGCGGCTCGAGCAACCACAGGCGGCGATGCAGCACCTCCCCGAGGTCGAGGAGGCGGTGAACGTCGTTCGCAGGAGCGGGGTTCTCCTGAGCCCATTCACCCAGGTTCGGGTGGACTAGTTAGGACAAGCAACCGAAAGTGAGAAGGATCATGGTCGAGCAAGACGCACGGCGTCGGCACCCGTACTGACGGAGCCGAGGCGGCGCGTCCGTATTACTACGCGGCTGAGGCCGGCGCGTCCGTATTACTACGCCGCGGAGGCGGCGCGTCCGTATTACTACGCGGCCGAGGCGGCGCGTCCGTATTACTACGCCGCGGAGGCGGCGCGTCCGTATACTACGCCGCGGAGGCGGCGCCGTCCGTATACTACGCGGCTGAGGCGGCGCGTCCGTATTACTACGCCGCTGAGGCGGCGCGTCCGTATTACTACGCCGCGGAGGCCGCGCGTCCGTATTACTACGCCGCGGAGGCGACGCGTCCCTACTACTACGCCGCGGAGGCCGCAGGCCCCCGCTGAGCAGCGGCGGCCGTGGCACCGGTGACCGGAGGCGACAGATGGCACACGTGGATCCTGCGCTGAGACAGGCCAAGCAGGCGATCGAGAGGGACCTCTGAACCGGCCCGGCGTGACCGGCGTCGACATCGGCTACAAGGAGGTGGGCGGCCAGCTGACGGACCAGCTCGCGATTCGCGTGCTGGTCAAGGCCAAGCGCGAGGTCGCCCCCGAGGAGCGCGTGCCGCAGAGCGTGGCGGGCTTTCCGACCGACGTGATCGAGCGAAGCTACGAGCTCCAGGTGCTGGCGATCGAGGCCGAGCAGCTCACGGTGCAAGCCGACACCGAGCACTACGACGTACTCAAGGGCGGCATCAGCATCGGGCCGTGCAGGACGGTCGGCGGCACGTTCCTCGGCGGCACGCTCGCCGTCCCGGTCATCGACAACGTCACCGCAAAGCCCATGCTCCTGAGCAACTTTCACGTGCTCTGCGGCGACCGGTCATGGACGATGGGCGACTTCATCGCCCAGCCGGCGCGGATCGACGAGGGAACGTGTCCGAGCTCGATCGTGGCCTCGGTTCAGCGAGCCGTGCTCGGCGGGCAGGTGGACTGCGCGGTGGCTGAGGTCACCGCGCGCTCTGCCGGCGCGGAGATCGCCGAGATCGGGAACGTCACCGGGACCAACTCCGCCGCCATCGGCGATCCCGTGCGCAAGCGCGGTCGCACGACCGGGCTCACGTACGGCATCGTCGACAGCCTCGACATGACGGTCATCGTCCCGTACCCGGGGATCGGTGAGGTCACCTTGACCAACCAGATCGGCATCCGGCCCGACACGACGAGGAACGCGAAGTTCTCGGGCTCCGGGGACTCCGGCGCGGCGATCGTGAACGACGCCGGCGAGGTCGTCGGGCTGCACTTCGCCGGCAACCCCGCGGACGGTCACGCGGCCGCCAACCCGATCGCCGGCGTCCTGGCGGCCCTGAACGTGACGATCCCCGGCAGCTCCCACGCGCCGGCACCGGTCCTGGCCACGCCGCCGGTTCCGGTCACGCCCCCGCTGCCGACTGACCCGCCGCCGACGCCGACGCCGACTAGCCGCTGCCGGTGGCGACGCCACCGCCCGCGCCGACGTCCCCGCCCCCGCCGAGCCCGCCGGCGCAACCGCCCCGCTTGAAAGTGAGACCACCGATGTTGACGCCGTATCCGCCGCCCTGTCCGCCGCCCGCGCTGCCCGTCGTGCTGCTGCCGTTCCCACCCCTGTGCCCGGCGCCACCTCCCTGGGAGACGGGGTCATGAGCGCGCCTCCGTGGGCCTGGCACGTCGCGAGGCCGCCCGCCGACGCCGTATATCCGCGCTCGCCGCAGCCGCCGCCGAACCCGGCGCTCGGCCACTGGACGTATCGGAGCTTCATGAACAACCCCGACGTCGACAAGGACTTCAACGCGCTCGAGTTCGGACGCGGCGAGCTCATCATCGAGGAGCTGGCGCAGGGGCTGTTCGAGGGACGCCTCTCGTTCGGCGACACCTACCAGTTCCGTCTGCGCGGCATCGCGGACCTCAGCTCGTTTCCCGCCGTGATCCGCTTCCAGGGTGTCGGCGACACGACGGACTCCAAGGCGCAGATCTACGACTACACCGGCTTCTTCGTGCCGACATGGTCCAACGGCGTGGACCAGCGCCCGGCGATCGTCGGATCCACCGTGCGGACGGTCGCCCACAACGGCGGCCGGGCGCGAGCCGGCGTGGTCGGCTCGTTCATCGCCTTGAAGCGCGACGAGGACGCGTGATGACGCTGGCGCTACCCCAGCCGGTCGTGACCGAGATGGCGCGGCGCGACTACCGGATGCACAACCTTCTCTGGCGGGAGATCCGGCGCTTCTGGCACCAGTACCCGCCCGACGTCCAGGACAAGATCCGCCAGCTGGGCTGGGAGCCGCCGCGCCCCGCCAGAGACCAGAACGAGGCGCCGATCCTCGACAACGGCTCAGGCGAGGACTTCTTCTACATGCAGCGCCAGCTGATCCGGCGCGTGAACCGCATCCTCACCACGGTCGGGGACCCGGACTACCCGCAGGTCGAAGGCTGGGTTGCGCTGCCGGACCCCGGCGACCCGGACTACCCGGTGCCGCCGCCATGGTTCGACCCCGGTTCGCACCCGATCGTCCAGCGGTACATCGTCCGCATCAAGAGCGACGTCGTGCTCGAGAAGAACCTGCGCCACTGGGAGAAGACCTTCACCGACCCCACGTTCCTGCGCAGCATCAGCCTCGGGACGCTGGGGGCGCTCGTGGACTACTACGTCCTGGACCCGTTTCGCCGCAGGTGGGCCGCGGCGCCCGGTGCCGCGCGGCCCGTTGTCGAGCCGGCCGACGCGGGCACGATCGACCCGGTCTGGGACGACCCCAGGTATGACTACCTGAGCGACCACTACGCGATGCACGTCAATCCCGTCTTCTGGCGGTTCGCGGGCTGGGTCGACGACCGCGTCGAGGAGTGGAAGTACGCAAACGGGGTCTTCGGCGACGCCTTCTGGACCGGGACATGGGTCGGGATCCTGCCGGAGGAACAGGTGGCGGTGGCGCCTCAGAGCGCCGCGCTGCCGGCGGCGGAGGCGCAAGCCGCCGCCGCCGCGGAGCTCGTCGGCACGCTCGCCCGCACCGGCCTGTCGTCGTTGC
This sequence comes from uncultured Solirubrobacteraceae bacterium, assembly GCA_963727785.1. Taxonomy (GTDB): domain Bacteria; phylum Actinomycetota; class Thermoleophilia; order Solirubrobacterales; family Solirubrobacteraceae; genus CADCVQ01. The sequence goes on from CAVSHS010000031.1 coordinate 25,306, forward strand.
GCGATGTGGGCGGCGCGCCGTTGGAGATCGATGCCGCGCCGGCCGGCGGCCATGGCACCGCGGTCGCCGCTGCCGCGGCGGGCGGCGCCGGCCACGGGCACGGCGCCCGGTGATGCTGACCGAAAGGAGGCTGCGATGTCGTACGACCTGAAAGGAATCTTCCTCGAGGCCTGTGACTGCAAGGTGATCTGCCCGTGCTGGTTTGACGAGGACCCTGACGGGGAGGGCTGCACCGGCGTCATCGGCTGGCATGTCGAGAACGGGGCGATCGGCGGCGTGGACGTTTCGGGCACGACCGTCGTCAGCGTCTCGCATCACGAGGGACACCGGCATTCCGGCGGCCAGGAGGTCATGCTGATCATCGGCCAGGATGCCTCCGACGAGCAGGCCGGCGCCCTCGAGGCGGCGTTCTCGGGCCGGCTCGGCGGACCGCTCGAAGAGCTCAAGGAGCTCACCGGCACGGACCCGATCGTCCGGCGAGCGCCGATCCAGTACTTCCAGGACGGCAAGACGACGCGCGTCAGCGTCGGAGTCAACAACGAGATGGGCAACGTCGAGATGGCTCCGCTCGTGGGCGCGCTGGGGCGGGTGACGACGCTGGCCGACAGCGCGCTGGCACGGGTGCTCGGGTCACCGGTGGACGTCGGGAGGTCCTCGCGCATGCAGGTCAGCGTCGGCCGGGCACCGCTCGAGACCGACCTCGAGCAGCGCAGCGCCTCGCGCGGTCGATTCTCGTACTCCCAGGCATCCGCGTAGCGGCGCCGCCCGCGTTGTCGTCCACCGATCGCGGCTCGGCTCGTCGGGCGGCGCTGGTCGCCGTCGCCGCGCCCACCGCGTGTGCGCTGCTGGCGCTGATCGCCTGGCGCGCCTCCCCGTACGGCGGGTACCTGGAGCACGACAACCGGCCCGCCGGCGCCGCCGGCGAGGTTGCGGCGTTCGCGCTGTTCCTCGGCGGCTGGCTGCTGCATGAGCACGGCGATGATGCTTCCGACCGCCGCCGGCCTGCTCGATGACTTCGGCGTCGCGGTGCGCCGGCGTCCCGATCGCCGCCGCCTCCAGGCGCTCGTCGTCGCCGGCTTCCTGGCGGCCTGGCTCGCGACGGGCTACGTCTTCTGGAGCCTGGACGGCGTCCTACACGCCGTCGTGGCGTCGGTCGGCTGGCTGGAGCAGCGGACGTACCTCCTGGGCGGCGCCGTCCTGATCGCCGCCGGGATGTTCCAGTTCAGCTCGCTGCAGCACCGCTGCCTGATCGCCTGCCGCTCGCCTCGCTCGTTCGTCTATCGCCACTGGCGAGGAGCGATCCGCGCGCCGACGCGCTGCGGATCGGGCTCGTCTACGGGGCGTCGTGCGTCGGCTGCTGCTGGGCGCTCATGCTGCTGATGTTCGCCATCGGGATGGCCGATCTGGCGTGGATGCTCGGCCTCGCGACCGTGATGGCGGTCGAGAAGAACGCGCGCTGGGGAATTGCGCTGGTGCGGCCCGTGGGCGCCGGACTGATCGTGGGCGGTGTCGTGGTCCTTCTCCTCTGAGGACGTCCGGCGGCGCCGCGCCCGCCGCGGCTAGTTCACGCTCGGGTCGATCGGCATCCGCGCGACGAGCGCGAAGTGCGCGCCCTTGCGGGAGAGCACGCGGCTCCAGAGCTCGTCGGCATCGGGGTGGAAGATGTCGTCGACCCCGGCGGGCGCGACGAACCAGTCGTCGCGCGCGAGCTCGGCGTCGAGCTGGCCGGGGCCCCAGCCGGCGTAGCCGGCGAAGATCCGCACGCGCTGCGTCTGGTTGGGGAGCTCGTCGATCTCGCTGCCGTCGCCGACGAGCCCGACGTTGCCGATGATCGAGATCCCCGCGTGTGAGGGCTCGTCGAACTCCGCGAGCACGAGCAGCGCGTCGGGCTGCACGGGCCCGCCCTGGTCGATGATCGCGTCCTCTCCGGTCAGCACGGCGAGCTCCGGGGCCGACTCGCCGACGACGAGCTCGCCCGGGCGGTTGAGCACGAGCCCGAGCGCACCATCCTCGCTGTGCTCGCAGATGAGCACGACGGTGCGGGCGAAGTTCGGGTCCGGCAGCGTGGCGCCGGCGATGAGCAGCTGTCCGCGCATGGAGTCGATGGCGGATTTGTACCCGTTTGGAGACGATCGGGACGGCCGAGTCCTCATCCCGTCCTCATCTGATCGCTCGCGTTTACCAGACCCGTGCGGCGGGCAGAGCGGGTGCCGTGGAAGGACGGCCGAGCCGCTGGTGGTACGCGCTGCTTGTCCTCCCCGTGCTCGGACTCATATACCCGCCGCTGTATGCGCGCCATGACCCCGAGCTCGTGGGCTTCCCGTTCTTCTACTGGTACCAGTTCGCCTGGGTCCTCGTCTCGGCGGTGCTCACCCTCGTCGTCTACCTCGCGACGCGACGGGGATCGCCATGATCGGCGCCGTCATCCAGGAGGCGCACGACACGAACACGACGGCGCTCGTCGTCTTCGGCCTGCTCTTCGCGTTCGTGACCGTGCTCGGCTTCGTCGCCGCCCGCTGGCGCCGCGCGAAGCTCGACCACCTCGACGAGTGGGGACTGGGCGGACGGCGCTTCGGGACGGTCATCACGTGGTTTCTGCTCGGCGGCGACCTCTACACCGCGTACACGTTCATCGCGGTCCCGGCGCTCGTCTTCGGCGTCGGCGCGCTCGGCTTCTTCGCGCTGCCCTACACGATCATCGTGTATCCGCTCATCTTCATGGTCATGCCGCGGCTGTGGACGGTCTGCCGCGCGCACGGCTACGTCACGCCGGCGGACTTCGTGCGCGGCCGCTACGGGTCGCGGCCGCTCGCGCTCGTCATCGCGCTCACGGGCCTGCTGGCGACGATGCCGTACATCGCGCTGCAGCTCGTCGGGATGCAGGTCGTGCTCGGCGCACTCGGCGTATCGGGCGACTGGCCGCTCATCCTCGCGTTCGTCATCCTCGCCGCCTACACGTACCAGTCGGGGCTGCGCGCGCCGGCCCTGATCGCGATCGTCAAGGACGGGCTCATCTACCTGACGGTCCTCGTCGCGATCATCTACATCCCGTCCAAGCTCGGCGGCTTCGGGGCGATCTTCGATGCCGCCGAGAAGGCGCTGCCGACGCACACGCCGAAGCCCGGCGCGCTGATCCCGGCCGGTGCCAACGCGCAGGTCGCCTACGCGACGCTCGCGTTCGGGTCGGCGCTCGCGCTGTTTCTCTACCCGCATGCGATCACCGCGGTGCTGAGCGCCAAGAGCGCGCAGACGGTGCGCCGCAACACCGCCCTGCTGCCCGCGTACTCGTTCGTGCTCGGGCTCATCGCGCTGCTCGGCTACATGGCGATCGCGCGCGGCATCAAGCCGAGCAATCCGAACTTCTCGGTCCCCGACCTGTTCTTGAACATGTTCCCGTCGTGGTTCGTCGGCGTCGCGTTCGCGGCGATCGCGATCGGTGCGCTCGTGCCCGCGGCGGTCATGTCGATCGCGGCGGCGAACCTCTTCACGCGCAGCGTCTACAAGGAGTACCTGCGCCCGCAGGCGTCGCACGCCGACGAGGCGCGAACGGCGAAGATCGTCTCGCTGCTCGTGAAGGTCGGCGCGCTCGTGATCATCGTGACGCTGCCGACGAAGTACGCGATCGAGCTGCAGCTGCTCGGCGGCGTGTGGATCCTGCAGACGCTGCCCGCGATCGTCGTCGGGCTGTACTCGCGCTGGCTGCATCGCTGGGCGCTCGTCGCCGGCTGGGCCGTCGGGATGACCGTCGGCACGCTCATGGCGCAGTCGCAGGACTTCGCGCCGACCTACCCGCTCGAGGTGTTCGGGACGACGATCAACGCCTACACGGGGATCTTCGCGCTCGCCGCGAACCTCGTCGTGACGCTCACGCTGACGGTCGTCCTGCGCCACGGCGCGAAGGTCGAGGATGCGGCCGACGAGACGCGCCCGCAGGACTTCGACGAGCTCGCCGAGGACGCGGTCTACCCGCGGCCCGGCGTGCCGGCGCCGGTCGGGTAGCTACGCGTCGCGGTCCGCCGTGGGCAGGTCGACTGTAGCCTTGGGGACGGTGACCGAATCACGCGAGATCGGTGAGACGATCGGCTATCAGCTTCGGCGGCTGCGGCGCCTTCGGGGACTGACGCAGGAGGAGCTGGCCGACCGCGCGAACGTGTCGCGAGACCTAGTAGGCAAGCTTGAGCAGGGTCGGCGCCAGACGGCACGCATCGCCTCGCTCGTCAGCCTGGCGTGTGCGCTCGACGTGGAGCTGTCTGCGCTTGTCGAACGGGTAGGCGACGGCCCAGCGGTCCGGGAGCCCGCAACGACAATGACGGCTGCCTCCGGGCTGGCGAAGGGCGAGCAGGGATACCAGGAGGACTTTGACGACATGAACCGTCGTGAGCTACTGCGCCTGCTGGCCATAGCCGGAGCTTCTTCAGCGACACTCGGAGCTGGCGTGGATTGGGACCGACTGGACAACGCCGCCCGCACGACTTGCCTCGACGCGGCCACTACGGAGGAGTACGCGGCGCTCGACGCCCAGTTGTGGCACAGCTTTGCCGCTTCTGTCGCTGGCAATGCCAACGTCGTCGCCGAACTCGCGGCCAGTGTGGCTGGCAACGACCCCGGTCCGCTGGCAACCGTCCAGACGACCCATCACGTCGACATGGCGGTCGCCGCTCTCGCTGACCGCAGGGCGATCACCTACCTCCGACGATGGCTCGATGACGGCCGCGATTCCGTGCTGCGGGTGAATGCGGCGGGCATCCTTGCCAAGCTCCCAGGGCAGGGCGAAGCATCACGGGTAGCTGACGCCTTGAGCCGTGACGGCGAGGTTCGCGACCGTTACATGACGGCAGTCGTGGCCCGTGTCTGTGGTGTCGACTGGCCGACAGCGAGCGGGCTGATTCGAGAGCCTTCGACGTTCCCTCGACCGGCCCTGGTCGCTGGGAGGTTCGCCCACGAGGCTGTCAACTCCCGCGACGCTGGGGCGCGGTGGTGCTCTGCTGCGATGCTGCAAGCCCTCAGCCCCATGATCGGAAGGAGCAGCTCGTGGTCGTGATCGAGATCCGCAACGGTGAACTGATGGAGGCTCTCGCCAAGGAGGCACATCGGCGCGGCTTGGACAATGGAGCGATCGTGAGTCTGATTGGCGCCGTTGACACCTTCACGATCTCGACCATGCCGGCGACCGACGCGCGCGCCGACGTGATCACTGACTACACCATGCCCGCCGAGATGACCGGCACGGGCGAAATCACGGACGGGACCGTCCATATCCACGCTGTCATGGCGGTTGAGGGCGACCGCGCGATTTCTGGTCACCTGCACAGCGCCCAGGTCGGGACGTGGTTCGCGCGCGCCTACGTTCTTGGAAGCTGATCACTGGGTAGGCGTCCGCTCGTTGATCGTTCTATCTGGCCAGCGCGGACGGCCGTAGGTTCTCGGCGACCACGCCGAAGCCGAACCGCACGTCACGAGTAGGGAGCCAATTGCGGGTCGCTTGAGCGAACCCTCTTTATGTACACCAGTAAGGAGACTCACGTTGTCGCTTGACCACGGCCGCATCTTTCGTGAGGCATGGATCGCTGGCGTCACCATGCACTACCCCGGTGAGCCTAAGCCTAGCTACATCGCGCCGTGGGACGAGACTCCAGAGTGGGAACGCCAGAGCGCAGCAGCCGTCTACGAACAAGTACACGCCTTCATCAACCTCACCGAAGGGAAGACCGCGAAGCTAACCCGCGCTCAGAAGGGGCGCTTCGTAGCGCTGTGCTGGATCGGGCAAATTTACAAGCACTTCCCTGATCCCAAACCGGCCTACATCGCGGACTGGGACGACCTGTCCGAATGGCAGCAAGAAACCGACGCCGACATCTTCGAACACATCGAACAACAAACCTAGAAGCGTCAACCATCCCGCAAAGCCGACGCTCTAATTTCGCTGGCGTCTGGAGCTGCGGTTCATAGAGCGGAGGCCGTCCACTAGGACACCACGTCCCGGCCAGGTTCAGAGATACTGACAAAGCGTCCCTGGCGCCGCCTGCGACCGGCGCCATAGCTTGCGATGACATGAGCGAGCAACACTATGTCGCGGGCCGCGCACCCATCGCTGGGAGCGATCCGGCAGGGCTGTTGGAGATTGTTGGCAGGGCTTATCGGGCTGGCCGGCTGGTCTGTGGTTGCGTGCATGTGGCGATTCGTGTTGACGACAGGCTCGGTCTGACACGCCGCGAGCGGCGCATGGTGCGCGTGCGCTTCAGCGAGCCGGTGGCCGACGACCTCCGTGTCGAGCTGAGCGAGCTTGCCCGACGCCGCGGTCCGGCGTCCGAGCGCGCGGCCGAGCGCATCGGCCCGATCGAGCTTGTCATAGACAAGCCGCACGGCGAGCACGAGCGGATCACTGGACGCTTGCGCCCGCCGCACAGCCGCCATGGCCGGCTGCCTGAGATCGAGTTCGGCTTTGGCCAGCTCACCCGCTTGTGATGAGCGACGCACTGCACCCGCCGGACACGGGAGGACGGCGGTGACGCCCGACGGCTGGCGCAAGCTCGACCGCGGACTCTTCGAGTCCACCGACGGCCAATGGCGCATCACAAACCCCTGGAAACTCGCCACCGAGTTACGCCATCGCTGGCTCGTCGCAGAACGCCGCGCCAGCGGAATGGGCTGGTCCCTGCACGACGGCGACCACGCCACCCTGCAGGACGCCTGCGCCTACGTCAGGACACGCGAACCCGCCTGAACCCGGCCAAGGGTGCTGGCTCCTAAAACGGCCAGGGCCCTATTGGAGATCGAGTTCGCCGTAACTACGCCGACACCGCGCTCGGCTCGCGGACGCTCAGGCTCGGCGTCCACCAGGCCCAGCGTCCCGCGAGGCGCAGGGCGGCCGGCAGCAGCACGAGCCGCACGAGCGTCGCGTCGATGACGACCGCGATCGCCAGGCCGACGCCGAACTGGCGCAGGCTCGAGACGTCGGCGAGCGCAAAGGCGAGGAACACGCCGAGCATGCTCAGCGCGGCGCCGGTGACGACGCGGGCAGTGCGCGCCAGGCCGACCTGGACGGCGCGGGCCTCGTCGCCGCAGCGCAGCCATTCCTCGCGCACGCGGCTGACGATGAAGACCTGGTAGTCGATCGACAGCGCGAACACGACGCCGAAGATCGCGGTGAGGGCGACCGCGTCGATCTTGCCGGGCCCGCCGAGCACCGGCGCGTCGCCCTGGAACAGGAGCGCGAGCAGCCCGAGCGTCGCGCCGACGGCGAGCAGGTTCAGGGCGACGCCGATGATCGGCACGACGATCGAGCGCAGCAGGATCGCCAGCAGCAGGGCGGTCGCCACCGTGAGCACGAGGACGATCAGGGGCAGGCGACGCGCGACGGCGTCGTCGTAGTCGGACAGCACCGCGGCGGGCCCGCCGACCGCGGACTCGGCGCCGAGCGCCGTGCCGAGCCGGGCCGAGGTCGCGCGCAGGCGCCGGTAGAGGGCCTGCGTTCGCGGATCGGCGGCGGCGTGACGCGGCACGACGACGATCCGGGCACCCTGGCCGCCGCGGCCGACGTTGACGCCGAACGGCGCGTCGACCGAGCCGCTCTCGAGCGCTGCGAGCAGGAAGTAGCCGGAGTTGAAGAAGCGGGCGTTCTCGGCCGGGTGCGGCGTGGGGTCCGCGCCGGTCGCCGGGGCTGTGAGCCCGTGCATCGCGCGGCGGGCATCCTCGAGGCCGGTCGCGAGCCTGCCGGTGCGCCGCTCGCCCGTGCGCGCGCCGCTCGCCAGGCCGTCGACCCCGCCGCGGACGACCCCGAAGGCGGTGCCGATCCGGCCCGTCGCGTCATCGAGCCGATCGATCGTCGCGACGAGCGAGTCGCCGCCCTGCGTGAGCGCGCCGACCGTGCCACTCAGATCGCGCACGCGCCTGGTGATGACGTCGGCGCTGTGGCCCATGCGGCCGACCGCAGCTCGCCAGCTTGGCCGCGCCGTGCACGGGCGTGCCGGTCGCGATGCGGTCGGCGTACGCGACATCGAGGTCGAGCTGGTGCAGCGGCTCGTCGAGCGCGGTGCCGGCGTCGGCGGCGAGGGCCGCACGCGCCTGCTGGAGCGCGGCGCGCACCGGCTGCTGCGCATCGCCGGAGGCGGGCAGCGCGCGCTCGGCGGCGGCGAGGGCGTCGTCGGCCTGGCGGCGCTGCGCCCTGACGCCCGTTCGCACGCGGTCGAGGGCGCCGCGTCGCAGGCGCAGGCGATCGCGCAGATCGCGGGCGCTGCCGGCGAGGACGCCCAGCCCGCTGCTCAGCTCGCGGGCGCTGGTACGCAGGGTGCGCGCGCCGCCGCCCGCGGTCGCCGAGCGCGAGGCCAGGCCGTGCGCGCCGAGCCCCGCCGCGGCAAGGCGGGCGGTGAGCCGGCGCGCTCCGCTTCCGACGCCGTTCAGACCGGTTGCGCAGCGCCCCGACGCCGTCCTGGATGTCGCGCGATCCGGCGCCGAGCCGGGTCGCGGCCGTGTTCGCGCCCGACAGGGAGCTGCGCAGCAGGTCGGCGCCGCGCGCCGCGGCGCTGACACCGGCGTCGAGGCGGCGCAGGCGCCCGCCGGCGCGGCGGGGGAGGCGGCCCTGTGCGGCGACCGCGCGGCGCCCGGCGCTGCGCAGGCGCGTGGCGGAGCGGGCGATCGTGCCCGGGCCGAGCACGGCGGCGACAGCGGGATCGCGCGCCAGCTCGCGCTGCACGCTGTCGAGCTCGGCAAGCCGCGCCGCGGTGGTGACCGCGCCGCGGCGGGCGACGGCGACGATCTCGAACGGCTCCGTCCAGCCCGGCCCCATCGCCTTGGAGACCGATTCGTACTGGGCGCGCGCCGCGCTGCCGGACGGAAGCGATTGCGCGGCAGGAGCCGCGGTCCGCAGACCCAGCACCGGCACGCTGGCGGCGAGCAGCAGCAGTGCGGCGAGGATGCCCAGCGCCGGCCGGCGCACCGCGGCGCGGGCGAGGCGCGCGCTGGCTCCCTCGGCCGCCGTCGTCGCGGGCGCGCGGCGGCCCAGCCGGTGGCCGGCGAGCACGAGCATCGCGGGCACCGCGAGCATCGCGGTGGCGGCGGACAGGATCGCCACGACGCTGACGCCGAGCGCGGCCGCGAGCAGCGCCGTCCCTGGTGACATGAGGGCGGCGACGGTCATCGCCATGACGATCGCCGCGGCCGCGGCGGCGACGGTGCGCGTGGTCGGCGCGGCGGCGCGGCCGACGGCCGCGCGGATGTCGCCGCCATGCTGCTCGGCGAGCTCCTCACGCACGCGCGAGACGAGCAGCAGCGAGTAGTCGACGGCGAGCGCCAGGCCGACCATGCAGGAGATCGCCAGCGCGAACGCGTCGAAGCGCACGTGCGCGGCCAGCAGCGCCAGCAGGCCGGTGGACGACGCGATCGTCGCGGCACCGAAGGCGGCCGGGATCGCCGCGGCCAGCAGCGACCGGAACACGAAGAGCAGGGCGAGCAGGAGCAGCGGCAGCGCGATGAGCTCGGCGCGGTGCACCGCGGCGAGCGACGTCCGCGTGCCGGCGCGCGTGAGCAGCGGCAGGCCGGTGACCGTCGCGTGCACGGGCGCGGACGTCGCCTTCGCGACGAGCGCCTGCACGTCCTCGCTGCGCCGCACGGAGTCCTTCTGCGCGCCGGTGACGGAGAGCAGGAGCAGGGCGTGATCGCGCGACGGGCGCAGCGCGGCGCCGCCGGACGCCGCCGTCCACGGGCTGAGCACGCGGATCCCCGGGCGCCGGGCGAGGGTGACGGCGAGCGCCCTGCCCTGCGTCTCGACGGCGGCACGCGGGCCGCGCAGCAGGACCGGAATCGTCGCCGAGTCGTTGAAGTTGCCGCCGATCAGCGCGAGCGCACGCGAGGACTCGGAGTTGGAGACCCGCAGGCCGCTCGCCGACAGCCGGCCGTCGATGCCCAGCCCGACGATCCCGAGCGCCGCCACGGCGGCGAGCCATACGGCCAGCACGACCCGGGGACGCGTCAGGGCGAGGCGGGTGAGCGCGGGCGCGGCCCGGCCGGAGCGGCCGGAGCGGCCGGAGGGTGGCTGCATCGAATCCTCTCCGGGAGGCTTTGTCGTCGGCGGCGTCGCTGCCGCCACTCACAGATTTCATCGGCGCCGGGAGCTGCGAACTTGAGCTACATCGCCCGGGCGCTCTTCCCGTGGCGGTCCGGCGTCAGGTGACGGCGCGCAGCAGCTCCTGCAGGTCGGCGACGACGGTGTGCGCGCCGGCCTCGCGCAGTTCCTCGGGCGACGAGAAACCGCGTGCCACCGCGATGACGATGCCGGCCTGCGCTTCGCGGGCGGCGGCGACGGCGGTCGCGGTCGCCGCCACGACGACCGTGCGCTCCGGCGCCGCGCCGAGCGCATCGATCGCCGTCACGAGCGTCGGCGCCGTGCGTGCGCCGACCGTGACCTCGTCGAACAGCTCGGCGATCCCGGCGAGCTCGAGCGCCGCACGCGCGCGGTCGCCGGTGGCGAACAGGCCGATGCGCTTGTCGTGCTCGCGCAGCTGCGCGATCCATGCGATCGAACCGGGCAGCGGTCGGATGTCGCCGTAGCCGAGGTCCGCCGCGACGGTCTCCAGCGAGAAGAGCGCGGCGTCGAAGGCGTCGTGGTCGATCTCCACGCGCAGCACGTCGAGCACGGTGCTGACAGGACGCACGCGTCCCTGCTCGCTCACTGCGCCATCACCCAGATGCCGCCCCCGACCGCGGCGAGGACCGCGACGACGCCGAGCACGGTGATCGCGCTGAAGCCGACGAACGCCGTCTCGTTGCCCTCGCTACGGGAATCCTGCGCCCGCAGCGACGCGGCCACCGCGACGCCGGCGACGACGAGCACGCCGAGGCCGATGACGAACGAGGTCAGGACCGCCTGACCGAGCAGGTCCCAGTCGACGAGGGTCGCGATCACATCGCCACCTGCGGCGCGGGCCCGAACGCGGGGTTCTCGGAGATCGTCTCCTCGGGCTGCACCGCCGTCGTCCTGTTCGCGCGCCACAGCGCGAACGCGGCGATGACGCCGATTGCCGCAACGGCCGTGACGCCGACCACGCCGCCGCCGAGGACGTCGATGACCTCGAACATGAGCGCGCCGACGGCCGCCGCGGCGGGCAGCGTCAGCAGCCAGCCGTAGACGATCCGGCGCGCGACCGCCCAGTTGACCCGTGCGCCCGGCCGGCCGACGCCCGAGCCGGTGACGGCACCGGACACGACCTGCGTCGTCGACAGCGGGTACCCGACGTGCGAGGACGCGAGGATGACGGTGGCGGCGACGGCCTCGGAGCCGAAGCCCTGGGGCGGGCGCACCTCGACGACCTTCGTGCCGAGCGTCTGGATGATCCGCCAGCCGCCCGTGTACGTCCCGAGCGCGATCGCCGTGGCGCACACGATCACGACCCAGGCGGGCACCGCGAAGTCGGGTCCGCCCGCGATGCTCCCGTTCGCGATCAGCGCCAGTGAGATGACGCCCATCGTCTTCTGCGCGTCGTTCGTCCCGTGGGCGAGCGCGACCATCGACGACGATGCCACCTGGGCCCAGCGAAACTCGCGCTCCGAGCGCGTGGGCGCGTAGCTGCGGATGAGGCGGTAGACGAGAAAGACGCCGAGCGCGGCGATCAGGCCGGCGACCACCGGCGACGCGAGGGCCGGGACGAGGACCTTCGAGATGATCCCGTCGATCTCGATCGCGCCGCTGCCGGCGGCGGCGAAGGTCGAGCCGACGATGCCGCCGATGAGGGCGTGCGACGACGACGACGGCAGCCCGAACCACCACGTCGCGAGGTTCCACGCGATCGCGCCGATGAGCCCGCCGAAGATGACCGCCGGCGTGATGACGCTGGCGTCGACGATGCCCTCGGCGATCGTCGCGGCGACCTTCAGGGAGATGAACGCGCCGACGAAGTTCAGCAGCGCGGCGACCGTCACCGCGAGCTTCGGCTTGAGCGCGCCGGTCGCGATCGTCGTGGCCATCGCGTTGGCCGTGTCGTGGAAGCCGTTGGTGAAGTCGAAGCTCACCGCGGTCGCGACCACGAGCGCGAGGATGACGTCCGCACCCGACATGGACAGGACGGTATCCGGGGGTCCGTGGCCTTCGGAATAGGCGTACACGAAACGTTCACAAGCACGTCACGGGCTGCTCGGGGCATGCGGATTGCGCTTGTGGCGGCGCTACACGAGCAGCACGATCGCGACGCTGACGCCGTACGCGATCACGAGCCCGCGCAGGACCGGCGCGGGCAGCCGGCGCGCCACGCCGACGCCGGCGGCGCCGCCGGCCAGGCAGGTCACGCCGACGATCGCGGCGGCATCCCACGCGACCGGCCCGAAGAGCGCGAAGCCAGCGGCGGTGACGACCGCGACGAGCAGCGACAGCACGCCCTTGAGCGCGTTGAGGCGCTGCAGGCCGTCGTCGACGAACACGCCGAGGATGGCGAGCAGCATGATCCCGAGGCCGGCGCCGAAGTAGCCGCCGTAGACGGTCGCCACGAACAGCACGCCGTGCAGGACGAGCGGCGCGCGCGCGCGGCGCCGGCGGACGGCGGCGGCCGCGCGCGGCTGCACGGCGAGCAGCCCGCAGGCGGCGAGGATGAGCCACGGCACGATCGCCTCGAACACGCTCGCGGGGCTGACGAGCAGCAGCGCCGCCCCGGCCGCGGCGCCGGCCGCGCTCGTCAGCGCGAGCGCCCTGATCCGCGCGCCCTGTCCGGCGAGCTCGCGGCGGTAGGCGAGCGACCCGCCGACGTAGCCGGGCAGCACGGCGATCGCGTTCGTCACGTTCGCCGTGATGCTCGGGTAGCCGGCGGCGAGCAGCGCCGGGAAGGAGATCAGCGAGCCGCCGCCCGCGACGGCGTTGACGACCCCGGCGCCGAAGCCCGCGCCCGCGAGTAGGGCGGCGCTGCCCGCGTCCATCGCTAGCGGGAGGGCTGGGTGTTTGAGCGCACGGGCGTTCCTGCGAACCCGCCCCCGGGCCGGTCGTGTCGTCTTGTGATCGGATATGGATCAGAAGGCGACACGACCAACGCGAACGCCCACATCAGGCCCCGCCGGAAAGGGAGGTGACCGGCCGCGCCGGCACGCCGCCGACCGTCACGCCCGGCGCGACGTCGCGCGTGACGACGGCGTGCGGGCCGACGATCGCGCGCGCGCCGATCGTCACCCCGCGCAGCACGCCCGCGCCGAGGCCGATCCGGGCGCCGTCGCCGATCGCGATCGGCGACGAAACGAGCGGCTGCGCGCGGGTCGGCAGCTCGACGTCGTCGACGACGTGGTCGAAGTCGACGAGCACCGCTCCGTCGTCGAGTCGCGCGCGTGCGCCGATCGTCACGCGCTCGTGAGCGACGATCGTGCAGCGCTCGCCGAGCGTCGTGCTCCGCGCCGATCTCGACGCGCCCGCCCTGCACGACGATCCGCGTGCGGTCGCCGATCCGGCAGCGGTCGCCGAGGATGAGCACGCCGCCGTGCAGCACCTCGAGCTGCACGTGGCGGCCGACCTCGACGCCGTGCCCTGCGCGCACGCCGCGGTTGCGCGAGGATCGCAGGAGCGCCATGCAGCGGATGCTACGGATGCGCCTCAGCGCGGCCGCTGCGCGCGCTCGCGGGCCCGGCGCACGAGGTCGCGGGCGAGCGCCCGGGCATGGGCGGGCGCGTAGCGCACGTCGGGCCTGCGGCGGTCTTCGACGAGCGTGGAGGGCAGCAGCGGCGCGCCGAGCGCGCGCGCCGCGCGGTCGGCGATCTCGAGCTGGCCGAGCGCCGTCGGGTGCACGACGTCGGGCAGCACGAGCGTCCAGCCGCCGAAGTCCGACAGGTCGACGACGATCGCGCCGTGGCGCTCGGCGACGCGCCGCACGGCCCCGTTCGCGAGGGCCGGCTTCGGCCCCGATCCCGGGCGGCCGAGGTCCTCGGGCAGCGTGAGCATCAGCAGGCGGTCGGCGCGCTCGGCCAGCCCCGCCGCGATCGCGTCGAGGTCGCGCTCGTAGGCGGCGGCGTGAAACGACGGCACGCGGACGTCGTTGACGCCCGCGTAGAGCGCCGCGATGTCGTGACCCGCGCGCACGCGCGGCAGCTGCGCGTGCAGGACGTCGGACGCCAGGGCGCCGTTGACGGCGTAGGAGGTGTAGGGCAGGTCGAGCGCCCTCGCGAGCCACTGCGCCCACGACAGCGGCGTGATGCCGAGCGCCATCGATCCCTCGCCGACGGTGATGCTGTCGCCGAGCGCGACGAGGCCCAGGCGCGGCTCGCCGGCCACGCGCTAGCTCTCCTTGCGACCGGCGATCATGAGGTTGTAGAAGACCTTCGCGGGCAGGCGGCCCTCGAGCAGCGCGACGTCGACGCGCTGCAGCGCGAGGTACCCGCGAAACGCGTACTGGCGCCACAGCCACGGGATGTCGTCGGGCTGCGCGGTCGCCTCGAGCGTGCGGTTCATCCAGCCGAACCAGTTCGCGAGCAGCTCCTCGCCGCGCACGCGGACGTCGGCGAAGCCCGCCTCGCGCGCCCACCCGCCGAGCTCCTGCGGCGTGAAGGCGTGCACGTCGACGAACGGCTCCAGCGACTCGCCGTCGCGGTCGCCGTGCTCGCTCGGCCACTCGCCGTGCGCGCCGGCAAGCTCGTAGCCGTCGGCGGGACGCGCCTGCATGAGCGCGCGCCACAGCGGCGCCGTGCGCAGCGCGGCGCGCTTGGGGTACGCCGCGATCCGGTCGCCGGTCTGCGACGGCTCGCCGGCGAAGAGGAACTCGCCGCCGGGGCGCAGCACGCGCCGGAACTCGGCGAAGGCGCGGTCCAGATGCGGGATGTGGTGCAGGACCGCGTGGCCGAGCACGAGGTCGAAGGCGCCGTCCTCGAACGGCAGCTCCTCGGCGTCGCAGACGACCGTCTCGACGTCGACGCCGATCCGCTGCGCGTTGGCGCTGCAGCGCGTCGAGCATGCCCGGCGAGATGTCGGTCGCCACGGCCTCGCGCACGACGCCGTCCTGCAGCATGTTCAGCGTGAAGTAGCCCGTGCCGGCGCCGATCTCCAGCGACCGGCCGTACTGCGGCAGCGGCGTGCCGAGCAGCTTGTGCAGCTTGCCGCGCACCTGATCGCGCCCGATCTCGCCGTAGTCGACGCCCCACTTCGTGTCGTAGTGCTCGGCGGCGGCGTCGTGGTAGCGCGTGTTGACGTCGCGGATCGCCTCGGCGGTGCTGGGAGCTGCCATGGCGGCGGCAGTCTAGTGGCGGGGGGCGTCGGGACACCCGGCCCGCGGGTGACGCCGGCTGCGCGGCCGGCGCCGGCGTGAAGCTAGTCGCCCGGGTCGATGATCGTTGGATCGAGGATGATGGGATCCATGCGGTCCAGCGTACCAACGTTCCCTCGCGTCGAGGACATGTCTCGCGAGGCTCGTGACCGCTGAGTGGCTGTCCGCCGCCGCGACCACCGGGTCGTTCGTCGTGACCTTCGGCGCGCTGCTCTTCGCGCGCCAGCAGATCATCGCCGCGCGGGAGAACAATGACGCCCAGATCGCCGACACGGACGCCCGCGAGCGCCGCCAGCGCGTCGATCAGTACCTCGCCCGCCTGAACCACGTCGAGTTCCTGCCGCTCGTCGCCGCCGCGTCGGATCTTCTGAACACCGAGCCGCTGCGCCGCTCGGACGCGCTGCGCGCGTGGCTTGCCGGCGCATCCGTGGACCGCCTGCGAACGCTCGCCTTCCTGAACTTCTTCGAGGAGGTCGCCGGCCAGTACAACGCGGGGATGCTCGACGCGGGCGCCGCCAACCGCGAGCTCGTCCCGACCGCCGTGCACTACTGGGAGGTCGGCGGGTGGTTCATCGGCCGGCTGAAGGCCGAGCAGCCGCGCGCGTTCGACCAGTGGGAGGCGATGGTCAACGCGCTGCGGCTCGCCGAGCTCGACTAGCGCCTACGCCCGCCCCGCCTCCTCCGCCGCGGCGCGCAGGCGCTTGGCGTGCTCGGCGGTCAGCGCGCCCGGGGCCATCTGCCAGCGCCAGCTGCCGGTCGCGCGGCCCGGGATGTTCATCCGCGCCTCGCTGCCGAGCCCGAGCACGTCCTGCGCCTGCGCCATCGCCAGCCGCGCGGGCGACGAATACGCGAGGCGGATCATC
Source organism: uncultured Solirubrobacteraceae bacterium (assembly GCA_963727785.1). Lineage (GTDB taxonomy): Bacteria > Actinomycetota > Thermoleophilia > Solirubrobacterales > Solirubrobacteraceae > CADCVQ01. The sequence goes on from CAVSHS010000031.1 coordinate 41,387, forward strand.
GACCACCAGGGCTCGGGCTCCTCGACGCCGGCGGCGGCGATCTGCGCCACGGCGGCGTCGCGCGTCGCGGCCGGCAGGGACTCCCACCAGCCGCGCAGCGTGTCGTGGTCGTGCGTGCCCGTGTAGACGACGCTGTCGGCCTCGTGGTTCTCCAGGCGATGCGGGCCGTCCGGATCGTCGGGGTCGAAGCCGAACTGCATGACGACCATGCCCGGGAAGCCGAGCGACCGGCGCAGGCGCTCGACCGGCTCGGTGATGACGCCGAGGTCCTCGGCGATGAGCGCCAGCGCACCGAGCTCGCGCGACATCGCGTCGAACAGCGCGCGCCCGGGGCCGCGGCGCCAGCGCCCGCCGCGCGCGTCGGCCGCGCCCTCGGGCACCGCCCAGTAGGCGACGAGGCCGCGGAAGTGGTCGATCCGCGCGACGTCGAAGAGCGCGAACGTGCGCCGCAGCCGCTCGGTCCACCAGGCGTAGCGGCGGCGTTGCAGCGCCGGCCAGTCGTAGAGCGGGTTGCCCCACAGCTGCCCGCGGTCGCTGTAGGCATCGGGCGGCGCGCCCGCGACCTCGCCGGCGCGAAACAGCTGCGGCCACGCGAGGTGATCGGCGCTGCCGGGCGCGACGTAGATCGGGACGTCGCCGATCAGCCCGATCCCGCGCTCGCGCGCATACTGCGCGCAGCGCGCTCCACTCGCGGTCGAAGCGGACCTGGTCGGCGACGGCCCGGCGGCCGCCCGCCACGCGCTCCCAGTCGCCGATCCAGAACGCCTCGCGGGCGCGGAACGCGTCGATCTCGTCGTCGGACACGGGCGCCGCCGGGTCGCCGAGCAGGCCGCGCCAGGCGGCGAAGGCGGACTGCGCCTTGTACGGTGATCGAGCCCGGTCGGGCGGGCCGAGCGGCAGCATCTGCCACCACGACTGGCCGGCCGCCGCGAGCCAGTCGACGAAGCGATATGCGTCGTCGCCGAGCCGCCCTGCGGGGAGGCTGGTCGGATGCAGCTGCACACCCGCCGTTCTGCCTGATAGCTGTGCGTTCACGTTACGAAGTGTCCGAATCGGAGAGAGTGTTGGGGAATGCCCTCCCCGAAGACTGCGAAACCGCCGCCTCCCCGTATCCAGATCGGGCAGCCGGCGCCGATGATCGACTGCGGCCGCTATCCCTCGAAGCGGACCGTCGGCGACGCCGTCGCGGTCAGCGCCGACATCTTCGCCGACGGGCACGACGTCCTGCGCGCCGTCGTGCGGTCCTGCGCGCCGGGCTCGAAGCGGTGGACGGAGAACCCGATGGTGCGCATCGACGCGCACATCGACGGCGACCGCTGGGCGGGCGCGTTCGAGGTCGATCGCCTCGGCCGCTACACGTGGACGATCGAGGCCTGGGCGGACGCGTTCGCGAGCTGGCGCGAGGAGCTGAGCCGCAAGCTCGACGCCGGCCAGGCGGATCTCACGCGGCGAGCTGTCGGAGGGCGTGGTCCTGCTCGAGCAGGCCGCCGCGCGCGCCAAGGGCGCCGACCGCAAGCGCATCGAGCGCGCGCTCGAGCACCTGCGCGAGGACGCGGCGAACCCCGAGATCGCGCTCGACCCCAGCTCTTCGCGGCGATCGCGCGCTACCCCGACCGCAGCGCCGCGACGACGATGGACCGCAAGCTGCACGTCGACGTCGACCCGGTGCGGGCGCGCTTCGGGACGTGGTACGAGCTCTTTCCGCGCTCGTGGGGCGGGCTGAAGGGCGTCACCGAGCAGCTTCCCGAGCTGGCCCGCCTGGGCTTCGACGTCCTCTACCTGCCGCCGGTCCACCCGATCGGCCGGACGAACCGCAAGGGCGCCAACAACAGCCTCGAGGCCGGACCCGACGATCCCGGCTCGCCGTGGGCGATCGGCGACGAGAGCGGCGGGCACACCGCGCTGCATCCCGATCTCGGGACGATGGACGACTTCGACGCGCTCGTCCGCGCCGCCGGACGAGGAGGGCATCGCGATCGCGCTGGACTTCGCGATCCAGTGCTCCGCCGACCACCCGTGGCTGACCGAGCATCCCGAGTGGTTCAACCACCGTCCCGACGGCACGCTGAAGTACGCCGAGAACCCGCCCAAGAAGTACCAGGACATCTACAACGTCAACTGGGACTCCGAGGACTGGCAGGGGCTCTGGAACGCGCTGCGCGACGTCGTGCGCTTCTGGGCCGACCACGGCGTGAAGATCTTCCGCGTCGACAACCCGCACACGAAGCCGCTCGCGTTCTGGGAGTGGCTCATCGCCGAGCTGCGCAAGGAGCACCCCGAGATCGTGTTCCTCGCCGAGGCGTTCACCCGCGCGGCGATGATGCGCCAGCTCGCGAAGGTCGGCTTCAACCAGTCCTACACGTACTTCACGTGGAAGAACTCCAAGTGGGAGCTGATGGACTACGTCACCGAGCTCGCCACGAGCGGCATGCAGGAGTACTACCGGCCGAACTTCTTCGTCAACACGCCCGACATCCTCACCGAGGAGCTGCAGCACGGCGGGCCGCCGAAGTTCGCCAGCCGGCTCGTCCTCGGCGCGACGCTGAGCCCGACGTACGGCGTCTACTCGGGCTTTGAGAACTTCGAGCGCGTGCCCGTGCGGGCCGGCAGCGAGGAGTACGAGAACTCCGAGAAGTACGAGATCAAGCAGCGCTCGCTCAACGGCCCGCTGCTGTCGCTCATCGAGCGCATCAACACGATCCGGCGCGAGAACCCCGCGTTCCAGCAGCTCGACAACATCCAGTTCCTCACGACGGAGAACGACGCGCTGATCGCGTACGCCAAGCGCACGGGCGACAACACGGTCATCATCGTCGTCACGCTGGACCCGATCAGCGCGCAGGAGGGCGTCGTCGTCATTCCCTACGGCCTCGGCCTGCCGCCGGTCTTCACCGTCACCGACCTGCTGTCGGGCGAGAGCTTCGACTGGCGCATGGGGCGCAACTTCGTGCGGCTGGACCCGTACCGCGTGGCCCACCTCCTGCGCGTGAGCACGGCGTAGCGAGCCATCAGCGATGAACCAGCCCGGCCAATGGTTCGAGTCCGATCCGCTGTGGTTCAAGACCGCGGTCTTCTACGAGATCCACCTGCGCGGCTTCTACGACGGCACCGGCGACGGGCACGGCGATTTCCGGGGCTTGACGGAAAAGCTCGACTACCTGCAGTGGCTCGGCGTCGACGTCATCTGGCTGCTGCCGATGTACCCCTCACCGATGCGCGACGGCGGCTATGACATCGCCGACTTCTACGGCGTGCATCCCGACTACGGGACGATGGACGACGTGCGCTCGTTCATCGAGGCGGCGCACGAGCGCGGCATCCGCGTCATCGCCGACCTCGTCATGAACCACACCTCCTCCGACCACGCGTGGTTTCAGGAGGCGCGGTCGGGTGGGCGGGGTGAAGATAACCCCAAGCGCGACTGGTACGTCTGGACCGACGACCCGACTCGCTACAACGAAGCGCGGATCATCTTCGTCGACACCGAGACATCGAACTGGACCTGGGACGAGACGGCCGGCGCGTACTACTGGCACCGCTTCTTCCACCACCAGCCCGACCTCAACTACGACAACGCCGAGGTGCGCGAGGCGATGCTCGACGTCCTGCGCTTCTGGCTGGACGCCGGCCTCGACGGGTTTCGCCTCGACGCCGTGCCCTACCTCTACGAGCGCGACGACACGAACTGCGAGAACCTCGACGAGACGCACGTGTTCCTCAAGGAGGTCCGCGCGACGGTCGACCGCGAGTACCCCGACCGCGTGCTGCTCGCCGAGGCCAACCAGTGGCCGGCGGACGTCGTCGAGTACTTCGGCGACGGCGACGAGTGCCACATGGCCTTCCACTTCCCCGTCATGCCGCGCATGTTCATGGCGCTGCGCCGCGAGGAGGCGACGCCGATCCTCGAGATCCTCGCCCAGACGCCGCACATCCCCACCAACTGCCAGTGGGGCCTGTTCCTGCGCAACCACGACGAGCTGACGCTCGAGATGGTCACCGACGAGGAGCGCGACTACATGTACGCGGAGTACGCGAAGGATCCGCGCATGAAGCTGAACGTCGGCATCCGCCGCCGGCTGGCGCCGCTGATGGACGGCGGCCGCGACGAGATCGAGCTGCTGCACGCGATGCTCTTCAGCCTGCCGGGCTCGCCGGTCCTCTACTACGGCGACGAGATCGCGATGGGCGACAACGTCTACCTCGGCGACCGCGACGGCGTGCGCACGCCGATGCAGTGGACGGGCGACCGCAACGGCGGCTTCAGCCGCGCGGACTTCGCCCAGCTCTACGCGCCGCCGCTGATGGACCCCGTCTACGGCTACCAGGCCGTCAACGTCGAGGCCCAGCTGCGCACGCCCGCTCGCTGCTGCGCTGGCTGCGGCGCTTCATCGCGCTGCGCAAGGAGCACCCCGTGTTCGGCCTGGGCAGCTTCGAGGCCCTGACCCCCGCCAACCCGAAGATCTTCGCCTGCATCCGGACGTACGAGGACGATGTCGTCCTGTGCGTGCACAACCTCGCGCGCTCCGCGCAGGCCGTCGAGCTCGACCTGTCCTGGTACAACGGCCGGCGGCCGGTGGAGATGTTCGGGCGCTCGCGCTTTCCGAAGATCGGCGAACTTCCCTACCTGTTGACGCTCGCCCCGCGCGGGTTCTTCTGGTTCCGTCTGGAGGAGGAACAATGACAGCGCGACCCCCGACCGAGAATCTCTCTCCTTCCGCGCCTTTGCTCGACCACAGTCAGTGGATCATCCGAAGGTGGGTCCTCGCGATGAGTCTGCCCGACCGCATCGACGGCCCGCTCGAGGACTGGGTCATCCGCCAGCGCTGGTTTGCGTCCAAGGCGCGCGAGCTCGCCTCCGTCAACGTCCTCGAGCACGTGCCGCTGAGCGCCGACCCGCCGCTCGAGCTCGAGCTCGTCGAGGCCCGCTTCCAGGCCGGCACGCACGAGCTCTACCAGCTGCTCCTCGGCGAGGACGACGACGGCGTGCGCGTGCTGGCGCGGCTGCTCGGCGACGAGGCGCAGATCGAGGGCGTCGCGTTCCACGGCGGCCTGGAGCCGACCGGCGACATCCGCGCGATGGGCGCCGAGCAGTCCAACTCGTCGATCGTCTTCGGCGAGGAGCAGGTGCTGAAGATCTTTCGCCGCGTCGAGCCGGGCGTCAATCCCGAGCTCGAGATGCTGCGCTTCCTCTCGGCGCGGGGCTTCGGCGCCGTCGCGAAGCTGACCGGCTGGTACGAGTACGCCGGCGAGCTCATGCAGGCGACGCTCGGGATCATGCAGGAGTTCGTCACCGAGGCGCGCGACGGCTGGCAGCTCGCGCTCGACGATCCGCTCGGCGTGCTCGCGCGCGTGCCCGAGCTCGGCGCCGCGACGGGCGAGATGCACACCGTGCTCGCCTCGGACCCGACCGACCCCGCGTTCTCGCCCGAGGAGCCGAGCGTCGAGGCGCTGTCGCTGCTGACGGCGACGATCGACGAGCAGATCGAGCACGTGTTCCTCGACCTGCCGCCGCGACAACCCCGCGCTCGAGCCGATCGTCGGCCGCGGCGAGGAGGTGCGCGATCGCCTGCAGCTCATGTCGCACGTCGGGGTCGGCGGGCGGCTGATCCGCCACCACGGCGACTACCACCTCGGCCAGACGATGCTGCGCGACGCCGGCTGGACGATCCTCGACTTCGAGGGCGAGCCCGCGCGCCCGCTGCTGGAGCGCCGCCGCAAGCGCTCGCCGCTGCGCGACGTCGCCGGGATGCTGCGCTCGTTCGCCTACGCCGCGTCGGCGTCGGAGCTGCTGCGCGGCGAGCCGGCGCCCGCGGGCTGGGAGGAGCAGGCGCGCCAGGGCTTCCTCGACGCGTACCTGGAGACCGTCGACCAGTCGCTGCTGCCCGCCGGGCGCCCGGCGACCGACAAGCTGCTGGCGATCTTCGAGCTCGAGAAGGCGGTCTACGAACTGCGCTACGAGCTCAACAACCGCCCCGACTGGGTGCCGATCCCGGTCGCCGGGATCGCCCGCCTGCTGCACGAGGAGGTGCCGACATGACCCCGCGCGGATCGATCAGCACCGCGGACCTCGACCGCCTCGTCGCCCGCGATCACCACGACCCGCACGCGATCCTCGGCGCGCACGCCTCCGAGAACGGCGTCACGATCCGCGCGCTGCATCCCGCCGCCGAGGGGGTGACCGTGCAGCCGGCCGGCGTCGAGCTCGAGCGCATCCACCCGGGCGGGCTGTTCGAGGGCGAGCTGCCGGCCACGTCGCTGCCGCTGCGCTACGAGCTCGAGGTGCGCTATCCGGACGGCGGGACGTGGGTCACGCAGGATCCGTACCGCTTCGAGCCGACGCTGTCGGATCTCGACGAGCATCTCTTCCGCGAGGGCCGCCACGAGCAGCTGTGGTCGAAGATGGGCGCGCACGTGCGCGAGCTCGACGGCGTCGGCGGCACGTCGTTCGCCGTCTGGGCGCCGGCGGCGCGCTCGGTCTCCGTCGTCGGCGACTTCAACTTCTGGGACGGGCGGCTGCACATGATGCGCGGGCTCGGCGGCTCGGGGATCTGGGAGCTGTTCGTGCCGAACGTCGGCGACGGCGCGCGCTACAAGTTCGAGATCCGCGCGCAGTCCGGCGAGCTGCTGCTGAAGGCCGACCCGTTCGCGTTTCAGACCGAGCTGCCGCCGCAGACGGCGTCGATCGTCCACGCGTCGTCGTACGAGTGGAAGGACGCCGCAGTACCTCGCGGCGCGCGCGCGAGGACGCGCCCCACGGCCGGCCGATGTCGACCTACGAGGTGCACCTCGGCTCCTGGCGGCGCAACCCGCTGGAGGACAACCGCTCGCTGACGTACCTCGAGCTCGCCGACGAGCTTGCCGCCTACGTCTCGGACCTCGGCTTCACGCACGTCGAGCTGCTGCCCGTGATGGCGCACCCGTTCAGCGGCTCGTGGGGCTATCAGGTGACGTCGTACTACGCCCCGACGCCGACGTTCGGCACGCCCGACGACTTCCGCGCGTTCGTCGACCGGATGCACGCCAACGGCATCGGCGTGGTGCTCGACTGGGTGCCGGCGCACTTCCCGCGCGACGCCTGGGCGCTCGCGCGCTTCGACGGCACCGCGCTCTACGAGCACGAGGACCCGCGCCGCGGCTCGCACCCGGACTGGGGGACGCTCGTCTTCAACTACGGGCGCAACGAGGTGCGCAACTTCCTGCTCGCCAACGCGCTGTTCTGGGCGCGCGAGTTCCACGCCGACGGGATCCGCGTCGACGCCGTCGCCTCGATGCTCTACCTCGACTACTCGCGCAAGGCGGGCGAGTGGGTGCCCAACGCAGTTCGGCGGCCGCGAGGACCTCGAGGCGGTCGCGTTCCTCAAGGAGCTCAACGAGGTGCTGCACCGCGACGAGCCGGGCGTCATCAGCGCGGCCGAGGAGTCGACCGCCTGGCCGGGCGTGTCGCGGCCGACGTACCTCGGCGGCCTGGGCTTCGGCTTCAAGTGGAACATGGGCTGGATGCACGACACGCTGGGCTACTTCCAGCAGGACCCGATCCACCGCCGCTATCACCACCACGAGCTGACGTTCTCGCTCGTCTATGCGTTCACGGAGAACTTCATCCTGCCGCTGTCGCACGACGAGGTCGTCCACGGCAAGGGCTCGCTCATCGACAAGATGCCCGGCGACCGCTGGCAGAAGCTCGCCAACCTGCGCGCCCTGTACGCGTACATGTGGGCGCATCCCGGCAAGAAGCTGCTCTTCATGGGCCAGGAGTTCGCCCAGGGCGCCGAGTGGAGCCACGACCGCTCGCTGGACTGGCACCTGCTCGAGCACGGCGAGCACTCCGGCATCCAGGCGCTGATCCGCGATCTGAACCACGTCTACAGCGCCACGCCGGCGCTCTACGAGGTCGACTTCGACTCGCGCGGCTTCTACTGGATCGAGCCCAACGACGCCGACGCCAACGTCGTCGCGTTCGCCCGCGCCGGGGAGGACCCGAGCGCGGAGGTGCTCGTCTGCGTCGCGAACCTGTCGCCGGTGCCGCGGCCGGGCTACCGCCTCGGCCTGCCGCGCTCGGGCCGCTGGATCGAGGCGCTGAACACCGACTCGGCGTTCTACGGCGGCACGGACACCGGCAACCTCGGCGGGGTCGACGACCGAGGCGCTGCCGTGGCACGGCCAGCCGTGCTCGGCGGAGCTGTCGCTGCCGCCGCTCGGCGTCGTGTGGCTCGTGCCCGAGGAGCGCCCCGCGCTGCGCGTCGTGGGCTGACGTGACCGCGGTCTACGGTTCGCCGGGCGCCCAGCCGGGCCCGCGCAGCATGTAGCCCCAGCGCTCGCGCCACGAGCGCGCGGTGCGCACGTCGCGGGCGATCGCGCGGTACTCGTGGAAGGCGACCTCGGTCGGCTTGAACGTGTCGATGTTCTTCGTCAGGCCGTAGCGCACGCGCTCGTCCTCGCCGGCGAACGTGCCGAACAGGCGGTCCCAGACGATGAGGATGCCCGCGTAGTTGCGGTCGAGGTACTGCTCGTTGGCGCCGTGGTGGACGCGGTGGTGCGACGGCGTGTTGAAGACGAGCTCGATCGGGCGGGGGAGCTTTCCGATGCGCTCCGTGTGGATCCAGAACTGGTAGATGAGGCTGATCGCCTGCTGGGTGAGGATCATCCAGGGCGGGAAGCCGGCGATGGCGAGCGGCAGCCAGAACGGCAGGTAGGTCATCGGCACCCACGTCTGGCGCAGCGCGGTGCTGAGGTTGTAGTGCTCGCTGGAGTGGTGGACGACGTGGCTCGCCCAGAAGACGCGCACCTCGTGGCTGATGCGGTGAAACCAGTAGTAGGCGAGGTCGTCGGCGAAGAAGATGACGACCCACGCCCACCAGGCGTCCGTCGGGACGCGCAGCGGCGTCAGCTCGTAGAGCCCGGCGTAGACGACGAGCACGACGAACTTCCAGCCGAAGTTGATGACGACGTTGCCGATCCCCATGCTCAGGCTCGTCGCGGTGTCCTTCGTGTCGTAGCCGACGAGCGCCTCGTTGCGCGCGATGACGAACGAGATCGCCTCGACCGCGAGCAGCAGGACGAAGGCGGGGACGGCGTAGTAGAGGACCTCAGCCATGGGCGGCGGCTTGCTTCGTCTGCGGGCTGACGAGCGCGCGGGTCAGCAGGCCGGTGGCGGCCTCGGCGGCGGCATCGGGGTCGTGGGCGGCGATCGCTGTGATCAGCGCCGCGATCGCATCGACGTCGCCGGCCTCGGCGCTGAACAGGGTTCGCGACGGCTCGCCGGCGGGATCGAGGCCGGCGAGCAGGCTGTTGTAGGCCAGGCGGTAGGCGATGTTGTCGGCGCCGTCGATGACGTGGTTCCAGAGCTCGGCGTAGCGGATCGGCGCGCTGTCGGGGTGTGCGTCGCGCTGGGATTCCAGCGCGGCGTGCAGCGCGTCGACGATCTGCGCGGGGGCGCGCTCGGCGCAGCGCCGGGCGGCGTCGACGCCGACGCACAGGCGCAGCTCGAGGATCGATCGCAGCAGCGCGGGATCGGGCGCCTCGCCCGCGGTGAACGGAAGCTGGGCGAGCAGGTCCAGGCCGCCGCTCGCGCGCCAGTCGAGCACGCGCGTCGCGCCGCCGTGCGAGACGGCGACGAGCCCGGCCTGCTGCAGGCGCTTGACGGCCTCGCGCACCGCGTGGCGGTTGCAGCCGAGCTGCTCGGCGAGGACGCGCTCGGACGCCAGCGGCTCACCGGCAGCCGGCCGGCCGCCGAGGATCCCGTCGCGCAGCCTGACGAAGATGGTCTCGGAGAGGGGCGGGCGCATGTGGCGGTGACTGGTTGTACCAGTTGGCTGGTGGCGGGGTCAAGCGTGTGCCTTCGGGGTGGGGTGGTGGATCGGAAGGACATCGATGAGGAGAGGGGTCCGGGCCTCGTGGCGTGCGGCGCGGGTTGTCGGCGGCGGACGGGGTCGGCGGGACGGGGCCGGCGGATAGGGACGGGGTGTGTCGAATCGTCGTCGCCGGCCGACAGGGTATTCGACACCCACCGGCCCGGTCGTGGCGGATCGCTGCGTATCGATCCGTCGGCGCCCATGTCCCCGCCGCTCCCGGTTTCACGCGAAAGCATGGCGCGTTTGTGTTCGTATGGAACACATTGGCGCCATCGTCTCGCCGCCGCGCGTGGCGGGCGCCCCGCCCGTGCCGCAGCGTCGCGCGGAGCCCGCCGCCGGGCGCCCGCGAGGTGCTCAGCGACCGTCCGCCCCGCATCCACCCCCTCCCTCACCGATCTCCGGCTCGCAATCCAACCCACCGGCCGCGGCAGCGCGGAGCGCCACCGCACGTCGCGCACAGGCGAACGCAGAGGTACCCAGGCGGCCGCAAACCCGCCCAGGTTCCTCGAAAGCCGCGGTGGGTACCTTGGGGCGAGTGCCTGCGGCCATCGAGCGTCTACCCATGGGAACGCCGCCTCGGAGCGACTCCGCTCGATGAGGGCATCGTCGAATTCCGCGTCTGGGCGCTCGGGACCGAGAACGTCCGCGTTCGCGTCGCCGGCGAGGATCACGCGCTGACCCACGTCGGCGAGGGCGTGCACGAGGGGCGGGTGCCGGCGCAGGGCGCCGACGAGTACGTCTACGTGCTCGACGACGGCCCCGAGTTGCCCGACCCCGCGTCGCGCCACCAGCCGGCCGGCCTGCGCGGGCCGTCGCGCGTCATCGACGCCAAGGCCTTCGCCTGGACCGACGAGGACTTCACGCCGCATCCGCTGTCGGACCTCGTCATCTACGAGCTGCACATCGGCACGTTCACCGTCGAGGGCACGTTCGACGCGGCGATCGAGCACCTGCCCGCGCTCGCGCAGCTCGGCGTCACCGCGATCGAGGTCATGCCGATCGCCGAGTTCCCCGGCCGCCACGGCTGGGGCTACGACGGCGTCTACCTGTCCGCCGCGCAGTCCAGCTACGGCGGGCCGCACGGCTTCCAGCGCCTCGTCGATGCCGCCCACGCGGCCGGCCTGAGCGTGATCCTCGACGTCGTCTACAACCACGTCGGCGCGTCGGGCGGCAAGGCGCTCGCCGCGTTCGGCCCGTACTTCACCGATCGCTACTCGACGTTCTGGGGCCAGGCGATCAACTACGACGACGAGCACGCCGACCCCGTGCGCGAGTGGGTCGTGCAGTCCGCCGAGGGCTGGGTGCGCGACTTCCACGTCGACGGCCTGCGCCTGGATGCGATCCACGCGATCTACGACACGGGCGCGGTGCCGATCATGGCCGAGCTCGCCACGCGCGTGCACGCCGCGCGCTCCGGCGCGCTCGTCATCGCCGAGTCGGGGCTCAACGACCCGAAGGTCATCCGCCCGCGCGAGCTCGGCGGCTTCGGCCACGACGCGCAATGGGCCGACGACTTCCACCACGCGCTGCGCGTCCTGCTGACCGGCGACACCGACGGCTACTACGCGGAGTTCGGCGCCGTCGCCGATCTCGCGAAGGCCTTCCGGCGGCCGTTCGTCCACGACGGCCAGTACTCGACGTTTCGCAAGCGCCGCTTCGGCGCGCCGGCCGACGACCGCCCGCCCGACGCAGTTCGTCGTCTTCGACCAGAACCACGACCAGGTCGGAAACCGCGCCTTCGGCGACCGCCTGCCGGCCGCCGCGCGACCGCTGGCGGCGTTCTGCACGCTGCTGTCGCCCTTCACCCCGATGCTCTTCATGGGCGAGGAGTACGGCGAGCCGGCGCCGTTTCAGTTCTTCTCCGATCACATCGACGAGGAGATCGCGACCGCGACGCGCGACGGGCGCCGCCGCGAGTTCGCCGCGTTCGCGCAGTTCGCCGGCGAGGAGGTTCCCGATCCGCAGGACCCCGAGACGTTCGAGCGCTCCAAGCTCACGCGCGAGCGCCACGAGCCCACCGCCGAGCTCTTCGCCAAACTGTTGCGCGTGCGCCGCGAGCTGCCACAGGACGAGGTCGTCACCGAACACGACGAGGAGAGCCGCTGGCTGGCGGTCGACCGCGGCCCCTTCCGGCTGGTCTGCAACTTCGCCGATGAGCAGCGCGCCGTGCCGGTCGCGGGCCGGCGCGAGGTCGTGCTCGCCACCGCCGAGGGCGTGCAGCTCGGCGACGGCGAGATCCTCCTGCCGCCGCTGTCCGGGGCGTTGATGTCGTCGTGAGCGAGGGCGAGGGGAGCACGCTCGAGGTATGGCCCGGGCGGCCGTTCCCGCTCGGCCCGACGTGGATGGGGCGCGGGACGAACTTCAGCCTGTTCAGCGAGAACGCCGAGCGCGTCGAGCTGTGCCTCTTCGACAAGGACGACCACGAGACGCGGATCGAGGTCACCGAGCGCACGGCCTACAACTGGCACTGCTACGTGCCCGACGTCGGTCCCGGCCAGCGCTACGGCTACCGCGTCTACGGGCCCTACGAGCCGGAGGAGGGCCATCGCTTCAACCCCAACAAGCTGCTCATCGATCCGTACGCCAAGGCGATCGAGGGCGAGATCCAGTGGGACAAGGCGAGCACGCTGCCCTACATCCCCGACGACACCGACGTCGCCGACCTCGAGGACGACGACGAGGACGACGCCGAGGCGATCCCGAAGTCGCTCGTCGTCGACCCCGGCTTCGACTGGGAGGGCGACCGCCTGCTCGGCACGCCGTGGACGGAGACCGTCATCTACGAGACGCACGTCAAGGGCTTCACGAAGCTGCACCCCGACATCCGCGAGGACCTGCGCGGCACGTACGGCGGCCTGGCCTCCGAGCCGGCGATCCAGTACCTCAAGGACCTCGGCGTGACGGCCGTCGAGCTGCTGCCCGTCCACCACAAGGCCGACGAGCACTTCCTCGTCGACAAGGGCCTGAGCAACTACTGGGGCTACAGCTCGATCGGCTACCTGGCGCCCCACTCCGAGTACGCCGCGACCGGCTTCACGGGCGAGCAGGTGCGCGAGTTCAAGGGCATGGTCAAGGCGCTGCACAAGGCCGGCATCGAGGTCATCCTCGACGTCGTCTACAACCACACGGCCGAGGGCAACCACCTCGGGCCGATGCTGTGCTTCAAGGGCGTCGACAACAAGAGCTACTACCGGCTCATGCCCGACGACCAGCGCTTCTACATGGACTTCACGGGCACCGGCAACAGCCTCAATCCCGTCCATCCGAGCGTCCTGCGGCTGATCATGGACTCGCTGCGCTACTTCGTCATGGAGTGCCACGTCGACGGCTTCCGCTTCGACCTCGCCAGCGCGCTGGCGCGCGAGCTCTACGACGTCGATCGCCTCAGCGCCTTCTTCGACACGATCCACCAGGACCCCGTGCTCTCGCAGGTCAAGCTCATCGCCGAGCCCTGGGACGTCGGGCCGGGCGGCTACCAGGTCGGCAACTTCCCGGTGCTGTGGACCGAGTGGAACGGGATCTACCGCGACACGATGCGCGACTTCTGGCGGGGCGAGGCGAGCGTCGCCGACTTCGCCAACCGGCTGACGGCATCGAGCGACCTCTACAAGGAGGACGGTCGCGAGCCGTTCGCGTCGATCAACTTCGTCACCGCGCACGACGGCTTCACGCTCGCCGACCTCGTCTCCTACAACGAGAAGCACAACGAGGCCAACCTCGAGGACAACAAGGACGGCACGGACGACAACCGCTCGTGGAACCACGGGCACGAGGGTCCGACCGAGGACCCGGAGATCGTCGCCCTGCGCGAGCGTCAGCAGCGCAACATCCTCACGACGCTGCTGCTCTCCCAGGGCGTGCCGATGCTGCTCGGCGGCGACGAGTTCTCGCGCTCGCAGGGCGGCAACAACAACGCCTGGTGCCAGGACAACGAGATCTCGTGGTTTCACTGGGACATCAACGAGCGCGGGCAGCGGCTGCAGGCGTTCACCAAACGGCTCATCAGGCTGCGCCACGACCACCCCGTCTTCCGCCGCCGCCACTTCCTCTCCGGCAAGGCGACCGGCGCCACGGGGCAGGGCCTGCCCGACGCGTGGTGGTTTCGGCCCGACGGGCGGCGGATGACGCAGCGCGACTGGCAGCAGAGCGGCCACGTCATCGGCCTGTTCCTCAACGGCCAGGAGTTCCCGTACCGCGGCCGCCACGGCGAGAAGATCGTCGACGACTCGTTCCTGCTGCTCATCAACGGCCATCACGAGGACATGACGTTCGTGCTGCCCGGGCGCCGCTACGGGCAGACGGTGGGCGCTCGAGCTCAGCACGGCCGACCCCGACGCCGCGCCGGGCTCGCTGACGACCGACGCCCGCCAGCCGCACGAGGTCAAGGCGCGATCGGTGACCGTGCTCAAGCGGGTCGGCCCCGCCGTCTAGCGTGACCGCGCTGCACGCCACATACCGGCTGCAGCTCGGCCCGCACATGCGCTTCGCGGACGTGCGCGCGCTCGTGCCGTACCTGCGCTCGCTCGGGATCAGCCACCTGTACTTGTCGCCGTCGCTGCAGGCGCGCTCGGGCTCGACGCACGGCTACGACGTCGTCGACCCGACGCGCGTGTCCGAGTCGCTGGGCGGCGAGGAGGGGCTGCGCGAGCTTGCCGGCGCGGGCCTGGGGATCATCCTCGACATCGTCCCCAACCACATGGGGACCGGCGACGAGAACCGCTGGTGGGCCGATCCGCAGGAGCGCGTGCGCGTCTTCGACGTCGATCCCGAGACCGGCCACTACCGGCGCTTCTTCGACATCGACGACCTGGCGGGCGTCCGCGTCGAAGATCCGGAGGTCTTCGAGCTGACGCACGCGAAGGTGCTCGAGCTGCTGCGCGACGGCGTGATCTCCGGGCTGCGGGTCGACCATCCCGACGGGCTCGCGGACCCGGCGGAGTACCTGCAGCGGCTCGCCGCCGCGGGCGCCTCCCGGGTCTGGGTCGAGAAGATCCTAAGCCATTCCCACCCACCCGAGCAGCTGCGCGACTGGCCGGTCTCCGGGACCGTCGGCTACGAGTTCCTCAACGACGTCCAGGGCCTGTTCGTCGATCCGGCGGGCGAGATGCCGCTGACGTCGCTGCTGCGCGAGCTGACGGCCATGACCCGCACGTTCGACGAGGTCGCGCTGGAGGCCCAGCTCGAGCAGGCGTTCGGGACGTTCTCACGCGAGGTGGACCGGTTGCGGCGGCTGCACGATCCCGGCGAGCTCGAGGAGGCGCTGGCCCGGCTGCCGGTCTACCGCACGTACGTCCGCGACGGCGAGTTCGCGCAGGCCGACCGGGCGGCGCTGGAGGCGGCCGGCCGGCCGGAGCTGTTCGACGGCGCGCCGGCGGAGTTCGTCTCGCGCTTTCAGCAGACGTCGCCGCCGGTGACCGCGAAGGGGATCGAGGACACGGCGTTCTACCGCTACGTGCGGCTGCTGGCCCTCAACGACGTCGGCGGCGACCCGGGGCGCTGGGGCATCTCCGTCGACGAGTTCCACGCGGCGAACGCCGAGCGGGCGCGCCGCTTCCCCGAGGGGCTGCTCGTCACCCAGACGCACGACACGAAGCGCTCGGGCGACGTGCGGGCGCGGATCGGGGCGCTGAGCGGCATGGCCGAGGCGTGGTCGACGTGCGTGCGGCGCTGGTACGAGCTGACCGACCCGCTCGTCGCCAGCGGCGCGCCCGACGGCCAGGAGCGCTATTTCATCTTCCAGACGCTCGTCGGCGCCTGGCCGATCACGGAGGAGCGGCTGACCGGGTATGTCGAGAAGGCGCTGCGCGAGGCCAAGCGCAACACGAACTGGGTCGACCAGAACGAGGACTGGGAGCAGCGCGTCAAGCGCTTCGCGGTCGCGCTGCTGACGCACGAGCCGTTCCTGGAGTCCTTCGAGCCGTTCGCCGCCGAGGTCGCGCAGGCCGGCGAGCGCTCGGCGCTCGGCCAGCTCCTGCTGAAGCTCACCGTGCCGGGCGTGCCGGACGTCTACCAGGGCGACGAGCTGATCGACCTGTCGCTCGTCGATCCCGACAACCGCCGGCCGGTCGACTGGGAGGCGCGCAAGGCGGCGCTCGAGGCGTTGCGCTCGGGGACCGCGCCGACGCGCGAGACGATGAAGCTGCACGTGATCTCGCGCGCGCTCGAGCTGCGCGCTCGCCGGCCCGAGGCGCTGGCGCCGGGCGCCGCGTACGCCCCGATCGGCGCCGGCCCGGACGTCTGCGCGTTCACGCGCGGCGACGGTGCCGTGCTCGTCGTCGTCGCATTGCGCCCGTCCGGCGCCGCGGTCTGCATCGACGTCCCGCCCGGCCGCTACCGCGACGTTCTCGGCGACCGCGAGCACGAGCTTGCGCGCGCGCGTGGAGGTGGGTCCGCTCGTCGAGCCGCACGGCATGGCGCTGCTCGAGCGCCTGTGATCGGCAGGGTGACGCGCGCGGGCCGGGACGCCGGCGGTGGTGGGGCCACCGAGGCGCGGCTCGTCATAGACTGCGGCCCGTGAAAACCAGAATCCAGCTTGTCATCGCCGCCGGGCTACTGACCGCCGTGCTGGCGCCGAGCGCCGCCGGCAGCCCCTCGGCCGACCTCGCCTCCATCGCCCAGGACTACGCCCGCGACGGGAAGATCACGCCCTGCCGCTTCACCAAGGGCCAGCTCGTATCGGCGCGCGACCAGATCGTGGGCGACGTCGAGACCTACGGGAAGGACATCCGGCCCGCGATCGTGCGCGAGATCAAGCGCTGGACGGACGGCTCCTGCAAGGGCAAGAACACCGGTGCCGCCAAGCTGCGGATCGTCGCGATCAAGGCCGGCGGCGGACCGAGCGAGGAATCGGTGACGATCAAGAACGCCGGCAAGAAGGCCGTCAACCTGCGCGGCTATGCGCTGCGCGACGCGGGCGACCACACGCTGAAGTTCCGCGCGACGAAGCTCAAGGCGGGCGCCAAGCTGCGCGTGATCACGGGCTGTCACAGCGGGCACAAGGGCGCCATGCGGCAGGGCTCGCGCTACTACGTCTGCCGTGCGAACGAGGTCTGGGACGACACCGCCGACACCGTCGAGCTGCTCGCTCCCGGCGGCGGGCTCGTGACGCAGAAGTCCTACTAGCGCGGGCGCCCCGGGTCCTCGCATGAGCGTCGTCAAGATCAACGCGATCACGGTCCCGCGCGAGCGCTTCGACGAGTTCGCGCAGCGCTTCGCCTCGCGCGCCGGGCTGGTGTCGAGCGCGGAGGGCTTCGAGGCGTTCGAGCTGCTGCGGCCCAACGACGACCGCGAGGTCTGTCTCGTCCTGACGCGCTGGCGCTCGGAGGAGGACTTCAAGGCGTGGATGTCGGGCCCCGACTTCGCGGCCGGTCACGCGCAGCACCGCACCGGCGGGCCCGTCGGGACCGGGAGCGAGCTGTGGTCCTTCGACGTGCTCGAGCTCGAGGGACCGGCAGCCGGCGCGTGACCGGGCGGACGCTCGCCGCGGCTGCGGTCGCGGCGGGTGTGGGCGTGGTGTTCGTGCCGTGCGCCTTGGCCGCGTCCGAGGTCTCGGGGGCGGCGTTTGCAGCTGCCGCGCCGGCAAGCGCGCCGCCGGCGCCCGCGCCTGCGCCCGCATTTGCGCTGCGCGACGCGCGGGTGAGCCCGCGGCACGCGTACTTCGCAGGTCGACCGGTCGCGGCAGGCTTCACCGTCGACGCGCCGGCGCCGCTGGACCTGGAGGTCGACGTCGTCCGCCAGGCACCGGGAAGCCGGTGCGGCGTTCGCGCTGCCGGCGGTCGCGCCGGGCGTCGCGCAGCGCGTCGAGTGGGACGGGCTGACCGGTGGCGGCGACGGTCGCGCCCGGTGGGAGCTACCGCATCCGCGTGGGGTCGCCGGGCGGCGGCCCGGCCCGCAACGCCGGAGGGCTCACGCTGCGCAGCCACGTCTACCCGATCCGCGGCAGGCACGCCGACCGCGGCCCGATCGGCGCCTTCGGCGTCGGGCGCAGCGGCGGGCGTACGCACGAGGGCTACGACGTCAACGCCGCGTGTGGGACGCCGCTCGTCGCCGCCCGCGGCGGGGTCGTGACGCGCGCCGGCTACGACCCGGTGCTGTACGGCAACATCGTGATCGTCCGCGGCGCGCACACGCGGCGCGACTACTGGTACGCCCACCTGCTGTCGCCGTCGCCGCTGCGCACGGGCGATCGCGTGAGGACCGGCCAGCGGATCGGCCGCGTCGGCGCGACCGGCAACGCGCGCACGATCGGCTGTCACCTGCACTTCGAGATCCGCTCGCGTGGCGTTCCCGTCGACCCGGCGCCCGATCTGCACGAATGGGATGCGTGGAGCTGATGACGCGCGATGATTCCCCGATGTCCGATCAAGCCGACAAGGCGAAGCGATTCCTCGAGCTCCACGCGGGTCCCAGCCCGCTGCTGATGCCCAACCCGTGGGACGCCGGCTCGGCGAAGCTGCTGGCGGCGCTCGGCTTCCACGGCGCTCGCGACGACGAGCAGCGGGTTCGCCGCGACGCTCGGGCGGCTCGACGGCTCGGTGACGCGCGACGAGGCGATCGCGCACGGCGCCGCGATCGCCTCCGCGACCGAGCTGCCGGTCTCCGCCGACCTCGAGAACGGCTTCGCCGACGACCCCGCCGGCGTCGCGGAGACGGTGGCCGCGGCGATCGACGCCGGCCTCGCGGGCTGCTCGATCGAGGACTACACCGGCGACCGGTCCAGCCCGATCTACGAGCGCGAGCTGGCCGTGGAGCGGATCGCTGCCGCCGCCGAGGCCGCGCATGGGGGCCGGGTGCACCTCGTGCTGACGGCGCGCGCGGAGAACCACGTCCGTGGCCGCCAGGACCTCGAGGACACGATCGCGCGCCTGAAGGCCTACGGCGAGGCCGGCGCCGACGTGCTCTTCGCCCCGGGCCTGTGGCAGATCGAGGACATCCGCCGCGTCGTCGCGGAGGTGGGCCGGCCCGTCAACGTGCTCACGTACCCGGGCGCGCCGCGCGTGGCGGAGCTCGCCGCGGCGGGCGTGAAGCGGATCTCGGTCGGCGGGGCGTTCGCGTTCGCCGCGATCGACGCCGTCGCCGAGGCTGCGCGCGAGCTGCGCGAGGACGGCACGTACGGGTTCCTCGGGCCTGCGAGTGCGGGCTCGGCGCTCGTGAAGCGCGCGTTCGCGCCGTAGGGCGCGCGCGTCAGGCGCCGCTCGACGCCCGGACCCGGTGTTCCGCGGCGGTGGATGTCCGTCCGACTAACATCTTCCCCGCTCGCGCGGGAGGCGCCCGATCGTCACGCCGCGCATATCGACCTTCACGCAGGGAGGACCCACATGGCATATGACGTTGGAGATCGAGTGGTCGCCGAGAAGTCGGGCCGCCGCCGGCGCACAGCGCGACAGCCGCTGCGGCCGGGCCGCCACGGCGTCATCACGCGCGTCCTGCGCGGCGACCCGAACCCGCGCTACGAGATCAAGTGGGACGAGGGCATCACGACGGTGTACTCGCCGGCCAACGGCGGCCTGCATCCGGATCCGAACTACGACGGGGCGCAGACGTAGGGAGGTAGTCGCCGGCGCTCGGGGAGCGCCGTCGCCGGCGAACAGCATCGATGAAAGGGATGGGGCCCGGGCCCGCAGGTCTGACTGTGGTCGTCGGCTTCTGCCGAGCGGTCGTGGCGGGTTTGCTGCGTATGCCGAGCACAACACGCCATGACCGGCGCGTGCCATAGGGGTGGGTCGAATACCTCTCGCCAGGCGCCGACGATTCGACCCACCCCCGATCCGATCGCGCCCGCACGAGCCCTGCGACCGAGCGCCACGAGGCCCAGGCCTCCACTCCTTCATCGATGCCGCACACGAGCGTGCCGCACCCCGGCACCGCGCCGACATCGCAGGAGCAGGCGCGCGCCACATCCGCAGCGGTCGCGTCGCGCGCCGGAGCCCTACCCGCCCGCCCGAAACGCCCGCCGCACCGCGGCGAGCGCCGGCTTCGGCCTCCCGGCGAAGTCGTACAACCCCTTCTCGTTGAGTCCCGGCGTCAGCGTCAACCCCGGTCGCGCGGACAGGACCGAGCCGCCGCGGAAGTCCGGGCGCAGCGCGTAGTCGCGCAGGTTCCAGATCGAGCGTGCCGCTGAGATGCGGCTCGTCGCGCAGCCCGCGCAGGCGCCGCGACAGCAGCGCCGCCTGGAAGCGCAGCCCGCCGAACGCGCCGCCCGCGACCCGCGCGCTCCCCGCCGCACCGAGCTCGGTCACCACGACCGGCTTGCCGGGAAACAGCGAACGCAGGTGCGCCAGCCGCTCGCGAGCCTTCGCCTCCTGGCCGGCCGGGTCGAGATCCAGGCCCTCGTACCACCCGATGTAGTCCGTCACGCCGATCGCGTCCAGGCCGGAGAACATCCCGCCGCCGCTTCTGGGGAGCATGCGGCCCCAGACGTCCGCGGCGACCGGGCGCGTGGGGTCGAGCGCATGCAGGCGCCGCGCCGTCCGCTTCACGTACTCCTGCTGCCCGGGCCACCCGTCACGCGCGACCTCGTTGGTCAGCGTCCACGCGAGGATCGACGGGTTCGCCTGCCCGGCCTCGGCGACCCGCAGCGCGCGATCGCACGCCGCCGCGATCTGCTTCGGGGACCGCGCGCGCCAGCGCCCGCCCGGCTCCCACGGCCCGATCTCCTGCCAGATGAGGATCCCCGCAGCATCCAGGCGCGCGAGCATGCTCTCCGACAGCGGCAGCTGCGAGCGGGTCGCGTTGGCGCCGACCGCGCGCAGCCCCGCGACGATGCGCGCTTCGTCCGACCGCGCGCAGCGCGTCGCCGCGCCCGCGCGCATCGGGTGGCAGCCCCGCGCCGCGCAGCACGAGCGGCCTGCCGTTGAGCCGCAGGCCGCCGCCGCCCCAGGCGATCTCGCGCAGGCCGATCCTGCGCCGCAGCGTCGCCTCGCCGGGAGCGTCGATGCGCAGGTCGTAGAGCGCGGGGCTTCGCGGCGACCACAACGACGGGTCGTCGATCGTCGCGCTCGCCCTCAGCGCGCGCGACGTGTGACGGCCGACCCGTGCGACGCCGAAGTCCAGCGTGCGGATCGCCTGCCCGCCGCGGGAGATCGTGCCGCGCAGGCGGATCGAGCGCGGCGCGGCGCGGTTGCGCACGCGGACCGCGATGTCGACGCGGGCGCGCCGCCTCGCCGCGTCCAGGCGGGTGCGCACGGTCAGCGCGCCGAGCTCGCTGGGGCCGAGGCGCATGAGCGTCACGGGCCGGTTCAGCCCGCCGTAGTTGAACCATCCCCGCGCCCAGCCGGCATCGGCCTGTCGCCGCGGGGCGCGCCAGTCGACGCGCACCGCGATCGTGTGGCGGCCGGGCGCCAGCCTGACGCGCGCGGTGAACGGCTCGTACGCGCCGACATGGCGGCGCACCGCCGTGCCGTCGACGAAGACCGTCGCGCTGTGGTGCGCGGACTCGAAGCGCACCGCGTAGAGGCCGGCGACCGGCGCCTCGAGCTGCCTTGCGAACCAGCCGATCGGAGCCGTCCTGCGCGAACGTTCCCGCCCGGCCGCTGTAGGCCTTGGCGTTGGGCGAGTACGGCACGTTCACGACGCGGCCGCCGAACGCGCCGCGCGGCCAGCCGGCAGCGCGGCCGCGGTCGCCGGGATCGGCGCGGTAGCGCCAGCGCGTGAGCGTCACGATCGCGCTGCCCGCGGGCCCCGCGCCGGTGTGGCGCAGGGCGGCCTGCGCGGCGCTGGGCGGGAGCTCCGCGCCGCCGCCGCCGGGCGCCCGGTCCTCGCTCCTCAGCGCGACGGCGAGCACGGCCGCGCAGGCGACGACGACGAGCAGCGCGGCTGGGAGCAGGCGGCGGGGCATCCCTCGTGCAACGCGAAGATAGGCGATCCGTTGCGCCTCCCGGCGGCCATGGCGTCCGCGCCGGCGCTGCCCGGCATGGAGCGCGCTCCCTCCGATACGCCGCACCGGCCGGCCTCGCGCCGACCACGCGCGCGACCTCAGCATCGCTTTCTGCGCCGCTGGGCGATCGGGTAGCGTGCCAGCAGTCCAGGCGTACCCCCGTTGAGGAAGGTGGAGGCATGGGAAGGGTCTTTCACGTCGCCGGCGCTCTCGCCGTCCTGGCGCTCCTTGCGAGCGCTCCTGCGGCCACGGCCGAGGGCAGCGGCGTGTACGTCGTCGTCTATCAGCAGCAGTCGAGCGTTGCCGCCGCACGGCAGGCGGTGCGTGACGCGGGCGGGACGATCGTCTCGGAGAACACCGACGTCGGCGTGGCGACCGTCCGCTCCGGCGACCCGCAGTTCGTGGCGAAGGCCGATCGGCAGGCCGCCCTCTACGGGGCGGCCGACAACCGGCCCATCGGGCGCGCGCCCGAGGAGAAGGGCAAGCCCTCGTGGCGCGACGTGGAGTCCGAGCAGGGCGCGCCGAGCTTCGCGAGCGGCCCCACGCTTCGGCCCCCCGTCAGCGGCGATCCGCTCTCAGGGTCTGCAGTGGGACATGCAGCTCATCGGCGCGACGCCCACGGGTTCCTACGCCCGCCAGCAGGGCAACCACGGCGTTCGCGTCGGGATCATGGACACCGGCGTCGACGGAAGCCATCCCGACATCGCGCCGAACTTCGATCGGGCCCTGAGCCGCAACTTCACGGTCGACAACTCCCAGCCGGGCATCGACGACGGGCCGTGCGAGCACCCGAGCTGCGTCGACCCCGTCGACGAGGACGACGACGGCCACGGCACCCACGTGGCGGGCACGATCGGCGCGGCCCTCAACGGTCTGGGCATGGCCGGCGTCGCGCCGCAGGTCGACCTCGTCAACATCCGCGCCGGGCAGGACACGGGCTTCTTCCTCATCCAGCCGACGGTGGACGCGCTGACCTACGCGGGCACGGCCGGCATCGACGTGGTCAACATGTCGTTCTTCATCGACCCGTGGATGTTCAACTGCGCCAACAACCCGTCCGACTCGCCGGGGGAGCAGGCGCAGCAGCAGGCGATCATCGTCGCCACGCAGCGCGCCGTGGACTTCGCCCACGAGCGCGGCGTGACGCTGATCTCGGCGGCGGGCAACTCGTCGATCGATCTCGGCAATCCCTCGGTCGACGTAGAGAGCCCGGACTTCCCAGCTGGCGCGGCCCGGGAGCGTGCGGTCGACAACAGCTGCCTCGAGCTGCCCTCGGAGGCCACCCACGTGCTCGACGTCTCGTCGGTGGGACCGGTCAACCTTGCGTCCTCGCCGTATCCGCGCAAGGCGTTCTACTCCAACTACGGCGTCGAGCAGACCACCGTGGCGGCGCCGGGCGGCGACAGCCGCGAGTTCTTCGGCACGCCGCAGTACCTGGCGCCGGAGAACCGCATCCTGGCGCCGTATCCGCTCAACGTGGCGCAGGCCTGTGGCGAGGTCGACGCGCGCGGCGTGCCCAACGGCCAGACGACCTGCCCGCCCGCCCCGGCTCGTCCCGTGCCACTCGTCCGCAACTGCGCGCAGGGCGTGTGCGGGCTGTACCAGTGGATCCAGGGCACCTCGATGGCGGCGCCGCATGCCGTCGGCGTGGCGGCGCTCATCGTCGCGCAGCGGGGGCGGCGCGACGTCGCCCGCGGCGGCCTGACGCTCGCTCCGGACACGGTCGAGCGGATCCTGCGCAGGACGGCCACCGACACGCCGTGTCCAGCGCAGGAGCCGTTCGTGTACCCGGAATCGCCCGGGCCTCCGACCGACGCGCTGTGCGAGGGGACGCCGGACTTCAACGGGTTCTACGGTGACGGTGTCGTCAATGCGCTGGCGGCGGCGGGCGGCCGCGGGTAGCGCCAGCGTTGCGGTGTTGCTGCGGTCCCCGCCGAGCGCAGCAGCGGACCGAGCCGCCCCTTAACTGCGACGTCCACCGCGGTTATCCATAACCGCGGTGGACGTCCATGTGGGGCATCCGGCCTCTGATTTCTGCTCGCTGGGGGACTGGCGGTGGCCGCCGCACCGCCGCCCTCCCCGTCCCAGCGGTGCTTCACCGCCTCCGTTCGGCTACAGAATGCCGTTGCACTGCGCGGTGATCGGCACGCCGGCGATCGTCACGATGGCGGAGGTGCACTTCCAGTTGTTCAGGACGTTCTGGACGTTGACGAGGGTGATCTCGTTCTGGGACAGCGCGTTCTCGAGGACGCTCACGTCGCCGACCTTGACACCGGTCACTTCGACCTTGTTGCCGTTGACGGACTGGCACAGGACATTCGTGAGCCCAAGGTTGACGCCACCGTAGGTATTGCACTGCGGGTTGGCGTTCGCGACGGCGCCACCGCTGAGCCCAACAGCGGCGATCGCACCAGTGGTCATGACGGCTGCGGCGAGACGAGTCGAACGGCGCTTCATGCTGATTGCGGGGGCGAAATTCCTCATGGTGTTCCTCCGTTAGATAGGTGTGACAACTTACACGTGAACCGGTATTGGTCCACGCGGCACATGTCGTACCCGTGATTTGGGTTAGGGTGTGACGGGTCGCACGCTTCGCCGTAAGGGTCCGCGCGTCGGGATGTCACTCCCCGTGATTGGCAAGGGCGTGACAAGTCACACGCTTCGCCGTGAGGGTCTGCGCGTCGAGATATCACTCCCGTAATGCGTATGTAGCGGACAATCGTCCGCGGTAGCCGCCGGCACCAGGCTGCAGTGAAAGCGGTAATCCCCTCACGTCGCCACCCGTGGCGACGTGTGCCCTGACCTCCTCGTCATCCCCTCTGGGCGACGCTGTTCCCCGTGATTTGTATTGCCTGGGCGTTGTAGCGCCCACCGAGCAATTACCGCACCGCCACGAGTACGAAACCTAAAGATGACAGATCTTTCACCTCTACTTGACCACATGTCGGAGGCATCCAGGCCCGCCGGGAAATTCCGCATTCTGTCGCGACGATCAACCGGAAGATGGTGTGTGGGCACCGCGAGCGTCGCGCTCGGCGACCGTCGGTCGCAGGCCTCGTGCGCCGGCGCCGGATCCGTCCGGCCGCCGAGTAGGATCACCCGGTTCGTCTCGCCGCTGTGACCCCGCGCGTCCTGATCCTCTCCTGGGAGTACCCGCCGATCGTGGCGGGCGGTCTTGCGCGCCATGTGTGCAAGCTCTCCCAGGCGCTGGCCGCCCAGGGCGTCGAGGTGCACGTGCTCACGCGCGGCGGCCGCGACCACGTCGAGGAGGAACTGCGCGCGGGCGTGCACATCCATCGCGTCGCCGAGAAGGAGATGCCGCGCGACCTCGACGCGTTCGTCGCCTGGGTCGAGGGGATGAACGCGCACATGCACGCCGCGGGGCGCCAGCTCGGAAAGCGCCTGCGCTTCGACCTCGTCCACGGCCACGACTGGCTCGTCGCCGGCGCCGCCGCCGGGATCGCCGAGCGGCTGCGCTGCCCGTACCTGACGACGATCCACGCCACGGAGTACGGCCGCCACCAGGGCTGGGTCGACAAGCACCCGCAGTCCTACATCCACGGCATCGAGACCTGGATGGCGCGCCGCGCCGACCACGTCATCACGTGCTCGCACTACATGCGCGGCCACGTCGCCGACATCTACGGCATCGACGAGCGGCGGGTCACGGTGATCCCGAACGGGATCGACCCGGCCGACCTGCAGCCGGTCGGCGACCTCGACGAGCTGCGCGCGCGCTTCGCGACGCCCGGGGACCGGCTCGTGCTGCTCGTCGGTCGCCTCGTCTACGAGAAGGGCTTCCAGCTCGCGCTCGACGCGATGCCGCAGCTCATCAGGCGCGCCGGCAGGGTCCGCTTCCTCGTCGCCGGCTCGGGCACGCACGAGGCCGAGCTGAAGAAGCAGGCGCGCACGCTCGGGCTCATGCGCCACGGCACGTTCATGGGCTGGATCGGCGACGACGTCCTGCACTCGCTGTACCGGATCGCCGACCTCTGCGTCGTGCCGAGCATCTACGAGCCGTTCGGGCTCGTCGCCCTGGAGGCGATGGCAAGCGGCTGCCCGTGCATCGTCGCCGACACCGGCGGGCTGCGCGAGGTCGTGCCCAACGCCGACGTCGGCCTGCGGTTTCGCTCGCGCAACCCGCGCGCCCTGGCGACGATGATGCAGCGCGTCCTCACCGACGACGCGCTGCGCGACCGGCTCGTCGCCGAGGCGTCGGCCCACGTGCTGCGCTTCGACTGGGCCGACATCGCCGGGCAGACGGTGCGGGTGTACGGCGAGCTCGGCGGCGCTGCACAGCGGCGCGCGCCGCGCGACGCGGCGGCCGGCCTGACTACGCGTCGGGCGTGCTGCGCTTGCGGCCCCAGCGGCCGCGGACCTGCTCGTCGGCCGTCTTGTCGCCCCGAGCGGAGACGATCGCGACGACGACGAGGCCGGTCGCGATCCCCGGCAGCAGGACCAGCCAGGTGAACACGAGGCCGACGGTGTCGCTGTTGAAGATCCCGTGGGTGGTGGCGGCGGCGAGCATGCGGCGCAAAGCATATCCAGGCGACCGCGCCACGCGGCCGGGGGCGCCGACCGTCAGGCGATCTCGTCGACGTGCGCGACGTTCGCGCGGTCCTCGTCGTCGTCGCTCGGGCCGCCGGCGAACCACGCGTCCAGGATCTCGCGCACCTGCGCCTCGGAGGTCATCCGCAGGCTGAGCGCGAGGACGTTCGCGTCGTTCCAGCGCCGCGCGCCGGCCGCGGTCTGCGCGTCGGCGCAGAGCGCCGCCCGTATGCCGCCGACCTTGTTGGCCGCGATCGACGCGCCCGTGCCGGTCCAGCAGCAGACGACGGCCTGCTGCGCGCGCCCCTCTGCCACGTCGCGCGCGGCGGCCTCCGAGCACCACGCCCAGTCGTCGCGCTCGTCCTCGTTCAGCGCACCGTGCAGCACCGTCTCGTGCCCCCGCGCGCGCAGCTCGTCGACCACGACATCGGCGACGCCTGTGCGCTCGTCCGCGGCAACCGAGATTCGCATGCGGCGAAGCGTAGAGGCGTTTGTCAACGAACCTGGCCGTGCGTGCGCGAGCGCGCCCTACCATCGCGCCATGCCCTCCGCCACCGAGGCGCTCAGCGACGCGGTCCTCGCGATCGCGGCCGAGCACGCCGTCGAGCCGGTGCTGCAGAAGCTCGTCGACGCCGCGCGCGAGCTGGCGGGAGCGCGCTACGCGGCGATCGGCGTGCCCGACGGCGACGGCGGCTTCGGGCGCTTCATCACCTCCGGCATGAGCGACGAGCTGATCGCCTCGCTCGGCGAGCTGCCGCGCCAGCACGGGATGCTCGGCGCGATGCTCGAGTCCGACACGCCGCAACGGACCGCCGACATCCGCCGCGACCCGCGCTTCAGAGGCTGGTGGCCGCCCAAGCACCCGTCGATGAGCTCGTTCCTCGGCGTGCCGATCCTGTCGGGCCGCGGCGACGTCGTGGGCGCGTTCTACCTCACCGACAAGGAGGGCGCCGCGGAGTTCTCCGACGGCGACCAGGAGCTCATCGAGACGTTCGCCGCGCACGCCGCGCTCGCGCTGGAGAACGCGCGCCTGCACGAGCGCTCGCGCGAGCTGAGCATCGTCGAGGAGCGAAACCGGCTCGCCCGCGAGCTGCACGACGCGGTGACGCAGAAGCTCTTCGGCCTCGTGCTCGCGGCGGAGTCCGGCGCGGCGCTGCTGCACCACGACGTCGGGCAGGCCGGGGCGCAGCTGCAGCTCGTGCGCGAGCTCGCCCGCGAGGCGATGGAGGAGCTGCGCTCGGTGATCGTCCACCTGCGGCCCGCGGCGCTCGAGTCCCAGGGGCTCGCGGTCGCGCTCGGCAAGCACGTCGACGTGCTGCGGCGCACGCACAAGCGCGAGATCGCGCTTGCAGATCAGCGGCGACGCGCCCGTGGCGGCGGCCGTCGAGGGCGACGCGTTCCGGATCGCCCAGGAGGCGCTGCACAACGCGCTGCGCCACGCGCGGGCAGCGCGGATCGAGGTCGCTCTGCGCACCGCGCCCGGTCGCCTCGAGCTGACCGTGACCGACGACGGCGTCGGCTTCGAGCCCGCCGCGGCCGGCGTGCGCTCGCACCGGCTCGGGCTGACGACGATGGCCGAGCGGGCGCGCGCGGCCGGCGGCACGCTGCAGATCGCGTCGGCACCGGGCTGCGGGACGACGGTGCGCCTCGAGGTCCCCGGCGCGTGATCCGCGTCCTCATCGCCGACGACCAGCCCGTCGTGCGCCAGGGGCTGCGGACGTTCCTCGAGCTGCAGGAGGACATCGAGGTCGTCGGCGAGGCGGCCGACGGCGAGGTCGCGCTCACGCAAGCGGCCGCGCTGACGCCTGACGTCGTGCTCATGGATCTCGTCATGCCGCGGCTGGGCGGCGTCGCGGCGATCGAGCGACTGCGCGCGAGCGGCTCGACCGCGCGCGTCATCGTGCTGACCAGCTTCCTCGACGAGGACAAGGTGCTGCCCGCCGTGCGCGCGGGCGCGGCGGGCTACCTGCTCAAGGACGTCGAGCCGGCCGAGCTCGTGCGCGCGATCCGCACCGTCGACCGCGGCGAGGCGCTGCTGCACCCCGCGGTCGCCGCGCGCGTGCTGCAGGAGCTGATCGCCGACGGCGATCGCGCGGAGCGCCACGACGCGCTGACGGCGCGCGAGCGCGAGGTGCTCGCGCTCGTCGCCCGCGGCCGCGCGAACAAGGCGATCGCGTTCGAGCTCGGCGTCGCGGAGAAGACCGTCAAGACGCACGTCGGCAACATCCTCGCCAAGCTCGGCCTGTCGGACCGCACGCAGGCGGCGCTCTACGCGGTGCGCGAGGGGCTCACCGGCTCCTGACCGGGCTCCTCGGGCGCGGCGCTCGCCGGAGCAGACGATCCGGGGCAGCGCGCGCCGGCGCGCATGAGGAGCACCGGCAGGCCGCTGTCGCGCAGCACGCTGTCGGACACCGAGCCCATGAGCGCGTGGTGCAGCCGGCCGTGGCCGTGGAAGCCCATGACGATGAGATCGCAGCCGGACTCCTGCGCGACCTCGAGGATGCGCCGCGCCGGCCGCCCGCGGCGAAGCCGCGTCTGCACGCCGACGTCGGCCGGCAGCGTCTCGACGGCCTCGCGCAGGATCCGGGCGAACGTCTTCTCGGGGTCGACCGGCGGGGGCAGCGCCCCGGCCGGGGTGACGGATTGCGGCGGCGCCGCCGGCGCGACCGTCAGCACGATGAGCCTGGCGTGCTGGTCGCGCGCCAGCGAGGCGGCGTGCGCGAGCGCGGCGGCCGCATCGGGGGAGCCGTCGACGGCGGCGAGGATGGTGCGGTAGCAGCCCACGGTCGGCTTCCTATGCCACGTCGGCGACGAGTGAGCCGGCAGGGTGCGCGCCCGCGCCCGGACGGGGCACGGCGAGGCTCGCGAGCGCCGCCAGCGCGCATGCGCCGGCGGCGACGACGAACGCGATCGTGAAGCCGTGCTCGGTGGGCAGGGCATGGCCGACGACGGTCGCGGCGATGACGCTGGCGGCGATCTGGCTTCCGACGGACCCGCCGACCGTGCGCATCACGGTGTTCATGCCGGTCGCCACGCCCGTCTGCTCGGGCGGCACGGCCTCGACGATGAGGTTCGCGAGCGATGCGAACGCCAGGCCGATGCCGATGCCGAGGAGCGCCGTGCCGACGTAGAACTCCCACGGCCGGCTGTGCGCGACGGCGAGGAAGACGAAGGCCAGGCAGGTCGACAGCGAGCCGAGCAGGAGCGGCACGCGCGAGCCGACGCGGTTGGCGAGCCGGCCGGCGAGCGGGCTGACGACGAGCATCGCCACCGTCGAGGGCAGCAGGAACAGCCCTGCCCCGGTGACGGACGCGTCGAAGCCGTAGCCCGCGGAGCGAGGCGTCTCCGTGAACAGCGGGATGAGGACGAACGAGCTGTACATGCCGGCGCCGACGAGGAACGCGGCGGCGTTGACCGTCCACACGCCGCGGACCCGCATCATCGCCATGTCGACGAGCGGCTCGGCGGCGCGCTGCTCGTTGCGGATCCACAGCACGAGCAGCACGGCGGCGGCGGCGAAGAGGCCGAGGATGCGGGTGTCGTCCCAGCCCCACGACGAGCCCTCGCTGATGCCGACGAGCAGGCAGACGAGCCACGCGGAGAGCAGCGCGGCGCCGGCCCAGTTGACGTGCCCGGGCGCCTTGATCGGGGACTCGGGCACGAAGAACACCGTCGCGACCGTCGCCACGACGACGAGGAAGAAGGGAAACCAGAACAGCCAGTGGTACGACAGCGCGTCGACGATCGGGCCCGCCAGCACGATCCCCAGCCCGGCGCCGATGCCGAGGATCGCCGAGATGAGCGCGATCCCCGTGGCGACGCGCTCGCGCGGGAACTCGTCGCGGATGATCCCGAAGGACAGCGGGAAGATCGCGCCGCCGCCGCCCTGGATGACGCGCGCCACGATCAGCACGTTGATGTCGCTCGCCAGCGCGGCGAGCAGCGTGCCGGCGCCGAGGATGCCGAGCGAGTAGATCAGCGTGCGCTCCTTGCCGAACATGTCGCCGAGGCGCCCGACGATCGGCGTGAGGATCGACGCGCTCAGCAGGTAGGCCGTGAGGACCCAGGTCACCGACGTGGCGGAGGCATGCAGGTCGCGCTGGATCTCGGGCAGCGCGGGCGCGACGAGCGACTGCAGGACCGCGAACGTCGCGGCGGAGAGGGCGAGCGCGGCGAAGGTCAGGCCGTAGTGCTGACGGACCGGGGCGGCAGGCGTGGTAATGTCAGCACGTGATGTCATCGCTTGCTGACAACGGTACCACGACGCGCCGCCGGCACGATGCCCAGGCCAGCCGCCAAGCGCTGCTGGAGGCCGCCGACGCGCTGTTCGACGAGCGCGGCTACGACGCCGCCACGGTGCGTGACATCGGCGAGCGCGCCGGCGTCGACGCCGCGCTGATCGCCCGCTACTTCGGCGGCAAGGAGGGCCTGTACCTCGCGACGCTCGAGCAGGAGCCGCGGACGCCGATGCCGACGGACCTCGCGCAGGCGCTCGAGCACATGCTCAGCCGCTCCGAGCAGCGCGGCATCGGCCCGATCCCGCTCGCGATGGTCAGCCCGACGCTGAGCGGCGAGATGCGCCGGCAGATCCGCGACGATCATGGGCCGCCGCGTCGTCGAGCCGTTCGCCGCCGAACTGTCGGCGCGCGGCGTGACGGACGCCGAGCTGCGCGCCGAGGTCCTCGTCGCGCTCGCGATCGGCGTGTCGCTCACGCGCGCGAGCGGCACGCTGCCGACGCTGGCCGCAGGCGCCGCTGCACGACGTCCTCGCCGTGCTCGAGGCGCTGATCGACACGCTCCAGGAGGGCGGTAGCTGAGTGCCGGCTCATGCCGGCGGCGCCGGTCCGGGCCGCGGCGTGCCGGCCGCCGCCGACGGCCCGCCGTCGATGGCGCCGCGCCGACCGGCCGCGCGCTCGCGACGGTCTTCGGCGCGCTCATGCTCGGCATGTTCCTCGCGGCGCTCGACCAGACGATCGTCTCGACCGCCCTGCCGACGATCGTCGGCGACCTCGGCGGGCTGGAGCACCTCTCGTGGGTCGTCACCTCCTACCTCCTCGCGTCGACCGCGTCGACGCCGCTGTACGGCAAGCTCGGCGACATGTACGGGCGCAAGCCCGTGTTCCTCGCCGCGATCCTCATCTTCCTGGCGGGCTCGATGCTCTCCGGGCTGAGCGAGTCGATGGGGCAGCTCATCGCCTTTCGCGCGCTTCAGGGAATCGGCGCCGGCGGGCTGATGGTCGGCGCCCAGGCGATCATCGCCGACATCGTCCCGCCGCGCGAGCGCGGGCGCTACATGGGCCTCATCGGCTCGGTGTTCGCGGTCGCCTCCGTGGCCGGCCCGCTGCTCGGCGGCTTCCTCGTCGAGGCGATCTCCTGGCGCTGGATCTTCTACGTGAACATGCCGATCGGCGTGCTCGCGGTGCTCGTCGTCGTCTTCCGGCTGCACCTGCAGACGCCGGCGCAGCGCCACGCGATCGACTACCTCGGAGCCGTGCTGCTCACCGCCGGCGTGAGCGCGCTCATCCTCGTCACGACCTGGGGCGGCAACGAGTACCCGTGGGACTCGCCCATGGTCATCGGCCTCGGCGTCGCGAGCGTCGCGCTGCTCGTGGCGTTCGTCCGGCACGAGCGCCGCGCGGAGGAGCCGATCATCCCGCTGAGCCTGTTCGCATCGCCGGTCTTCCGCGTCGCCACGTCGGTCGGATTCCTCATCGGCCTGGCGATGTACGGCGCGATCATCTTCATCCCGCTGTTCCTGCAGCTCGTGTACGGCGTCAGCCCGACGAGCTCGGGCCTGCGGATGCTGCCGCTCATCGGCGGGCTGCTCGTCGCGAGCGTCGTGTCGGGGCGCGTCATCAGCCGGATCGGGCGCTACAAGCCGTTCCCGATCGCCGGCACCGCGGTCACGACGATCGGGCTGTTTCTCCTGTCGCGCCTCGGGGTCGACACCGCGCCGTGGCTTGCGTCGGTCTACATGCTCGTGGTCGGCGTCGGGATCGGGCTCGTCCTGCAGGTCGTCGTCCTCGTCGTGCAGAACGACGCGCCGGCGCGCGACATCGGCGTCGCGACGTCCACCGCGACGTTCTTTCGCTCGATGGGCGGATCGCTCGGCATCGCGCTGCTCGGGGCGATCTTCGCGTCGCGCCTCGCCGGCGAGCTCAAGAGCCTGCCCGGCGCCGCCGCCGCGCACCTGACCGGCGGCGTGAACGTCTCGCCCGCACAGGTCCACGCCCTGCCGATCGAGGTCCGCCACGACTTCCTGCTGGCGTTCGTGCACGCCCTGCAGCCGGTCTTCCTCGTCGGCGCGGCGGTGACGGCGGCGACGTTCCTGCTCGCGCTCGTGCTCAAGGAGGTGCCGCTGCGCGCGACGACGCACGGGGCAGCCGACATCGCCGCCGAAGCCGGCATCGTGGTGCCCGGCGGCGAAGGGGTCACGGCCAGCGCGCCGCATCCCGCCGCCCGGTCCTAGGACCAATTGCCGATGGCGCCCTCGGTGGACGCGGACCTAGTGTCGCGGCCATGCACACACCGTCATTGACGCAAGCCGTCCGGCGCGAGCTGCTCGTGCGCTCGCAGGTCACCGAGAGCACCCACCGGCACGGCGGCGTCGAGTTCCGGCTCGGCCGCCGCGAGCTCGGCCACCTGCACGGCGACGAGATCGCCGACCTGCCGTTCCCCCGCCGCGTCCGCGACGCGCTCGTCGCCGCCGGGCGCGCGGCGCCCCATCACGCGCTGCCCGACTCGGGCTGGGTCACGCGCCGCGTGCGCACGGCCGAGGACGTCGAGGCCGTCGTCGAGCTGTTCCGGCTCAGCTACGAGCGTGCCGTGGCGGCGCGCTCGCAGCAGGAGGCGGCGGCATGAGCCCGACCGCGATCGTCACCGGCGCGTCGCGCGGGCTCGGCCTGGCGCTCGCGCAGGCGCTCGCCGAGCGCGGCTGGCGCCTCGTCATCGACGCCCGCAGCGCGGACGAGCTCGAGGCCGCGCGCGCGGTGCTCGCCGAGCGCACGGAGGTGCACGCCGTCGCCGGCGACGTCGCCGACTCCTGGCACCGCGGCCTGCTCGTCGAGATCGCGGGCGAACGGATCGACCTGCTCGTCAACAACGCGAGCACGCTCGGCGCGTCGCCGCTGCCGGCGCTCGCCGACTACCCCCTCGACGTGCTCGAGCAGGTCCTTCGGGTGAACACGATCGCGCCGCTCGCGCTCGTCCAGCTCGCGCTGCCGCGGATGCCCGCCGGCGCGCGGATCGTGAACGTCACGTCCGACGCCGCCGTCGAGGGCTACGAGGGCTGGGGCGGCTACGGCGCGTCGAAGGCTGCCCTGGAGCAGCTCTCCAACGTGCTCGCCGCCGAGCGCCCCGACCTGCGCGTCTACGCCGTCGACCCCGGCGACATGAACACGCGCATGCACCAGCAGGCGTTTCCCGGCGAGGACATCTCCGACCGGCCGCCGCCGCAGGCAAGCGTGCCGGGGCTGCTCACGCTCGTCGAGGGCGACGTGCCGAGCGGGCGCCACCGCGCGGCGCAGCTCGCGGCGGTCCGCGCGTGAGGGGCTCCACCGCCACCGCTGCGGCGCCGGAGCGCAGCGCCGCGCCCGTGCGCCGCGAGGCGCACGAGCCGCCCGAGGCGCGCGGGCTGGCACGCGACGCGGTGCGGATGCTCGTCGCCACGCGCGACGGCCTCACGCATGCGCAGGCGCGCGACCTCCCCGCCCACCTGCGGGCGGGCGACGTGCTCGTCGTCAACACGTCGGCGACGCTGCCCGCCGCGCTGCCCGCGCAGCGCGCGGACGGGACGGCGCTGGCGCTGCACCTCTCGACGCCCTGCGGCGGGACCGGGCGCTGGGTGGTCGAGCTGCGCGACGGCGGCGCGCGCTTCGCCGGCGGCCGCGCCGGCGAGCGGCTCGCGCTGCCCGGCGGCGCGCACGCGACGCTGCTCGCCCCGTACCTGACGGGCGCGCGGCTGTGGCTCGCCGTGCTCGACACCGGCGCATGCCCGCTGCTGGACTACCTCGCCGCGCACGGCGCCCCGATCCGCTACGGCTACGTCGAGCGCGAATGGCCGCTGTCGGACTACCAGACGGTCTTCGCGACGCAGCCCGGCAGCGCCGAGATGCCGAGCGCCGGCCGGCCGTTCACGCCCGAGCTCGTCACGGCGCTCGTCGTGCGGGGGATCGCGGTCGCGCCGGTCACGCTGCACACGGGCGTGTCGTCGCAGGAGGCGGGCGAGCTGCCCTATCCCGAGCGCTATGAGGTCCCGCCCGCGACGGCGCGCATCGTGAACGCCGCCCGCGCAGGCGGCGGCCGCGTCGTCGCCGTCGGCACGACGGTCGTGCGCGCGCTGGAGACGGTCGCGCTCCAGGACGGCACGCTCCAGCCCGGCGCCGGCTGGACGCGCCACGTCGTGACGCCGCAGCCCGGCGTGCGCGCGGTCGACGGGCTGCTGACCGGCTGGCACGAGCCCGAGGCGACGCACCTGCTCATGCTCGAGGCCGTCGGCGGCTCCGCGCTCGTAGCGGACTCCTACCGCGCCGCGCTGCGCGCCGGCTACCGCTGGCACGAGTTCGGCGACGTGCACCTCATCCTGCCGTAACGATGCTGGCCGCCGTCCTGCACGCGTTCGGGCCGCCGGAGCGGCTCGTCGCCGAGGAGCTGCCCGTGCCGCGGGCCGGTCCCGGCCAGCTGCTCGTCGACGTGCAGATCGCGAGCGTGACGTTCGTCGAGACGCAGATCCGCGCCGGCACGCGCGACGGCTGGACGGAGGAGGCCGGCCCGGCCGACGTCGTCTTCGACGGCGTCGGCGGTGAGATCGGCGCCGCGGCGTTCGCGCTCCTGCGACCCGGCGGGCGCTTCGTCGCCTACGGGATGGCGAGCGGCTCGTTCGCGCCGGAGCTCGACGGCGAGCGCGCCGGCGTGACCATCGTCCGCGGTGTTGCGCTCACGCCCGAGCGCATGCGCGCGCTGAGCGAGCGCGCGCTCGCCGAGGCCGCCGCCGGCCGCCTCGTCGCGACCGTCGGCCAGACGTTCGCGCTCGATCGAGCCGCGGCGGCCCACGCCGCCATCGAGTCGCGCGCGACGATCGGCAAGACCCTCCTGCTCGCCTGAGCAGCCGACCGCCTAACCTTCGCGCGCATGCGGCTGACGACCTTCCTTCCGCCCGGCTCGGACACCCCGCGCGCGGGCGAGATCCGCGACGACGAGGTCGTCTCGTTCGTCATGAAGCGCGAGACCGTGCTCGAGCGCCTGCGCACCGGCGACCACGACCCGGCGCTCGGCGAGGCCTATCCGCTCGCGGAGGTGACGCTGCTCGCGCCCGTGCCGCGACCGCGCGCGATCTTCGGCATCGGGCTGAACTACGCCGCGCACGCCGCCGAGCAGGGCCAGGAGCCGCCCGAGTTCCCGATCGTCTTCATGAAGCTGCCGAGCTCGAGCGCGCCGCCGAACGGCGCGGTCCGCTGCCCGGAGGTCGTCAAGCGCCTGGACTACGAGGGCGAGCTCGTCGTCGTCATGGGCTCGGAGGGCACGATCGCCGGCTACGCCGTCGCCGACGACGTCAGCGCGCGCGACCTGCAGCGCCGCGAGCCGCAGTGGACGCGGGCCAAGGGCGCCGACGGCTTCTGCCCCTGGGGACCGTGGATCACGACGAAGGACGCCGTGCCGGACCCTCGGGCCCTGCGCATCACGACGCACGTCAACGGCGAGCTGCGCCAGGACTCCTCGACGAGCGACCTCATCTTCGGCCCGCAGGAGCTCGTCGACTTCATCTCCGAGACGTGCACGCTCGAACCCGGCGATCTCATCCTCACCGGCACGCCGAGCGGCGTCGGGATGTCGATGGACCCGCGCCGGTTCCTCGACTCCGGCGACGTGATCCGGATCGAGATCGAGTCGCTCGGCGCGATCGAACATGCCATCGCTTGATCGCGAGCTGCAGGAGCGGCTGGGGGAGCTGTCGGACCTGCGCCACGCCGGCCACGTCCTCGCCTGGGACCAGCAGGTGATGATGCCCGCCGACGGCGGGGCGGCGCGCGGCCACGTGCTCGGCACGATCCACCGCATGCACCACGAGCGGCTCGTCGCCGCCGAGCTCGGCACGCTGCTCGGCGCTGCCGCCGGGGCCGAGCCGCGCATCGCCCGCGCGGTCCAGCGCGACCACGAGGTCGCGCGGCGCGTGCCCGCCGAGCTGGCCGAGGAGATGTCGCGCGCGGGCTCGGAGGGCTACGCGGCGTGGCTGCAGGCGCGCGAGGACAACGACTTCGCCGGATTCGAGCCCGCGCTGCGGCGCAACATCGAGCTCGCGCGCCGCTACGCAGGCTGTTTCCCGGAGGCCGAGCATCCCTACGACCCGCTGCTGGACCGCTACGAGCCGGGCACGACGGCCGCGGAGGTCTCAGCCCTCTTCGTCCGCCTGCGCGAGGGGCTCGTCCCGCTGCTGTCGGAGATCGCGATGAAGCCGTCGCGCCAGGCGCTCGCCGGGAGCTTCCCGGTCGCCGCGCAGCGCGAGATCGCCCTGGAGATCGCGCACGCGATGGGCTTCGATCCCACCGGCTGGCGCCTCGACGAGGCCGTGCATCCGTTCGCCGCCTCGCCGTCGCCCGGCGACGTGCGCGTCACGTCGCGCTTCGACGAGCACACCCTGACGGGGCTGTTCGCGCTCATGCACGAGGTCGGGCACGGGCTCTACGAGCACGGCGTCGACCCCGAGCTCGCGCGCACGACCGTCGACACCGGCGTGTCGCTCGGCGTGCACGAGTCGCAGAGTCGGCTGTGGGAGAACCTCGTCGGGCGCAGCCCGGCGTTCTGGACGTACTGGCTGCCGCGCCTGCGCGAGCGCTTCCCGCTGAGCATGCGCGACATCGAGCTCGACGCGTTCATGCGCGCGATCAACGTCGTGCGCCCGACGCTGATCCGCGTCGAGGCCGACGAGGTGACCTACTCGCTGCACGTCATCCTGCGCTACGAGCTCGAGCTGGCGCTGATCGAGGGCTCGCTGGATCCCGGCGACCTGCCCCAGGCCTGGGCCGCGAAGATGAAGCAGTTCCTCGGCGTCGAGGTGCCCGACGACCTGCGCGGCGTCCTGCAGGACATCCACTGGGCGGAGGGGATCATCGGCTACTTCCCGACGTACGCGATCGGCAACGTGCTCGCCGTTCAGCTGTGGAACGTCGCGCGCGCGGACATGCCCGAGCTCGACGACGAGCTGCGCCGCGGGGAGCTCTCGGCCCTGCGCGCGTGGCTGCGCGAGAAGGTCCACCGCCACGGTCGGCTGATGACGCCGTCCGAGCTCATCGAGCAGGCCGTCGGCGGGCCGCTGGATCCCGCGCCGATGCTCGCGCACCTGCGCGCGAAGTACGGTGCGCTGTACGACCTAGATGGTTGATTCCATCTAGTCGCGGTCAGTGCTTCTCGAGGACGCGGTCGATGAGGCCGTACTCGACGGCCTCCTGCGGGCGCAGGAAGCGGTCGCGCTCCATGTCGGCGCGCACCTGCTCCTCGGACTTGCCCGTGTGGTGGGCGTAGATCTCGTCCATCTTCTTGCGCGTCTTGAGGATCTCGCGGGCGTGGATCTCGATGTCCGTCGACTGGCCCTCGAAGCCGGCCGAGGGCTGGTGGATGAGGATCACGCTGTTGGGCAGGGCGAAGCGCTTGCCGGCCGCGCCGCCCGCGAGCAGCAGCGATCCCATCGACATCGCGACGCCCATGCACATCGTCTGGATGTCGGGCTTGACGAACTGCATCGTGTCGTAGATCGCCAGGCCCGCGTAGATCGATCCCCCGGGTGAGTTGATGTAGAGCGAGATGTCCTTCTCAGGATCCTCGGACTCGAGATGCAGCAGCTGGGCGACGATGAGGTTCGCGACCTGGTCGTTGACCGGGGTACCGAGGAAGATGATGCGCTCGTTGAGCAGGCGCGAGTAGATGTCGTACTCGCGCTCGCCGCGCGCGCTGCGCTGAACGACCGAGGGGATCAGGGGCATCCGGCCATCCTAGTGACCGCGCTGGCGAGTCCTGCGGGGCGCCCCGCCCGCAGCGGTCGCTCAGAAGTTCGTCGTGCCCGTCGCGAGGAGGACGACCGCGAGCACCGCGCCGATCGCCCCGGTGACCTGGCCCGCGATCGCCAGGCCCTTGCCGTCGAGGTTCGGATCCTTCGTCATGTCCTTGCGCGCCGCGATGCCGAGCCCGATGGCGACGATGCCGAGGATGATGCCGACGACGACGAGGCTGAGGATCCCGCAGACGAGCGCGGCGACCGCCTTGCCCGACCGGCGGCGCTCCGACGAGGGCGCGGCGAACGCATCGCTTGCGAGCGCGTCGTCGTACTCCGGTGCCGGCGTGATGTTCTCGTCTGCCATGCAACCCCTTCCTCGAGTGGCGGTCGTCGCCGCCAACTTACAGAACCCCATCGGGCCGGATCGGACCATTTGCCGGGCCCCGATCCTCCCGGGGTGGTGGCTAGCCTGGAGTGGGTGCCCAACGCACTCAGCATCCGTGGATTGACGAAGCGCTACGACGATACCCGCGCCGACGGGCGCCGCTGG
This sequence comes from uncultured Solirubrobacteraceae bacterium, assembly GCA_963727785.1. Classification (GTDB taxonomy): domain Bacteria; phylum Actinomycetota; class Thermoleophilia; order Solirubrobacterales; family Solirubrobacteraceae; genus CADCVQ01. The sequence goes on from CAVSHS010000031.1 coordinate 80,197, forward strand.
CGCGACAAGGGCGGCGCGGCGCTGGGCACAGGCGGCTTCCTCGCGGTCGAGGACTTCGATCTCGAGATCAAGGCCGGTTGCTTCTTCGGCCTGCTCGGCCCCAACGGCGCCGGCAAGACGACGATCATCAGCGCCGTCTGCAACCTCATCCGCGTCACCGCGGGCGAGATCGACGTCTTCGGCCAGCCGCACGATGCGCTCGACGCGCGGCGGATCGTCGGGCTCGCCGAGCAGGACGTCAACCTCGACCGCTTCCTCGACGTCGAGGAGACGCTGCTCTACCACGGCGGCTACTTCGGGATGACGCGCGCCGAGGCGCGCCGCCGCGCAGGGGAGATGATGGACGTCTTCGACCTGCGCGCGAAGGCCGGCGTGCGCGCGCCGAGGCTCTCGGGCGGCATGCGCCGGCGGCTGCTGCTCGCCCGCGCGCTCATGCACGAGCCGCGCCTCGTGATCCTCGACGAGCCGACCGCGGGCGTCGATTTCGAGCTGCGCCTGGAGCTGTGGCGCTACATCCGGCGCCTGCACGATCAGGGCACGACGATCCTCCTGACGACGCACTATCTCGAGGAGGCCGACGAGCTGTGTGAGGAGATCGCATTGATCCGCGGAGGCCATCTCATCGCACGCGACTCGGCCGACGGTCTACGCACCACTTTTCAGGCTGATTCGCTCGCAGACGCCTACGTGAGGGCAATGGGCGATGTTTCGAGGAACCCGGTAGCGTAGGCGCGCCGCGGCTCGCGAGTAAGCGCGCGCGGGAGGGGTTCGCGTCGCATATCGGGCGAAGCGGACCAGGTTTTAGGGGAGGAGAACGCATGACCCGATTCATCAGGCTTGGGCTGCTCGCGCTGTGCGCCGCAGCCGTCACCATCTGGCTGCTGCCAGCTGCATCACTCGGGAGCGGGCTCAACCTGCACCGAGTGGACAGCGTCTTGAGAGACGCCACCCAGCAGCTGGGCACCGCCGTGCAACAGACGGTTGCACCGGTCCGCCAGACGGTGCGCTCGACGACGGACAAGACGAAGGCCGCGCTCGCCGGGGCGAAGCGCTCCGCCGCCGAAGCGACCGCGCGTGCGACCACGACGGATCCGCTTCGCGATCCGCCGCAGCACGGCACGAACCCCAACGGACAGGGCGGGGTCGCAGTCGTCGACCTCGATCCCAGCAGCGAGCGCCCGCAGGGCGCCAACGCGGACGGCTCCGACAGCGGCGAGGAGGTCGTCGTCGGGCGCGCGCGTGGGGAGCAGGCTCCCTCCGGCGCATACCACGGCCACATCACGATTGCCGCGCTCTTCGGCAAGGAGCTGGCGGGCGTCGACACGGGCGAGGGCGAGACGAAGCACGGGCCGCTGCAGGGCCTCCAGACCGGCGTCCTCGACCCGCTCTGCAAGTCGACCAACGACCAGGTGTGCCTCAGCCTCCTGACCGCTGACTCCACGACGACCGCGGACGGCTCGAAGAACGACTTCGCGGTCGCGCGCGCCAACGTGGTGGGAATCCGCGTCGGTGCGGCTCAGAGCGGAGGGTCGATCAGCGAGACGGCTGACTGCCAGGCCTCCGTCGGCGGATCCGGGGCAGCCAACGTCACGGCTGGCACCGGCGCCGTCGCATCGGTCGCGAACTCCGCCGCGACATCGAAGTCGTGTCGCGGCAAGGCGCCGGAGACGTCGCGCAGCTCACAGGTGATCGGGCTCGGCGGCATCCAGGTGCCGCTTCCGGCGGCCGGCTGCGCCGATGGCACGGCCGACACCGTGGCCGGGATCCCGGGCCTGCTGCCGATCATCTGCAACGCCGACGACGCCGCCGGCACGGCCGTCCTGCGCGAGGCGCTGGACGTCTTCGTGCTGAACGTCGGCGGCACGTCGCTGGCAAAGGAGACGACGGCTGCCGCACAGGCGTCGAGCGTCGCCCCGAAGGGCGGCGGTGAGCAGTGCTCCGATGGCGTGGACAACGACGGCGACGGCTACATCGACGCCGCCGACCCGGAGTGCCACACCGACGGCAACCCGAACAATCCGGGCTCGTACAACCCGCAGGGTCCCTCCGAGGGGCCTGCTCCGACAGGTCCGTCCTCAGGCCCGCCGACGACCGGTGGCGAGGGCGGCAAGCCGGAGTGCTCCGACAAGAAGGACAACGACGGTGACGGGCTCGTCGACTCGAAGGATCCAGGCTGTCACTCCGACGGCAACCCGAACAATCCGTCCTCGTACAACCCCAAGGACGACGACGAGAGCAACGGCGGCGGCAACGGCGGCGGCGGGCCCAAGGGTCCCGGCGCGGGCGAGCTGCCGTTCACGGGCAGCGACGTCGTGGGCCTGGCGCTTGCCGGGCTGCTCGTGCTCGCGGGCGGCCTGCTGCTGCGCCGGCGGGAGGATGCGCGCGTAGGCGCGTAGATGCCCGTTCGGCTCGATGAGCTGATGACGCGGCGCCGCCTCGGCGGCGCCGCGCTCATTCTCGGGGGGCTCGTCGTCGCGGCGCTGGTCCTGTGGCCGGTGCTGCGCAGCGACGAGCCCACCCAGGCGCGCGCGGCGCCGGTGCGGCTCGTCACCGTGCCGCAGTTCGGCCTCGCGTTCGCGCACCCGCGCAGCTGGTCGCGCAGGATCAGCGGCCGCGTGATCCGCCTACGTAGTCCCGACGGGACCGCGATCCTGACGTTCTCCTCCTTTCCCGGGCGTGAGCCCAAGCGGGTGAAGGCTGCGCTGGCCGGGGCGCTGAAGCAGCGCTTCTCGCCGGCGACGATCGTCCGTGACGGCCCCGGGCTGCTCGGCGCGCGCCGGGTCGACAGCTTCGAGCTGAGCGGTTTTGACCCCACCACCGGGCGCATGCGCGCGCTCGCGATGGTCGAGGACACGCCGTACCGCACCTACACCGTCACCCTGCTGACGCCGTCGCACCCGTCGCGCGAGCGCCTGCTCGAGGTGTCGCGGATCCTCGCCACGGTGCAGTTCACGAAGCCGGAGTCACTAGCCTCGAAGCAATGACCGCACTGCCATTCCGCGGCGGCGGCCTCGCAGCGCGGCTCGGACGCCGGCGCGGGCTGCTGTCGCTGAGCGCGCGCGAGGCCGATCGCGTGCTGAAGCTCTGGACGCAGACGATCGCCGCGCCGGTGCTGGCGTCGTTTCTGTTCATCGTCGTCTTCGGGCTGTCGCTCGGCGGGCGCATCCGCCAGATCGGCGGCCTGGACTACGACGTCTTCATCGTCCCCGGGCTGATCGCGATGGCGATGGCGCAGGCGGCGTACTCCAACAACTCGTCGTCGGTGTTCCAGGCCCGCGCCGACCGCTACATCAACGACGTCCTGTCGGCCCCGATGCGCCCGTGGGAGGTCAACCTCGGGCTAGCCGTCGGCGGGGTCGTGCGGGCGCTGGCGATCGGCGGCTCGCTGCTCGTGCTCGCGATCGTCGTCACCGACGTGCCGGTGCGCGAGCCGTTCGTGCTGGCGCTGGCCGTCGTGATCCTGCTCGTGCTGTTCTCCTCGCTCGGCGTCATCGTCGGCGTGTACGCCGAGACGTGGGACCAGGCGGGGTTCGTCAACAACATCCTGATCCTGCCCTTGAGCTTCCTCGGCGGGGTCTTCTACTCCGTCGACCTGCTGCCGTCGCCGTGGCAGGAGATCAGCCACATCAACCCGATCTTCTTTCTCATCAACGCCGTGCGCTACGGCTTCCTCGGGACGAGCGACGTCCCGGTCGGGATCGCGCTCGCGGTGACGGCGGCGCTGGCGCTCGTCTGCGTGGCCTGGAGCGCGACGATGTTCCGCTCCGGCCGCCGGCTGAAGGCGTAGAAAAGTTTGCGCGCGCAGGCGCGGCGTTTCTGACAAGGTGGAAATCCGGTGTTCGCACTGAACCTGCCGAACGTCCTGACGCTGATCCGGATCCTGCTCGTTCCGGTGCTCGTCGTCGCGCTGCTGGACGAGACGGCCAACGGCGACCTGCTGGCGGCGATCGTCTTCGCGCTCGCGTCCGCGACCGATGCGATGGACGGCTACCTCGCGCGCACGCGCAACGCGATCACGACGTTCGGCAAGCTCATGGACCCGATCGCCGACAAGCTGCTGATCATCGCGGCGCTCGTCGCGCTCGTGTCGCTGCACCGCCTGGCGGCGTGGGTGGCGATGGTCATCATCGCGCGCGAGCTGACGGTGACGGTGACGCGGATGCAGGCCACGCAGCACGGCGTCGTCATCGCCGCGAACTGGTGGGGCAAGGCGAAGACGATCGTGCAGGTCGCGGCGATCTTCTTCATCATCGCGGTCGGCGAGCCGTCGCCGGCGTGGGTCGACGGGCTCGTCTACGGGGCCGTGGCGATCACGATCGTCAGCGGGGTGGACTACTTCTTCGGCCTGCGCCGCGTCCTGCGCGACGCCGAGGCGCGGCGCGAGCTGGCGGCCGCCGCGGCGCCCGCGGACACCGGCAGGCCCTGAGCGTCAGCGGCCGGCGGCGTCGAGCCAGTCGCGCATCGACGTGTGGTGCAGCGCGTGCTCGCCGGTCGAGAGCTCGTTGCGCAGCTCGCCGAGCAGGCCGAAGCGCTCGGCGACGACGTTGTGCTGATGGATCGTCTCGAGGTTCTCCTGGCGCGCGCTGACGAAGTGCGCGTCGCTGAGGTCCGGGAGGCCGGAGACGACGCCGCCGATCATCTCGCGCACGCAGTCCTCGACGAAGCGCGGGTTGCGGTGGGCCTTCTCGACGACCGCGCCCTCGTCGGAGCGCTTCATGAGCTCGTAGATCTCCGACGACATCGAGCCCTCGACGATGTCGAGCAGCGTGCGCGCGTCGATATCCGTGTCGCAGCCCTCGGGCATGCCGATGTGCAGCGTCCCGAGGCCGCGCTGGTTGTGCGTCGCGACGGGCACGTGCTCGAAGATCCGCTGCACGTCGTCCTCGCTGAAGCCGTCCTCGAGCAGGCGCTCGCGTGAGCTGCCCATCACGAGCTGCTGGGCGCAGGGGCAGGCCGTCATGCCCTGCGCGGCGACGCCGACGAGCCGGCGCGTGCCGGATTGCGACGCCACGGCCATGCCGTAGAGCGTGTAGATCTCCTGCGTGAGGATCCCGGAGACGGGCGCCGGCTTGTGCTCGGGGTAGCGGGCGGCGACGGTGACCTCGGCGCGCATGGCGTCCTGACGCTCGCGGACGAGCTCGGCGACGCGCGTCGCGAGCGCCTCCGCCCTGAACGTCGCCTCGCCGAGCACGACCTCGCCGATGACCTCGTTGACGACCTCCTCGAAGCGCGACATGTGCGCGCCCTTCTGCTGCGGCCCGAGGTCGACGAAGCACTGCAACCGGGCCGAGAAGAGCTGCTCCTCGCCGTTCTGGCGGATGCGGACGATCTTCTCGATCTCCGTGACGCCGACGCGCGACAGGCTGACGCGCAGGCTCGGCGTCTGGGCCTGCACGTCGGGCGTCGAGGCGCTCGTGCTCGGAGGCATGAATGCAGCGTACCTGGGCCGCTCTGTCCCAATAGGCATTTGCAGGACCGGAATCTTGTGCTATCACTCACAAGCTGCTTCTTTTGCGGGAAGACCGAAGGAACGGCACGCGTCATAGGCGAGTGAGTGGCACCGGCATCCGAGGGGGGCCGAGAAATCGAGAACGAAGTTCTGCTGGCGGACGAAGCTCCGATCCACGAGCTGGACGAGCTGCGAGTCCTCATCACGGATGGTCAGGAGCGGGGCTTTCTGACGTTCGACGAGATCACCACCGCGCTCGAAGAGGTGGAGGTCACCAAGGAGCAGCTCCGGGAGCTGCATTCCTACCTTTCCGAACAGGGCATCGACGTGGTCGGTGCGGACGGGCGCAGGGCGTCGTCTGAGGGCGCGCGCATCGAGGCGGCGGCCGAGGCGCGCAAGGAGCGTGCCAACGGCGGCGGCGATGCGCCGAAGAAGCCCGAGCTCGACCTCACCGTCGAGCCGTCGCTGGACTCGCTGCGGCTGTACCTGCGCTCGATCGGCCGCGTCCCGCTGCTGACGGCCGACCTCGAGATCGCGCTCGCCAAGCGCATCGAGCGCGGCGACATGGATGCCAAGCAGCACATGGTCGAGGCCAACCTGCGGCTGGTCGTCTCGATCGCCAAGGGCTACCTCGGCCGCGGGCTGACGTTCCTGGATCTCATCCAGGAGGGCTCGCTGGGGCTGATCCGCGCCGTCGAGAAGTTCGACTACCGCCGTGGCTACAAGTTCTCGACGTACGCGACGTGGTGGATCCGCCAGGCGGTCACGCGCGCGATCGCCGACAAGGGCCGCACGATCCGCATCCCCGTCCACATGGTCGAGAAGCTCAACAAGGTCGTGCAGGTCGAGCGCCAGCTCGTCCAGTCGCTCGGGCGCGAGCCGACGCCGGACGAGATCGCCGCGAACCTCGAGTGCACCGCGCGCGAGGTGCGCGACATCCTGCGCATGTCCCAGCAGCCGATCTCGCTGGAGCGGCCGGTCGGCGAGGAGGACGAGTCCGAGCTCGGCGACTTCGTCGAGGACGAGACCGCCGAGTCGCCGTTCGAGCTGGCGTCGGAGACCCTGCGCCGCGAGAACGTGCGCCGCGCGCTGGCGGCGCTGCCGCAGCGCGAGCGCGAGGTCATCGAGATGCGCTTCGGCCTGACGGGCGGGCGGCCGCGCACGCTGGAGGAGGTCGGCCGCGCGTTCAACGTCACGCGCGAGCGGATCCGCCAGATCGAGAACCACACGCTGAAGAAGCTCGAGTCGCTGCCGGAGGCGCAGAAGCTGCGCGACGCCTGCTGAGCTTGGGGTCGGGGTTCGTGTCGAGGGTTCGCTTCCGTCCGGGAGCGAACGTATGTTCTGTGCGTGGACGGACGCATCCCACCCCGCGATGCAGGGCGACATCGGCGAGTGGTCGGCGGTGGGCTGGCTCGATGGACCAGGGCGCAAGGTCTTTCTCCCGCTCGGCCACAGCCCCGACGTCGATCTTGGTGGCGGACTTCGGAGACGGGCTCGTGCGCGTGCAGGTGAAGACGCACCACGTTCAGCCGCAACGGCCGGTTCGAGGTCACCCTCGCGACCCGAGGCGGCAACCGCAGCTGGAGCGGCGTGGCGAAGCTCTTCGCCGCGGCGCAATGCGACTACCTCTTCGTCCACGTCGGCGACGGCCGGCGATGGTTCATCCCGTCTCACGCTGTCGAGGGCGGATCGGGCCTGCGCCTCGGCGGGCCGAAGTACGAGGCGTACGAGGTCGAACCGGACCGTCCGCTGTCCGTCCTGGCCGAGCGCCGGATCGCTAGACTGCCCGGCCCCCGGCGGGGTTCCCGAGCGGTCAAAGGGGATGGACTGTAAATCCATTGGCTCTGCCTTCGCAGGTTCGAATCCTGCCCCCGCCATAGCTGGCCCATTGGGACCGGTGATGGTCCGGGTGGGCGCTCAACGGACCAGGATCTCCGGCAGGTGCTGCGGATTCAGCGCGTCTGCCGGTCGTCGCGGTCCGGGTGTGGGCGACGGTGTAGATCGTCGCGGCGTTGGCGTGTCGACGACTCTGAGTCACGCCTCTGAGTCACGTGGTCCGCGTGACTTGCTGCGACGGGGTGCGACGCCGAGGGTGGGCGGATCAGAGCGTGCGTGGGGCCTGCTGCGGGCTGGGCGCCTCCGTTCCCCTCAGTGGGGGCTTTCCTGCGTCAGCGAGCTTTTCGTTCAGCGCCGCCCGTTTTTTCTCGCGACGCGGGCCGTACAAAGTAGACGTCGAGGAGTTCTTCGAGCACGTCGAGGAGCCCTTCAGCTTCGCCCGGCTCGACATCAACGATTGCTCCCGTGTCGGTGCTCTTGATCGGGTGCGCGGCGAAGTTGGCGACGGTGCGAACCGTGTCCAGGTCGTTGGCGAGATCGCTGGGCAGCGTGTTCGTGTCGATCAGCGCGCCGATCTCCTTGTCGAGGTCTCTCCGCGTGATGCCGGCCTTTTCGCGGATCACGTGCTGCAGCAGTCTCCGGCTGAGCGCTGCGCTGGCCTTCGGGCTGTCGTCCAAGACCATGCACGCCTCGCGGAAGTCCTTGGCGTACTCCTCGTCGACCTCGACGGACAATGGGCGCGGCACCCTGCTCGGGTACATCAGGAACTCGCGTATGTGCAACATGCCCGGCCCTGGGGTCCAGGCTTTGGCGATGACGATCAGACCGTTGCACTCGGTGCAATTTCCGAACCGGATCTTGATGAGGTCGCGACCATCCTCACCGCCGCTCCCCTCCAGGTCGTACGCATCCCGATTTGGCAGTGCGGGCAGATCATCAGAGCAAGGGTAGGGCCACGGGTCAGTTGGCGTCCTGGGAGGCGATCGCGGCGGCCAGCGCGTCGGGCAGCTCCTGGATCTCCTCAAGGAGGTCGGTCAGGATCCGCTGGGCCTCCTTGCGCCCCGAACCGCGGCCAGCTCGGTCGTGACGGCGCCGAGGTCGTCGAGCACGCGGCGGATCTCGATCAGGCGGTCGTGCAGCTCGTGCACCGCTTCGGGATCTTCAAGCGGATCGTCGTCTCGTCTTGGTCGGGCTCCTGGTCGACGTCGTCGACGGGCTTCTCCCCTACGGCGGGTGGTGACGGGTCGTGATCCTCGGCCAGGGTGTCGACCGTTGGTGCTGGTGCGAGGAGGCCGTGGACGGCGAGGTTGACGGTGCTGTCAACGACGGCGCGGCCTGGCTGAAGCTGGCTGGCCTTGTCGTAGATCGCGAGCATCGCGTCCTCCCCGTGCTGCGACATGACGACGGCGAGGGCGCGCAGTCCGGTGGCGCCGGGGAGCTGGCTGGTCTGCTCGTCAAGCGAGATCCGGCCGTGCTCTTCGAGCGTGAGCAGGACGGCGCCTTGGATGCTGATCTTCTTGGCGTTGGCGGCGGACAGGCCGTCGAAGGTGTGCTCGGCGTACGCTCCGAACGAGCTGAACCCACGAGTCAGGTGCGCCTCGCCGTCTTGGAGGCGTCTGAGGTCGGCGGCGAAGCGTGCGAGGTTTCTGCCGGCGGCGCGGTAGTGGCGCTTGGCCTGGGTCTCCAGCGGGCGGGCTTCGCCCTTCGTCAGGCGTGGCCCGAGGAGTTCCTGATGGTCGGTCATGGTGCGTGTTCTCCGGTGACGGGGAGACATCTGTCCCCTGAGTGCAATTGGCAGTGGTCAGTGGGGGCTGGTGAGGGCCCAGCCCTGGCCCCAGCGGGTGATGAGCACCGGTCCGGCGCCGGCCTGGGTGAGGCGGCTTCTGAGGCGGGCGATGTGGCTGTCGACGGTGCGGTGGCTGATCTGCTGGCCGCGCCAGATGCAGCGGGCGAGTTCGTGCTTGCTGAACACGCGCGTCGGCTCGCCGGCGAACTTCGCGAGCAGCTCGAACTCCAGGCGGCTGACGTGCACCGGGGTGCCGGTGACGGTGACGGTCTTGGCGGTCAGGTCGACCGAGATCGCGCCCGCCTGCAGATGCCGCACCGCGGTCTCCTCCAGGACGCGACGGATGACCGTGGCGATGACGGCGCGCAGCAGCACGTAGCCCGTGCCGGCCGGGAGGTGATGGTCGCTGCCGCTCTCGTAGGCCCGCAGCGTCGTCAGCTCGTCGCCGGCGCTCAGGGTGACGATCGGCAGCCCTGGATGCACCCGCTGATGCCTGCCCGCGCGCACCGACCGCACCAACGCTGTCGCCGCGAAGGGCTTCTCGAGGTCGCCGAGGATCAGCACGTCGACCGCGTGCGAGGACAGCTTCGCGAGCACGGCCGCGGCTCCGGTCGGCCTCGTAGACGGTGTGCCCGTCGCCATCGAGCTGGCCGGCGAGGAACGTGCGCTGAGCTTGGTCTGCACCGGCAACCACCATGGTGCGCTGTGTCGCCGGCTCTGGGTGCTGCAGGGAATGAATCGCCATGTCGTGTCCCGTCGTCTCAGAGGTGCCGTGCGGGGCGTCCGCACCTGGTCGGGTAGGGCTCTGCCGGTCCGGTCTCGCCGGACCCTGATCGCGAAATCCGCGGAGCCGGTTGGGGCTGTCCAGCGCAGCCCGTCAGGGCCATAGCCGCGTAGCGGTGTGCTTGACCGCGTCTGACCGGCGCAGCTACGCCGTGCCCATCGCCTCCACCTGCCGCAGGGACGCCTGGCGGCCCTTGAGGACGTAAAGAAGATCGTCACCCTGCCGGTCGCGGTCGCTGGTGCTAGACGGGCAGCTGCGCCTGGTTGTGGTCGACGTGGCTGCTGCTGGTGGTGATCGTGTGGGCGATGATCGATGCGAGCGGCTCGATGATCCAGGTGCGGTATCGGCCGGGCGTAGTCGTGCGGACGCATCTTTGGGGCGCCTCCGAGGCGCTTCCACAGCCACACCGGGAGCATGTGCTCTTGGCTGTCCAGTTGTCCGGCGATGATGATCAGCTCGCCGGGCTGGTAGGTGTCGACGAACTCGTGGGCCTGCTGGCCGTAGATTGCGACGGCGTAGTGCTGTAGGTCCCACGTGCCGTACTCGGTGTGCTCGCGGCTTGCGTGCGAGAGCAAGAACTCGCAGACGTCCTGGCCGTCCTCGTCACGACCATCCGTGGCGGTTCCTGAGTGTGCTGCGATCGTCACTCGTCGATGTCGCCTGCGCTCATCCGTTGCCTCCGGTGGGCTGGTGTTTGACGGTGTCCGCCCTGCGGACTTGTCCGGCTATTGCCGACCGGCGCCGCGTCCGTCAAAGGGAGCTTGGCGACCGGCCAATTTCACTGGACTCGGCTTGTCGCTTTGGAAATTGGTTGAGGGGCAGGCGCCGGTCGGCACGCCGTTGCCCGCGTCGGCGTCGCCGCGGTCCAGTCGTGCGCGGCCCGTCGCCGAGCTCGTCGACGACGCGCCGATCGCGTGCGCCGTCTACGCGCTCAGGGCGCTCTACCGCTCGTGGCCGGCGGCGCCGCGGCCGGCGGCCCGCAGGGCGAAGCCCGGAGGGGCCGCCGGGCCAGCGGCAGCGGCGCGGCCGGCGGCGGCGCCGAAGCGCCGCCCTTGAGGACGTAAAGAACTTTGTTACGAACTAGGCGTGGCGGGTGCGAAGTGCGTCGCACGATGTGCTCAGGTGGTGTGGTCCGGGTGGTCAGCGCTTGACTCGCGCACGGACGGCAAGCAGCGCAAGACCGATCAGCAGAGGACCGAGCAGACGGAGCACGATCTGGATGAACTCGCCGGTGTAGGTGATCTCGAGACCTGGGGCATCGGGCAGTCGGAACAGGCTAGAGGTGCTTTCGATGCTGTAGAACAAGGCACGTGTGTATGTCGGATCGGGCTTGAAGCCAAAGAATCGCAAGCCAACGGAGGCGATGGCGATGGTGAGCGCTAGGGTCGCGAGCGACCGGCTGGCCCTGAGGCCGTATCCGGAACCAGCCCAGTAGAGGGTGAGCACTACGAGGTCGCTTAGCGCTCGCACGCGGCCGTGGTGTACAACCGTAGTGGCTGCGTGGTGGCGTCGCATCTCCATCTCCCCGTAGTACAGGTCGGCGGCGCCTGCTTCGTCTTTGTCTTCCTCGCGTGACTTGCGCAGCGCCCGTTATAGCGCTGCGATCTGGGCGAACTGCAGCGTTTCGTTACCGTCGCGATCGTCGAGCCAGTCGGGCGCTCGTGTGCCCCCATCGTCCCAGCCGGTGCCGCGACAGCGATGCTCCTCGGCGATTGTTTCACGGTCGATGTAGCGCAGCATGGATGGCGCGATGGGCCAGCGGCAGCTTGCCTCAATGCTTAGCGATTCCAAACCATGCGCACCAAAAAACCGACACGCGGAAAGGTCTATGTCAGACAGTGACAGTGCTGTGACGTGGGCGTTGACGGCGTAGTGTGATCAGTCGTGGTCGAGGCTCAAGTGTGATGTGTCGATCATCGAGGATGGACACGGGCCCCACATCGGGTTCTAAGGGCCACGTCGTTGCGCCTGAGAGAGTCGACGCAGCGCCGAAGTCCGCACCGTCCATGGCGATCTCCGCCCAGCGCACTCGTAGCAGTGCGCCGTTGGCAAATATGGCGGCACGTGCAGACATGGCAATAGCGGACACTTCGATGTTGACACGATCGGCAAAGACGCAGTCGTCAAGCACCAAACGATTATCAACGACGAGTGGGCCGAGGCGTCGTGCTCGTTCAAATGTTGCGCCGTGAAAGATAGCGTCGCCGCGGAACTGAGCGCCGCTAAACTGGGCAACACGGCTGAAGGTAGTGCCGGAAAACCGGGCCCGATCATCGAATGCCACGTCTTCGAAGTAGGCATCTCCGTTGAATACCACATCAATAAATTCAGCGGCGTCCTCGAATGTCGTTTCAATGGAAATGCGCGCCCTGGGTAAAAGGTGGTTCCGCCGGAATATGCTTCAGCGCAGAATTGCACGCTGATAAAGACGGCGTCGCCGGCGATAGTAGCGTCGTTGAATGACGTCTCTCCCGCCGAAGGCTGTGTCCGTGAATTGCGCGACGCCATTAAAACGTGGTGTCGTTGTAGTTGACTCCATAAGTAATGTCGGCTTCATCAAAAGAAGGCATCGCGATGAAAGATGGCATTGCTAAATTCTGCACCACGGTTATTGAAGGTGGTGCGTGAAAAGGTCGCGTCACGATGAAAGATTGCGCCACGGAAGTCGGTGCGACCATTAAAAAGTGGCGTAGCGGAAATGCGCGAGTCCATTAACCTGCGCGCCGCGAAAATCAGCGCGAGCGGGGAAGGTAATGCGGCTGAAGTCGGCGTCGCCTTCAAAGCGGGCATCATTGAAAAACGCGGCGGCGAATGGCAGATCGCGTTTGTCGATGAGTGCGGTGTGTGCATCGCGTGACGCTTCGTCGCCGAAACGCCCTGTAATGGCTAGAAGGCCGCCGAGGTCTAATGCAGCCGTCTCCGGTGAAGGTGCTTGATCGTTGTCGGTAAGCGCGTTGCGTAGCCTCGCAAGAAGTTCGGGGCTGATTGTTGTGTTGCGAGCGTCAAGCGGCTCGCCGGCACGGAACCGGGTGATTGCGGCGTAAAAAATCCTCGGGCGCTGCATGTTGAAGGCAGTGATGCCCTCTCGAAGGGCATAGGCGGGGCATCCGGAAGCGTCGCAGTGGTCGGCTGTGCTGCTCACGCGGTCGTAACCCCCCTGCAGATGCCTGTAAAGCTCATCTGGGTTCGATTGTCAGGCGAGGCTGTCGCCGACGCGGCTGCGGCGGGCATGGGGAGGTGTTGGGTGTGGAGCCAGGGTGGCTTGTGTCAGGCTGGGTGGCGGACCATGAATGCGCTCACGTCGCGGATAAGTCCTTCGACCTGCGCCTCGTCGTCCCGTCGTAGTGCCCGTGCGCAGCTTTGTTGCGGAGGTCCAGCCAAGCCGTTACCTGCTTCTGTTCCAGCTTGTTGTAGATGGCGGCTTTGACCAGGTCGGCATTGATGGTGTCGGCCTTCTTCGGGTTTGCCACCGATCAGCACGCCGACGCCGGCAGCAACAGCTAGTTTGCGCAGATGCTCCTCAAGGACACTCCCAGTAAGCACAGCGGCTGGGTCCTTGTACTTTTTCGTGAGGAGCTCGTGCGCCATAGCGAGGAAGTCAGCGAAGACATCCGCATGGATTAGCTCCTGCACGGTCTGGAGATATCCGGCCGCATAGTCGTCGCGGAGCGCGCGTAATATGCCCTCCATTTCGTACATCATTGCGATGGGCACACCGCCCTTGACGCCTTTGGCTCTGGTGTCGTAAGCCTGACCAACAGGAGCAAAGCGGGCGACCGCCGCGGCGCATCTCACGAGGATCGCGTGCACCTCGGCTGACGACGGAGTGGGCTGCCCGATGCTGATGCGATCCTCAGCCGCGCCCTCTCCGCCTCCGCCAGGCACGCGTCGATCTGGGCCAGGATCGGGTGCCAGACCAGGATTCACGGTGAAAAGCGCAACCGCCGAGTGGTGGATACCACTCGGCATAGCGGCTTCCCCCAGGGACGTCGTCAGTGGGCAGCGCCGCCGATCGGGTCCAATGTTCCTGCTGGCAAGCGGCGTGCGGCGGAAAGCTGCGGAGACGACGGTTTGCCGATGACCTTCAGATGGCTTGTGCGACTTCCGCGGCGATTGCCGCGGCGGCTGCGGCTGGATCGTCGGCGCCGGTGACGGCTCGGCCGATCACGAGGATGTTGGCACCGCTTTGAATGGCGTCGCCTGGGGTGGCGACTCGTCCTTGATCGTGGACAGGGGTGCCGGTCGGCCGGATACCCGGGACGACGGCGATGATGTTGGGAGCTGCGCCCTTGATCACGGGAAGATCGGTGGGGGCACTGTGGACGCCGGGGCAACCGGCGGCCACCGCCGCCGCCAAGCGCTCGTTGAGCAGCTCCGGTGAGGCACTGGGCTCGCTCGTTAGGACGGTTACGGCGAGCGTCATGGGTGCAAGGGAGGCCGGCCTCGTTGGCTCCCTCGCTCAGTCCGTCTACGGCTGCGGCGAGCATGGCCTCTCCGCCGGCGGCATGCACGGTTAGATAACGGACGCCAAGCGATCCGAGGACTTTGCTGGCTCCGCGCACGGTGTTCGGGATGTCGTGCAGCTTGACGTCGAGGAAGACGTCCATTCCAAGGTTCTGCATCGCTTGAACTGCTTCGCGGCCAGCAGCGCTAAAGAGTTCGAGACCGACTTTGGCGACGCCCATGGTCGGTTGGACGGCTTTAGCAATGGATACGGCCGTGTCCAGGTTCGGGGTGTCGAGCGCGATGGCTAGGCGATCTCTGGGGCTGGTCTTGACGGTTGTAGGGGTCATTTCGCCCTCTTGGTCATTGTCGATGGGCGCTTCGTAGGTGTCGAACGTGACGACGTTGTCTTGGGCTGGTCGGACGTTGATGACAGCTTCCAATGCCTCATCCCGGGCGCCGTAGGTGCCATGGGTGTGCTCAACGACGATCCCGTCGGCGTCGATTCCGAAGAGTTCGTGTTCCGCGGCATCGGGGTGACGGGCACGGATCTCGTTCACCGTTCGCGTTATGAGGTAGCCGGCTTCTTCGATCATTCGGACTACCTGGATGTGGTCTTCGGTTTCGAGTCGCGGTGCGGCGCTGATGATTGCCTGCGGGAAGAACATCGAGGTGTCTTCTGTGGCGACGTCGTTGACGTAGGTCCGGCTGTGGCGGTGGAAGGCGGCGTGCTGGACTCACGTCGAGGAGCCGGGCGACCAGGATCGGCGCTTCCACCCACTCGCGGCCGACGGTCTCCTTGCGGATCTCGCCGACCACGTCGCTGGCGAAGATGAGGTCCTGGGCAGCGCGGGCCCGTGCGTACTCGCCGGTCCATCGGCGATCGGGTTGCTCGTAGCGCAGGCGGCGCCGGGATCGCTCGCATGCCAGGACGGGCGATCACGATCCCTTCCGCGATCAGCTGTTGGATGGCTCGTCCGGCTGTTTTCGTGTTGACGTCGAAGCGTTCGGCGAGAGCCGCGTTGCCGGGCAGCGCTTCAGGGTCGTACTTGCCGGCCCAAGATCTCGGTTTTCAGCGTCTCGGCGATCGAGACGTACTCGGGCTTCTTGGACATGGCCGAGACCGTACACGCCTGAGCGGATCCTCGTCCGCTCTCCACCAGGTGGACAACCACCAGGTGGATAGGTAGGATCGGCGCCTTGCAGAGGTGAGGCCCAGCGTGGCCTGGGCTCAAGCCAGTAGGTCCGATGAAGGGAGCGAAGGGTGCGGTTTCCGATTGATACGTCGCGGTTGAAGTTTTTGGTGGTGTCGGCGGCTGAGGAGTTGCGTCAGTTTGAGGAGGGCAAGCCGCGTGAGGCGTGGGCGCGGCGCACGGATGCCAATGGGGAGGTGTTGTGGCGCGTGCAGCTCGTCGCGTTGGGTGATGGGGATGCGGAGATCATCCGGGTGGCGGTGGCGGGCGATCCGAAGGTCTGGTCAGGGCGAGATGGTGCGGGTGCAGGGCATGACCTCGCAGGCGTGGGAGATGGACGGTCGCTCGGGCCAGTCTTATCGGGCGGAGTCGATTCGCTCTGAGGGCCGCGGCCAGACAACGGGGAAGACCGGCGGCCGGTGTCGTGATGAGCACGACGACAAGCGGCGGTCGCGTGATCGCGGGGGCGACCGGGTCGGGGAAGGCGTCGGTGCTGTGGGCGCTGTCGGGTGCGTTGGCGGGCGGGGAGCGTCAGATCCTGATGCGTGTCGACAGGGGCGGGATGCTGATCGGCTGAGGGCGAGCTGCGCTATCAGCTGCAGCGCAAGGACGACCATCCCCTGGCACAGGGCTGCGGAGCTGGTGGACCTGCTCGCTGAGCTTGAGGACCGCGGACTGCTTGAGCGTGAGCTGTGCTTTCGCCTGACGCCCGGGGCCTGCGCGGCTGGCCCCGGACGGGGGTGATCAGCGATGAACGGCGGTCAGAATGCTTTGCCCATCGGCGGGATCGTCCGCGCGATCGTGATCGTCGTGGCGGTGCTGCTCTTCGGCTGGCTGCTGCTGGCCTGGGCGGTCGTGAAAGCGTCCGATCCTCGCGTTGCCGGTCG
>CAVSHS010000032.1:0-8494 GCA_963727785.1 uncultured Solirubrobacteraceae bacterium
CCTAGCCTAGCGTCGCGGCGGGCAGGCGACGGGTGGGGAATAGCGGATGGTCCGGCCGCGCTGCAGCTGCCGATGCCCGCTGTTAGGGTCCCCTAAGCCCTGACGGCGCCCAGGCGCGGAACCCGAGGAGGAGCACATGAGCATCACGATCGAACGTCCGGCCGACGTGTGCGCGAGGACGTGCGCGACGACGGCACCCGACGCGAGTTCGTGCTCGGCGGGCTGTCGCTCGGAGCGCTGCTGATCGCCGGTTGCGGCTCGGACGAGGCAACCGACCGGCTCGGCGGCGAGGGCTTCCCGCTGACGATCGAGCACAAGCACGGAGGACGCGGCTTGCGGGCCCGCCCCGGCGCGTGGTCACGGTCGGGTTCAACGAGCAGGACTTCGTGCTCGCCCTCGGCGTCAAGCCCGTGGGCGTTCGCGAGTGGCTCGGCGAGCAGCCGAGTGCGACGTGGCCCTGGGCCCGGGACGAGCTTGGCGACGCCCGCCCGAGGTGATGCCCAACGCGGAGCTGCAGTTCGAGCAGATCGCCGCGCTGCGCCCGGACCTCATCGTCGGCACCTATTCCGGGATGACCGGCGCGGACTACGCGAAGCTGTCGCGGATCGCGCCGACGATCGCCCAGTCCGGGGAGTACATCGATTTCGGCGTGCCGTGGCAGGAGCAGATGCGGGTCATCGGGCGCGCGCTCGGCCGCGCCGGCCGGGCATCGAGGATCGTGGCCGGACTCGAGGAGCAGTTCGCCGAGGCGCGCGCCGCACACCCCGAGTTCGCGGGCAGGAGCGCGATCCTCGCGAGCGGCCCCGGGAGCGCGAACTTCGGCATCTTCGCCTCCCAGGATCCGCGGGTGCGCTTCCTCGCGGCGCTCGGCTTCGAGACGCCCTCCCGGATCGACGAGATCGCCGGCAAGGAGTACTACGCCGAGATCAGCCGTGAGCGGGGGCGGCTGCTCGAAGCCGACCTGCTCGTCTTCCTCGGCCCGCCACGGGCCGAGCGCGAGGCGATGCAGCGCGACGTGTTCTACCGGCGCCTCGACGCCGTCCGCGACGGGCGCACCGTCTACCTCGACCAGCACAGCCAGACCGAGGCGGCGCTCAACTTCAACTCGCCGCTGAGCCTTCCCTACGCGCTGGAGCAGATGGTCGCGCGCATCGCCACCGCGCTGGACGACGATCCCAGCACGATCGTCGCGGGCACCGCCTAGCGGCGGCCGGCCGCCGCGATCTGCTTGAGCGTCCCGTCGATCGCGTAGGGGATGCTCAGCACGCTGTTGAACGCCATCGCCGCCCCGTACTGCGGCGGGTCGTAGTAGGGCAACTCGACGACGTTGCCGCGCTTGAAGACGTCCAGTCGCCGGAACAGGGGCTTGTCGAAGACCTTGTCGCGGATGTTCTTGTCGATCAGCAGGAACAGGTAGTCGACGTCGAGCAGCTTCAGCCGCTCGTCGCTGATCTCCGCGCCGTAGCCGTCCTTGGAGATCTTGTCGACCGCCTTCGAGCTCTCGAAGCCCATCTCTTCGAGGAACTGGCCGCGCGGGTCGACCGACGTGAAGGCGAAGATCTCGCGGCCGCTCGGGTCGGCGATCGAGGGCTTCCTTGCCCTTGAACTCCGGATGCTCCTTGCGCACCGTTGGCGAACTTCGCGTCGACCGCATCGATCAGCCGCTGGCCTGCGCCTTGCGACCCACCGCCTCGGCGATCGTGAGCGTCTCCTCGCGCCACGGCGTCGTGTAGGGCTTGTTGTCGGGACTCTGGGCGATCGTCGGGGCGATGCGCGAGAGCTTCGCGTAATCGCCGGGCTTGATGTCCTGGTAGACGCCGAGGATCAGATCCGGACGCTGCGCCGCGACGCGCTCGAAGTTGATCTCAAAGCCGCCTGTGCTGATGAGCTGCGGCGGATGCCGCCCCAGCGGGCACGCTCCCATGGCCATTTCGCGAACGTGCCCTGCTGAAACCAGTCCATCGCGCCGACGGCCTTGATGCCGAGCGCCAGCAGCGGCTCCTGGTCGCGCAGGCCGACCGTGACGATTCGCTTGGGCTCCGACGTGATCGTCGTCGAGCCGCGAGCGTGCTTGATCGTGACCGGAAACGCGCCGGCCGCCGCGGCCTGCGCGGAGCGGTCGCCGTCGTCGCCGGAGTCGCCGCCGCACCCGGCGACAAGCAGCGTGAGCAGGAGCAGGGCAAGGGTGTGAGGCAGGCGCGGCAACATGGGTTAGGGCACCCTAACACGAGTGTCGAGTCGTTGCTCCACTTTCGAGGTCATCCCGAGATGGCGATGCCGGATGACGGTCAAAGAGCGATCCGGCGCCGGCCGACGCCGCGCGCACCGCGCGCTGTGGGAAGGCACAGCGGCGTGCCGGTCACCGGGTCCTCGATGACGCATGCCGCGAGGCCGAAGACGTCGCGCACGAGCTCGGCATCGATGACGCGCTCCGGCACGCCGGCCGCGTGAACGCGTCCGTCGAGCATCGCGACGACGTAGTCGGCGTAGCGGCACGCCTGGTTGATGTCGTGCAGCACCATGACGACCGTGCGGCCGTGGTCGCCGACGAGGTCGGCGAGCAGGTCGAGCACCTCGATCTGGTGAGCGAGGTCGAGGAACGTCGTGGGTTCGTCGAGCAGCAGGATCTCGGTCTGCTGCGCGAGCGTCATCGCGATCCACGCACGCTGGCGCTGACCGCCCGACAGCTCGTCCAGCGGCCGGCTGCGCAGGTCGGTCATCTGCGTGGCGACGAGCGCCGCCTCGACCGCCGCCTCGTCCTGCGCCGACCAGTGGTGAAACAGCGTCTGATGCGGATACCGGCCGCGGGCGACGAGATCCTCGACGGCGAGGCCGTCGGGCGCCAGCGGCGACTGGGGCAGGATGCCGAGGCGCTTGGCGACGTCCTTCGTGGAGAGCTCGGCGATCGACCGGCCGTCGAGCAGCACGCTGCCCCCGCGCGGACGCATCAGCCGCGCGAGGGCGCGCAGCAGCGTGGACTTGCCGCAGCCGTTGGCGCCGACGACCGCGGTGATCTGCCCGCGCGGCACGACGAGGTCGAGGTTGTGCACGACCTCGCGCTCGTCGTAGGCGAGCGTGACGTCGGCGGCTTGCAGCAGCGACTCGTTCATCCGGTGACCCCCAGGCGGTTTGCCCGTCGCAGCAGAAAGAGGAAGTAGGGCGCGGCGATGATCGACGTGACGATGCCCACCGGGATCTCGGTCGGGGCGAACAGCAGCCGCCCAGCGAGGTCTGAGCACAGCACGAGCAGCGCGCCCGCCGCGGCCGCGACGGGCAGGATCCCCGACGGCGACACGGTCGCGCAGACGCGGCGCGCGATGTGCGGCGCGATGAACGCGACGAACGCGATCGGGCCCGAGGCGGACACCGCGACGCCCGTGAGCACGACCGCGACGGCCAGCAGCGCGAGCCGCGTGCGCTCCACGCCGATCCCGAGGGCGCGGGCGACGTCGTCGCCGAGCTGCAGCACCTCGAGCTGGCGACCGAGCGCGAAGCCGACCGGGAGCAGGACGGCGAGCGTGGCGGCGAGCGGCCAGACGTGTTCCCAGCCGCGGCCGTTCAGCGAGCCGACGAGCCAACGTAGGCGAGGGCGACCTCGAAGATCTGGCCGCGCGTGAGCACGTAGGAGATCCCGGCCTGCAGGAACGCGGCCACGCCGATCCCGACGAGCACGAGGCGATAGCCCTGCACGCCGCCGCGCCACGCCAGGCCGTACAGCACGGCGCCCGTGAGCACGGCCCCGCCGAGAGCCGCCAGCGGAACCGACACCGCGCCGCTCGACGTCGCCGAAGACGATCAGCGCGACCGCGGCCAGCGATGCGCCTGCCGTGATGCCGATGATGTCCGGGGCGACGAGCGGGTTGCGCGCGAGGTCCTGGAAGATCGCGCCCGCGATCCCGAGCGCCGCGCCCGCGAGCACCGCGGTCAGCGCGCGCGGGAGGCGCAGGTCGAGCACGATGAAGCTCGTGGCGTCGTCGCCCGCGCCGACGAGCGTGGCAAGGACATCCAACGGGGCGATCGCGAACTCGCCGCGCCCGATGTTGAGCGTGAAGGCGAGCAGCGTCGCGATGCCCACCACGCCGAGCACGCCGAGCACGCGCAGGTCGACGCGCAGCGAGAACGCGCGCGAACGCACCGTGATCCGCCGCTGGCTCACAGCTCCGCCAGCCTTCGGCGGCGTACCAGCCAGATGAAGAACGGCGCGCCGAGGACGGCCGTGACGACGCCCACCTCGAGCTCGCCCGGCGGTGCGACGACGCGGCCGAGCACGTCGCTGGCGAGCAGCAGGATCGCGCCCATCACGACGCTGTAGGGGATGATCCAGCGGTAGTCGGGCCCGACCAGTGCGCGCGCGACGTGCGGGACGGTCAAGCCCGACGAAGGCGATCGGCCCGGCAGCGGCGACGGCGCCGCCGGCGAGCAGCACGAACCCGAGCCCGCCGCCGCGCGCGTGCAGCCGACATGCTGGCCCAGCGAGCGCGCGACGTCGTCGCCCAGCGCGAGCGCGTTGAGCCAGCGCCCGGCCAGCAGCGCGACGAGCAGCCCGGCACGCGATGAACGGGCGCCACCGACAGCGCGACGCCCGCGTCGCGCCCGGCGATCGACCCGACGATCCAGAAGCGGAACTCATCCAGCGTCTGCGTGTCGAAGACGAGCACCGCGCTCGTCAGCGACGTCAGCAGCGCCGTCAGCACGGCGCCCGCGAGCGCGAGCTTGACCGGCGTGGCGCCGTCGCGGCCCGACGCGCCGAGCGCGTACAGGAGCAGCGCGGTCAGGCCGCGCGCCGAGCAGCGCGAACCATGCGTACAGCACGACCGAGGAGACATCGAGCAGGAAGATCGCGATGACGACCGCGAACGCCGCGCCGGCGTTGATGCCGAGGATCCCCGGCTCGGCGAGCGGGTTGCGCGTCACGCCCTGCATCAGCGCGCCGGCGGCACCGAGCGCCGCGCCGACGAGCAGGCCGATCTCGGTGCGCGGCACGCGCAGCTCGGTGACGATCACGTGCGCGTCGGAGTCGTCGAAGGCCGTGAGCGCGGCGATCACCTCGCGCACCGGAATGCTCATCGAGCCGATCGCCAGCGACGCCATCACCGCAGCCAGCAGCACGACGAGCGCCGCCACCAGCCCCAACGTCCGCAGACGATGGGATTCCAACAGGACGGTCAGCCGCTGGCCGGAGCTCGGTCGCGGCGGCGTCTCCTGCTCGATGGCGCGGGTGCTCATCGCCGGCGACCTCCGGGGTTACACGCGGATCCGCCCTCAGTTGCCACGGTCGCAGCAGCCGGCCGTGGCAACGTCACGCGATCCGCGTCTTAGGGTTCCCAAACACACTGGAAGTTGGGTTAGGGTACCCGAATTCCGCGCGCCGATGTGAAGAGCATTCGGATGGAATTCGCCGTGGCGGCAGCTAGGCTCATCCGATGGCTCCTTCGACCTCGACCGCACTCGCGCGACGGCGCAGCGGCCGGATCATCGCGGGCGTGTGCGGCGGGCTCGCACGGCGCTTCGGCCTTCAGCCGTGGCAGGTGCGCCTCCTGTTCGTGGTCTCCTGCCTGCTTCCGGGACCGCAGATCCTGCTCTACATCGCGCTCTGGATCATCCTGCCCGCCGAGTGAGGCCGTGCTGCTCCGGTCCGGCGGCATGCAGCTCGCAGCGAACTTGAGCGCTTGGATCTCGTCGCCGGTGAGGCGGCGGGGCTTGTCGTTCACGTGCGCTCCTCGCGCAGCCCGAACTCGATCTCGCGCAGCTCGCCGCAGCGGATCTGCGGTGGCTGGACCCAGCCGGTGATGCGCTGGCGGCCCAGGCGCTTGTCGTCGAAGACGACGTCGATGGGCTGCATGCGCTCGGCGGCTCGCCGGGCGGCCGCGCCGCGGCTGCGAGACAGCTGGATCAGCTCGCGGTGCAGCGTGGGGTGCAGGCGCTCCAGGAAGCGTGCGACGACGTAGCGGCGCTCGTGCTGCGCCAGCCCGAGCCGGCCGTCGCGGCCGATGGTGAGGTGCACCCGGGCGCACACGATCGTCCCATCGCGGTACGCGCGTCCCCAGCCGTAGCGCTGCTCGAAGACCATGCGGCGAGTCTGCGTCGTGGCCCGCCCGCCGGCGACGCCACGCTGAACGTCGTACTCCAACCTGAATGGAAGACGCCCGTGGGCGCGAGCCGTGGGCCGTAGGATCGGCCGCGATGAGCCCTGTGCGCCACTGCCGCTGTGGGACCGCGCTGGCACGCGACAACGCGGACGCGCTCTGCAGCGTGTGCCAGCAGGCGCAGCGTCGCGACCGGGCGCCCGAGGTGCCCGCCGAGTTCTGGCGCACCGCGCTGATGGGCACCGCGCTCGCCAGCGGAGATCTCGGGCGCGTGATCCGCATGTACCGCTTTTCACCCGTTTCACCACCGGCCGCTGCCGCAGTCGGTGGTGGCGGGCTGGCTGCACGTCGAGCCAGGCGACGCTGAGCCGGATCGAGCACGGTAAGCGCCACCTGACGATCGACGAGATCGACAGCTTCACGCGTGCGCTCCAGATGCCGCTGGCGCTACGCTGGGCCTCCCAGCCCGAAATGGGAGAAGACGTGGATCCCCTGAGCCGTCGGAGCCTTCTCGGCGCGGGCGCCGGGGCCGCCTTCGGCCTTGGCGCCACGACCGCACCCGCAGCAGCGCGAGAGATCGACCCCGAGCTCGTCGGGCACTGGATGGATCTCCTGCGCCTGCTCGCCCGTCACGACTCCATGCATGGCGCGCGCGACGCGCTCGGCGCCGTGCGCCACGAGATCAACCTGATCGCGGCGCACCGGCAGGTCGCCCGCGGCGAGCTGCGCGCGCAGCTGCTGCGCGTGGAAGCGCGCTGGGCGGAGTTTGCGAGCTGGCTCTGTCACGACACCGGCGACACGCGCCTGCGCGACGTCGCGGGCGGAGCGCACCCTCGAGCTCGCGCGCGAGGCGCACTATCCCGATCTCGTCGCCTGGATGCTCATGCGCCAAAGCCGCTACGCCGGTCACCGGCAGGACGCCTCCACGGCGATCAGCTTCGCGGCGGCGGCGCATCGCACGCCCGGTGCCGGCGACCACATCCGCGCGCTGTGCTCGCTGCGGCTGGCGCAGGGTCACGCGCTGGCGCAAGGGAGCGCGGACGCATGCGAACGCAACCTGGCCGCTCGCCCACGAGGTCCTCAGCCGCGTTGACACGGCCGACGCCCCTGATCTGTGCCGCCTCGACGTCACCCCGGCGTGGGTCATGGGCGACGACGCGCGCTGCTGGCTGCGGCTGCAGCCGCACAGGGCGATCCCGATGTTCGGCGAGGTGCTGCGCCTCCTGCCGCGCGAGCGCATTCGGAAGCGCGGCGTGCACCAGGCGCATATCGCGATGGCCTGCGCAGCCGCCGAAGAGCCCGAGCGCGCGGCGGCGGAGGCCATGAAGGCGCTGAACGTCGCTCAGGCGATCCAGTCCGACGTGATCGTGCGCAGCCTCAGGCGCGTCGATCGCCAGGCTGGCGGGCTACGACGTGGCGCCCGTCGCGGAGTTCCGCGAGGCGCTCGCCGCGCTCTGAGGGCAGGCAGACACCGGGCAGCGACGGTCCGAACGCGGACCGCGCGTGGGGCTACCAGCCGCCGGGGGTCTGCGCGCGGTGCTTGGCCGCGGCCTTGCGCAGATCCTTGCGCTTCTCCAGCCGCCACTGCAACAGCGACGCGAGCAAGATGAACAGCGGGAAGAAGATGATGAGGATGAAGCCCGCGTTCGTGACGACGCGGTCGTCCGTCTCGCCCCACCAGCCCTCGCCGTTGCCGTGGGCGAAGACCGGCGCCGCCGCGACGAGCAGGGCGGTGACGGCGATCAGGACGCTGACGGGCAGGCGGCGCAGCACGACGACGCAGTTTATTGACGTCGGCGATGGATCGCGCTGTGATCGGGGTAGTCCGCTCCCCCATGGAACGCATCGACGACACAGAAGACGAACCGGACTTCGCGACACGCGAGGAGTGGGAGGCGGCCGCGGAGGCCCGTGCCATCGGCGGAATCGAACCCGACGTCGGCGGCGTCGACGCCGAGGAACCGATCGACGAGGCGCTGCGCCCGGTCTACGAGGCCGGCGGCGGCGACGCCGAGGGCTTCGAGCTCGCCGAGCGCGACCTCGTGCGCAATGCCTCGCACGACGACGGCGAGGGCTTTCCCGAGCGCGACGCCTTCACGCCCGAGCGCGAGTCCGATCGCGCGACGGTGGAGTACAGCGAGGCCGACGAGGCGGAGGACCCGGACCGCTAGATCCTCGGTCGCCGGTCAGCCGGTCAGCGCAGCCAGGCCGGAGCTCGCAGCTGGCGCGTCGACGCCCGGGCCTGAAACGTCGCCGTCAGGCGGCGGTGCCGGCACCGCGTCGGCCGCCGAGCGCTCGCGCGCGGCGTCGGCCGGGGCACCCGCGAGCTGGCCGCCGGCGCAGTCGGCGCACGGCACCGCACGGCGCGGGTTGCGGACGAACGCGAGCCCGAGGATCCCGCCGAGGGC
>CAVSHS010000033.1:0-28611 GCA_963727785.1 uncultured Solirubrobacteraceae bacterium
CATGGACGATGCCTCTTCGGCGGCGCTCAGGCCGGCGCGCACGGCGCGGCGGACAGCGTCACGCGGATGCGCTGCGGATCCTTGGCGCTGCGGACGATCGCGCCGCGGCGCGTGTCGTCGGCCTCGGTGACGCTGAGCGCCGCGCGAAAGAAGGGCCGGTCGCCGATCGGCGTGTAGCCGACGATCGCCAGCGGCTTGCAGACGGCCTGGTCGATGTCCATGCGCACCGCCCGCGAGCGGTCGCCGAGCAGCAGCACGCCCGCGGTGGCGCCCAGCCCCTGGCGGCAGGAGACGAGCGCCGAGACCGTCGCGCCGTGGTCGAACGCCGTGCTGCCCGCAAGCTCGTGGCGCTCGAGATCGTCGCCGCCGTTGTGCGTCGCGTAGAAGAGGCTGCCCGTGTCGAAGCTCTCGGGATGCAGCACGAGGTGCGCCGCGCGCAGCGATCCCGGCGGCAGCTCCGGCCAGTGCAGCGTCGTGTCGATCGTGACCGTGCCCGCCGCGCCGTCGATCTCGATCGCCTTCTCGACGTCGCCGAGCTCCGTCGTCAGGCGTCCGAAGGCGCGGATCACGCCGCCCGCGGCGCGCTCGAAGACCGGCGCCATCGGCTCGAGGTCGGTGACCTTGTGGCGCAGCGGCGCCTCCTGCACGACGTCGCCGGTGTACCAGTCGGCGCCGAGCTCGATCGTCGGGAAGTAGCCGTGCTCGAGCGTCCCGAAGAGCGTCTCCGGGCCCAGGCGCTCGTCGCAGAAGGCCTCGATCGCGAGCCCGCGGCGCGCGTTGAGCGTGACCGCGAGGTGCCCGCTGCGCACGTGCCACAGCCGACCATCGCGGGTGACCTCCTCGGGCAGCGCGGCAGCGGCGGCGAGCGGCGGGGCGGGCGGCGAAGGCGGCCGCGCGACGCCGGCATCGGCCTCGGCCGCCGCGAGCTGCACGTGCATCGCCTCCCAGCGCGCGTCGGTGATGTGCGTCCGGAAGTCCGACGCCCACAGCTCGCACAGGCGCCGCCAAGGCGCCGGATCCTCGACCGCGCCCGCGTGCAGGCGCTCGTAGATGCGCTGGCAGCGCGTGTTGATGCCGACGTCGTCGCGGCCGCTCACCGCCCAGCGCGTGATGTTGTACTTGTCCTGCTTCTTGACCGGGATCGGCTGGTCGGGCGCCTCGAGCCGCAGCTCGCTCCCGGCGCCCGGCTGGTCGAGCAGCGCGAGCACGTCGCGCGGCAGCGCCGGCGTCCCGACCGCGGCCTCGGCGAGCGTGCGCAATGCGACGGCGACGCGCTCCCACTCGCCCTGCGCGAGCTTCGGCTCGGCCGCGAAGCGGCCTGGACGGTGGTCGAACACCTCGGCGTCGTTGGCGTAGAGCATGAGCGCGCCGCGACCCTCGGCGACGGCGTCGGCGATGAACGCGACGTAGCGCTCGAGCGACATCTCGTCGTGCGCGTAGCGCTGGAACTTCTGGAAGGCGATCGACTCGCTCCAGACGACGGGCAGGCTGGCGCCGCCGCTGCCGAGCGCACGCTGCGGCTGGCGGCGCACGTCGGCGCCCCAATCGAGGTTGGACCGGTACGCGTTGTCCCAGTCGACGATCATCGCCTCGACGCCGGCGTCGGCGTACAGCTGCACGAGGCCGGGTGAGTAGGCCTGCTCGCAGACGAGCGCGAGCCCCGGCCGCACGCCGAGCAGCCGCTCGTACGCCTCGAAGCCGAGACGCAGGTTCCAGCGGTTGACGGCGGCGGGCAGCAGCGGCGCGGCGCATTGCGCGTAGGCGCTGCCGACGAGCTCGACGCGACCGCTCTCGATGAGCTCGCGAGCACGGGCGATCCAGGCCGGGTCGTGCTCGGCGATGCGCTCCAGCGTCCAGCCCGTCGCCTCGAACGCGATCGGAAACGGCGTCTGCTCGGCGAGGCGGAGCATCGGCCAGTAGCACGCCTGCACGACGTGCGCCTGGCGCTCGGGCGCCAGCGACGAGAACGCGAGGTTGAGGTGGAACATGCACACGAGCAGCGCGGCGTCGCGGCTCGCGCCGGGCGCGGTCAGCGTCCGTCCCTCGGCGCTGGCCATCAGGCGATCCGCTCCAGCGCCGGCCAGCGGCGCGGGTCGAGCAGCTCGGGGGGCAGGCCCGCGCCCCAGTCCTCGTCGAGCCGCGCCGTGACGTCGGCGAAGCCGACGGCGCCGTCGAGCAGCGCGTCGAGCTCGCCGCCGTCGCGCGGCCCGAGCAGCACGCAGGCCGGGCCGGGCCGACCCAGCAGGAACGCGACGGCCGCGCCCGGCAGCTGCTCCCAGGACGCGCCGGCGGCGGTTCGGAAGTCCTCGGCGGCCGCGCGCAGGGGTGCGAAGGGACCGCTCAGCGTCCGCCCCGCCGGCGTCAGCACGCCCCGCAGCAGCGCCGAGCGCGCGACGAGCGCCGTGCCGCGGCGCCGCGCCGCCGGGACGACCCGCGCCTCGTGCGTGCGGTCGAGCGCGTTCATCGCGACCTGCACGACCGCGAGCTCGTCGCAGCCGATCGCGGCGAGCGCCGCCGCCTCGCCGTAGACGGACGCGCCGGCGACACGGATCAGCCCCTCCGCGCGCAGCTCGGCGAGCGCCGCGACGATCGTCCCGCGCGCGATCAGCTCCGGCTCGGCGTTGTGCAGCGAGAGCACGTCGAGCACGTCGCGGCGCAGGGCGCGCAGGCTCGCCTCGGCCGATACCCGCACGTGGTCGCGCGTCGAGCGCTCGTCCAGCGCCTCCCAGCCGGCGGCGGGCACCGCGATCTTCGTGGCCACGAGGCAGTCGCCCACGCCGGCCGTCGCCGCACCGACGAGCAGCTCGGCATCGCCATACGCGGGCGCGGTGTCGACGAAGCGCACGCCGCGCTCCAGCGCGCGCTCGATCGTCGCCTGCGCGGCGGCGGCGCCGACCGCGTCGCGCTCGCCCTGGGGGGCCCCGTAGGGCACGGCGAGCGCGACCGTCCCGAGGCCGAGCGCGGTCGTCGTCAGGCCCGTGCCGCCGAGCGGGCGCTGCTGCATCGAGTCGGCCACGGCGGTCAATGCCTGCGCCGGAATACCGACCCTGGTGGCAGGCCCTCGAGGTGCGCGGCGAAGTCCTGCGTCGCGCAGGCGCTCTCCATGCGCTCGAAGGCGCCCGCCACGGCGTCGAGCGTGTGGCGGACGTCCTGCGCCGAGTGGGCGTACGTCGGGAAGATCGGCACGCCGAACAGGACGCCCCGCTTGTGCGTCTCCTGCAGGAAGATCGCGCGCAGCAGGTCGTGCGGCGCGCCGCCCGGCTCGAGCGCGAACGTCATCGCCGAGCGCGGCGGGTTGCCGGCGAGCTGCAGCTCGAACGACGCCTCGTCGCCGAGCTCGAGCAGGCCGGCGCGCAGCTCGCGGCCGGTCTTCCAGATGTGCTCGATGACCGGCTCGCTGCGCAGGACGGCGAGCGTCGCGCGCGCCGCCGCGAGCGACACCGTCTCGCCGGAGAACGTCATCGAGAAGAAGATGTCGTCGAAGGCGGACATCGCCTCGTCGGAGCCGACGACCGCGGCCAGGGGGTAGCCGTTGGCCATCCCCTTGCCGACGCAGGCGAGGTCGGGCAGGACGCCGTGGACCTCCTGCGCGCCGCCGAGCGCGTACCGAAAGCCCGTCACGATCTCGTCGAGCACGAAGAGCGCGCCGTGGTGGTGGGCGAGGTCGATCGCCGCCTGCAGGTAGCCGGGCGGGGGCTCGGTCGCCGGCAGCTCCATGATGATCGCCGCGACCTCGCCGTCGAGGCGCTGCAGCTCCGCCTCGAGCGCCGCGAGATCGCCGAACGCGACGGTGTGGATCAGCTCTTGGTGCAGCAGCGGCACGCCCTTGCGCAGCTCCGTCGAGGCGATGTACCAGTCGTGGTAGCCGTGGTAGCCGGTCGCGACGACGTGCTCGCGGCCGGTCAGCGCGCGCGCCGCGCGGATCGCACCGCCGGTCGCATCGGCGCCGTTCTTGGCGAAGCGGACCTTCTGCGCGCAGGGGATGACGTCGATGAGCGCCTCCGCGACCTCGACCTCCAAGGGATGCATGAGCGTGAACGTCGTGCCCTCGCGGACCTGCTTGACGACCGCCTCGGTGACGGCCGGGTGGTCGTAGCCGAGCAGGATCGGACCGAGCGCCATCGGATAGTCGATGTACTCGTTGCCGTCGACGTCCCAGACGTGCGACCCCTTGCCGCGCGCGAGGAACTTCGGCGAGACGCCGTCGACGAACTGCGAGGGCGCCTTGCTCAGCGTCTGCGTGCCGAGCGGGATCGCGCGCCGGGCGCGCTCCCAGAGCGCGTCGGAGGCGGCGATCGAGCGTGTGGCGGCGGGATCTGTGGGTTCGGTGGACATGACTGACGAGCGGTCGCGACCGTGCGGGACGCGCAGGTGGTACGTCCGGCGCAGTCAGCTCGTGTCGACCCAGGCGTGCGCGGGGTCGGGATACCACTGCAGCTCGCGACCCTGGCCGGCGAGGCACCAGAGATAGTAGAGGCCGTATCCGGGTCCGGCGACGACCGGGTGATACCCCGCAGGGATGGCGACCGCGTCCAGGTCGCGGACGACGATCGCGCGGTCGGCCGGTGGATCGGTCGCATATGAGAGCTGCAGGCCGAACCCCTGGCCGGGCTCGACGCGGAAGAGGTAGATCTCCTCGAGCTCGGCCTCATCGGGCGGCGCGTCGCGGTCGTGCTTGTGCGGCGGGCTGGAGGACCAGTTGCCGGGTGGGTTGATCGTCTCGCCAGCGAGCAGGCGCGTGCCGGGGCGCGTCGCGGGGAGGATGTCTCGCACGCGTCGCGTGAAGTTGCCCGATCCGCGCTGCACGGTCTCGACCTCCTCGGGCCGGATCGCGTATGCGCCGATCGCGTCGGCCTGCGCCGTCGCCGGCGAGCGGAACACGGCCGCGAGCAGCGGGCCGTGCAGCGCGAGCGTCGTGCCGGGCGGCGCGTACACGGCCGACGGCTCGTCGCGGAAGACCGACGTGCGCACCGGCAGCTCGAAGGTCTCCCCGGCGGCCTCGATGCGTGCGCCCTGAGGCGCGTCGAGCACGATGACGAGCGCCTCGTCGGCGCCGGTCGCCAGCGTGACCGCGTCGCCGGCCGGGACGCGGGCCAGCGCCATGCGCAGATGCTCCAGGCCCGCCGAGGGCAGCTCGTGCAGGCCTGGGCCGGCGGGGAGCGTGTGGTGGGTTGCGAGCGTGGTCACGGCTGGAGGACGACCTTCACGGCGGCGCCGCTCTGGGTCGCCGCGAACGCATCTTCCCAGTCGTCGAGCCCGAAGCGATGGGTGACGAGCGCCTCGCCGCCCAGCCGCCCCGCCGCGGCCAGCTCGAGCGCCCGCTCCCAGCTCGACGCCTTCGACGAGAACGAGAACGCCACGTCGAGGTCGCGAACGAGCGCCTGGTCCCAGGGGAACGCGACGCTCGGCTGCCCGCAGAGCCCGAGTACGACGACGCGTCCGCCGGGACGGCAGGCACCGATGCAGTCCCACAGCGCCGCCTCCGCGCCGGCGGTCTCGACCGCGACGTCGACGCCGGCGCCCGCCGTCAGCTGCGCGACGCGCCGGGCGACGTCCTCCTCGTCGGTGTCGATGACCTCGACGCCGAGCGCACGGGCGGCATCGAGGCGGACGCTTCCCTTGCGGCTGCGGCCCGTGACGATCACGAGCCCGGCCCCGGCGGCCTTGGCGATCTGCGCGCCGAGCAGCCCGATCGGACCATGGCCCGCGATCAGCACCGTGTCGCCCTCGTCGACGCGGCCGCGCTCGAGCATCCCGTGCAGCGAGCAGGCCGCGGGCTCCACGAGCGCCGCGGCGAGGTCGGACAGCCCGTCGGGCACGCGGTGCAGCAGCCACGCGGGCAACCGCACCTGCTCGGCGAAGGCGCCGTCGACCCACGTCCCCAGCGCGCGCTTGCGCGGGCAGATCTGCGGGTTGCCGGAACGGCAGATCGCGCAGTCGCGATCGGCGCCGGTATGCAGCTCCGAGACGACGCGCTCACCTGACGCGTACCCCTGCACCCCGTCGCCGATCGCCGCGATGCGGCCGACGAGCTCGTGCCCCGGGATGAGCGGCTCGGCGTGCGGATAGACGTCGTGCAGGATGTGGACGTCGGTCCCGCAGATGCCGACGGCGGCGACGTCGACGACGACCTCGCCCGGTCCGGCCTGCGGCCGCTGCACGTCTTCGAGCGCGAGGACCGGCCGCGGCCCGTGCTTGACGAGCGCGCGCATCGGCGTGATCGTCAGTCGACCGCCGCGTACGGCGCGGTCTCGACGCGAATCGCCTGGTGTGCCGCCTCGGCGGCTGCGAGCGCGGCCTCGCGCGTATCGGCGCACGTGATGACGAAGCCGGCCCGGTCCGCGCACGTGCGGTACGGGCGGATCTCCTCGCCGACGTTCATGCGGAAGATCACGTGCTCGACGCCGTCGATCGCCAGCGCTTCGTCGACGCCGTCGATCGCGGTGATCAGCCCGGGCTCCGGGAACAGCGCGCGACAGATCGAATGGCGCTGCCAGCGCGGCGTGACGTCCGCCGGATCGAGCGGCCGGCCGAGGGCGAGATCCAGGCAGGCCTTGATGTCGTTCGTCCCGTAGGCGAGCCCAGACGTGTACTGGGCGTGAAAGCCACCCGACAGCCGCGCCGTCATCTCGAGCACCACGGGACCGCGCGCCGTCCACATCGTGTCCGCCTTCGCCGCCCCGAGATCGATGCCGACGAGGCGAGTGGATTGCTCGACGAGCTCGTAGAGCGCCTCCTGCTGGGCGTCGTCGAGGACCGTCGGGTTGTCGTGGCCGAGCTCGACCGGATACGGATCGAACGCGAACGGGCGGTCGACGACGTTGCAGCGCCACTGCCGGCCGTCCTGGTCGACGATCGTCTCGACGCTCTGCTCCGGGCCGCTCAGGCACTCCTCGATCAGCACCGTGCCCGTGCCGCCCCAGCGCATCGCCTCGTGGAAGGCGTCCTCGAGCTCGCTCTCGGCGGCGAGCTTCGTGGCGCCCCGCGAGCCGGAGTTGTCGAGCGGCTTGACGATGACCGGCAGGCCGATCTCCCGCAGCGCCAGCCGCGCGTCGGCGAGGCTGCCGACCTCTTCGAAGAGGGGGCCCGGCAGCCCGGCCTCGCGGCAGACACGACGAAACTCGGCCTTGTTCGCGCAGATCGCGGCGGCGGCGGGATCACAGCCGGGCAGGCCGGCGGCGGCGGCGGCCTGCGCCACCGTGACCTCGACGTCCGCGCCCTCGGTGAACACGGCCGCGAGATCGCCGCGGGCGCACAGCGATCGAGCGAGGTCGACGTGCCCGGCGACGTCCTTTGTGTCCATCACGACCGTCTCGTCGCAGCTCGGGAAGGCCGCCGCGGCGGGGTCGCGATCCGTCGCGCAGACGCGCAGGCCCAGCTCGTGGATCAGGTCGATGGCGGGAACCTGCAGCAGCCCGGCGCCGACGAGCAGGACGGTCCGTGTGTCGCTCATGTGTCCGATCGCGCGGCGAGGCGGTGCACGTCGTGCAGACTAGCCCAGCCTCCCTGGGCTCCCCGGCCCGTCGTGGCCAGCGCGCCGACCAGGCAGGCGAAGGCCGTCGCCTCCGGCAGCGGATCGCCTGATGCGAGACGCACGGCGATCGCCCCCATGAAGGCGTCGCCCGCGCCCGTCGGGTCGACGGCCTGCACGACCGGCGCCGCGGAGCGCCCGCGGCGTGTCCCGTCCGACCACGCGGCGCCGCCGGGGCCGAGCTTCAGGACGACCTGCCGGGCGCCGAGCGCGTGCAGCGCCGCCAGCGCAGCGTCGATCTCGTCGTCGCTGTCGACGGCGTCCATCCCCGTGAGCGCCGCGGCCTCGACCCGGTTTGCCGACAGCAGCTCGACCTCGGTGAACGCGCGCGGCAGCGCCACCGCGCGCAGCGGCGTCGCATCGACGAGCACCGGGACGCCCGCCCGGCGGGCCGACGCGACACATGCTTCGAGCACGGCGGCCGGCAGCCCGAGCGTCATGAGCAGCGCGTCGCAGCCGCCGAGCTGCGGGACCTCGCCGGGCCGCATGAGCATGTTCGCGCCGAGGTGGGTGACGATCGCGTTCTCCTGGTCGACGGGCGCGACGAAGACGGTCGCGACGCCCGTCGTCTCGCCGGGGCGGCGCACGATCCAGTCGATGTCCACGCCCGCGGCGCGCAGCGCGTCGAGCGCGAGCGTGCCCAGCGGATCGCCGCCGACGGTCCCGACGACGCGCGCCGTCGCGCCGAGCCGCGCGATCGCGACCGCGCCGTTACCGGCCTTGCCGCCGGGCCCGACGCGCAGATCCTGCGCGAGCATCGTCTCGCCCGGCTGCGGGAGCCGCTCGACGTCATAGGACAGATCGGCGTTGACGTTGCCCGCGACGGCGACGACCGGTGCGGCGATCGTCACTACGCGACCTCGGCGAACGCCTCCGCGAGGATCGCGAGGCCCTCCGCCGCCTGCTCGCGCGTAAGGATCAACGGCGGGCTGATCCGCACGACGTTCTTGTCGAGCCCGATCGGCGCGAGCATGAGCAGCCCCCGCGCGATGGCCGCCTCGACAGCCGCCCTGGCGCGGGCGGGGTCCGAAGACCCACCCTGGTCGAGGATCGCCACGCCGATCATGAGGCCGGTGCCGCGAGCGTCGACCTCCAGCCCGGCGCGCGCGGCGGCCGCGCGGATGCCGGCCAGCAGGTACGCGCCGATCTCCCGCGAGTTGTCGAGCAGCTGCTCGCTCTCCAGGATGTCGAGCACCTCGCACGCGGCGCGGCAGGCCATCGGGTTGCCGCCGTGCGTCGAGCTCAGCGCCTTCGCGGGGGCGGCGTCGACGACGTCGGCGCGCCCGAGCATGATCGTCAGCGGCAGGCTCGAGGAGATCCCCTTGCCGGCGACGACGAGGTCCGGGCTGAGGTCGAAGCCCTCGAAGGCAAACCACGTGCCGGCGCGCCCGAAGGCCGACTGCGTCTCGTCGAGCACGAACACCGCGCCGTTGCGCCGGGCGAAGGCCTGGACCTCGTGAAGGAACTCCTTCGACGTCGCGCGCTGGCCGCTGTTGCCCTGCAGCGTCTCGATGACGACGGTGCCGATGGCGGCCGCGCGGCCGTCGGACTCGAGCGCCGCCAGCGCGTCGAGCGCCTCACGCTCGCGCTCGGCGCTGTCCGGGCGACCGGCGAGCGGGAAGGGCAGGTGCACGACGCCGCGCAGCAGCTCGCCCAGGCCCGCGCGCGACTCCGGCTTGCCCCCGACGGCGGTCGCGGCGATCGTCTTGCCGTGGTAGCCGCCCTCGAACGCGAGCGTGCCCGAGCGTCCGCTGCGCCAGCGCGCGAGCTTCAGCGCGAGCTCGACGACCTCGGCACCCGTCGTGGCGATGAAGACGCGGTCCAGCCCGTGCGGGCGGCCCAGCTCGAGCACGCGGCGGCCGAGCTCGACGCGCCACCGGTTGACGAAGTTGTACGTGTGCAGCAGCTCGCCGGCCTGCTCCTGGATCGCGGCGACGACGCGCGGATGGCAATGACCGACCGCGGCGACGAGCACGGAGCTCGTGAAGTCCAGGAAGACGTTTCCGTCGACGTCCTCGACGTGCACGCCCTCCGCCCGGCGCCACGCGATCGACGGCTGGCGCGCGGCGGCGGGTCCCTCCTGCGCGGCCGCCTGGTCCATGAGCCGCCGGCTTTCCGGCCCGGGCACGGCGTCGGTGACGATCCGGCGCTCCATCAGCCGACCCGCCGCGCGTGGACGATCGCCTCGCGGCCGGTGCCCTCGCCGGCGAGATGGGCGTGCAGGCTGCGCCGCATGCCGAGCGCCTCCAGGCGCGTCTCGAGGGTCATGCGGCGCTGGTGCACCCAGGCGCCGAGGTCGCCGTCGCCGACGTAGTCCTCGCCCATGAGCAGAAACCACTCGACGGGGAAGGTCGTGTCGCGCGCGACGGGCTCGAAGCCGCTGCTCGCCAGCAGCCGCTCGAGCGACTCGAAGCCGAAGTAGTTGATGTGAAAGGGCGGGGCGACCCACCAGTCCTCCTTGCCCAGCGCGTCGCGGGCGGCGAGCTGCAGGGCGTTGAAGTCGTTGGGGACGTGGATGCAGACGATGCCGCCGGGTCGCAGGATGCGCGCGGTCCACGCGAGGAAGTCGCGCGGCCGGGGCAGGTGCTCGCCGACGAGCTTTGAATGCACCACGTCGAACGAAGCCGCCGGCAGGTCGCTGTCCTGGTAGAGCCCCTCGTGAACGGTGAGCCCGTGAGCGCGGGACTCCTCGACCGCCTCCGTCGACGGCTCGATCCCCTCGGCCTGCCAGCCACGGGCGACCGCGTACTCCATGAGCAGACCGCCCGAGCAGCCGACGTCCAGCAGCCGGTGCGGACCCGGGCCCAGCAGCCGCTCCCAGTCGTCGAGCTTGTCGGCGTGCTCGAGGTCCCAGTAGGGCTGCTCGGCGCGGTCCTTGTCCAGCCAGCCGGGATTGTGCTCCTGGTAGTACGTGCGCTCGTACATGAGCGCGAGCTCACCCTCGTCGGGAATCGGGTCCAGGTGCGCCCAGCCGCAGCGGGTGCAGTCGCGCACCCCGTACCCGCCGCGGCGAGCGATGATCGGCCCGTCGTGCTCGCTCATGCAATGGCTCGAATGGCCTGCGCGACGCGCTGCGCCCCACGACCGTCGACGAGCGCACGTCCGCGCGCTGCCATCGATTCGCGGCGCGCCGGCCGCGCGATCGTCTCGCTCACGAGCTCGACGAGCTCGTCGGGGCGGGGTCCCTCGCTCATGTCGATGAGCTGCGCGGTGCCGTGCCCTGCGAAGGCCGCCGCGTGCTCGCGGTGGTCGGCGCGCGTGACGACGATCACCGCGGGGACGCCGAGGTGGGCGGCCTCCAGCAGCGAATGGCCGTACGCGGCGACGAGCAGCTTCGACGTCGCGAGCGTGGCGATGAACGCCGCCGGATCGCGCGCCAGCGTCACGCCGGGCGGCACCGGGCCGCCGTATCCGGGGCCGAGGTTGACGACGAGATCCTCGACGCCGCCGCCGGCCAGCGCCGCGGCGAGCCCTGGGGTGAGCGCCGTCGGATCGCTGCCGCCGAGCGCCAGCAGCACGCCGCGCGGCGTGACCGCGCGCTCGGCCGCGCGCACCTCGTCGCGCAGCAGGACGTGCTCGAACCCCGCCAGCCGCGGCCGGTCGGTCGCGGGCCAGCGCGCCGCCGTCGGCGGGTCGACGACGAGATCGGCGACGGCGCGGCCCGCGCCGAGGTCGTCGAGCAGCACGACGCGTCGACCGGCGGCCTGCAGCGCCTCGACGTGCGCGGCGTCGGTCGGCAGCGCGCGGTCCAGCAGCACCACGGGAGCCGACGGCGCGGCGCCGGCGCGCGCGCCGCGTCCCCGCACGAACGCGGCCACCGCGGCGTCCTGCACGGCGAAGACGGCATCGCCGTCGAGCGCCTCCCACACCGCAAGGCAGCGTCCGACGTGGCCGTAGCCGATGGCAGGACCGCCGTCGGCGACGATCTCGAGCAGCGGGCCCGAGGCGCCGGGGCCGCCGGATGCTGGATAGTCTGTGGTCGTCGTCGCGGGCATCGAGTCCTGCGGCCGCGAGCGCGGTGGTCCCGCGCTCGCCCGCTGCGGGCCACAGAGTAGCCCCGCTCCGCGACGCCCCCCCAACCCATGAAGCGCGTTCTCGTCACAGGAGCGGCAGGTTTCATCGGCTCGCACCTCTGCGAGGCGTTGCTGGCCGACGGGCACAGCGTCGTCGGCCTGGACTCCTTCACGGCGCACTACGCGCGGTCGCTGAAGGAGGACAACGTCGCCAGGGCGCGCGCGCACGGCGACTTCTCGCTCGTCGAGGCCGACCTCTGCGACGACGGGCTCAGGGACGTCGTCGACGGCTGCGATTGGGTGTTTCATCTTGCGGCGCGTCCGGGCGTGCGCGACAGCTGGCAGGACTTCGACGACTACGTGCACTCGAACATCGTCGGGACGAAGGCCCTGCTTGACGCCTGCGCCGGACGGCCGGTCCGCTTCATCTACGCCTCCTCGTCGAGCGTCTACGGCAACGCCGAGCGCCTTCCGGTCGACGAGTCGACGCCGCTGCGGCCGATCTCGCCGTACGGTTCGAGCAAGGTCATGACCGAGGCGATGGCCGGGGCCTATGCGGCGTCGCACGGGCTCGAGGTCGTCGGAATGCGGTACTTCACCGTGTACGGGCCGCGCCAGCGCCCGGACATGGGCGTGTCGCGGTTCATCGAGGCCGCGAGCGAGGGACGCGAGATCTCGGTCTACGGCGACGGTCGCCAGCTGCGCGACTTCACGTACGTCGGCGACATCGTCGCCGCCAGCGTGGCCGCGGCCAAGCGCGGCGGCAGCGGCGCCATCTACAACGTCGCCTCCGGCCGGCCGCTTCCGCTGCTCGCGGTCCTGCGGACGCTCGGCGAGGTCATGGGCCAGGAGCTGAACCTGCGCTTCGACGACACGCAGCGCGGCGACGTGCGCGACACGCACGCGTCGATCAACCGCGCTCATGCCGAGCTCGGCTACGCACCGGCCACCGATCTGCGCGACGGGCTCGCCAAGCAGGTGGCGGAGTCCGACGGTCGCCGGCAGGCGCCGGCCGCAGTCTGAGACGACGCTGCGGCGCCGTACGCCGCCGATAGCCTAATCCCGGATGGCCCGCTTCATCGCCGAGATCGGCTCCAACCACAATCGCGACGGCGCACGCGCGCGCCGGCTGATCGACGAGTGCGCCGACGCGGGCGCCGGCGCCGTGAAGATCCAGGTGTTCCGTATCGAGGACCTGTTCGCCCCCGAGGTGCTCTCCGCACGCGCCGAGCTGCGCGCCCGCAGCGCCTGGGAGTTCCCGCTCGAGCTGCTCGCGCCGCTCGCGGCACACGCGCACGATCGCGGCCTCGCATTCGGCGCGACGCCGTTCGCGCTGTGGGCGGTCGATGCCATCGCCGAGCACGTCGACTTCCTGAAGGTCGCCTCCTACGAGCTGCTCTGGCACGACCTCCTGCGCGCCTGCGCCGAGACCGGCAAGCCGCTCCTGCTGTCGACCGGAATGGCGACGACGGGCGAGATCGACGACGCCGTCGCCGTCGTCCGAGCCGCGGGTGGGTCGGACCTGACGCTGCTGCATTGCGTCAGCGCGTACCCGACCCCGCTGGAGCAGTGCAACCTCGCCGCCATCGAGTCGCTGCGCGAGCGCCACGGCTGCGCGGCCGGCTGGTCGGATCACAGCGCCGACCCGGCGGTCGTCGAGCGCGCCGTGCGCCGCTGGAGCGCCGAGCAGGTCGAGCTGCACGTCGATCTCGCCGACGAGGCCGGCAACGAGGCGGGCGAGCACAACTGGACGCCCGCGCGTCTCGGCGCGACGATCGCCGCCTGCGCCGGCCCGCCGCTCGCCGACAGCGCACCGGCCGACGGCGACGGCATCAAGCGCCCGATGGCGGCCGAAGCGCACGACGTGCCGTGGCGGGCGGACCCGTCCGACGGGCTGCGCCCGTTGCTGGCGACGCGCGCCGCCCTGCCGTCCGGCGCGCTGTCATGAGCGTCTGCGCCTTCGTGCAGGCGCGGCTGGGCTCGACGCGGCTGCCGGGCAAGTCGATGGCGCCGCTCGGCGGGCGGCCGGCGCTGGAGTGGATCGTCGAGCGCGTCGCCCGCGCGCCCGGCGTCGACGCGGTCGCCGTGCTGACGTCCGACGCGCCCGGCGACGCGCCGCTGCGCGAGTTCTGCGCGCAGCGCGGCGTGACCTGCGTCGCAGGCTCCGAGCTCGACGTGCTGCGCCGCTTCGCCGACGGCATCCGCGCGCTGCGACCCGCGGCGGTCGTGCGGATCACCGCCGACTGCCCGCTCGTCGATCCCGCTGTCGTCGGCGAGCTCGTCGCGCTCTACCACGACCGGGGCGACCTCGACCACTGCGCCGTCGCGACCGGCGCGATGGCGCCGGCCGAGGGGCTGCGCCGCTATCCGGACGGACTGGATGCCGAGGTCATCCGTGCCTCGGCGCTGCTGCTCGCCGACGAGCGCGCGACCGATCCGTTCGAGCGCGAGCACGTCACGCCGCACATCTGGCGCCGCCCGGACGAGTTCGCGCTCGCGCTCCTGCAGGCGCCCCTGGACTGGGGCGACGAGCGCTGGACGGTCGACCATCCGGCCGACCTGCGCTTCGTGCAGGCGGTCTTCGATCGGCTCGGCGCGCGCGACGACTTCGGCGTGCGCGACGTCCTCGCGGTGCTCGACGACGACCCGGCGCTACGCGCGCTGAACGCCGTCGAGGCCGCCGCCCCGACGCGCGTGCGCTAGCCCCTCACGGCGCCGCGGCGACCTCGAGCGCGCGCCGCCAGCGCATCCGTGCCGGCCGCGCCGCGAGCGCCCAGTAGCCGGCCAGCGCGACGAGGCAGAACGCCGCCAGGCCGACCAGGTCGCGCGGCTCGAGCAGGAGCCGGGCTGCGAGCACGGCCGCCGACCACAGCGCGAGCAGCCCGTAGGCCGGCAGCGCCACCCTGCGCAGGTAGTCGCCGACGGAGATCTCGGTCACCTTCAGCGCCCAGTACATCCACACCGGCATCCCGATCCAGGAGGGGATCACGATCCCCCATATGACGCCGACCGTGCCGTATGCGCTGGCGGCCGGGATCGAGATCGCGACGGTCGTCAGCGCGCTGACCACGGTGAGCACGACGAACGGGCGCATGCGGCCGATGCCCGTCACGACGCTGCCGAGGACGCTCGTGTTGGCATGGATCAGCCAATAGGACACGAGCAGCTGGACGTAGACGGCGTACCGGACGAAGTCCTCGCCCAGCCAGACGCGCAGGAGCGGCTCGGCGAGCACGATCACGAGCACGACGAACGGCGTCGTGATCGCGATGCCGAGGAAGCTGCCGAAGAAGACGAGCTCGCGCAGCCGGTCGTAGCGGGCCTCGGTGACCATCCGCGCCGCCGTCGAGACGAGCGCCGACCCGGCCAGCGCCGAGATCACGCGGATCCCGTTGTGCGGGCGCAGCGCCGCCTCGTAGATGACGATCGCGCTGGCGCCGACGAAGGCGGCCACGATCGTGCGATCCGCCGCGTAGATGAGCGTGTCGGACATGCCGATGACGAACAGCGCCGAGCCGAACGCCAGCACGGCACGCAGATGCGGCCCGATCCAGCGCCCGTAGCCGCGCCGCACACCGAGCTGCGGCCAGGCCAGCAGGCCGCAGATGAGGCCCTCGAGCACGAGCAGCCCGCCGAAGTACCCGACGAGCACCGGTATCGAGTCGGTGATCCCCGTCAGCACGTACAGCCCGCCCAGCGCGGCCAGCGAGACGAAGATCCCCACGAGCGCACGCAGGTCGTAGCGCTCGAGCCCCTCCAGCGTCGCCGTGCCGAGCCGCGACGGCCAGTAGACGATCGCCACGGCGGCGGCGACGAGCAGCGTCGCGACGGCCTCGCCGCGCACCTGCGGCTCGTCGAAGAGCGAGGTGCCGGCGACGACCGCGACGATCGCCAGCACGACCGCGATGATCGCCCCGATGACGATCATCAGCAGCAGCGAGCCGCGCAGCACGGAGTTCAGGCGCTCGGACTCGCCCGTCGTGCGCAGCTCGGCGGTGTACTTCGTGACCGACGTCGCGAGGCCCAGCTCGACGGCCGTGAAGTACCCGGTCAGCGTCGTAGCGAAGATGAACAGGCCGGTCGCCGCCTGGCCGATGCGGTCGATCAGCATCGGCAGCATGACGATGCCCACGACCATCAACGTGATCGAGCGCAACGCGACGAGGATCGTGTTCAGCGGGATCCCGCCCGCCCGGAAGACGCTGCGGACGGGCGCCGTCCCAGCAGTCGGCGTCATGGCACGCCGTCAGTCGACGGCGGGCACGAGGTCTGCGAACGCGCGCACGTCGTCGGCCGTCAGCCACTCGGTGTTCTGGTCGCTGCTGTAGCGAAAGCCCGGCGCCAGCTCGTCGCCCAGCCGCTCGGAGCCGGTGTGCCAGAAGGGGAACTGCGGATAGACGACGTAGCGGTCGTCGAGCCCTCGCGCGTTGCGCGACTCGTCCTCGGTCAGCAGCACCTCGTGGACCTTCTCACCCGGGCGGATGCCGACGACCTTGCGCGGCACGTCCGGCGCGAGCGCGTCGGCGATGTCCGTCACCCGCATGCTCGGAATCCGCGGGATGAACGTCTCGCCGCCCTCCATCAGGTCCAGGCAGCTGATGACGAAGTCGACGGCCTGGTCGAGCGTGATCCAGAAGCGCGTCATCGACTCGTCGGTGATCGACAGCTCGCCGGCCATCGCCTGGCGCTTGAAGAGCGGGATGACGCTGCCGCGGCTGCCGACGACGTTGCCGTAGCGCACGCTCGAGAAGCGCGAGCGACCGTCGCCGGCGTAGACGTTGCCCTGCGTCACGATCTTCTCGGCGCAGAGCTTCGTCGCGCCGTAGAGGTTGACCGGGTTGACCGCCTTGTCGGTCGACAGCGCGAGCGTGCGCGGCACGTCGTTGGCGATCGCCGCGGTGACGAGGTTCTCGGCGCCGTGGATGTTCGTCTGGACCGCCTCGAAGGGGTTGTACTCGCAGGCCGGCACCTGCTTGAGCGCCGCCGCATGGATGACGACCTCGACGCCGCGCAGGGCGACCGCCAGGCGCTCGGCGCTGCGCACGTCGCCGATCAGGAAGCGCAGCCGTGGATCGTCGTCGAAGGCGCGCTGCATGTCGTACTGCTTGAGCTCGTCGCGGCTGTAGATGCGGATCGTCGCCGGCTCGTGCTCGTCGAGGACACGGCGTACGAACGCCTTGCCGAACGAGCCGGTGCCGCCGGTGACGAGGATGACCTTGTCCTTGAGGTGCGGGCTGGGCATGCGCCGGGCGAAGATACTAGCCTTCGCGGATGCCGATCCCGTACGGACGCCAGACGATCGAGGACGACGACGTCGCGGCGGTTACCGAGACGCTGCGCGGCGACTGGCTCACCCAGGGGCCCGCGGTGCGCGCCTTCGAGGAGGCCGTCGCCACCGCCTGCGACGCGCCCTACGCGGTCGCCTACACGTCGGGAACGGCCGCCCTGCACGGCGCCGCGCTGGCCGCCGGCGCCGGTCCGGGCGACGAGCTGCTGACGAGTGCGATCACCTTCGCCGCGAGCGCGAACTGCGGCGCCTACGTCGGCGCGACGCCGGTCTTCGCGGACATCGACCCGCAGACGTGGAACGTCAGCGCCGAGTCCGTCCGCGCGGCGCTGACGCCGCGCACGCGGATGGTCGTGCCGGTCCACTTCAGCGGCCTGCCGGCGCCGGTCGCGGAGATCCGCGCGGCGGTCGGCCCGGACGTCGTCATCGTCGAGGACGCCGCACACGCGATCGGCGCCCGGCAGGCCGACGAGCCGGTCGGCTCCTGCCTCCACAGCGACATGGCGATCTTCTCCTTCCACCCCGTCAAGACGATCACCTCCGGCGAGGGCGGCGTCGTGACGACACGCGACGAGCGCCTCTACGAGCGGCTGGTCGAGAACCGTACGCACGGCATGACGAAGGACGCCGGGCGGCTCGAGCATCCCGACGAGGGCGGCTGGTACATGGAGCAGCAGTCGCTCGGCTTCAACTACCGGATCACCGACCTGCAGGCCGCGCTCGGCGTCAGCCAGATGGCGAAGCTCGAGCGCTTCGTGGACCGCCGCAACGCGATCGCGGCGCGCTACGACGAGCTGCTGGGCGATCTCGCGACGCTGCGGCTGCCGCCCGCCACGCCCGCCGGTACGCGCCACGGCCGGCACCTCTACGTCGTGCACCACCGCGGGGGCGCGGACGGGCGCCGGCGGCTGTACGACGGGCTGCGCGAGCGCGAGATCTTCGCGCAGGTCCACTACCTGCCGGTCTACCGCCACCCGTGGTACCGGGCGACCTACGGCTACGAGGCGGGTCTCTGCCCGCACGCCGAGGACTACTACGCCGGCTGCCTGTCGCTGCCCTGCTTCCCGGCGCTCACCGACGACGAGCAGGACACCGTCGTCGCAGCGGTGCGCGAGCTGGTCTGAGCGCTCACGCGGCGAGCTCGGCGAGCTCGGCCGCGAAGGCGTCCGCGTCGAAGGGCTGCGCGTAGCTCGACAGCCGCGCGCCGAGCGCGAGCGCGACGTCGAGCAGCTCCTGCGGGCCGGCCACGGCGAGCCGCGCGAGCGCGAGGAACTCCGCGTGCGAGCCGAAGAACCCGGCCAGCTGCTCGCTCAGCGGCGCGACGAGCTGCCGCGCACGCACGTCCGCCGGCACGCGCGAGGTCCACAGCAGCACGGGCACGCCGACCGCAGCGGCCTCGAACGCCACCGAGGAGACCGAGCTGACGAGCAGGTCGCTCGCGCCGAGGCGACCGGCGAACGGCCCCGGCGGCCCGACCTCCATCTCGATGCCGAGCCGCGCGAGCTGGGCGTCGTAGCGGCCGGCGTCCTCGCTGGGGTGCGGTCGCAGCTCGAGCTGCACGCCGGCCTCGAGCAGCACGCGCAGGCCCGGCGCGAGATCCTCGATGAACGCCTCGCAGAAGCCGAACAGCCCGAGCGCGCTGCCCAGCGGCCGGTTCGTCGTCGCCACGAGCACGCGCTCGATCGCCGCAGAGCGCGGGCGTGCGGGGCCGGTCAGGATGCCCGGCGCGCCGACGGCGACGACCCGTGGCCGCGGATCGGGCCAGGCGCAGGCCTGCGCTGCGACGCCGGGACCCCACGACAGCAACGTGTCGGCGAGCCCGTCGCCGCGCTCGGCGGCGCTGAAGCCGTAGATCCCGTGCTGCACGACGCCCAGCCGCACGCCGCGCTCGCGCGCCCAGCCGGCGACGAGCCTGGCCGAGCCCATCGCGGCCGTCGGCAGGAGCACCGCGCGCAGTCCCGGCAGGCGCTCCCAGGACGCCAGCACGGGCGCCACTCGTCGCGCGGGCGCGACGAGCGCCGCGAGGACTCGCCCGGCGACGGCGCGCAGCGCCGAGTCGAGCGCCGCATCGTCGCGCAGGCGCCCGAGGCGGGGGGGCGCGCCGGCAGGGCGATCGGCGCGCCAGCCGCGCGACGGCGCGATCGCGGGCAGCCCGCGGCGCAGCGCCAGCCGGGCCGCGTTGCCGTGGTCCAGACCGGGAAACAGGCTCACGGCGAGGCCCGCGGCGTGCAACTGCCGCGCCGGCGTGGCCTCGATCGCCGCCGCGACCTTCATCGCCGGGACGGCGACGACGCGCACGTCGCGTGCCCGCGTGCGCTGCGCGGCGGCGCGCTGCGCGGCCGCGGCGAGGACCGGACGGATCCCGTCCGGGGGACGCTCGGCCCCGACGAGGCCGACCCAGGGGTCCAGCGGCAGCGGCGTCTCGCCGTCGACCGCCGCCCACAGGCCGGCACGGATCGCCGACGGCATGCCGGCCGGTGCACGCAGGGGCCCGCA
Organism: uncultured Solirubrobacteraceae bacterium; assembly: GCA_963727785.1. Taxonomy (GTDB): domain Bacteria; phylum Actinomycetota; class Thermoleophilia; order Solirubrobacterales; family Solirubrobacteraceae; genus CADCVQ01. The sequence continues at coordinate 19,328 of CAVSHS010000033.1, forward strand.
CGCGCCACGAGTCAGCGCAGCACGGCCGATCGACCACGCGCGCAGGACGTTGGCGAGCTCGCTGAGCAGCTCGTTGGCGGCGGCCGGACCGAGCGCGAGGCCGTCGGTCGCGAGCGCCGCCGCAGCCGGATCGGCGGCGATCTGCGTCACGAGCGCGCTCGCCGCATCGTCGATCCGTGCACCCTCGCTGAAGGCGATGAGGGCGTCGGCGTCGAGGGCGTCGCCGCGCTGCTCGGCAAGCGCGACGGGGTCGAAGCAGAGCGCGACCTCACCCGGCGCCGGCGCAGGCCCACCCGCCTCCCACACCGCTACGACCGTCATCGCCGGACTCGCCGCAGCGCGCCCGCCGTCTCCGCCGCGGCAAGGAGCGCGGCGAGCGCCTGGTCGCCGCCGAAGCGCGCCCTCAGCGCCGCGGGAGCGGCCGGCTCGTCCGGCAGCCCGGCGAGCGCGGCGCCGAGGTCCCGCTCGCCGTCGTAGGCGACGACCGGCAGCCCCGCGTAGTCGGCGGAGAAGATCGGCCGGCGCACGACCGCGCCGCAGCCCCGGGCCAGCGCCTCGAGGATCACCGTCGGCTGGCCCTCGCTGCCGGTCGAGGGCACGACGATCGCGTCGACGTCGTCGAGGAACGCGCCGACGTCCTCGACCCGGCCGACGAGCTCGACGCGGCCGTCCAGGCCGCGTGCCGCGATCCGCGCGCGGACGGCATCGACGTACGCGCCGTCCTGCGCGTCGCCTGCCAGCCGCGCGACGCTCCACGCACGCGGCGCGGCGGCGAGCTCGTCGACGAGCTCGACGAGGCCCTTGTCGGCGATGAAGCGCGCGAGCACGCCGATCGCCGGTGGGCCGCCCTCGCGCGCAGGCGCGCCGGCGCGCCGGCGCCGCGGGGCCAGCGCGGCGGCCGCGTGCTCGGCGTCGCTGAGCACGTTGTTGAAGCGCGCGACGTCGTCGCGCCCGAGCGCCCGCGCGTACGTCGCGGCGACGTTCGCGCCGAGCGCGACGGGCAGCCCGACGCGGGCGAGGACGGCGCGCGCGGAGGCGCGCTCGGCGGTCAGCTGCTCGGCGAGCAGGTGCAGGATCGGGCGCCCCGGCAGCAGCGGCGCGCAGGCCGCCAGCAGCGCCTGGCACCACGCGCTCGCCCCGACCGGGACGGCGTCGGGACCGGCGCCGCGCAGCAGCCGCGCGAGGCGCGCGACGGCGAGTGGCACGAGCAGCGCCCCGGGACCGGCGAAGTGCGGCATCGCGAGCGTGCGCAGCTCGATGCCGGCCGCGCATGAGCGGCGCGCCAGCTCGCTGTGCGCGGGGCAGACGACGACGACGCGCACGTCGCCGCGCGCACGGGCGTGCGCGGCGATCTTGAGGACGAGCTGCTCCGCGCCGCCCATGATCGGCGCGTGGTCGAGGAGCCAGAGCTCACGCGTCACTGGCCGCGGCGCCCACCTCGAGGAACCTGTCCGCGCCCGACTCGAAGTCGCTGATCGCCGCCTCGTAGTCGTCGCGGTTGCCGATGTCGCGCCAGTAGCCCTCGTGGCGGTAGGTCTGCACTTCGTGCCCCGCGGCGATCGCGCGCAGGATCAGGTCGGGAAAGTCGACCCGCTCGCCCGGCGCGATCAGGTCGATGATCGCGGGCTGCATCGCGTAGACCCCCATGCTGACCGTGTAGCGCAGCTGCGGCTTCTCCTCGAGGCGCTCCACGCGACCGTCCGCGGACGCGTGGACGACGCCGTACTGCACATCGACGATGCGCTCCTTGACGGCCATCGTGGCGATCGACCCGTGGCGCCGATTCTGCGCGACGAGGTCGGCGAAGGGCAGCGTCGTGAGGATGTCGCCGTTGAGCGCCAGGAACGTGTCGTCGGGGCGCGCGATGTTCGCCAGCGCGCCGGCGGTGCCCAGCGGCTCGTCCTCGTAGACGAACTCGATCGGCGCGGTGCCGTCGCCCTGATGGCGCACCCAGGACTCGATCAGGCTGCCCATGTGCCCGACGGAGATCGAGATCGACTCGACCCCGGCATGGCGCAGCTGCTGCAGGATGACGTCGAGGATCGGGCGGTCGACGAGCGGCATGAGCGGCTTGGGCAGCACCGTCGTGTAGGGCGCCAGCCGGCTGCCGCGACCGCCGGCCATGATGACAGCGCGCACCGCGGCCTCAGATCGCGTAGGCATCGCTGCGCAGCGGCACAGCGGTGTCGGTCATCCACTCGATGACGGCCGCGAGGCCGTCGCGCAGGCTCGTCGCCGGCGTCCAGGCCGTCGCCTCGCGCAGCTTCGTCGCGTCGCCGAGCAGGCGGTGGACCTCGCTGTGCTCCGGGCGCATCCGCTGCTCGGTGCTGCGCACGACGAGCTCGCGGCCGAGCAGCTCGCCGACGATGTCGACGACGTCCTGCACCGAGACGTCGCTGCCGGTCGCGACGTTGTAGGTGCCGCCGTCGAGCCCGTCAGTGTTCGCGAGGGCGACGAGCGCCGCGGCCGTGTCGCGCACGAAGACGAAGTCGCGCCGCGGCGTCAGCGCGCCGAGCGACAGCTCGCCGCCGGCCAGCGCCTGGGCGATGACGGTCGGGATCACCGCGCGCAGCGACTGGCGGGGACCGAAGGTGTTGAACGGCCGGGCGACGACGACCGGCAGCTCGTAGGAGAGGTGGAAGGCGTCGGCGAGCTTGTCGGCGCCGACCTTGCTGGCGGCGTAGGGCGACTGCACGTCGAGCGGATGACGCTCGTCGATCGGCACGTACTGCGCCGTGCCGTAGACCTCGCTGGACGACATCTGCACGACCCGCGCGACCTGCGACTCGACGGCGGCGGTGAGGACGTTGAGCGCTCCCTCGATGTTCGTCGTGACGACCTCGCGCGGGGCGACGAACGAGTACGGCACCGAGATCGACGCGGCGAGGTTGTAGACGTGGTCGCGACCGCGCACGAGGCGGCCGACGGCGTCGCGATCGCGCACGTCGCCGAACTCGATCTCGATCGCCGCCCGCACGTCGGCGGGCAGCTCGCCGAGGCTGCCCTCGTCGCGCCGCGACGTGTAGCGGCAGAGCGCGGTGACGCGGTCGCCGCGGCTGACGAGCAGCTCGCAGAGATGGCTGCCGATGAAGCCGCCCGCGCCCGTGACGAGCACGCTGGGGGCGCTCATGCCGGCGCTCCCGCCGTCGCCCGGACGCGCTCGCGGGCCAGCGCGAGCATCTCCGCGACGCTCTGCTCGAGCGTCACTCGCGGGCGCCAGCCGGTCAGCTCGCGCAGTCGCGCGGGGTCGCCGACGACGCGCTGCGGATCGTTGCCGCGCTCGAGCGCCGGATCGCGGACGAGCGCGACGGGCACGCGCGCCTGCTCGACGAGCAGCTCGGCGAGGACGCGCAGCTCCGTCGCCGTGCCCGAGCAGACGTTGACGGTGCCGGCCGCGATGTCGACGCCGACGAGCGCGAGGTAGGCGTCGGCGACGTCGCGCACGTCCAGGAAGTCCCGCACGACGTCGAGCCGCCCGGTGCGCAGCTCGCCGGAGCCGGCGCGCTCGGCGGCGGCGATCTGCGCGACCCACTGGGCGACCGGCGCGTCATCGCCCTGGCCGGGGCCGACGTGGTTGAAGCTGCGCGTCCAGATGACGCGCACGCCGCGGCGCAGCGGCTCGGCGGTCAGCGCGTCCTCGAGCGTGCGCTTCAGCGCGCCGTAGGGAGACAGCGGCGCGGTCGGGTCGCCCTCGCGCAGCGCGGTGGGGCAGCCGCGCCCGTACTGCGCGGCGGAGCCGGTGGCGAGCAGCGGCGCGTCCGGCGCGTGCTCGGCGAGGCCGGCGATCAACGCGCCGGCCATGCGGACGTCGTCGGCGAGTGCCTTCCAGGCGTCACCGCCGCGCGGGGAGGCGGCGAGGTGCACGACGGCCGCGGGGCGCAGCTCGGCCAGGCGCCGCGCCGTCAGCTCGGCGTCGCGCAGGTCCCAGTCACAGGGCTGCACGCCCAGCCCCGCGGCGGTCGCGCGCGCGAGCAGGTGGCGACCGACGAACCCGGACGCGCCGGTCAGCAGGAGGTCGCGTGCGGCCACGGGAGCAGCGTATCGCGCGGTCACCACGGCTTCAGCGCCCCGCGAGCAGGCCGTCGAGCAGCTCGCCGATGATCGCCTGGGCCGCCGCGGGCGCGTACGAGCTCGCCCAGCGCGCCCGGCCGGCCGTGCCGATCGCCGCCGCCGCGACGGGGTCGGCGAGCAGCGTCACGGCGGCGCCCGCGAGGCCCTCGGCGTCGCCGGCGACGACGACCTCGCGCCCGGGTGCCAGCGACACGCCGGCGATCGCCTGCGCGGTGGCGACGATCGGCACCCCGTATGCGAGCGCCTCGAGGACCTTGATGCGTCCGGTGCCGCCACCGCTGCGCATCGGCGCCAGGACGATGCGCGCGGCGTGGTAGTGCTCGTCCAGCGACGGCGCGTCCGCGACGAGCCGGACCCCTGGCTCCTCCGCGCAGCGCCGGCTCAGCTCGGTGCCGGGGTTGCGCCCGACGACGCGCAGGCGCGCGCCGGGGACCGCGGCGGCGATCCGCGGCCAGATGTCGTCGAGCAGCCAGGCCAGCGCCTCGATGTTCGGCTCGTAGGAGAGGCTGCCGACGAACAGCACCTCGGCGCCGCTCTCGGCGACCGGTGCCGCCGCGACCGGCGGGACCGTGTTCGGCACGACGACCACCGGCGGGCGCACGCGACCGAGCAGCGCGCGCTCCTGCACGGACGTCACGGCGACGGCGTCGTGCAGGTTCGCGCGCCGGCGCTCCTCCCGCGCGAGGGCGAGCACGAGCAGCCGGCGATAGGCCTGCAACGGCGGGCTCGCGCGCTCGCCGGCGACGATCGCCCGCAGGTGGGCACTCGGGATGTTGTCGATGTCGAGCACCCGCGCGCGGGCCTCGACGGCCTGCGCCGCCCGGGCCAGCAGCGGCGAGGCGCACCAGATCAGCTCATAGCGCGCGAGCAGGCTGCCCGCGGTGCGCTGTGCGCGCAGCGCACCGGCGACGTCCGCGGCGCGCTCGTCCCAGTAGAACGAGCCGCCGCGCGCGATCAGCGCGAGCTGCTCGCGGCGCGTCGGCCGCCGCGGGCGCGCGATCAGGCCGGCCGCTCGATCGGCGAAGTCGACCTCGTCGTCGAAGGCCAGCGCGCGCACGTCGACGCGCTCGAAGCGCTCCCGCAGGGCGCCCAGCGTGGTCGCGCCGCGGACCGCCGATCCGCTGCCGGCACCGGGCGGATGGCCGGCCAGCATGAGCGCCGCCCCGCCCGTCACGGGCGCGGCGTCTCGGCCGGTCCGTAGGGCCGGCGGCCGCGTGCCAGCCACCGCGCCGCGGCGACCAGCCGCGAGGCGTTCTCGAGCGCCGCGAGCGTCAGCAGCGGCAGCGAGCGGACGGCCAGCACGACCGGCGGGCGCCGGCTGCGGCGGTACTCGGCGGCGAGGGCCTCGCAGCGACCCATCGCCTGCTGGACGCGGATCGCGCGGCGCGCGCGGCGGCGCTGGGCGGGATCGAGCCGGCCGCGCTCGAGCGCGCGGCGGAAGACCGCGGCGCCGGCCGTCGCCATCGCGCCGCGATCGGCCGACAGCGACGAGTCGCGCAGCCGGTAGCGCGCCAGCGTGCGGCGGACGTGGTGGATGCGATGGCCGTGCTCGGCGATCCGCAGCCAGAGGTCGTGGTCGTCTGTGCCCTGCAGCCCGGCGTCGAGCCCGCCGGCCTCGTCGAGGACCGCGCGGCGCAGCAGGGCGCTGGCGTAGACCGGATTGCGCGACAGCAGCTCCTCGACGCCGACGTCGCCGTCCGGCCAGCCGCCCGCGACGTCCATGTACGTCTTCTGCGAGAGCGTCCCGTCGGGCAGCAGCAGCAGCGCGTCGCAGGCGACGGCGGCGACGCGTGGATCCTCGCCGCGGCGGGCGTCGAGCGCCGCGACCATCGTCTCCAGGTAGTCGGGCTCCCAGAGGTCGTCGCCGTCGAGGAACGCGATCAGCTCGCTGGTCGCGTGGCCGAGCGCCATCGTCCGGGTCGCCGCCGGCGTGCCGGCGTTCACCGGGCTGCGCACGACGCGGACGCGCTCGCCGAAGGCGGCCGCGAGGTCCGCGGTGGCGTCGGTCGAGCAGTCGTCGCCGACGACGACCTGCCAGTCGTCGTAGCCCTGCGCGAAGACCGAGGCCAGGGTCGCTTCGATGGTGTCGGCGGCGTTGTACGCGGCGACGATGACGGTGACGCGGGGCATTGGCGGTGTCCTCAGCTGCCCGCGCAGCGTAGTTGCTCGGCTACCGTCCGGGCCGATGCCACGGGTCCCTCCCCTCGTCAGCGCGGTCGCCGAGCGACTCGAGCGCCGGCGCGTGCTGCTGCGCCGCGCCTGGACGGTGCGCGACCCGTACGCGTTCGCCCGGCGCGAGGCGCGCGGCGCGCCGGCGATCGCCCGCTACCGGCTGCGCCACTCGGGGCTCGTCGTCCACGTCCGCCACGGAACCGGCGACGTCGCCGGCCTCCAGGAGATCTTCCTCGCGCGCAACTACGACCCGCCGGCGCCGATCGCCGCCCTGCTCGAGCGCCTCGCCGCCGACCACCAGCTGCGCGCCGTCGACCTCGGCGGCAACATCGGCCTCTTCGGGCTGGCGCTCTTCGCGCGCTTCCCGGGCGCCCGGGTCGTCTCCTTCGAGCCCGACGCCGAGAACGCCCGCCTGCTCGACCTCACGCGACGCGCGAACGGGCGCGAGCGCGACTGGGAGCTCGTCGAGGCCGCGGCCGGAGCGGCGCCCGGCGAGGTGCGGTTTCGCAGCGGGCAGCACATGGAGTCCCATGTCGTGGAGCACGACGAGCCGGGCACGATCGGCGTCCCGCAGCTCGACGTCTTCGACTGGCTGGGGCAGACCGATTGGCTGAAGATCGACGTCGAGGGCGGCGAGTGGGCGATCCTCGCCGACCCGCGGTTCGCCGCGCTCGAGATCCCGGTGCTCGCGCTCGAGTACCACCCCCACCTCTGCCCGGTGGCCGACCCCGGCGGCGAGATCACGCGGCTGCTGACCCAGGCCGGCTACCGGATCGAGCCCTACCGCGAACGCGGCCCGGGGCTCGGCGAGCTGTGGGCCTGGCGTGACCGTCCGGCGCGCGGTCGCATAGGGTCTTAATGGCAATGGCACCGTCCGCACTCATCACCGGTATCACCGGTCAAGACGGCTCGTATCTCGCCGAGCTGCTGCTCGATCACGGCTACGAGGTGCACGGGATGGTCCGCCGCGCCTCGACGGAGAAGTTCGACCGCATCGAGCACCTGCGCGAGCGGATCACCCTGCACCAGGGCGACCTGCTCGACCAGCGCTCGCTCGTCGACACGCTGCGCGCGGCGCGGCCCGACGAGGTCTACAACCTCGCCGCGATGAGCTTCGTCGCCGTCTCCTGGATCCAGCCGACGCTGACCGCCGAGTTCACCGGCGTCGGCGTGACGCGCATGCTCGAGGCCGTCCGCGAGGCCTGCCCGCAAGCGCGCTTCTACCAGGCGTCGAGCTCGGAGATGTTCGGCAAGGTGCTCGAGGTCCCGCAGACCGAGGCGACGCCGTTCTATCCGCGCTCGCCGTACGGCGTGGCGAAGGCCTACGGTCACTTCATCACCGTCAATTACCGTGAGTCCTACGATCTCTTCGCGTGCTCGGGGATCCTGTTCAACCACGAGTCCGAGCGGCGCGGGCTGGAGTTCGTCACCCGCAAGATCACCTGGCACGCTGCGGCGATCAAGCACGGGCTGCGCGACGAACTCGCGCTCGGCAACCTCGACGCCGAGCGCGACTGGGGCTACGCCAAGGACTACGTCGAGGCGATGTACCTCATGCTCCAGCAGGATGCGCCCGAGGACTTCGTCATCGCGACGAACAAGACGCACACGGTGCGCGACTGCGTGCAGATCGCCTTCGACGAGGCGGGCGTGACCGACTGGGAGCGCTACGTGCGCCTGGATCCGGCGTTCCTGCGGCCGGCCGAGGTCGACCAGCTCATCGGCAACCCGGCGAAGGCCAAGCAGAAGCTCGGCTGGGAGCCGCGGACGAGCTTCGAGGAGCTCATCCGGCTGATGACGCGCGCGGACCTCGCCCGGCTCGCGCCAAGGCACCGCCGCGCGTCGCACGCGAGGCTGACGCGAACCGACGATCACTAGCTGACGGCCCGATGCGGGTCCCGCTCTTCGATACGAACGACGCCGCTCGAGCCGCTGCGCGCGCAGATCGACGCCGCGATCGCCGCCGTCGTCGCGCAGCGCGCTTCATCCTCGGCCCGGAGGTCGCGGCGTTCGAGCAGGAGTTCGCGCGCTATTGCGGCACGCGCCACGCGGTCGGCGTCGCGAACGGCACGGACGCGCTGACGATCGCGCTGCGTGCGATGGGCGTCGGTCCGGGCGACGAGGTGATCGTGCCCTCGTTCACGTTCTACGCGACCGCCGAGGCGGTCCCGGCGATGGGCGCGCGGCCGGTCTTCTGCGACGTCGATCCCGGCACGCAGTGCATCAGCGCCGCGACCGTCGCGGCGGCGCTCACGCCGGCGACGAAGGCGGTCGTCGCCGTGCACCTGTTCGGCAACCTCGCGCCGGTCGCGGAGATCGAGGCGCTCGGCGTGCCGGTGCTCGAGGATGCCGCGCAGGCCGCGGGCACGCGCGCTGCCGAAGGCCGCCCGGGCGCGCTCGGGCGCGCCGCGACGTGGAGCTTCTTTCCGTCCAAGAACCTCGCCTGCTTCGGCGACGGCGGCGCGATCACGACCGACGACGACGGGCTCGCCGAGCACGCGCGGATGCTGCGCTTCCACGGCTCGCTCGACAAGATCACCTACGAGCACATCGGCTACAACTCGCGCCTCGACGAGCTGCAGGCGGCGATCCTGCGCGTGCAGCTGCCGCAGCTCGACGGGTGGGCCGAGGGCCGCCGCGACGCGGCGCGCCACTACGCCGACGCCGGACTGGAGAGCTCGTGGCGCTGCCCGCCGCCGCGCCCGGCAGCGAGCCGGCGTGGCACCTGTACGTCGTGCAGAGCGAGCGTGCCGACGAGCTCGCCGGGGGCTGGCCGAGCACGGGATCGGCAGCAAGGCGTACTACCGCACGCCTGTCCATCGTCAGCCGGCGATGCGGCCGTTCGCCGATGGCGTCGCACTTCCGGTCACGGACCACCTCGCCGGACGCACCTCGCGCTGCCGATGAGCCCGGTGCTCGGGGCCGAGCAGGCGGCCGAGGTGGTCGCGGCGGTGCGCGCCGTGCTCGGCTCGTAGCCGTCAGCGCCCGCTCGCCAGCTCCGCGTCGCTCGCCCGAGAGTGCCGCGCCGCCACACCGCATTT
>CAVSHS010000034.1:0-11005 GCA_963727785.1 uncultured Solirubrobacteraceae bacterium
TCACGATGCGGATCGGCAGCAGAGGTCTCATGGCACGGGTACACCTCCCGCCGCGATCCGGTTGCGCTCAGTTCGGCCCCGGGGGATCGGAGCCCGTCGACGTGCCGTCCGTCGGACCGGGCGGCTGGGTCGTCGCGTTGGGCGGGGTGACCTCGACCGGGCCGCAGTCCTTCGGCGTCCAGGGGCCGGTCAGCGGCTTGGGATCGTTGAGCCGGCAGCGCACGAGGTCGTAGGCCCGCTTCTTCGTGAAGGCGCTGGAGAAGAGCGTGGCCGTCTGCGCCGCGCCGCGCCAGGAGTACTGGTCGGCGACGCCCCAGATCGTCACGCCGGCGCAGTTCGTCGACTCCTGGCAGGCCTGCGCGACGGTGTTGTAGGCGGCGCGCTGGATCAGGACCGGGTCACCGGCGACCGGGCGCAGCACGTCGAGCTCGGTCACCGAGACGCGCAGTCCGAGCGCGGCGTACTGGGCCATCACGTTCTTCAGCTCGACGAGCGTCGGATAGCGGCCGTCGGCGCCGACGTGCATCTCCAGCCCGACGCCGTCGATCGGCACGCCCCGCCGGACGAAGTCGCTCGCGAGCGCGAAGACCGCGCGCTGACGGGCGCTCGGGGTGTCGGCGTCGAACTCGTTGAGGTAGAGCATCGCGTTGGGATCCGCCTCGTTGGCCGCGCGGAACGCCTGCTCGATCCAGTCGTCGCCGATGACGCGCTGGTAGACGTTGTTGTCCCGCGCGCCGCTCTGCACGAATGGCTCGTTGACGACGTCCCACTCCGTCACGACGCCGGGGAACTGCGTCCTGAAATGGCCGACCTCCGTGTAGATGTGCGTGCGCACGGTGTTGAGCAGGCTCGTGCGCGTCCACGGCGTCAGGAAGAACGGCTTGTCGATCCAGGCCGGGTTCGCGGCGGCGTAGAGCAGCGCGTGACCGCGGACCGTCTTGTGCTTGGAGGCCGCGAGCGCGGCGATCCCGTCGGCGGTCGTGAAGTCGAACTGGCCCTTGCGCGGCTGCGTCCACAGCATCTTGAACTCGTTCTCGGGCGTGACGCGATCGAAGCTCTGCGCGAACGTCGCGCCGTAGCGGGCGTCGTATGGCCTGACCAGACAGGCCAGGCCGGCGGGGCCGGTGTATCCGGCGGCCGTGCAGCCGGACCAGAGGGCCGACCCGAGCGGCACGGACGCGCGTGACGTCATCGGCGACGGGTGCCGGGGAGCCGCGAGGCTCGCTGCCGGCATCGCGCCCGCGAGGGCCGACAGTACGACCACGACTGCGGCCCTTGGCATCCGTGCCATGAGTCCAAATTACAGTGCATCGCTGCGGAGCGTGGTGATTCTGCCTGGTCATCGGAGTAGGCCGGGCCGTGGCGCGCGATGTCGGCGGTAAGGCGGCGGCGGGGTTGGCGGCGGGAGCCGCGCCAGGTGGTGACCTGTTTGAGAGATGAGCGACGCTGCGCGTTCGGGAACCTCGCGGCTGCGCGGGGTGTAGAGCTCTGTGGGAACACGGCGAGCTGCCACTGCGCCTGGAGGCCGACGAGCTGTTGCGGATCGCGCGGTTGGTGGGGTGATGGTGGTGGCGCTGCGGAGGTCGTGGCAGCTTTGCGAGCCTGAGTGACGCCGGCGCTGGTGAACTGCATCGATGACAGGGTTGGTGTTTGAGCGCCCGGCGCGTTCCTTGCGAGCTGGCAGTCGGTCGTGTCGAATAGTGATCGGATATGGATCAGAAAGCGCCACGCGGGCGGTGGCGCCATGGGTCTTGCGGGTTATGCGCCAGATAGGCCGACAACACGCACGACCCCCTTCCGAAAGCGCGACTCGAGGGGGCACCGGGGCGCCCGGCCCTCCGCACCTTCATCGATGCTGTTCGCACGCGTTCGCCGCGCCGCGAACCACCCGAGTGTTACTTCAAAGCGTCCTCGGGCACGACGTAGTAGTGCTTGCTCGCGGCCTTGGGACGCATGTCGAAGCCCTGGCGTGCGCGGACGCCGAAGGACTTGTCGGCGTAGCCGCCGTGCTCGCGCACCCACGCGAGCACCTCGTCGGGATCGCCGCCGGCGTCGATGACCTTGTCCTGCATGATCGCGACGGTGTCCGACGGGTTGCCGAGGAACAGGGCCGGCTGGATGCCGGCGAGCAGCTTGCGGATCGGATCGCTCTTCTTGCCCACGGCGCGCGAGGATACCGTCAGGGCACAGCGGTCAGTCGCGCGGCGATCGCGGGCACGCCGACGAGGTCCTCGGCGAACGCGTGCGCAGCGCCGAGCTCGCCGGCGGCATGCGACGTCAGCAGCGCGATGACGTGCATCCCGGCCGCCAGCCCGGCCGCCACGCCGGCCGGCGCGTCCTCGAGCACGACGCACGCCGCCGGGTCGACGACGCCGAGCGCCGAGGCGGCGCGCAGGTAGCCCTCCGGGTCCGGCTTGCCGTGGGCGACCTGCTCCTCGGTGATGCAGACCCGAGGCTGCACCAGCCCCGCCGCTGCAAATCGAGCCCCGGCAAGCGCCAGAGAGCACGACGTGACGACCGCAAGCCGCCCGGGCGGCGTGTTCGCGAGCAACTCGGCCGCGCCCGCGATCGCCACGACGCCGTCCTGGTCGGCGGTGTGCGCAGCATCGATCGCCGCGCTCTGTGCGGCGGCGTCCAGCGACGGCGCGCACACGCGCACGACCTCGCGCGACGGGCGCCCCTGGGCCGTCGCGACGACGAGCTCCTCGTCCAGCCCGTGCTCGCGCGCCCACGCGCGGTAGACGCGGGCGATCGCCTGCGTCGAATCGACGAGCACGCCGTCGAGGTCGCAGAGCAGGAAGAAGCTCACGCGCGCGTGTGAAGTGCCGGATACAGCGCGACGAAGCGCTCGCGCGCCTCACGGTAGGGCTCGATCCACTCGGCGACCGGCTCCACGATCGCGCCCGGCCGCACGCACGCGGCGACCGCCTCGTGGACATCCGCGAACGCGCCCGCCGCGACCCCGCCGAGCAGCGCCGCGCCGAACGGCGCGCCCTCGTCGACGGTCGTGCGCTGCAGCGGCAGCTCGAGCACCGACGCGAGGATGCGCAGCCACAGCTCGCTGCGCGCGCCGCCGCCCGAGACGCGCCCGAGCGTCGGCCGGGTGGGCGGGGACGTGGTCTTCGCAACGAGGTCCAGGCCATCGCGCAGGCCGAACGCGACGCCCTCGAGCACCGCGCGCACGAGCGCGCCGCGGTCGTGGCGCAGCGACAGCCCGGTGAACGCGCCGCGCGCCGTGGGATCAGCGTGCGGGGTGCGCTCCCCCGCCAAATACGGAAGGAACGTCAGGCCCTCGACGCCGGGCTTCCAGACCGCAGCCGCGGCCACCAGCGCACCGAACTCGACCCCCGGCGCGACCACGTCGCGCAGCCAGCGCAGCGAGCCCGCCGCCGAGAGCATCACGCCCATGCTGTGCCAGGCCCCCGGCACGGCGTGGCAGAACGCGTGCACGCGCGCCATCGGGTCAGGGGCGAAGGCGGCCGACGCGGCGAACACGACGCCCGAGGTGCCGAGCACCACCGACGCCGGACCCGGCCGGTCGACGCCGACGCCGAGCGCGCCCGCCGCCTGGTCGCCCGCGCCGGCGGCGACCGGCACGCCGCCGGCCGTCCGGCCGCTCGCCTCCGGCGACTCCAGCGCGCGTGGCAACCATCCGGGCTCGATCTCCAGCGCCTGCACGACGGCATCGCTCCAGCGCCGCCGCGCGACGTCGAACAGCAGCGTCCCCGAGGCATCCGCGACATCCGTCGCGTGCTCGCCGCACAGCCGCAGCCGGACGAAGTCCTTCGGCAGGAGCACCCTGTGGATGCGCGCGTACACGTCGGGCTCGTGCTCGGCGAGCCACAGCAGCTTCGGCGCGGTGAAGCCTGGCAGCGCGCGGTTACCGGTCTGCGCGATCAGCGCGTGCAGGCCGATCCGCCGCTCGATCTCGGCGCACTGCGCCGCCGTGCGCCCGTCGTTCCAGAGGATCGCCGGCCGCAGCACGCGATCGCTCGCGTCGAGCGCGACGAGCCCGTGCATCTGGCCGGTCAGGCCGATGCCCGCGATCTCTCCCGCGCGGGCGAGCTCGACGAGGACCGCCTGCGCGCCGGCCCACCAGTCCTCGGGGTCCTGCTCGGCCCAGCCCGGCCGCGGCGTCGACAGCGGATGGGCGACCTCGGCCTGCGCGACCACCGCGCCGTCGTCGGTGCGGATGAGCAGCCCCTTCACCGCGGACGTGCCGATGTCGAGGCCGGCGAGCAGCGCCACGGCGACCCCCCTTACGCGCCGAGCGCCGCGTACACGAGCTCGTAGGCGCGGATCGCGTCCTTGGCCTGCTGCGCCTCGCGCAGCGCCGCGTCGTCGATCCGTCCCGCCGCGCCGTCGATGAAGCGCCACTGCAGCACGCTGCGCCTGACCACGTCGACCGCCTCCTCGGTGTACGGGTACAGGTCGAAGCCGAGTCGCTCGCCGCGCTCCCCGTAGCCCGCGCGCCGCAGCTCGACGGCGAGCTCGAGCGTCTCCATGAACGCCGTCGCGCCGACCATGTTGTCGTCGTCGAACGTGCCCCAGCCGGAGTTCGCGTGCTGGTGGCCGAGCAGCCCCTCGGCGGCAAGCAGGGCCGCGTACTCGGCGAGGTTCTCGCCGTTCATGATCAGGTGCTGCCAGTCCATGTTGACCTGCACGTTGTCGATCCCGCGGGCGCGCAGCGTGTGGATGACGTGCAGCGTCATGCCGATGTTGCCCATGTGGATCTTCATCGCCGGCTCGGAGTTCTTGTGCTCGAGCAGGAGGATCTGGTCGTGCTCGGCGAGCTTCACCGCGGCCTCGCCGATGCCGTCGATGAGCCGCGACCAGCTCTCCGCGTACGGCGTCTGGAACGGGTAGTTGTAGCCCTCGATCCCGGGCCAGATGATGAACCGCGCACCGAGCCGGCCGGCGAAGTCGGCGCCCTCGATCGTCATCCGCACCGCCTCGGCGCGGATCGCGTCGTCGGGCGACGACAGGCCGCCGCGGGCGAAGCGGCTGTCGAGGTGCAAACCGCTGGCGATCGCGTAGATGCCGTGGCCGTCGAGCGCGCCGCGGACGTCGTCGAGGTTGTACTCCGACAGCTCCTGCGGATAGTGGAACTCGTAGTCGTCGATCATGTCCCTGAGCCCCGCGACCGCCGTGTGGACGTGCTCCGCGGTGCTGCGGCTCGCCAGCTCGGGCTTGTAGCCGCCCGGGTTGAACCGCGTGACCATCGGTCCCATCGCCCAGATGCCGAGGCTTGTCCTCATCCTTCGTCCTCCTGCGTCGTGTCGATGACCGCGGCGGTCCAAGCGCTGCGCCGCGCCGCCTCGATGACGCGCAGCGCAGCAACGCTGTCACGCGCGTCGACGGGCATGTCCGACCCGTCGCGCAGGGCGTCGCGGACGCCTGCGTAGAACCGCTCGTAGGCCCCGGGCTCGATCGCCAGCGCACGCTCGCCGTCGCCGTCGACGAAGCGGGCGGGCTCGCCCTCGCCCCAGCCGGGATCGCCCGGCCGCAGTCCCGCGGCGAGCTGCTTCTCCTGCGGGTCCAGCCCCGGGGTGTGCACGCCCGCGCGCGTCCCACTGGCCCGCAGCGAGCGCCCGCCGAGCGGTGCGATGACGCTCATCCACAGGTGCGAGCGCACCCCGCCGGGGTGCTCGAGCGCGACGAAGACGTCATCGTCGACCTGTGCGCCCGGGCGGCGCGCGTCGATCTCGGCGTACACCCGCTCCGGGTGGCCGAACAGCGTCAGCGCCTGGTCGACGAGGTGCGCGCCGAGGTCGAGCAGCATGCCGCCGCCCTCGGAGGCGTCCGCCAGCTCGCGCCACGCGCCCGCGCGAACCTGCGGCCGGAAGCGCTCGTAGCGCGATTCGAAGCGGGTCACGTCGCCGAGCTCGCCGGACTCGACGATGCGCCGCACGGTGAGGAAGTCGCCGTCCCAGCGGCGATTCTGAAAGACCGTGAACGGCACGCCTGCGGCGGCGAAGTCGTCCACCAGAGCGGCCGCGGGCGCCACGTCGGCCGCGAGCGGCTTGTCCACCACGACCGCGATCCGGCGCTCGAGCGCCGCCCGCGCGATCGGGACGTGCAGCCGGTTCGGCGTCGCGACGACGAGCAGGTCGATGGCGGCGACGTCGCGCAGCAGCGCGTCGGCGTCGGCGGCGACCTCGACGCCCGGGTAGGCGGCGCGCGCCCGCGCCGCGCGCGCCGGATCGGACGTCGTCACCGCCGCGACCGAGAGCCCGGGCGTCGCCGCGACGAGCGGCGCGTGGAACACCTCGCCGGCCAGCCCGTAGCCCGCGATCGCGACCCGCAGCGCCCCGCTCATCCGACCGGCACCGTGCCGCCCTCGGCGGCCGAGCGGTACAGCGCGTCGATCGTCAGCGCCTGGCCGAGCGCGTCCGCCCGCCCGAGCAGCGGCTCGCGCTCGCCGCGGATCGCCGCGCTGCAGTCCTCGAGCTCCAGGCGGTAGCTGTCGGCCGGCTCCGGCTCGACGACCTCGCGCTCGAAGCCGCGCTCGATCACGATGCGAGGCTCGATGCAGTGCCATGGATCGGCGAGCACGATGCGGCCCTCGGTGCCGCAGACCTCCAGCTCGCTGCGGCTCGGCAGGTCCAGGCCGCAGTCGACGATCGCGAGCACGTCGTCGTCGAAGCGCAGCAGGCCGGTCAGCCGCGTGTCGACCCCGGTCGGGCCGGTCACGACCTCCGCGGCGACGCTGAGCGGCTCGCCGCCGGCGGCGAACCGCGCGCCGTTGACGGCGTAGCAGCCGACGTCCATCAGCGCGCCGCCGTCGAGCGCCGGATCGAGCCGCACGTCGACGTCGCCCGCGAGCATGAACGAGAAGCACGCGCGGACGAGCCGGACGGCGCCGACCGCGCCCTCGTCGAGCAGGTCGCGCAGCCGCGCTGTCTGCGGGTTGTGGCGCCACATGAACGCCTCGCTGAGCACGAGCCCCGACCGCTGCGCGAGATCGAACGCGCGCGCGACCTGCTGCGGCCTGCGGTCCATCGGCTTCTCGCAGAGGACGTGCTTGCCGGCCTCGAGCGCCCGCATCGTCCAGTCGACATGCATGCTGTTGGGCAGCGGGATGTAGACCGCCTCGATGGCGGGATCGGCGAGCAGCGCCTCGTAGGAGCCGTGCGCGCGCGGGATGTCGTGGGCGTCGGCGAACGCCTGGGCGGACGCCTCGGTGCGGCTCGCCACGGCGACGACCTCGGCCGCATCGGTCTCGCGCGCGCCGCCGATCACGCGCGCGCCGATGCGCGCCGTCGACAGGATGCCCCAGGCTACCCCCACGACGCCTCGCCCATCGGCCGGAACGTCGTCGTCATCAGCCGCATCGAGCGCGGCCGGGTGAGCGCGAACATGACGACGTCGGCGACGTCGCCGGGGCTCATCATCTCCGCGAGCTCGGGCATGTCCGCGGTCCGGCCCGTGCCGATCGCGAAGTCCGTCGCGACGCCGCCCGGGCAGATCGACGTGCAGCGCACGCCATGCTCGCGCAGCTCGAGGTCGAGCGCGCGCGTGAAGCCGACCTGGCCGAACTTCGACGCGTTGTAGACCGCCTCGCCGGGGAACGCGTTCACGCCGGCGACCGACGCGAGCGACACGAAGTCCCCGCCGCCGGCGGACAGCAGGTGCGGAAGCGCCGCGCGCGCCGTGTACATGACGCCCTTGAGGTTCACGTCGATCATCAGCTCGAGCTGCTCGGGGTCGAGCTGCAGGAACGGACCGTACGCCCCGACGCCGGCGTTGGCGACGACAATGTCCAGGCGCCCGTGCGCCTGCACCGTCGCCGCCACGAGCGCGTCGACCGCCGCGGGATCGCGGACGTCGGTGGCGATCGCCACCGCGCCCTCGATCCCGAGATCGTCGCCGCTGCGCGAGCCCAGCCCGAGCGCGACGCCCGCGCCCGCCAGCCGGCGCGCGACCGCGGCGCCGATGCCGCGGCTGGCGCCGGTGACGAGCGCGACCTTGCCTTCGAGGTCCTCGGTGGCCATGGCCGCGGGGCTAGCGCCCCGCCCCCGCCCGTTCGCGCTGCGTCTTGATCACCGCGTCGATGACGACCGCGACGAGCAGGACGGCGCCGGTGATCATGAACTTCACCGAGGACTCGAGCGCGAGCAGGTCCATGCCGTTGGCGATCGAGCCGATCACAAGCGCTCCGAGCAGCGCGTGCCAGACCGAGCCGCGCCCGCCGAACAGGCTCGTGCCCGCGATCACCGGCCCGGCGATCGCGAGCAGCAGCAGGTCGCTTCCGCCAGAGCCCTGGTTGACCGCCAGCAGGCGCGCGGCGAGCATGATCCCGCCGGCCGCCGCGAGCGTCGAGGCGAGCGTGAACACGATCAACCGGACACGGGTCGTGCGGATTCCCGAGCGCCGCGCGGCCTCGGCGTTGCCGCCCACGGCGAACACGTGGCGGCCGAAGACGGTCCGCGTCGTGATGAACACGAACAGCGCGCACAGGCCGATCAGGATCAGGCCCGCAAGCGGGATCCCTCGATCCGACGAGAGCACGAGCACCGCGGCGATCATCCCGACGGCGACGAGCGCGATCTGCACGATGAATCCGACGAGGTTCGGCGGCGCGAGGCCGGCCCGTGAGCGCCGCATGCGCTCCAGCCCACCCGACAGCGCGAACGCGCCGACGATCACGACCACCATGACCCAGCCGAAGACGTCGCCGTAGAACGTGCCGGTCAGGCCGGTGATCGTGTCGTCGGTGATGTTGACCGTGCCGGTCGAGCCGAGCACGAGCAGCAGCGCGCCCTGCCAGGCGAGCAGGCCCGCGAGCGTGACGACGAACGACGGGATGTTGAAGCGCGTCACGAAGAACCCGTTGAGCAGGCCGATCGCCGCGCCGGTCGCCAGGCCCGCGGCGATCGCCGCCGGCGCGCCCCAGCCGTGCTTGACGTTCAGCACCGCCATGACCGCGGCCGCGAGGCCGCTGACCGCACCGACCGAGAGGTCGATCTCACCGAGCAGCAGGATCAGGACTATGCCGATCGAGATCGTGCCGACGCCCGCGATCTGCAGGACGAGGTTCGTGAGGTTGAACGACGACAGGAAGTTGTCGTTCTGGCTCTGGAAGACGATCCAGATCACCGCGAGGACGAAGGCGACGCGCAGCGATCCGAGCTGCGCCAGACGCGTCGTGAGCGTGGCGCGCAGATCGCGGTGCTCGTCGCTGGCGGTCGGCGCCGGGGGCGGTGCTGCAACCGTGCTCATGACGTCTCTCCGTTCTGCGCCGCCTGGTCGGCCGGGTGCAGCGCGCGCGAACCGGTGATCGCGCCGACGACCTCGTTCGGCGTCGACTCCTTCGCGACGAACGTAGCCACGCGGCGGCCCAGCCGCAGCACGATGATCCGGTCGCTGACCTCGAAGATGTCGGCGATGTTGTGGCTGATGAGGATCACGCCGAGGCCGCGCTCGCGCAGGCGCTTGACGAGCGCGAGCACCTGCTCGGTCTGGGCGACGCCGAGCGCCGCTGTCGGCTCATCGAGGATGACGATCTTCGGGTCGCCGAGCAGCGAGCGCGCGATCGCGACCGACTGGCGCTGGCCGCCGGAGAGCGCGCCGACCTCGGTCCGCACGCTGCGCAGCGTCTTGACCGACAGCGACTCGAGCAGCTCGAGTGCCTTGTTCTCCATGCCGATCTCGTCGAGCACCTTCAGCAGTGCCTGCGGGCCGTGCTCGATCAGCTCGCTGCCGAGGAACAGGTTCGCGACGACGTCGAGGTTGTCGCAGAGCGCGAGGTCCTGGTAGACGGTCGCGATGCCGATGCGCGTGGCGTCCGTCGGCGAGCCGACCGAGACCTCTTCGCCATTGAAGTAGTACGTGCCCTCCTCGCCGGGCTGGATGCCGGCGATCGCCTTGATCAGCGTCGACTTGCCGGCGCCGTTGTCGCCGACGAGCGCGACGACCTCACCGGCGTGGACTTCGAAGTCCACGCCGGTGAGGGCCTCCACGGCCCCGAAGCGTTTGCTCACCCCCTTGGCTTCGAGCAGGGGACGTTCCGGAGCCGATGTGGTGGAGGCCGTGGTCATCATGTCCTCCTACTTGATGGCGTGCTTCTTGCAGGCGGCGGCGTACTTCGCGGTGCAGATCTCGCTCGCCTTCCAGTAGCCGTCGGCGACGACCGTGTCCTTGACGTTGTCGGCGGTCACGGCCTTGACGTCGATCTTCAGCGTCGGGACGTCGACCTTGCCGTTGTTCTCCTTCGTGTTGGTACCGCTGACCGGCTTGCCCTGGGCGAGCGCGACGGCCCACTCAGCGGCTGCCTTGGCGAGCGGCACGATCGGCTTGTAGATCGTCATGTACTGCTCGCCGGCGAGGACCCGCTGGATCCCGGCGAGCTCGGCGTCCTGGCCCGTGACGGGACGCGTCTTCGGGTCGATGCCCGCGCCCTTCATGGACGCGATCGCGCCGCCGCCGGTGCCGTCGTTCGCGGCGTAGACGCCGACGAAGCCGTTCTTGCCGAGCGCCGAGATCGCCTGATCCATCTCGGACTGCGCCTTGGCGGGCGTCCAGCCTGGCGTGTCGTACTCCTTGCCGATCTTGAAGCCGCTCTTGTCGAGCACGGAGTGGGCGCCCTGCTTGAACAGCTTGGCGTTGTTGTCGGCCGGGTCGCCGTTGATCATGACGATCGAGCCCTTCTTGCCGTCCTTCTTCAGCTTGTCGACGAGCGCGTTGGCCTGCAGCTTGCCGACGCCCGGGCTGTCGAACTCGACGTAGTAGTCGGGCTTGGAGTTCAGCAGGAGACGGTCGTAGCTGATGACCGGCACCTTCTTGGCGTTCGCCTGGTTGACGATCGCAGCAGCGGCGGCTCCGTCGACGGGATCGAGCACGAGGACGTCGACGCCCTGCGACAGCGCGGCCTCGGCCTGCGACTGCTGCTTGGAGGCGTCCTGGGTGGCGTTGGAGTAGAGGATCTTGCAGTCCGCGCACAGCGACTTGACGTTCTTCTCGAACAGCGGGCGGTCCGAGCTCTCGTAGCGGGCGGTCTGGTTCT
>CAVSHS010000035.1:0-16270 GCA_963727785.1 uncultured Solirubrobacteraceae bacterium
TCACCGGCAGCCGTGCCCTCGTCACGACCGACCCGGGCTGGATCCGCGGAGGGATTACGCGGGGAACGGCCCGCCTCGCAGCGGCTGCTCGCGCAGCGCACGTTGCTCGTTGTCGCGCATCCGCGGCTCGTAGTGGGAGAAGAACACCTTCCCGACGAGATCGCGCCTGCTGCGCACGCCGGTCTTCTCGAAGACGTTCTTGAGGTGCTGCTGCACCGTGTGCGGCGACACGACGAGGCGCTCGGCGATCTGCGCCGTGGAATCGCCCTGCAGGACCAGCCGCGTGACGTCCTGCTCGCGCTCGGTCAGGCCGTAGGCCGACATCAGCAGCGGGGAGATCCGCGCCGGATGCGCCGGCTCGACGATGACCGCCACGCGGCGCGTACCGTCCGCGACGAGCGCCGCGCCGTGGAGCACGACCCACGTGCCCGATCGCGCGAGCACGCGCGAGACCGCGACCTCCCCGGGACTGTCCGGGTCCTCGGCGGTGCGCAGCGCGCGGCCGGCGACGGCGAGCACCGACGACGGCAGCCTGCCCGCATCCCAGTCGCCATCCGGAAGCTCGGCGAGCCAGCGCTCGACGCCGGGCGTGACCGACTCGACGTTCCAGTCCTGCGACAGGACCACGAGGCCCGGCGACTGCGGCCCCTCCGGGTCTGACGCCTCGCCGACCAGCAGCGCGCGGCGCGCGCCCTCGGCAAAGCATGGAGCGAGCGAGCGCACGAACTCGACGTCGTCGCGGTCGAACATCGCCGCTCCCGGCTCGCGATAGAGGCTGAGCGCCCCCCACACCTCACCAGCCGGCGTGCGCAGCGCCGCGATCATCTCCTGATCGCCGCCCAACGTCATGTTCCAGTGCCAGCGCCGGCTGCTGGAGGGATCCCCGCCGGTGGCCTCGTGCAGCGTCGAGATGCCGCGCTTGAGCGCGCCACGTCGGTGAGCTTGTTGACGTCGTCCTCGTAGTACTCATTTGCCATCCATTCGGCTGGAAGCTCCGCCAGGCCGTCGTGGAAGTGGCTCGTGACCAGCAGCGATGCCGGGTCGAGCGTGAACCAGCACGGCGTCCAGTAGTGCGGCACGGTGCGCTCCAGCAGCTCGGTGGACTCCCGCCAGAACGTGACGAGATCGTCACCGCGGGCTGCGAGCTCCGTGATGCGGTCCTTCGCACGCTCCCTGGCGTACGTCCCCATGAGCGCATCGTAGGTCGGCGGGCCCGGGAACGAAACACCACGTTTCTGGGATGGGCTCCCGGGCCCTGCGGTCATACGCTCGCCGGCCATGAGACCAGGAGCGCGGACGCCCGAGGAGCTCGAGACGCTGTTCGAGGACGCCGTCACCGTCCGCGACCGTGACGCGATCGCCGAGCTGTTCGAGGACGGCGCGGTACTCGTGATGGCCGACGTGGCGAGAGAGGCGCGCGGCGCAGGCGAGATCGCACGGGTTGCTGAGCGCTGGCCCCACGACCTCGCCTACCTCGCCGATCCATGGCGCGTGCTGCAGGCGCGCGACACGGCGCTCGTCGTCGCACAGCACGCCATCAACGTGGTGCGGCGCGGCGAGGAAGGCACATGGCGCTACGCGATCTCGCTCCTGCGTTGCGACGACCGCGAGCCAGGACAGCAGACAAGGACAGGAGGACGATGACATGAGCGCCACCGCGACCCGCCGGCGTCTGGGAATGGCCGTCGCGACGGCCACGCTCGCCGCCACCGCAGCATTCGCCACGGTGCCCGCCCGAGCGGGTGCCGGGTCCGGCCCTGAAGCACTGCCGGAGGCGGCACTGGGTGCCGGGCTCGGGGGTTGGATCGGCGCAGACACGCCGGAGACCACGATCACCGCCGGACCCCAGAACGGCGAGACGGTCGGCGACGTGCCACCGACGTTCACGTTCGAGTCAAGCGCGCCGGGTTCGACGTTCGAGTGCCGCACCTACGACCCCGCCAACCCGAGGCGCTGGACCCCGGTCGCCGCTTCGAGCGCTGCAGCTCGCCTCACATCCGCGCCGACCTGACGCTGGCCATCGCGCTTGGCGAGCACAGCGTGTTCGAGGTGCACGCGATCGATGCGGCCGGCAATGCCGACCCCAGCCCCGCCGACCGCAGCTACAGGAAACACGGCACGCTCGGCCAGAAGCCCGTCGTGTCGAAGTGCGACCCGGTGATCATCGAGGCGACACACGGGAAGGGCATCCTCTCCAACTGCCGCATCGTGCGGATCCGCAACGGCAGCGTCCCCTGCGTACACATCGACACCATCAAGCCGGCGAGCTGCACGTTCAAGCACAGCAGCGGGCGCTGGCTTGAGAGCAAGGCCGGGCACAGGTACGCCCTGGTGGGAGAGTCGGTCTCACAGGACGGCCGCCGTGGCGGGCCCTACGTCGTGGCCGCCCCGGCCGGCGACAAGCGCACATCCCTGTGCGGAAAGCTTCCAGAGCGCGACACCCTGAGGAGGCTCGACGTCGCCGGAACACCCGCCGATATGGAGCTTGGCACCAGCTGCACCATCGAGACGATGTCCGCTTCCTCGAACGCGTCGGGACGTCCGCTCCAGAACTTCGCGACGCGTGAGGTCTGCACGAGCAGCAACCCCCACCCCGACGGCGCCGCGCCGTCCCCACCCCGCCCCGACGGCACGCCGACGAGCAACCCGGCACCGGGCATCTACTGCTACCAGGGGCGCGGCGCGGGCCTCAACGACGTCAACGGGGCAGAGCGCGACGAACGGGGGATGTACCTCACCGGATCGGTGTACTGCCACGTCGCCCGCTCGGGCGGATACGAGGTCTTCGTCGGAAAGCGGCCCGCTGTCAGGAGCTACCCCCCGCCCGCCACGGTGGATCCCAGGACGCCCCTCGTCTGGCGGCCCGTGACGAACGTGAGAATCGCGAACTGATCGACCCTGTCCTCGCACCGTCTGCGACCTGCACGAGTAGCTTGCTATGCGCGATGACCTGGTTCAACGACGTCGGACTCCTGCATTACCACGCGAGCCTGCTGGCCGACGCCGACCGCGTCGACCGCCTCCGCGAGGCGATCCTCGAGGTCGTGCAGCCCGGCGACGTCGTCGTCGACGTCGGGACCGGAAGCGGGCTGCTCGCCTACTTCGCCTGCGAGGCCGGCGCCGCGCGCGTCTTCGCGATCGAGGAGGGACCGGTCATCAACCTCGCGCGCGAGATCGCGAGGATCAATCGCTTCGACGACCGCGTCGAGTTCTTCAACGACCGCTCCTACCGCGTCGAGCTGCCCGAGCCGGCCGACGTGCTGATCAGCGAGACGCTGTGGAACTTCGGCGTCGGCGAGGGCATGGTCGGCTTCCTGGCCGACGCGCGGCGGCGCTTCCTCAAGCCCGGCGCACGGAGCATTCCCGCCGCCGTCGAACTGCACATCGCCGCCGTCCAGGCCGACCGCGTCTACGGGATGCTGCACGACCGCCCGACCGACCGCCACGGCATCGACCTCAGCTCGATCCGCTACTGCCAGGTCAACAACGTCCAGATGCCGCAGCTGCACTCCGACGACTTCCTCACTCGGCCGGCGCTGCTGCTCACCACCGAGCTCGACGAGTCCGCCGCCACGGACTTCGACGCCGAGGTCACCGTGAGCGTCATGCGGCCCGGCGTCATGCACGGCATCTGCGGCTGGTTTCGCTGCCGGCTGACGCCGACGATCGTGCTCGACAACGAGCCACCCTCGGTCAAGTCGAGCTGGGCGCATGCGTTCTTTCCACTGCAGAACCCGATCGGCGTGCTGCCCGGCGACGAGATCGCGATGCGGATTGCGTCGTCGCAGGAGGCCTCGATCTGGCGCTGGCGCACCGACGTGCGCCGCGCCGGCAGGATCTACGCCGCGTACGACCAGACCTCGTCCAACGGCTTCCCGCAGGCGCGGCCAGCTCGCGACCACGGCGTATCCGCCGCCGAACCGCGGACGACGCTCGAGGGCGAACTCGTCGGCTGGGTGCTGCAGGCGATGGACGGCAGCCGCAGCCTCCTGCAGCTCGAGCTCGAGGCGCACGAGCAGTTCGGCAACCGCTTCACCGACCCCGAGGACGCCCTTCAGCTCGTGCGACAGACGGCGAGGGATCTCGGGGCGTGACGCTCATGCGGGCCCGCGTCAGCGGCCCGCCCACCCGCCCAACCTGCCGTGGCCCTTGGGCATCAGCGGCGTCTGGGCCCGCGCGCGGATCTCCTGCACCGCCCATGAGTTGCCGTCCGGGTCGTGGAAGCCGAAGAACGTTCCGCCGTCGGCCTCGGTGAAGACCGTCGTCTCGGATGCCTCAACACCCCGATCGACGAGCTCCTGGCGCGCCGCAGCCGCATCGGAGACGACGAGCTGCAGGGACTTCATCGAGCCGGGCGGCATCCTGGTCTGGCTGGGCAGGTCACCGAACACGATCGAGCAGCCGGAGCCCGGCGGCGTGAGCTGGACGACGTGCATGTGTTCGTTTTGGGTGTCGTGGTCGAGGTGAAAGCCGAGCTTGTCTCGATAGAACGCGATCGAGCGCTCGATGTCGCTCACCGGAAGCACGACGACTTCGAGGCTCCAGTCCATAGCGGCTCCTTTTTCGGGCGGGACGTCACATGCAACCAGCTCGCCGGCGCCGACGGGACGGCTGCGAGGCGTCCCGAGAACTCTCAGCTCGCCACCGCGGCCAGGGCGACGCCCGGAAGCTCGTAGCCGCGATCAGCGGAGAAGGAGCTGAACGCCTGCTCGAGCTGTGACGTGACCGCTCTGCGCTCGTCCTCAGACATGCTGCGGAGCACGATCGCGGCTGGACCGGCCGTGTCGGTGGCGTAGCTCACGTACTCCTCGACGGTGCTGAACGTGAAGCGCACCGGTACCTCCTCCGTGCGCACCGAGGTGAAGCCGGCGCCCGCCAGCAGCGCTCGCGTGCCGTCCGCGTTCGCCATGCTGAACGGGGACGGGTCCGCCGGCTCCGGTGGCGGCACGTGACCGCCCTCGACCAGCGTCCGGCCGAGGATCGAGATCCATGGATTGCGCTCGGGGGCGCCCCACACCACCAGCGCGAGCCGCCCGCCGGGGCGAAGGACACGGCGCGCCTGAGCAAGCGCCGCAGCGGGGTCGGCCATCAGCATGAACCCGAAGCGGCAGAGCACGCCGTCGACCGAATCGGTGTCGAGCTCGATGCCCTCCGCGTCCATCACCCGGTACTCCACGTTGCGCAACCCGCGCTCGGCACCGCGGCGCCGCGCCACCGCCACCATCTCCGGCGAGACGTCGGTCGAGATCACGCGCCCGCGCTCGCCGACGATCTCGGCAGCGTCGAAGCCGGTGTCGCCGGCGCCGGCGGCAAGCTCGAGCACCGTGTCCCCTGCCTGCGCCGCGAGCTGCGCGATCATCCACTCGCGCACGGGCGCCGTGGCGTCCTCGATGCGCGCGCGCCAGCGCTCCCAGCCCGGCGCCACCGCCGCGGCGACCTCCAGGATCGTGCGACGCCACTGCTCGCGATCCATGCCGCCCTGATCGATCGACGTTGTCACGGTTGCGTCCTCTCCGCCCTGCTGGGCTTGATGTTCTGGTTGCTGCAAAACAGGTTGTACGGGTCGTAGCGCTGCTTGATCGCCTGCAGCCGCGCATAGCCCTCGGCTCCGAATGACGCGATCACCCGGTCCTGGCCCTCGTCGCCGATGAAGTTGACGTACACGCGGCCTGTCGTGAACGGCTTCATCGCAGCGCTGAACGCGCGCGTCCAGGCGATGTTCGCGTCGTCATCGGCGGGGTCCGCCCACAGCGAGGTGATGTGGATGTTGAACGGCGCCCCGCGCTGCCCGATCGCCATCGTGCCGTCCGGCACCCGCGCGAGCGCGCCGCCGCCCGGGAACGTCGCCGTCCCGGTGAGCGGCGAGGGCGCCGACAGGTGGAAGCGGCACATCACCTCGATCGCCTCGTCGGGCAGCCCGCTGAGGAAGTCGCCGGTCCAGTAGTTGCGCATCCCGGCGGGGTAGCTGTCGTCGAGCAGCTGCTGGACGGCCGTGTACGGCATCGGCCCGACCGTGTCGAGCGCGGGAGGACCGAACTCACGCAGGGGCGCAAGCGCCTGCTGACCCAGCTCGACCGGCCCCGCGTAGCAGACGATCACGCCGACGACGGGCTGGCCGCGTACGGGCTCTGGGATCGACTCCTCGTGCGGCGCCGTGAGCAGCGCGACACCCGAACCGACCTCGTCGGGCGCGTCGGCCATCGTGTCGCGGAAGTTGCGCAGCACGGCGGCCGCCATCGCCGCCGGGTACAGCAGCATCCCCGCGAGGACGGTCGGTCCGATCGGGTGCAGCCGGAACTCGAAGCTCGTCACGACGCCGAAGTTGCCGCCGCCGCCGCGCGTGGCCCAGAAGAGGTCCGGGTTCTCGCGCTCGGAGGCGGTCACGATCTGGCCGTCCGCTGTGACCGTCTCGACGGACAGCAGGTTGTCGACCGAGTAGCCGCACACGCGCTCGATCCAGCCCGACCCCCGCCGAGCACGAGCCCGCCGAGGCCGGTGGTCGAGATCCGCCCACCGGTGACGGCGAGGCCGTGCTGCTGGGTGGCCGCGTCGAGCTCGCCCCACGTCAGCCCGGCCCCGGCGCGGCAGGTGCGCGCCTCGGCGTCGATCTCGATGCCCTTCATCGGCCGCAGGTCGATCGTGACACCGTCGTCGCAGACCGCGTTGCCGGTGACGTTGTGTCCCCCGCCGTAGACGGACAGCGACAGACTGCTGTCGCGGGCGAAGTTGACGGCGGCCGACACGTCCCGCGCATCCGCGCAGCGCGCGATCAGGGCCGGGCGGCGGTCGATCATCCCGTTGAAGACCTTGCGCAGATCGTCGTAGGCGGTGTCGTCGCGGCCGACGATCTCGCCGCGGAAGCCGGCCGCGGCGAGTGCTCGCTCATGCGGCTCGGAGACGGGCACGGTGACGCCGTGCGCGCCGAGCGCCGGCCGCAGCGCCCGCAGGAACGCTGCCGGCTGCTCGATCGGGGGGTCGTCGGCGCAGTCCTCGATGACCTGCAGCGCCCAGCCGTAGCGGTCGCTCGCGGCCTCGGCGATCGACAGCGCGGTGGCAAGGTCGTCGCGCCCCCAGATCAGGGTCGTGGGGGCCGCGATTCGCTCGAGCTCCGCCGGCGGGATCGCCGGCAGCCCGAAGTGCGCCATCAGGCCGCCGAGCGCCGCCATGACGCTCGGCGTGCGGGCACGGTCGAGGTTGTAGGCCGTGAAGGGCTCCCAGCGCTCGCCGATCCGCCCGCGCACGCCGTCCAGATCGAGCGCGCAGTAGCGCCACAGGTCGTCGAACGTCTGCTCGGTCGGTTGCGCCAGGAACCCGTTCAACGCGCGACCGAACTCGGGCGCGGGCTCAAAGCCGGTCAGGCCGAGCGCGTCCACGAGCACCAGCCGGCTGAGCCGGTCGCCATGTTCGGCGGCGAAGCGCATCGCGATCGCGCCGCCCAGCGCGTAGCCGACCACCACCGGGGGCGACGGGCAGGTGGTCTCGATCAGCTCGCGAAGCCAAGCCACCACGCGCTCGACGTCCAGCGCGCCGTCGTCCGTCAGCCACGACTCGCCCTGGCCCGGCAGGTCGGGGGCGATCATGCGATGCGTCCTCGCGAGATCCGGGATCACCTCCATCCAGTGGGTCGCATTCCCCCCCGGTCCGTGCAGCAGGAGGACGGGCGGGCCATCGCCGCCCTCGAGCACCGCGGTCGAGACGCCGGCCAGCAGCTCGCGTCGCTGCGTGACCGGCAGACCGCTGAGCAGATGCCCGCGAGCCTCGAGGTCGCTCCCGCTCGTCGTCGCCGCACGCTGTGTCGCCATGTCGTCACTCCGTCATTCGATCGTCGTGGAGTGAGCGACGCTACGGCGCTCCACCGCCGGCGCCATCGCTTGCATTGACCAACTTGGCCCGGGCAGCCGCGTGGTCATTTCTGACCACGCCGAGGCCTCAGAGCAGGTCGTGCGCGTATGCGAACGCGCTCGCCGCGGTACGCGACGGGACGCCGAGCTTGGCGAAGATGTTCTGCATGTGGCGTGCGACCGTGTGCTCACTGATGACGAGTGCTGCGGCGACCTCCCGGTTGCTCCTGCCGGCGGCGACCAGGCGCAGCACCTCCAGCTCGCGTGCCGTCAAGCCGTGCGCGGCGGCGTCCGCAGCCCGGCTGGTGAGGCTGCCGGCACGGGCGAGGTCAGGTGCCGCGCCGAGCCGTGCGAACACCGCACGGGCCTCGTCCAGCTCCAGCGTCGCGCTGTCGTCGTCGCCCAGCGCACGGCAGCACCGCGCGATCAGCACGAGGGCGCGCGCCGCGTCGTACGGTGCGTCGAGCCCCCGCCAGGCCTCCTCGGCGCGACGCAGCGCGACGAGCGCCGTCCGGGCATCGTCCTCGGCCAGGGCGACCGCCCCGCGGGCGTGCGCCGCCATCGCGTCCAGCATCGTCCCCGTCCAGCGCTCGGCGAGCTCCTGCAGCTCGTCGCTGGCCCGCCGCGCCGCCTGGACATCGCCGACCGCCAGCATGATCTCGACGCGGGCCGGCAGCAGCCGCACGCGCTTGGATCGCTCGATCGTCTCGCCCACCAGGCGGCCGATCGCGGCGGCCGCAGCGTCGCCGTTGCCCTGCGCCAGGCGCAGCAGCGCGAGACCCGGCTGCGGCTCGCAGCCGCCGCGACGCGCGTCGCGATAGGCCTCCTCGGCCGCGGCGAACTCCCCCTGCAGGCGGTGGATCTCACCCTGCTGGTAGAGGCTCGGGCGGCCGCCGACTCGTTGCTCGCCAGCGCGCACCGCTCACCGGCCCGCCGCGCTTCCTGCAGCGCATCGGGCCAGGCGCCGCGCAGCTGCATGATCTCGGCCCGGTGCAGGAGGCACCTGCCGGTGAAGCTGACCATGTCGGGCTGCTGTTCGCACCACCGCGTCAGGGCCTCGGTCCACTCCTGCGCGCGCCGCGGCTCGTAGGCGGCCTGACATCCCATGATCACGCCGCAGTAGACGAACCCGTTGACCATCGGCGACAGCTCGCCCGCGGTCACCGCCACCATTGCCTCGTCCAGCAGCGCCAGACCCTCCACGACCCTCCCCATCTCGATCAGGAGGATGCCGTGATCCTGCGCGGCGAGGGCGAGCAGGTCCGTATCGCCGAAGCGCTCGCCGATCGCAGCGGCCTCGGTCGCGACGGTGACCGCGGCCTCGAGATCGCCGGCCGCCACGTGCTCGAACATGAGCGCCAGCAACAGGTAGCCCCGTTCCGCGCAGTCACCGTCCTCGCGCTCGACGAGCCGCCGGGCACGCCCGAGCCAGCCCGTCGCGCCGCCCGTCTTGCCCCGCAGGATGAGGTTGATCGCGATCCAGAACGCGCGCGCGCCGCGCGCAGCCCTGCGCCGCGCATCCAGGTGCGCGCGATACGCACGCTCCATGGCGCTCAGGTAGTCCGCGTCGCGGCCCAGCATGTAGGCCGCCGTCGCCAGCAACTCGAGATCCTCGGCTGCCAGCGGCACCGCCCGATCGGCGTGTGACAGCGACTCGTACGCCTCGGTCCAGGCCCGCCTCGCATAGGACCCGCGGCCCCGTTGGATGTGGGTGACGCCATCCACGACGCTCATGTACCAGGCAGCGGCCGGCGATGGCCGTAGGTTCGCACGCGTCGAGTGTCGCGCACGGCTGGAGGCGTCGCCAGTGCATTTCCTGCACTTTGAGTTGCCCGGCTCAGTCTGAGATCGTCGCCCAGGATGACGAGCAGCGACTACACCGATGACGAGGGCGCCTGCTTCCCGATGGAGACGCACGTCGTCACGGCGAGGTGGTGCCGGCCGTAGGTCGCACGGCGCAGCAGCACCTCGAACGGCCCGCGCCTGCCCGCCCGCGCCAGCGCGTCGGAGAGCACGACCGTCGCCAGCCAGGTCGCGGTCGCCAGCAGGGCGGTGGTCGTCACAGTGGGCCGGTCGGCGAGGTCGAGCAGGAACGGGGTGAACGCGACCGCCCACACCACCGACTGGGCGAGGTAGCACGTCAGCGACCGTTGGCCGGTGGCGGCGAGCGCCCTGACCCCGCGGCCGGGCGAGCCCGCGATCGCGCATCGAGAGAGCGTGAGCGCGGCGGCGTATCCCGCCCCGCCGAGGATGCCGGTCGCGCGTGCAGGGCGCGCACCAGGCCGAACCCGTCGTCGCCCGGGCAGCGGGCTGCGCGGGCCAGGACCAGCGAGACGCGGCTGTGCGCCGAGCACGCCCGCGGCGATGCCGACGACGGCGACGACACCGAGCATCCGGCGGTGGGCCTCGGGCTGCTCGAGAATGCGGCGCCGGCCGGCCCAGAGGCCGAGCAGGAACGGGCAGGCGAAGCCGATCGGGCCGAGCAGCATGATGTAGGGCTGCACCGGCAGCCGCTCGACGATCGCCGTCCAGGGGTCGCGGCGGCAGCTCGGCCGCCGACGGCCCCACGCTCGAGTCGGTGAGGCGGCCGCGTCCGGCAGTGCCGTCATCACGAAGAAGAGCGCGGCCCAGGCGAGCAGCCAGCGGTCGCGCCACCACACGGCCCAGGCGCCGAGCGCCAGGAGCACCCCGTACGCCGCGAGGATGTCGCCGACGTAGAGCAGCAGCGCGTGGCAGAAGCCGATGGCGATCAGGGCCGCCGCGCGGCGCCAGAGCAGCCGGCGCACGCCCTTCCTCCCGCGCTGGTGCTGGCGGCGGACCACCTGCGCGACGCCGTAGCCGAAGAGCAGGCCGAACAGCGGGAAGGCGCGCCCGTCCACGAAGGAGGAGATCACCCACGTGACCGCGCGGTCGACGGGCCCGCCGTCGAGCGGATAGCCGCCGAGGAACCGCGGCGCGTCGAGGAAGTAGTGGGAGTTCGCCAGCGCGATGAACCACAGCATCAGCCCGCGCGCAGGTCGGGACCGAGCGCGCGCTCCCCGATCGCGGTGGCGCCCGGTCCCATGCTCGTGTCGGGCCCGTGCACGCGGTCCAGTCAACTGGGCGCGGCGCCGGCGCACCACCGTCCGATGTCTACGGCGGGCTGGCGTTGGTCGGCCCGCGTCACCTGCTTTGGAAGGGGGTTGCGCCAGCCAGAGACCGTGGTCTCGCTTCGGGTCAGAACTCGACGGCGCCCTTGCCCTTCCAGCCGGCGAGCTTGCGCAGGGTCTCGGGGTCCGCCGTTCCCGACAGCACGCAGGTGTGGCCGCGGCGCTGCCACGTCACGAGTGCCCGCTGTCCCGCTCGGACGAGCCGTACGCGGGTGCCCTCCACGACGCGGTCGCTCCCGCCGGGCTCGTCGAGCGCGGCGCCGCCGACGATCGTGTAGGCGATCCGTCGCGCGCCCTTGGCGTAGAAGACGGTCGTCATGCGCCTCCCGTCGAGGGTGTCGGTGCGCGCGCCGACCGCGCGCCAGCCGAACTTCTGCAGCCAGTCGGGGAAGGGCAGTCCGGCGGCCCGGCGGTCGAGCAGCTTCCCCGTCGCGGGGCGCGGTGCCGGCTCGACCGCGGGGCGCTGGGCGAGTGCCGCCGCCTCGACGACGCTCGGGGCGCCCGGAGTGCCGCTGGGCAGCACGAGCACCGCTGCGAGTGCCGCCGCGGCCAGCGCAGCGACCGCCGGCACGAGTGCTCGGCGACGGCGCGCGGAAGCACGCGCCCTCGGCGCCGCGTCAACGCGTTCGCGCAGCGACGACGGGGCGCTGATGGCCGCCGCGGCATGCCGCGTGGTCGTGCTCGCACTGCGCTGACGCGCCAGCGCGGCCGCCAGCGCCGGTTCGCTTGCGACCCGCGCCTCGAGCGCCGCCGCGCGCCTGCCGGTGAGCCGCCCGTCGGCGAGCGCCGCCAGATCACGGCGGTCGCGTTCTGAAAGCTCGTGTGGGGTGCGGGTCTCCATCTAG
Organism: uncultured Solirubrobacteraceae bacterium; assembly: GCA_963727785.1. Taxonomy (GTDB): domain Bacteria; phylum Actinomycetota; class Thermoleophilia; order Solirubrobacterales; family Solirubrobacteraceae; genus CADCVQ01. The sequence continues at coordinate 11,836 of CAVSHS010000035.1, forward strand.
ATCTAGGACGTTCGCTGGGCCGGTTCTATTCCCGACAGCCTAAGCGTGTCCGCGACGCGCTCGCGGGCGCGATAGAGGCGGCTCATGACCGTTCCGGTGCGCACACGCAGCGCTGCGGCCGTCTCCTTGTAGCTGAGCCCGGCCACGTCGACCGCCACAAGCACGTCGCGAAAGTCGGGGGGCAGAGCGGCGATGACGGCGAACAGCTCCTGCGTCTCGACGGCGTGCTCAGGGCGCAGGTCTTCGCGCGGGTCGACGAGATCCATGTCCTCCAGTGCGACGTGCGCCGCGACGGGCCGGCGGCCGCGCTGGCGCACCTGGTCCAAGAACGTGTTGCGCAACGTGCGCAGCAGATAGCCGAGGTCGTCGCGCTCGCGCAGCAGGCGCGAGCGCGACAGGACCCGGGCATAGGTCTCCTGCACGAGGTCCTCGGCGTCCTCCCGCGACCCGCACAGCGCCCACGCCGCGCGGTACAGGCGATCGAGATGATCGCCGACCGCCTCCGGATCGAGCTTGCGCCCCACGCGGCCACGCTAACCGCTCGACCCACCGCCGGACAACGCACGGGCGCTCCCGTGACCACAATCACGGAAGCGCCCCGAGTGCGTCGACGTCGAGTGCGGGCTCAGGCCTTGAGCGCGCTCCTGCCGGCGAAGCGGGCGACGAGCACGACGTTGCAGCCGCGCACGCGGTCGCGGCGATCCACGATCGCGAGGTCCAGACCGGCGCCGCAGTCCACGAGGTCGGCGGACCTGTCGCGTGAGCGGATGACGTCCCTGCCCGGGCCGCCGATCAGCTCGTCGGCGCCGTCGGTGCCGGTGATCCGGTCCTTGCCGTCCTGTCCGTCGAACGAGCTCGAGATCAGCCGGGCCAGGCCCTTGCTGCCGACGATCCGGTCATCGCCGCCACCGGCGTTCACGTCGAGATGCTCGCTCGTGCCGATGTCGAGGGTGAACGGGACGAGGTTGAGCCGCTGGAACCGCACGCGCCTGCCGTTCGGCGTGACGCGGAAGTTGTCTCCCGCCGCGGCGGCGCCGTTGACCTCGACGGTGTCGTCACCGGCTTCACCGTTCATCACGTCGGACCCGTCGCCGTTGTTCCACACCATCGTGTCGTCACCGTCGTTGCCGGCCATGGAATCGCGGCCCTGCGCGCCCACGAGGCGGTCGTTGCCCGGACCGCCGACCATGACGTCGTCGCCGTTGCCGCCGGTCAGCGAGTCGTTGCCGTCGCCGCCGTCCATGGTGAGCTTGATGAGCGTCGCGAGGCCGGACGCGCCGGCGATCGTGTCGTCTCCTCCGCCGCCGTTGATCTCAAGCGTCTCGCTCGTTCCGATGTCGAGGTTGAACGGGACGAGGTTGATGCGGTCGAACTGCACGCGCTGACCGTTGGGGTTGACCGTGAAGCTGTCGCCGGCCGCGGCAGCACCGTTGACCTCGACGGTGTCGTCACCGGCTTCACCGTCCATCGTGTCGCTGCCGTCGCCGTTGTTCCACACGAGCGTGTCGTTGCCCTCGCCGCCGAGGACCTCGTCGCGACCCGAAGCCGGGTTGCGGAAGCCGGCGACGCGGTCGTTGCCCTCGTCGCCACTGATGACGTCGGGGAGCTCGCTGCCGTCGATGAGGTCGTCGTCGCCGCCGCCGGAGATCTCCGTGCCGGTCAGCGCCACGAACAGCTCGTCGGTCACGCCGCGCAGATCGATCGCGTTGGCGCCGGGGCCGCCGGTCACGATGATCTTCGTGACCGCGTCGCAGTTCACGGGCCCGCCGCCAGGAGCGAGGCCGTTGACGATGACCTGCCCAGGACCGGAGCCCTGACAGGCGATGTCGATGCCGTCGCCGGCGTTGCTGCTGACGGTGAGCGTCTTCGACCCGGCGTCGAACGCCGAGTTGACGCTGGCCTGGGCGGGCCCGGCGAAGCCGAGCAGCGCGAGCATCCCGCCCGCGACGCCGGCCGCCAGCGAGACCTGGTGCTTGCGTGTGTTGGATCGAGTGGACATGGGGTGGTGCCTCCTTGGGATTGCGTTCAGCAACCAAGGACTCCGCCCCCCGGCGGTTTATTCCGCGGCCCCGATCCTTCGGTGTGCCGCCTCACGCCGGCGTGTACCGGCCCGGGTAGCCTGAGGTCGATGAGCGTTGCTGCCCGGCCGCTGTTCGCGTTCGACAACTCCTATGTTCGTGAGCTGGAAGGCCTGTACGTGCCATGGCAGGCGACGCCGTCGCCGGCGCCCCGGCTGCTGGCCCTCAACGACGAGCTGGCCACGGAGCTGGGTGTCGATCCCGATGCGCTGAGAGCACCCGACGGTGTCGCCGCTCTCGTCGGCAACGCCACGCCCGACGGTGCGTCGCCGGTGGCGCAGGCCTACGCCGGCCATCAGTTCGGCGGGTTCTCGCCGCGCCTCGGCGATGGCCGGGCGCTCCTGCTCGGCGAGGTGCTCGACGTCCACGGGCGCCGCCGCGACCTGCACCTGAAGGGCTCGGGTCGCACGCCGTTCGCGCGCGGTGGCAGATGGGAAGGCAGCGGTCGGTCCGATGCTGCGCGAATACGCGATCAGCGAGGCGATGCATGCGCTGGGCATCCCGACGACCCGCGCGCTCGCCGTGGTGGCGACCGGCGATGACGTCGCGCGGGAGACGCTGCTGCCCGGCGCGGTGCTCGTCCGGGTCGCGGCAAGCCACGTTCGCGTCGGCACGTTCCAGTACGCGGCAGCGCACGGTGACCCGGCGCTCGTGCGGCGCCTCGCCGACCACGCGATCGCCCGTCACCACCCGCACGCGCTCGAGGCGGAGAATCCGTACCTCGCGTTCTTCGAGGCCGTCGTCGACGCCCAGGCGTCGCTGATCGCCCGCTGGATGCTCGTCGGGTTCATCCACGGCGTCATGAACACCGACAACATGACGATCTCCGGCGAGACCATCGACTACGGCCCGTGCGCGTTCATGGACGCCTTCGACCCCACCACCGTGTTCAGCTCGATCGATCACGGCGGCCGCTACGCATACGGCAACCAACCGGCCATCGCGCAGTGGAACCTCGCGCGCCTGGGCGAGACGTTGCTGCCCCTGCTCGACGCCGAGCCCGAGACGGCGGTTGCGGCGGCCACCGATGTGCTGCGGTCGTTCCCCGACCGCTACGACGCGTACTGGGGCCGCGGGATGGATGCCAAGCTGGGTCTGGCCGACGGCACAGGAGAGGACGACGCGCTGATCGACGACCTGCTGGCGCTGCTGCACGCACAGGCGGTCGACTTCACCTCGTGCTTCCGGGCGCTCTCGTCGTCGGTGCGCGGAGATGCGGCACCTGCGCGGTCGCTCTTCACCGAACCCTGCGCGTTCGACGCGTGGTCAGACCGTTGGCGGGCGCAGCTGTCCTCCCAAGCGTGTGACCCGCGCGCGATCGCCGAAGCGATGGACCGGGTCAATCCTGTCTACATACCGCGAAACCACCACGTGGAGGAGGCGCTGGCCGCGGCGAGTGCCGGCGACCTACAGCCGTTTCGACGACTGCTCGACGTGCTCGCCCAGCCGTTTCACGAGCGACCTGGCCTGGAGCGTACACCGCACCGGCCCCGCCGAGCTTCGGCGCATACCGCACGTTCTGCGGTACGTGATCGGCGCGACGCGCGAACGTGCAGCTCGTGCCCTTCGAGCGCACGCCGCAGCTGCTGCACGCCGAGCTCACCGCGCTCGGCCAAGGGCTCGACAACACGGCCTTCGTCGCCGGCGGCCTCGTGCTGCGCGTTGCCGACGACCGCGACGCCGAACGCGAGGCTCGCCTGCTCGACGTCCTGGCGCCCCACCTGTCGATCCCAATTCCGACACCACGGTTTGCCGACGAGGCCAGACCGGTGTGCTCGCCTATGAGCTGCCTCGCCGGCCGGCCGCTGCTCGGACGCCTCCCGCCCGCCGAACGCCGGCACGCCGGCTTGGGCCGGTTCCTGCGCGAGCTGCACGCCGTCGAGCGAGGCGATGGTGGCGGGACCTCCTTCCAGAGCGAAGACGCTGACCCGGTCGAATGGCTCGAGGATCTCGACGGTCCACGTGATCTCGTCCGACGTCGTGCATGCGAACCGTCCACAGCCGCGTGCGCGTACGCGCGTGGTCGCTCACGCCGACCTCGGCGCCGAGCACATCCTCGCGCTCGACGGGAGGCTCACCGGGATCATCGACTGGTCCGACGCGGCCATCACGGACCCGGCCGTCGACTTCGCGCGCGTGTACCGCGACTTCGGGCCCGGCGTTCTCGAGGACGCGATCGGAGGCCTACGGCGCGCTCGCGGCCGCGATGGCGCGCATCGAGTTCTTCGCACGCTGCGCCGCGTTGGAGGATCTCGCCTTCGGCATGCAGACGGGGCGTCACCGAATACGCGAGCGAACGCCGAACGCAGCTTCGGCTGGCTCTTCCCGCAGCGCGCGTGACGACGACGCCCGCCGGC
>CAVSHS010000036.1:0-3054 GCA_963727785.1 uncultured Solirubrobacteraceae bacterium
CTTCGTTCGCTGCAGGCTGAGCCAGTTGGTCAATCGTGGCATTCCTGCTAGCCCGGCTGTTGCGCCGCGTAGATGCGGTCGGCGGTCTTCCGCAGTGCTTCGGCCAACTCACGACGTGCCCCGTGTGCGGACGCGCCGTCTCCTCCATGATCTGCGCGAGCGCTCCGATGTAGTCCACGTTGATCGCGGCGCACGCCTGTACGGCGGCCATGCGCTGCTCGTGATCGTCGGGCCACAGCCAACAGAGGCGAGCCGCCATGTGTGCGGTCTCCGCCAGTTCGAGGGGGCTCAGGACCGCTTCGTCGTCGGTGGGCTTCTGCCTGCGAACGGTGCCACCGCCGCACGTCGGGCAATGCTCGCCATCGGTCTGGTCCGGCCAGTCCACTACGCATTCTGAGCAGTAGTACGACATGTGCGCTTCCTTGAGGGGGGAGGAATGGAGCTCGGTCACCTCGGAGGATCCGACGAAATCGAGGGGGGCGTCGTGCGTCTACAGTATGTGGCATCGCCCGCGACTCGTTTGTGCCGTGCATCACGCATCCCCCGCGCCATTCGCAGCAAAGCACTACTAGTCAGAGTATTTCACCGAGCAGAGCGTGATCGCCCGCTTTGTGGAGACACGCTTGCCCGCCTTCGGGGTCATCGACTTCACCGTCCAGTTGCGGTCGAACAGCAGCGGCCGGCCGCGGCCGGTGCAGTCGCGCTCGCGAAGGTTGTAGAACCCGTCGCGCTGCAGCTCGTTCTGAGCAGCCTGATGGTTCATCCCGACGACGTCGGGCAGCCGCTTGGACGCCGACATCGCCGGCGGGACGGCGACCGCGCAGGCCAGCGCAGCCGCGACGGCACACAGCGGGAGCAGACGATTCATCGATACCTCCGGTGACGGATGGACTTCAACCCCTGCGATGATGGTCATCCGCCGACCAAGGGAGGAGATCCAGATCGCCGGAACCGCTGATCGCCTGATCGAGGCGGCGAGATGCGAGCGTCGTCGCGATCCCGCCCCACGGGTCCGGGTTCGTCGCGGCACCGGACCCAAGGCGGTTCGTCGCTACGGGCGATGACGAAGGACTTCGTCTCCTGGTAGGCGCTCCGGACCTCCCGCCCATCTCGCGTCCCCGCCGCTCTGCTTGTGCCGCCGACGGCAGCGCGGCTCGTAGATGTGCCACGTGTGACATGCCGGGCCCGCCTTGAGGCCTTGGCGAGCTGTTGGCGCTGGACACGTCGCGCGTCCAGACGCCGGCAGCGAGCACGAGATGCTGGCCTCCTGGTGTCGCAGCGCACCGGGTCAGGAGGCCGAGACGGCGGTGCGCGCCCTGCTTGCGCTGCTGCGTGCCAGCGACGCTGGGAGCCCGCGCCGCGCGCCCATCTCGCCCGCCTGGGACGGCTCGCGGCGACGTAGCGCCACCGGGCGCAATGCGGAGCACGACCTCGGACGTGCTACGCCAACAAACAGCCCGCTGCGCGGCTTACGCTACGGCGGTGAGCGACCTCGCCGGACAGCCCACGATCACGGCGGCGGCCCCGCAGCGGCTCGCGGTGGCGTCCGATGCGCGGCAGATCGCCGCGCTCATGCGAGCCTCGGTGCTCGACCTCTTCCCGCGCTTCTACGACGAGCGGCAGACCGCGAGCGCGGCCGTCCACATCGCGCACCTCGACATGACGCTGATCGAGGACGGCACGTACCTCGTGCACGAGTGCGGCGGCGAGATCGTCGCGTGCGGCGGCTGGAGCCGGCGCGACAAGCTCTACACCGGCTCGGGCGACGACGCCGGCGACGCCCGCCTGCTGGACCCGCGCACCGAGGCGGCGCGGGTGCGCGCGATGTTCGTGCGCAGCGACTGGACCCGGCGCGGGCTGGGCCGGGCGATCCTCGAGGCCTGCGAGCGCGCCGCGCGCGCCGAGGGCTTCACCACGCTCGCCCTGATGGCGACGCTGCCCGGTGAGCCGCTGTACCGCGCGTTCGGCTTCCGGAGACCGGGCGATCGATGCTGACGATGCCCGACGGCGTCAAGCTCGAGGGCGTGGCGATGCAGCGGCCGATCGCATGAGGTTCGTCGACCTCTCGGCGCCGATCACGCCCGATCCGCCGGAGCTGCCCGATCTGCTGCGCACGGACATCGACTACGCCGATCACGATCGCGGCGCGCGGGACATCGAGCAGCTCTTCGGCGTCACGGCAGATCTGCTGCGCGACGGCGAGGGCTGGGCGGTCGAGACGTTCCTGCGCTTCGGCACCCACAGCGCCACGCACGTCGACGCCCCTATCACTACAACTCGACGATCGGTGGCCGGCCGGCGAAGACGATCGACGAGCTGGCGCTCGAGTGGTTCCACGCGCCCGGGGTCGTGCTGGACTTCACGGCGAAGGCCGACGGCGACGCCGTCACCGCAGAGGAGGTGCGGTGCGAGCTCGCGCGGATCGGCCACGAGCTCGCGCCGCTGGACATCGTCCTCGTGCGCACGGGGCGCGACGCGCACTACGGAACGCTGCGGTACGTCGGCGTCGGCCCCGGCGTGACAGCGCAAGCCACGCGCTGGCTGTACGACCGCGGCGTGCGCGTCATGGGGATCGACGCCTGGGGCTGGGACCGGCCGCTGTGGATGCAGGCCGAGGACGCCAAGCGCGAGCAGCGCCCCGGGATCTTCTGGGCGGCTCACCAGATGGACCTCGAGTACGCGCAGATCGAGCGGCTGTGCAACCTCGCCGAGCTGCCCGCGCGGGCTTTACGGTGAGCTGCTTTCCGCTGCGCATCGCCGGCGCGAGCGCGGCGCCGGCGCGGGTCGTCGCGATCCTCCCGTAGGGCGCTGCCCTCGGGCAACGGCCGGCGGATCGAGGCCGTAACCCGCCGTATCCGTGCGTTGACCCGGGCGGACCGCTCCCTGCGCGGGCTTTCCATCAAGATCCGTACTCGTGACGGTCGATCCAAACATGTACGGCCCCGCGTGGGTAGGAGGCGCTGATGAGTCCCAGCCGGTCCGGCCCGAACATTCCCGTCGGCGCCACCGCCGCCGTCCCGCCGGGACCGAGGGCGAGGGCGGCCTCAAGCGCGC
>CAVSHS010000037.1:0-346806 GCA_963727785.1 uncultured Solirubrobacteraceae bacterium
GCCGGGCCGCCAGCGATCACCAGACGACGTGCGGGCGCTCGCCGAAACGCACCATCACCGCGCTCCTTGACTGCGGTGGGTTGAGCATCGTCGTCTGGTGGTGTTAGGCGATCTCGATGGAGGCCGCGGCTGCGCGCCGGCGTGCGATCGCTGGTGATGGCCGCGCGATCTGCACCCCGCGCAGTGCCGCCGCGCCGAGCGCGAGGCCGACGAGCACGAACGCGCCGCCGACGGCGATGCCGAACAGCGAGATCTGTTGGGCCATGTAGCTGGTGTTCAGCGCTGTCGTCAGCGCGGTCTCGGTGACCCACAGCTGGGACTTGGGGTTGTTCATCGGTCCGCCGTCGGGCATCTTCAGCGCGGCGGCGATGTCGTAGGTCCCGTTGCCGTCCTTGCTGGCAAACGGCGGCAGCTGCGCGTAGGTCTTGCCGCCCGTGGCGACGAGCGCGTCGATGCGCATGTACTCGGCAAAGCAGCGCGCGCTGGTGCCATCGTCGATCGGTGTGCCGGCGACCGAGCACGTCGGCAGCCGGACGTCCTTCAGGCCCGCCTTCTTGGCGTTGGCGGCGATCCGCGCCGGGGTCATGTGCGGCGCACCGGTGACGCCCTCGAGCGCCAGCGCGTCGCGGACGGTGGACTGCCCGTTGAGTCCCTGCACGACCGCGGCGACGCCGAAGAGCGCCAGCACGCCCGCGGCTGTGAGCCCGGCGACCCGGCGCCGGCGGCTGGATGATGCTGCATTCTGCATGACAACGTCCTCCCTCTCAGAAAATCGACTGTGGGAGATAAGACCGCCGCCGCAGGCGATTCTCATCGCCACCGATCACCCGGATCACCCGGCCAGCTGTTCTGCGCGAGATGATCACGCCGCTCGTCGTCGCCGGGATCGGCGCCTCGATGGCGATCTCGCCGGCCGCGAGCGCGGTCGTCGGCGCGGTGGCGCAGGAGGAGATCGGCAAGGCCGCCGGCACAAACAGCATGCTGCGCGAGCTCGGCGGAGTGTTCGGGATCGCGATCCTGGTCACCGTGTTCGCCGGGCAGGAGCTACGCCTCGGCCGAGGCGTTCAGCCACGGCTTCGCCGCTGCGATCGCCGTCTGCGCCGCACTGTCCCTCGTGGGCGCGCTCGCCGGCCTGGGCCTGCCCGGACGCCCGCGGGCGATCGGGGCGGCCCGGCCGCCGCAGCCCGTTCCGGCCATCCAGGCCGAGGGCGGCCGCTGACCGGATGTGTGTCGAACGCCATCCACCAGCGACGAGCACAGCAGCTACGCCATGAAGAACGTCAACGATCCAAGAGGAGAGGCAATGCCAGAACGAACGCCGATCAACCCCTGGTCCTGGTCTACCAAGTTGGGATTCGACCAGGCCCAGCTCATCACCGGACACCAGCGACAGCTCGTCTGCAGCGGACAGGACGCGGTGGACGCCGACGGCAACCCCCAGCATCCGGGCGACATGGCCGCGCAACTCGAGCTGGCCCTCGACAACCTCGAGGCCGTCCTGGCCGCCGCCGACATGACCCTCGCCAACATCGTCCGGCTCAACGTCTACAGCACCGACGTCGACGAGCTGTTCAAGCACTGGGCAAGCCTTGCCGACCGTGTCGCGGACGCCGAAGGTCGCTTCACAACCACTGTGCTCGGCGTCACGCGCCTGGCAGCACCACCGCTCGTCTTGCTGGAGGCAACCGCGGTCGACTGACCCGCGAACGTCTGGTCACCGGAATGCGCGCGTGCTCGAGTCGATCGACGGATTCGATGGTCGCTGATGGTCCGAGACACCGTTCAGCGAAAAACCTAGTCGAAAGACCGTGGACGACGTCGCGCGCGTAGTCCAGGCTCCGAGGGCGGGGGCCATTTTGGTGTTGGAGGTAGGACGTGAAGACGATGTTGCCGGTACCCGGCCTGGTTCGAGCGCGGGCCCTGGTGCCGAGAACTGCGAGCGCGATGGATGCAGACGTTCCGCACCAGGCGGCGGCTCATGCTTACGGTGACGCCCAGGGCAGAGGGTCGGGATGAGCAGGATCCGCCGGTTGTCCAGCACGCTCGGAGTGGCCGTGTTCGCGTTCGCGGCCGCAGCGACGACGACGTCCGTGCAGGCGGCCACGTTCACCCACTACGGGCCGCCGAACGCTGCGCCATGGTCGCTCACCGGACATTCGGCGGCGGGCGGCTCGGGAACGCTGCCGAACGAGTACCCGAGTCCGCAGCCGTGGGACCAGCCCGCCGGCGACTACTGCACGGCGTACAAGTTCGCCCAGCCGCAAGCGCCGACGACGAGCGCGCCGCTCCTGACGGTGAGCAACACCAATCTCGGCAGCCTGACCGGCTTCGACCCGGGGGTTCCCCGCGAGCCGTACCAGCTGCGCCACAACGCGCAGGCGGACTCGTCGGCGTGCCAGGCCAAAGGCGCGACCTGGGGCTTCTGGACGAACGCCGCCACGAACAACAACTACTGCTCCAACTGGTGCGGCGTCCGCCACGACTACTCGACCGGGCAGGCGATCGGCACGCGGCCGTGGTCGAACGGATACCCACCCAGCGCGAAGCTCGTGATGACCGCGTTGCGCTATGTGAAGACGTACGCCGGGACCCTCGGCTGGTCGTACATCTGCGCGATGCTCCAGGACACGACGACCTCGCAGCGTCTGGAGTACTGCTTTCGCGTGTGGCGGTCGTGGAGCGGACCGGCGTACGACGCGCCGATCGTGTTTCACGATCCGCAGATCGGCTCGCTCGGGACCGGCTTTACGAGCATCGTGTCCGACCTCACCGCGTCGGGCACGCCGTACGCGCAGAACTGGGGTGGTGCGACCACCGTCCTGGGCACCGTGCCGTCTGGCAACACCTACTCCGGGGCGATCACACGAACCCATCTCGTGAACGCGATCAACGACACGAACGCGCAGATCAGGTCGGCGAACCTGGGAACGTGCCTGGGCCTGCTCAACCGCGTCCGGTGCTACTCGACCGACCCGGACAAGTACGCCCTCCTCGGTGTGGAGGACGGTCTGGAGATGCTTGGAAGCGGAGCGTCTCGGTTCGGCGGCTACTCCAGTGGATTGCGCGTCTACACGGATTACTGATGCGCGCGATCACCGTTCCCGCCCTTACCATCACGCCATGCACAGCGCGTGGTGCGCGGCAGCCATCCTCGCTCTCGCGGCGCTCGCCTTGGGCGGCGGCGCGGCGGCGGCCCAGGCCGGCACGGCGTCCGGGCGGCCGGCGCAGTTCACGGCGTATGCCGGGGAGCGCAACGACCTGACGGTCGATCCCGGCTCCGCTGGAGCGGTGCAGTTCAGTGACGCCGGCGCACCGATCAGCGCGAAGCTGTGGTGCGCTCCGTTTCCGCTCGGCCAGGCGACGTGTGACCCCGACGGGGACTCGCGCGTCGCGGACGGCGGCGGAGTGAACGTCGACCTCGGTGACAACGACGACCGGGCGATCATCCGCTGGATTCCGGGAACGGACACTCGGCCTGGGGCGATCCGGGTCGCCGGAGGCGCCGGCAACGACCACATGGAGAACACGGCGAACGGCCTCATCCGTTTCGACGGGGGCGACGGCAACGACACGCTCGTCACAGGCCCGAGCGCGGGGGCGTATCTCCTCGGCGGCGCCGGCGCGGACCTCATGGAGTCCAGCGCCGATTGTTGCGCCATCGCCGGTTACGACGACCACGACGCAGCCGGCGTACGCGTCACGCTCGACGGGAAGGCGAACGACGGCGGCTGCGGGCGAAGGCGATGACGTGCGCACGAGCGGCGTCGTCGGCGGCCCCGGTCCGGATGTCATCACCGGGGACGCCCGCGCCAACTCACTGACCGGGTCCGGGGGCGCCGACGTCGATCGACGGCGGTGGCGGCGACGACTCGATCGACGCGACCCTCCAGGACGCGCAGGCTTCCGATGGCCCCGACGGCCCGGACACCGTGACGTGCGGCGCCGGCAACGATTCCGTCGTCGCCGACGAGAACGACAAGGTCGCCGTCGACTGCGAGCGGATCCGCGTCGGCCCGTCAGCCAGCCCCGAGCTCGTGCTCGACCGGGACGCGGCGCGCGCCGGTCGCAACGGGTGGCTGACGCTGACGTACCGCGTGGAGTTCCCGAACCCCGACAACGCCCTGGCGTCGCGCAGCACGTTCCGGCTCGTGGACCGCAAGGGCCGCGCGGTCAGCACGACCGCGCGGTTCGCGGTCGGCCCCGGCGTGAACGTCGCCCGTCCGCCGGTCAGGCTCAACCGCGCGACGCGCCGCCGCCTCGCGCACAGCCGCTCCGGCGCGCTTGCGTTGATCGCGCAGCGCGTGAGCCGCGACGCGAGCCCGGATTCCACGGCATCTGGCTATGAGCAGTTCAATGTTCCCGTGACGATCCGCCGCGCCGCCAGGCGCTGAGTCGGCGGGGCGGGCGCCCACGCCTGCCAAAGGATCCTGAGGCGCCGCTTCCTGGACCGTTTGCGGGCTCGTCAACGCGCCTTGGCGACGGAGCGCGCACATGTCACGATCTCCCCTTCTTCCCGAGCCGAAGGAGTCGAGAATGCAAGCCTCCGCGCCCGCCCGTGTGCTCATCGTCGCGCATCGGACTGCCGCCACGCCCGCACTGCTCGACGCCGTTGCCGAGCGTGCCGCCACAGGGCCCGCGGTGTTCACGCTGCTCGTGCCGATCGCGCCGCACGGCCTGCACCGCCTCGTCGATCCGGAGGACACCGACGACCGCGAGGCGCAGATGGTGCTAGAGCTCGCGCTGCCGCTGCTCGAGGAGGCCGCCGGCACCCGGGTCGAGGGCAAGATCGGCGACCACAACCCCTACGACGCGATCCACGACGCGATGAACATGGACGGCTACGACGAGATCATCGTCTCGACGCTGCCCGCCCCTGTCTCACGCTGGCTGCGCAACGATCTGCCGAGCAAGCTGAAGCCCTTGGGCGTGCCGATCACCACGGTCACGGCAAGGGGCGCCGGGGCTCGCGCCGCGCGCGCGTAACGCGCACCGCTACGCGAGCGCGTCGCGCAGCGCCCGCTCCGTCGACCAGAACGCAAGCTCGTCCCACGGCAGATCGGCAGGCGCGAACGCGCGCACCTCCGACGCCTCGGCGGTCTCGCGTCCGATCCCGAGCGCGCGCGCGTCGAACACGACGAGCACCGTGCGCTCCTCCGCGCGTGAGTACACGCCGACGAGCCCGCCGAGCTCGATGTCCATCTCGAGCTCCTCGCGCGTCTCGCGCCGTGCGGCGTCCTCGACGGACTCGCCGAGCTCGACGTAGCCGCCGGGGAACGTCCACCGCCCGGCGCCCTCGTGGGAGGCGCGGCGCAGCAGCCAGATCCGGCCGCGCTCGTCGCGCGGAATCGCCGCCGCGACCGGCTCCGGGCTCCAGAGCGCGCGGTAGCCGCAGCTCTCGCAGCGCAGCTCGCGCGGAAACGACACGTGCGCCGTCGCGGCGCAGCGCGGGCAGAAGCGAGCATCGTCGAGGGCAGGATTCAGGCTGTACAGTGGGGGCGTCCCGCCCTCCTAGCTCAGTTGGTAGAGCACTTCCATGGTAAGGAAGGGGTCATCGGTTCGAGTCCGATGGAGGGCTCTCCGGAAACACTGGGGTTTTCGCGCAGAGGGGACCGATCCGGGGCCGTAGGCGGACACTTTCCGGACACCTCAGCTTCGCGTGCGGCGCGGATTGCAGCTTCGGCAGGGCGGCGGTCGGCGCCGTCGTGGTCGGCCATGACGTGGGCGTAGGTGTCGAGCGTCATCGTCGGTGCGTGTCCGGCTTGGCGGGCGACCTCGACGACGGAGAGGCCTTCGGCGATGAGCAGTGAGCAGAAGGCGTGGCGTAGGTCGTAGGGGCGCATGCCTGGCGCGCCCACGTTGGCGGCGAGTGGGTCGAAGACGCGGCGGCGCCAGTTGCGCCAGTCGTGGTCGCGCCATAGCTCGGCGCCCGCGGTCGGGAAGACGAGGTCGTCGTCGTCGGACCGTTCGCTCGCGAGGCGCCATGCGGCGAGGTCCGCGGCAAGGGGCGCGAGCAGGCGCACGGAGCGGGTGCGGCCGGTCTTTGTGATCTTCGCGCCTTCGTCGCTCTGGGCGCGATCGATGAGCAGCGTGCGGTCGCGGACGTTGTGCCACGGCAACGCCAAGGCCTCCTGCGGTCGCAGCCCGGCGTAGGCGAGAACGACGAGCAGCGTCGCGTCGCGCTGGCGGCGGTCGGCGAGCAGACGGGCGCGCATGCGCTCGACCAGCGCCACGGAGGGCGGCACGACCGCGCGCTGGCGCTTGGCGCTGGGCTTACGCACGCCCACCACGGGGTTGCTCTGCACGTGCCCCCAGGCGACGGCGCACGAAAAGATCCCCTGCAGCACGGTCAGCGCCTTGCGCGCCGCCGCCGGCCCGACACCCGCCGCCTGCATGTCCGCGCTCAGACCCGCTACGACCGCGGGCGTCACGTCGCGCAGCGGGAGGTCCCCGACGCGGGGAAGCAGATGCTTGTCAAAGACGATCGCGTACGTCTCGCGGGTCCGGGGCGACAGGTTCGGAATGACATGGACACGCCACCACTCGCGCGCGAACTCGGCGACGGTCTGGCGGCCGGCGTCGATCTGCGCGAGCTGACCCAGGCGCTTGCGGCGCGTGATGTCAGCCTCGAACAGCTCTGCATCGCGCTTGCTGCCCATCACCCGCGAGCGAGGCTGGCCGTTCTCGCGCCAGCGCACACGCCACACCGTGCCGCTCTTACGCTGCACGCGCTCGACGCTCATGCCGCCGCGCTCCGCTGCTTGGCAAGGAGGCTGCGCAGACCGTCCGGGGCTGGCTTCTTGCGCGTACCAACGCGCCCCTCGACCCGACGCGAGGTGCGAGGTGAGGAAGGGCTAGTGGCGGCACGGTCGCCGTCCATCCAGGCCAGAAAATCGTCGGGGTGGATGCGAATGCGCGAGCACACGACGCTTGCTCGCAGGTCGCCGCGCCCGATCGCGCGGTACACGGCTTGGCGTGAGAACCCGGACGCGCGCGCGGCCTCGACGACCGTCAGGTATCGCGGGGGCACCGGCCCGAGAACGACCTTCAGCCTCTCCCTGTCGACGTCCTCCCGCTCTGTTTGGTTCATCGGCCCCTCCCGACTAGTCGCATACCTGTCTAAACAGGATGGTAGAGCATCGACCAGCGGATCCACCCAACGCCCACGCCACCCGGCACGCTACTGCGGGCGGATCTCGTACATCAGCCGGTAGCGCTTGGCGCTCATCAGCGACTGACGCACCTCGACCGGCCGATCGTCGTCCGTGTATCCGACCCGCTGCACGCTCATCACCGGAACCCCGGCCTGGATCTTCAGCGTCCTGACTTCCTCCTGGGTCGGCATCCGCGCCTGGACCTCCTCTGTGAGTCGCGCTAGGCGATAGCCGCTGTCCTGAAGGCGGGCATGGACCTGCAAGCCGGTCTCGGCCTGCAGGAGTTGCGCCGCCCCCGCGATGTCCCACGGGACGTACGACGTCGCCATCTCCAGCACCATGAAGCTCGCCACGTATCGCCAACGACGTACGAGCACGTCTGCGCTCACGCTCAAGCCCAGCAGCTCGGCGACCTCCGCGGGAGCAGCGGTCTTGCCCAGCTCGAGCGTCTCGATCTTCAGCGCCGGCTCATGCGGATGCTCCGTGTCCCACTGCTGCCTGACTAGCCGCTCCTGCTCCGGCGCGAGGTCACGCACGAAGCTCCCGCGACCTCGCTCGACGTCGACCAGTCCCTCACTGCGAAGCAGCGTGATCGCCTGGCGCACCGTCCCTCGCGCCACGCCATGCTCATCGACAAGCTCCTGCTCGCTCGGCAGCTGCGCACCCGGCGCAAGCTCCCCGCTCGTGATCGCCGCGCGCAACATATCAGCGATCTGCTTGTAGACCGCCCGATCTGCGGTCGGATCGATCACACCAGCCACGAAGCACGCCTCCACGTCAGGTCGTCTAGACGGCTATCACCCTAGTCCATGCGTCTGACGCTCGTGCGGTCTGGTGCCGATGCGACCGTCGGCGAGGGAACTCGTCAATCGAGCGGCGAATGCCGCAACTGTTTCTTGCTCAGACGCTCGGCCGCGTAGAGCTCCTGCGGGTCATCGCCTCTCCGCTCGGCAACTTTTGTGAGGAAATCCCAAGGGTCTTCAGCAGGCTTGGTGCTCGTCCGCAGCCGCCAGACCTGAGCTGCATCCGGCCGAGTCTGCTCGCAGATCCGGCCGAGGTGAGCCAGAACCAGACCTGTCGCCTTAATCGGGTCGTGCCCGACGGCTTCCGCCACGACCAACGTGAGCTTCGTCTGGCTCATAACCGCCAGTTCGCGCGGAAGGCTGAGCATCTTGGCGTCAGTGGTGATCAGACCGTCCCAGGGAGTCTCATCGGCGTGAAGCGCAGCAAGAACCTCCCAGTCGTCGAGCGTTGCCATCCGGGTGTCGATTCGACGAATCGGGACGAGCGCGGCATCTGACGCGAGCCAGTCGGCGAGGCCATCGACGATCGGCTCGGGAAAGTTCTGATCGAGCGCGAAGCGTCTCGGCATGCGAGCCGCCGTCAGGCGGCGACCCGAAGGTCAGGCTGAAGCTGGCGTTCGAGGTCTAGTGCATCGCGCACGTCAGCCTTGCTGATCGCGGGATAGAGCAGAACGATGCGTTCAGCTTCCATCCCGCGACGCGCGAGCGCTGCGAGCGCCTCGGTCTCGATGCGAGTGCGATGCACATGCGGAGCGCCTGAGAGCTTGCCGGGAACGATGCGCAGCCGCGGTCGCGGTGCGACGAGGTCCGGGCCCCGAAGCTCGCGGCTGATCTCGAAGGGCCGGAGAAGCTCGAACTGATCTGCGTCGAGAAGCTGCTGACCGTCAGCGTGCCGTGGGTGATCGCTGAGGTCGAGCACGATCTTGCCGCGGCGATCTACGGCAACGCTTGGACCAACATCCTCAACCCACAGGTCGAGGTCGAGCTTGGCGAGTTCCTTTAGCGCGCGGCGAACGGCAGGCATCGCCGTCGCGGGAACATCCTGGCCGTCAGGAGCAATCTTCGTGGCCCGAAGCCAGGCGATCGTCCGGAGGCTCATCAGATCGCTGTAGGACCAGAGCTTGACCCGCACATCGGAGATGCTCGGGACGAGAATCTCCTTGCGCGCCCAGTAGTGCACCGTTGACTTGGGCACACCCGAAAGGGCAGCCGCTCGATCGGCGCTGTACGCGCCCCGGAACTCCATGAGCCCAGTATCCCGATCGCGCGTGGTGCGCGTCCAGCCCTGACACGGGGCACCCCACCGCTGCGCTCCCGCCGCCGGATCTCGTTGAGACTTTCTCTACTCCCTCAAGGGGGCGCGCTTCGCGCGCCGCCGGCCGTGCCGCTGCCTGCGGCCCGCCCGCCCCTACGGGCTTCGCCCTCCGGGCCGGCGGCCGCGGCACGGGCCGGCTTACGACGTGGCGACGACGACCAGAGGACGTCGAGTACACCCCACGCACCAGCCCGCTCGTCTCGCCGGCGCTGACCGTCCGCTCGCTGCTCGCCTGTCGCGCCGATTGGCCACGGGCGGCAGCGTACGCTGAGCGCGAATGCATAGCCCAGAGATCGAGCAGCTTCGACGCTTAGTGGTTGAGGACGCCATGGAACACCCCGTCGGCGTGCACGAGGCATGGTGGGAAGCGAACACGCTGTGGCCTGAGAGGCCGGTCAGCGAACGGCTGCGACTCGCGGAGGAAGCCATGCTCTCCGCCTTGGATGACGGCTTGATCGTCATCGAGGTTGGCGACTGCGCGGAGAAGACCAGCCGCGTAGATGACGCAGAGGCCCGCCGGTTGTTGACCGAGAGGGCCACGTGGGCGATTCCTGATGGTCCGAAGGTCTTCATGTGGCGAACCGACAAGGGTGTGGCCTACATCGACCCGGGTCGCACATTAGTACCGCCGCCTCGCTGAGCATCGTTCATCGACAGATCCGCCTTCGCCCGAACCAAGCGCAGTTACGGCGTAGTTCCGCCGGCCGGAGCCGTCAAGTGCACCGCTGCGCGGCTCGCATTCGCTCGGCCCTGACGGGCTGCACTGGACTGCTCCGCTCGACTCCGCAGATCACGCGATCAAGATCCGGCGGGGCCGGACTGGAGGGGGAACGGCCGGCGGGCCGGCTGTTCGGTGGGGTCAAGCGGGCTCGCGGGTGTTGACGTACGCGCAGGCGTCGTGGAGGGTGGCGTGGTCGCCGTCATGCATGTTCCACCCGGTTCCGCTGGGGCGGCGTTCGGCGACGAGCCAGCGGTGGCGCAGGTCGGTCGTGAGCTTCCAGGGGTTCGTGATGCGCCACTGGCCGTCGGCGGACTCGAAGAGTCCGCGGTCGATCTTGTGCCACCCGTCGGGCATCACGGCCGCACTTCGGGGTCGGCAGTGTGCAGCTCGCAGCCGTGCGCGAAGGCGTGTTCGTGCAGGACCCCCACGGCGCGCCTGAGAGCGTTGCGTTTGGCATGCTGATCAGAATTCAGCCTGGGCTTGTTGGCCCAGCGGGTCAGCTGGCGATGAGCGGCGAACCGCAACGCCAGGATCTCCTCACCGCTGAGCCGGCCGGTCGGTGCGCCGCTCATCACGTACGCGTGAGATGGCCGAAGCCGAACTCGATCTCGCGTAGCCGGCCGTGGCGCCGGTGCGGTGGGCGCAGTCGGCCGGTGATGCGCTCGCGCTCGCCGCGCGGGTGTTCGATGACGAGCTCGATCGGGTCGATGCGCTCGGCGGCGCGCTCGGATGCCGTGCCGCGGCGGCGCGCAAGCTCGCTCAGCTCGGCCCGGAGATCGTCGTCGACGGGCTCCAAGAAGCGCACTCGCACGCTGCGGCGCTCACGCCGGGTCAGCCCGAGCCGATCGTCAACCCGGATCGCCACGTGCACGCATCCGCAGACCAGCCGGCCTGCCCGATACGCGCGCCCGACGCACCAGCGCCCTGCCCTGGGTGCCGGCTCCTCGTCAACACGTGCCGGCGCGAACGGCCTCCGGCTCGTAGTGGCAACGTTCTGCATGTGCCTCCCCTCGCTCGATGTACGCCGGGCGCAGCGTGCACGCGGCGCCCGGCCGGCGATCAACGCGGCGTCCCGCGACGGTGCGATTCACCGTGAGCGATCAGGCGCGCGTGTCGTTTTACGCACGCTATGCGGGCTACCGCGGGGTATGCCAGGGACGCGTTGTCCGTGTTCTTGCGCCTGGCGGGGGCGTGGTGTCCTACTCAGGATCGTCGGCTGCGCGAGGCAGTCGACCTCTTACGCGGGAACGCACTCGTCCAGAGCTGAGACGATCTGAAGCCAGTCGAACGTCGCCAGCCCCTCCTCGCCTCGTGCCTTCACTGCGTCTGGGTCCAGCATGGACACGCCGGCGCTCATCAGTCGCGCGACGCTGTCCGCGTATGCCGGGTGCTCGCGGAGGACGGCCTTGACGCAAGGCGCGGCGACGATCGGGACCTCCGTGCACAGCAGCTCGTTGAGTAAGCCGAGCGCGAGCGTGTCGCTCGTGCCCGCCGCCCACTTGTTGATCGAGTTGAACGTCATCGGCGCTGCCACCACGGCGTCCGCGCGCGGCAATGACTCCTGCTCGCGAGGCTGGCGAGGGTGGACCTGGGTCAAGCAGCCAGTCGAGGTTGCAAGGGCGTCGAGGTCGATCCAGGAAGCTGCGGTCGGCGTCGCGATGACGCACACCGACCACCCTTTGGCGGTGAGCGCCACCACCAACTCCTCGATCCACAGCACGGGAGGCGCAGCCGACACCACCAGGTACACCCACCGCTGCGCGTCGGTCACGCAGCCACTCCGGCGCGCAGGGCCAACCCGCGCAGCCCGGGCATCGCAGCGCGACGCTCGCGCAGCAGAAGATCGCGGATCAGTCCGCGGGCTTCCGGACTGACCACCATCAGGTCCGGAGCCACGCGCTCGGCATCGAGCAGGTGAATCACCGCGAGAGCGTCCTCCCGGAGCTGAGCGTATGCCCACGCGCTGTCAAGGTGAACTTGCGCCTGGCGTCCGCAGAGACCCGCCGGCATCGCCGCGACGTCGATCTGGTGCGCCGTCGCCAGCGCCCCCCGCGGATCGCCCAGGGCAACCGCGGCCGATACGCGATGGATCATCACGTTGGTTGGACCGAACCAGGTCCATCCGATGTTGCCGTCCGTCCCGAGCCGCCGGGCGAGATCGTCGGCGTGGTCCAGTCGCCGACCGGCCTCGGCCCGATCGCCGCGCCGAGCGGCGATGATCGCCCCGATCAGGGTCAGAGCGCCCCGCCACGTCACGGTGTCAGGGGCCGCGCCTTGCAGCTCTTCGCCGAAGCAGACGGCGTGCGTCTCAGCCTGTTCGCGGCGTTCTGCTCGAAGCAGGGCGCAGATCAGTTGATACGCCGCTGCCGCCTGACCGACCGCGTCCTCGGCAGCCTCCGCCGCGTTGCGAGCCCGTTCGGCCGCGGACCGGCCGGCGCCGACATCGCCCGCCTTGGTGGAGAGCTTCGCGGCAGCGATCGCAACGCTGGTCTGCAGGCGTAGCGCTTCGCGGCGCTCATTCGCCCGCGCTTCGGCGGCGAGCGCGTCGACCGTGTCGGTGACCGATGACAGCAGGCCCGCCGCCTCGATGTAGCGTGCGGTCTGGTAGGCATGGTGAACGCGGCCCACCAGCACGGAGGCAGCCATCATCGTCGTCGCGGGCTTCCGCATCGCGGAGCCCTCGCTTAGCCGAGCATCACTCCGCTTGAAGGCGTTCTGGGGCACCGGCGTCGCGCTTCTGACCAGCGCTGACAACTCCACGTCGAGAGCACGCGCCAGGCTGGCGAGCGAGGCGATGCGAGCTGTGTGGCGTCGGCCCTGCTCGAGCTTGGCAACGAGGTCGCGGGACACGTTCGCGCGGTCGGCCAGCGCCTCCTGCGTCAACCCCCGAAGACGCCGCAGCCGCCGTAGCTGATAGCCGATCGTCTCTCCGACCTCGCGTGATTCGGTCACGATCTCAAGGCTACAGCCGTTCGTTTAGGTTGGTCTGGGCGCAACTCGTCGAGTAGCACCGCGTGCGGCGCGTAGGGATGTGGTTCTGGATCGCGCTGTCGCCAGATAGAGAGCTGGTCGGCGGTCGGGCCGATCTGAGACTAAACGTCCAGTTGCACGAGGCAATCCTCCGGAACTGTCCGGCAAGCGCTTGAGATGTCTTTCATACCGGACGTAATGACCAAGAACCGAGCCTTCTTTCGAGCCCCGATGACCACCTGCTCCCCGGCTGCCTCCAGCAGAAGAATGATGACCGCTTGATGCACAGAGATCGACTGCATTCCAGCCAGCTCTTCCGCGCGCCGACTGTTCAAAAGATCAACAAATTTCTCGACAGACAAACCCGCTAGGGATACAAAATCCTTGATGAACACCGCCAAGCGCCGGCGGTTGTCCGGAAGTTCGCCCAACCACCACGCTTCCACTGCCGTCAGAATCTGGCGGCGGGTGTCAATAGGCGGATAGGGACGGCCTTCGCTCTCGGGATGCAAACCGGACGGGAACGCAAGCGCTAAGTCCGCAACTTCGACTATCGCCTTAGTTTCGGCAGCCAACCGACTCAGGCCCCAGGTTTCCTTACCGCCCTTGTAAACGAGGCTGTGCGTTGCCTTCGCCCAACCGTGCTGCAGGTACGATTTTACTTGCAGCTCGAAGGTCCATCGAAGTAATGCTTTGTCCACTAGCAGGTTGTTGTCTTTAAGACGTAGCAAATAGTGCAAATCATCGTAAATGAACTCGCTTGGCCGTCGATTTCGAGCGCTACGTACTTCCACAATGTCAAACCGATCGCTCATCAGGGCATCGATATCATCGCGATCGACTCC
Organism: uncultured Solirubrobacteraceae bacterium; assembly: GCA_963727785.1. Lineage (GTDB taxonomy): Bacteria > Actinomycetota > Thermoleophilia > Solirubrobacterales > Solirubrobacteraceae > CADCVQ01. Next base: position 13,806 of record CAVSHS010000037.1, read on the forward strand.
CACGGGAATACGCGGAAAGATCAATGTTCCACCTAGAAGATCCTCCATATCGGTTAAATATTGTACTTCTCCGCGGACCAGCTTTTCGTAGGTGCTCTCGACTTCCTTGAGTCGGCTGATGTACTCGCCGCCCCGTTCTTCCGCTGCCGCTTGAAGTATCAAATCGGCTCGCACCTGCAAGGCGCTCAGACTTGGGTGAAGTCGAGCAAACGCCTCGCTCAACTCCGCTGGAATCATTGGTCTTTAGTAGCAAACAACCCGCGCAGAATGTCCGCGCGCAATTGTCGATTTGGAGCCTTGTTGGAGCCTTGAGTAGCTGCAACCAGGTAGTCCCGTGCCTTCTTCGTTGTGGGCTTGCGCACGCTATTCGCGAACCTGCTCAGCGCTTTGGCCGAGGCTGCGACATCAACTTTCTGTCCTGCATCAAGCACTTGAATGCACGCCGCCCACAGGCTGTAGAAGTCAGCAAGGTTTTTGAAACGAGCAGTTGTTAGCTTGGGCCAAAGCTGCGTGACAAGAGTTTTTACCTGCTCGTACCGTCGACGATGCGTCTCTATGTCGGGAATCTCGTCGTCGTACTCCGCGAACTTGTCGTCTAGCAGCTCCTTTCCCTCTTGAACACCAAACATCGTGAGGACAAACAATTCGGCGACGTACTCGATGTCCAGCATGCGCCGGATGCGGGCAGGGGTCGCGATCCCAATATCTGCCCAGTAGGGATCCTCTGCTAACGCCTCCATAAGGGTGATGAAGGCACCGGAGTACCGAGCGTGCCGAAGCTCCTGCGCATTAAGCTTGGCTACATTTCGGTTGAGACGATCGAACGCCTCCTCCAGTTCGGTGTCGTCAGCGCCCTCGATCATCTCAACAGGAAGAACGTAACCTAGAAACACCCGCTTGTCAGCGTCCGAAAAATCCGAGTAGTACGACGCTTGTCTACCAGCGGAGGCATCAGGCAACGTTTCAAAGCGGTCCTGCACGAAATCCAGGATGGCGGTCAGGCGCTGCTTGCCGTCAACCACGTGGTAGACAGTGCGGCCTGCCGCCGTGATTTCCACGTCAAGAAAGACGGCCGGCGATGGGAAGTTCTTGAGTAACGAGTCGATGTAGAAGCGCCGATACTGAAGATTCCATACGCTGCGACGCTGGTACGGTGGCTCCAAGTCGAGCTGCTTGGAGTGCGCGAGGTCGATGAACCACGCGAGCGTTTGTGTTGCCGAGCGGCGGGTCAGCATCGGGCGACTATAGCCCGCCCGACGGGGCTCGCTGCATTTCAAATGGAGGAGGACGCGACTGCGGATTCCCCGAAAGGTCAAGGGCCGGAACGCGACGTCGCCGCGCGTGTCGGGGCCGATTCGATCGCGTGGGCACGTAGCTGCTCCAGCGAGACGTCCGCCGTGAGTACGGTTCCAGAGCTACGGTGGTCCGCGGCGCAGATCGAGCAGCGCTTCACGGGCCGCCCGTAGAGATGCCTCGGCGCCGGCTGCGAGGAGTACGTCGCCGGGGTTGAGGTAGCCGGAGCCGATGTACTGCCAGACGGCTAGCACGGCTGTCGAGTCATCGTCGTTGATGTCAGCGTCGTTGGGCGGTTGGTCTTGTTGGACGCGGTAGGCGGCTCGGGCCGCGCGTAGCTCGCCGAGCGTTGTGGAGTAGCCCCGGGACTTCGTGACGAAGTGACCGCGGAAGCCGAGCATGTGCACCCACCGACCGAGGTCTCGAAGCCCGGGGCGTTGCGTCAGGCGCAGGGCGGCGGCGGCCATCTGGACGAGCTGCTCGGGCACGCCCCGGTCGCGCCAGCGGTCGGGGTTCGTGTCGCGGCTGGTGATCTGTTCGTGGCTTGCCTTGCAGGAGTACTTGGCGACGTACGCTGCGACCTGCCCGGGGTTTAGCTCCTGGCCGTCGTCGGCCCCGGCGAGGATGCGCGTGTGCAGTTGCTCGCCGAAGCGAATGTCGATGGTCTGGCCGTCTCCGCCATCACCATCTAGGCGGGCGCAGGCGGCGGCTTGGCGGATCGCGGCGCACAGCTCCTCGGGCGAGATCGTCACGCCGGGCGCAGTGGCGCGGTCGTCGGCGCCGTCAAGGCGGATGATGGCGTGGAAGTGCACCAGGCCGCGGGCCTGAAACTCGGCGACCTTCGCAAACGCGACGCGGACGCGCTGACGCCAGGCGCGTTCGCTCATACCGGCCCGTGCGGCGAGGACGCGGGCCAGTTCGATCATGAAGCGGTTCCACAGCGCGGGGGCGTGCCAGTTCCACAGCACCGCGTCCTCGTAGTCGTACGTCGCCGGGTCGATTGCCTCGCCGAGCTGCGGGTCCTCTGCGCCATGGCGCTTGGCGCACCGGCACGGGCGCCCATCGTCGGGTCGGCTGTGGACAGCTCCGAACGACGGCGCGGTCAGGCTGGCGAAGACCTGGGGGTGCTCGGCGACCTGCTCGGGGACGCCCTTGCGTCCGCCGGCCATGCCGGCGTAGACGAGCTGCCACATGTCGCCGCGGTACTCGTGCGCGCACGACGGACAGCACGCCTCCCGACGGTTGCCGCACCGGACCATCAACGCGCCGTCGGGCTCGTCGGCCGTGGAGTACACCGGCTCGTCACCGCGCAGTACGACGCCGCGAAGCCGCACGGGATGGCGGCACGCTCCGGTGCGGCGGACCTGCTGCAGCCAGCGCTCGCGCTTGGGATCACTCGCTCGCGCGACCAGACCCCGCACAGTCGCGGGGTCCAGTTCGTTGGCGCTCATGGCGGTCATCGCCGAGCGCTCCTGCGCGGACACAAAACGGACACATCAGCCCGCAGATACGCCGACGCGCGCGACAACCACCGATCATCGAGAAACCCCCACAGGCCGGGCGAAAACGTCTCGCTCACGACCCCTCACCATCAGGCGTTTCAGGCCCTGAACTCCATGGTAAGGAAGGGGTCATCGGTTCGAGTCCGATGGAGGGCTCTCTGGAAACGCTGGCGTTTTGGCCAGTGGGGGAGCAAGCCGGTGGCGCAGGCGGCGAGGCGCTGATCGAGTCCGTGCACGGCGTCGGCCGGACCGATCGGTGCGCAGCACGACGGGCCAGGTGTGGGCCGAGGGCAGCGGCCAGGCCGGCGGCGGCTCGAGCGCCGTCCTCGAGCCCGCGGGCGACCCCTCCCACTACGGCCCGCCCGTTACCGGGCGGGCCGCCTCTCGCTGCGCGGACCCACAGCACACCACTGACACAGGTGCCACCCTCCATCAGCAAGCGCCCGAGAATCGAGTCGCGATCCTCTCGCGGCCCTTGCACTCAGGGGCGCAGCGTGATCTGGATGTCCGCCTTCGGGGTGTCCGGGATATCGGTCACGATCGCGGTCCCGCGCGCGCCGTCGTAGGCGCCGGTGCCGCCGGTGATCGCCCAAGCTTCCTTGCTTCCCGGCTGGCTCGTGAAGCTCACGAGGGTCTGAGCGGTCAGCGTCCCCTTGGACAGCCGCAGGGAGGCGGTGCACAGCCCGTCGCTCTTGTCGACCACCGTGCAGATAACGCGGTCGATTCCGGTGTCGTCACCGGTGATCCTGTCGCCGGTGGCAAAACGGTCACCTGCAGTCGGCGAGTTGTGTCGGGGCCCGAAGCCGACGTCGTCCTGAGACGTGGCGACGAGGTGCAGTGAGGTCGGCTGCGTGGGAGGCTGCGCCCACCCGGACGTAACGACCAACGCCCCGGTAACGACAGCCACAACACCTGCGGTGAGGCCGAGTCGAATGCGGTTCACGATACTTCTCCTTCATCTCATTGACAGCTGCCGCGGCGCGCAGCTCGATGTCCGATTCTCAGGGATCAGTCGAACCATTGAGCGGCGTGCCACTCGCGTAGGAGTCGTTCGCACATGACTGGGCGCTGCGGGTGAGCAGCTCTACTACGCAGAGCCAAGGTATGTGTGTGCGAGCGACCTCACAACACACCCTGGGTCCTGCGTTTCACACCTCACGTCGGTCCGGGGTCGGACCGGGCGCGCACGAGTGCGGCGCGCCGAGGGTGCTGCTGACGTGACAGGCCGAAGGCAAAGCCGCCGCGAAGCCATCCGGTGCCTCAAACGCCACCTCGCGCGCTGCGTCTGGCATCAGGCTGCTCGTCGCTGGTGGCGCACCGCTCGGGCCGCCGCCGACTGCGCGGGCGATCCTGTTTTGGCTGCGTTCGTCCACGGTCCGCTCACAAGCTCATCAACATCAGGTCGTCCGCGGCGAAACGGCGCCCGCCGAAGCGCTCCAGGATCGTCTCGCTCCATTGCCGCGTGTAGCCAAGGCTCGTCTCGAACCGGTCTACGAAGTCCTGCGCCGAGCTCGGCCGGTCGACGTCGAGGTCGCCGGTCATGATGGCCTCGTCGAACGCCACCATCGCGAACTCGTCGCCGTACGCCAAGTACACGCGACCGACCATGAGGTCCTTGTTCTGGGCCGCGACGTGGAAGGCGAGCGCGTCGCTCTTGGGGATCGCGTGCGCGACCCCACCGCGAAGCCAGATGAACGGCGTCCGTGCATTGCCGCCCCTCACGAGCACGCACGCGCCGTCAACCTCCAGCGCGTAGCCGAGCACAGGCGTCTCGTGGTCGAGCTCCCGGAACTTGCCGGGATAGCGGGCCTCCAGGAACCAGGGCAGGAAGCGGACGATCTCGTCGTTGTCCATGTGATGCTCTCCTATTCGCTCGGTGCCTCGTGCAGCGAGTAGCTGCCCACCTGCCAGCCGCCGCGCGTCATGACGCGCACGCGGTCGGTCCACCGCGCCCCGTCCCAGCGCCGCTGGAACTGCGACACGCCGCCGATCGCCTCGCCGTGCCTGGGCGGGTTGGGATACCACCCCGGCTCGGTCAGCCGCGGGACGTGCGCCCACTGCGGCGAGAAGAACGGCACGTCGGCCGTGAAGGCACCGGCGGCGCGCGCGCGGGCGATCATCACAGACATCCAGGCGATCAGGTCATATGCGCGATCCTCGGCTTCGCCCGACGCGTTGGTGTACAGCTCGACGAAGAAGCTCCATCCCGCCGTCTGCGGACGCTCAGGCGCCGGCGTCGCGAGGATGGTCATCATCACGACGACCAGATCGCCCATGGCCTTGGCCGCGTCAGCCTCGTCTTGCGGGACGCTGTCGCCTGCGCCGTCGACGAAGGCGACGCCACCCTGGCCTTCGGGCGACGACAGGCCCATGGCCGAGAACGCGCGCTGGAACGACGTTCCGAAGTCGCCCGGCATGGCACCGTCGATCAAGACCGTCAGGTTGAGCGCCGCCTTGCGCGCGATCCAGGCGCTGAGGTCACGGTCCTGCTCCATGACCGCGCGGATGACCTGCGTGGCCGGCTGCAGGTCGGCGACCGTGACGACCTGCCCGAAGCGCTCAGCGCCGGCAATCGGCAACTCGCCCGCCCGGTGCACGCAGCGCCACATGAGCCACTCGGTCCGCGGGCCGGGCGGCCCCTGCGCGAGGTACGCGCGGATGCGCATCTCCTCGGGGTCGGGAGCGGTCCGGGCGACCAGGTTCTTGAGGAAGCCCATGGTCGGCGCACCCTCTCGCTCTGCGGCGCCAGTCGTGGTGACCGCTCGTCCGTCGTCGAGCTGAGCATGCGCCGAAGCGATGTACTTCTTGACTCGCACGCCGGGGAAGAAGTTCTCGCGGAGGCCAGGGTTGGCGATCTCGCGGGCGTCGCTCACGACACCTCGCAGGTTCCATAGCGCCGTGACCACGGTCTTCTTGGTAGTGGTCTCGGGAAGCCGCGCCCTGACACAGTCCTTGGCGCGCTGCGACAGGGTCGCAGCGACCGACGGGCCTATGCCGTCGATCGCCGCCGTCGCGCTGACGGCGTCCGGCATCGCGCCCCAGAGAACGAGGAGGTGTGACGCGACCTGTTGATCACTCAGGGGCTCCCCGCGAAGCTCGACGATGTCGCAGAGCGTCGCGGCTTCGCAGTAGAGGCCGACTACGTAGCCACCAAGCGGGCCAAACGGCAGCGACACGGTCCCCAAACGCCTGTATCGACGCTTCGCTGCTTTGAGCACATCTTTATCGGACAGTTCGCGACGTTCATCGTCCGTGCGTACGGCTTCGACCAGGAGCACGACCAACGCCTCGATCGTGATCGAACGTTCGTTGTCCATGCGCAGGAGCTCCAGCAGACGGGCACCTGCGCCATCTGAACGTGCTTCGATCGCCTCCTTCGCCGTACCGGCCGCTTTCGTCACCACATTCTCGGCCGTGTCGACCATCTTCTTGGCAAGCCTGTCCGTTAATCCCATCGCAGTCCCTCAGTAGTCCTGCCACGAGCCAGCTGCGGCTCACCGGAGCTGACGACGCGACCGGAGGTTGCGCAGCCGCCCACCCTCCCGCAAGGCGAACTCGACGACGGCGCAAACGGCCCAGGCACGGTCCGCGTAGCCGTCGGTGCCCTACCTTTTCAGGAGCACTTGCCCCACTGGCAGTTATGTCTGGATGGCGGACGGCCCATCGCTTCGGCTTCCTTGCACCACGCACATTTCGGCTTGCCTGTACTCACACACGCACACGCCATGATTGCTCATCCTCCTTGATTGCGATCCGACTCCTGTTTACCTCAAGGTGAAATCATGTTGCGATGTCTACGTCGCCCGCCATTCTCTGGGACCCCCCAAAGGGTCAGCAAAAAAATGGTGCATAGGTTGATCTCCCTCACCAGCGACTGGATCCGCGTCACCGCCACGGGACCGCGACCTGCCCGGGGCTCAACCTCGCGGCCGCCTTCGGCGCCTGGCCGGCACGCGGGTGTGTAGCTGCCGTCAAGCCACCCGCTAGCCGCGGCCGTCAGTTCGCGGGTTGCGGGCGCAACAGGGGCGCGTTCGGGGAGGGTTCGTGAGGTGCTTTTTCGACGGCCATCCAGGTGGAGACCCAGTCGCTGAGCTGGGCCGCCGGGACGGGGCGTTGGAGGAAGTAGCCCTGGGCCTCTTCGCAGCCGATCTGCGTGAGGTGGTCCATCGCTTCCTGGGTCTCCACGCCTTCGGCGACGACGCGCAGTCCGAGGCGCTGGGCCAGTTCGGTGGTGGAGCGGACGATCGCTTCGTCGACTCTGGATTCGTGCATGGCGAGCACGAAGGATTTGTCGATCTTGAGTTCGTGGACGGGCAGTCGCTTGAGGTAGGACAGCGATGAGTGGCCGGTGCCGAAGTCGTCGAGCGAGAGGTTGACGCCGAGATCCCGCAGCGATTGGAGGACCTCGATGATGCGGATCGGGTCGGCGCCGGTGATGTTCTCGGTCACTTCGAGGGTGAGCTGGCTCGGCGGGATCTGCCATTTCTCGAGCAGGTTGGCGACGTCGTCGCGCAGGCGTAGGTCGAGGAGGTTGGGTACCGAGAGGTTCACGGCGATCGTCAGGAACAGGCCGTCCTCGCGCCACAGCTTGCACTGGCGCAGGGCGCTGTCGAGGACGTGCAGGGTGAGTGGGCGCATGAGGGCTGTCTGCTCGGCGAGCGGGATGAAGTGCATGGGCCCGAGCATCCCGCGCTGCGGGTGATGGCGGCGGATGAGCGCTTCGACGCCGGTGACGACGCGGGTGCGCAGGTCGACCTTGGGCTGGTAGTGCAGCTCGAACTCGTCGTTGTCGATCGCGTCGCGTAGGTCACCGAGCAGGCTGAGGCGGTCGCGGCTGTGGATGTCGCGGTCGGCGGCGTAGATCTCAAATCCTCCGCGTGATTGCTTGGCCTGGTACATCGCGACGTCGGCGCGTTGGATGAGCGCTTCGGTGTCGGTTGCGTGCTGCGGTGAGCTCGCCACGCCGATGCTGGCCTCGATGTGGATCTTCAGGCCGCTGATCGTGAACGGCACGTCGATCGCGGCCTGGATGCGCTGTACGACGGGCATGGCGCCGTCGGCATCCAGTCCGGGCAGGACGACGGCGAACTCGTCGCCGCCGAGTCTTGCGAGCGTGTCGCCGGCGCGCAGGACGTCGAGGACGCGTGGGCCCATCTGCTTGAGCAGCAGGTCCCCTGCCTGGTGTCCGAGCGTGTCGTTGAGCTCCTTGAAGCCGTCGAGGTCGGCGATCAGCAGTGCCAGCGGGCTGTCGTTGGCGTTGGCGATCTTCAGCTGGGCTTGCAGGCGCTCGTAGAGGAGCCTGCGGTTCGGCAGCCCCGTGAGGTCGTCCGTCGTCGCCTGGCGGCGGGTCTCGGAGAGCTCTCGGACCTCGCGGAAGCTCAGCACGAGGCGAAGGAAGGACGCGAGCATGGTGGCGGCCGCGAGGATCAGCGAGGCCCGGTTGACGTGGGCCAGGTTGCCGTATACGAGCACGCCGAGGGAGGCGCAGGAGAGCAGCAGCGGTACGGCGAGCACGGGCCAGGTCACGGGGGCGTGGGTGGTGCAGCGCGGCGGCCGCTGCCAGGCGGCGATCGCCAGGAGGACCATGCCGGCGACCCAGATCGCGTCCAGCCAGGTGCCCTCGACGAACGTGTCGTTGGCGACGCGGTACAGGTAGAGGCTGTCGGCGATCGCGAACAGGATCAGCCCGCCCCCGATCAGCGCCCAGGCCCTGCCCGGCCGCCACGAGCTGAGCGCGAAGGCGCCGACGACGAGGGCGATCAGCAGCAGGTCGCAGAGCGGGTAGGCGAGGTTCGTCGCGACGACGGCGGTCGAGCCGCCGGTGTCGGCGACCATCGACGGGATCACCACGGCGGTTTCGACGGCGCCGACCGCGAGGACGCCGATGACGCCGTCGAGCCAGACGCTCGGCCTGATGACACCAAGGCGCGGGCGAACGAGCAGCATCAGCGCGACGTAGGCCGCGGGGTAGAAGCTCAGGTACAGCGCGTCCGCCCCCGATGGATACGGGGGAGCTTCAAGCCCCTTCAGAAAGGCGCTCCAGTAGATCGAGCCGAGGGCCCATGACAGCATCCCGCTGCCCAGGACGGCCCAGATCAACCGGTCGGCGCGCACCAGCATCGCGCGGGCGATGCAGACCGCTGACGCCGCGACGAGCACGCTGCTGAACAGCCACGTCCTGAACAACGCTTCGTTGCCGATCGCCCAGGGGCCGGTGGTCACGTACAGCAGGTACAAGCACCATGCGGCCACCACCGTGGGGGTCGTGACGTACACCAGGCGCGCGCGCCAGGGTCCCGCATCGGTTGCCAGGGGCAACCACTTATTTATGTAAGATCGACCGCTCATGCGGTGGACACACGATAATCGGTGAACCTAATCGGCTTCTGTGGACGCTTCGCGCGGCCGCGCGGCGGGCCTGTGTCCGTAGACCACGTGAGCGGCGCGCCCGTGCCTACTCGGTCATGCGGCCATCGAGGAACAGCAGCGCGTCGTAGCCGGGGTTCGTCGACGGGTCTTCGCAGGGGATCGTGCGCAGCTCGACGTCTTCGAGGACGATGCCGGCCTGTTGGAGGTATCCGTGGATGCTGTGTTCGTCGATCGAGAATGCGGGGAACTCGCGCTGCCCGATCGTGTAGCCGGCGGACCGGCACATGAAGGAGCCCAGGAGCGTTGCGCCGGGGCGCCCGAGGCGCCGCAGTTTGCGCAAAAACGCGATCAGTTCCTGCTCGTCGTTGGTTGCTGATTCGGCGAAGAAGTGGCAGGAGACGATGTCGTAGCCGGCGCGCCAGGCGTCGGGTACGGGGCGGCGCCAGTCGAACTCGACGAGCTCCCAGGTCGAGTCGCGTAGGGAGTTGACGATCCGGTCCTCGGTGGTGCCGACTTGGGTTTGCAGCCAGGTCAGCAGGGGGGCGTAGTCGAATTGGCCGGGGTTGTCTTGCAGCCAGTTTTCGACCTCGCGCAGGTTCTTCCAGCCGATGTCGGTGAACGTGAGGTGTCGGAAGGGCCGGTCGCGGCAGGCCATGATCGACATGAGGGCGTACAGGCATGGTCCGCCGGCGACCTCGATGACGGTGTCGGTCGCGACCGAGCGGTGCTGCAGGTAGTCGGTGATCGAGCGCATGAACGCCTCGTTCTCGGGCCCGACGGCACTGTAATACTTTTCGAGATATGCACGCGCCGGAAATTCGTAGAAGACGGAGTTGAGGTCTGCGGTCTCGGTCATGGGTCCTCCGTGACTTGCGTTTGATGGACGAAAAAAACGCGGCGTGCTTTTAGCTGTCGGGGTCGCCGGCGACGACCCGCACGGTGCCCGCGGCGGCGTCCCAGGTGCCTTTCAGGCAGCCGCCGCGTGCCTGCATCTCGCTGAGGTAGGCGCACAGCTGGGGCGTGAAGCGCTCGCCGGGCAGGATGTTTGCGATGCCAGGCGGATAGACGACGATCGAGTCCGCGCAGACACGGCCGACCGCATCCTCCAACGAGACGCGTTGACTGCCGGCGAAGAACGCCTCGCGCGGCGCCATCACCGGCTCGCCGAACGCAGGCGCCACCAGCCGGCAGCCCGCCCCGCCGGCGTCACCGGCCTCGCCAGCGTCGCCGGTGGCGCCCTCGTGGCCGGCGACGAAGCTGTCGAGCGCGAGCCGTAGCGCCGCGACGAGCCGCTGGCCGTGCTCGAGGATCGGCTCGGCGATGCCGACGTGCGCGATCAGCACCTGCTCGGTGATCAGCTCGAGGTTGATGTCGGCGACGTGCAGCAGCGCCGCCGCGAGCGCCGGGCCGTCGCACGGCGCGTCGCGGACGTCGATCGCGAGGCGAAGCGGGTCATACGCGCCGATCCCGTGGCGCCCGACGATCCGCTCGTCGAGCACGTCAAGACCATCGATCGCGCGGATCGCGCGCTTGAGCTCGTCCATCTCCGCAAGCGCCCTGCCGATGAGCCGACCGCCATGAGCGGCGACGTGCGCGCGTGCGCCATCCAGCGACCCCAGCAGCAACGAGCTCGGGCTCGTGGAGCTCACAAGCCCCAGCGCACGCGACAGCAGAGCCTCGTCAAGCTGCGGCCAGCAACGCGCGCCGAGATGGAGCATCGCCGACTGCGTCAGGCTGCCGATCAGCTTGTGCGTGCCGGAGATCACGAGATCGGCGCCGGCCGCCAGCGCATCCTCGGGCAGGCGCTCGTGGAAGCGCAGGTGCGCGCCCCACGCCTCGTCGACGATCAACGGCACACCACGCTCATGACACACCGCCGCCAGCCCGCGGACGTCGGCGGCAGCCCCGAAGTACGTCGGCGAGACGACGAACACGGCCGATCGCATCCGGGGTCTCGTCAAGCGTCGCCCCCAGCGCCCCGGGCTCCAGACAATGCGTGATCCCAAGCTCCATATCCAGCTGCGGCGTGACGAACACCGGCCGCAGACCCGACAGGACCAGCCCATGCACCGTGCTGATGTGGACGTTGCGCTGAACGACGACGCGACCACCCGTCTGCGCGAGCGCGACGCAGGCGACATGGCTGGCCTGCGACGCGCCGTTGACCAAGAACCACGTCCTGCGCGCCCCCCACGTCCGCGCCGCGAGGAACTCGGCTCGCTGCAGCGGCGTCGGCTCCGCACCGACGTCGATCCCCTCGATGCAGAGAGGAATATCGATGCCAAGCCCATCACCAAGAAAATCGGTCAGCCGCGACGGCGCGCCGACGCCACCCTTGTGACCCGGCACATGAAAACGGCCCGGCTGGCGAGCCGCGTACTCGCCCAACGCCTCCAGATACGGCGCCTCGAGATGCAACGCGCCACGACCACCCGCCGCACCCGTCACCGGCCGGTCGACCGGCAGGCGCGGCACCAGCCCCCTCGCGTAGGTCACCGCTCGGCGAGATTCCGTGCGCATCGCAGCGAAGATCGGGCGCAGCAACGGTTTCCTTTACGCAACCAGAAATTGTCGGCGCGAGTTTGCGAGTTTTAGTTGGCGACGGGCAGCATTCGTCGACGCGGGTGAGACGGTGCTGCCAGGGGATCGCGAACGGCTCTCGAGCGCCGCTCCGGGCGCAAACGGCGCCTCTGCTCGCCGCCGTGACGCTGTGCGTCAGCCGGTTGGTGAGCCGATCCGGAGCTGTCGCGCGAGCTCGTCGCAGCCTGCGGTGGCCAGCCGCCGATCCTTCGCTGCTTGCAGGCGATCCTCTATGGCGGCGTGGCGGTCGGCGGCGCCGGGGCGCGGTGGCCGGCGGCCTGCTCACGATGCGGCCGCGCACGTTTGCGTCGTTTGCCGGCCCGCACGACGATCTCCGCGGCGGTCAGGGCGGTATCCGAGGAACCTCTCACATCAAAACCTCCGTGTCTCGAATGCTCCGCAAATGTATAGAGGCTCGCTTGCACGGAATAGATTTTTCGGCTGGCTGAACGGCTAGCTTCGCCGGCCGTGCCGATCAAAGTGCACTGCTTCGCGGCACGCATTCGCTCGGCTCTCGGACACCGGACAGCCCGGCCGGAGCGGGTGGACGACTACTGGGCCAGCGCTTCGCGCAGCTCAGCAGTCCCGGCAGCGTGGCGGGACTCGCATGCGTCAAGCGCCCGCGTGGCGATCATCCGTACGAAGCGGTCCGAACGCTGGGCTTCGCTGAGCCCGCTCAGCGTCGATACCGCATCCTGAGCGTCGGCCTCGGAGGCGGCTCTGTGAAGCTTGATCTGCGCCTGGCCGCGCCAGGCGGCATCGGCGTACAGCCGCAGTGCCTCGTCGCGCGCAGCATCGCCGGACGTCGATCCGTACATCGCGCAATAGCTGCGCACGTGATGCACGCGCTCCTCTGCCCACCCCAGCGCGCTCAACTTCTCTCGCACGATGTCGCGAGGCAGCCGCTCGAACGTCTGCTCCAGGCTCGCCAGCGCATCGTTGGCGGACCGCTCACGGCCGAGCATGGCGGACGCCTGCGCCTTGGCGGCGAAGGCTTCCATCCGGCCCGTGCACGGGGCGTTCGTCGCGCGCAGGGCCTCATCGGCCAGCGCGACCACGTGTCGGGGCGAGTACGCACCATAGAGCCCCTGCATGGCCTGGCGGCTCGTCACGAAGGCGTAGAGGTGACTGTCGCCGGCGGCAACTGCGGCAGCGCGTGCTCGCCTCCACCATCTACGCGCGAGGGGCACGTCTGCGTTGCTCATCGCGATCGCGGCCACGTAGCTCGAAAGCTGCGCGACGACCCGTTGCGGACCGCCGCTGTCGTGCAGGCGCTTCAAGTCGGCTGCCAGTCCCGGCAGGAGCGCGCTCCTATCCGGGGCGGTGTTGATCTCGTAGGACCACGCATGCGCGATCCTGTCCCAGTCGTCTCTCGTGGCTCGTGCTGCAGCCTCTGGACCGAGCAGCACGACCGACAGACCCAACCCAAGAAAAGCTCGTCGTTTCACGGCATCGACCTCCTCGCAGGAGCGTAACGCACCCCGCCGGGAAGTCTCACGTCTTTCGCGCGCCACGACCTGCTCGAGCCGCACGGCCGGATAGAGCGCCAGGAGTCGTCCGTCAGCGTCGAGCGCTCGATCGCACGCCGCGACGAACGCTTCACTTGCACTGGCCCGCGTCAGCTCCACTTCGGAGATGTGCTGCGGCGTGTAGCCGATCCTGCTCGCGAGCGCGTGGAGCGTCAGGTTGTGTGCCGCGCGGCAGGCGCGTATCTCAGCGCCCAGCCGAGCAGCGCATGACACACTGGCATCGACGTGCTTAGGAGGTCTACCGCGCGGCACGGGCGCGAGCCTAACCGGGCGTGATTTTTAAGATGCGACGTCACGCGCTCGGGCACCAGCCGAGTAACGGCGCCCCGTCGGTCCCAGCAACGCTCGTGTCACCTATGCAACGTCAGCTGGTACGAAACACTGAACCGAGCAGCCCGACCGCCGATGTCTCAAGAGAGGCCCTGCGTCGCAAGCTCGCACGGCAGCCGCCGACGTCCGCCGGTCGACAAGTCACGAACGGCGCCAGCAGCGCACGCGGCTCCCGCCGCCGGCGCCGTTCGTCACCCGTCGCCAGCTGCGCCGACAAACGGCGTTTCATCAAAACCTCCTTGTCTCGAATGCGCTGCAAACGTACAGGCGACAGCATGCACTGAATAGATTTTTCGGCTGGCTGAAGGGCTAGCTTCGCCGGGCGTGCCGGGACGCTGAGGCGGTTCTCAGCGACCATGACGCCGATGCGCGTCGCGCAGCCCAGCTGCGACCTCGCCGAATCGGGTGCGCGCATCGACATGATGGCGCTCGCGCCGAACGTGCAAATTTGCCTGACAACGATTCTCTGGCGTAAAAACGACCAAGCTTCGTCGTTCGCACGGCTAGCGAACCGCAAGGCGGGGATCACCAGGAGATCGACGCCATGGACATCGACCCCACCCACACCGCCGCCGACATCAAGGCCGAGCTGCGCCAGCTCTACTTCGAGCGCTCCATGGCCGAGCTGCACGGCATCGCACGCGACGCCGGCTTCATGGCCGAGCTGCTCGCCGACATCGACACATACGAAAGCGCGCTCGTCGGCGCGGCCGTGACCGAGATCGCGACGCTGCGGGCAGTTCTCAGCGGCCGACTGGAAGGCTGAGCGGCGCCAGCCCACCCGCCGGCTCAGGGATCGGCGATCGCGTCGTCCTTGATCGGCGCGGTGTCGGGGTAGACCCGGGCGGTTGCGACCGGCAGCTCGATCCGCGTCCCGTCGGCGCCGCCGGTGAACACCGTGACGTGCGGGTCCAGCGTGAACAGCGGCAGCTTGTCGTCGTCGGAGGTCGTGACCTTGAGCACGAGCCGGTCGCCCGCGCGCACGTGCTGGGACACCGTGAAGCACGGGGGGTTCAGCTGCATGCGCGCGCCGGGCCGCACCGGCGTGATGTGGTCAAATCCGCCGCGCAGCTGCGGGTTCATCGCGCACTGGGAGATGCGGCGCATGTCGTAGGTGTGCGCGGAGGACAGCGTGGCGATGAGGTGCAGCGGGGCGAGCGTCACCGCGCTCGCGAGGGTGAGCTTCGGCAGGCCGAGCAGGATCGTGTCCTCGGTGAACGGCGCGGACACGAACGTCGCGTTGCCGGTGCCGGTGCCGAGGAAGCCGCCGGGATCGCCGACGAACGACCGCGCGCCGGGGGCGCCCTGCCCCTCGCCGAGCGTGCCGTCGCTCGATGCGCGCAGCGTGAGCGTCCGCGACACGGGCGGCGGCCACGAGCGCGCGGTGTAGATCTCCTTGCGCGCCGGGATCGCCGCCGCGACCGTCGGCTCGTCGTTCATGAAGACCTCGACGTGCGGACCCGTGCGGACGTCGCGCTGCAGCAGCTCGTGGTCGAACCACGCGTGGATCGCGCCGGCCCACTGCGCGCCGCGCCGGTTCGGGCAGCAGCCGATGCCGTGGTCCCACTGACCGATCCAGACCTTGTCCTGCGGCTTGGGCCCGCGGTCGTACAACCAGTGCAGGTTCGCGATCCGCGCGGCCTGGTCGTTCTCGCCGTGGATGACGAACGCGCTGCCCGCGAACGCGGCCGCTGCCCTCGTCGCGTCGCGCTGCTGGTGCCATGGCGTGTTGACCCCCGCGAGCTGCTCGCCGCTGGACAGCGAGGTGTCCAGCAGGCCGCAGCCGATGCGCAGCAGGTCCTTGCCGAAGTGCTCGCCGGTCAGGCCCAGGCCGGCCGGCAGGTCGAGCTTGAAGGGCAGCTCGCGCTGGAGCGCCAGCTGCTGGTAGGCCTCGATCGGTCCGAGGTACTGGGCGTTGTACGGCACGCCCATCTGCCACTGGTGGTCGTAGATCGCGGGCAGGCCGGCGCTGGGAACGATCGTGACGAGGCCCTTGGGCTTGAGCTGCGTGGCGACGATCGGCGTCGAGCCGACGTAGGAGTGACCGATCATGCCCACCCGGCCGTTTGACCACGGCTGCGTCGCCGCCCATTGCACGACGTCGCGCAGGTCGGACTGGTCGGCCCGGCCCAGCGTGTTCAGGCAGCCGGACGACAGGCCGGTGCCGCGCATGTCCATGAAGACGACCGCGTAGCCGCGCTTGGGAAAGAACCCCGACAGCCCGACGAGCTTTCCGTCCTTGCCCGGGATCGGGATCATGCGCCCGCCCGTGCGGTCGTACAGCGTGCCGTGGTACGGGCTGGCCTCGACGATGACCCCGAGGTCCTTGGCGTCCTTGGGCTTGACGATCTCCAGGTGCAGGCGCGTGCCGTCGCCGACGACGAGCTCGTGCACCGTCCGCTCGACGCCGGTGAAGGTCGGTTGCGACAGCCCGGGCAGCGCGGTGTAGTCGACGGGAAGCCGCTGCGCAGCGGCCGCCAGGGCGGCCCTGCGCCTGGCCTGCTGCTTCGTCGCGGGCGCCTTGCGCCTGGGCGGGCAGACCCGCACCCGCCGGCCCTTGCGCACGGCGATGTGGCAGCGCTTGACGACCTTCGCCTTCGCCTTCGCCTGCGATGCGGAGGCCGGGGTCGCAGCCCCGTCGAGGCCCAGGCCGAGGCCGGCGCCGAGCGCGGCGATCGCACAGCACACGAGGAGAGCACGACCGCGCACGCGGCGATGCTAACGGCGCCGGCGGCGCGCACCTAACGCCTGATCAGCCGGTTCGCCGCGCCGACCGTCGCCGACGGTCAGGGGATCTCGACGTCGCGAACGCGCGTGACGCTCGTGCGGGCGCGCACGTAGCGCGGCAGCAGGTCGAGCGCGGCGGCGATGTCCGCCGCCTCGACGCGCCACCACACCGCATGACCGCCAGCCAGGCACGTCGAGGCGGCGGGACGGTGGCGCAGCGGGCTGTCGAATCCGGTCCAGGCGGCGAATGCCGTGTCGCACTCCGCCGCGGCGTGCTGGTGATGAAGGAGGAAGAAGGGCATGCGATCAGGCTGCCGGATCCCTGCCACCCGATCATCAGGGGTCGTCCCTGAACCGAGCGCACAACGACCGGCGCCCGCCGGGTGAGGGCGGGCGCCGATTCGTCGGACAGGGTGTGAGCTGCGCCGGCGGCTACGCCTTCGCCGGCAGCACCTCGCCCTCGTGGCGGATCTGCGGCAGCCAGCCGAGCGTCGCCGGCAGCCACCAGTTGCGGTCACCGAGGAGCTTCATCGTCGCCGGCAGCAGGACGCCGCGGATGAGCGTGGCGTCGAGCAGGATCGCGAAGGCGAGGCCGACGCCCATCTGCTTGAACATCATCCACGAGAGCGTTCCGAAGACCGCGAACACGCAGACCATCACGATCGCCGCGCTCGTCACGACACCGGCGGTGCTCTTGATCGCCGACGCGACGGCGTCCTCGGTCTTCATGCCGCCGTCGTAGAGCTCGCGGACCCGGGTGAGGATGAACACGTGGTAGTCCATCGACAGCCCGAACAGCACCACGAACATGAACAGCGGGATCCAGGACACGATCGGACCGGTCGCCGACACGCCGAGCAGGCTGTTGAACCAGCCGTGCTGGAAGACGAGCACCATCACGCCGTAGGCAGCGCCGACGGACAGGAGGTTGAGGATGATCGCCTTGATCGGCACCACGATCGAACGGAACGTGACCAGGAGCAGCAGGAACGCCGCGAGGATCACGAACCCGAACACGACCGGCAGGTGGGAGACCATCGAGTCGTTGAAGTCCCGATCGACCGCCGTGCCGCCTGTCGCGTGCGCCTCCAGGCCGTCGACCTGACCCAGCGTCGCCGGAACCAGCTCGTCGCGCAGCATGTCCAGCGCCTGCTCGGACTTCGCAGCAGCGCCGTCGCCCGCCGCGATCTCCATCGTGAGGATGTCGACCGTCCTGCCGGGGTTGATGTCGTGGTCCATGGCCGCCTGGCCCGGGAACAGCGCCGGGTGGCGGTGCGTGGCCTGCTCGAGCTTTGCGATCGCGTCGGTCACGGCCGGCGCGGTCACGTCATTGGTCTTGACGACGACGCTGAGCGAGTCCGTCTCGCTCGGGAACGCCGCCTTGAGGTGCTCGAACTTCTGGACGACCGCCAGGCCCTTGGGCAGCGTTTCCGTGCCCGGGGTGCCGGTGTCCATCTGCAGCGCCGGCGCGGCGAGCGCCAGCAGGAGCGCCACCGAGGTGACGGCCCACAGCAGCGGGCGGCGCATGACGCGGTCGACGACGCGCGACCAGAGGCCGAGCGATGCCAGCCGGCGCTTCAGACCTTCGAGGCCCGGGATGCGGCCCTTGTTCACGCGATCGCCGCAGAGCGACAGCATGGCGGGGAGCACGGTCAGCGAGCCGAGCATCGCGACGGCGACGACGGCGATCGTGCCCGTCGCGAACGAGATGAACGTCGCCGCTCCGCCGAAGTACATGCCGGCCATCGCCATCATCACGGTGACGCCCGAGATGAGCACGGCGCGCCCGGAGGTCGCAGCGGCCGCTTCGATCGCCGCCGCGTTGTCGCGACCGGCTGCACGCTCTTCGCGCACCCTGCGCAGGTAGAACAGCGCGTAGTCCACGCCGACGGCTAGACCGATCAGCAGGATGACCTCGTTGATCGACTCGTCGACAGGGCTGATCTGGCTGAGCGGTCCGACGAGGCCGATCGTCGCGACGACGCCGGTGATCGCCAGGAGCAGCGGGATCCCCGCGGCCACGAGCGCACCGAATGCGATCAGCAGGATGAGCATCGTGATCGGAAGCGACGTCGTGCCGGCCTTCTTCAGGTCCGACGAGAAGATCGCCTGGAACTCGTTCTCGCTGCTGCCGCTGCCCGACTGCTCGACGCGCAGGTCCGGGTTCGCCTTCTGCGCGGCGTTGACGGCCGCGACGCTGGCGTCGATCGTCTTCGTGACGCCCGCGTCGGCGGAGTCACCGGGGATCTGGAACGACACGAGGACCGCGTCGTGCTTGGGCGATACCACAGCGCCGTCGGTCTTCTCGCCGTACGGGTCGGAGATCTTCGTCACGCCGTCGACCCTGTCCAGGCGGCTGCTGACGTCGGCTACGACGGAGCGAAACGCCGGATCCTCGGCCTTCAGGGTCTTGCTCTGGATGAGCACCATCTCGTCGACGCGATCGGGGTAGGCGCCCGCGACGATCCGGTCCGCCCGGCCGGACTCGCCGACGCCGGACTGCTCGTTGGTCAGGGTGTTCGTGCCGATCTTGCCGCCGGCGACGAAGGCGAGGACGACGAACACGATCCATCCGATGATCGCCGTCTTGCGGTGCTGGGCGCTCCAGCGCCCGGCGCTCGCGGCGAAGTTGCGTGACGGTTGCATGTGGTTCCTTTTGGTCGAGGTGCGCTGCATGTCCGCCACCCTCTCCGCGTCGAGGCCCCCGAACATCGGGGGCAGACCCTGAACCGGCTCCCTGAACCGAGGTAGGGTCGGGCAGCCGTGCCGATCGACTCCAGCGCCCGTCCGACCGTCGGCCGCGATCCCGAGCTGCGCCAGCTCGACGCGGCGCTCGAGGCGCTGGACGGCGGCGCGGCGGCCTGCATCGCCGTCGAGGGCGAGCCGGGGATCGGCAAGACGCGGCTGCTGCGCGAGCTGCGCGACCGCGCCGAGGCGCGCGGCCATCTCGTCCTCGCCGGCTCGGCCGCGGAGTTCGAGCGCAGCATGCCGTTCAGCGTCTGGGCGGACGCGCTGGACGCCTACGTCGCCGCGCAGCAGCTCGACCTGCCCGACGCCGACGACCTCGCCGAGATCCTCCCGTCGCTGCGCCGCCCGGGCGCGACCGCCAGCGCGGTCGCCGACGAGCGCTACCGCGCGCACCGGGCGATGCGCGGCCTGCTCGGCATCCTGTCGACCGATCGCGCGCTCGTGCTCGCGCTCGACGACCTGCACTGGAGCGACCCCGCGTCGCTGGATCTCATCGCGGCGCTGCTGCGCCGCGGCCCGGGTGCGCCGGTGCTGCTCGCGCTCGCGTTCCGGCCCGGCCAGGCGCCGCCGCAGCTCACGGCCGCGCTCGCGGCGCCGGCGGTCGCGCGGATCGCGCTCGCGCCGCTGACCGAGCGCGACGCGGCGCAGCTGCTCGGCGACGAGGCCAAGGGCGACGCGGGCGCGATCTACCGCCGCGCGGGCGGCAACCCGTTCTACCTCGAGCAGCTCGCGCGGGTCGCACCGCAGCACGCTGCCGGCGGCGCGGGGGGCGAGGACGGCGGCGGCGGGATCCCCGCGGCAGTCGCGGCATCGCTGGCCGAGGAGCTCGCCGCGCTCTCACCGCCGGAGCGGGCGCTGCTCGAGGGCGCGGCGGTCGCGGGCGAGCCCTTCGAGCCCGATCTCGCCGCGGCGGTCGGCGAGCTGTCGCTCGAGCAGGGCCTCGACGCGCTCGACGCGCTCCTGGCGCGCGACCTGCTGCGCCCGACGACGGTCCCGCGCCGCTTCCGGTTTCGCCATCCGCTCGTGCGGCGCGCGGTCTACGACGCGACGCCGGGCGGCTGGCGCCTGCGCGCGCACGGGCGCGCGGTGAGCGCCCTGACGCAGCGCGGCGCCGCGACGACCGAGCTCGCCCACCACGTCGAGCGCTGCGCCGCGCAGGGCGACGAGGAGGCGATCGCGCTGCTCGCCGCCGCCGGCACGGCGACCGCGCCGCGCGCCCCCGCGGCCGCGGCGCGCTGGTTCGAGGCGGCGCTACGGCTGCTGCCCGCCGCCGACGTCGAGCGCCAGGTCGCCCTGCGCGTGGCGCTGGCCTCGGCGCAGCGCTCGCTCGAGCTGGCCTCCTGCCGCGAGACGCTGCTCGCCGCGATGGAGCTGCTGCCCGCCGAGGCCGGCTCGCGGCGCGTCGAGCTGACGGCGTGGTGCGCCGCCGTCGAGCACTGGCTCGGCCATCACGAGGATGCCCACCGGCGCCTGGCGCGCGCCTGGGAGGAGCTGCCCGACCGCACGACCGCCGCCGCCGCGGCGCTGCAGATCGAGCTTGCGGTCGACGGGCTCTACGTCCTGGACCTCACGCAGGCGGTCGAGATGGGGCGCGGCGCCCTGACCGTCGCGCGCGCGGTCGGCGATCCGGCGCTCGTCGCAGCTGCGGCGTCGGCGCTGTGCCTGTGCGAGGCGGCGGCGGGCCAGATCGCCGCTGCGCGCGAGCACCGCACCGAGGCGCTGGCCGAGATCGACCGGCTCTCCGACGCCGAGCTGGCGCCGCGCCTGGAGGCGCTCTTCTACCTCGGCTGGGCGGAGAACTACCTCGAGCACTGGGACGCGGCGATCGCCCACGTCGACCGCGGCATCGCGATCGCGCGCGCCACCGGCGAGGGGCGGCTGCTCGTGCCGATGATGCTCATCAAGGGCTACCCGTTCGAGTTCGGCGGGCGCCTGGCGGAGGCGATCGAGGTCTCCGAGGCGGCCGTCGAGGCGTCGCGCCTGTCGGGCAACGACCACTACCTGTTCTGGTCGCTCTTCGAGCTCGGCTGGGCGCACTACCACGCGGGCAACCTCGAGGCGGCGATCGTCGCGGGCGAGGAGAGCGCCCGCGTCGGCGGCCGGCTCGCCGGCGGGACGATGCCCGCGTCGGGCGGCGGGCCGGGCTGGCAGCTCGCCTGCGCGCGCTTCGAGAACGGCGAGGTGCAGGCGGCCTGGGACATCATGCACGGCCTCGGCAGCGACGAGCTCGAGCACAAGATCCCGGTCGAGCGCTGCATCGACTGGGAGATCCTGGCGCTCGTCGAGCTCGCCCTCGGGCGGATGGAGACGGCCGACGGCTACGTCCGCCGCTGCGAGCAGCTCGCCGCCGAGCTCGACGGCCTGCACCTGCCGACCGCCTTCGCCCTGCGCGGGCGCGCGGCCGTGCTGCTCGCGGCGGGCGAGCCGGCGGCGGCGGCGCGCACCGCCGAGCAGGCGGCGCTGCGGGCGCGAGGCCGCCGGGGCGCGGCTCGTGGCCGCGTTCGCGCGCAGCCTCGCCGGGCGCGCGCTCGTCGCCGCGGGCGAGCGCGGGGCGGCGATCGCGACGCTGCGCGCGGCCGAGGCGGAGCTCGACGTCTGCGGCTCGGTTCGCGTGCGCGACGAGATGCGCCGCGAGCTGCGCAAGCTCGGCGCGCGCGCGGAGAAGCGCGGGCCGGCGGCGGCCGGGGACTCCGGCGTTCCGGCGCTCACGAAGCGCGAGCTCGAGATCGCCAACCTCGTCACGGACCGCAAGACGAACCGCGAGATCGCCGCCGCGCTCTTCCTGAGCGACAAGACCGTCGAGTCGCACCTGCGCAACATCTTCGTCAAGCTCGGCGTCTCCTCGCGCGTGGACGTCGCCCGCGCCGTCGAGCGAGAGCGCGCGACGGCGTGACCACGCGTCGACCGCCTCGACCGTCGCCGCCCCGCCGCGCCGCCGCTGGACGCGGACGCCGCCCGGCTCGCCGAGCTCGGCTACACGCAGGAGCTGTCGCGCCGGCTGCGGTTCTTCGACAACGCCGCGATGGGCTTCGCCGCGATCTCGCCGGTCGTCGGCCTCTACGCGGTCGTCTTCGTCGGCACGGTCGTCGCCGGCCCGGCGTGGATCTGGGTGCTGCCGATCGCGCTCGCCGGGCAGTGCCTGCTGCTCGCGGTGTACTCCGAGCTGGCGTCGGAGTTCCCGATCGCCGGCGGCGCGTACCAGTGGAGCCGCCGGCTGCTGGGCGGCGCCTACGGGTGGTTCAGCGGGTGGGTCGCGATCTGCGCGTACGCGGTCGCCAACACGACGATCGCCTACCTCGGCGCGCCGTGGGCGCTCGCGCTCCTCGGCATCGCGCCGAGCCCGAACCGGATCGTGCTCGCGGGCATGGTCTTCGTCGTGGTCTGCGCGGCGGCGGGGGCGTTCGGCGTCGGCCTGCTGCGCTGGGCGATCCGCGGCGGGATCGCGGCGGAGGTCGTGGCCTCGCTCGGGGTCGGGCTCGCGCTGCTGCTCGCGTTTCGCACGCAGGACGTGTCCCTGCTCGGGCACACGCTCGGCGCGGAGGCGCTGTCGGGCGGCTCGGTCGGCGCGTCGCTGCTCGCGGCGCTCGCGGTCGGCGGCTGGGTCTTCATCGGCTTCGACGCCTGCGTCGGCGTGTCGGAGGAGACGCGCAACGCCGCGCGCCACGTCCCGCGCACGATCTGGATCGCGCTGCTGAGCGTCGCCGGGCTCGTCATCCTCAACGCCGTCGCGACGACGCTCGCGCACCCGGACCCCGCCGCGATCGTCGCCGGCCGCGACGCCGATCCGGTGCAGACGGCGGTGGTGTCGTCGTTCGGCTCGTGGTCGGCGAAGCCCTTCGCCGCGGTCGTGCTCGCGGCGTTCCTCGCGTGCGGGATCGCCGCGCAGTCGCTCACCGCGCGGGCGATCTACTCGATCGCGCGCGACGACGTGCTGCCCGGGTCGCGCTTCCTGCGCCGCGTCGACGGGCGCCGGTCACCGGTCGGGGCGATCGCGGTGACGACGGTCATCGGCTGCCTCGGCCTGCTGCTGGGGCTGAACTCGGCGGCGGTCGGCAGCCTGATCGCGTTCGGCACGGCCGCGATCTACGTCGCGTTCCTGCTCGTCGCGCTGGCCGCGCTCGTGGCGCGCGTCCGCGGGAGCTGGGTTCCCGCCGGAGCCGTGCGCCTCGGCCGCCGGACGGGGCTGGCGATCAATGCCGCCGCGGTCATCTGGCTGGCGTTCGAGACCGTAAACATCGCATGGCCGCGCACGTCCCTCGCCCCGCCCGGCGCTCCGACCTACCAGGTCTGGGCCGCGCCGATCGTGCTCGCCGTCATCGCCGTCGTGGGCCTGACGTACCTCGCCGTCGCCCGGCCGCACCGCCGGCTCGCCTCTCCCGGCTGAAGCCTAAGGGGCCAGGTTCAGGGATCGTCATCGATGTTCGGGCGCGCGATGCCGAGCAGTCTCCGTGCATGCCCTCAACCGCCCCCACATCCACGTCGTTTGCCTACATCGAATGCGACATCCCCGGCGAGCAGACGCTCGTCGAATGGCGCCGCGACCTCGACGCAGCGCGTCGCGCCGAGCGCCGCGTCCGCCGGCCGTTCTTCCAGTTCCCGCGCGTCTGGGCTGCCCGGTGGGCGACATGACCACCGCCTACGACGTTCGCCTGCAGCTCGGCCGCCTGACGGCCGAGCGCCTCGACGCGATCGATGCGGGACTCGGCGACAACCGCGTCTACATGCGCGAGCTCGAGGTTGACCTCAGCGCCGCCCGCAGCGCCTACGTCGGTCTCGCCGTGACGGAGATCGCGACGCTGCGCGCCCAGCTCTCGGGCCCGCAGGCTCGGCTGACGCTCCCGGCCGCCGCAGCCACGGGAGTAACGTGGCTGGGGCGATGCCCGATTCCCCCCACATCGCGGATCTCAGGGCCGACGCCCGCTACGCCCGCGAGCGCTACGACCTCTACCGGGCGAAGGTCTACGGCCCGCGCGCGACGTCGATGACGCGCCTGCGCGAGCTCGAGCGCGCCCACCAGGCGGCGGAGGCTCGCCTGCGGCACGCCGAGCAGGAGCTCGCATCGTCTGACAGCCCCTGACCCCTGGGCGGGCGCTCGAGTTCGCGCCCGGTGTCCGTCGGCCGCTCAGGAGCGGCGGGAACGCAGCGCTTCGAGCTCGTCGCTCAGGCTCGCCTGACGGCGCAGCAACTCCAGACGCTTGGGGTTGCCCGGCTGCTGCTTGTCGATCGACGTCCCGAGCTTGACCATCTCGTTGGTCAGTCGGCGCCGGGCTGCGGCGGGGGTCTCGCTGGCTGTGGTGCGAACCATTGCTGGTTCCTTTCTGAGCGGCCGCTGTGCGGCGCTCGGCAGAGCGCCTTCGCACCTACTGTATTCCAGTGGCCGGGCGGCGTCCGCCGTCAGATCGGGCGCGGATGGGGATCCGGCGGCAGCGGGCCGGGCTGCGGAGAGGGCGTCGGCGGCGCCGGATCGGGCCCAGGGGGAAGCGGTGCACCGGGATCCGGTGCTGGGGTCGGCGGTGCCGGGACCTCGTGGCGCGGCGACGGCGCGACGCGGAACGGGGGTGCGGGGGCGGCGTGGAGCATGACGCGCGGTCTACCCGCTGCGGACGCGCATATGTGCCCAGATGCACGCGGATCGCCTTCCGGCCGTGTCGCGGCGTCGTGTGCGCCGCCTGCCGGCGCTCGGCGGAGCTTGGATCGGCTCAGCAGCCGCTGCCGTCCACGTTGCAGGTCTCGCCGGCCGCGGCCGCCACGGAGATCGGCGGGTTCTGCGCGCGGGCCTGGCGCAGCAGTTCGACGAGCTGCTCGGCAGGGTGCGCGCCCGACGCGCCGATCGCGCGATCGACGACGAAGAACGGGACCGCGTGGATGCCGAGCTGCGAGGCGGTGCGCTCGTCGTCGCGCACCTCGTCGGCGAAGCGGTCGCTGCCCAGCACGTCGCGCACCTCGTCCTCCGGCAGGCCGATCTCCAGCGCGAGGCGCTCGAGCGTCGCCGGGTCGCCGATCAGCTCGCCCTCGGTCAGATAGGCGCGCATGAGGCGCTCCTTCATCGCGTCCTGGGCGTCGTGCGCCGCGGCGAGGTGGATGAGCCGGTGGGCGTCGAACGTGTTGCCGCCGCGGGCGAGGTCGAAGCGGAACTCGAGGCCGTCGCGGGCGGCGGTCTCCGTCATCCGCGCGTGCATGTCGAGCGCCTCCTCGCGGGTCGTGCCGTACTTCTCGGCGAGGTGGGTGGCGTAGTCGTGCTTGCGCTCGCGCGGCGCGTGCGGGTCGAGCTCGAAGCTGCGCCACGTGACGCTGACCTCGTCGCTGTGCTCGTAGGCGGCGAGCGCGGCCTCGAAGCGGCGCTTGCCGACATAGCACCAGGGACAGGCGATGTCGGACCAGATCTCGACGTGCATGACGCTCCTTCCAAACGGTTGCTCAGACAACCATATCGAGCGTCGATGCGGCCGGCGGGGTGCCCGCGGAGGTCGCGCGGGCACCCGCCGCCGGGCGCTTTGGCGAGGCGACGCGCGGCGACCTCAGCCGGAGGCGAGCCGCGCGAGCAGCTCGTCCATGCGCGCGTACGTCTCGTTCAGCCCGCGCTCCATGCCCGAGGCGAGCATGCCGTCGCGCTCCTCGGTCGTGTGGAAGAGCGAGGTGTTGATCACGCGCGTCCGGTCGCCGAGGTCCTCGAACACGGCCGTCTCGATGCAGACGTGGCCGGGCATGCCCTCCCACTCGAAGGTCTGCACGACGCGCTCGGGCGGCGTGACCTCGCGGTAGGTCCCGCGGAATGCCGTCTCGTTGCCCTCGCAGTCGGCGGTGATGAAGCGCCAGCTCCCGCCGGCCCTGACGTCCATCTGGTCGACGACGGTGGTTCCGTCGCGCGGTCCCCACCACTCGGGGATCAGCTGTGGATCGGTGAAGGTCGCGAACACGAGGTCGCGCGGGGCGTCGAAGACGCGCTCGATGTGGATCTCGCGATCCGTCGGGGTCGTGATCGTGGCGGTCGCTGCCTGCTGGTCGGTCATCATTGCTTCGTTCCTTTCGTTCGTTCGAGTAGCTCCCCGAACCGGTCGAGGCGCTCTTCCAGCATCCGCCGGTACATCTCGATCCACTGCTGCACGTCGTCGAGGCGCCGCGGGCCGAGGCTGCACTGCCGCGCGCGACCGACCTTCTCGGTGCTGACGAGCTCGGCGTCCTCGAGCACGCGGACGTGCTTCTTCATCCCCGTGAGCGACATGCCGAACGGCTCCGCGAGCTCGCTGATCGTCGCGTTGCCGCGACCGAGACGCTCGAGAACGCCCCGCCGGGTGGGATCGGCGAGGGCCGCGAAGGTCCGGTCGATCTGCGGATACTGAACCATATGGTTCAGTGTAGTGGTGTGGGTGGGCGGGTGCAAGTCCGGTTCTTGTGGCGGGTTGGCGGGGCGGCGGCTGGCGGGGTGGCGCGGGCGTGTTCGTCGCGATGTCGGCGCGGTGGCGGGTGCGGTGCGCTCGTGCACGGCGTCGATGAAGGAGTGGGAGTGCTCGTCCTCGTGGCGCTCGGCGCGGGCGCGGCGTCTGCTCGGTGTGAGCCCCGGGGGTTCGACGGTTGCGTCCAGTGGATGGACGTTTCAGGGCAACCCCCGACCGCTCTGCGGCTCTGGGCGCTTGCGGCGCGGGACGGTGGCGCGGATGTGTTGTATGCGAACACAAGCGCGCCACGCTCCCGCCGCGGGCGCTGGCGGGGTGGGACGGTGGCGCGGATGTGTTGTATGCGAGCACAAGCGCGCCACGCTCCCGCCCGAGCGCAGCGCGGCGGTCCGAAGGCACGCCTCAAGCGCCCCGCTCACCACACCCGTCATCGATGCAGTTCGCAAGCGCCGGCGCCGCCGTCTGCGCGGGCAGCCGAAACAAGCGCGCCACAGCGAGGCCGCCGCGCCCTCGCGAGGCAAACGTTCGCGATCAGGACGACCGCGACCGCCCCGCCTGCCACTCGCGGAACATGCCGAGCAGCTTCTCGGTCTGCGCGCCGGCCGGCTGCTCGGCGGCGAGCCGGCCGAGCAGGTCGATCGTGCTGCGCATCTGCTCGACGTAGTGCGAGCAGTCGCGGCAGATGACGATGTGGCGCTCGATCTCGGCGCGCACCCCGGGCTCGACGGCGTCCTCGAGGTAGTCCGTCAGGGTCTCGACGAGCTCGTGGCACGTCACATGCTCGCCATCGCCGTTCATCGCGCAGGACCCACCTTTCGATGTCCACGCCGGCCACGGGCGAGCAACGACGCGCCGTCATGGCGCGACGTCCTTCTGCGAAATACCGTTCGAGCGCGGCGCGCACCTTGCTGCGCGCGCGGTGCAGGAGGATGCGCTGGTTTCCGTCGGTGATACCCAGGGCGGCGCAGACCTCCTCGGGCTCCCAGCCCTCGACGTCGCGCAGCACGAGCACCTCGGCCTGGCGCGGCGGCAGCGCCTGGATCGCCTCGGACACGCGCTCGAGCGTCTCGCGGCCGAGCAGGCGCTCCTCGGGCACGTGGCTCCAGTCCGACGGCGCGGCGGCCCAACTGCCGACCCAGCGGTCGCCCGCGGGCCGGAAGCGATCGGCGTCGACGGCGGCCTCGTCGTCCTCGCCGTCGCCGGCCAGCGCGGAGAACGGCGCGCTGCGCCGCTCGCGCACCGCGCGCGTCCTGGCGCGGTTGCTGAGGATCCGGAAGATCCACGTCTTCAGCGAGGAACGGCCCTCGAAGCGGTCGATCCCGTTGAGGACCGCGAGCCACGTCTCCTGCACGACCTCCTCGGCGACGGCGCGGTCGCGCACGAACGTGCGCGCGACGCGCAGCAGCGACGCCCCGTAGCGCTCGACGAGCTCGACGAACGCCGCCTCCTCGCCGCGGCGCAGCGCGGCGACGAGCGCGCGCTCGTCCTCCCTGTCCGGCGGGCGCCGGTCGGATCGCGACTGGCGGCACGGGCGGCAGTCTCGCGCACCCGGCGCTCGTTAACACGCGTAACGCGCGCGCCCCGCGCGGAGACATGCACGCGCGATGAATCCCGGACCCCGGCCCGTGAGCGAGCTGCGCGCCCCACGGCTGACGTGCAGGGAGGTCGTCGAGCTGCTGTCGGACCACCTGGAGGGCGCGCTGGCGCCGCGCGAGCGCGCGCGTGTCGTCGCGCACCTGCAGACCTGCCCCGAGTGCGCGGCGTACCTCGCGCAGCTGCAGACGACGATCTGCGCGCTCGGCCGGCTGCGCCAGGACGACATCCCGCAGCCCGATCTACGACCGGCTCATCGCAGCGTCTCGCGGCTGGCAATCGGGTTGACACGCGGGCCCGCGTCCTCCGTATCGTTCGAGCATGAGCATCGTCAACCGCGGCTTCGGCCGCCGCCGCCCCGTGGATCCCGAGCTGGCGAAGCGGATCCCGCCCGGCCAGCACCTCGTGCCGGACTTCCCGGTGCTGTCGGTCGGCCCGACGCCGCACACCGAGCTGCGCGACTGGAGCTTTCAGATCAACGGCGAGATCGACCTCCCGCGCACGCTGAGCTGGGTCGACTTCCGCGCGCTGCCGGCGCAGACGTTCACGACCGACATCCACTGCGTCACCTCGTGGTCCAAGCTCGACACGCAATGGGAGGGCGTCTCGGTCGACACGCTGCTCGACGGCGTCGAGACCGAGGCGACGCACGTCATGGCGTTCAGCGACGGCGGCTACGAGACGAACCTCGCGCTCGACGACATCACGGACGGCAAGGCGTGGCTGGCCTACAACTACGGCGGGGAGCCGCTGGAGTCCGAGCACGGCGGCCCGGTCCGGCTGCTCGTGCCGCACCTGTACTTCTGGAAGAGCGCGAAGTGGGTGCGCGGGCTGCGGCTCATGGACGGCGACGCGCCCGGCTTCTGGGAGCGCAACGGCTACCACATCCGCGGCGATCCCTGGCGCGAAGAGCGCTACTGGGGTGACTAGTGGACGCGTCCGCCGAACTTCCGGCCACGTCGACCAGCCCGAACCCCTGGCACGTCGCGACGCTCGTCGAGAAGCGGGCGGAGACGGCGACCGCGGCGACGCTGATCCTCGACGTCGACGGCTGGCCCGGCCACCGCGCGGGGCAGCACGTCGACGTGCGCCTGACCGGCGAGGACGGCTACCAGGCGCAGCGCAGCTACTCGATCGCGTCGGCGCCCGAGGACGACCGGCTGGAGCTGACCGTGGAGCGGATCGCCGACGGCGAGGTCTCGCCGTACCTCGCGGAGGACATGCAGCCGGGCGACGCGCTCGAGCTGCGCGGCCCGATCGGGCTGTGGTTCACCTGGGACGCCGCGGCCGACGGCGGCCCGCTGCTGCTCGTCGCGGGCGGCTCGGGCGTCGTGCCGCTGCGGGCGATGCTGCGCCACCGCGCGGTCGCGAGCCCGGACGTGCCGGCGCGGCTGCTGCTGTCGGCGCGCACGATCGACGACGTCATCTACGCCGGGCAGCTCGGCTCCTCCGACGGCTTCGCCCGCTTCACGACGCTGACGCGCGGCACGCCGCCCGGGTGGGACGGCTACGACCGCCGGATCGACCGCGCGATGCTCGCCGAGGTCGCGTTCGCGCCCGCCGAGGAGCCGCGGATCTTCGTGTGCGGCCCGACCGCGTTCGTCGAGACCGCGAGCGCGGCGCTCGTCGATCTCGGACACGACCCGGCGCGGGTGAAGACCGAGCGCTTCGGGCCGACCGGCTGAGTAGGGGACTGAGCCCGGCGCTCAGCGCGCCTGGATCTTGGCGACCGGCGCCGCGCACTTCGGCAGCGTGCCGTAGGCGCGCAGGCGCAGGGCGACCTTGCGCCGCGGCCGCACGACGAAGCGCGCGCGGCCCTTGCTGTCGGTGCGGTGCGCGATCGTCTTGATGCCCTTGCCGCTCAGGACGACGCGGACGCGGGCGGCGGGGCGGCCGCTCCTGCGGACCGTCGCCGTCAGCGTCGTGCGCCGGCCGACCCGCAGCCGGCGCCTGCTCGGCGCGACCGTCAGGCAGCCCGCGGCCGCCGCTGGTGTCGTGCCCGGCGTGCTGCCCGGCGTGGTTCCCGGCGCCGGCGTGCCCGGACGCGGCGTGCTCGGGTTGGGCTGGCGCGCGGCCCATCGGCGTCGGCGGCGTGGCGGCGACCTCGTCCTCCGTCAGCGCGAGGTTCCAGATCCGGACGGCGTCGATGTCGCCGGTGTACGGCAGGTCGCAGTCGCCGCGATACGTGCCGAATCGCAGGCTCTTGCTCGGCAGCCCGTAGGAGATCGAAGCGGGCGCGGGGCGCGCGCTGCCGACCTGGGCCCCGTCGACGAACAGCCGCACCGTCTCGCCGTCGTACGTCCCCACGGCGTGATGCCACGCGCCGTCCCAGATCGCGCCTGCGCCGGCCTGCGCGGAGACGACGTAGCCCGACGGTCCCGCGACGTAGAACGCGAGCCCGCGGCTGGCTCCGGTGTAGAGCCCATACGAGCTCGCACTGCAGGCCGCCGCGCCCTTGGAGACGACGTAGCGGTAGCTCCCCGGCGTCGTGGCGTTGCGGACCCACGCGTCGACCGTCAGGCGGGACGGCTCCAGGCCGGAGGAGTCCGGCATGAGCACCTCGTCGTCGCCGTCGAAGTGCAGCGCGAGGCCGTCGATGCCGAAGATGCGATGCGGGGCCGCCGAGCCCTCCCCGAACTGTCCGTCGCGGCCGGCGCCCGAGGTGTCGCGGACGACCGTGCCGGGACCGTCGTCCAGCAGCCACTCGCCGGCGAGCCCGAACGCGGCGTGTGCCGATGCGGGCGCCAGCGTCAGTGCTGCGACTGAGGCGATCAGCGCCGTCCGTGCGCGTTGCACCGAATTCCGTTTCCTCATCGACTCATGACCATACCCCCGCAACCCGGTTCTCAGGCAAATGGACCGCAGGCGGCCCTGGTCGTTGGTCTAGGTGTCGGCCGACCAGACCACGCAGAGCTCGGATTGAGCAGGGCGATCTCCGGTTGCAACCACGCGGTTCGGCGTGGCGCTCGGCAGGTCCATCGCGGTAGGCTGGCCGACCCCCAGCACGAAGCCGGAGGAGACGTGGATCCGCACTGGACGAAGCTGCTGCACGACCCCGCGATCGGCGCCCGTATGACGGGCGGACCAGGCGGGTAGGGCGCGTCCATGGCGCAACGCGCGGGGGTGACGTTCGAGCTCGAGCGGCTTGATCTCGACGGCGACGAGCTCGTCGTCAGCGGGCACTGGTCGGGCGTGCGCGGGCTGCGCTTCGTGCGCCCGACGCTCGTCGCCGACGACCGCCGGATCCTCGCGACGCTCGAGCACAAGCCGTGGGCGCCGTCGCTGGACCGCGCCTGGACCGCCGCGTTTCCGTGGGAGGGCGACGACGTCGACGTCGGCGGCCTCGCGCTCGCCGTCTCGCCGCAGGTGACCGTGCCGCTGGACGGCGCGGCCGTCAGCCTGCCGGAGCCGCAGCCCGCGCCGGCGGCGAAGACCGAAGCCGAAGCCGAAGGTCCAGGAGGACGAGGGCGAAGGCGCCCGCCGAGCCGGGCGCCCGAGCCCGAGCTCGCCCCGAAGCCGAAGCCGAAGCCGAACGCGAAGCCGAGGGCGAAGGCCGACGAAGGCGAAGCCGCCCGCCGCCCAACCAGCGCCGGAGCCCGAGCCCGCCGAACCTGAGCCCGAGCCCGGGCCGCAGCGGGACCCCGTCGCGGAGCTCGAGGCCGAGCTCGACGCCGTCAGCCAGGAGCGCGACGCGCTGCGCCGGCGCCTCGCCGACGCCCAGCGGTGCGCCGCCGACGAGCTCGTCGACGCACGACGAGCTGACGCCGCGGGCAGGCCGCCGCCGAGCGCGACCGCGACCGCGCGCTCGCCCAGCTCGCCGAGGCCGTCGCGGCGCGCGAGGCCGCCGTCCGCACGCGCGACCGGATGGAGGTCGCGCACGACGAGGCGCTGGAGGCGCGCGACGTCGCCGAAGCCCAGCTCGCAGCGACGCGGGCGCAGCGCGACGAGGCCAACTCACAGCGCGACGAGGTCCTGCTCGCCTACCGCGCGCTGCAGCGCCACATGCAGACCGAGCGCGCGCAGGACGACCGCGCCCGCGGTGACGAGCCCGCCGGAAGGGCGGGCCCGACGAGCCGATCGGCGTGCGCACGATGCCCGCCGCGCGGACGGTCATGGCCGAGCTGCAGCGCCCGCGTCCGGCGAGCAAGCTCCCGATGACGCTCTTCGACGTGTGGATGTTCCGCGTGCTCGGAAGCGTCGCCGCCGGCTGCTTCATCCTGCTGCTCGTCTCGCTCCTGCGCGTCTTCATGTGACGCGCGCCTGGCGCGCCCGCGCGCCACTGTGCAGCTCCCGCCTCAGCCCCGCGCGATTCCTCGAAGCGCTCCAGGCCGTCGTCGGGGATCGGCTCCCACGGCGCGGCGTACGCGACGAACTGGCGGAAGCTCGGGCGCACGCCCGGGTCGCCGTCGAAGGCCGACATGCGCACGCTCTTGATCGCCTTGCTCTCGGGGTGGCGGCTGAACAGGTGCGCGCCGCACTCGCGGCAGAAGCACTTCTCCATGCCGCCGCCGGGAGGGCACCAGCCCTGCACGAGCTCCTCGCCCTGCACGAACGCGATCGAGCCCTCGTCGACGAAGGCCTGCGCCGACGACGACGTGCCGGTGCGCCGCTGGCAGCGCGTGCAGTGGCAGTAGCCGGCCCGCGCCGGCGGCGGGCTGATCTCGAAGCGGACTGCGCCGCAGAGGCACCCGGCGGTGAGTGCGGCGTCGGTTCCCATCGTCACGCGCCGTGGCAGCGCTTGTACTTCTTGCCGCTGCCGCAGGGACACGGATCGTTGCGCGCGGGGGTCTCGCCGACGACGCGCGGCGGCTGCGGCGCGTAGCCCGGCTCGGGCGCCTTGTTGACGCGCATGACGGCCTTGTCGACCGCGCGCCAGCCGGCGTGGTTGGAGTTGCGCGCGCGCAACAGCCGGGCGGTGTTGACCACGACCGCCGCGTCGCGGTGGGCGGCGCACATCGTCTGCTTGGCCTCCTCGAGGCTCGACGGATAGCCGAACGCCTGGCCCTTGCACGCCGGGCACTCCTCGTCGACCGGCTCGACGGGATCGAGCGTCACGTTGGAGCGGTCGAGGTCGACGTGCCCGAACGCGTGCTGGACGAGGTCGGTCAGCGCGCCGAGCCCGATCTTGCTCCAGTCGCGCTTGGCCTGGATCGTCGGCGTGCCGAAGGCGCTGTGGTCGCCGTCGAGGTCGTCGAGCAGCCGCGGCGTCTCGCCGCGCGCGGCGCGGTTGGCGTAGTCGCCTTCGAGCAGCTCCTCCTCGCGCTCCAGCGCCGCCGCCATCACGGTCGAGGCGTAGCGCCCGACCGCGGCGGCGAGGTCGCCGCCGCTCTCCTCCAGCCCGGCCTGCACGGCGTCGAGCGTGAGGTAGAGGTCGACCTCGAGCAGGTCGTCCTCGAGCGTCACCGCCGTCCAGGCGTCGTCGCGGTTGGCGATCCAGCCGAGCGGGTCCTTGGTGAGGACGAAGCAGCGCAGCCACAGCTGCTTGTGCTTGGGGTAGACGTCGAGGTTGTAGGGCCAGTCCAGGCGCAGCTCGATGAGCGCGAACTCGTCGTCGGGAGCGGCCTCGAGGAGCGCGGCGGGGTCGAGGTTCTGGGGAGCCGGCTGCGTCGCCATCGTCGCGATCAGGCTAGCGGGCGGCGTAACGGATCCGCCGCGTCCGCGACCATCCGGCGAGGACGACGCCGAACGAGAGGACACCGACGATGGCCGACCTGAGCGAGATCGACGAACTGCTCTGCGAGCGCTCCCGATGGGATTTCTCCGACCTGCGCGCGCTCTATGTCAACTGCACGCTGAAGCGCTCGCCGGAGCCGTCGAACACGCAGGGGCTCGCCGACCGATCGATCGCGATCATGCAGCGAAACGGCGTCGCGGTCGACGTCGTCCGCGCCGTCGATCACGAGATCGCGACCGGCGTCCATCCCGACATGACCGAGCACGGCTGGGCCGCCGACGAGTGGCCGCAGATCGCCGAGCAGGTCATGGCCGCCGACATCCTCGTCCTGCTGTCGCCGATCTGGCTCGGCGAGAA
Organism: uncultured Solirubrobacteraceae bacterium; assembly: GCA_963727785.1. Taxonomy (GTDB): domain Bacteria; phylum Actinomycetota; class Thermoleophilia; order Solirubrobacterales; family Solirubrobacteraceae; genus CADCVQ01. Next base: position 47,902 of record CAVSHS010000037.1, read on the forward strand.
GTCCTCGGTCTGCACGAAGGTGATCGAGCGCCTGTACGGCAACAGCCACCTGCTCAACGAGCACGGCCAGTACGCCTACTACGGCCGCGTCGGCGGCTGCATCATCACCGGCAACGAGGACGGCGCCAAGCACTGCGCGATGAACATCCTCTACTCGCTGCAGCACCTCGGCTACACGATCGCGCCGCAGGCCGACTCGGCCTGGCTCGGCGAGGCGGGACCCGGCCCGAGCTACCTCGATCCCGGCTCGGGCGGTCCGGACAACGACTTCACGAATCGCAACACCGCGTTCTCTGACGTGGAACCTGCTGCACGTCGCGCGGATGCTCAAGGACGCGGGCGGGATCCCGGCGCACGGCAACCAGCGCACGAAATGGGACGCGGGCTGTCGCTTCGACTACCCCAACCCGGAATACCGGGTGTAGGGCTCAGCAGGTCGACCGCGCGCTGCGGCCGGCGAAGCGCCCGACGATCCACTTCGACACGTACGGCGCGGTCTTCTCGCCGATGTCGACGTGCGCCACCCGGCGCGACGGGCGGTACTGGACGGTCGTTCCCAGGCGGCACAGGCGGCGCACGTAGCGGGCCGTCAGGCGGGGGCGCACGAGCCGGTCGTCGGCGCCCTGGGTGATGATCACCGGCACCGGGATCGCCCGCGCGCCCGGCGAGTTGCGGCGCAGCAGTCGCTTCCACGGCTGCGCGTTCCACGGATGCTTCGTGCGGTAGTCGAACGCCACGCGCTGGTCGCCGAGGGCGGCCTTGATCGAGCCGTGGTCGGCGGGCAGGCAGCGCTTGGCCACCGCGTCGACGGTCTCGCGCGCGGGGCCGCCGACGATGTCGTCGAGGCGCGCCTGCGGGTAGACGCGGCTCCACGTCGCCAGCGTGTATGCCGACAGGACGCGCCCGAACGTCGTCTCGCGATTGATCTCCAGCAGCCGCCGCAGGTCCGTCGCCGGTGCTCCGGCGGCGACGCCGGCGAGCTCGAGCTCGGGCGCGTAGGCGTCCGCATCCTGCCCGGTGAACAGCGCGGCCTGTCCGCCCTGCCCGACGCCCCAGACGATGAACCGCTCGCTCGCGGCGGCGGGCCGGAAGCGGCGCGTCGCGCGGACCGCGTCGAGCGTCGCATGCGCCGTCGCGTCGCCGACGAGGTACGGGTGCGGCCCGCGCGTCCCGAGCCCCTCGTAGTCGGGCACGACGACGGCATAGCCCGACCGCAGGAAGCGCGCGAGCCCGTCGACGTGGGGGAGGAACGCGCGCCCGCTCGACACCGCGCAGGTCTGCGCGACGCCGACGGTCCCGTGCGTCAGCGCGACGACGTTGCGTCCGTCCACGGGCGCCGGCCGGGTCGCGACGAACAGCAGCGCGCTCAGCGCGGCGGGCCGCCCGGCGTAGCTGCGCGACAGGTACAGGATCCGGAAGGCCCTGGATCCCGGCGGCGGGTCGGCGACCGGCTCGCTGCGGACGATCGTGCCAGGAGCCCCGCCCGGCAGCGGGTCGGGCTGGTCGTAGAAGGCATCCATGACGGGCTCGTCGTCCGAGCCCGTGACGGTCACCACGACCGCCGCGACCGCAACGACCGCCGCCGCGACTGCGATCACCCGTCGCCGCCGGCGCCAGAACGACCGCCGCGGTGCCTCCCCCTCGTGCGCCTCCACGTGGCGACTGTAGTGCCAACGGCGGTCACCGCGGGCCGGATGCACGGGCGATTGCGGGCGGCGGCGCACACGACCGTCAGCCCCACGGGGGGTGTGTCGAATATCCGTCGCCGGACGACGCGGATTCGACACCCCCCCGAAAGCCCATCGATGCCGTGCACCAACGCCTCGCACCCGTCACCGCGCCGACGTTCGCCGCGCGGCGGGCGTAGCGTCTGCGTGCATGGCCACCTCCGATCTCACCGTCATCGCCCTCGGCCGGCCCGACGCCTCGGCCTCCGCCTACGTCGCCGAGATCCAGCGCCGGCTTGCCGCGCAGGACCGCGTCCGCTACCGCATGCACGCGATGGGGACGTCGCTGGAGGGCGCGACGGCCGACATCCTCGCCGTCGTCGGCGAGCTGCACGCCGTCCCGTTCGAGCTCGGCGTCCCGCGCGTCTACACCGTGCTCAAGCTCGACGAGCGCCGCGACAAGGAGCAGACGCTCGACGACAAGGTGTCGTCGGTGCAGCGACTGCTCGACGACGGCTGAGCACGCCGCCGCGGGGGCGCTACTCCGCCTGGCGTCCGAGGATCACCGCGAAGCGCTCGATGCGCTTGCGCTCCTCGTCCGACAGCGGCCCGTCGGCCTCGATCAGCAGCGTCATCGGCCCGCGCTGGTGCGCCCAGCGCGCCGCGTCCCCACTGAACGCGGGCGCGATCCAGACGAGCGGCTGGGCCGCCGCGTAGGCGATGACGGTCGCCTCCTGCTGCGCCGGCGTCCGCTCGGCGCGCAGCAGCGAGATCGTCACGAGGTCCAGCGCGTGGGCGAGCGCGGTGATCGCATCCAGCCCGCCCGTGTCGGCGAGCAGCGCGATCTCGCCCTCCTCGAGCATCGTCGCGACCCAGCCGGCGGGCGCGCCGTCGAGCACACCGGGCGCGCAGGCGAGACGAAAGAGCGGGTCGGACACGGGCGGCACGGTACAGCCTCGGTGCCCGGCGGGCCCGCGCGCGGGGAACCGATCAAATCGGCGAACTCCCTTTAGGAGTCGGCCGATCGGGTCGACAACAGGCGTATCGTCCCGCGCGCCGACACGTACGCTGACGCCGCGCAGCGGTTCCCGACGCGGAAGCCGTGGTCGCGGTCATGACGCGCGACGCGGTGGCGCGCAGGCAGGTCGAGGAGCAGCTGCGCCGGTCGGAGTCGCTGCACCGGACGCTCACGACGAACCTGCCCGACACGTCGGTCTTCCTGGTCGACCGCGACGAGTACGTCGCCGTCGCCGAGGACGACGCGGTCGACCGGATCGCGCCGTTCGGCGACGTCCAGCTCTTCGGCTGCACGCTCACGGGACTGCGCGAGCGCAGCCCCGGCAACATCCCGCTCGCGGCGATCGAGCACTGCCGCGCGGCGCTGCGCGGGGAGAGCCGCGCGTTCGAGATCCACGAGCGCTCCGGGAAGACCTTCGAGCTCGACGCGATCCCGGTGCGCGCGGACGACGGCACGATCGAATGTGCGCTCGTCGTCGCCCGCGACGTCACCGAGAGCCGCAACGCCGAGCTGCGCCTCCAGCAGCGCGCGCGCCAGCAGGAGGCCGTCGCGCGCCTCGGCCAGATCGCGTTGCGCGATCCCGACCCGCAGGAGCTCGCCCGCGAGGTCGTCGCGACGTGCGCGCGCACGCTCGAGCTCGAGATCTGCTGCGCGCTGGAGCTACGCAGCGACGCGACGGCATTCGACGTCGTCGCGAGCGTCGGCCTGCGGCCGGGCTGCGAGAACGTGCCGATCCCCAACACGCTCGCCACCCAGGCCGGATGGACGATCGACACGAGCGCCCCGCTCGTCATCGACGACCTCCCGTCCGAGACGCGCTTCGGCGACACGACCGTGCTGCTCGATCACGGGGTGGTGAGCGGCATGATGGTCCCGATCGAGGGGCGCGAGCGGCCGTTCGGCGTGATCGGCTGCCACACCGGCTGGACACGTGAGTTCGACACCGACGACGTGAACTTCCTCACCGCCGTCGGCAACGTCCTGTCGACCGCGATCCAGCGGCGCAGGGAGGAGGAGTCAAGCCGCCACGCGGCGCTGCACGACTCGCTCACGGGACTGCCGAACCGCACGCTCGCGCTCGATCGCCTGCAGCGCGCACTCAAGCTTCGCGACCGCGACGGAGCCGTCGTCGCGACGCTCATGCTCGACCTCGACCGCTTCAAGGTCATCAACGACTCGCTCGGCCACGCGGCCGGCGACGAGCTGCTGCTCGCGCTCGCGCCGCGCCTCAGCGAGGCGGTGCGCATGAGCGACACCGTCGCGCGCCTGAGCGGCGACGAGTTCCTCGTCATCTGCCACGCGCCGGCCGGCGTGCGCGACGTCATGGCCGTCGCCGAGCGCCTGGCGGCCGCGGTCAGTCGGCCGTTCGCGCTGGCCAGCGGCGAGCACTTCATGACGGCGAGCATCGGGATCGCGATCGCGACCGACCCGCGCGACACCGCCGGCTCGCTCCTGCGCGACGCCGACGCCGCGATGTACCGCGCCAAGCGCCGCGGTCCCGGCCGCTACGAGCTCTTCGACGACGAGATGCGCGCGCAGGTCCTGACGCGGATGCGGACCGAGAACGAGCTGCACCGCGCGATCGCGGACGGCGAGCTGCGGGTCCACTACCAGCCGATCATCGACGTGCGCAGCGGCAGGCCGATCGCGACGGAGGCGCTCGTGCGCTGGGAGCACCCCGAGCGCGGGATCGTCCAGCCCGCGGACTTCATCGCGGTCGCGGAGGAGACGGGGCTCATCATCGGGCTCGGCCGCTGGGTGCTCGAGACGGCCTGCGACCAGGGCGCCGCATGGCAGAAGCGCTACGACAGCGACCTGCAGATGTTCGTCAACGTCTCGGGCCGGCAGATCGCCAGCCCGCAGTTTCCGCGCGAGGTGCGCGACATCGCGGCGCGCAGCGGGATGCGGGCGGGCACGCTCGGCCTCGAGGTCACCGAGAGCGTGCTCATCGAGGAGGCGGACTCGCCGATGGCCGTGCTCAACAAGCTGCGCCGCTTCGGCCTGCGGCTCGTGCTCGACGACTTCGGCCGCGGCTACTCGTCGCTCAGCTACCTCAAGCAGCTGCCGCTCGACGGGATGAAGATCGACCGCTCGTTCACCGACGGCCTGACCGGCGAGCTCAAGGACGTCGTGATCATGCGCGCGCTCGTCGACATGGCGCACGCGCTGGGCATGAGCGTGGTCGCCGAGGGCGTCGAGCGGCGAGGCGCAGGCAGACGAGCTGCGCCGCCTGGGCTGCCGGCACGTCCAGGGCTTCCTCTTCTCGCGCCCGCTGCCGGCGGCGAGCATCACGCAGTTTCTCGACGAGCACCTCGCGGAGAGCCGCAGCTCCGTCACGAGCGGGTAGCCCGGCGCAGCAGCTGCGCCCGCGCGACGGCGTTCGGCGCTGTCGGCGGCGGGCGAGACCGCGACGGCGCGCAGCCGACGCCGGCGCCGCGCGACCGTCGAGCACAGTTCGGCAGCGTGACGATCCCGGCGAAGCCAGCGGGTGGTCGCGATCGGCTACAACGACGCGGACTTCGTGCTGGCGCTGGGAGTCAGCCGTCGGCACGCGCGGTCCGACCGACTACGCGTACGCCGACCGGCCATGGGCGCGCAGGGCGCTCAGGGGTGCCCGTCCGCAGCTGTCGGCTCGAGGGACTCGACTTCGAGCAGATTGCGAAGCAGCGCCCGGACCGTCGTCGGCGTCTACTCCGGCATGACGCAGAGCGATTACTCGAAGCTGTCGCGGATTGCCCCGACGGTGGCGCAGAGCGCCGACTCGTCGACTTCGCGATGCCGTGGCAGCAGCAGCTGCGGTCACGGGCGGCGCTGGGCAGCGAGGGACGCGCGCGTGAGCAGATCGCGCAGGTCGACGCGCGTTCGCGGCGGCGGAAGCGCCATCCCGAGTTCGAGGGGCGCACGGCGGTGCGCCGCGCGCAACGGCTCACGCGGCACTTCGCCTACACGGCGGAGGCTGCGCGGGCGCTCTTCCTCGTCGGTTCAGGTCCCGGCCCAGATCGACACGCTCGCCGGAGACCGCTTCTATGCGAGTTCACCCGAGCGTGAAGCTCCTCGACCAGGACGTCCTGATCATGTTCGGGACGCGCGGAGGCCGAGTCCGATCCGGTCTTCCGCCGCCTGGACGCCGTTCGCGAGGGCCGCGTGATCTACCTGCCCACGGGCAAGCCCGACCTACGGCGCGCTGAACTACAACAGCCGTCAGCCTGCCGTTCCAGCTGCAGGGGTTCGTGCCCCGCCTCGCGGCGGCCGTCGACGGCGACCCGGCGACCGCGGTCGCCCCATCTCATGAGGTGCTGCGGGATCGCCGCAGCTCCGTCACGAGCGGGTAGCCCGGCGCAGCAGCTGCGCCCGCGCGACGGCGTTGTCGGCGCAGCCGGCGGCGGTCGCGTACGCGCGCGCGGCGCCCGCGGCGTCGCCGCAGCGCTCGAGCAGGTCCGCGTGCGCGGTGTGCAGCGGCGCGTAGCGGGCGAGCGCGCCGTCGGCCAGCAGCGGCGCGAGCAGGGCGAGCCCTTCGCGGGCGCGGCCCGCGCGGCCGAACGCGACGGCGCGGTTGACGTCGATCACCGGTGATGGCGCGCGGCGCGCGAGCTCGCTGTAGAGCGCGGCGATCTGGGCGTAGTCGGTCTGCGCGGGCGCCGGCGCGGTCGCGTGCAGCGCCGCGATCGCGGCCTGCAGCTGGTAGGGCCCGGACGGCGGCGGCGCATGGCGGCGTCGAGGACGCGCTCGCCCTCGCGGATGCGGCCGCGGTCCCAGAGCGAGCGGTCCTGGTCGTCGAGCAGGACGAGCTCGCCGTGGTCGTCGACGCGCGCGGCGCGGCGCGAGTCGTGCAGCAGCATGAGCGCGAGCAGGCCGGCGACCTCGGGGTCGTCGGGCATGAGCCGCGCGAGCAGCCGCCCGAGGCGGATCGCCTCGGTGCACAGCTCGCCGCGCACGAGCCGGTCGCCGCTGGACGCGGTCCAGCCCTCGTTGAAGACGAGGTAGACGACCGCGAGCACGCCCGCGAGGCGGTCGGGCAGCTCGTCGTCGGGCGGGACGCGGTAGGGGATCCGCGCGACGGCGATCTTGCGCTTCGCGCGCACGAGGCGCTGCGCCATCGCGGGCTCGGCGACGAGGAACGCGCGCGCGATCTCGCCCGTCGTCAGGCCGCCGAGCGAGCGCAGCGTGAGCGCGATCCGGGCCTCCATCGCGAGCGCCGGATGACAGCAGGTGAAGATCAGCCGCAGGCGGTCGTCGGCGACCGCCGACGGCGCGGCGTCCTCGCCGCCGTCGTCCGCGCCCGCCTCGCGCTCGGCGAGCACCTGCAGGCGCTCGACGCGGTCGGCGAGCGCGCGATCGCGGCGCAGGCGGTCGATCGCGCGGCGGCGCGCGGTCGTCGTGATCCACGCGCCGGGCCTGTCCGGGACGCCGTCGCGCTCCCAGCCGGCGATCGCCTCCGCGAACGCGTCCTGCAGCGCGTCCTCGGCGAGCTGGAAGTCGCCGACCTGGCGGATGAGCGTGGCGAGCACCGCGGCGCGCTCCTCGCGGAAGGCCGCCTCGGCGGCCGCGGTGCTCGGCCGGCTCACGCCCCGGCGTCCGCCGAGAAGTCCCAGACGGGCCGCACCTCGACCGAGCCGTACGTGATGTTCGGCATCTTCGCCGCCCAGGCGAGCGCCGCATCGAGGTCCGGGACGTCGATGAGGTAGTAGCCGCCGAGGATCTCCTTCGTCTCGGCGAACGGGCCGTCGGTGATCACCGTCTCGCCGTCGCGGACGCGGACCGTCGTGGCGGTGTCGGCCCTGTCGAGGGCGTCGCCGGCGCGCATCGAGCCCGACTCCTGCAGGTCGGTCGTGTACTGCATCCAGTGGGCCATCTGGGCGTCCTGCTCGTCGGGGCCGGGAGCGTCGGCGGGGTCGCCGTAGATCAGGAGCATGTACTGGGGCATCTGAGCACCTCGGGATTGTCGGGGCCGGCGGATTCCGGCGCTTCATCTGACCGTCGAACGGGGTCGGCCCGATTCGACACCTCTGCCGGAATTTGCCGCAAGCAGTCTCAGGAAGTTCCCAGGATGCTCCCGCACGCCTCCGATGGGGCGCGCCGACACTGTTCGCATGAACTCCGATCGCCAGTCCTCGGCAGCAACGCAGCGACGCAGCTACTCGTCGCGCTGGCGGCGAACGCGAGCGACGCGGCTACGACGGCACGTGCTCTCGGGCTGACGGAACGTCTCCGGCGACGCGGCCGGGCTCAGGGCGGGCTCGGCGCCGCCGCTGAGCCCGCGCCGAAGCAGACGAAGCCCGCCGCGGTCGCGTAGTCGGCCGGCACGTCGCGGCGCAGCGCGTCGCCGCTGGCTCCGGCGAGCGCCGCCGCCGGCTCGTCGCCCGCCGCCAGGCGCTCGTGCAGCGCGAGCATGAGCCGGTGCGTCGGCTCGTCGGGTACGGGCACGACGCTCGCGATCAGCGCGCTCGTGCCGAGCGCGAGCAGCGCGCCGCTGAAGCCCATCAGCTCGTCGCCCGGATGCACCGCGGTGACGCCGCCGTCGCAGGCGCTGAGGATCATGTCGCGCGGCGCGGCGCGCAGGCGCTCGAGGTCGTAGACGGTCAGCGGGCCGTCGGCGAGCTGCAGCGAGGAGAACAGCGGGTTGTCGGCGCGAAACGTGCCGTGGCTGGCGATGTGGGCTCGGGTGGCGGTCTCGAGCGCCGCGCCGACGGCGACGACGCCCGCCGCGGCGGGCGACGAGCACGGTGGCGGTCGCGTGGCGCTCGGCGAGCGCCTGCACCTCCGCGGCGGCGTGCGGCAGGCCGGGGCCCGCGGCGAGCATGAGCGCGCCGTCGCGTCGTCGTCCGTCGCCGCGCTCGTCCGCCCGGCGCTGCGCCGCCCGCAGCCACAGCGCCGCGGAGGGCGCGACGCTCACGGCGCGGCCGGCGCAGGAGGGCAGCGCCGCCCACGGGACGGCGTGCAGCTCGCCCGTCGGGACGAGCACGAGCTCGCGGATGCCGAGCAGCGCGGCGAGCGGCGCGAGCAGCAGCGCGTCGAGCTCGCGTGCGGCATGGGCGGCGTTGTCGCGCGCGACGTCCTGCGATGCGGCCGAGCCGACCCCGCGCGCGAGCCTGCGCAGCGCGAAGCGCAGGGCGAGCAGCTCGTGCTCGATCGCCTCCGGCGCGCCGAGCGCGACGAGCCGCGGTCGCGATCCCGCCGTCACGACGACCGCCGAGAGCGCGCCGGCGTCGCGCACGAACTCGACGAGGGCGCGCCGCCCGAGCGCGGCGCGCAGGCGCTCCTCCGAGGGCGGGAGCGAACGCGGCGCCGTCGGCGCTGCCCGCGGCGTGGCGCGCGCGGCGGCGGATCGCCGCTTCCAGCTCGGCCTGGCGGCGCAGCAGGCGGCGCGTGTCGCCGGACTCCTTGCCGGCCTCGTCGATCGCGGCCAGCACCGTGCGCAGCTCGGCGAGGTCGGCCGCGAGCGCCGCGTCGTCGGGCGGCTGCGCCGGACGCTGCCAGAGCGCGCCGGCGCGCCCGCGCTCGGCCCATTCGAGGACGGCGCCGGCGCGCCCCGAGGCGAGCGCCAGCCGCAGGCCGAGCGCGGCGAGCGCGTTGCCGTGGACCGCGGCGCCGGCGCGCAGCTCGGTCGCGCCGAGGCTGAGGCGGTGCGCGTCGAGCACCGCGAGGCCGGCGCGCAGCGCGCGCAGCGCCGCGCCCCGCCGGCCCTCCGCGAGGCGCCGCAGCGCCTCGGCGTGCCACGCGCCGACGCGCAGCGTGACGGGCCCGCCGCGGCGCGCCCGCGCGACGTCCTCGAGCGTGCGCGCGGCCGCGTCGTCGCGTCCGAGGGCGAGCGCCACGCGCGCGGCGAGGATCTGCGCGTCGAGCGCCGCGGTCGGCCAGCCGGAGCCCGCGAGCGCCGCGCCGGCCGCTTCGGCGCGGGCGTGCAGCGCGGGCGTGCGCTCGCCGCGGGCGAAGGCGGCGTGCACGGCGACGTGCTCGGCGAGCGCCGCCCAGCCGGGCCGGCGCTGGTGGGCGAACTCCGCGGCCGCCTGCTCGGCGGCGGCGAGCGCCGCCGCGGCGTCGCCGTCGGCGAGCTGCGCCTCGGCGAGCGCGAGGCGCGCCTCGGCGAGCTCCGCCGCCATCGCGTTGTCGCCGAGCCGCTGCACGGCGCGCTGCGCGCTCGCCCGCGCCTCGTTCCCGAGGCCGGCCGCGAGCAGCGCGTGGCAGCGGTCGAGCTCGAGCACGCCGTGGCGCGCGCCGGCCTGGGCGATGACCGGCTCGGCGGCGTCGAAGCTCGTCAGCGCGGCGGGCAGGTCGCCGCGCCGGGTCGCGACCCAGCCGAGGTTCTGCAGCATCGTCGCCGCCAGCAGCGGCTGGTCGAGCGCGAGCGCGATCTTCAGCGCGTCGCGCAGGTCCGACTCGGCCGCGCGCAGCGCGCCGCGGTAGGCGTGCAGGACGCTGCGGTTGCACAGGAGCTTGGCCTCCGTCTGGCCGTCGCCGGCGCGGCGCGCCGCCGTCAGCCCGCGGCGGTAGCCGTCGAGCGCCTCGTCCATGCGGCCGAGGCGCTCGAGGATCGCGGCGTGCTGGAGCGCCATCTGCGCGTCGCCGTCGACCGCGCGCGCCGCCAACCCCGCCTGGCGCAGGGCGGCGCTCGACAGGCCCTGGTTGAGCAGGGCGAAGGCGAGCGCCATGCGCGCCTCCGCCGCGCGCCGCGGCGAGCGCGCGCGGCGCCCGGCCGCGACCGCGCCGCGCAGGTGCTCGACGGCGGTCGGCGCGTCGTCGAGGTCCAGCGCGGCCATGCCGAGGGCGCGCAGCGCGACGGACGCGCTCTCGTGGTCGCCCGCGCCGCGCGCGTGCTCGAGCGCCTGCCCGGCGAGCTCGCGGGCGCGGGCGGGGTCGACGCCGAGCAGCCGGTGGGCCTCCTCGGCCAGCGCTCCTGGGTCGCTCAGACCGTCAGCCATCCGGTCTCGACGAGCCGGCCGGCGCCGGGCGCTCCGTCGAGACGGCAGCGCAGGCTCACCGGTCCGGGCGCGATGCCGTGCGCCGCGAAGCGTCCGCGCTCGTCGGCGCGCACGGCGGTGAGCTCCTCGCCGTGGCGGACGGCGATCTCGGCCGGCTGCGGCGGCACGAGCTGCCCGACGAGGCACAGGCTGCCGGCGTCGCCCGGCGGCCTCGGGGTCGGCCTCGACCTCGATCGTCAGGTCGGGCGCCTCGAACGTCAGCGCGCGCGGCCCGGCCGCGCCGCGCACCGCCAGCAGCGGCTCGTCGACGGCCGAGTCGTGGACGAGCGCTGCCAGCTCGGCGTCCAGCGTGCGCCACTCCAGCGCCGCCCGCGCCGCGATCCGGACCGCCTCGGGGACCGGATCGAGCTGCGCGACGACGTGGCGCAACTCGTCGAGGAGGGCGTCGTCGTCGGGGGGAGAGGAGGGCTGGACTCCATGAGCATCAGTTGTAAGAACCCGGCGGAGACGACGTGATACGTGTTCCTGCGACGGCTCTGCGCAGCGTGGCGAGGCAGCGCCCGCGGGTCGGGCCGATGCTACCGACCGGCATGTCGAGCGCCGCGCCGACCTCGTCGTAGCTCGGCGCCGGATCGCTGGCGAGCATCCGCAGGAGCGTCTGGCAGCGCGACGACAGCGTCGCGAACGCCCGCCACAGCGCGGCGTCGCGCTCCCGCGTGAGCAGCTGCGCGTCGAGGTTCGACGGCATGCTGTCCTGCGGGATGCGGTCGTCCTCGGTCGGGATCGTGCGCGCCTGGTGGCGCAGCACGCGCAGGCATTCGTTGCGTGCCGTCGTGGCGAGCCAGCCGCCCAGCGCCTCCGGGTTGCGCAGGTCGTCGACGTGCTCGAGCAGCTTCAGCCAGGTCGTCTGCACGACGTCGGAGGCGCTCGCAGCGTCGAGCCGGTGGCTGCGCGTGACGCCCCACAGGAGCCCCTCATAGCGCTCGACCAGCGATTCCCAGGCCGATTGCTCGCCCGATGCGGCGAGGCGGACCAGCTCACCGACCTCCATGACGACTCCCTACCCCGCTCGTTGACGTCGGGCCCAAACCTTACGCGACGCACCCGAAGGACCCTGCATGCGAAGGTATTTTCTGCGCGCCGCAGCTCTCTGAACCCTCGACGGCCGCCCGTGCGCGGTTCGCCATCTCGCAGGTCCATCCACATCGAGGAGCACCATGATCGAGGCGCAAGACATCCACCCGGTCCCGTGGGATCGCGGGTGGGACGAGACGATCGAACGGCAGATCAAGCAGGGGAGCATCGGCCGGGCAGGGGGCGACGGCGACTCGGTGCTCTTCCTTCCAGGGCGGCTGCTCGTCGACGTGGGCGCCGCGCGCAACAGGAGCGTCCAGACGGCGCTGAAGTCCGCCAGGGTGAGCCCGACGAGGTCGGCGGAGCGCACGGTCGCCGCGCGGCTCGGCCTGCGCCTGTACGAGACCGGCAAGGACAGCGCCGACGGAGCGTCGCCTCGTCGACGCCGTGCGCGAGATCAACTCGATCGCGCCGCGCTCCGCCTCGCTGGACCACGTCCTCATCGCCGGGCCCGCGCGCTGGGGCGGCGACGGCATGCCGGTCGCGATCGGCGATCCGAAGACGGTGCCGGGCTCCGACCCCGGGCTCGGGAAGGGGATCACGGTCGCCGTGCTCGACACGGGGATCGCCGAGGTGCCGTTCCCCGTCGACGCCGGGCCGGGCGATGCCGAGATCCCCGACGAGGACGGCGACGACCAGCGCGATCCGCCGGCCGGGCACGGCACGCACGTCGCGGGGCTCGTGGCGTCGGTCGCCCCGGGCGCCCGCATCGTCGCGCGGCGGATGCTGACGACCGTCGCCGGCGTGGCGAGCGATCTCGCGGTCGCGAGCGCGCTGCTGGAGAACGCCGACGCGGACATCATCAACTGCTCGTTCAGCGGGCCGACGCTCGGCGATGCCGCGCCGCTCATCGTCGAGCGCGCGCTCGCGCTGCTGCCGGCGAAGACGGTCGTCGTCGCCTGCGCGGGCAACAACGGGGTCGACCGGCCGCAGTGGCCGGCCGCCTCGAAGGGCGTCATCGCCGTCGCGGCGGTCGCGCCCGATCGGGGCGGCAAGCGTCTTCCTGCGGACGGATTTCACGAACCACGGCTGGTGGGTGGACTGCTGCGCGCCCGGCGTGGACGTGGCGAGCACGTTCCTGCGCTTCGGCGAGTTCAACGGCTTCGCGACGTGGACCGGGACGTCGATGTCCTGCCCGCAGGTGGCGGGGGCGATCGCGGCGATCGCGTCGCGCGACGGCATCGACGTCAGCCTCGCGGCCTACCGGCTCGTGTACGACCCGGCGCGCCCGCGGATGCAGGATCTCGGCGCGGTGGTCGATCCGGCGAACCTGCCCTGAGCTAGGGGCGGCGCCGGGCTGGGGGGCGGGCGCCGGGCTGGGGGCGGGCCCGGGCCTTGACGCCCGGGAGCGAGCGTGGAAGTGCTCGGCGCCCGGGTCGTCAGACGTACAGGGCGAACGGCGCGTCGTAGCGCTCGCGAGGGGATCCTGCGGCGCGGCGCGTGGTGTTCGAGGAGGCCGGCGGCCTCGAGCTCGCAGAGCGCGTCGAGTGCGTCCTGGCGCTGCAGCTGGGGGTGGTCCTGCGCGAGCGCGGAGAGGAGCTCGTTCGTGGTTCGTGAGCCGTCGGCGAGCTCGACGAGACGGTGGATGGCGCCGTCGGGATCGTCGAACGTCACGATGTCCTGGCTGCCGACGACGTGCAGTTCGCCGCCGCCGCGAAGCAGGGGTGCCGTGGTCTTCATGCGAGGCCGGGACGCTGCGTGCATCGATGCTCCTTCGGGTCTCCTCGAAGATGTGGCGAGCCGGCGGGGTGTGAACCGGGCTACACAGCACTGATTCCCGACACGGAGCGGTGATACATGCGATAGGGCGCGCATTGCGCCCGTCGACTGCGGGATGCTCGCTGGCGACACGTTCGTGCACCAGTACATGGAAGGCGAAGCTGTATGCGCCCGGATGAAACGCCTGGTGATGAGGATCAAGAAGATCTGACCGCGAGCGGCAGCAACCCCGCCGACGTCCCACCACCGGCGGCGGAGCCGGACGCTGCGGAGCAGCCCGAGCGCGAGGAGGTGCATCCGAACCTCGCGGACGTGGCTGTCGAGGCGGCGGCCGCGGCGGCGGCGGCGTACGAGCGGTACGCCGCCACGCGCGGCACGCCGGAGCCGGCGGTCGCGCCTGTCAGCGGCGACGAGGCGGCGGCTGCGGAGGTTGTGGGTGGGCCGCCGGCGGCGCCCGCGCCTGCGCCTGCGGCTCACGCCGGAACCCGTAGCGGGCGCCGGAGCCCGGCGTTGGGGCATGAGCCCGCGCCGGTGCCCGCACCGGCGCCGGGGCTCGCGCCAGAGGTCGTACCTGTGCGTGAGTTTGTGCCGGAGCCGCGTACCGGCGCCGGAGTCCAGCCCCGCGCCCGCGGTCGCTCCGGAGCCTCCACCCGCGCCCGAGCCCGTGTCCGCTCCCGCGTTCGCGCCGGAGTCCCCGGCCGAGCCTGCGCCGGGACCCGCGCCCGCGCCCGCGTTCGCGCAGCGGAGCCGGTGTCGGGCGTTGCTGCGCCGGCGTTGTGCCAGTCCTGACGCGCCTGAGCCCCTGACTGCCCTGAGCCGCCCTGTCTGCGCCGGAGCCCCCGGCTGTGCCGGAGTCCCCGGCTGCGCCGGTGCCTGAGCCGGCGCCGGTGTTGGCGTCTGAGCCGGCAGCTGCGCCGGTGCCTGAGCCGGCGCCGGTGTTTGCGTCTGAGCCGGATGCCGGAGCCTGTGCCTGCGCCGGTGCCCGTGCCCGAGCCGGGTGTTGGCGCCTGAGCCCGAGCCGGTGTTGGCGCCGGAGCCAGTTCCGGCGCTTGAGCCACAACCTGCGCCGGTGTCGGCGCCCGTGCCGGTGCCGGAGCCTGCATCCGTGCCGGAGCCCATGTTCGCGCCGGAGCCCGAGCCCGAGCCTGCGCCGATGCCAGCCGCCGAGTCATGCGCCGGCGCTGGAGCCGGAGCCTGCAGCTGCGCCGGAGCCCGAGCCCGAGCCCGAGCCGGAGCCCGAGCCTGAGCCCGACGCTCGAGTCGCAGCCCGCACCAGGGCCCCCGCCCGAACCCGGACCGGCGTCCAGCACAGCCGCCGCCAGGCCCCGTCCGTCCGTCGATCGCCCGCGCCCAAGCCCGTGAGACAGGGCGGCGTGCGCGAATTCCTCAGGCGCAAGCTCGGCGGGCGCTGACGCGACGCGTCGTCGGCGTCCCGGTGTCTCAGCGGCGCAGATTCGCCAACCGGCAGGAGGGGTCATGCGTGAAACGCGCCGCATAGGCCCATAAGACGCAAGACCCCCCGCCCCGACGCGCCGTGACGCGCCAGACCCATTCGGTTCGCGCTTCTCGTCGCTGTGCAGCACCGCGCAGGCACTCCGCGTCCGCCCGGATACATCGCGGCGCCTGCGCCCACCACGCGACGCGAAGCTCGATCGCCATCTGCCCATCAGCGCCGGCGACGCGACATCATGGCCGCATGCTCGTCCGCCACGCCGATCCGGAGCGCGACGGCGGCGCGTGTGCCGCGATCTACGCGCCGTACGTGACGCACGGCATCGCGTCGTTCGAGGAGGTCGCGCCGACCGCGGCGCAGCTCGCGACGCGGATCGCGGAGACGAGCGCGCGCTATCCGTGGCTCGTGCTGGAGGACGAGGGGCGCGTCGTCGGCTACGCGTACGCGACCCAGCACCGGGCGCGCGCCGCCTATCGCTGGGCGGTCGACGTGGCGGTCTACGTGGACGCGGCAGCCAGCGCCGCGGCGCCGGCCGGCAGCTCTACGAGGCGCTGTTCGAACTGCTGCGCCGCCAGGGACTGCTGATCGCCTGCGCCGGCGTGACGCTCCCCAACGACGCGAGCGTCGGGCTGCACCGCGCGCTGGGCTTCGAGCACGTCGGCACGTATCGCGCGATCGGCTGGAAGGCGGGCGCCTGGCGCGACGTGTCCTGGTGGCAGCTGCAGCTCGCGCCCGGCGGCGACGGCGACGTGCCGCCGCAGGATCCGCGCGGACCGCAGCGCCTATGAGCGACGACGAGGCCGTCTGCGTCGGCCTCGACCTCGGCACGGGCAGCGCACGCGCGCTCGCCGTCGCCGGCGACGGAGCGGTCGTGGGGCGTGGATCGCGGCCGCTGCGCAGCCGGCGCGACGGCGACCGCCACGAGCAGGACCCCGCCGCCTGGTGGGACGCCGTCGCCGGCGCCTGCCGCGACGCGCTGCGCGACGTGGCGCCCGAGCGCGTTCGCGGCGTCGCGACCTGCGCGACCTCGGGCACGATCCTGCTCGCCGACCGCGATGGCCGGCCGCTGACGACGGCGCTCATGTACGACGACGCCCGCGCCGGCGAGCAGGCGCGCCGCCTCGCGCTGCCGCACTCCTGGGCGCTCCCGAAGCTCCTCTGGCTGCTCGAGCACGAGCCCGGACGCGGCCGCCGCAGCAGGCGCGCGGCTCGCGCACCAGCCCGACGTCGTCACCCGCCGCCTCACCGGCCACGCCGTCGCCTCCGACGCGAGCCACGCGCTCAAGACCGGCTACGACCCCGCCCGCGCGCGCTGGCCGGACGCCGTCGCCGGCGCGCTGCGAACGAACGCGAGCGTGCTGCCCGACGTCGTCGCCCCCGGCACACGGCTCGGCGCGGTCTGCGCCGCCGCTGCCGCGCAGACGGGGCTCCCGCGCCGGGACGCCCGTCATCGCCGGCATGACCGACGGCTGCGCCGCGCAGATCGCCGCAGGCGCGCTGCAGCCGGGCGACTGGAACGCGGTGCTCGGCACGACGCTCGTGCTCAAGGGCTGCTCGCACGATCGCATCGACGACCCCGCCCGCGGCATCTACTCGCATCGCTCCCCCGACAAAGGCTGGCTGCCCGGCGGCGCGTCGAGCAGCGGCGCGGGCGTGCTGCCGGCGGCGTTCCCCGGCCGCGACCTCGACGAGCTCGGCCGGCTCGCCACCGCGCACGAGCGCACGCGCGTGCTCGCCTACCCGCTTGTCTCGCCCGGCGAGCGCTTCCCGTTCGTCGCAGCCGACGCCGAGGCCTTCATGCTCGGCGAGCCCGACGGCGACGGCGAGCACGCGGCGGCGCTCATGCAGGGCGTGGCGCTCGTCGAGAGGCTGTGCTTCGAGCAACTCGACCGGCTCGGCGCGCCCACCGGCGGAGCGCTCAGCCTCACCGGCGGCGCCACGCGCAACCGCGCGCTGGTGCCAGCTGCGCGCCGACGCGCTCGGGCGCGCCGTGCGCCTGCCCGAGCAGGCGGAGTCGGCGTTCGGGATGGCGATCCTCGCGATGGCGAGCGCCGGCGATCAGCCTGTCGCCGACATCGCGGCGCGCATGTCGCGTACACGCGCGGTCATCGAGCCGCGCGCCGTGATGCGGGCCCACCTCGACGAGCAGTACGGGCGCTTCGTCGCCGAGCTCGAGCGGCGCGGCTGGCTCTCCCCGGCCGGCGCAGGTCCCGCGGCCTGACGACTCGCGCGGCTCCTCGGGCTGCAGCGCGCGTGTCTGCGGCGGGTGCCGGCGCGTGCGGCGGCGCCGACGCGTGTGAACTGCGTCGGTGAAGGGTGCCGGCGCGCGTGGGGCGCGCGATCGCGTGCGAACTGCAGCGGTGAAGAGGGGTGATGCGGGCCCGTGCGGCGGCGCCGACGCTTGTGAACTGCATCGATGAAGGGTGTGGTGAGCGAGGCGCTTGAGGCGTGCCATCGGACCGCCGCCTGCGCTCGGGGTGAGCGCGGCGCGGATGTGTTCGCATGGAACACATTCGCGCCACCGTCCCGCGCCTAAGGGCCCGGAGTCGGAGAGCGGTCGGGGGTTGCCCTGAACCGTCCATCCGCTGGACGCGAGCGTCGAATCCCCCGAGGCGCCCACCGACCAAAGCCCGCGCCCCGCGCCGAGCGCCAGGAGGCCGACACTCCCACTCCTTCATCGATGCTGTGCACGAGCGCCCCGCGCCGTCACCACGCCGACATTGCGACGTCACACGCTCGCGCCACCGCCACCGCCGGCATCCGCTGCAACGGCTCGCGCCGCCCCTGCCACCGCCCGCCGATGCCGACCGGCCGTCCACCTCGAGTGGACGAGGTGTCGAGATTCGCGGGTGAATCTCGGCCCACCGGTATCCAGAGCGCCGCCAATGGTCGGAGTCGCGCCGCGCGCGAGACCCGCGTTCGCCGCCAAGCGGCGCCTGGGCGCGCGTCTCCGCGGTGGTCTGACACCGGTGTCACGCCAGCAACAGGCTCCCGGCGCGAGCTCCTCTTGGGCCTCGCCGGCGGGCATCGGTCATCCGTCCAGTCGGCGTCTGCGACCTGCTGGGTCGTCCGTCCGTCCGCTCTCGGCATGAAGCACTCGCCGGACGGCCATGCAGCGCCCGAGAAGGCGTCATGTGTTCGCCCACCTCACCCGACCGCTCGCCGCTCTCACCGTCGCCGTCGCCTTCGGCGCCGGAGCAGCCGCTCCCGCCCACGCCGCGACGGACCCGTTGCTCTCCGAGCAGTGGGCGCTGACGGATCCCGCGGCGACCGGTGCCAAGGAGGCATGGACGCAGTCACGGGGCGACGGCGTTCTCGTCGCGATCCTCGACAGCGGCGTCCAGCTCAACCACCCCGATCTTGCGCAGAACCTCTGGCACAACCCGAACGAGGTCGCCGGCAACGGCATCGACGACGATCACAACGGCTACGTCGACGACATCTACGGCGCGAACATCATGACCGGCAACGGCAACGTCGACGACGACGAGGGCCACGGCACGCACGTCGCGGGCATCGTCGCCGCACAGGGCGGCAACTCCACCGGCGGCTCGGGCATCGCACCGGGCGCGAAGATCATGGCCGTCAAGGTGCTCAACGCAAACCGCGTCGGCGACTCCTCGCTGCTGGCCCGCGGCATCCGCTACGCCGTCGACGAGGGCGCGAAGATCCTCAACGTCTCGCTCAACGGCGACGGCACGAGCCCCGACCTCGACGACGCACTGCGCTACGCCAACGACCACGGCGCGACCATCGTCGCCTCCGCCGGCAACAACTCGCGCAACATCGATACGCAGCCCTCGTACCCCGCGTCCTCGCAGGTCCCCGCCGTGCTGACCGTCACCGCCACCGAGCGGTCGGGCGCGCTGCTGGGGGTCGCCAACCGCGGTCCGCGCTCCGTCGACATCGCCGCGCCCGGCGCGACGATCCTCTCCTGCGCACGCGGCTCGGGCTACGAGCTGCGCCAGGGGACCTCCATGGCCGCGCCCTTCGTCGCCGGCTCGCTCGCGCTGCTCGCCGCAGCGCGCCCCGACCTGCCGCAGTCCGCCCTGCGCGACGCACTGGCGCAGAGCGCCACGCGCACGTCGCCGCTCGCCGGGCAGGTCGCCTCCGGCGCCCTGAACGTCTCCGCCGCGCTGCACCGCCTGCTGCCGGGCACGATGTGGCGCTCGGCGCCCGCCGCGGCGTCGACCGTCCCGGCCAGCACGCGCCTGCGGGTCCTCACCAACGCCCGCGTCCGCACAGGCAACACCGCGACCGTGCGCTGGTCGGCCAGCGGCGCCCAGCGCGTCACGCGCTGGCGCGTCTCGCTCGACGGCCACCGCGTCGGCACGGTGGCGGCGGGCAAGCGCTCGCTGCTGCGCAAGCGCGTGAGCCGCGCCGGATCGCATCGCTGGAAGGTCGTCGGCCTGGACGCCGCAGGCGCCAGCGTCGTCACCGGCGCGCGCGCCTTCCGGGTCCTGCGCAAGCGCACCTAGACGCCTCGGCACAGCACGTACACGGGCTGCCGCGGGCGGGCTCACCATGGCCCCGATGGCGCAAACAGCGCCCGCTCACTTGGCCCTGAGGACGATGACGGCGCGTGGCGCCTGTGCGCAAATGTGGGTAGATGACCAACGTGGAGATCGCGCGGACGGCGCCTGCCTATCGCCCGGCGCCGGGCTTCTACGACGAACTGTTCGACGGTGACGGCAAGCCGCGCCCCCACGCGACGGCCCTCGTCTCCGGCCTTCGCGCGCTCGGGCCCGAGCAGCTCGCCGCCGCCGGCCGCCGCCGCGACGCGATCTTCGTGCAGCAGGGCATCACGTTCGACACGACCGGCGAGGACGGGCCCACGCTCGAGCGCCCGATGCCGCTGGACCTCGTCCCGCGCATCCTGCCGGCGAGCGAGTGGACGCAGATCAAGCGCGGCATCGCCCAGCGCATCCGCGCGCTGAACCGCTTCGTCGACGACATCTACCACGCGCGGGAGATCGTCCGCGCGGGGATCGTCCCGTGGCGCCTCGTCGTCTCGCGCAGCCACTTCGCCCGCGCCGCGCACGGCATCCGCCCGCCCGGCGGCGTCTACTGCCACGTCGCCGGCTGCGATCTCGTGCGCGACGCCGACGGCGCGTGGAAGGTGCTCGAGGACAACGTCCGCACGCCGTCGGGGATCTCCTACGTGCTCGAGAACCGCACGGCGATGACCCGCCTCGTGCCGCAGCTGTTCGCCGAGTACCGCGTGCGGCCCGTCGACCACTACCCGCAGCTGCTGCTCGCCGCCCTGCGCGCGGTGGCTCCCGCCGCCGAGGGCGAGGCGACGGTCGTCGTCTGGACGCCCGGCCCGCTGAACTCCGCGTACTTCGAGCACGCGTTCCTCGCTCGCCAGATGGGCGTCGAGCTCGTCGAGGCGTCCGACCTCGTCGTGCGCGACGACGTCCTGTACATGCGCACCACGCAGGGCCTGCAGCGCGTGCACGCCGTCTACCGGCGTCTCGACGACGACTTCGTCGACCCGCTCGAGTTCCGGCCCGACTCCGTGCTCGGCGTGCCGGGGCTCATGCGCGCCTACCGCGCGGGCACCGTCGCGCTCGCCAACGCCGTCGGCACCGGCGTCGCCGACGACAAGGCGATCTACCACTGGGTGCCGGAGATGATCCGCTTCTACCTCGGCGAGGAGCCGCTGCTCGACAACGTCACGACGTACCTCATGTCCGATCCCGACCATCTCGAGCACGCGCTGTCCCGGATGGACGAGCTCGTCTTCAAGCCGACCGGCGAGTCGGGCGGCAAGGGCGTCTTCATCGGACCGGCGACCGAGCCGATCGAGCTCGCCGGCCTCGCCGACGTCATCCGCAAGTCGCCCGAGAAGTGGATCGCGCAGGAGCTCGTCCGCCTGTCGACGGTGCCGACCGCCGACGAGGACGGCGTGCTGGCGCCGCGCCACGTCGACCTGCGGCCCTTCGCCGTCTTCGGCGAGACGATCTCGATCGTGCCCGGCGGGCTGTCGCGCGTGGCGATGGTCGAGGGCTCGATGATCGTCAACTCCTCGCGCGGCGGCGGCTCGAAGGACACGTGGGTGCTCGAGAACGGCGAGGATCGCACCGACAGCGCCGCCCCGCTGCGGCCCGAGAGCCTGCCGCCGGCGCTGCCCGACCTGCGCTACGGCGCGTGGACCGGCCAGGCCCAGCAACAACAGCAACGACAGACGGTGGAGTCGGCCGCCGACGCTCCGATCGCGGATCCGTGCTCGCACGGATAGCGCAGGAGCTCTTCTGGCTCGGGCGCAACCTCGCCCGGGCCGAGGCCACGGCGCGCCTGCTGGAGGGCGTCTTCCAGGCCGACCTGCAGGGCCGCCCGGACGAGGCGAGCGCGACCCGGCTGGGCTGGGACTCGCTCACGCACATCATGGGCGGCGCCCGCAAGGGCGAGGTGCCGGCGCAGCGCGACGCCGTGCTCGACGCCCTGACGAGCGACGCCGACAACCCGGCCTCCGTCGTCGCCTGTGTGGCACGCGCGCGCGAGGGCGCGCAGGCCGTGCGCGACGTCATCTCCGCCGAGATGTGGGAGGCGATCAACACGACGCACCTGCGCCTGCGCGACGGCGACCTCGCAGGGACGCGGCTGGCGTCCGGCCCGTACTCGATCTATCAGCACGTCAAGGAGCGCTCGGCGCTCTTCTGGGGGCTGACCGCGCGGACGATGCTGCGCGACGAGGCGAGCGCCTTCCTCTCCGCGGGCGGGCGGATCGAGTCGGGCGACATGGTGCTGCGGATGCTCCGCGTCGCGCTGCCGGCGGGCGACGCGGGCGACAGCGCCGACGGCCAGGCGATCGCGCTGCTGCAGGCCGTCGGCGGCTTTCAGGCCTACCGCCGCGCCGTGCCTGCGCCCGCGCACGCCAAGCCGGTCGCGCGCTTCCTGCTGTTCGAGCGCAGCTATCCGGACTCCGTCGCCGCCGCCGTCGACTCGCTCAACAACGCGCTGAAGGTCGCCGACGCGCTGCCGCGCAGCTCCGAGCCGATCCTGCGGCTCAGCCGCCTGTCCGCCGACCTCGAGTTTCGCCGCAGCGCAGAAGGCGACGCCGACCTGCGCGTTACCTGTCAGGAGGTCCAGCGCGAGCTCGGCCTCGTCGATGCCGACATCGCTCAGCGATATTTCGGCGGCGCCCGGACGGCATAGTCCCCCGTGCAACCTTCCATGCATTTCGCGATCCGCTTCCTCACCGAGTACGTCTACGACGCCCCCGTGTCGGACAACCTCAACGCGCTGCGCGTGCGGCCGGCGACGACGTCGACCCAGCGCTGCGACGAGTTCACCGTCCGGATCGATCCCGAGGCGCGCGTCGGGCGCCACTCCGACTACTTCGGGACCGAGGTGCTCGAGTTCGGGATCGTGCGCCCGCACACGCGGATGAGCATCGACGTGCGCGCGCGCGTCGTGACGGCCGATCCGCCCGACCCGCCGGAGGCCGACTGGCCGGCGCTCGCGACCGAGGCCTACGCCGAGGCCGCGGGGGAGTACCTGCTGCCCGCGATCGACGACCCGGAGAGCGAGGTGCTCGAGGAGCTGTGCGCCGCCGTGCGCGGCGACACGCCGCTGGCGACGCTCGAGCGCCTGTGCGACCTCATCCCCGATCGCTACGAGTACCGCGCGGGCGTGACGTACGTGGGCTCGACGGTCGAGGAGTTCCTCGAGGCCGGCGCCGGCGTCTGCCAGGACTACGTCCACCTCGGCCTGATCATGCTGCGCCGCAACGGCATCGCCGCGCGCTACGTCAGCGGCTACCTGTGGGCCGCGCCCGCCGACGGCGGCGACGACTCGGTCGAGGTCGAGACGCATGCCTGGCTCGAGGCGCTGCTGCCCAGCGACAACGGCCGCGGCGAGCAGCAGACGGGCAATGGCGGCAGTGCGAGCGGGCGCGGAGGCCGCGGCGAGCCGGTCTGGGTCGGCGCCGACCCGACGAACCGCCGGCTGGCCGGCGAGCGCCACGTGAAGATCGGCCACGGCCGCCACTACGCCGACGTCCCGCCGGTGCGCGGCGTCTACCAGGGCAACGCCGGGTCGCAGCTCGATGCGAGCGTCCACATGACGCGCCTGGACCCCCAGGCCAGCGCGCGCGCCTGAATCGCACCGGCCGATCGGGCCGCGCTATCCTGCTCGACAGACCTGCAGCCGCAGGTCGTTTTTCTGTCCTCTCGCCGTCACGGAGCTACCGCATGGCCCGCGGAGACGTGCGCATCGCTGTGACCCTCGCGTGCGAGGTCTGCAAGCGGCGCAACTACCAGACGAATAAGTCCAAGCGCAACAATCCCGATCGGATCTCCCTGCGCAAATACTGCAAGTGGTGCAAGGAGCACACGAGCCACCGGGAGACCCGGTAGCGCTCAGGACCCCCCGCATCCCATGGCACGTAACCGCCAGCGCGCGCGAGATCGTAAGCAGAAGCTGCACCGCGAGAACGTCCCGGGCTCGCTCGACCATGCCTCCGGCGAGGTCGAGGAGGTCGAGGCCGCGATCGTCGCCGGAGCAGCCGGCATCCCCGACGACGAGCCCCTCGAGCTCGATGACGACTTCGACGCCGGCGCCGTCGAGGACGAGCGCCTCGGCAAGGGTGGCGGCGACGTCGCCACCAGGCCGGGCGCGTCGCCACGCAGGGCGGGCGGCTCGCGCCTGCTCAACTTCTTCCGCGCCTGCTGGGCCGAGCTCCAGCGGGTGGATTGGCCGGACCGCCGTCAAGTCGGTTCGGCGACGGCCGTCGTCCTGGGCTTCGTCGTCGTCGCGGGGGCGTTCCTCGGCCTCGCTGACGTCGTAGCGCAGAAGATCGTCGACCTCATCATCTAACTCCGAACGCCGAAGGCACGCATGTTTCGCTGGTACGTCGTAAACACCTATTCAGGCCACGAGAACAAGGTCAAGCAGAACCTTGAGCACCGTGTGGTCTCGCTCAACCAGAAGCGCAACGTCCGCCAGGTCGTCGTGCCGACCGAGTCCGTGTCCGAGATGAAGGACAACCAGAAGGTCACGGTCGAGAAGCGCACGATGCCCGGCTACGTGCTCGTCAACATGGAGCTCAACGAGGACTCGTGGGGCCTGGTGAAGGGCACGCCCGGCGTCACGGGCTTCGTCGGCGCGTCCAACGAGCCGGTCCCGCTCACGCAGCCCGAGGTCGATCGCCTGCTGCACCGCGAGGTCGCGGTGCGCGAGCGCAAGAAGGCGACGTTCTCGATCGGCGAGAGCGTCAAGGTCATCTCCGGGCCGCTGTCGGACTTCTCCGGCGAGATCTCCGAGATGAACGAGGATGCCTCTCGCCTCAAGGTGCTTGTGTCAATCTTCGGTCGTGAAACCCCGGTCGAAGTCGGATTCGACCAGGTGAAGAAGATCTAAGAGCTATGGCCAAGAAAGTCCTCACCCAGATCAAGCTGCAGGCCGTCGGCGGCCAGGCAAGCCCGGCGCCGCCGGTCGGTCCCGCCCTCGGTCAGCACGGCATCAACATCATGGAGTTCTGCAAGGCGTTCAACGCGCAGACCCAGGGCGACGTCGGCACGACGATCCCGGTCGTCATCACCGTCTACGAGGACCGCTCGTTCACGTTCGTCACGAAGACGCCGCCGGCCGCCGTGCTCATCAAGCAGGCGATCAACATCGACAAGGGGTCGGGCGAGCCGCACCGCGTGAAGGTCGGGACGATCACGCAGGCGCAGCTGCGCGACATCGCCGAGCGCAAGCTCGACGATCTCAACGCGCACGACCTCGACCAGGCGTCGAAGATCATCGCCGGCACGGCGCGGAGCATGGGGGTCGACGTTGTCTAAGCGCGGCAGGACCTATCTGCAGGCCCGTTCGGAGGTCGACCGCGAGCGTGAGTTCACGCCCGCGCAGGCCGTCGCAGCTCGTCAAGGGGCTGCCCGGGCCGAAGTTCAACGAGACCGTCGAGGTCCACGTCCGCACCGGCCTGAACGTGCGCCATGCCGACGAGCAGCTGCGCGGCACGATCGCGCTGCCCAACGGCCTCGGCAAGGAGGTCAAGATCGCCGTCTTCGCCCAGGGCGACAAGGCGCGCGAGGCCGAGGAGGCCGGCGCCGACGTCGTCGGTGCCGAGGATCTCGCCAAGCGCGTCGAGGAGGGCTTCACGGACTTCGACGTCGCGATCGCGACGCCCGACCTCATGCCCGTCGTCGGCCGCCTCGGCCGCGTGCTCGGCCCGCAGGGCAAGATGCCCAACCCGAAGGTCGGCACCGTCACGATGGACGTCGGCCGCGCCGTGCAGGAGGCGAAGGCCGGCAAGATCGAGTACCGCACCGACCGCACCGCGATCGTCCACCTTCCGATCGGCAAGAAGGACTTCTCCGAGCGCCAGCTGCTCGAGAACTACGCCGCCGTCATCGACGAGCTCATCCGTGCCAAGCCGTCCGCCGCCAAGGGCCGCTACCTGCGCACGATCACGATGGCGTCGACGATGGGCCCCGGCGTGAAGGTCGATCCGTCCCGTACCCGCGACATCCTCGAGGAGGCCGCACCGGCACCCGCCGCGTGAGCGTCCACCACTGAGGCCACCGCAGACCCCGGGCCGCCGATGCGGCAGAAGTCCCGGCGAGGAGGCAGATGAACCGAGAGCAGAAAGCCGCGGTGATCGACGAGATCGCCGTTCAGATAACAGAGTCCGAGGCGGTCTTCGCGATCGACTACCGCGGGATCAGCGTCACCCAGGCCGCCGAGCTGCGCGGCAAGCTGCGCGACGCCGACGCGACGCTGCGCGTCGTCAAGAACACGCTCACCGAGCGCGCGGCCGACAAGGCCGGGGCGGAGAGCCTGAAGGCGGTGCTGGACGGGACCGACCGCGCTGACGTTCGTCCGCGGCGACGCGGCGTCGGCGGCGAAGGCGATCGCCGACTACGCCCGCACGACGGGGCTGCTGCCGTTCAAGGGCGGCATGCTCAACGGCGAGGCGCTCGCGCCCGAGCAGATGTCCGCGATCGCGCGGCTGCCCACGCGCGACATCCTCAACGCGCAGTTCGTGAACATCGTCGCCTCGCCGCTGACCGGCCTCGTGACGAGCCTCTCGAACCTCATCAGCGGCCTGGCGCGCCAGCTCAGCCAGGTCGTCGAGAAGAAGGAGGCGGGCGAGATCCCGGCCGGCGACGCTCCGGCGAGCGCGGCCGCCGCCGCGCCTGCGGAGCCTGAGCCTGCGGCGGCGGAACCGGAGCCGGAGCCCGCGGCGGCCGCCGAACCCACAGCCGAGCCCGCGGCACCTGTTGCGCCCGACGCCGCTGCCGATGCAGAGGCAGCGCCGGCGGACGACACCCCATCTGACACTGACGAAGAGAAGGAGTAACCCATGGCCCAGTCCACCCAGGAGTGGATCGAAGAGCTCAAAGGCATCTCGGTCCTCGAGCTGAGCGAGCGCATCAAGGCGCTCGAGGAGGAGTTCGGCGTCTCGGCGCAGGCGGCGGCCGTGGCGGCCCCCGCAGCCGGCGGCGACGGCGGCGGTGCCCCCGTCGAGGAGGAGCAGTCGGCGTTCGACGTCATCATCACGGCGGCGGGCGACAAGAAGATCCAGGTCATCAAGGTCGTCCGCGCGGCGACGAGCCTCGGCCTCAAGGAGGCCAAGGCGCTCGTCGACGAGGCCCCGAAGGCCGTCCGCGAGGGCGTCGACAAGGACGAGGCCGAGAAGCTCAAGCAGGAGCTCGTAGAGGCCGGCGCGAGCGTCGAGATCAAGTAGCCGACGCTCGATCGGCCGTACGGCGAGGGGCGCCTGCGCGGCGCCCCTCCGTCGTTCCCGAGCCGTGGACACGCCCGCGCGACATGTCCCGCAGGAGGGACGAGATCCACACATTTCCCGCACGCGCGTCCGTCATCCTGCGCGTGTGCCCGACGCCATCCACGCGATCGGGCTGCGCAAGGCCTACCGCGCAGCCATCGCGCTCGACGGCGTCGACCTGCGGGTCGCGCCGGGCGAGCTCGTCGGCCTGCTCGGGCCCAACGGCGCGGGCAAGTCGACGCTGACGAAGATCGCCTGCGGGCTCGTGCGCCCGTCGTCCGGGCACGTCGAGGTGCTCGGCCATCGCGCCGGCAGCACCGCGGCGCGCGCTCGCACGGGGTACCTCGCCGAGCTGTTTCGCTTCCCCGGCTGGGCGACGGCCGACGAGCTGCTCGAGCTGCATCAGCGCCTCGCGCGCTCCCGCGGCGGCGCAGCCGAGCGCGCCGAGCTGCTCGAGCTCGTCGGCCTCGCGAGGCCGCCGGCCGGCGCGTCGAGGCGATGTCGAAGGGGATGCAGCAGCGGCTCGGGATCGCGCAGGCGCTCGTCGGCGATCCGGCGCTCGTGCTGCTCGACGAGCCGACGAGCGCGCTGGACCCGGCCGGCCGGCGCACGGTGCGCGAGCTGCTCGAGGGACTGCGCGGGCGCGGCGTCGCCGTGCTGCTGAACTCGCACCTGCTCAGCGAGGTCGAGCTCGTCTGCGACCGCGTCGTGATCGTCGACCGCGGCCGCGTTGTGGGCGAGGGTTCGCCGCAGGAGCTCGCCACGCCCGGCGGCGTCGAGATCGAGACGGACGACGGCATGCGCCGCTACCCCGACGCGCGCCGCGCGGACGTGCCCGGCCTCGTCGGCCAGCTCGTCGCCGAGGGCGAGCGGATCTACGGCGTGCGCGTCGTGACCGGCACGCTGGAGGACGCCTACCTCGGGCTCGTGGGGCAGGACGCGCGGTGAGGCTCGCGCTGACCGATCTGCGGATCATCGCGGGCTACGCGCTGCGCGAGGCGGTCCGGCGCAAGGTGCTCCTCGTCGTCGTCGTGCTGACGGTCGGCTTCCTGGCGCTCTACGCGTTCGGCAACGTGGAGGTCTTCAAGGAGGTCTCGCACGCAAGGCAGAGGCCCGGCGGGATCAAGGAGGAGGTGCTGACCGGGTCGACGCTGCTCGGCCTGGCGATGTTCGTGACGCTCTTCCTCGGCACCGTTCTGGCCGTCTTCGTGACGCTCAACGCCGTCCGCGGCGATGCCGAGCGCGGCCTCCTGCAGCCGCTCGTCGTCCGGCCGGTCGGCCGCAGCACGCTGCTGCTCGGGCGCTTCCTCGCCGGGTCGGTCGTCTGCGTCCTCTACGTGCAGTTCGTCTACTGGGCGGCGTTGGCGATCACCGGCGTGGTCGGCGGCTACTGGCCCGACAACCCGGTCGTCGGCGGGCTCTCGCTCGCGGGGGCGGTGACGATCCTCGTGGCGCTGGCGCTGCTCGGCACGACGCTGCTGTCCTCGACCGCCAACGGCATCGCGATCTTCATGGTCTTCGGCGCGGGGCTGGCCGCCGGCCTGCTCGGGCAGATCGGGTCGGCGCTGAACTCGCACACGCTCGAGCGGATCAGCTCGATCGCCTCGTGGGTGCTGCCGTTCGAGGCGCTCTACCAGGACGGGCTGCAGGCGCTGACCGCCGACGTCGCGGGCGTGACCGGCGTGATCGTCCAGCTCGGGCCGTTCGGCGGCGCGCAGGACGCGGGGCCGCTGCTGTACCCGTTCGCCGTGGCCTACCTCCTGGCCGCGGGGCTGCTGGCCGACCGCGTGTTCCGGCGGGCGGACCTGTAGCTACTCCCTCGCCTCGTCCACGGCGTCCGGGTAGGAGATGACCTCGACCGGGTGACCGCCCGGCGCCTCGAGATAGAAGGAGCGGGTCCCGTCGCGGTGCTCGACGATCTCGACGCCGTTGGCGACCGCCAGCCGCTCGAGCTCCTCGCCGCACACCTTGAACGCCACATGGTTCGGATGCTGCTCGGCGACGACGAAGGCCAGCCGCGCGCCGCCGGCCTCGAGCAGGCCCCACGTGTTGTCGGCGTAGACCACGCGCGCGCCGGGCACGGCGCGCGACCACCACGCCAGCGCCGCGGCGATGTCCGGCACCTGCTGGGCGACATGGTCGAACTGCACGCCTCGAATGTAACCGAGCGTCCTCATGGTCTCAGCGCCCGATTCGCGGTACCCTGCCGTGGTCGACCGATAGTCGTAGCCGCCTCCCGGATGGGTTTCGCGCCCACATAGCGCGAACTTCGAGGCGGGGTCCGTGAGCGTCGACCGCCCCCCGCGGGGGTGGTTTTTTGCTGTGCTATCCTGGGCAGTCGCGCCTGCAGGCCGATGGCCGCGGCGCCTTCCTCCGATGATCGCCCTCTCCGACCCCTTGAGGAGTCGCCGCCTTGCCCCTTGTTGACGCCCCCCGGACGCGCCGTAGCTTTGCGCGCCTGAACCGTGTTCACGATGTCCCCAACCTCATCGACATCCAGCGCCGCTCGTTCGCGTGGCTGACCGACCCTGAGAAGGGCGGACTGCGCGAGACGATCTCGGACATCTCGCCGATCGAGGACTACACCGGCAACCTCGCCGTCGACTTCGGCGAGTTCCATTTCGACGAACCAGTGGCCTCCATCGAGGAGTGCCGCGAGAAGGACCTCACGTACGCCCGCCCGCTGACCGTCACCGTCGCGTTCGTCAACCGCGAGACCGGTGAGATCCGCGAGCAGTCGGTCTTCATGGGCGACTTCCCCTGGATGACCGAGCGGGGCACGTTCATCATCAACGGGACCGAGCGCGTCGTCGTCACGCAGCTCGTCCGCTCGCCGGGCGCCTACCTCATGGAGGCCAAGGACCGCGAGAAGCAGGTCTTCATCGCGAACCTCATGCCGGCCCGCGGGTCGTGGCTGGAGCTCGAGATCGACAAGAAGGGCAAGGTCTTCGTCCGCATCGACCGCAAGCGCAAGCTGCCGGTCACCGTCCTGCTGCGCGCGATGGGCTACGCGACCGACGAGGAGATCATCAACCTCTTCGACAACAGCCTCTACATCCGCAACACGATCGAGGCCGACACCGAGCCGACGAAGACCGAGGAGGGCGCGCTCGTCGAGCTCTTCAAGAAGCAGCGCCCCGGCGAGCCGCCGAGCGTCGACAACGCGCGCGCGCTGCTGCACCAGCTCTTCTTCGATCCCAAGCGCTACGACCTCACGCGCGTCGGGCGCTACAAGCTCAACGCCCGCCTGGGCCTCGACATCGACCTCGAGACCCGCACGCTGACGCACGACGACATCCTCGCCCTCATCAAGGAGCTCGTCTCCCTGCCGCGGATCCTCGGCATGCCCGAGGAGCCCGAGGTCGAGATCAAGGACTACGCCGCGGAGGCGCAGACCTACCCGCGCGAGGCCGTCGGCGAGCACCTCGACGAGTACGAGCACTTCGGCAACCGCCGCCTGCGGACCGTCGGCGAGCTCATCCAGGAGGCCTTCCGCATCGGCCTGTACCGGATGGAGCGCGTCGTGCGCGAGCGCCTCACCACCGAGGACGCCGACACGATCACGCCGCAGACGATCATCAACATCCGCCCGGTCGTGGCCGCGCAGAAGGAGTTCTTCGGCTCCTCGCAGCTCAGCCAGTTCATGGATCAGACGAACTCGCTGGCCGGACTGCGGCACCGCCGCCGCCTGAGCGCCCTCGGCGCCGGCGGCCTCACGCGTGAGCGCGCGCCGATCGAGGTGCGCGACGTGCACCCGACCCACTACGGCCGCATGTGCCCGATCGAGACCCCGGAGGGACCGAACATCGGCCTGATCGGCTCGCTGTCGAGCTACGCCGAGGTCTCCGAGCACGGCTTCGTCACGACGCCCTACCGGGTCGTCAAGGACGGCAAGATCACCGGCGAGGTCGTCCACTACGACGCCACGCAGGAGGAAGAGCTCAAGATCGCCCAGGCCAACCACCCGGTGGCCGACGACGGCACGCTGCTCGGCGACGAGGCGGTCTGCCGCACGCTCGCCGGCCAGTACGTCACGGTCGACCCGAGCGAGGTCGACCTGATGGACGTCTCGCCCGAGCAGATCTGGTCGATCACCACGGCGATGATCCCGTTCCTCGAGCACGACGACGCCAACCGCGCGCTGATGGGCTCGAACATGCAGGCCCAGGCGGTGCCGCTGCTGCGCACCGACGCGCCCGTGATCGGCACCGGCATGGAGCGCCGCGCGGCGCTCGACACCGGCGACGTGCTGCTGGCCCGCAACGCGGGACGGTCAGCTACGTCGACGCCGAGCGGATCGAGGTGGAAACGAGTGCCGGAGGGCGCCAAGGACGAGTACCTGCTCGACAAGTACCGCCGCTCCAACCAGGGCACGCTCATCCACCAGAAGCCGAGCGTGCGCTCCGGCGATCCGATCGCCGCCGGCGACGTGCTCGCCGACGGCTCGGCGACCGACCACGGCGAGATGGCGCTGGGCAAGAACCTGAAGGTCGCCTTCATGTCCTGGGAGGGCTACAACTTCGAGGACGCGATCATCCTCTCCAAGCGCCTCGTCAAGGACGACGAGCTCACCTCGATCCACATCGAGGAGTACGAGATCGACGCCCGCACGACGAAGCTCGGCGACGAGGAGATCACGCGCGACATCCCCAACCGCTCGGAGGAGTCGCTGCGCAACCTCGACGACCGCGGCATCGTCCGCGTCGGCGCCGAGGTCGGCTCCGGCGACCTGCTCGTCGGCAAGGTCACGCCGAAGGGCGAGACCGAGCTGACCGCCGAGGAGAAGCTCATCCGCGCGATCTTCAAGGAGAAGGCGCGCGAGGTCCGCGACACGTCGCTGAAGGTGCCCCACGGCGAGGGCGGCGTCGTCATCGACGTCATGACCTTCAGCCGCGACGCCGGCGACGACCTGCCGCCGGGCGTCAACCACCTCGTGCGCGTGTTCGTCGCCAAGAAGCGCAAGATCTCCGAGGGCGACAAGCTCGCCGGCCGCCACGGCAACAAGGGCGTCATCTCGAAGATCGTCGACGAGGCCGACATGCCGTTCATGGAGGACGGCACGCCGGTGGACGTCATCCTCAACCCGCTCGGCGTGCCGAGCCGGATGAACGTCGGCCAGATCCTCGAGACCCACCTCGGGTGGGCCGCCGCCGAGGGCTGGTACGACGACGGCAGCGTCGCCTACAAGGACGCCCAGGACGCAGACGGTCGACGGCCGCCCAGGCAAGGTCTACACGGCGACGCCGGTGTTCGACGGCGCGTCCGTCGAGGACGTCGACAACGCGCTCGTGAAGTGGCAGGACGAGCACAAGGGCCGCATCCGGATGGACATCGACAAGTCGCGCCGCGCGGGCATCCGCGCGTCGGGCAAGTTCACGCTCTTCAACGGCCGCACGGGCGAGCCGTTCGAGGAGCAGGTGACGGTCGGCTACATGTACATCCTCAAGCTCCTGCACCTCGTCGACGACAAGATCCACGCCCGCTCGACCGGCCCCTACTCGCTCGTCACCCAGCAGCCGCTGGGCGGCAAGGCGCAGTTCGGCGGCCAGCGCTTCGGCGAGATGGAGGTCTGGGCGCTGGAGGCCTACGGCGCGGCGTACACGCTGCAGGAGATGCTCACGATCAAGTCCGACGACACGGTCGGGCGCGTGAAGGCCTACGAGGCGATCGTCAAGGGCGAGAACATCGCCGAGCCGTCGATCCCCGAGTCCTTCAAGGTGCTCCTCAAGGAGATGCAGTCGCTGGCGCTCGACGTCAACGTCGTCTCCGAGGAGGGCGCCCGCGCCGAGATGCGCGACGAGGACGACGACCTGCTGCGGGCCGCCGAGGAGCTCGGCATCGACCTCTCCGGCGTGCGCGCCGGCGCGGCGCCCGACGGCGCGGAGGGCGATGGCGACGGCGCGGCGCGATCGACCCCGAGGCCGATGCCGCCGACGAGGACGTCGAGGCGCTCGTGGACACCGATGACGTCGAAGTTCCCGAAGTTGACGATGACGAGCTCGCCGCTGCCGACCCCGAGGCCGTGGTCGACATCGACGCCGAAGCACCTGCGGAGACGTGATCGCGGCGCAGTACCCGCGATCGCCGACACGCTTTCGGCCCGGGGTCGACGGACCCCGGGCCATCACCACTGACGTAAGGAATCACCTTGATCGACATCAATAACTTCGACGCCATCGAGATCGGCCTGGCCTCGTCCAAGCAGATTCGAGGCTGGAGCTCCGGCGAGGTCACCAAGCCGGAGACGATCAACTACCGCACCCTGAAGCCTGAGAAGGACGGCCTCTTCTGCGAGCGCATCTTCGGTCCCACGAAGGACTGGGAGTGCTACTGCGGCAAGTACAAGCGCGTCCGCTACAAGGGCATCGTCTGCGAGCGCTGCGGCGTGGAGGTCACGCGCTCGAAGGTGCGCCGCGAGCGCATGGGTCACATCGACCTCGCCGCCCCGGTGAGCCACATCTGGTTCTTCAAGGGCGTTCCCGAGCCGCATCGGCTACCTGCTCGACATGGCGCCCAAGGAGCTCGAGAAGGTCCTGTACTTCGCCGCCTCGATCGTGACCTGGGTCGACGACGAGGCGCGCGAGCGCGACATGGCCGACCTCGAGACGAAGGTCAACGAGGTGCTCGACGCGTACGCCGCCGAGCGCGAGGAGCGCGTGCTCGAGCTCAAGGAGCAGCAGGCGCGCCGCGAGGGCTACCTCGAGGACGGCGCCCAGAAGACGTTCGACGACGAGGACCACCTCTGGGCCGAGGCGCTGGACATCGACGTCAAGAAGCTCGACGACGACGAGCGCGCGAAGATGCTCAAGGACCTCAGGAAGAACTTCGAGTCCGACATCGCGGACACGGAGGCCTACATCGAGGACGCCGCCGAGCGCATGCGCCAGGTCTGGCAGCTCTTCAAGGACATGGAGCCCAAGCGGATCGAGCACGACGAGACGATCTTCCGCGAGCTCAAGGAGCGCTTCGGCTCCCCGTACGGCTTCGGCGAGTACTTCCGCGGCGGCATGGGCGCGGAGTCGATCCGCGACCTGCTCCAGCAGGTCGACCTCGAGGCGGAGTCCGAGGAGCTCGGCGAGATGGTGCGCACCGCCAAGGGCCAGAAGCAGGCCCGCGCGGTCAAGCGCCTGAAGGTCGTCGCCGCGTTCATCCAGTCCGGCAACCGCCCCGAGCAGATGGTGCTCGAGGCCGTCCCGGTGATCCCGCCCGAGCTGCGCCCGATGGTCCAGCTCGACGGCGGCCGCTTCGCGACGTCGGACCTCAACGACCTCTACCGCCGCGTCATCAACCGCAACAACCGGCTCAAGCGCCTGCTCGACCTCGGCGCGCCGGAGATCATCGTCAACAACGAGAAGCGGATGCTCCAGGAGGCCGTCGACGCGCTGTTCGACAACGGCCGCCGCGGGCGCCCCGTCACGGGTCCGGGCAACCGGCCGCTGAAGTCCCTGAGCGACATGCTCAAGGGCAAGCAGGGCCGCTTCCGCCAGAACCTGCTCGGCAAGCGCGTGGACTACTCGGGCCGCTCGGTCATCGTGGCCGGCCCGTACCTGAAGCTGCACCAGTGCGGGCTGCCCAAGCTCATGGCGCTGGAGCTCTTCAAGCCGTTCATCATGGCCCAGCTCGTCGAGCGCAAGGCGGCGCAGAACATCAAGGCCGCCAAGAAGATGGTCGACTCGATGATCCCCGAGGTCTGGGACGTCCTCGAGCAGGTCATCCACGAGCACCCGGTCCTGCTCAACCGCGCGCCGACGCTGCACCGCCTGGGCATCCAGGCGTTCGAGCCGGTGCTCGTGGAGGGCAAGGCGATCCAGGTCCACCCGCTCGTCTGTCACGCGTTCAACGCGGACTTCGACGGCGACCAGATGGCGGTCCACCTGCCGCTGTCCGCCGAGGCCCAGGCCGAGGCGCGGATCCTGATGCTCTCGAGCAACAACATCCTGTCGCCGGCCCACGGCCAGCCGCTGGCCACGCCGACGCAGGACATGATCCTCGGTGCCTACTACCTCACGTACGGTCCCGAGGCCGAGGAGCTCGAGAAGATCGACCCGGCCAAGCACGAGCCGCGGCCGCACGTGTTCCGCACCGCGCAGGAGGCCGAGCTCGCCTACGAGCTGGGCGCCGTGAAGCTGCACGACCTCGCGGAGTTCCGCGTGCTCGGCCGCGAGGGCGGGCACGTCCTCACGACGATCGGGCGGATCATCTACAACGACCGCATCGAGCGCGCGCTGCTGGAGGCGATGGGCGACGCGTTCGACGTGTCGCACTACGACTTCGTCAACAAGTCGATGAAGAAGCGCGACACGACCGAGCTCGTCGACCAGCTCGTCCAGAGCTACGGCGCGACGACGATCTCGCAGGTGCTCGACGCCTTCAAGGACCTCGGCTTCGAGTTCTCCACGAAGGCCGGCATCACGATCTCCAAGAACGACGTCGTGATCCCGCCCAACAAGGGCGAGATCGTGAGGTCCTACGAGGAGAAGGTCGCCGAGCTGCAGGGCCAGTACGACATGGGCCTCATCACGCAGGAGGAGCGCCACGAGGCGGTCGTCGAGCAGTGGAACGCGTGCACGGAGGAGGTTGCCGACGCGATGGTGAAGAACCTCGACGTCCTCAACCCGATCTTCATGATGGCCAACTCGGGTGCCCGCGGCTCGTTCAAGCAGATCCGCCAGCTCGCCGGGATGCGCGGCCTCATGGCCAACCCGAAGGGCGACATCATCGAGCGTCCCGTGAAGGCGAACTTCATGGAGGGGCTCGACGTGCTCGAGTACTTCACCTCGACGCACGGCGCGCGCAAGGGCCTGGCCGACACGGCCCTGCGGACCGCGGACTCCGGCTACCTGACGCGCCGTCTGGTCGACGTCGCGCAGGACGTCATCATCCGCGAGGCCGACTGCGGCACCGAGGAGAACATCGAGCTCGCGCTCAAGAAGGACGACGGCTCGCTCAACGACAACCTGCTCGGCCGCTTCGCCGCGGTCGAGGTCGCGACGAAGCGCGGGCGCGTGATCGTCGAGAAGGGCGCGATCATCGACCGCGCCGAGCTCGCCGACATCCTGGAGAACGTCGACCAGATGAAGGCCGACAACCACGGCGTCATCAAGATCGCCGTGCGCTCCGTGCTGAAGTGCGAGGCCGCCAGCGGCGTGTGCCAGGCGTGCTACGGGCGCTCGATGGCCTCCGGCCAGACGGCGCAGATCGGCGACGCGGTCGGCATCATCGCCGCGCAGTCGATCGGCGAGCCCGGCACGCAGCTGACGATGCGCACGTTCCACACCGGCGGCGTCGCCGGCGCGGACATCACGCACGGCCTGCCGCGTGTCGTGGAGCTGTTCGAGGCGCGCAAGCCGAAGGGCCTGGCGAAGATCGCCGAGCAGGACGGCAGCCGTGACGATCGAGGACTCCGACAAGGCGCTGACCGTCGTCATCACCGACGACGCCGGCGAGGAGCACCGGCACACGTTCCCGCGCCGCACGCGCCTGTACGTC
Source organism: uncultured Solirubrobacteraceae bacterium (assembly GCA_963727785.1). Classification (GTDB taxonomy): domain Bacteria; phylum Actinomycetota; class Thermoleophilia; order Solirubrobacterales; family Solirubrobacteraceae; genus CADCVQ01. The sequence goes on from CAVSHS010000037.1 coordinate 84,038, forward strand.
GAGAACGGCCAGCGCGTCGAGGCCGGCACGCAGCTCAACGAGGGGTCGCTGTACCCGCACGAGCTGCTGGCGATCCGCGGCCGCACGGAGACCGAGCAGTACCTCGTCAAGGAGGTGCAGGAGGTCTACGTGTCGCAGGGCGTCGACATCAACGACAAGCACATCGAGCTCATCGCCCGCCAGATGCTCAAGAAGGTGCGCGTCGACCAGAAGGGCGACACGGACTACCTCCCGGGCCAGTTCGTCGACCGCTTCGAGTTCGCGCGCATCAACGACGAGATCATCGCCAAGGGCGGCGAGGCGGCGCAGTACGAGGACATCATCCTCGGCATCACGAAGGCCTCGCTGAACACGGACTCGTTCCTGTCGGCGGCGTCCTTCCAGGAGACGACGAAGGTCCTGACGGACGCGGCGCTCGAGGGCAAGATCGACCGCCTCAACGGCCTGAAGGAGAACGTCATCATCGGCAAGCTCATCCCGGCGGCCACCGGGCTGAAGCGCTACCGGCGGATCGAGATCGAGCCGTCCGAGCCGCTGCCGCGCGCGATGGACGACGTCGGCCTGCTCGACCAGGACGAGATCGCCGCCGAGCTCGGGCTCGGCGACGGCGACGGCCTGGGCGGCTTCGGCTCGGCGTTCAACGAGGACATCGCGTCGCTCGAGGAGATCGGCACCGGCGCCGGCGACACCGGCTTCGCCGAGGAGCTCGCCGACCTCGACGTGCCCGAGGAGCAGAGCTAGCGAAGGCTCAGCGCGCCCCGGTACCGCTGGCTTCGCGGCCGGCGGTGCCGGGCGCGTCTGCGCCCGGGTCGGCTGCGGGCGTTCGCGTTCGTGCGAGCGCTTGCGAACAGCATCGATGACGGATGGGAGGTCACCGCGCCTCATCCGGAGCGTGGCGCGCGCTGCGACAGGGCGAACGCCTACGCCGACGGGTTTGTGGCGTGACGGTGGCGGCCGTGCGCGTATCGCCCGTGAGCGGGCGTGACCGCGCGCCTGTCAGCGCGCCGGCGGACGCTGCGCCGCGAGCGCGGCGGCGAAGCGCTCGCCGTCGCCCGCCGCGGCCTCGACGACGGCGCGTGCCTGCAGGCACGTCCGCACCCGCCGCGGCGCGACCGCTCGGTCCAGCCGCACGAGCGTGCCGCCGCCGTCGAGCCACAGCAGGTCCAGGGCGAAGCGCATGCCGAGCGTGTGCACCGAGCGGCAGCGCTCGAACAGCAGCGCGTGACCGGCGGGCAGCGCATCGAGGCGCGCGAGGCCGCGCCGGCGCGAGCGCCGGTCGCCGGCGACGAGCAGCGTCAGGCCGCCGGGCAGCGGGCGGCGCTCGAGGCGCTCGAGGCCCGCCAGGCGCCGGTCCGGCGTCATCGCGGCTCGCGTCGTCGCGTCGTTTCCCATTTCCGTATGAGGCTCCGACCGGCGGAGATTCGCCCCCGGGCATGCGGGGGTGTGGGGCTTTACGAACGCTGAGGCCCCGAAAGGCCCCACACCCCTAACACCGCCGCCCAGCCGTCATCGCTCCCGCGTCGTCGCGTCGGCCCAGGCGTTCAGCTCCTCGACATGCGCCTCGCTCAGCCCGACCGCGGGCGTCGTCGCGACGAGCAGCGTCGGCGCGCCACGGCCGGCCGCCCACGCGTGGCAGGCCTCGTCGTGGGCGTCGTCGATCCAGGCCAGCGGGCGGTGCGGGCCGGCGTAGGCCTCGATCGCCGCGAGCTTCCAGTGGCCGTGGGCGCGCCCAGGATTTCGTTCGAAGGAGAGAAACGGCAGCCCGCTGGGTAGGGCCAGCGCGTGCGGAAGGTGCTCGTTGGCCTTCTCCTCCCAGCCGCTGCACCAGACGAGCTCGAAGCGATCGATCAGGCCGAGCAGGTGGATTCCTGCGGCGGACGAAAGGAAATGCATGACCCCGTCGATGTTGTGGAAGACCCCCGCTGGACGGGCGTTCGAGTCGAATCCCCACAGCGAGATGACGCCGTCGATGTCAACGAATAGGACCGGTTTGTCCCGCAATTGCGCCATGTTTGCCACGAACCAGCCGTCTGCGCGCGCGTCGCGTTCGATCTCGATAGCCTGCGCGCAGCGCTTGACCAGCGTCAAGCTTTTCCACCGGGCTGTCGATGGTAGGGGTGTCGCCCGGCGCCGAGTTTTCCGCTCGACGCACGCGTCGCGCTGATCCTTATATGAGTCTTCAAATCGGAATCCTCCTAGCGCTGCTCTGCGCCTTCACGTCAAATCTGGCGTTCCTCTACAAGCACCGCGGCTGCTGCACCGCCTGCACCGTCGACATCCGCCACCCGTTCCGCACCGCGATCTCGCTGTGGAGCCAGCGCTGGTTCGCGCTCGGCATGCTCGTCGGCCTCGCCGCCTGGCTGCTGCACGTCGCGGCGATCTCGCTCGCCCCGCTGTCCGTCGTCCAGGCGGTGCTCTCGGGCGGGCTCGTCCTGCTCGCCGTGATGGCCGACCGGCTGTTCGGCTTCAGCGTCGGGCCGCGCCAGTGGTGGGGCCTCGCGATGACCGGCGTCGGCCTGATCCTGCTCGGCATCACGCTGCCGGCCAGCCATGGCGCGCACTCCTCCTTCTCGGTGACGGCGATGATCGCCTTCGAGGCCGGCCTGTTCGGTCTCGGCGCGCTCTTCATCATGGGCCCGCGGCTCGGCGGCCCCGCCGAGCACCACGGCATCATGCTCGCCGCCGCCGCCGGCATCCTCTTCGGCGTCTGCAACATCGGCGTCAAGGCGCTCACCGGCATCGTCGGGGACGGCGGCGCCCTCGGCGTCATCCTCAGCCCCTGGACGTGGGTCGCGCTGACCGGCTCGGCCGCCGCGTTCTACGCGTCGGCGCGCTCGCTGCAGGACGGCGACGCGATCCCGGTCATCGCGATCACCGGCACGGCCGCGAACATCGCGACGATCGCCGGCGGGATCATCGTCTTCGGCGACCCGATTCCCAACGACGCCTTTGGCATCGTCCTGCAGGCGACGGCCTTCGTGCTCGTCATCGTGGCCTCGGCGCTCACGCCGGCGCCGGTCCGCGCCGCCCGCGCCGCCGCGGGCGCGCCCGCGCGTCAGCCGCGTAGCTCAGCCCGCCGCGCCCGCGTCAGCCGCCTAGCTGCGGCTCCGCCAGCTCCAGCACGTACTCCGCGAGCTCGAGGCCGAGCTCGCCGGAGGTCTCGAGCCTGCCCGTCGGCTGCCAGCCCTGGCGCACGTAGAACGCCTGCGCGCGGGCGTGGCCGTTGGCGACGAGCAGCCGCGCAGAGGAGAACCCGCGCTCGCCCATTCCCGCCACGCCGAGCGCGTGCAGCTGCTGGGCCAGCCCGCTGCCCCAGTACGGCTCGCGCACGAAGAGCTGGGTCAGCAGGGCGACGCCGGGGCGCAGCTCGCCCGCCTCGTCGCGGTCGGGGCGGATCGTGACGTGCCCGGCGGGCGCGGTGCCCACGAACGCGACGTGCGCCCACGAGCCGTCGCGCGGGAAGCGCTGCAGCAGGCCGATGAGCATCTCGGTGCGCGCCGGCGGGTTCCACGCCATCGGCGTCCAGCCGCGGTACGTCGACAGGCCCTCGACGAGGTTGTCGGCGATCGTGCCGAGGTCCGACGTCTTCGCCGGGCGGATCGTGAACTGCGGCGCTCATGCGTCGCGTGATCCGGCCAGCAGCACCGCGGCGACCTGCTCGGGGTCGTCCCACGTCGGCACGTGGCCGCAGCCGCGCAGCCAGACGTGGCGCGCGCGTGGCATGCGCCGGCGCGCGCGCCGGCCCTGGCGCGGGATCAGCAGCCAGTCGCGCGTGCCCCAGGCGACGGTGACGGGCGCGTCGAGGTCGCCGTGATCCCAGTCGAACGCGATCGCGTGGGGGAAGGTCGCGTCGAAGCCGGGCGAGGCGGCGAGGTTGTGCGTCGCGCGGATCGCCTCCTCGGCCGGTATCCGCCACGGGCGGCCGAAGAGATGGCCCTGCAGGAGCGCGCGGCCGGCGGCGGTCCGCAACGGCGGGTCGAGCGCGTGCCCGAGCTGCCGGACGAGCGCGTGTGTGGAGCGCAGCACCGCGGCCGCGTAGGGCCGCTCGCGCCCGTACGCGAATCCGATCGGCGACAGCAGCGTGGCGCTGCGCGCGCGACCGGTGCGGGCGAGCTCCAGCGCGATCCCGCCGCCGAGCGAGTTGCCGGCGACGTGCGGGCGCTCGATGCCCAGCTCGGCGGCGAACGCGCTCACCGCGTCGGCCAGCGCGCCGACCGTCGGCTCGCGGTCGAGCACCGGCGAGTCCCCGAAGCCCGGCAGGTCGATCGCCACGACGTCGCGCTCGGCGGCCAGGCGATCGAGGACCGGCAGCCACATCTGCCACTGGCTGCCGATGCCGTGGACGAGCACGAGCGGCTCTCCCTGGCCCTGCCGCACGTAGTTCAACACCGGGTCGAGGGTAGTGGGCGGCGCACCGTCGCGGCGCACGGGTCAGACTGCGGGCGTGATGAGGCACCGCGGAACGATCGCTGCCGTGCTCGCGCTCGCGTTCGCGGCGCTGCTTCCGGCAGCCGCGACCGGCCGCCAAGAAGCCGGCCGCGAAGGCCAAGGCGCCGCTGTCCGGCCCCCGGCCTGGAGACGATCGTGCAGGACGACGGCCTGCTCCTGTACCGCCCGGCCGCGGAGGTCGAGGCGGCGGTCGCACGCATGAAGGAGCTCGGCATCGACCGCGTGCGGATCACCGCGAGCTGGTCGTCGCTGACCCGCGCCCCCGAGTCCGCCACGAAGCCCGACGGCTTCGACGCCCGCGATCCCGCCGCCTACGAGCAGGAGCGCTGGCAGGGCCTGGACACCGCGATCCGCGCGATCCGCGGCGCCGGGCTGAAGGCGCTCGTCGACATCGGCTTCTGGGCGCCGCACTGGGCGACGACCGACGCCGCCCGGGCCGCGGGCGCGGACGAACATCGATCCGCAGGCCTACGCCGACTTCGCCACGGCGATCGCCCTGCGCTACTCGGGCGCGTTCACGCCGCCGCCGCCGGCGCCGCAGCGCACCCCCGCCGCCCGCCCCGACCGAGGACGCCAGCCTCATCAAGGATCTCCTGCAGCCGCTCGTCCCCTTCCCGCTGCCCGACCCGCTCCGGCCGCCCCCGCCGTCCTCGCCGCCCGCCGCCGCCCGCGCGGCGCAGGCCGGCGCCGTCGCCGCCCAGGCCGGGCCGCTGCCGAGCGTCGATCGCTTCATCATCTGGAACGAGCCCAACCATCAGAGCCTGCTGCTGCCGCAGTGGAACGGCACGACGCCCGCGAGCCCGGCGATCTACCGCGCGATGGTGCGCGCCGGCTACGCGGCGGTGAAGGAGGTGCGCCACACCGCGACGGTGCTCATCGGCAACACCTCGAGCACCGGTGGTGGCAAGCGCGGCAGCGGCCCGGTCCCGCCGCTGGAGTTCCTGCGCGACCTCGCCTGCGTCGACGCCAAGCTCAGGCCGCGAACGACCGGCGACTGCGCGAACTACACCCAGCTGCCGGGCGACGGCTGGTCGCACCACCCGTACTCGCAGAACGAGCGGCCGTCGCGCGTCAGCAAGCCGGTGCTCGAGCGCGACGACCTGCGCCTCGCCGACCTGCCGCGCCTCGCCGACACCCTCAACAGGCTTGCGCGGATGGGCCGCATCGCCCCCGCCGACCGCGACATCTACCTCACGGAGTTCGGCTACGAGACGAAGGGCATCCCGGGCCGGCCGCGGGTCGACGAGCGCCAGCAGGCGCGCTGGCTGACCTGGGCGGAGTACCTCGCCGACCGCGTGCCGACGGTCCGCTCGTTCGCCCAGTTCCTCCTGCGCGACCAGCCGCCCGCGCCGGAGCGCGTGTCGCAGAGCGCCGGACGGCCGTACGGCGAGTACTCGACGGGGCTGCTGAACGTCGACGGCAGCGACAAGGTCGCCGCCGGCACGTTCCTCGCCGGGCTGTTCGCCCAGCTGCAGCCCAAGCACAAGGTGCTGATCTACGGGCGCCTGCGGCTCGGCCCCGGCCCGAAGGTCATCCTTCTCCAGCGCCAGGTCAAGGCCGGGCCGTGGAAGCGCGTCGCGCGCCTCGTCGTCGACGGCCGCGCGAGCTTCCAGCGCGTCGTCACGCATACGCCGGGGGCGCAGTACCGCATCACGTACCCGAGCCCGCAGGGCCCGCGCCGGTCCGGCCTGGCGCTCAAGCCCGTCCCCGCCGGCGGCTGAGCGCTCCGCGAGGTTGCTAGCATCTCGCGCCGCATGCCTACGACGTCACAGCTGGTCCGCAAGGGCCGCAAGGTTCCCAAGAAGAAGCTCGCCACCCCGGGTCTGAAGTCCGGCAAGGGACGCAAGAAGAAGGTCGCGGCTCCGCAGCGCCGCGGCGTCTGCACGCGCGTCTACACGACGACCCCGAAGAAGCCGAACTCCGCGCTGCGCAAGGTCGCGCGCGTCCGGATCACCGGCTCGATCGAGGTCACGGCCTACATCCCAGGCGAGGGCCACAACCTTCAGGAGCACTCCGTCGTGCTCGTCCGCGGCGGTCGCGTCAAGGACCTGCCGGGCGTGCGCTACAAGGTCGTTCGCGGGACGCTCGACGCCGCCGGCGTCAGCGACCGCAAGAAGGCGCGCAGCCAGTACGGCGTGAAGAAGAAGTAGATGCCACGCCGCTCTGCCGCAACGATCCGGCCGATCGAGCCGGACCCCCTCCTTCGCTCGCGCGTCGTCCAGCAGGTCATCAACAAGGTGATGCTCGACGGCAAGAAGTCGACCGCCGAGAAGATCGTCTACGACGCGCTCGCGATCATGGGCGAGCGCACCGGCAAGGATCCCGTCGAGCAGCTCGAGCTGTCGATCAAGGCGCTCACGCCGGTGCTCGAGGTCCGCTCCCGCCGCGTCGGCGGCGCGACCTACCAGGTGCCCGTCGAGGTGCCGTCCCGCCGCGCCCGCACGCTGGCCGTGCGCTGGCTCGTCGAGTTCGCCCGCCAGCGGCGCGAGCGCACGATGGCGCAGCGGCTGGCCAACGAGCTCATGGACGCCCAGTCCCAGCAGGGCGGGGCGTACAAGCGCAAGGACGACATCTACCGCATGGCGCAGGCCAACAAGGCCTTCGCGCACTACCGCTGGTAGCTCGCTGCGCCCGCCGTCGCGCCTCGACCGGGGCGTGACCGCCATCTTGCGGCGCGCCGGTTGACGCCTGCGACGCTACTGTCGCGATGGTCCCGGGTTCAGGCAGGTGATGGCGCTGCGGATCGCGACGGTCGTCTGTGCTGTGGTGTTCGTGCTCGCGCTGCTCGGCGTCGCCGGCACGGCGCAGGCACAGGCGCGGGCGAAGGCGCCGCGGCTCACCGGGCTGGGCTGCGTGCCGGTCAACGCCAAGGCCTGCCGCAGCGGCGTGCGCGTGGCCGTCGGCAAGCAGGTGCAGCTGCGCGGGCGCCGGCTCAAGCGCGGGATGCGCGTCTCGTTTCGCTGGCCGAAGGGCGCGCTGGCGGCCAAGCTCGTGCGCAACCGCGCCGGCTGGACCGCGCGCGTGCCCGCGGGGACTGCGCACCGGCAAGATCGCCGTCACCGTTCGTGACCGCGCCGGCCGGCGCTCGAACAGGCGCCACATCGTCGTCGTCGCGGTGGCGTCGCTGCCGCCGCTGACCGCCGCCCGGCCGGGCGCGCTGCCCGCGATCTTCGCCGGCAACGGGATGTGGATCTGGTACGTCTCCAAGAGCGAGGGCGGCAACCTCGACGCGATCGCGCTGCGGGCGCGCGGGGCGGGGATGGGCACGGTGTTCGTCAAGAGCGCCGACCGCGGCAACCTGTGGGAGCAGTTCTCGCCGCAGCTCGTCGCCGACCTGCACGCGCGCGGCCTGCGCGTCTGCGCCTGGCAGTTCGTCTACGGCGCCGATCCGCTCGGCGAGGCCCGCGGCGGCGATCGCCTCGATCGCCGCGGGGGCCGACTGCTTCGTCGTCGACGCCGAGACGGCCTACGAGGGCCGCTACGCCGCGGCGCAGCGCTACATGGCGACGCTGCGCGCGGTCGTCGGACCCGGCTACCCGGTCGGCTTCACGTCCTTTCCGTACGTCGACTACCACCCGCGCCTGCCGTATTCGGTCTTCCTCGGTCCCGGCGGTGCGCAGGCCAACCTGCCGCAGGTCTACTGGAAGGCGATCGGCGGCTCGGTCGATGCCGTCAGCGCGAAGACCGTCGCCAACAACCGCATCTACGGCGCGCCGATCGCGCCGCTCGGCCAGTCCTACGACGCGCCGGCGGCCGCCGACCTGCGCCGCTTCCGCGCGGTCTGGGCCGCGTACGGCGCGGCCGGGCTGTCGTGGTGGAGCTGGCAGGCGTCGAGCGACGCGGCGTGGATCACGCTGTCGGAGCCCGCTCCCGCGCCGGTCGCGCTGCCCGACCCCGGCTGGCCTGGCGCTGAACCGGGGCTCGAGCGGCGATCAGGTGATCTGGATGCAGCAGCACCTCGCCTCCGCCGACCCATCGGTCGTGATCGACGGCAAGTTCACCGCCGCGACGCAAGCTTCGTTGCAGGCATTCCAGACCGCGCGCGGCCTGCCGCCGACCGGCGAGACCGACGCCGCGACCTGGCAGGCGCTGCTGGCCGAGCCGCTGCGGCCGGTGGACTGGACGGCGGCGTCCTGAGCTGCTTGGGCGGTTCAACCGCCGGGGCGTTTCCTGCGGGCGTTCGCCGGTGCGCGGGCGCTTGTGAACGGCGTCGATGACGGAGGGTCTGGGCGGGCGGGCGCTCCTGCCCGGCGTTCTCGGGTGCGCGGGCGCTTGTGAACGGCGTCGATGACGGAGGGGTCTGGGCGGGCGGGCGCTCCTGCCGGCGTTCTCGGGGGACGGACCGCGTCTCGCCCGCAGCGTGGCGCGTTTGTGTTCTATGGGAACACATCGGCGCCACGCTGCCCGCGCCGGCGTCGGCACTCCGGCAGCGTGGCGCTTTTCTGCTCCATGCGAACACATCCGCGCACGCTCCCCCCAGCGGCGCCGAAGAGGACGACCTGTAGGCCCGACGGAGCGCCCGCCCGCCCGGGCACACCGCTTTTCGGTGATGCTGTTCGCCGACGCCGGCGCCCACGCGCGCCAGCCGCATCACCGCCCGCGCAGCCCCCGTCCGCCCCGCCACCAGCAACAACACCCCCGCCCCGACCAGCAGCACGCCGCCGGCGATCTCCAGCGCGAACCCCGTCCCCGCGTGCGCCTGCGCGTTCTCGTACGCCAGGGCCTCGGGGAGTTGCCCCGAGGCGCGGGTGTCGGGCAGGTCGATCGCCAGCGCGATGACGAGCGCCGCCGCTCCGAGGACCACGAGCGCCCCCGCGGCCGCCGCCCCGCCGCGCAATGCCGGCAGCGCCATCGCCGCCGCGAACACGGCGATGATCAGCAGCGCGTAGCCGTGGTTGGCGCCGCCGGTCGAACTGCGCTTGACGACCTCCAGCGAGCCGACGGTCACGTCGAACACCGTGGTGAGTTCGGCGGCGACGAGCAGCGCGACGGCGGCCAGCGCGAGCGCCCCGGCCAGCCGCCGTGCGTTCACGAAATCCACCTGAATGCCAAAGGGCCTTTGCTATAGTCCACGGCCGTTCCTCGGGCCGCTGTGCTCATCCACGCCCGCCCCGGGACCGCAGTGCGCCCGACGATGGAATCCTCGACCACATAGCGCGCCGGACCGGATGAAGATCGGACGTGCGCGCGGGCCCGAGGGGCCCGCTTTTTTTGGTCGTGACCGAAGAGAAGAGAACAAGCCGACATGCCACGTAAACACTCGCTCCAGAAGACCCGAAACATCGGGATCATGGCGCACATCGACGCCGGGAAGACCACCACGACCGAGCGCATCCTGTACTACACGGGACGCACCTACAAGATCGGTGAGGTCCACGAGGGTGCCGCCACGATGGACTGGATGGAGCAGGAGCAGGAGCGCGGCATCACGATCACGTCGGCCGCCACGACGTGCGAGTGGCGCGACCATCGCATCAACATCCTCGACACGCCGGGCCACGTCGACTTCACCGTCGAGGTCGAGCGCTCGCTGCGCGTGCTCGACGGCGCGATCGCGCTGTTCGACTCCGTAGCCGGCGTCGAGCCGCAGTCCGAGACCGTCTGGCGCCAGGCCGACAAGTACGCCGTCCCGCGGATCGCGTTCATCAACAAGATGGACCGCATCGGCGCGGACTTCGAGGGCTCCCTGAAGACGATGGAGACGCGCCTGGGCGCCAACGCGGTGCCGGTGCAGATCCCGATCGGCGCCGAGTCGGAGTTCAAGGGCATCATCGACCTGCTCGGCATGAAGGCGATCGTCTACAAGGACGATCTCGGCAAGGAGCAGGACGTCATCGACATCCCCGCCGACCACGCCGACGCCGCGGCTGAGGCGCGCGAGCACCTGCTCACGCAGCTCTCCGACCTCGACGACGAGATCGCCGAGCTCTACCTCGCCGAGGAGGAGGTCCCGATCGAGACGCTGAAGGCCGCGCTGCGCAAGGCGACCCTCTCGATCGACATCACCCCGGTCCTCTGCGGCTCGGCGTTCAAGAACAAGGGCGTGCAGCCGCTGCTGGACGCGGTGCTCGACTACCTGCCCTCGCCGCTGGAGGTCAAGCCGATCGACGGCATCCTCGTCGACCGCCACGGCGACGACGGCGAGCCGATCGTGCTCATGCCCAACGACGACGATCCGTTCGCGGCGCTCGCCTTCAAGATCATGGCCGACCCGTTCGTCGGCAAGCTCACGTACTTCCGCGTGTACTCCGGCAAGCTCGAGGCCGGCTCGAAGGTCCTGAACGTCTCGACCGGCCGCCAGGAGCGGATCGGGCGCCTGCTCGTCATGCACGCCAACGACCGCGAGGAGGTCGACGCGGTCTACGCGGGCGACATCGCCGCCGCCGTCGGCATCAAGCAGGTCGTCACCGGCGACACGCTCTGCGATCCCAAGCGGCCCGTGAAGCTCGAGATGATCGACTTCCCCGAGCCCGTCATCAAGGTCGCCGTCGAGCCCAAGACGAAGGCCGACCAGGAGAAGATGTCGGTCGCGCTCGGCCGCCTCGCGGAGGAGGACCCGACGTTCCAGGTCCAGACCAACGAGGAGACCGGCCAGACCGAGATCTCCGGGATGGGCGAGCTGCACCTCGAGATCCTCGTCGACCGCATGAAGCGCGAGTACAAGGTCGAGGCCAACGTCGGTCGCCCGCAGGTCTCCTACCGCGAGACGATCCGCGGCACGGCCGAGAAGGTCGAGGGCCGCTTCGTCAAGCAGACCGGTGGCTCGGGCCAGTTCGGCATCGTCTACATCAACATCGAGCCCGCGCCCGGCGAGGGCTTTGACTTCGTCTCGAAGATCAAGGGCGGCTCCGTTCCGTCGGAGTTCATCCCGGCCGTCGAGAAGGGCGTCGAGGAGGCGCTCGTGACCGGCGTCAAGGCCGGCTACCCGATGGTCGACATCCGCGTGACGCTCGTCGACGGCAAGTACCACGACACGGATTCGTCGGAGATCGCGTTCAAGGTCGCGGGCTCGCTAGCCTTCAAGGAGGCGGCGCGCCGTGCCAAGCCGGTACTGCTCGAGCCGGTCTTCTCCGTCGAGGTCGTGACACCCGAGGACTTCCTCGGCGAGGTCATCGGAGACCTCAACCGGCGGCGCGGGCGGATCGAGGGTCAGGAGCGGCGTGGCAATGCGCTTGCGGTCACCGGCCGCGTGCCGCTGAGCGAGATGTTCGGCTACGTCAACGACCTGCGGTCCAACACGCAGGGACGTGCGAGCTACACGATGCAGTTCGATGGCTACGAGGAAGTGCCAGGCGCAATCGCCGAGAAGCTCGTCGAGCATCGCATGGGCGAGTCGCAAGCCGCCTGATCCAGCAGATTCGATAGTTTCATCCAGTTCATCGACAGACCCAGAGGAGCGAACAGAAAGTGGCAAAGGAGAAGTTCGAGCGCGACAAGCCGCACGTCAACGTCGGCACGATCGGTCACATCGACCACGGCAAGACGACGCTGACTGCTGCCATCACGACCGTGCTCGCCGAGCACGGCGGTGGCGAGGCGCGCAGCTTCGCCGAGATCGACAACGCTCCGGAGGAGAAGGCGCGCGGGATCACGATCGCGACCTCTCATGTCGAGTACCAGACCGACAACCGGCACTACGCCCACGTCGACTGCCCGGGGCACGCCGACTACATCAAGAACATGATCACCGGGGCGGCGCAGATGGACGGCGCGATCCTCGTCGTCTCGGCCGCCGACGGCCCGATGCCGCAGACGCGCGAGCACATCCTGCTCGCCCGCCAGGTCGGCGTGCCGTACATCGTCGTCTTCCTCAACAAGGCCGACATGGTCGATGACGAGGAGCTGCTCGAGCTCGTCGAGCTCGAGGTCCGCGAGCTGCTGAGCTCCTACGACTTCCCCGGCGACGACATCCCCTTCATCATCGGCTCGGCGCTGCAGGCGCTCGAGGGCGACGAGGACGCGAAGGCGAAGATCCTCGAGCTCGCCGCGGCGCTGGACAGCTACATCCCCGAGCCCGAGCGCGCGCTGGACAAGCCCTTCCTGATGCCGGTCGAGGACGTCTTCTCGATCACCGGCCGCGGCACCGTCGCGACGGGCCGCATCGAGCAGGGCATCGTCAAGACGGGTGAGACCGTCGAGATCGTCGGCATTCACCCCGCGTCGACGACGACGGTCGTCACGGGCGTCGAGATGTTCCGCAAGATCCTCGACGAGGGTCGCGCGGGCGACAACGTCGGCTGCCTGCTGCGTGGCACCAAGCGCGAGGACATCGAGCGCGGCCAGGTGCTGTGCAAGCCCAAGTCGATCACGCCGCACACGAAGTTCAAGTCCGAGGTCTACGTCCTGAAGAAGGAGGAAGGTGGCCGTCACACGCCCTTCTTCACGGGCTACCGGCCGCAGTTCTACTTCCGCACGACGGACGTCACCGGCTCGGCACATCTGCCCGAGGGCGTCGAGATGGTGATGCCGGGCGACAACGTCCAGATGGAGATCGAGCTGATCCAGCCGATCGCCATGGACGCGGGCCTGCGCTTCGCCATCCGCGAGGGTGGCCGCACGGTCGGCTCCGGCGTGGTGACGGAGATCATCGAGTAAGGAGCGCGCACGCCGTACAGCACGTATCGAGGGGCGGATCCGGCCACGCCGGGTTCCGTCCCTTGTGCCGCTCGAAAGCACGCACACACGCAATGGCTACCACCACAGAGAACAAGATCCGCATCCGCCTGAAGGCATACGACCACTCGGCCATCGAGACAGCGGCCAAGGAGATCGTCGAGACGGCGACGCGGACCGGTGCGACCGTCTCCGGGCCGGTGCCGTTGCCGACCGAGAAGAACGTCTACTGCGTGATTCGCTCGCCGTTCAAGGACAAGGACTCGCGCGAGCACTTCGAGATCCGGACCCACAAGCGGCTCATCGACATCCACCAGCCCACGCCGAAGACGGTCGACTCGCTCCAGCGTCTCGACCATCTCCCGGCCGGCGTAGACATCGAAATCCGCCTGGCCACCTGAGACGATGCCCGCGATCCTCGCCAAGAAGCTCGGCATGACGCAGCTGTTCCTCGAGGACGGCACGGTCGAGCGCGTCACCGTCCTGGAGGCCGGGCCCTGTCCGGTCACGGGCGTGCGCACGCACGAGCGCGACGGCTACGAGGCGCTGCAGCTCGCGTTCGGCTCCGTGAAGGAGAAGTACCTCACCAAGCCGGAGCTCGGGCACCTCAAGAAGGTCGGGCGCCCCGCCGATGCGCCTCGTCAAGGAGTTTCGCGACGAGACCGGCGAGCACGTCGTCGGCGAGACCGTGACCGTCGAGGACTTCGAGGTCGGCCAGCGCGTGAAGGTCTCGGGCACCTCGAAGGGCAAGGGCTTTCAGGGCACGATCAAGCGCCACAACTTCGCCAGCGGGCCGAAGTCGCACGGCTCGCACAACGTCCGTGCGCCGGGCTCGATCGGCGCGTCGGCATGGCCCGCGCGCGTCATGAAGGGCATCCGCGGCCCGGGCCAGATGGGCAACAAGCGCGTCACCCAGAAGGGCCTGACGATCGTCCGCCTCGACTCGAAGGACAACCTCATGCTCCTGCGCGGCTCCGTGCCGGGCCCCCGCAACGGGTTCGTGGAGGTGCGCAGCGATGGCTGACGCGAAGATCCTCGGCGGCTCCAAGAAGGCCAAGCTCGACGAGACCGCCTTCGGCGCGTCGTTCAACGAGGCGCTCGTGCACGAGTCGGTGCGCGCCGAGCTCGCCGCCCGCCGCCAGGGCACGCACGCGACGAAGACGCGCGGCAACGTTCGCGGCGGCGGCGCGAAGCCATGGCGCCAGAAGGGCACCGGCCGCGCCCGCGCGGGCTCGTCGCGCTCGCCGATCTGGACCGGCGGCGGCACGACCTTCGGCCCGTCGCCGCGCCACTACACCTTCAAGGTCAACCGCAAGGAGCGCCGCGCGGCGCTGCGCAGCGCGCTGTCGGTCCACGCCGCCCGCGGCTCGATCGCGGTCTTCGACCCCAAGCCGTTCGACACGCCCGCGACGAAGAAGGCCGCGGCGCTGCTGGAGGACGCCGGCCTGAGCACGCCGATCCTCGTCGTCCTCAGCGACGACCAGGAGCAGGCCGCGCTGTCGTTTCGCAACATCTCGCTCGTGTCGGTCCTGTCGGCGTCGATGGTCGGCATCGCCGACCTGCTCGGCGCGCGGTCGGTCGTCTGCTCGCAGGCGGCGCTCGATGCGCTGACCGCGCGGGCCAAGGGCGAGCGCGGCGCCGCCGAAGCGCTCGAGGAGGCCACGGTCTGATGGATCCCAGCCAGGTCATCATCCGCCCCGTCGTCTCGGAGAAGTCCTACGTGCTCGCCGGAGCGAACAAGTACGTCTTCCGGGTCCATCCCGACGCGCACAAGACGCAGATCCGCCAGTCGATCGAGGCGCTCTTCGACGTCTCCGTCGTCTCGGTGCACACGCTCAGCGTGAAGTCCAAGCCCAAGCGCCGCGGCGCGATCCACGGCCGCACGCGCTCGTGGAAGAAGGCGATCGTGCAGGTCAGCCCGGGCGACTCCATCCCGATCTTCCAGGGCCTCGAGTCCCTCGAGGGCTAGCTCGTCATGGCGATTCGCAAGCCCAAGCCCACCAGCCCCGGCCGTCGCTTCTCGACGTATCCCGACTTCGCGGAGATCACGAAGGACCGGCCCGAGAAGACGCTCGTCGAAGGCCTCACGAAGTCCGGCGGTCGCAACGCCCGCGGGCGCAAGACCGCACGCCATCGCGGCGGCGGCGCCAAGCGCCTGTACCGCAGGATCGACTTCAAGCGCCGCAAGGACGGCGTACCGGCGAAGGTCGCCGCGATCGAGTACGACCCCAACCGGTCGGCGTACATCGCGCTGCTGCACTACGTCGACGGCGAGAAGGCCTACATCCTCGCGCCGCAGCGGCTGCGCGTCGGCATGACGGTCTCCTCGGGCGAGACGGCGGACATCACGCCGGGCAACTGCCTGCCGCTGAGCCGCATCCCGATCGGCACCGTCGTGCACAACGTCGAGCTGCAGCCCGGACGCGGCGGCCAGCTCGCGCGCTCGGCCGGCACCGGCATCCAGCTCATGGCGCGCGACGGCGGCATGGCCACGCTGCGCCTGCCGTCGGGCGAGATGCGGCTCGTGCAGGACAGCTGCCGCGGCACGATCGGCACGATCGGCAACTCCGATCACCAGAACGTCAAGATCGGCAAGGCCGGCCGCAAGCGTCACATGGGCGTCCGCCCGCAGACGCGCGGCACGGCGATGAACCCCGTCGACCACCCGCACGGCGGCGGCGAGGGCTCGACGACCGCGGGTCGCCATCCGGTGACCCCGTGGGGCGTGCCGACGCTCGGCTACCGCACGCGCAAGAAGAACAAGCCATCCGACCGCTACATCGTGCGCGGTCGCAAGAGAGGGAAGAAGCGTTGAGCCGTTCGTCCAAGAAGGGGCCGTGGGTCGAGGAGCGCCTGATGGCGCGCGTCGAGTCCCTCAACGCCTCCAACTCCAAGCAGATGCTCAAGACCTGGTCGCGTGCCTCGACGATCTTCCCGGAGATGGTCGGTCACACGATCGCCGTCCACGACGGTCGCAAGCACGTGCCCGTGTTCGTCTCCGAGTCGATGGTCGGCCACAAGCTCGGCGAGTTCGCGCCGACGCGGCTGTATCGCGGACACGCCGGCAGCGGGAAGGTCCGCTAGCGATGGCCGACGAGAAGAATCCCAAGCAGGACGACGGGGAGGCGAAGCCCAAGCGGCGCGCCCCTCGCCGCAAGCCCAAGGCGGAGGCTGCGCCGAAGGCGACCGAGGCCGCGGCGACGCCGGCGGCGGCCGACGAGCCGGCCGCCGCAGAGCCCGAGGCCGTCGAGGAGCCCGTCGCCGAGGCGTCCGCGGCGAAGCCCGCCGCCACCGCTGTCGAGACAGAGGACGAGCCGAAGCCCAAGCCGCGCCGCGCGCGCCGCAAGGCCGAGGAGGACAAGCCCGCCGCGCCCGCCGCGAAGGCGCGCCGGCCGGCCCGCGACTACGGCGACACGCCGCCGATGGTCCGCGCGCACGCCAAGTACGTCCGCACGTCGGCGCGCAAGGCGCGCCTCGTCTGCGATCACATCCGCGGCAAGTCCGTGCCCGAGGCGCGGGCGATCCTCGCGCACGCCAGCCGCGACGTCGCCCGCGACTGGTCCAAGCTGCTCGAGTCGGCGGTCGCAAACGCCGAGCACAACCACGAACTCATCGGCGACGAGCTGCGCATCCACGCGGTCAAGGCCGACGAGGGCCCCACGCTCAAGCGATTTCGCCCGCGCGCCATGGGGCGCGCGACGAAGATCCGCAAGCGCACGAGCCACCTCTCGATCACCCTTACACCGAAGGACGGGGTCAAGTAGATGGGTCAAAAAGTTCACCCCGAGTCCATGCGCGTGGGGTACATCCACGACTGGAAGTCCAACTGGTTCAACGAGAAGCAGTTCGCCGACTACCTGGCCGAGGACGTCGCGATCCGTAACCACATCACCGGCAAGCTCTCGCACGCCGGCCTGTCGGACATCACGATCCGCAAGGACGCCAACGAGGTCGAGGTGAACATCCACACCGCGCGGCCCGGCATCGTGATCGGCAAGTCCGGCTCGGAGGTCGACGCGCTGCGCAAGGACCTGCACCGGATCACGCGCAAGCAGATCAAGGTCAACATCCTCGAGATCAAGCGCCCGGAGCTCGACGCCAAGCTCGTCGCGCAGTCGGTCGCCGAGCAGCTGCAGAACCGCGTCGCCTTCCGCCGCGCGATGAAGCGCGCCCTGACGAGCGCGATGCGCTCCGGCGCAAAGGGCTGCAAGATCCAGGTCGGCGGCCGCCTCGGCGGCGCCGAGATGGCCCGCACCGAGAGCTACTCCGACGGTCGCGTGCCGCTGCACACGCTGCGCGCCGACATCGACTACGGCTTCTTCGAGGCCAAGACGACGTTCGGGCGCATCGGCGTGAAGTGCTGGATCAACAAGGGCGAGATCATGCCCGAGGGCTTCTCCGGCGTCGACCTCACCGACATGGAAGGCCCGTCCAACCAGCAGCAGGGCGATCGCGACGGCGGCCGTGGACGCGGTCGCGGTGACCGCGGTGACCGCGGCGGTGGCGGACGCGGCGGCGGCGGACGCGGCGGCGGCCCCGGTGGGCCTGGTCGCGGCGGCAGCAGCGGCGGACGTGGCGGCGGTGGCGGCGGTGCCGGCGGCGGCGGGACCGCGCGTCCCGGCTTCGGCCCGGGCGCCCGCGGAGGCGGTGGTCGGTAGTGCTGTCCCCCAAGCGCGTCAAGCACCGCAAGCAGCACCGCGGCCGCAGGGCCGGGCTGTCGCGCGGGCAGACGTCGATCCAGTTCGGCGAGTACGGCCTCAAGTCGCTCGACGCCGGCTGGCTGACGAACCGCCAGATCGAGGCCGCTCGTATCGCGATGACCCGCAAGATCAAGCGCGGCGGCAAGGTCTGGATCAACGTCTATCCCGACAAGTCCTTCACGAAGAAGCCCGCCGAGACCCGCATGGGCTCCGGCAAGGGCTCGCCCGAGGGCTGGGTCGCCGTGGTCAAGCCCGGCCGCGTGATGTTCGAGCTCGCCGGCGTGCCCGAGCCGCTGGCGCGTGAGGCGATGCGCCTCGCCGGTCACAAGCTGCCCGTCAAGACGAAGTTCGTCATGCGCGAGGACCAGCCGTCATGACCGCCAAGGATCTGCGCGACCTGCCCGAGAAGGAGCTCCTCGAGCACCTGGCGACGTCGCGCAAGGACATCTTCGGGCTGCGCTTCCAGCACGCCACCGGCGAGCTCGAGAACACCGCCGGCATGCGGACCGCCAAGCGCGATCTGGCCCGTGCAATGACGATCGCGCGCGAGCGCGGCATCCAGATTCCCAACCGGAAGTAAGCGATGGCTGACGACGAGACCCCTGAGATCGAAGACACCCCCGGCGAGACGCCGGCGCCGGCCGCCGAGCCCGCGGCGACGAAGCAGAGCGCCCGCGAGGATCGCGCGCGCCTCGAGCACGCCGCGAAGTCCCAGCGCCCCGCGCGCACGCCGGAGCAGCGCGACGCCGAGCGCCGCGAGCTGCGCCGCGCCAAGGCGCTCGCCCGGACCCGCCGCCGCGCGCAGGAGAAGGCCAAGAAGGGCGCCGGTGACAAGGGCGTCGGCACGCCGCCCGCCGAGCCGAAGGTGAGCACGCCGCAGCTGCGCACCGGCACGGTCGTGTCGGCCAAGCCGGACAAGACGATCGTCGTCCGGATCGACGTCGCCCGCCGCCATCGCCGCTACCAGAAGATCGTCCGCTCGACGAACAAGCTGCACGTCCACGACGAGACCAACGATGCCAACGAGGGCGATCTCGTCCGCGTCGTCGAGAGCCGGCCGCTGTCGCGCACGAAGCGCTGGAAGCTCGTCGAGGTCCTGGAGCGCGCGAAGTGATCCAGAACGAGACACGGCTGAAGGTCGCCGACAACACGGGCGCCCGCGAGATCCTCTGCATCCGCGTCAAGGGCGGCTCGCGCCGCCGCTACGCGTTCGTCGGCGACACGATCACCGCCACGGTCAAGCAGGCCAACCCGCAGGGCACCGTCAAGAAGGGCGAGGTCGTCACCGCGGTCATCGTGCGCACGAAGAAGTCCTTCGGCCGCGACGACGGCACGTACATCGCCTTCGACGAGAACGCCGCGGTCATCATCGATGCCCAGAACAACCCGCGCGGCACGCGCATCTTCGGTCCGGTCGCGCGCGAGCTGCGCGACCGCAACTTCATGAAGATCGTGTCGCTCGCGCCCGAGGTGCTGTAGCCATGCCCGCGCGCATCGTCAAGGGCGACGAGGTCATCGTCATCAGCGGCAAGGACCGCGGCAAGCAGGGCAAGGTGCTGCGCGTCGATCCGCAGAAGCAGCGGGTCTACGTCGAGGGCCTGAACATCATCAAGCGCCACACGCGCCCGCGCCCCGGTTCCATGGAGCCGGGCGGCGTGATCGAGCGGGAGGGCCCGATCCACCTCTCGAACGTCGCGCTGCGCGATCCGAAGGACAAGAAGCCCACGCGCGTGAAGACGATCGTCGAGCACGGCAAGCGGATGCGCGCGTCGGCCCGCACAGGAGCGAAGTTCTAGTGGTCCCTCCAGCGAGTCACCACACCGTTGGATCGGTCGCTGATCACCGGCTGGCGGCGTCCTCGGTCGTCGATGTGCCGGGGGCACACCTTCCTGGGTGGGCGGGATCGGTCCTTGCCAGCCGGCGCCAGCAACCGCCCAACGGCGCGCTGACCCACCGGAGGAACCACTGATGTCCACCCAGACCGCCGCACCACCCGCGCGCCTGAAGGCCCGGTACCTCGAGGAGATCCGCCCGGCGCTCATGAAGCGCTTCGGCTACACCTCGATCATGCAGGTGCCGAAGATCGAGAAGATCGTGCTGAACATGGGCGTCGGCGACGCCAAGCAGGACTCCAAGGCCCTCGAGGCCGCGCAGGAGCAGCTTGCGACGATCGCCGGCCAGAAGCCCAACGTGCGCCGCGCGCGCAAGTCGATCGCGAACTTCAAGCTGCGCGAGGGCATGCCCGTCGGGCTCGCCGTCACGCTGCGCCACGAGCGCGCGTACGAGTTCCTGGACCGCCTCATGTCGGTCGCGATCCCGCGCATCCGCGACTTCCGCGGCCTGAAGGCCAACGCCTTCGACGGCCGCGGCAACTACTCGCTCGGCATCCGCGAGCAGACCATCTTCCCCGAGATCGACTACGACGCGATCGATCAGGTGCGCGGGCTCGACGTCACGATCACGACGTCGGCGCAGTCCGACCTCGAGGCGTTCGCGCTGCTCGAGGCGTTCGGCATGCCGTTCTCGAAGGAGCACCGGCCCGACAAGGCCGAGCAGGAGGCGCGCCAGGCGGCGTCCGAGGAGGCCGCCCACCACGAGGAGCTGCGTGCGAAGGCCGAGGCCGAGCAGGCCGCGCTGGAGCAGCTCAAGGAGGAGAACCCGGAGGCCTACGAGCGTCCGGCGGAGGAGCCCGCAGAGGACACCCAGGAGGAAGCAGACTAGTATGGCCAAGACGTCCCAGCGGGTGCGCCAGGCGCGCCCCGCGAAGTACAAGACCCGGGAGTACAGCCGTTGCCGCCGATGCGGCCGGGCCCGCGCCGTGTACCGCAAGTTCGGCCTGTGCCGGATCTGCCTGCGCGAGATGGCCCACAACGGCTTTGTCCCTGGCATGACGAAGTCTTCGTGGTAACGAGCCAGACCGAGAGAACACGACCGTGAGCGCAAGCACAGACCCCATCGCCGATTTTCTGACCCGGATCCGCAACGCGATCCAGGCCGCCCATGAGACGGTCGACATCCCGTCGTCCCGGTTGAAGTCCGAGTGCGCGCGCATCCTCGCCGAGCAGGGCTACATCGACGGCTTCGAGGTCGTCGCGCCGGATGCCGAGCATCCCGGCGAGCTGATCCGCCTGCGGCTGAAGTACACGTCCGACCGCCGCTCGGCGATCTCCGGCCTCAAGCGCGTGTCGCGGCCCGGCCGCCGCACCTACGCAGGCTCCAAGGACATCCCCAAGGTGCTGGGCGGCATGGGCACCGCCATCGTCTCGACGTCACGCGGCGTGATGACCGGCCACGAGGCGCGCAGCGCCGGCGTCGGCGGCGAAGTCGTCGCGCAGATCTGGTAATCGGGCATGTCGCGCATCGGAAAGAAGCCCATTCCCGTCCCGTCCGGCGTCACCGTGTCGATCGAGCCCGAGCTCGTCCGCGTGCACGGCCCGCGCGGCGAGCTTGCCGAGCGCGTGCCGCTGGCGATCTCGATCGAGCAGGACGGCGACGTGCTCGTCGTCAAGCGCCCGACCGACCGCGGCGAGCACCGTGCGCTGCACGGCCTCACCCGCTCGCTCGTCGCCAACATGGTCGAGGGCGTCACGACCGGCTTTCAGAAGACGCTCGAGATCCAGGGCGTCGGCTACCGCGCGCTGCTCAAGGGCCGCGATCTCGAGCTCGCGCTCGGCTACTCGCACCCGGTGCCGATCAAGGCGCCCGAGGGGATCGAGTTCGAGGTGCCCCAGCCGACGCGGATCATCGTGAAGGGCAACTCCAAGCAGCAGGTCGGCGAGCTCGCCGCCAACATCCGCAAGCAGCGCCCGCCGGAGCCCTACAAGGGCAAGGGCATCCGCTACGAGGGCGAGTACGTGGCCCGGAAGGTGGGCAAGCGCGCATGACCATCAAGACGAGGCCCCAGTCAAGGCTCAAGCGCCGCCGCCGCGTGCGCGCGAAGATCTCAGGGACCGCCGAGCGGCCGCGCATCTCCGTCTTTCGCTCCAACCGCGGGATCTCGGCGCAGCTCGTCGACGACATCGCCGGCCACACGCTCGCCGCTGTCGCGTGGACCGAGGAGCCGCTGCGCGGCAAGGACCCGATGGAGCAGGCGAGCGCTGCCGGCAAGCTGCTCGCCGAGCGCGCACAGGCAGCGGGCATCGCCAGCGCCGTCTTCGATCGCGGCGGTTACCAGTACCACGGCCGCGTCAAAGCCTTCGCCGAGGGCGTCCGCGAAGGAGGACTGACCGTATGACAGCGCGTCATTCTCCTCCGCTCGACCGAATGGCGAACCACTCGTCTTCCCCTATCGGAGGTCCTCGCGATGAGTGCCCCAGTTGTCGACCGCTCCGTCAATCAGGCGGGACTGGATCTGCAGGAGCGCGTCGTGGAGATCAACCGCGTCGCGAAGGTCGTCAAGGGCGGCCGCCGCTTCTCGTTCACGGCGCTCGTCGTCGTCGGTGACGAGCGCGACGTCGTCGGCGTCGGCTACGGCAAGGCCAACGAGGTCCCGCTCGCGATCCAGAAGGGCGTCGAGCAGGCGAAGAAGAACCTCTTCCGCGTGCCCAAGCACGGCGCGACGATCACGCACCAGACGACCGGCGTCTACGGCGCCGGCCGCGTCTTCATGAAGCCCGCCTCGCCCGGTACCGGCGTCATCGCCGGCGGCGGCGTGCGCGCGGTGCTCGAGCTCGCCGGGATCCACGACATCCTCTCCAAGTCGCTGGGCTCGCAGAACCCGATCAACCTCGTCAAGGCGACGGTCGCCGGCCTGCAGGGCCTGCGCCGCCCCGAGGAGGTCGCCGAGCTGCGCGGCCTGTCGATCAACCAGGTGCTCGGCCTCGGCAGCGGCGGGGACGTCGCCGCCGAGACGATCGCGGGGACCGACGCCGAAGCGGGCGTCGACGCCGAGGTGGTCGCGCCCGCCGCAGCAGACGAGACAGCCGCAGCCGAGCCGCGCCGCGGCCGCCGTCGGGGAGTCCGAGACGTCGTGAAGATCACGCAGTACAAGTCCAAGAACGGCTCCGACCAGCGCCAGCTCGACACGCTGCGCTCGCTCGGCCTGCGCCGGATCGGCCACGTCGTCGAGATCGAGGACACGCCGCAGGCACGCGGCATGGTGAACCGCGTGCGCCATCTCGTCCGCATCGTCGAGGAGCAGTCATGACCCCGCCCGAGCCCGAAGAGATCGACCCCAAGGACATCGGGCTGCACTCGCTCAGGCCCGCCCCGGGCAGCCGCAAGCCGCGCAAGCGCGTCGGCCGCGGGCACGGCTCGGGGCACGGCAAGACGTCGGGCCGCGGCCACAAGGGCGCCGGCGCGCGCTCGGGCTCCAAGACGCGGCCGGGCTTCGAGGGCGGGCAGATGCCGATCCACATGCGGATGCGCAAGCTGCGCGGCCCGCACATGAAGAAGTCGATGCCCTTCGAGCCGTTTCGCACGCACACCCAGGCCGTCAACCTGCAGGACCTCGAGCGCCGCTTCGAGAAGGGTGACGAGGTGACGCTCAACGCGATGAAGGCCAGGGGACTGGGCACGCGCAAGGACATCCCGGTGAAGATCCTCGCCAAGGGCACGATCTCCAAGCCGCTCACCGTTCACGCACACAAGTTCAGTGGCGCCGCCCGCGAGGCCATCGAGGCCGCCGGCGGAACGTGTCACACGATCGCTGACTGACCGCTCAGCGCCGCAGGCGCAGCAGGCCTGGCGCGACCGCCGCGCCATACGGCGGCCTCGCGCGCAACGGTGCACTACTCTCACCCCGGCGTGCTCTCGACGATCCTCACGGCCTTCAAGGTCGCCGACATTCGCAAGAAGCTTGCGATCACGATGTTCATCCTCGCGCTGTACCGCCTGGGCGCGCACATCCCGGTGCCGGGGATCAACGTCGAGGCCGTCAAGGCGGTGCAGGACTCCTTCAGCGGCTCGAGCATCCTCGGCTTCCTGAACCTCTTCAGCGGCGGCGGCCTGTCGCGGATCGCCCTCTTCGCGCTGGGGATCATGCCGTACATCACGGCCTCGATCATCCTGCAGCTGCTGACGGTCGTCGTGCCGTCGCTGGAGAAGCTGCAGAAGGAGGGCGAGGTCGGCCAGCAGCGGATCACGCAGTACACGCGCTACCTCACCGTCGGCCTCGCGTTCGGCCAGTCGATCGGCTACGTGTTCCTGTTCAAGTCGTTCGGCGCGAACGCCGGCGAGCCGATCATCGACAACTTCAACGCCGCGCGCGTCTTCCTCATCGTCATCTCGCTGACGGCGGGCTGCGTGCTGATCATGTGGATGGGCGAGCTCATCACCCAGCGCGGGATCGGCAACGGCATCTCGCTCATGATCTTCGCCTCGATCGTCTCCGGGCTGCCCAACGGCGTGCAGGCCTGGGCGACGAGCTCGGACCCGGTCTTCAAGGTCATGATGCCGTTCATCGCGCTGGCCGTGATCGCGGCGATCGTCTTCGTGCAGGAGGGCCAGCGGCGGATCCCGATCCAGTACGCCAAGCGCGTCATCGGCCGCCGCATGACGTCCGGCGGCCAGACCTACCTGCCGCTGCGCGTGAACATGGCGGGCGTCATCCCGGTCATCTTCGCGGCCTCGATCATGGCGTTCCCGCCGACCGTCGGCCAGCTGCTCAACAACAGCTTCGGTCGCGACTTCGCCGCGTTCTTCTCGCCGAACGGCTGGGCCTACATCGTCGGCGAGTCGATCTTCATCGTCCTGTTCACGTACTTCTACACGGCGATCACGTTCAACCCCGTCGACCAGGCGGAGAACCTCAAGAAGTACGGCGGGTTCATCCCCGGCGTGCGGCCGGGCCGGCCGACGGCGGAGTTCCTCGACCGGGTGCTCGCGCGGCTGACGTTCCCGGGCGCGCTGTATCTCGCCGCGGTCGCCGCGATGCCGACGATCCTCATCAACCAGACGAGCGCGAACTTCTTCTTCGGCGGCACGTCGATCCTCATCGTGATCGGCGTCGCGCTGGACACGATGAAGCAGCTCGAGGCGCAGCTGATGATGCGCAACTACGAGGGCTTCCTGAAGTAACGTCGTCCGCAGGCCGACGATCCGGCGGCCCAACGAACGGATGGATCAGCTCGAGGCTGGTCGCCGGTTCCGGCGGCCGGGGCCGAGCCGCCTTTCCGCGGGGCGCCGTACCCGCTGCGCAGTAGTCTCCGGCCGGTCTTATGTCGAGCGAGCTCAACCTCATCCTGCTCGGACCTCCCGGCGCCGGCAAAGGCACGCAGGCGGAGCGCCTGACCGACGATTTCAACCTGCCGTACGTCGCCACGGGGAACATCCTGCGCGCCGCGGTCCGCGACGAGACCAAGCTCGGCAAGGAGGCGAAGACCTACATGGACAAGGGCGAGCTCCTGCCCGACCCGGTCATCACGGGCGTGATCCTCGAGGCGCTCGGCAGCGCCGACGCGCGCGACGGCTTCCTGCTCGACGGCTTCCCGCGCACGCTGCCGCAGGCCGACGCACTCGCGGAGGGGCTCGAGGAGGCCGAGCGGCGCCTCACGGCCGTGATCCTCATCGACGTGCCCGACGAGGAGGTCCAGCGCCGCCTCTCCGGGCGCCGCGTCAGCGTCAAGACCGGCCGCGTGTACCACGTCGAGCTCGACCCGCCCAAGCACGAGGGCCGCTGCGACATCGACGGGTCGCGGCTCGTCCAGCGCGACGACGACAAGCCCGAGACGATCGCCAAGCGCCTCGCGATCTACCACGAGGAGACCGAGCCGCTCGCCGAGTACTACGAGGAGCGCGGCCTGCTGCGGCGCTTCGACGGGACCCGGTCGCCGACCGAGGTGCACGACCACATCCGCGCGACGATCGCCACGCTGCGCCTCGAAGACGAGTTGTAGGCCCGCAGGTTGATCGTCAAGAAGACTCCTGAGCAGATCGACAAGATGGCGGCGGCCGGCGACATCCTCGTCCGCACGCTGGCGCTCGTCGAGCGCAAGATCCGGCCGGGGGTGACGACGAAGGAGCTCGACACCGCGGCCGAGAAGTTCATCCGCTCGCAGGGCGCCACGCCCGCGTTCAAGGGCTACCGCGGCTTTCCCGGCTCGCTGTGCATCTCGCCCAACTCGATGGTCGTGCACGGGATCCCCGGCTCCTACACGCTGCACAAGGGCGACATCCTCTCCGTCGACTGCGGCGTCGTGCTCGACGGCTGGGTCGCCGACGCCGCCCGGACGTTCCCCGTCGGGGCGATCTCGCCGACCGCGCGCAAGCTGCTGGACACGACCGAGGCGTCGCTGTTCGCCGCCGTCGAGCAGTGCCGCGTCGGCAACCGGCTCGGCGACGTGTCGCACGCCGTCCAGGAGGTCGTCGAGGCCGAGGGGCTGTCCGTCGTGCGCTCGCTCGTCGGCCACGGCATCGGGCGCGACATGCACGAGGACCCGCAGATCCCCAACTACGGACCGCCCGGCAAGGGCGTCAAGCTCGAGGAGGGGATGGTCTTCGCGGTCGAGCCGATGGTCACCGCCGGGCGCCACGCCGTGCGGATGGCCGACGACCACTGGGCGATCTACTCGCAGGACGGGTCGCTGGCCGCGCACTTCGAGTTCACGATCGCGGTCACGGCCGACGGGCCGCGGATCCTGACGCCGTGGCACGAGGCGGGTGGGTGAATACGCTTTGCTACCCTGCTTGGTCGCGCTGCGGCGGGACTTCCGTGTCCTGCGCGCGTTTCCTCACGTCTGCAAGAAGGGGCTCATGAAGGTACGACCGTCGGTGAAGCCGATGTGCGAAAAGTGCAAGATCATCCGCCGCCACGGCGCGGTCCTGGTCATCTGCTCAAATCCGCGCCACAAGCAGCGTCAGGGGTAGTTCGATGGCCCGGATCTCAGGCATCAACATCCCGCTGAACAAGCGCGCAGAAATCGGTCTGACGTACATCTACGGCGTCGGGCGGCCGACCGCCAACGAGATCCTGCGCAAGACGAACATCGAGCCCGACCGCAAGGTCCGCGATCTCACCGAGGACGAGGTCGCGCGGCTGCGCGAGGCGATCGACGATCTCACGGTCGAGGGCGACCTTCGCCGCGAGCGCTCACAGAACATCAAGCGCCTGATGGAGATCGGGTGCTACCGCGGCCTACGTCATCGCCGCAACCTGCCCGTTCGCGGGCAGAACACCAAGACGAACGCCCGCACGCGCAAAGGGCCAAAGCGCATGCAGGTTGCCGGCAAGAAGAAGGCCACGAAGAAATAGAGGACATTCCAGTTGCCTGCTCCCAAGCGACCCCAGCGTGGCCGACGCAAACCGAAGAAGAACATTCCGATCGGCCAGGCCCACATCAAGACCTCCTTCAACAACACGATCGTCTCGCTGTCCGACAAGGACGGCAACGTGATCGCGTGGGAGTCCGCCGGTGGCGCCGGCTTCAAGGGTTCGCGCAAGTCCACGCCGTTCGCCGCACAGGTCACCGCTGACGCCGCTGCCCGCAAGGGCATCGACCAGGGCCTGCAGAAGGTCGAGGTCTTCGTGAAGGGCCCGGGCTCGGGCCGCGAGACCGCGATCCGCTCCCTGCAGGCCGCCGGCCTCGAGGTCACCGGCGTCAAGGACGTCACCCCGCAGGCGCACAACGGCTGCCGCCCCCGCAAGCGGCGGAGGGTCTAGACTCCGATGGCGCGTGACACGGGAGCAGCGTGCAAGCAGTGCCGTCGCGAGGGCCAGAAGCTCTTCCTCAAGGGCGAGCGCTGCCTCACCGACAAGTGCGGCGTCGAGCGGCGCGCGTATCCGCCGGGCGATCACGGGCGCGGGCGCCAGAAGCAGTCCGAGTACCGCGTCCAGCTGCGCGAGAAGCAGAAGGCCCGGCGCTACTACGGCGTGCTCGAGAAGCAGTTTCGGATCTACTACGACAAGGCTTCGCGCATGGACGGGATCACGGGCGAGAACCTGCTGGCGATCCTCGAGTCGCGCTTGGACAACGTCCTCGTGCGCCTCGGCTTCGCCGCGTCGCGCCGCCAGGCGCGGCAGTTCATCCGCCACGGCCATTGGACCGTCAACGGCCGCCGCGTCGACATCCCGAGCTACCAGGTGCGCGAGGGCGACATCATCGCCGTCAAGGCCTCGACGCCGGTCGAACCACTCATTCGTGACGCGACGGAGCTGACGGCTCAGGTTCCCGCGTGGCTGCAGGCCGACCATGACTCCCTGACCGCAAAGGTGCTGCGCAAGCCCGAGCGCAGGGAGATCGCCGCTCCGGTGCAGGAGCAGCTCATCGTCGAGCTGTACTCGAAGTAACCGATTTTCCCGCAGCTTTCGCTCGTGCGCGCACGGATTGCAGCGCGTGGCGGCCCCGCAAGTGACATCCCGACGTTAGGACCCTGATGCTCGACTTCCAAGTCCCCCGAATCACCAGTGAGACGGTCGAGGAGAACCGTGGCTCGTTCACCATCGAGCCACTCGACCGTGGTTTCGGCTACACCTTCGGCAACTCGCTGCGGCGCGTGCTGCTGAGCTCGCTTGCGGGCGCTGCGGTGACGAGCGTGCGCATCGAGGGGGTCGCCCACGAGTTCTCCACGATCAAGGGCGTCAAGGAGGACGTGACCGACATCGTCCTGAACCTCAAGGGCATCGTCTGCCGGATGCACTCCGACGCGACCGAGGTCGAGGCCCCGCTCGTCGTCACCGGCCCCGGCGAGATCACGGCGCGCGACATCGACCTGCCCTCCGGCGTCGAGGTCCTCAACCCCGACGTCCACATCGCCACGCTGGAGAAGAAGACCAAGCTCGAGCTGTACCTCACGGTCGGCCGCGGGCGCGGCTACCGCCAGTCCGAGGACAACAAGTCACCCGACCAGCCGATCGGCGTCATCCCGATCGACTCGATCTTCTCGCCGGTGCGGCGCGTCGCCTACGGCGTCGAGCCTGCCCGCGTCGGCCAGCGCACCGACTACGACAAGCTCACGCTCGACATCGAGACCGACGGGTCGATCGACCCGCAGGCCGCGCTGCGCGAGGCGGCGGAGATCCTCATCGCCCAGCTGGCGATCTTCACCGACGCCGACCGCATCGAGGAGCTGCGCGCCGGTCCCGGCGGCCAGCTCGAGGGCTCCAACGGTCACGGCACGCTCGGCGGCGCCGCGGGCGCCAGCGCCTCGGCCGGCCCGATGCACGACATCCTCATCGAGGAGCTCGAGCTCGGCGTGCGCTCCTACAACTGCCTCAAGCGGGCCGGCATCCAGACCGTCGGCGACCTCATCTCGAAGTCCGAGGGCGAGCTCAACGCGATCCCGAACTTCGGCAAGAAGTCGATCGACGAGGTGATCGAGACGCTGCACAACCGCGGCCTCGATCTCCGCGACGACTAGACTGCACCTCCGCTCATGCGCCACCAGAAGACCCGCAACAAGCTCAGCCGTTCCTCCTCGCATCGCAAGGCGCTGCTGATGAACCTCTGCAAGGAGGTCATCGAGCACGAGCGGATCAAGACGTCGGAGGCGAAGGCCAAGGCCGTCAAGCCCGAGCTCGAGAAGCTCATCACGCTGGCCAAGCGTGGTGACCTGCACGCCCGCCGGCAGGCGCTCTCGACGCTCGGGCAGGACAAGTTCGTCGTGCACACGCTGTTCGCCGAGGTTGCGCCGCGGTATGCGGGGCGTTCGGGTGGCTACACGCGGATCTTGAAGCTGGGCCCTCGGCGGTAGCGATTCGACCGAGATGGTCTATCTGGAGCTTGGTGTAGGCTG
This sequence comes from uncultured Solirubrobacteraceae bacterium, assembly GCA_963727785.1. Lineage (GTDB taxonomy): Bacteria > Actinomycetota > Thermoleophilia > Solirubrobacterales > Solirubrobacteraceae > CADCVQ01. The sequence continues at coordinate 113,470 of CAVSHS010000037.1, forward strand.
GCGCTTTGGGCGTTGGTGGCGGCGCCTTCCGGGTCGTGGGGAACCGACTCCGGAAGTACACGTGTGACCTTGGGTAGGGCTTGGGCTGTGCAGTAGCCGCCAGACACTTCCGGAAGTCGGTCCCCACGCCCGGAAGGCGCCAATCGTCGTGCTGGTGAACGGTTGGACGACGGCGTGTTGTGTGGTTGAGCTGGTGGTCTCTCGTCGAACTGGTCTGACGCTCGGTCGTCAGTGAGCTGGCGTCGAGGTCGTCGGGGCGTCGGTGGGGAGCGGTCCTGCCATCTCGATCCCGTGCTGCTCGGCTAGGGCGAGGACGTCTTTGACTTGGGGCGTTCCTGTGGTGGCGAGGGTTGCGGCTTGGCGGATGAAGCGCTCGATTGCGGTGCCGGGTGTGAACACGACGTATGCGCGTGCCTCGTCTCGTGACTCGTTGCGGACCGTGTGCGCTCGGCCGCCTGGGATGTGGACGACTGCTCCGGGCTGGGCGGTGAGGCGCTGAATGTCTCCGTCGTCGTCCTCGACGTAGAGGGTCAGCTCGCCTTGTTCGACGCGGTAGAGCTCGGCGGGCTCGTGGCGGTGGAGCATCGGTGGGCCGCCGCCGGCGGGCAGCGTCACGTCGGCGGCGAGGAGTGCTCCGGCGGTTGCTTGGCTCGTGACGCGCAGGGTGATCTCGTCGGTGCCGACGGTGAGGTGCTCCGGCGCTTGGGCGTGTTGGTCGGCCATCGGGTCTCCTTTTTTGGTAGGCAAGATGCTTGTCTTTCTCGTGTCGCGCTAAGGTAGGCAAGCGCCTTGTCCATGTCAAGCCGACTTCCGGACACGACCGCCCGGCGCTCGCCGGAGAACCTGGCGATCCTGCTGCGAGAGCCGTTTCGTGCGATGAGCGAGGAGCTCATCGGGCGGCTCGCCGCGCGCGGCCACCCGGAGGTGCGCTACGCGCATGGCAGCGTCTTTCAGTACCTCGACGACGCCGGGACGCGGGTCAGCGTGCTCGCCGCGCGGGCGCAGGTCTCAAAGCAGGCGATGGCCCAGCTCGTCGCCCACCTCGAGGCCCACGGATACGTCGAGCGGGTCCCCGATCCAGGCGATCGCCGCGCGCGGCTCGTGCGCACGACGGCGCGCGGGCGCGCGGTCTTCAGCATCGTGCGCGAGTTCGTCGCCGAGGTCGACGAGCGCCTGACTGGCCCGCCTGGGGGAGGCGAAGATGCGTGAGCTGCGCGCACTCCTCGGCGAGCTCGGCGACGCCCTCGGAGCGCCGGCCTGCACGCCGCCGTAGGCTGCGGGCGTGACGAACGAGGAGGCGCACAGGCTGGCGCGGGAGAAGGGCGTGTCGCGCCCGTTGTACGCGCTCATCAAGCTGCTCGTGACGCCGTTCTTCCGGCTGTACTTCGGGCTGCGCACGACCGGCGTCGAACGGATCCCGGACGACGGGCCCGTGATCATCGCGCCGAACCACAAGAGCTTCTGGGACGCGTTCTTCGTCGGCGTCGCGACGCGGCGCCACGTGCGCTTCATGGGCAAGACGGAGCTCTTCGAGGGGCGCCTCGGGCGGCTGTTCGTGCGGCTCGGGGCGTTTCCGATCCGCCGTGGCGAGGCCGACGCCGACGCGCTCGAGACGGCGCGCACGATCCTGCGCCAGGGCGGGGTCCTCGCGCTCTTTCCCGAGGGCACGCGCATCCGCGACCCCGACTCGCTCGGCGAGCCGCGCAGCGGCGCCGGGCGGCTCGCGCTCGAGACCGGCGCGCCGCTCGTGCCGGCGGCGATCAGCGGCACGGAGCGGCTCTTCCTCGGTCCGCTGCCCAAGCCGCGCCGGGTCGCGCTGTCCTTCGGCGAGCCGATCGCGGTGGACGGGCTCGCCGCCTCCCCCGAGACGGCGCGGGAGCTCGTCGTCGAGGAGCTGTGGCCCGAGGTCGAGCGCGAGTTCGGCCGCCTGCGCTCGCACCCGGGCCTGATCGCGGCGGCGCTCGCCGCGCTCGGGCTCGCCGGTGCCGGTGTCGCGACACGCCGGGGGCATGCGCAAGCCGCCGCCGCGCCGGTGGCGCGTGCGGCTGCGGGCGGGCAAGCCGCAACCGCGCCGCGCGGGTGCGCAGGCGCGCAAGCCGCGCCGGTGGCGCGTGCGGCTGCGGGCGTGCGCAAGCCGCAACCGCGCCGGTGGGCCGGGCGGCTGCGGCGCCGGCGATGACGAGCCGGATGCTGGTCGAGTACGACGGGACCGCGTTCGCGGGCTGGGCGCGCCAGCCGGGCCAGCGCACGGTCCAGGACGAGGTCGAGAAGGCGCTGCGGACGGTCCTGCGCGAGGACGAGCTTGCGCTGACCGTCGCCGGGCGCACCGACCGCGGCGTGCACGCCTGGGGGCAGGTCTGCTCCTACGAGCACGAGGCGGTCGATCCGCTGCGGCTCAACGCGCTGCTGCCGCGCGACGTCGCGGTGCTCGACTGCAATCCGGCGCCCGACGGCTTCAACGCCCGCCACGACGCGGTCTCGCGCACGTACTGCTACCGCGTGCTGCACCGCCGCGCGCGCTCGGTGTGGTTTGAGAACCGGGCGCTGTGGCACGCCTGGGAGCTCGACGCCGCGGCGCTGGATGCCTGCGCGCAGGCGCTCGCGGGAACCCACGACTTCACCGCGTTCACCCCGAGCGACACGTACCACACGCGCTTCGAGCGCGAGGTGCTCAGCGCCGAGTGGCGCGCCGACGGCGACCTGCTCGAGTTCTGGATCACCGCCGACACGTTCATGCGCCAGATGAACCGCATCCTCGTCGGCACGATGCTCGAGGTCGCCAGCGGGCGCCGCGCCCTGGAGGACTTCGTCGCGCTCCTGGACGGCGCGCCGCGCAGCCGCGCCGGGCAGACCGCCCCGCCGCACGGGCTCGCGCTCGCCGCCGTCGGATACCCGCCGTATCCTCGGTGACCGGCATGAAGGTGCTGCTGACGAACGACGACGGGATCGACGCGCAGGGATTGCAGACGCTGCGCCGTGCGCTGCTGCGCGTGCCCGACATCGAGCTCGTGGTGATCGCGCCCGACGGCAACCGCTCCGCGATGGCGCGCTCGATCACGACGATGCGCCCGCTCTGGGTCGAGGAGATCGCCTTCGACGACGGCACGAAGGGCTATGCGACCGACGGCACGCCGGTCGACTGCGTGCGCCTCGCCAACCTCGGGCTCGTCGACGGCTTCGCGTGCGAGCTGATCGTGTCGGGCATCAACCACGGCGGGAACCTCGGCGACGACATCACGTACTCCGGCACGGTCGCCGCCGCGCTCGAAGGGCGTCGTGCTCGGCCTGCCGGCGATCGCCGTCTCGCAGCAGTCCTCCGCCCGCGAGATGGACTTCCGGCTGTCGGACACGTTCGACTTCGAGGAGGGCGCGCGCTTCGTCGCCCGCGTCGTCGAGGAGATCGAGGACGTGCCGCTTCCGTCCGGCACGCTGCTGAACGTCAACTGCCCGGCGGGCGACGCGACCGGCGTCCAGGTCACGCGCCTGGGCAAGCGGATCTACCGCGACGAGCTGACGCTCACGGACACCGACGCCGAGGCGGGCCCACCCAGCGCCGCCGCTACTGGGTCTACGGGCGCGATCACGGCTTCCACGACGAGCCCGGCACCGACCTCGCCGCCGTCGCCTCCGGCGACATCTCGGTCACGCCGCTGCACTTCGATCTCACCGACGCCGCCGGGATGGACGCGCTCGAGCGCCACGACCTCGGGCGGCTGCTCGCGCCGGCCGCGAAAGAGGTCGAGTGAGCGAGGACCGCGCCGCCGAGCTGCGCGAGCAGCTGCACCACCACGGCTACCGCTACTACGTCCTCGACGACCCGGAGATCGGCGACGACGACTACGACGCGCTGCTCGACGAGCTGCGCGCGATCGAGGCCGCCAACCCCGAGCTCGTCACGCCCGATTCCCCGACGCAGCGCGTCGGCGGCGAGCCGGTCTCCTCGCTGCCGAAGGTCGAGCACGAGATCCCGATGCTCTCGCTCGCCAACGCGCGCACCGAGGAGGAGCTGCGCGCGTGGGTCGCGCGGATGCGCACGCACCTCGCCCGCGAGGGGATCGAGGACCCCGACTTCCAGTTCGTCGCCGAGCCGAAGATCGACGGCCTCGCGATCTCGCTGCGCTACGAGGACGGCGTCTTCGTGCAGGGCGCCACGCGCGGCAACGGCGAGATCGGCGAGGACGTCACGCACAACCTGCGCACGATCCCGACGATCCCGCTGAAGGTCGAGGGCGCGCCGCCCGTGCTCGAGGTGCGCGGCGAGATCTACATGTCGCTGCAGGACTTCGCGGGCCTCAACGAACGCCGCGCGGAGGCCGGGCTGTCGACCTTCATGAACCCGCGCAACGCCGCCGCGGGCACGATCCGCCAGCTCGACCCGAAGCTCGCCAAGGATCGCCCGCTGTCGATGTGGTCCTACGGGATCGGGCGCCTCGACGGCCTGCAGTTCGAAAGCCACTGGGAGGCGCTGGAGTGGCTGCGCGAGCACGGCTTCCGCGTCAACCGCGACATCCAGCTGCTGGACTCGGAGGACGAGGTCGTCGAGCAGTGCCTCGCCTGGCAGGACCGCCGCGGCAACCTCGACTTCGAGATCGACGGCGTCGTCGTGAAGGTGTCCGACCTCGAGCTGCAGCGGCGCCTGGGCGTCGTCGGCCGCGATCCGCGCTGGGCGATCGCCTGGAAGTTCCCTCCGACAACGAAGGTCACCACGCTGCGCGACATCATGTGGAACGTCGGCAAGTTCGGCGACCTGCATCCGTTCGCCGTCCTCGAGCCCGTCCACGTCGGCGGCGTGACCGTGAAGCTCGCGACGCTGCACAACGAGGAGGACCTCGCGCGCAAGGACCTGCGCGTCGGCGACGAGGTCATCGTGCTGCGCGCGGGCGACGTCATCCCGCAGGTGCTCTCGCCCGCGCCGCACGCCGCCGAGCGGCCCGATCGCGCCGACCCGCCGCGGCCGCCGGAGCGCTGCCCGTCGTGCGGCACGCCGACGGTCAAGCCCGAGGAGGGCGTCTTCACGATGTGCCCCAACCGCGTGTGCCCGGGGCGCCAGTGGCAGCTGCTCAAGCACTTCGTCTCGCGCGGCGCGATGGACATCGACGGGCTCGGCGAGAAGCAGGTCCACCAGCTCCAGCAGGCCGGCCTCGTCACGACGGCGGGGGACTTCTACCGGCTGACGGCCGAGCAGCTGCTCGAGCTCGAGGGCTACGGCGAGATCTCGGCGACGAGGACCGTCGAGAACATCGCCGAGTCCCGGCAGCGGCCGTTCGGGCGGCTGCTGTTCGCGATCGGCCTCGAGGAGGTCGGCTTCGTCACCGGGCGCAACCTCGCCCAGCGCTTCCGCTCGATCGACGCGCTGCTGGCGGCGAGCGCGGAGGAGATCGAGCAGACGTCGGGCGTCGGCCCGAAGATGGCCCAGCGCATCCACGAGCAGCTCGCCGACGAGCAGATGCGCGCGCTCATCGAGGACCTGCGCGGCGTCGGCGTCAGCATGGCGCTCGAGGGGCCGCCGCCCGGCGAGGGCCCGCTCGCCGGCAAGACGTTCGTGCTGACCGGCTCGCTGCCCGACCTCACCCGCGAGGAGGCGACCGAGCGCATCGGGGCCGCCGGCGGTCGCGTGACGTCCAGCGTGTCGAAGAAGACCGACTACGTCGTCGCCGGCGCGTCGCCGGGCTCGAAGCTCGAGAAGGCCGAGCGGCTCGGCGTGGCGGTGCTCGACGAAGCCGGCCTGCTGGACCTGCTGCCCTGAGCCGCGGCGTCAGGTCTGCGGGATCGCGCCGCCGGAATCCGGCGGTGGCGCCGGCGGATCGCTCAGCCGCGCGATCGCGGCCGCGATGCGGTCCTCGCGCGCCTTGGCCAGCGTACGTGTTCGCGCGGTTGGACAGCAGCGCGAAGCCGATGTCGCGCCCGCCCGCGGCGCGGCAGTAGCCGGCCAGCGCGCTGACGCCGCGCAGCGTGCCGGTCTTCACCTGGCAGCGGCCGGCCGCCGGGGTGCGGCGCATGCGCCGCTTCACGGTGCCGGTCGCCCCGGCCACGGCGAGCGACGCGCGGAAGCTCTTGGCGACGTCCTGGTCGTGCATCCGCTCGAGCAGGCGCACGACCTCGCGCGGCGTCGCGCGGTTGCGGCGCGACAGGCCCGAGCCGTCGACGACGCGCGGGCGCACGCCGAAGTCGTCGAGCGTGTCGCGCACGACGTCGGTGCCGGCGGCGGTCGTGCCCGCGTCGCGGTAGCGCGCGCCGAGCTCCTTGACGAGCATCTCGGCGGCGAAGTTGTTCGACGGCACGTTGATGTACCGGGCGAGCTCTCCGACGGGCATCGACGGAACGGAGGCGAGCGTCGTGGCGTCGTCCGGCGCGGCGCCGGAGCGGCTCGCGCCGGTGACCGTCACCCCGGCGGTCCGCAGCCGGGCGGCGAAGCGGACGGCGGCGAAGCGGGCCGCGTCGAGCCGCTCGCGGCCGTGGAAGATGCCGCGGTCGTACGCGAGCGCGCTGAGCACCCCGCCGAGCTCGTAGTCGTAGCCGGTGCAGCAGCCCGCGCGGCGGGCGTCGAACGCGCTCTCGTCGCCGACGACGGCGCCCTCGATGCGCCGCACGCCCGCGGCGAGCACCGCGCGTGCGAGCAGCGCCGCCGCCGCGTCGCCGAAGAACGGGTCGCCGCCGCCGACGAGCACGAGATCGCCGCGCAGGACGCCGCCCGGCTCGACGATCGCGCCGGGCGCCGTCACGGCGTTGGTCTGCAGCGTCGCGGACGGGCCGAGGCGCAGCAGCGCGCTCGACGTCGTGAAGAGCTTCTCGACCGATGCCGGGATGCGGGCGACGTTCGCGCGCAGGGCGAACAGCTGCTCGCCGGAGTCCATGTCACGGACGTAGGCGCCCGACGACGCGGGCGCCTTGCGCATCTCGTGGGCGATCTTCGCCTTCAGGCCGGCCTCGGTGTAGGCGGTCGCCGGCGGGGCGCCTGCGAGCGTCGCGCCGAGCGCGAGCAGCGTTGCGATGACCCGTCGCATCCCTCCCTAGACAACAACACGGGCCGGTCGAAGGTGCGCAGGCGGGCATGTGACGGCGCTTGGCGCGCCCGTAGAATGCGCCGATGGGCAACGTTGTCAAGCTCGAGGCCCAGGACCGGTCCGGCGCCAAGCCCCGGCCGCGGCCGCAGCGCTCGAAGACCGCGCTCGTGCTCGGCGGCGGCGGCTTCACCGGCGGCGTCTACGAGATCGGCGCCCTGCGCGCGCTCGACCTGCTGACCGTCAACCGGACCGTCAACGACTTCGACGTCTACGTCGGGACGAGCGCGGGCGCGTTCGTCGCCTCGATGACGGCCAACGGCGTGACGCCCGAGGAGATGATGCGCGTCGTCGATCACCAGCGCCCGACGCCGTTTCCCGACCTCGACCTCGGCAACCTCCTGCGGCCGAACATCGCCGGCTTCGCGAAGAGCACGGTCATGCTGCCGCTTCGCACCGTCCAGCTCCTGCGCGGCATGGCGAGCCAGCTCGGTCAGGTCTCGGCGATGGACCTCGTGCTCGGGCTCGCCGAGGGGCTGCCGTCGGGCGCCTACTCCGGCGCGGGGGTCGAGCACTACCTGCACGCCGTCCTGACGAGCGATCCGGACCGCAGCGACGACTTTCGCATGCTCGCGTCGGAGCTCTACATCACGGCGACCGACCTCGACACGTGCGAGCGGATCGTCTTCGGCGGCGAGGGCTGGGACGACGTCCCGATCTCGACGGCGGTACGCGCGTCGACCGCGCTGCCGATGGTCTACTCGCCCGTCAACGTCCGCGAGCGCGAGCTCGTCGACGGCGGGATCGTCTCGACGACGAACCTCGACATCGCCGTCAACGCGGGCGCGAAGTTCATCGTCGTCGTCAACCCGCTCGTGCCCTACGTCAACGACTTCAAGACGAAGATCCGCACGCTCGGCGGAACGCGGACGCGCCACGTCAGCGACATGGGGTTCCCGCAGATCGGCTACCAGGCCTTCAAGATGGTCGCCTACCAGCGCCTGCACGAGATGGCGCGCCAGTGGGAGCAGCGCTACCCCGGCGTCGACATCATCCTCATCGAGCCCGAGCCCGACGACGAGCTGATGTTCCAGACGCCGATCATGAACTTCACGTCGCGCGTGGAGATCGCGCGCCACGGCTTCCAGTCGGTCACGACGCAGCTCGCGTTCGGCTATCCGCGCTTCCGCGAGATCTGCAAGCGCCACGGCATCCAGATCTCCGCGACCCGCGTGCGCAAGGTCATGAAGCACTTCGAGGCCGAGCAGGGCCGCACGCGCGCCTGGCGCAAGATCCTCGAGCAGACGACCGGCGCGCTGCTGCGCCAGTCGGGCGACCAGGCCGAACGGGGCTGATCAAGGCCCCTGGAACGTCACGCGCCCGCGGGATCGCGGGCGCGGAGAAGCGGTTGTCGACGACGTCTAGAGCCTGGCGGGTTCCGCGCGCTGCTCTGCGTCGAGGCTCGTAAGGAAGAGCGACTTGTCAATCCTGCCCTGGAAAATCGGTACCCCCAGCTCCATGCACTTGGAGATCACATCGCGCCGGTCGAGACCTGCTTCGCGTGCGAGTTCCGTGGGGGTGAGGTGATTGGGCATCGGCAGAGACCCTCCTATGTGGGTTAGAGCACATACGTCTTGTACCACCCCAGCGGGGACGGGCTCAACGCGAATCCTCAGATCGGATTGGGAATCTCGACGAATAGATGGCGAATTGCGAAGCGTTCGGCGAGCAGATTCGCCCAGCCGGCGGACGCCGAGCGTCTCGGTCGCGTAGTGGCCGGCGGCGATGAAATGGATGCCCTCCTCCTGGGCGTGGGTCATGACCCGCTCGGCGGGCTCGCCCGTCAGGAACGCGTCGTGCCCCGCCGCGACGGCGTCGGCGAGGTGGTCCGAGCCCGCGCCGGAGACGATCCCGATCGTGCGGATCCGCTCCGGGCCGGCGAGGAACGTCAGCGGCGTGCGGCCGGTCAGGCGCTCGACGCGCTCGACGAGCTCGCCGGCCGCGACGCCGTCGCCGTCGAAGCGCCCCGCGACGCCGATCGCGGCGCCGCGGTGGATCGCGAACGGCTCGTGCGAGGAGCAGCCCAGGCCGCCGGCCAGCAGGGCGTTGTTGCCGACCTCGGGATGGCCGTCGAGCGGCAGGTGGTAGGCGGCGAGCGCCATGTCGTGCTCGAAGAGCAGCTGCAGGCGGCGCTTGGCCGACGGCGTCAGCGCCAGCGGCGCGCCCGTCCAGAAGAGGCCGTGATGGACGAGGACGAGGTCGGCCTGCTCCGCGGCGGCGCGCTCGAACAGCTCGGCGCTCGCGGAGACCCCGGTGACGACGGTTTGGACGCGCTCCGGGCCGGGCACCTGCAGTCCGTTGGGTCCGTAGTCCTGAAAGGATGCGGGCGATAGCAGGTCGTCGAGATAGGCGATGACGTTGTCCAGCACGGGACCGAACGCTACAGTTCAACGCCTGTCGCAGGGACCCGGTGAGGTGGGGGCGCCAACCCCGGGATGGCAGTAGACCACGGGAAGGAAACAGGGGAGTCATGCCGGCCTCGGAAGTTCGTTACCAGGCCCACGGACCACGGCACGGACGATTGCGATCTCGTCGCGGGCGTGCGCGCCGGCGAGGAGCGGGCGTTCGAGCTGCTCTACCAGCGCTACCAGCCGCGGATCGCGGCCTACGTCCGCGGCATGGTCCACGATCACGGCCGCGCCGAGGACATCACGCAGGAGGTCTTCATCTCGGCGCTGCGCCGAATGCAGGAGACCGACCGCGAGATCGTCTTCAAGCCGTGGATCTACGAGATCGCCAAGAACGCGTGCATCGACGCGTTCCGCCGCGGCCGCAACGCGAGCGAGGTCTCCTTCGACGCGCACGACGCGATCGGCGACGACGAGCACGGCCGGCTCGCCGAGCCCGGCGCGACGCCCGACGCGGCCGTCGAGGGCAAGGTCGCGATCGACAACCTCTGCGGCGCGTTCGGCGGCCTCTCGCCCGTGCACCACGACATCCTCGTCCTGCGTGAGTTCGAGGGCCTCTCCTACCGCGAGATCGGCGACCGCCTCGGCATGAGCAGGCCGGCCGTCGAGAGCACGCTCTTCCGGGCGCGCAAGCGGCTGAGCGAGGAGTACGAGGAGCTCGTCAGCGGCGAGCGCTGCCTGCGCGTGCAACGGATCGTCGACGCCGGCGGGCGCGGCGCCTCCGGCCTGCGCGACCAGCTGCGGATGGCGCGCCACCTCGCGCACTGCCAGCCCTGCCGGCGCTACGCCCGCGCGGCGGGAATCGACCTCGGTCAGGCCGCGCGGCGGCCGGCCGCGGCCGCGGCGGCGCGGGTTGCGGCCTTCCTGCCGCTGCCGGCGTTCCTGCGGCGGCGCTGGGGCGGCGACGACGTCGTGCCGCTGCTGGGACACCACGGCGGCGGACCCGTGACGCAGTGGTCCGCACAGGCCGCGGCGGTCGTCGACCCGGGGTTGGCATCGAGCTGGGCGAAGGCCGTCGCCACGGCGGCGACCGTGGCGGTCGCGGGTGTCGGCGCCGGCGCGGCGTTCACCGATCGCATGCCGCTGGATCGGTTCGGGACGGCCGCGGCGCCGCTGACGCAGGCGGCTGGGCAGGCGCCGGCCGGCGCCGGCTCGCAGGCGCTCGGCACATCGTCGCGGCGTGACGCGGCGAAGGGCGCCGTCTCCGCGCAGATCGTCCGTCGCGAGCGGCCCGCGATGTCCGCCGGGCAATCGTCGTCCCGCGGCCGGGCCGCCGGGCTGACCGCGCCTTCCGCCCCGGCCGCACCGCCGGCATCCGCGGCGCCGGCCGCACCCGCGGCGCCCGCGCAGTCGGCCGCTTCCGCTGCGTCGGCCTCCGACGCGTCGCCCGCGTCCGCACCGACGCAGGTTCCCGGCAGGCTGCCGGACCTCGATCTGGGCGCGATGGCGAACATGCTGCCGCCGAGCGGCAGTGGCTCAGGCGCGTCCGGTGGCGGCGGCACGGGCGACGAGAAGGTCAAGGGCGTCCTCGACGCGTTCCAGCCCGGGCGCGGCGCGCACGGCAGCGACTTCGACGGGGCGGCGCCGTCGGCCCCGTCGCTCGACAGCATCACGGCTCCCGTGAAGGGCGCCCTGAAGGCTGTCGGCAAGGCCATGACCGCCGCCGCCGCGTCGACCGCCGAGGCCGCTCCCGCAGCGACCGCCGCTGTGGGCGATAGCGTCGTGTCCACGGTGACCGGCGCCATCACGACCACGACATCGGCACTGACCGGCTTTGACGGGTGAGCGCGGCGACGGCGAGCTCGAGCCGTTCACCGACACCGCGCTCTACGCGCTCGGCGCATACTTCGCCGATCGCCACCCCGAGTTGATGGACGACGTCGTCCTCCAGGCCCAGCGGATCGAGGACGCCGGCGCCGAGCGCTACGCTCACAAGGAGGGTGTCTCGCTGGAGACCGCCCTGCAGACGCTCATCACGGGCCTCGCCGTTCGGTACTACCGGGCAGTCGCAGGCTCGTCGTGAGATAATCGCTGAGCATCGGGGCGTGGCGCAGCCTGGTAGCGCGCACCGTTCGGGTCGGTGAGGTCCGCGGTTCAAATCCGCGCGCCCCGATTGCTTCGCGGGAGGGGTGTCCTGCGCTCCGCTCAGGCTGTGACGAGCGACAGGAACTCCTGCCGCGTGCGGGCGTCGTCGCGCATGAGGCCGAGCAGCGCCGACGTCGTCGTGCGCGTGCCCGCCTTCTGGACCCCGCGCAGCGACATGCACATGTGCTCGGCCTCGACGACGACGCCGACGCCCTTGGGCCGCAGGTGCTCCTGCAGGCAGGTGGCGACCTGCATCGTCAGGCGCTCCTGCAACTGCAGCTCGCGAGCGAACAGCTCGACGACGCGGGCGAGCTTGGACAGGCCGATGATGCGCTCGCCGGGCAGGTAGGCGACGTGCGCGACGCCGTGGAAGGGCAGCAGGTGGTGCATGCACAGCGAGTGAAACGGGATCTCGCGGACCACGACGAGCTCGTCGTAGGCCGAGTCGTTGGGAAAGGTCGTCAGCGACACGGGCTCGTGCGCCAGCAGCTCGCCGAACGCGGCCGCGACGCGGCGCGGGGTCTCGCGCAGTCCCGGCTCGCGGACGTCGCGGCCGAGTGCGAGGAGCAGGTCGCGGACGGCCAGCTCGGCCGCCGGGAGGTCGATCCCCGGCGGGTCGGCGTGCTCCAGCACGCTGTCGGTGTGCAGCGCGGCGAGGCGCGCGATGCCTGAGTTCACGGTGCCCATGACGTGCGTGAGCGTCGCGCCGGCGCACGTTCTTACCTGCCGATCGACGCGACCCCGTCCCATCCGCACGCGACGGGGGTAAGAGCCGCTGCCCGCACGACACGAACCTTGTAGGTCGTGTCAACGTCGAGAGGAGGCCGTGTGTCAACCCAGAGCGCCGCACGCACGTTTGTGATCGCCGGTGCCGGCCTGGCCGGCGCAAAGGCCGCGCAGACGCTGCGCGAGGACGGCTTCGATGGGCGGATCGTGCTGCTCGGCGCCGAGCGCGAGCGCCCGTACGAGCGCCCGCCGCTGTCGAAGGACTACCTGCGCGGGGAGGCCGGCCGCGAGAAGGTCTACGTCCACGACGAGGGCTTCTACGACGCCCATGACATCGAGCTGCGCACCGGCGTGGCGGTCGAGTCGCTGGACACGAGCTCACACCACGTCCTCGTCGCGGGCGGCGAGCGGCTGCGCTACGACCGCCTGCTCATCGCGACCGGCGCGCGCCCGCGGCGGCTGGACCTGGCGGGCGCGCAGCTCGACGGGATCCACGAGCTGCGCACGGTCGGCGATTCGGACACGCTGCGCGACCGGCTGCGGGCGGCCGAACGGGTGGTCGTCATCGGCGCGGGCTGGATCGGCTGCGAGGTCGCGGCTTCGGCGCGTCAGATGGGGCTGGAGGTCGACGTCGTCGAGCCGCTGTCGGTGCCGCTCGAGCGCGTCCTCGGGACGCAGGTCGGCGGCGTCTTCGCAGACATCCATGCCGATCATGGCGTGAGGATGCATCTCGGCAGCACCGTCACCCGCTTCGAGGGGAGCGATCGCGTGCGCGCGGTCAGCACCACCGACGGCGAGAGCATCGCGTGCGACCTCGTGCTCGTCGGCGTCGGCGTGTCGCCGCGGACGGAGATCGCGCAGCGCGCGGGGATCGAGGTCGCCGACGGGATCGCCGTCGACGAGCACCTGCGGACGAGCGCGCCCGACGTCTTCGCGGCCGGAGACGTCGCGGGCGCGTACCACCCGTTCCTGCGTCGCAGCATCCGCGTCGAGCACTGGGCCAACGCGCTGAACCAGGGTCCCGCCGCCGCGAAGAACATGCTCGGCGAGCAGCTCGCCTACGACCGGATCCCGTACTTCTTCTCCGACCAGTACGACGTCGGGATGGAGTACTCCGGATACGCGAGCCAGGACGATGAGGTCGTCCTGCGCGGCGATCCTCAGGCGCGCGAGTTCATCGCGTTCTGGCTGCGCGAGGGGGTCGTGTGCGCGGGGATGAACGTCAACGTCTGGGACGTCACCGACGCGATCCAGGCGCTGATCCGCTCGTCTGCGCCGATCGACCGCGAGCGCCTCGCCGATCCCGGCATCCCGCTCGCAGATCTGCTGCCGCAACCAGCGCGGGAGCCATGAGCGTCGCGAGCGCGGGCCGCTCCGGCGGCGCCTGCGCCGTGGCCTGACCTGCCAGCCGGCCGTCGCGGCGCAGGTGCCGCGTGACCGCGGCGAGGACGCCGGCGGCGATCGGCGCCTCGTCCTCCAGGGGAGGGTGGACGTGGCTGCGCGCACCGAGGTCGACCTCGGCGACGGCGCCGCTGCCGGCGTGCGCGCAGGCGGCGAGCAGCAGCGCGATCGCGATCGCCTCGCCGGTGCAGAACGGCAGCGCCTCGAGCAGCTCGCGGCGCGCGGCGAAGACCGCCGGCAGCGGCTGGCGCAGCATCGCCAGCTCGGGATAGAACGCGTCGATGAGCGGCCGTGCCGTGAGCGGGCCGACGCGTCCGCCGCCGTGCGGTCGCGCCCCGCTGACGAACCCGACCGCCGGATCCCCGGCGAGCGGTCCGAGCAGCGCGCGCAGGTCATGCGCGTCGAGGGTCTCGCTGCCGGCATCGACGAAGCACACGACGTCGCCCTCGAGCACGCTGAGCGCGCGCCAGAGGACGTCGCCGATACCGAGCACGGGTCCGAAGCCGGGCATGAGCTCGGCCGGGCGGTGCACCGCCGCGCCGAGGTCGCGCACGCCGCGAATCGCCGCCTCCGCAGAGGCGCCGTCGACGACGACGACCTCGTCGACGAGCCCGCCGTCGCGCAGCGCGATGAGCGGGCGCACGACGCGTGCCAGCGCCGGCGCCTCGCGGTGTGTCGCGACGCAGACCGAGATCACGCCACGGCGCTACGCGGACGGTGGCGGTGGCGGTGGCGGCGACGCGTCATCGTCGCCGCGCACGTACGCGAGGAGGCTGTCGTGGTCGTCGTGGCAGGCGGGGCAGCCGATGAGGTGGGCGCGCATGCCGGGGACGGCGCGGTCGGGGTCGGCGCCGGCGAGCGCGAGGTCGACGTAGCGGTCGAGCTGCTCGAAGCACTCGTCGCAGGTCAGCTCCGGGCCGGAGGGTCCGAGCAGCGCGGCGATCAGCGTGTGAGGCGGGGGCGAGGTGTCGGTCATGGTTGGTGTCGGCCGGCGTCGGTGCCGGGGTCGTGGCCGGTCGCGGCGAGTTGGGCGCGGAGCTTGCGGCGGGCGTCGTGCAGCGTCTTGTAGAGCGCGCCGCGGGTCGTGTTGAGGCGTTCGGCGAGGACGTCGATCGGGACGCCGTTGAGGGTGATCGCGACGAGGACCTCGCGCTGGTGGGCGCTGAGCGCGTCGCGGATGGCATCGCCGATCGCGTTGAGCAGCTCGCTCTCGGAGGCGTGATCGGCGGGTGACAGCGCGCGTGAGGCGATGTCGGGCCAGCTGTCGGGCTCGAGCGGGAGCTCGCGGTCCTGCCAGGCGCGGCGGCGGAGCTTCACGGCGGCTTCGTAGAGCGCGAACTTGTAGGCCCAGGTCGTGAAGCGGCTGTCGCCGCGGAACGTGCCCAGCTTGGCGAGGATCGCGACGAGCGCGTCGTCAGCCGATTGCTGGGCGAGGTCGTCGTGGTCGCCGCCGCGCAGGTAGGGCAGGCTGCGGCGCCGGCGTGCGACCTCGAAGCGCGCGGCGCGCAGGAGCAGCTCATGCAGGCGCGCGATGGCCTCGTCGCGCGCGTGTCCCGTGCCCGACAACGCCTCCAGGTAGTGCCTGGACTCGGCGTCGAGCACGCCTGCTCGCCCTGTCGGGCGTGCGGGCTTGGACCCTGTCGGCAGGACGGGCTCCGAGGCCACGGCGGCGACCGTATCAGCGCGTGACCGTCTCACCAGGCCGGCGCCGGCGCGGCCGGCGGGGCGCGGATCGCCGAACGTAGCGGGAAGGACCGGGTCTGCCGGTTGCGACGGTGTCCGCCTCATCACCCGGTGAGTGACGCCCGGCCGCGGGTTCTTACCTCCCGGGAGCAGCCGGGCGACAGGGAAACCGCCCGCGGGCGCCGAACGAGGAAACGCTGATGACAGGCCTCGACGAGCGGCTGGATCTCGGGCGGTTGCGCGATCTGCGCGGTCGTCGCGCGCACCCGTGGATCCGTCGTGCGCTGCTGGCGCTGCTCGGCGTGGTGGTCGTGCTCGCGGTGGCGGGGGCGATCGGTCAGCCCACGCGGACGGTGGCGGACAGCGGCGCCGGCGCGAAGCTGCGGGTCGAGGTGCCAGACGTCCTGCGCGGCGGGTTGCTGTGGCGCACGCGGATCGCTGTCCACGCGAGCCGGACGATCGAGCACCCGCGGCTCATCCTCGGCGCCGGCTTCTTCGAGGGCATGCAGGTCAACACGATCGAGCCCGCTGCGGCGAGCGAGGCCAACCGCGGCGGCAGGTCGTGCTGAGCTACGACACGCTGAGCGCCGGCGACGAGCTCGTCGTGTACCTGCAGCTGCAGGTCAATCCCGACGACGGTGGGCGACCAGGACACGAGCGTGCAGCTCGACGACGAAACCGACCGGCTGGCGCGCGTCGCGCATGTGACCAGCGTGCTGCCGTAGGAGCAAGCCCGTGGACCTCGTCGCCCGCGCCGTCATCGTCTTCTTCGTCGTCTTCCTCGTGACGCGCGTCGTCGGCCGGCGCGAGCTGTCGACGATGGAGCCGTTCGATCTCATCCTGCTCGTCGTCACCGGCGACCTCGTGCAGCAGGGCGTCACGCAGAGCGACTACTCGCTGACCGGTGCCGTGACCGTCATCGCGACGATCGCGCTGCTGACCGTCACCCTCAGCTACCTGAGCTACAAGGTCCCGCGCCTGCGACCGATGCTCGACGGTGAGCCGCTCGTGCTCGTGCAGGACGGCGAGGTCATCGAGCGCAACCTGCGCCGCGAGCGCATCACGGTCGGCGAGCTGCTCGCGGCAGCCCGCCAGCAGCAGCTCCCGTCGCTGGAGAACGTGCGCTTCGCCGTGCTGGAGACCAACGGCGTGATCTCCTTCATTGCGGCCGACGACGGACGGTCCGGGCGCGGCAACTGATCCATCGGCCCACGCCGGACGCAATACTCGATGCGCATGGCGACCGACGTGCAGATCGAGGCCACCGCCGAGCGGCCGCAGGCGGGGTCCGACCGGCCGGATGCCGCGCGCTCGGAGCGCCTGGTGCTGCTCGTCGTCATCTCGGCCTGCGCGGGCGTCATCCACGCCAAGGCGATGTTCGACCACGCGACGCACTACTGGCTGTTCGGCGTCTTCTTCGGGGTGCTGACCTACGCGCAGGTGCTCTGGGCGGTGTTGATCTATCGCAGGCCCGGCGACCGGCGGTCGTGGATGCCGGTCGCCGTCGGGAGCCTCGCGGTGGTGGGCATCTGGATCGTCTCGCGTAGCGTCGGCCTGCCGATCGGCCCGTGGGCCGGCCGGGCCGAGCCGTTGGGCATCGCCGACATCTCGGCGTCGATCGACGAGCTCGTCCTCGCCGGGCTCATCGTCGCGATGCTGCGCCCGCGCGGGCGGATCGCGGCGCGCTTGCAGTGGCTGGACGGCCCGAACTGCACGCGCGTCGGAGTGATGCTCGGGGTCCTCAGCATCCTCGCGGTGCTGATCGGCCACCACACCCACCCGACCGGCTGACCGCGCCTACGCCGGCCCCGTCCGCTCGTCCGCGACGGCGCGCGCCGCCGCGCGGATCGCCGCGGCGGCCGGCTCGCGCTCCTCGCCGAGGCCGCGCAGGAGGTCCAGCGCCGTCGAACGCACCTGGCCGACGATCGCGCTCGTCGAGAGGTTCGCGGTGCTCAGGAGGCTGAGCGTCGCGCGCGCCGCGGCGCGCACAGCGTGCTCGCGTGCACGGCTCGCGCGCAACGGATCGTCGAGCGCCGGCGCGAGCGCCCGCACGCTCGCCGCGAGGTCGCGCAGGGCTGCGATGACCTCCGGCGGCACGTTGTCGTCGAGGTCGACCGCGCGCAGCGCGCCACGCGCCATCACCCGCACGTTTCCGATCGCGAGGGCGATCTGCGTGGCGGCGGTCGCGTAGCGCTCGAGCACCGCTCGCTTGCGCCGCCGCAGCGGCGAGTACGTCGCGACCTCCAGTCCGCTGCTGGCCGCCTCCGTGAAGCTCGCATGGCGGTCGTCGAGCGTGCGGGCGCGCAGCAGCGCGTCGACGACGGCGTCGCGGTCGCGGCTCTCGAGCGCGGCCGCGAGCGCCGCCAGCAGCGAGCCGAGCTCGTCGAGCACCGAGGCCGCGGCGGCGCGCGCCAGGCGGACGGGGTCGATCGGCGCCAGCAGGAAGCCGACGGCGAGCGCGATCCCGCCGCCGGCGAGCGCGTCGACCGCGCGCGCCAGCGTGAAGTGATCGCCGCCGGGCAGGGTCGCGACGAGCGTCGCGGAGGTCGCGGCCTGTGAGACGAACAGCGCCTCGCCGCCGAGCGCGACCGCGACGGCGGTCGCCAGCGCGACGACGAGCGCGATCGTCAGCGGCCCGCTGCCGAGGCCCTGCACGATGAGGTCCGCGACGCAGATGCCGAGCGCGACGCCGGCGGTGAGCTCGAGCGCGCGGCGGGCATGGCGGCCGCGCGTCACGCCGAGCACGATGATCGCCGCGATCGGGGCGAAGAACGGGCGCGCGTGCCCGATGAGCTCGGTCGCCACGAGCCAGGCCCCGGCGGCGGCGAGCGCGGTCTGCGCGATCGTCGGCGCGAGCTCGCGCAGGTGCGCCAGGCGCTCGTGGGCGGTCGTGCGCGACCGCTGCGCGGCGTCGTCCAGCAGCGCCGCGGTGCGGCGCATGCCCGCGTGCCCGGAATCTGGGGGCGGCTCGGATGTCACCGCCCGCTTTGTACCCTCGGTCCGATGGAGCGCAAGTGGTGGACCCTCCTCGCCGTCTGTCTGGCGACGTTCATGCTGCTGCTCGACATCACGATCGTCAACGTCGCGCTGCCCGACATCGCCGACGAGCTCAAGGCGAGCTTCAGCGATCTGCAGTGGGTCGTCGACGCGTACGCGCTCATGCTCGCGGCGCTGCTGCTGACGGCGGGCTCGCTCGCCGACCTGCTCGGACGGCGGCGGGTGTTCGTCTTCGGCGTCGCGTGCTTCACCGTCGCGTCGCTGCTGTGCGCGCTCTCTCCCAGCGCGCTGACGCTGATCCTCGCCCGCGGCGCGCAGGGGATCGGCGGCGCGGCGATGTTCGCGACCTCGCTGGCGCTGCTCGCGCAGGAGTTCCACGGCCGCGACCGCGGCACGGCGTTCGGGATCTGGGGCGCGACGACCGGCGCGGCGGTCGCGATCGGCCCGCTCGTCGGCGGCGCGCTGACGAGCGGCCTGGGCTGGCCGTCGATCTTCTACCTCAACCTGCCGATCGGCCTCGCGACGATCGTCATGACGCTGCGCCACGTGCCCGAGACGCGCGACGACGAGGCGACCGGCATCGACTGGGCCGGCCTCGTGACGTTCAGCGCCGCGCTGTTCCTGCTCGTGTTCGCGCTCATCCGCGGCAACGACGAGGGCTGGCGCAGCACGCCGATCGTGACGATGCTCGTCGCGTCCGTGGTCCTGCTGGGCGCGTTCCTCGCCGTCGAGCGCGCGCAGCAGCGGCCGATGTTCGACCTCCAGCTCTTTCGCAAGCGGACGTTCAGCGGCGTCTCGATCGCGGCCTTCGTGCTGTCGGCGTCGATGTTCGCGATGTTCCTCTACATCACGCTGTACGTGCAGACGATCCTCGGCTACGGGCCGCTGGAGACCGGGCTGCGCTTCCTGCCGCTCACGCTGCTGTCGTTCGTCGCGGCCGCCGGGGCGGGCAAGCTCACGGCGCGCCTGCCGGCGCGCGCGATGCTCTTCGCCGGCCTCGCGCTCGTCGGCGTCGGCCTGCTGCTCATGCGCCGCCTCGACGCCGCCTCGGACTGGACCGCGCTGCTGCCCGGCTTCATCGTCGCCGGCATCGGCATCGGCCTGACGAACCCGGCGCTCGCCAGCACCGCGATCGGCGTCGTGACGCCGGCGCGCAGCGGCATGGCGTCGGGGATCAACTCGACGTTCCGGCAGGTCGGCATCGCGACCGGGATCGCCGGCCTCGGCGCGATCTTCCAGAGCGTGATCGCCAGCCGGCTGACGACGGCGCTCGCCGGCACGCCGGGCGCGGACCACGTCGACGCGCTCGCGCGCGCGGTCAGCGCGGGCGGCGCGCCGCAGGCGATCGCGGGGACGCCGCCGGCCGGGCGCCCGGCGCTCACGCACGCGATCGACGCGGCCTTCAGCGGCGGGCTGAACGACCTGTTCCTCGTCGGCGCCATCACGGCGTTCGCCGGCGCCGCGCTCGCGCTCGCGCTCGTACGGCGCACGCGACTTCGTCGCCGTCGGCGGCGCGCCGCCGGCCGAGGCCGAGCCCGAGCCCGCGCCGGCCTGAGGCGCGGCGATGCCCGACGCGGATCTCGTCCTCGAAGGCGGCGGCATGAAGGGGATCGGCGATCGGCGGGGCGGTCGGCGCGCTCCTGCGCGCGGGCTACGACGTTCCCGCGCGTGGCCGGGACGTCGGCGGGGGCGATCGTCGGCGCGCTCGTGGCCGCGGGGATCGGGGAGCCGGAGCTCGTCGGCGCGATGAGGCGGCTGCAGTACGCGCGCGTGCCCGACCGCGGCCTGCCGCGGATCCCGGTGCTCAGCGAGGGGATCTCGCTGCTGCACTCCGGCGGCGCGTACGAGGGCGACTACATCCACGACTTCGTGCGCGACGAGCTCGAGCGGCTCGGCGTGCGCACGTTCGGCGACCTGCGCCGCGTCGACCCCGGCGCCGACGCCAACCTCCTGCCGGAGCGCAGCTACTCGCTCGTCGTCATGGCGACGGACGTCACGAACGGGCGCCTGCTGCGGCTGCCGTGGGACTACGACGTGCTCGGCCTCGATCCCGACGAGCAGCTCGTCGCCGACGCGGTGCGGGCCTCGATCTCGATCCCGCTGTACTTCGACCCGGTGATCGTGCGCCACGGGACGACGGGGGCGCGGATCACGCTCGTCGACGGCGGCGTGCTGTCGAACTACCCGATCGAGATCTTCGACCGCACGGACCTGCGCCCGCCGCGCTGGCCGACGCTCGGCGTGAAGGTCGTGCCCGGGCTGCCGGCCGGCGACCCCGAGCTGTTTCCCGGGATCGCATTGCCGGCGCTGGCGCCGGTGAAGCTGCTCGAGCAGGTCGTCGCGACGGCGGTCGTCGGCAACGACCAGACGTACCTCGAGCGCCCGTGCGTCCGGCGCCGCACGATCGCGGTCGACACGAGCGCGGTCGGCATCGTCGAGTTCGACGCCTCGGCGCAGCAGCGCGCGGCGGTGATCGCGAACGGCATCGTCGCGGCCGAGACGTTCCTGGAGACGTGGGACTGGGACGCGTTCCGGCGCGACTGCCGGCCGCTGCTGCCTAGCGCGACGGTGACGACGGCCGCCTCGCCGGGGCCGAGGTCGATCTGCAGGCGTCCGCCCGCGATCCGGCCGGCCTGCGGCGCGAAGCCGGGCCAGGTGCCGTCGGCCTGCACGGAGCGCCCGTCGATCCGGACCTGCGGCGCGTCGAGCGTGCGCCCGGCGCCGGTCGGGTCGTACGGCGTCATCCGGTCCAGCAGATAGCGCGAGCCCGGCGCGGCGACCTCCGTCGTCAGCGGGCGGTCTGACATGTTCAGCACGAAGAGCCGCCGCAGCGACCGCCCGGCGTCGACCTCCCAGGCCTTGACCTGCGCGCCCGCATCCGTGCCCGCCGTGACCGCGACCGGCCGCAGCCCGCGCGTGTCCTGCGCGAAGCGCGAGAACAGCAGCAGCGCGTAGTACGGCGGCGCCGCCGAGGGCGCGCCGGCGGCGGGCGACGGGTCGTAGGCGATCGCGTTGTAGTAGGCGTTGCCCTCCTCGGGGAGGAAGAACTTGTTCACCTCGGCGTTGTGGAGGTTGATCCCGACGGCGCCCGTGGCGCAGTCGGCGTTGGCGCCGGGTGCGTTGGGCGGCTGCGGGCAGGCGGACTCGAACATCGCGGCGAGCGCCCACGCCGCGCTGGCGGCGACGTTGCTGACCCCGTCGGCGCCGCGGCCGGCGGCCGTGTTGGTCTCCTGCAGGCGGTAGTCGAGGCGGCGCTTCGTGGCCTCGGTCGCGTGGGCGTAGACCTGGTATGCGAGGTTGTCCAGGCGCTCCTCGGAGAGCAGGCGCTCGATCGTCGCGCAGCGGTAGGGGTCGGTCGTGCAGCCGCGCGCGAGCGGATAGAAGTGGTCGGTCGCGAGCGCGCCGAACGGTCCGCGGCGGGCGTTCATCGCCGGTGCGATCGCGTCGAGGATCGCCGGCCAGTCCCAGAAGAAGCGCGTCGGGGCCGCGCGCGCGTCGATCGCCGGCCATGGCAGGATCGGCTCGCTCGTGCTCGGCGCGACGATCGGGAACGGCTGCGTCACGCCGGCGTCGCGGTAGGTCGCGAAATCGGCGAGGTAGCGCGCCAGGTCGTAGCCGTAGCTGATGTCGGGCTCGTTGCCCAGGCCGATGCCGGCGACGTCGCGCTCGCCGCCGTTCGCGAACGCGGGCGCGACGCCCTGGGTGACGAACGCCCGCGCGTGATCCGGGCTGACCCACGGACGCTCGGGCTCGACCGGGGCCAGCGCGGTGCCGAGGATCGTTCCCCAGCTCGGGACCGCGCCCTTGGCGATCGCCCGCGTTGGCCTCGTCGAGCGTCGCGCGGATGGCGAGCAGGTCGTCGGGCGTGATGATCTGGTTCGTGTTCGGCGCGGCGGGATCGAACGGCATGAGGTCCTGCGATCCGCCGCCGATCCGCAGCTCGCCCGTGCCGAGGTTGCGCAGGAGGTTCGCGAACGCCGGGCGGGCGTTTGCGCCCATGTAGCGCTCGATGAGCGACCACTCGATGCTGAAGCCGACGAAGTGCGCGGGGATCCCGCGGCCGCTCGGCGTCGCGGCGGCGAGTCGCAGCGACGCGTCGGCGGCGGCCGGACCCGGCGGCTGAGCCGCGCCGCCCGGCGCGGGAGCGGCGAGGAAGCCGAGTGCCGCGAGGGCGGCGGCAGTGCGCGTGGCGCGCGACGTGCGAGCAGCGATCGGATCATGGCGCGCTGCCTACCCCCGCGGCGGCATTCTCGTCAGGTCGCCGACGGGCCAGGCAAGATCGGCGCCGCCCTTGAAGCGGATCAGCGCGCGGTAGTCGTCGAGCATTCCGAGCACCGTGGCCTCGACGATCTGGATCTCGCCGGTCAGCGGCGCGAGTCGCATCACCGCGACGCGATCGCCCTCCTCGAAGCTCTGCGGCTCGTCGGTCATCTCCCCACGCCGGTGTCTATCATGCGGCCATGGCTGAGAACACCTGCGCTCACGAAGGTTGCACCTGTGAGGCGCGCGAGGACGGCTTCTGCTCGGACTACTGCGCGGCTCACCCCGATCACGAGGGCCACGAGGGCCAGGAGGCACACGAGTGCCAGTGCGGGCACGCCGTCTGCGAAGCCGAGCCGGCGCCCGCGTAGGGAGCTGATACAGCGGCGCCGAGATCCCGGCGCCGGCCGGGCGGCGCCGCCGTCGAGTCGCAGCGCGAGCAGCGCGGACCCGCCGGCCGCCGCCGCCGTGATCGCAAAGAACGCGACGGCGTGCTCGCTGCCGTGTCCCAGCAGGAGCGCCAGCAGCAGCGCCGAGACGATGCTGCCCGCGTAGCGGCCGGTCGAGAAGAGGCCGGCGGCGACGCCGCTGTGGCGCGGGTCGACCGCCTCGATCGCCGCCGTCTGCAGCGCGGCGTTCGCCAGGCCCAGGCCGATCCCGGCGAGCAGCAGCGCGCTGGCCAGGCCGGCCGCCGAGGGCTCGCCGCCCATCGCCGACAGCATCGCGCCGGCGACCGTCAGCAGCGCCAGGCCGCCGGCGGCGGGCAGCCGGTGCCCGCGGCGGTCGGCGAGGCGCCCGCCCAGCGGCGCGACCGCGATCATCGCGACCGACAGCATCGCGAGCGCGAGGCCGGCGTCGGCGGCCGACCAGCCCGCGCGGCCGGCGAGCACGACCGGCACGGCGAGCAGCGTGCCGTACATCGCGAGGTTGCTCAGCCCGACGGCCGCGGCCGCGGCGCCGAAGACGGGAACGCGCAGCGGCTGCGCCCAGTCCCAGCGCGGCCGGCGCGGCGCGGCCGCCGCGTCGCGGTGCGACCCGTCCGCGGGCCCGGAGCGCGGCAGCGCGCGCAGCGACAGCCACGCCGCCGCGGCGACCACCGGCACGTTCACGAGGAAGATCGCGCGCCAGCCGAACGCGCCGACGAGCACGCCGCCGAGCACCGGGCCGACGGCCGCCGCCGCGCCGACGGCCGAGCCCATGAGCCCGAAGCCGGCCGCGCGGCGCCCGCCGGGGAGCGCGTCGCGCAGCAGCGCCATCGCGTTGGGGAACACGAGCGAGCCGGCGACGGCCTGGCCGAGCCGGGCGACGATGAGGAGCTCGAGCGACGGCGCGAGGCCGGCGGCCGCGGACGCGGCGGCGAAGGCGGCCAGGCCCCACAGCAGCACGCGGCGGCGGCCGAGCCGGTCGCCGAGGCGGCCGGCGAACGGGCCGAGCGTGGCCATCGCGACGACGTACGACGTCACGAGCCAGCTCGACGCGGCGACGCCGCCGCCAGTGCCCGACGCGATGTCGGGCAGGGCGACGGCGAGCATCGTGGAGTTCAGCGGGAGCAGCGTCCCGCTCAGCGCCACCGCGGCGAGGACGGTCCTGTCAGACGATGCGGACGATGCCCGCATCGCCGTCGACCTCGATCATCTGGCCGTCGGCGATGACGGCCGTCGCGGAGCCCGTGCCGACGACGGCCGGGATCGCGTACTCGCGGGCGACGACGGCGCAGTGGCTGAGGACGCCGCCGGTGTCGGTGACGACGGCCGCGACGGTCGCGAACAGCGGCGTCCAGGGCGGCGCCGTCGTCTCGGCGACGAGGATGTCGCCGGCCTGGATGCGGCCGGACTCGGAGATCGAGCGGATGATCCGGGCGGTCCCGCGGACGATCCCCGACGAGCCCGGCGATCCGCGCAGCTCGCCCTCGGCCGCGGGCGCCTGCGGCACGCCGTTGAACTTCATCGCAAAGCGCGTGAACGGATCGTCGGGCGGTGGCGCCGGCCGGCATCGTGCCGAGTACCGGCGGCGGCTGCGATCGCGCGCTGGCGCTCCATCTCGGCGACGCGCTCCTCGACGATCGGGCGCAGGTCCTCGCCGGGACGGCGCGAGCGCGCGCGCGAGCTCCTCGGGATCGAGCATGAAGACGTCCGGCGCCGCCGCGATCGCGCCGTCGCCGGCGAGCCGGCGGCCCGCCTCGAGCAGCACGGCGCGCAGATGGTGGATCGACATGTTGTCGATCCAGAAGTTGTGGTCCTCGGAGATCACGAGCGACGACTGCGCCGCGGCGAGCATCGCCTCGAACTGGCCGACGACCGGCGCCGGGTAGTCGCGCAGGCGCTCGCGCGCCTCCGCGATCGCCTGCTCGCGGCCGGCGGCCGCCGCCTGCGTCGTGACGGCGGGCGCGTCGGACTCGGGCCGGCGCACGAAGTCGCGCAGGCTCTCGATCGCGGGCGCCGGGTCCTCGGTCCAGCTCGGAGCGACGATCGTCCACTTGTCGGCGCGGCGGCCGTAGCGGTCCAGGTAGCGCTCGAGCTCGGCGACGAACGCGCGGCCGGGCGCGGTCGCGTAGAGCGCGGCGAGAACGTCGGCGGTCTCTCCCGACGTGATCGCGTCGCGGACCGCGGGCGTCGCGATCGCGACGCGGCTCAGGCGCCACAGCTCCTGGCCGACCTCGACGGTCATGTTCGGCAGGCCCTCGAGCAGGCGGTAGGAGTCCAGCGGGCCGGCGTCCGCGAACAGGCCGCGGTAGAGCTCGTCGAACTCGCTGATCGCGAGGTAGGCGGGCAGCACGATCTCGAAGTGCAGCTCCCACACGCGCGCCAGGCGCGCCCACGTCTGCTCGACGTGCGCGGCGAACGCGGCACGCGTCGCGCCCTCGAGGTCGAAGGCGTCCCAGAAGCCGAGGTGCTCGCGGACCTCCGGCAGGATCTTCTCGCCCCACAGCTCGTCGATCGATCCGATCGCCGTGCGGATCGACGCCTCGGCGAGCGCGCCCTGCGCCGCCAGCTCGTCCGGCGTGCCGGTCATCGGGACCATCGACTGGTACTCGTAGCCGTTGATCGTGCGCACCTCGACGCGCAGCGGCGCGTTGTATGCGTTCGCGCCGTACGTGAAGCCCTGCCCGAGCGTGTTCTCGAGCATCGCGGCCTCCATCGGCGCGAGCGGATCGGGGAAGTGCATCGCGTCGTGCTGCCAGAACAGCGCCTCGTCGGCGGGGTCGGCCCAGGTGACGGGAAACGGGGTGGCGGGATCGATCGTCTGCTGGGTCATGCTGCTGCCTCCTGGGCGAGGGTGGTGATGGGGCGGCACTGAAGGAGATGCAGGTCGTCGCCGGTCCAGGCGAGCTCGAGATCGACGGGGAAGCCGAGGTCGTCCTCGAGCGCCAGCGCGAGCGCGGCGGCGGCGCGCGCCTGCTCGTCGCTGATCGACGGCAGCCGGCGCAGCGGGGCGGGCACGTCGACCTCGCGGCTGCCGCCGGGCGCGCGCACGGTCATGCGGCGCTTGTCGGCGATCGTGCGGCGGGCGACGGCGAGCGACCTGCGCGCGATCGCCCACTCGTCGGGCGTCACGGTCCCGCCGACGATGCTCTCGCCGAGCCCGAGCGCCGCGTTGACGAGCACCTCGCCGCTGCGCGGCGTGACGGGGTTGACGCTGAAGACGACCGCGGCCGCGTCGGCCGGCACGAGCAGCTGGACGAGCACCGGCAGCGGCGCGCGCGGCGCGGCGAGGCCGTTCGCGCGGCGGTAGTGCAGCGCGCGCTCGGAGTGCGCGGACGCGCGGCAGCCGGCGATCGCGACGAGCAGCTCGTCGATCCCGCGGACGCCGAGGATCGTGTCGTGCTGCCCGGCGAACGAGCTCTGCAGGCCGTCCTCGTCGGCGGCGGAGGAGCGCACGGCGACGAGCGGCTCCTCGCGTTCGCCGGTGCTGGCGCGCGTGCCGGCGCGCTCGGCGAGCTGCCCGTAGGCGAGCTCCACGGCAGCGCGATCGAGCTCGCCGACGACGACGAAGCCGGGCGGGATCGGCAGGCGGCCGGCGAGGCCGGCGAGCGCTGCGGCCTTGCCTCCGGTGCGCCGCGCGCTCGTGGCGGCGGGATCGTCGAGCCAGAGGACCGGCTCGTGCTGCGGCAGCATCTGAACGGTGTTGTTCATCACGCGAGCAGCTTCACATCGCGCTAACACGCCGAAAAGGTGGGTGGCACGAATCTCGTGGTGCGGGTGGCCGCACCCTCGCGTCCGTCGCGTCTCGACCTGAACGGCCAGATGGCCGATACTCGCTTGGTGCAAGCCGAATGAGCGTGGTTGCGCACTCTGGTCCGGACAGACACGCGGTCGCCTACAGGACGCCCTGCGAGGAAGCCGAGGTCGATGGCTTGTGGACGTTGTGGCGGCGGCTGCATGCGTACGTCCGTCCCCTGGGAGAGGGGGCGGAGGGCTGGCGGATCGCCCATCCGCAGGCCGCGACCGAGTGGGGGGACCTGCACCGGTTCGGGTTGCGCCGTCAGGACAGCACGATGGAGGCCTGGGTCTGGTGTCACCGCCTGACGCGAATCATCGAGGAACGCGGATGGCTGCGGTTGCTCATCTCGGACCTCACTGCGGACGGTGTGCGGTGGAGCTTCGGGGTCTGTGAACCCATCGGGGACAACGAGGTCCTGACCCGCGCCGTCGCGCGGCCAGTCGCGGCCGAGGAGATCAACGAGATCGAGCGGCTGACGATCGAGGCGCTGCTCGAGGACGGAATGATCTCCGCGCAGGAGGCGACTTCGAATGGCTGGCGCTACGACCAGCTCACGACGTTGCGGACTGCCGGCTGGCTTGAGGTGTTCCGCCGTTTCGCGGGCCAGGTTGCTGATCATCGGCCGGGCTGCGACGTCGAGTTCGGCCGGGCCGGCGTTGACACGCGCCTTCGCGTCGCCGTTGGAGGCCAGCCGGTCCTCGAGACCCCGGTGTTCGTCGCCGGGCTGGGGCTGGACGATCGCCAGGAGCTCGTCGAGGTTCCGTTCGCGGCGCAGAGCCTCGATCAGCTTCTCAGTAGCCCCGATCCGCAGTCGGCGCTTCGAAGGGCGAGCTGACCGGCGCCTGCCCGGCACGCGCCGGCAGCGCGCCCTCCGCGGGATCTGCGGCGCGCAGCGTGGTCGCGAGGGCGTCGATGAGGCGCGCGACGTCCTCGTCGGTCGTGTGCAGGTGCGGCGCGATCCGCAGCGAGGCGCCGCGCACCGCGGCGAAGCAGTTCGCTCGGCGAGCGCCGGCAGCGACGCCGCGCGCGCACCGGCGGCGGGAGGCGCACGCCGAGCATGTGCGGGCCGCGCTGGTCGTCGGGCAGCGGATCGAGGCCGAGCTCGGCCGCCCGTCGGCGATCGTCGGCGGTGCGGCGCGGCGAGGGTCGCCGCGATCGCGCGGAACGCTCCCACTCGAGGATCTGCTCGAGCGCGGCGATCGCCATCGGCGACCAGCTCGAACTTCGTGCGCTGGCCGACGTCGAAGCGGCGCGCCCGGGCTGGTACTCGTCGCGGTAGTCGACGAGCGCGGCGAAGTCGTCGGAGCCCGCGCGCAGCGATCCAGTTCTCCTCGAGCGGCTCGCCTCGCGGTGCTCCTGCGGCGACATAGAGGTAGCCGAGCCCGAACGGGCCGAGCAGCCACTTGTAGCCGACCGTGACCACGAAGTCCGGCCGCAGCTCGCCGACGTCGAGCGGCATCGCGCCGAGCGACTGGCTGGCGTCGACCACCAGGCGCGCGCCGAGCTCGCGGCTGCGCGTCGCGATCGCGGCCGAGGTCGACCAGCGCGCCGTCGGTCCAGTGCACGTTCGGCACGCTGACGATCGCCACGCGCTCGTCGAGCGCCGCGAGCACCGCCTCCGTCCACGTCTGGCCCGGCTCGCGCGTCGACGGTGAGCGATCTCCGCGCCCGCGCGCCGCGCCGCCGCGCGCCAGGTGTAGATGCCCGACGGGTACTCCTCGCCGAGGACGAGCACCCGCTCGCCGGCGCCGCAGCGGCAGGTTGCGCGCCGCGACCGCGAAGCCGTAGCTCGTGGCCGGGACCAGCGCGACCCCCTCGGCGTCGGCGCCGACGAGCTGCGCCGAACAGCGCCGCGCAGGCGCTCGACGTCGTCGAACCAGTCCGCCGGCAGCGATCGTCCACGGCTGGCCGCGGCGCTCGAGCGCCGCCTCGCCCGCGGCGCGCACCGCGTGCAGCTGCGGCGCGAGGTTGGCGGTGTTGAAGTAGGCGATGTCGGCGGGCACGTTGAAGGCCGCCCGCCTGGCCCGGAAGCGGTGATCGGCCTTCCGTCGGCGGCTGTAGTGTGCTGAAGGTGATTTGAGGAGTGGGGTGTAAGGGTGTTGGGTGTAGGTGAGGGTGCGACTGCCCGGTGGAGCGCAAAACCTCATCGCGACCTGCGCGGAGGCGTAATGTCGGCGTGAACGTCACGACCTGGAAGGAACAGCCATGGCTACCGCCGAGTCGCGCCCCGCCGACCTGGCGGGCGCGGTTGAGACCGTCTATGTCGATCGCTTCTGCGACGGCATCATCGGGCCCAATGCCGAGGTGCTGGGCACGGTGCGCGACGGGGGCACGATCGTCGCCAACACCGCGCCCGGCTGCTGGGGGCCGATGATCACGCCCGCGATCAAGGGCGGCCACGAGGTGACGCTGCCGGTCAACGTCGAGGGCGCCGAGGTCGGTGACGCGATCGCCATCCGGATCCGCTCGATCGACGTCACCTCGATGGCGACCTCGTCGGGCAACGACCGGACGATCGAGGGGCGCTTCAACGGCGATCCGTACTGCGCGAAGGTCTGCGCGAGCTGCGGCGCCGAGGACGAGGCGACCGTCGTCGAGGGGATCGGCGAGGACGCCGTGCGCTGCGCCGAGTGCGGCGCATCCGCGGCGCCGTTCGCCTTCACCAACGGCTACACGATGGCCTTCGACGACGCCCGCCGGCTCGGCGTGACGATCACCGGCGAGCAGGCGCAGGCGTTCGCGCACGACGCCGCGCACGCGGCCGCGCTGCCGCCCAACTCGGTCCAGAACCCGATCCTGCTGTTCTCGCCGTCAGATCTCGTCGGCGTCGTCGCGCGGATGCGCCCGTTCATGGGCCAGCTCGGCACGATGCCGGCGATCGATCTGCCCGACTCCCACAACGCGGGCGACTTCGGCGCGTTCCTCGTCGGCGCGCCGCACCGCCACGCCGTCACCGCCGAGCAGCTCGCCGCGCGCAGCGACGGGCACCTCGACATCGACGCCGTCCGCGCGGGCGCGATCCTCGTCTGCCCGGTGAAGGTTGCGGGCGGCGGCGTCTACCTCGGCGACATGCACGCGATGCAGGGCGACGGCGAGATCGCCGGCCACACGGCCGACGTCGCCGGGACCGTGACGCTGCAGGTCTCGGTCGTCAAGGGCCTGGACATCGACGGGCCGCTGCTGTTCCCGGTCGAGGAGGACCTGCCGTTCCTCGCCCGGCCGCTGACCGGCAAGGAGCGCGCGGACGCCCAGGCGCTGGCCGAGCGCTACGGCGGCGGCGCCGTCGAGGAGAGCCTGCCGGTCTCGTTCGTCGGCACCGGGCCGGACCTCAACAGCGCGGTCGAGAACGGGCTCGGCCGGGCGGCCGCCGTGCTCGGGATGGAGGTGCCCGAGGTGATGAACCGGGCGACGATCAGCGGCGCGATCGAGATCGGCCGCGCGCCCGGTGTCGTGCAGGTCACGTTCCGCGCGCCGGTGCAGGCGCTCGCCGCGCGCGGCCTCGACGACCTCGCGCGCGAGCAGTACGGCCCGCCCGCCGCGCGTCCTAGCCGCCCGCGACGGGGAGGATCAGCGCCAGCGCCTCCCCGTCGCCCAGCACGCGCTCGCGACCGACGACCTCGCCGCCCAGCGCGACGGCGACGCCGGCGCAGCTCCTCGGGCGTGCGGCCGAGATCGGGCGCCAGCGCGGCGAGCAGGTCGGCGACGGTCGCGCCGGCGGGCAGCCGCACGGTGCGCCGGCCAGGGCCCAGGCGCGCCCCCAGGCGCACGTCGACGGTCACGACGGGCTCGCCCACGCCGCGCATCGTCGGGCATGGCGGGAGCCCGGTCAACGGCGGGCTGCGACGTGTCCGCGGAGTGCGCTCGGGACGCCGCATATCGTCCTGGGATGGACGGATCCACGGTGCGCGTCACGCGCGGGCAGGCATTGGCGTTCCGGCTGGCGCGTCATCACCTGGCCGAGCGCCTCGGTGCGGGCGGCGCGTCGGCCGCCGCTGTGGTCGGGCTGCAGGACACGCCGCCCGGGACGGCGGCGCTGGCGCTGGCCGCGCGGGCCGACGTCGAGCCCGAGGCGCTCGAGAGCTCGTGCTGGTCCCGAGCGTGCGCGGCGCCCCGCTGGCCGTCGCGCGGAGGATCTCGCGATCTTCACCGCCGGGCTCGCGCCGCCGGACGAGGAGGCCGCCAAGGTGGTGATCGGCAACGCCTGGAAGGCGCTGGACGGCGTCACCGCGATGGAGGCGCTGGACCGCGTGAGCGAGGCCGTGGGCGAGAGCCTGCGCGACGGCCCGCTGCCGCGCGACGACTTCCACCAGGCGTTGCGCGAGCGCCTGCCTGGCGAGCTGCTGTGGTGGTGCAAGGGCTGCGGGAGCCACCACGTCCATCCGTCGCTGTGGCGCGCGACCGGGATCCGCGGCGTGCTTGCGATCGTCGGCCGCGAGGGCCGCAGCGCCGTCTTCGGGCCGCCGCCGAGGCGCCGGCGCGTGGACGACCCCGGCGCCGAGCTGGCGCGCCGGTTCCTGCGCGCCTACGGTCCGGCGCGGCCGAAGCAGCTGGCCGGCTGGGCCGGCATCGCGACGTCGCACGCCGACGCCCTGTGGGAGCGCGCGGGCGAGCTGGTCGAAGTCGAGGTCGACGGAGCGACGGCCTGGGCGCTCGCCGAGGACGAGGCCGCGCTGGCCGGCGCGACGCGGCCGCGGCGTGCGGCTGCTGCCGAACCTCGACCCGCTGAACGCTGCCCGCGACCGCGAGCTGCTCGTGCGCCGACCCCGCCGTGCGCAAGCGGATCTGGACGGCGCTGGGCGGGCCGGGGACGGTGCTCGTCGCGCGGGGAGGTCGCGGGCCTGTGGCGCCCGGCCAAGAAGGGGAAGAAGCTCGTGATCACGGTAGAGCTGGTCGGCAGGCTCACGGCGCCCGGCGAAGGACGAGCTGGCCGCCGAGGCCGAGCGCATCGCCCCATTCCGCGGCGCCGAGAGCGCCGAGTCCGACGGCGACGCTCTGAGCGCGGTCGGAGCCGTCGCGGACAACGCCGGGCACGTGGTCATTCCGTCGTGCGCTGCTTGAAGCGCGCGATCGCCAGCGGGGCGGCGACGGCGAGGAACAGCGGCGCACCAGCCGACGCCCGCCAGACCGGATGCTGCAGCGGCCAGGCCGCGTCGGCGGGCGTCGCCGTGGGGTTGCCGAACAGGTCGCGTCGCCGCGCGACCGCGCTGACGGGGTTCCACTCGGCGATCTGCTGCAGCCCGTCCGGCAGGCCTCGGCGGGCACGAACGCGTTGGAGAGGAACGTCAGCGGGAAGACGGTCATGAACGCGATGCCCTGGACGGCGTCGGGCGAGCGCACGATCACGCCGATGAGCGTGCCGAGCCAGATCATCGCGACCGCGAACAGCAGCAGCAGCCCGAAGCCGCGCGACCGCGTGCGACGATCGGCAGTCGATCCGCCAGCCGACGAGCGAGGCCGGTGAGCGCGAGGACGGCGACGCGAGCGTCGATCGCCGCCGAACTCGGCGATCAGGTGGCCGAGCAGGTACGCCGAGCGCGACGTCGGCAGCGAGCGGAAGCGGTCGACCATGCCCTCGCCG
Organism: uncultured Solirubrobacteraceae bacterium; assembly: GCA_963727785.1. Lineage (GTDB taxonomy): Bacteria > Actinomycetota > Thermoleophilia > Solirubrobacterales > Solirubrobacteraceae > CADCVQ01. The sequence continues at coordinate 145,890 of CAVSHS010000037.1, forward strand.
AGGTCGGTGGCGATCGAGACGCCGGGCCCATCATCCCGAAGGCGATCGTCTGGACGAGGATCCCGCCGATCAGGTACTCGTTGTAGTTGCCGCCGGGGACGTCGATCACGCCGCCGAAGACGAAGACGAAGAGCAGCACGAACATGATCGGCTGCAGCGTCACGTCGAGCAGCTTCTCGGGGATCTGGCGGACGTGCTCGAGGTTGCGCCGCGCGAGCACGAGGCTGTCGGAGACGAGCCAGCGGGCGCGCTGCCGGACTGGACGGGATCGGCTGCGAGGGCGCTCATCGGACGTCGACCTCCTCCGCGTCGGCCGGCGGCGGGTCGTCGTGAGGGACAGGAACACGTCGTCGAGCGTCGGCCTCGCGACGGTGGATGTCGGTCGCGGCGACGCCGCGCGGCGTCGAGCGCGCGCACGACCTCGAGCAGCGGCGTGCCGGGCCGCACCGGAACGGTGACGACCAGCGCCGGCGCGGGTCGCTGGCGGCCGGCCCGTCGGCGAACGCGGCGAGCGCCTCGCCGCGGCCGTGCAGGTCCGCGGGCCGGCGACCGCAACGTCGATCCGCTCGCCGCCGATCCGCGCCTTCAGCGTCGCGGGTGAGCCGGCCGCGGCGACACGGCCGTGGTCGAGCACGACGATGTCGTCGGCGAGCCGGTCGGCCTCCTCGAGGTACTGCGTCGTCAGGAGCAGCGTCGTGCCGTCGCGGACGAGCTCGCGCAGCAGCTCCCACAGCTCGTTGCGGCTGTGCGGGTCGAGCCCGGTCGTCGGCTCGTCGAGGAAGAGCACCGGCGGGGTCGCGACGAGGCGTCGCGGCGAGGTCCAGGCGCCGGCGCATGCCGCCCGAGAAGGTCTTGACGAGCCGGTCGGCGTCGTCGGCGAGGCTCGAGCCGCTCGAGCAGCTCGCCGGCGCGGCGCGCGCGCGTCGGCCTTCGGCAGGTGGTAGCAGGCGGCCGACGAGCTCGAGGTTCGCGCGCGCTGTCAGCAGCCCGTCGACGGTCGCCGACTGGCCGGCGAGGCCGATCGGGCGCGGACGCCGCGCGGGTCGTCGACGACGTCGATGCCCGGCGACGCGTGGCGCGGCCCGTCGTCGGCTGGGCGAGCGTCGTGAGGATGCGGACGGCGGTCGTCTTGCCCGCGCCGTTGTGGCCGAGCAGGCCGAGGACGCGACCCGGCGGGGACGCTGAGGTCGAGGTCGCGCAGCGCCCAGAGGTCGCCGTAGCGCTTGCCGAGACCCTCAGCGACGATCGCCGAGCGATCCGCTGTTCGTACGCTGTACGTTGGTGTCGTACATCGTACGAACAGGGTAGCAGTACGCTGTACGAGATGTCAAGCGAGATGTCGCGAAGGAGCTCCGCAGCCGATCTGGCCGCCCCGCGCCCGGCGAGCGCAAGCCGACGCTACACGCGCGAGCGGATCGTCGCGACCGCGCTGCAGATCGCCGACGCCGAAGGCTTCGAGGCGGTCTCGATGCGGCGGATCGCGAGCGAGCTCGGCGCCGGGACGATGACGCTCTACCACTACGTCAAGACGAAGGACGAGCTGATCGCCCTCGTCGGCGACGCGATCATGGGCGAGCTGCTCGATCCCGGCCGCCGAGGTGCCCGACGGCTGGCGCGAGGGCATGGCCGAGATCGCGCCGCCGCACGCGCGGCGTCTTCGCCCGCCATCCGTGGATCGCTCGAGCACTTCGACGAGCAGGCGACCACGGCGCCGGGCCGAACACGCTGCACCACGTCGAGCAGTCGCTCGCGGTCGCCGCACGCACCGGCCTGGACATCGAGGGCCAGTTCGAGATCGTCGCGCTCGTCGACGACTACGTCTTCGGCTACGTCATGCGGGCACGCGAGGGCGCCGCCTTCTCCGACCACGACTCCGCCGCCAGGCGCCGCCTCGAGGCGATGCTCGCGTACGTCGGGACACAGCTTGCGACCGGCGAGTTCCCCCACCTCGCGGCGTTCTCCGGCGACGATCCCCGCGGCGCCCTCATGCGCGTGGCCAAGCTGACGACCGACGAGCAGCGCTTCGAGCGCGGCCTGCAGATCCTGCTCGACGGGGTCGAGCTCGACCTCGAGCGCCGCCGCGGGCGCGCCTCGCAGTAGCGCGACGGGCGGGCGAGTTCGCCGTACAGGAACGGGCTACGTCGCGACGATCGGGCGTCCCTGCGCGCCGGGCCGTTTCGCCAGATAGAGCTCGGCCGCGAGCGCGTGCAACACGAACGACAGCCAGAACGCGACGCCGAAGCTGTCCTCCAGCGACAGAACTCCGGATACCTGGAACACGCCGATCCAGACCCGGATCGTCGCGATCGCCAGTCCGATCGCGAAGGCGCGGATCATCCAGCGCCGGTGGCGGGTCACGTCGCGGCTCTTGATGGCGATGAACGCGATGACCAGCGCCGTGAGGAAGTAGGCGCCGAACACGACCGTGGCGCTCGCCTCCGACAGGCCTCCGAACGGAAACAACGTTCCGAACACGATCGCGAAGACGCCCGCTATGACGCCGGCCGACAGCACGACCCGCCCCATCCGCCGATGCAGCGCGAGACGCCGCGCGCGGAACCTGCGCGAGAGCTGAAACGGAGCGCCCACCAGGTAGATGACACCCGGCAGGATGTGGACGTACGCCAGCACGGGATGCAGTGCATACCGGCGATCGTATGAATCCTCCGGGGGTACCGTGCCCGCCGCGACGTTGGGCCAGTCGATGGAGATCCTGACGGCGACGGCAACAACGGCAATCAGGACCAGCACGATCAGCGTCGACCACAACGTCACCGCACGCACCCTCGTCAACGCCACGCGCCGAGCTTAGCTGCGACGGCGCTTGCCGTGGGCATTTGCGCGGCCACCCGGCGTGGCCCACGCACGGCCATCTTGCCGCGTACCCTCAGCCGCGATGAACCGTGCCCACCATCTGTACTGCGCGTCGCGCCACTGGGCGCGTGCGGCTGAGCAGAAGCTCATGCCTTGGGCACTGGATGGCGTCGACCTCGGCGAGGACGTTCTCGAGCTCGGTCCTGGTCTGGGAGCAACGACGCGCGTACTCGCGCGCAGGCCGGGTCGGCTGAGCGTCATCGAGCTGGAGAACAGCTCGGTCCAGCGGCTAGAGCGCAGTTCGCTCCGAGCGTCGATGTGCTCCAGGGCGACGCGACGGATATCCCGCTGCCCGACAACCGCTTCAGCGCAGTTGCCTGCTTCACGATGCTGCACCACCTTCCATCGCCGGCATCGCAGGACCGGCTGTTCACGGAGGCCTGTCGTGTGCTTGCCCCCGGCGGCGTGTTCGCGGGAAGCGACAGCCTCGGCGGCAGTCTCGTCTTCTGGCTCTTTCACATCACCGACACGTTCGTCCGCGTGGAGCCCCGACGAGCTTCCCGATCGCCTCAGGCAGCGGGCTTCGTCGAGCCCAGCGTGCACGCCGTCAAGTCCTCGGTCCGCTTCACAGCCCGAAAGCCGGGATGAGCCGGTGCCCAACTAGAGGCCAGGCGCTCACAAAGCCGACAATTCGGCGCTAATCGCGCTAATCGATCCCCTTGATTAGTATGTTTAGCCTCATCTTGATGTGAAGAGCTTCGTCGACATTGAGCGCACCTTCTCCGGGCAGCCGGTCCGACTGGGACCGCTGCTTCAGCGAGTCGACGTTGGCCGAGGACGCGAGGAGTTGTTCCGCGACCAGCTGCCTGAACTGCTGCGCGCGCTAGCCGACAACGCACGCGTGGCATCGATCAGAGCCTCCAACGCCATCGAGGGTGTCGAGGTCGATGTCGAACGCGCCGAGCGCCTCGCCGATGGAGCTCGCTTCCGCAATCGCAACGAGCGCGAGTTCGCGGGTTACCGCGACGCGGTCGACGAGCTGGTGCGGAGTCGGCCTGAGCCGATATCCGTTGCGTTGATCCTGCACTATCACCGCCAGATCTTCCAGCACGCCGGCGGCCGTGGCGGAAGCTTCAAATCCGACGACAACGCGATCGTCTCGTACGAGAGCGGTCGCAGGCAGGTGGTGTTTCAGCCGGTGTCCGCGGAGGAGACGCCGTTCCTCACGACCGAGCTCGTGGCGCGGTATCTCGATGCACAGCAGACCAAAGCGGCCCACCCGCTGGTCCTGCTCGCCGCGTTTGTCCTTGATCTGCTGGCGATTCATCCGGTCGCCGATGGCAACGGACGCGTCGCCCGGCTGGTCACCGCTCGCGAACTGCTCCAGCTCGGCTACGGCGTTCCCCGGTACGTGAGCGTCGAGCAACAGATCTTCGAGACCAAGAACGGCTACTACGCGGCCCTGTACGAGTCGCAGCGCGATTGGCATGAGGGTGAGCACACGATCTGGCCCTGGACGGAGTACCTCGTCGGCGCGCTCGCCGAGACCTATCGCCGTTTTGAGGACCGCGTCGCAGCCGAGCGCGGGGCCAAGGGCATGAGCAAGCAAGAGCGCGTCCGCGCCTACATCCTCCGCCAGGCGGCTGCGCGCTTCACGATCGCCGACATTCGGCGAGCTGTTCCAGGGACCAGCGACCAGACGATTCGGCTAGTCCTCAACGCTTGCCGCGATGCCGGACGAATCCGCGCCGAAGGCACGGGGCGAAGCGCCGTGTGGGTGCGCGTGGCGTCAGACGCAACCTCGTGATTCGGTTGATCCGGCGGCCAGCCTGCGAGTGCTCTACCGAGCCGCAGCAGGCTCGCGCAGACGCATCTGTGGTCACTCGGGCGGAGCAGGCGGCCCGAACTACGTCACGAGGTACGCCGCCAGCACCGAGTACACGACGACCTCGGTGACGAGCACCGCGGCGCCGAGCGTGTCGCCCGTGCGCCCGCCGACGAGGCGGCGCGCGAGGAGCGCCGTCGCGGCGGCGGCGATCGCGGCGCCGGCGAGCGCCGACAGGCCCGCGCCGATGCCGCCGGCGACGAGCGTGATCGCGACGGCCACGACCGAGCCGATCGCGAACGCCGGCAGCTCGGCCGACCAGGCGGCGCCGAGCCCGTCCGCGCGCGCGGGCCCGACGAACGTCAGCTGCGCGAGCGCGGCCCAGCGCCCGAGCGTGTGGCCGCAGACGATGCGCGCTCGTGGCGTCGGGCGGCGACAGGCGCGCGAGCGCCGCCGTCGCGAGCAGCGCGTACGCGACGAGCGCGAGCGCGCCGTAGGCGCCGATCCCGGAGTCGCGCATCGCGGCGAGGCGGCGCGCGAGGTCGCCGCGCACGCCGAGCCCGTCGGCGGTGTCGGCGAGGCCGTCGTGGTGCAGCGCGCCGGTCAGGACGGCGGAGACCGTGAGCGCCAGGGCCGCGCCGTAGAAGCTCCCGAGCAGCGACTCGCCGAGCCCGTACGCGGCGGCCGCGACGACGCCGACGAGGCCGCCGACGAGCGGAAACCACAGCACCGCTCCCTGCTCGGATCCGTCGGGCAGCTCGCGCCGGCCGACCGGCACGATCGTGAGAAGTCCGTGGCCGCGCGCAGCTCGTCGACGACGCTCACGACTCGTCGACGCCGGCCTCGGCGAACGTCGCCATCTGCGCGTGCAGCAGGCCCGCGCGCTCGACGAGCGGCAGCGCCACGAGGGCGCCGGATGCCTCGCCGAGACGCATGCGCAGGTCCAGCAGCGGCTCGAGGCCGAGCTCGGTGAGGACGAGCGCATGGCCCGGCTCGGCGGACAGGTGGCTCGCGAAGAGGCCCGCGCCGGCGGCGGGCTGCAGGCGCGCGCCGGCGAGCGCGGCGACCGCCGTCGCGTAGCCGTCGAGCATGACCGGCAGGCGGCGCTCCCAGGCCTCGAGGACGGCGCCCGCGAGCGCGGCCAGCTCGAGTCCGCCCGCCGCGGCGAGCATCGCCTCCGGCGTGGCGGCCTGCGCGTGCAGCGCGATCGTCGCCTCGACGACCGCGCGCTTGCGCTCCAGGCCCGCCGCGTCGAGCCCGGTGCCGCGGCCGACGGTCACGCTCGCGGGCGCGCCCGGTCAGCAGCGATGCGAGCGCGGCGGCGGTCGCGGTGTTGCCCATCCCGATCTCGCCGAGCACGAGGCAGTCGACGCCGTCGTCGGCGAGTTGCGCGGCGAGCTCGCGGCCCGCGGCGAGCGCGGCGTGCAGCTCGGCCTGCGTGAGCGCGCGCGCCCGCCGTCATGTCGGCGCTGCCGGCGGCGACCTTGCGGTCGAGCACGCCCTCCGGCGTCGGTCCGCGCAGGCCGAGATCGGCGACGAGCAGGCGGTGCCCGCCGTCGCGCGCGAGCACGCCGGCGGCGGTCTCGCCGCGCGCGGCGGCGGCCGCGACCTGCGCGGACACGTGGCTGCCGAACAGGCTCGTGCCGTGGGCGGTGTGGCCGTGGTCGGCGGCGCAGACGAGCACGCCGGCGCGGATCCGCGCGGGCGGCGGCGCGCCGCTGGCGGCGGCCCAGCGCTCGATCAGCGGTTCGAGCGCGCCGAGGCTGCCGCCCGGCTTGACGAGGCGGTCGGAGCGGTCGCGGGCGCTGATCGCGGCGTCGCGGTCGGGCGCGCGCGGGGCGCCGTTCGGCCGCCGGGCCGTCGCCGACCTCGCCCCCCGGTTCGCCGACCCAGCGCTCGGCCATCACGACGCGCTCCAGCGGCAGCCGCGCGGCCCAGCCCGCCGTCTCGAGACCCGGTCGCACCGGCCGCTCGTCGGGCCAGCCGATGCAGAGGTAGGCGATCGGGTCCACGCGCTCCGGGATGCCGAGGATCGTGCGCAGGTCGGCGAGCCGGTAGAAGCTCACCCAGCCGACGCCGAGCCCCTCTGCGCGCGCCGCGAGCCAGAGGTTCTGGATCGCGCAGGCCGTCGAGTAGACGTCGGTGTCCGGGATCGTGCCGCGGCCGAGGATCTCCTCGCCCGGCGTGCCGTGGTGGCAGCAGACGCAGACGCCGAGCGGCGCCTCGACGATCCCCTCGATCTTCTGGTCGAGGAACTGGCGCGCGCGCTCGTCGAAGTTCTCCGCCTGGCGCAGGCGCTCGCGCGCGGCGACGTCGCGGATCGCGATGCGCGGCCCGGTGCCGCGGATGACGATGAGCCGCCACGGCTGCATGAGCCCGACCGACGGCGCGCGGTGCGCCGCCGCGAGCACGCGCTCGAGCACGTCCTCGGGCACCGCGTCGGGGCGGAAGCGGCGGATGTCGCGGCGCTCGGCGATGACGCGGTGCACGGCGTCCAGCGCGTCGTCGTCGTAGCGCCAGCCGCGCGGGTCGGCGGCGCGCTGCGCCGCGCGCGAGGGATCGTGCCCCGGGGGCGTCGCCGGCCGGTACAAGCGCGTCGCGTCGCTCACGTCGGCGACACGGTAGTCGAGCTTCCGGGTGCCCGATGGTCCGATATGCTGGCCGCCTACGCGTGGCGGCGCGGGAAGCCGGTGCGAAGCCGGCGCGGTCGCGCCACTGTGATCGGAGGGCTGTAGGGGTCCTTCGAGAGCCAGATACCTCGTCGGCACGCGCCATCCACAAGCGGGACGCACGATCCCGAGGAGGTACCCGCGTTGTCCGACCTAGCGATCGAGTCCCAGCCCAGCACAGTCCCCGTCCCGGTTGCGTCGCCGGGCGAGATCCTTCCGTACGCCATCTTCGCGGGCGTGATCCTGCTCGTGCTGCTGTACTTCGTCGGCGCCGAGGAGGGCGCGGCGTCGATCGTCTCCGGCAGCTCCGTCCACGAGTTCGTGCACGACGCTCGCCACCTGCTCGGCTTCCCCTGCCACTAGGCGGCCCGAATGGTCCGCTCCCTGCTCGTGCGGGGCATGCTCGTCGGCGTGGCCGCCGGCCTGCTCGCGTTCGCGTTCGCATACATCTTCGGTGAGCCGCAGGTCCAGCACGCGATCGACTTCGAGGAGCAGCTCGCGCGCCTGAACCACGAGCCGGCAGAGGCCGAGCTCGTCTCGCGCGGCATCCAGCGCACGCTCGGGCTGCTGACCGGCACGGTCGTCATGGGCGTCGCGCTCGGCGGGCTGTTCGGTCTCGCGTTCGCCTGGGCCTACGGTCGCATCGGCGCGTTCAGCCCGCGCCTCACCGCGGCGGTGCTGGCGCTCGGCGCCTACGTCACGATCATCCTCGTGCCGTTCACGAAGTACCCGGCGAACCCGCCGACGGTCGGCAACCCGGACACGATCGGAAGCCGGACCGCCGTGTTCGTCGCGATGATCGCGATCTCGGTCGTCGCGTTCATCGCCGCCGCACGGATCCGCCGCGCGCTGCTGCAGCGGCTCGGCGCCTGGAACGCGACGACCCTCGCGGTGGGGGGATTCATCGTGCTCATCGCCGTCGCCCAGCTCATCCTCCCGGCGGTCCACGAGACGCCGAAGGGATTCCCGGCCGACGTGCTGTGGCGCTTCCGCGTCGCCTCGCTCGGGATCACCGCGACGCTCTTCGCGACGATCGGGCTCGGCTTCGGAGCGCTCGCCGAGCGACTGGTCGGCGAGCGCTCGCCGCGCCGGGCGCCGGTCACGGTCGGCGCCTGAGTGCCCGTACCGGCACGGCCATGCGCCGGCTGCTGCTCATCCGCCATGGGTCGACCGACGCCGTCCGGCGCAACGCGTTCCCGATCGACGAGCCGCTCGACGACGCCGGCCGCGCGGCGGCCGCGCAGCTGGCCGGGAGGCTCGGGCGCGGCGAGGCGCTCTGCAGCCCGGCGCTGCGGGCGCGTCGAGACGGCTGCGGCGGCGGAGCTCGACGCGACCGTCGATCCCATGCTCGCCGAGGGCGACCTCGGCGACTGGGCGGGCCGCACGCTGGCGGAGGTGCACGAGGCCGACCCGGACGGCGTCAGCGACTGGCTGGTGGATCCGCACGCCTGCCCGCACGGCGGCGAGACGCTCGCCGCGCTGCTGCAGCGCGTCGCCGGCTGGATGGACGCGCAGGCCGCGCGCGACGGCCGCGCGATCGCGGTCACGCACGCGGGCGTCGTGAAGGCCGCGGTCGTGCACGCGCTCGGCGCGCCGGCGGCGGCGTTCTGGCGCGTCGACGTCGCGCCGCTGGGGCTGACGGAGCTGCACGCGCACGACGGCCGCTGGACGGTCGCGCGCGTCAACGCGGCGGTGATCGTGTGACGTCGTCCGCAGGCCGAAACCCTAGTTCGGCCTCGCGCTCGGCTACGGCGCGGACCTCGCGTTCGGCGATCCGCGGCGCGGGCATCCGGTGGCGGGCTTCGGCCGCGTCGCGCTCGCGCTCGAACGCGCCGTCTACGCGCCGCGGCGCGGCCGCGGCGTCGTGTTCACGGGCGCGCTCGTCGCGGGCGCGGCGCTCGCGGGCCACGGGCTGGCGCGGCTGCTCGGCCGCCGCGCGGCGCTCGCGCTGCTGACGTGGACCGCGCTCGGCGGGCGCTCGCTGCGCCGCGAGGCGGCGAACATCGCGGCGCAGCTCGAGCGCGGCGACCTCGACGCCGCGCGGCGCTCGCTGCCCGCGCTGGCGGGGCGCGACGCGGCGGCGCTCGACGCCGGCGGGATCGCCCGCGCCGTCGTCGAGTCGGTCGCCGAGAACACGAGCGACGCCGTCGTCGGGACGCTCGTCTACGGCGCCGTCTTCGGCCCGGCGGGCGTCGCCGCCTACCGCGCCGCGAACACGCTCGACGCGATGGTCGGCCACCGCTCGCCGCGGTACGCGAGCTTCGGCTGGGCGGCGGCGCGCCTCGACGACGCGCTCGGCTGGCCCGCGGCGCGCGCGGGTGCCGGCCTGACCGTGCTCTGCGGCCGGGCGCCGGCGCGCACGTGGCGCGTCCTGCGCCGCGACGGCGCCGCCCATCCGAGCCCGAACGCGGGGCGGATGGAGGCCGCGTTCGCGGGCGCGCTGGACCTCCGGCTCGGCGGGCCGCTGGCGTACGGGGGGCGCGCCGAGGAGCGGCCGTCGCTCGGCGACGGCCGCGCGCCGGTCGCCGCCGACATCGGCCGCGCGAACCGCCTGTCGAGCCGCGTCGGCGCCGCGGCGCTGGCGGCGAGCGTCGCCGCCTGGAGCCTGCGATGACAGCGCGCCATTGCTCGACCGTCGTACAGGTGTGGCCGCGACGTGGGTCCTCGCGATGAGCGGCGCGCTGCTCGTCTGCGGCACGCACTCCGACGCGGGCAAGTCGATCGTGACCGCCGGGCTGTGCCGCTGGCTGGCGCGCCGCGGCGTGTCGGTCGCGCCGTTCAAGGCGCAGAACATGGCGCTCAACTCCGTCGTCACGCCGGGCGGGGCGGAGATCGGCCGCGCGCAGGCCGTCCAGGCGGCCGCCGCGGGCGCCGAGCCGGAGGCCGCGATGAACCCGGTGCTCATCAAGCCGTCGGGCGAGCGCAACAGCCAGGTCATCGTCATGGGCACGCCGTACGGCGACGCCGACGCGCGCTCCTACCAGGCGATGAAGGCGCGAGCTGCGCCCGGTCGTCGAGGCGGCGCTCGCGGACCTGCGCTCGCGCTACGACGCCGTCATCTGCGAGGGCGCCGGCAGCCCGGCGGAGATCAACCTGCGCGCGGGCGACCTCGCGAACATGGGCCTCGCGCGCGCCGCCGGCCTGCCGGTGATCGTCGTCGGCGACATCGACCGCGGCGGCGTCTTCGCCTCGCTGCTCGGCACGCTCGCGCTGCTCGAGCCCGCCGACCAGGCGCTCGTCGCGGGCTACGTCATCAACAAGTTCCGCGGCGACGCGTCGATCCTCGCGCCCGGGCTGGATGACCTGCGCGCGCGCACGGGCCGCGGCGTGCTCGGCGTGCTGCCGTTCGTCGAGGACCTGTGGATGGACGCGGAGGACTCGCTCGCGCTGGAGGCGCGCGCGCCGGAGGCGCCGGCGCTCGCCGACACGCTCGACGTCGTCGTGCTGCGGCTGCGCTGGATGAGCAACTTCACCGACCTCGACGCGCTCAGCGCCGAGCCCGGCGTGCGCGTGCGCTTCACGCGCTCGCCGGCCGACGTCGAGCGCGCCGACCTCGTCGTCATCCCCGGGACGAAGGCGACCGTCGAGGACCTCGCGCGCCTGCGCGCGGCCGGGCTCGACGAGGCGCTGCGCGCGCGCGCCGCCGCCGGCGCGCCGATCCTCGGCATCTGCGGCGGCTACCAGATGCTCGGCGCGTCGATCGAGGACGGGATCGAGTCGCGCGCCGGCGCCATCGACGGGCTCGGCCTGCTGCCGGTGCGGACCGTCTTCGCGCGCGACAAGCTCCTGCGCCGCCGCGCGGGAACCTGCGCATGGCTCGAGGGAGCGCGGACGCAGACCGGCTACGAGATCCGCCACGGCCGGGTCGCCCGTCACGGCGGCGAGCCACTGCTCGTCGCCGACGACGGCGAGCCCGACGGCTGCCGCGACGGCTGGACGCTCGGCACGGCCTGGCACGGCGCGCTCGAGGACGACGCGCTGCGCCGCGCGCTGCTGCGCGCCGTCGCCCGCGCCCGCGGCCGCACGTTCGTCGCGGGCTCCGAGCCGTTCGCCACACTTCGCGAGCGGCGCCTCGACGTCCTCGGCGACCTCGTCGAGCAGCACCTCGACACCGATGCCGTCCTGCGGCTGCTGGAGACCGGTGCCCCGACCGACCTGCCCACGATCCATACGGAGGTGCGAGCCGTTGCTGCGCTTCGTCACGACTGCTGATACCGAGATCCTCGCGACCGCCGCCGCCGTCGAGCGCCTCGGCGACGACTTCCCGGCCGTGCGCTGCGCGAACCCGGGCGGCGCGATCGACCAGCAGGCCTTCGTCGACGACGTGCTCGACGACGCGGCCGTCGTCCTGTGCCGGATCCTCGGCGGCCGGCGCGGCTGGCCCGAGGGCTTCGACCTGCTGCGCGCGCGCTGCCAGGAGCGGGGGATCGCGCTGCTCGCGCTCGGCGGCGAGATCGAGCCCGACGCGGAGATGACGGCGCTGTCGCTCGCTCCGGCGGGCGCGGTCGCGCAGGCGGGCGAGTACCTGCGCCACGGCGACATCGCGAACGTCGAGCAGCTGCTGCGCTTCCTCGCCGACACGTTCCTGCTCGAGGGCCACGGCTTCGAGCCGCCGCACGAGGTGCCGGACCTCGGCGTCTACGTCCCCGGCATCGGCGACGTCCCGATCGAGGACGCGCTCGCGGCGCACGAGCCCGGTCGCCCGACGATCGGCATCTGCTTCTACCGCTCGCACCGGATCACCGGCAACGCCGCGTGGGTCGACGAGCTCGCGCGCAGATCGAGGCCGCGGGCGCGAACGCGCTCGCCGTCTGGTCGACGACGCTGCGCCGCGACGGCGACGGCCACGTCCCGGCGCTCGCGCTGCTCGACGGCCACGTCGACGCGCTGCTCGTGACGATGCTCGCGACCGGCGGCTCGCACGCCGGCGACGCCGAGCAGCGCTGGGACGCCGCCGCGCTGGAGGCGCTCGGCGTGCCGGTCATCCAGGCCGTCTGCGCGACCTCGTCGCGCGCGGCGTGGGAGGAGTCCGGCAGCGGCCTGACGCCGCTGGATGCCGCGACGCAGGTCGCGATCCCCGAGTTCGACGGCCGCCTGCTCGGCGGCGTCGTGTCCTTCAAGGAGCGCGGCGAGGGCGGCTCGATCGTCGGCGCCGCGATCCCGCGCTACGTCGCCGACCCCGAGCGCTGCGGGCGCGTGGCCCGGCTGGCCGTCCGCCACGCGCGGCTGCGCACGACGCCCAACGCGGAGAAGAGGATCGCCGTGCTGCTGACGAGCTTCCCGACGAAGCACGCGCGCGTCGGGATGGCGGTCGGGCTCGACACGCCGGCGAGCGCGCTCGGCCTGCTCGACGCGCTGCACGACGCCGGCTACGCCGTCGAGCGCCCCTACGGCCACGGCGACGAGCTCATGCACGCGCTCATCGCCGGCGGCGGCCACGACCCCGAGTTCGTCACCGACGAGCAGCTCGCCGGCGCGACGCTGCGCTTCCCGATCGCGGAGTACGAGGCGTGGTACGCGACGCTGCCGGACACGCTGCGCAGCGCGATCGAGGAGCGCTGGGGCCCGCCGCCGGGGAGCGAGTTCCTCGACGGCGAGGACTTCGTCGTGGCGGCGCTGGAGCTCGGCAACGTGCTCATCGCGATCCAGCCGCCGCGCGGCTACGGCGACGATCCGGTCGGCATCTACCACGACCCCGAGCTGCCGCCGACGCACCACTACCTCGCCTGCTACCGCTACCTCGAGGCGGCATGGCGCGCGGACGCGATCGTCCACCTCGGCAAGCACGGCACGCTCGAGTGGCTGCCCGGCAAGATGCTCGCGCTGTCGTCGCGCTGCGCGCCCGACGCGGCGCTCGGCGACATGCCGCTCGTCTACCCGTTCGTCGTCAACGATCCCGGCGAGGGCGTGCAGGCCAAGCGCCGCGTGCACGCCGTGATCGTCGACCACCTCGTCCCGCCGATGATGCGCGCCGAGACGTACGACGAGCTCGCCGAGCTCGAGGCGCTGCTCGACGAGTACGCGCGCCTGGAGATCCTCGACCCGCCGAAGCTGCCGGGCCTCGCGGTGCAGATCTGGGACGCGATCGAGCGCGCGAACCTGCAGGCCGACCTCGGCGTGCAGGAGCGCCCCGACGACCTCGGCCTGCTCGTCGAGCACATCGACGGCTACCTCTGCGAGGTCAAGGACATCCAGGTCAAGGACGGGCTGCACGTGCTCGGCGTGCCGCCCGCGGGCGATCAGCTGCGCGGGCTCGTCAGCGCGGTCGGGCGGCTCGGATCGGGCGAAGGGGACGGCGCGGTGCCGGGCCTGCGGCGCGCGGTCGGCGCGGCGTTCGGCCTCGACGAGCCGGCGATGGTGGATGCGGCGGGCGCGCCGGCCGCCGGCGTGCCGGGCGACCTCGTCGCGCGCTTCCGCGGGCCGGCGTCCTCCAACGGCGACGTCATCGACCGGCTCGAGGCCGCGCAGATGGCGCTGCTCGACGCGCTCGCGTCGCGCGCATGGTCGCCCGGCGCGGTGGCGGACGTGTGCCTCGACGTGCTCGGCCGCGCCGACGCCGGCGTGCAGCGCGCGCTGCGCTTCGCCGCCGAGACCGTCGTCCCGCGGATCGCGCAGACCACCGACGAGCTCGTGAACGTGCTCGCCGCGCTCGACGGCCGCCACGTCCCCGCGGGACCGAGCGGCAGCCCGACGCGCGGGCGCGTCGACGTCCTGCCGACGGGGCGCAACTTCTACTCCGTCGACCCGCGCGCGCTGCCCTCGCAGCTGTCCTGGGAGACCGGCAGGCGCCTGGCGACCGCGCTGCTGGACCGCCACGTCGCCGACCACGGCGAGCTGCCGCGGATGGTCGGCCTCGTCGCGTGGGGGACGTCGGCGATGCGCACGCAGGGCGACGACGCCGCCGAGATCTTCGCGCTGCTCGGCGTACGGCCGGTGTGGGCGCGCGAGTCGCGCCGCGTGACGGGCATCGAGGTGATCCCGCTCGAGGAGCTCGGCCGCCCGCGGATCGACGTCACCGTGCGGATCTCGGGCTTCTTCCGCGACGCGTTCCCGCACCTGCTGAGGCTGCTCGACGACGCGGTCGCGCTCGTCGCCTCGCTCGACGAGCCGGCGGACATGAACTTCGTCGCCGCGCACGCGCGCGAGGACGCCGCGGCGCTCGCCGGCGAGCTGGACGCCGCGCCCGCCTGGCGCCAGGCGACGACGCGGATCTTCGGCTCCAAGCCCGGCGCCTACGGAGCCGGCCTCGCGCAGCTGCTCGACGCGCGCGACTGGCGCGACGACGGCGACATCGCCGAGGTCTACGAGGCGTGGGGCGGCTACGCCTACGGTCGCGGCCTCGACGGCGCGTCCGCGCGCGGCGCGATGCGCGGCTGCTTCGCGCGGATCGACGTCGCGGTGAAGAACGTCGACAGCCGCGAGCACGACATCCTGGACTCCGGCGACTACTACGAGTACCACGGCGGGATGGTCGCGACCGTGCGGGCGCTGACGGGGCGCGAGCCGGCGGCGGTGCTCGGCGACTCGTCGGACCCGTCGCGCGTCGTGTCGCGCTCGCTCGGGCAGGAGACGCGGCGCGTGTTCCGCGCGCGCGTCGCCAACCCGCGCTGGATCGCGTCGATGATCCGCCACGGCTACAAGGGCGCGGCCGAGCTCGCCGCGACCGTCGACTACCTGTTCGGCTACGACGCGACGACGGGCGTGGCGGAGGACTGGATGTACGAGGACGTCGCGCGCAAGTACCTGCTCGACGCCGACGTCGGCGCGTTCATGGGCCGCTCGAACCCGTGGGCCGCGCGCTCGATCGCCGAGCGGCTGCTCGAGGCCGCCGATCGCGGCCTCTGGGACGCGCCGGCGGGCGCGACGATGGGCGCGATCCGGGCGCGCTACCTCGAGCTCGAGGGCGAGCTGGAGGAGGCGTCGGCGTGACACCGGGCTATCCGTTCTCGGCGATCGTCGGCCAGGAGGCGCTGCTGGAGTCGCTGCTCGTCAACGCCGTCTCGCCCGAGGTCGGCGGGGTGCTCGTGCGCGGCGAGCGCGGGACCGCGAAGTCGACGGCCGTGCGGGCGCTCGCGCCGCTGCTGCCGGCCGTGCCCGCGGCGGCCGCGCAGCCGTTCTGCTTCGCGCCCGGCGACCTCGCGCCGGACGGCGTCGTCGACGCGGCCGCCGCGGTGCAGGAGCGCCCGGCGCCGCTCGTCGAGCTGCCGGTCGGCGCGACGATCGACCGCCTGGTCGGCGCGCTGGACCTCGGCCGGGCGCTCGCGGGCGAGCGCGCCTTCGAGGCCGGGCTGCTCGCCCGCGCGCACCGCGGGGTGCTGTACGTCGACGAGGTCAACCTGCTGCCCGACCATCTCGTCGACGTCCTGCTCGACGCCGCCGCGATGGGCGTCTGCCACGTCGAGCGCGACGCCGTGTCGGTGCGCCACGACGCGCGCTTCCTGCTCGTCGGGACGATGAACGCCGAGGAGGGCGAGCTGCGCCCGCAGCTGCTGGACCGCTTCGGGCTCGGCGTCGAGGTCGCGGCGCCTGTCGAGCCGTCCGTGCGTGCGGAGATCGTGCGGCGGCGCCTGGCCTACGAGGCCGATCCGCTGGCGTTCGCAGCGGCCTGGGCGGAGGCCGACGCCGACGTCGCGGCCTCGATCGTGGCCGCGCGCGAGCGGCTGGCGTCGGTGCGGCTGGGCGAGCGCGAGCTCGACCGGATCGTGCGCGCGTGCGCGGAGATCGGCGTCGACGGGATGCGCGGCGACGTCGTCACCGCGCGCACGGCGCGGGTGCTGGCGGCCCTGGAGGGCGTCGACGAGGTGAGCGCCGAGCACGTGCGCCGCGCCGCGCATCTCGCGCTGGCGCACCGCCGCCGGCGCGATCCTCTGGGTGGCGGTGCCGGCGACCCGGGCGACATCGACCGCGCGCTGGAGGAGGAGGGCGACGGGCCTTCGGACGATCCGCCGCCGCCGTCACCGCCGACAGGCGGGGGAACGCTGCCGCCGCCGGGCAGCGCGAGCGACGCGCCCTCCAACGGCCGCGACGACGCGCCCGCGCCCGCGGCGGCCGACGCGCCCGCCGCCCGCGGCGCCGGCGACGCGCCCGCGCGCGAAGCGCCCGACCTCGCCGCGCCCGCCCCGCGCGACCGGCTCGACGCGGCCGAGCGCGCCCAGGCGCTCGCCCTGCCGCCGCTGCTGCAGCGCGGCCCCGGTGCCGCACGCAGCGGTCGCAGCGCCCGCGCCCGCGGCCCGGCCGCGGCGCCGATCGACAGCCGGCGCGCCGCCGCCGGCGCCTCCTCCGACGACGGCGACCTCGCGCTCGTCGCGACGCTGCGCGAGCGCCTGGCGACCGGCGATCGCGCCGCCCGCCGCGTGAACGTCCGCGCCGGTCGCGAGGGCACGCTGCTGTGCCTCGTCATCGACGCGAGCGGCTCGATGGCCGCGCGGCGCCGCATGGCGCGCGTGAAGGGCGCGCTGCTCGGCCTGCTGCGCGACGCCTACGCGCGCCGCGACCGCGTCGCGATCGTCGCGTTCCGCGACGCGCGCGCAGAGGTCGTCCACGTCCCGGGCGCGCCGCTCGAGCACGCCGCGGCCGCCGTGCACGCGCTGCGCACGGGCGGGCGAACGCCGCTCGCGGCGGGCCTCGACGCCGCGACCGAGCTCATCCGCCGCGACCGCTCGCGCGATCCGCGGCGGCGCGCGATCGCCGTCGTCCTCACGGACGGCCGCGCGCCCGAGGCGCACGCCGCCGCCGCGCGGCTCGGCCACGCGGCCGACGCCGTCCACGTCGTCGACACCGAGGAGGGCGCGGTCCGCCTCGGTCTCGCGCGCTCGCTCGCGCTCGCCGCGGGCGCGAGCCTCATCGCACTGCCCCGTTCGCAGCACCCGAGTCCCAGGAGGGCCGCATGACAGCGCGTCATTGCTCGACCGACGCCGCAATCGAGCCGGAAGGCGGACGCTCGCGATGAGCACCGACCCGCTCACGAAGCACGGCGGCGACGACGTCGACGTCCCGCACCGCCCCGGCGATCGCGGCAGCGCCGAGCCCAAGCGCCGCAAGCCGCGCGACAAGCCGCTGCTGATCGTCATCACCGGCCACGGCAAGGGCAAGTCGACCTCGGCGTTCGGGATGCTCCTGCGCTCCTGGTCGCGCGGCTACCGCTGCGGCGTCTACCAGTTCGTGAAGTCCGGCAAGTGGAAGGTCGGCGAGGCGAAGGCCGCAGCCGCGCTCGGCGGGATCGACTGGGAGAAGATGGGCGATGGCTGGTCGTGGCTGTCGAAGGACCTCGACGAGTCCGCCGACCTCGCGCGCGCCGGCTGGCAGCACGTCAAGCAGGTCATCGCCGACGAGCGCTACGAGTTCCTCCTGCTCGACGAGATCACCTACCCGCTGAAGTGGGGCTGGATCGACGTCGGCGAGTTCGTCACGACGCTGCGCGAGCGGCCCGGCTTCCAGCACGTCGTCGTCACCGGCCGCGACGCCCCGCAGGAGCTGATCGACGCCGCCGACCTCGTGAGCGAGGTCGTCAAGGTCAAGCACCAGATGGACGCCGGCATCCGCGCACAGCAGGGCATCGAGTGGTGACAGCGCGCCATTGCTCGTTCGTCGCCGGCGTCGAGCCGGAAGGCCGGTGCTCGCGATGACGGTCCCGCGCGTCGTCGTCGCGGGGACGAGCTCGGGCGCGGGCAAGACCTCCGTCGCCTGCGGGCTCATCGCGGCGCTGCGCGCGCGCGGGCAGGTCGTGCAGGGCTTCAAGGTCGGGCCGGACTACATCGACCCCAGCTACCACGCGCTGGCGTCCGGGCGCCCGGGCCGCAACCTCGACGCGTTCCTGTCCGGGCCGGAGCTCATCGCGCCGCTGTTCCTGCACGGCGCCGCGGGCGCGGACGTCGCGGTGATCGAGGGCGTCATGGGGTTGTTCGACGGCGCGTCGGGCCGCGGCGAGCTGGCCTCGACGGCGCACGTCGCGAAGCTGCTGGACGCCCCGGTCCTGCTCGTGATCGACGCCGCCTCGATGGCGCGCAGCGCGGCGGCGATCGTCCACGGCTACCGCACGTTCGATCCCGACGTCGAGATCGCGGGCGTCATCGTCAACAAGGTCGGCTCCGACCACCACGTCGAGCTGCTGCGCGAGGCGATCGAGCCGCTCGGCGTGCCGGTGGTCGGCGCGTTGCGGCGCGACGATCGCGTCGCCGCGCCGGAGCGCCACCTCGGGCTCGTGCCGGCGGTCGAGCGCGAGGCCCGCACGCTGGGCGCGATCGAGGCGCTGGGCGAGGCGGTGCTCGCGCACGTCGACCTCGACGGGGTGCTGGCGCTCGCGCGCTCGGCGCCGCCGCTGGGGGGCGCTCCGTGGTCGCCCATGGCTTCCGGAGAGGTCCTGGCAAATGCGAGGCCACGGCCAGCACCTGCTAGGAGCCCGGGGGAAGAACGTGCTCCCGCGCTCGCCGGCGGTGGCGCGGCGACGATCGCGATCGCCCGCGGTCCCGCGTTCTCGTTTCACTACGAGGAGAACCTCGAGCTGCTGCGCGCCGCCGGCGCCACGCTCGCGCCGTTCGACCCGATGAGCGACAGCGCGCTGCCTGCGGGCGCGGGCGCGCTCATCCTCGCCGGCGGATTTCCGGAGATCTTCGGCGCCGAGCTGTCGGCGAACGCTCCGTTGCGCGCGGACATCGCCACGTTCGCGCGCTCCGGGCGCCCGGTGCTGGCCGAGTGCGGCGGCCTGCTGTACCTCTGCGAGGAGCTCGACGGCGTGCCGATGTGCGGCGTGCTGCCGGCGCGCGGGCGGATGGCGGGACGGCTGTCGATCGGCTACCGCGAGGCCGTCGCGGTCGCGGGATCGGCGCTATGGCAGGCCGGCGAGGCGGTCCGCGGGCACGAGTTTCACTACTCCGCGGTCGAGGGCGACGGGCGCCGCGGCGTGGGAGCTGACCGCGCGCGGGCGCACGCGCGCCGAGGGCCTCGTCGCGGGCGCTGTCCACGGCTCCTACCTGCACGTCCACTGGGCCGCGTTTCCCGCAGGCGGCGCGGCGGCTCGTCGCGGCTGCGGCGCGCGAGCCGTCCCCGGAACAGGCGTCGATCCGAGTCGCGGCCGCTGCGCCGGGCGGCGGCGGCGCGCCGTCGTGAGCCTGACGCTCGTCCTCGGCGGGACGCGCTCGGGCAAGAGCGCGTACGCGGAGGGGCTCGCGCGCGCGAGCGGGCTGCCCGTGCGCTACGTCGCGACGGCCGATCCCGCGGACGGATCGATGGCGGCGCGGATCGCTGCCCACGTCGCGCGCCGCCCGGCGCGGTGGAAGACCGTCGTTGCGGGCGACCAGCTGGCGCCGGCGCTTGCTCCAGGCTGCTGCGTCCTGATCGACGGGCTCGGCACGTGGATCGCCGGCGCGATGCACCGCGGGCGAGCCGACGTGCGCGACGAGGTCGGCGCCCTCGCCCGCGCGGCCGCGGGCACGCACGATCCGGTCATCGTCGTCGCCGAGCAGGCGGGCGAGGGGCTGCTGCCCGCCGACGCGCTCTCGCGCGCCTGGCTCGACGCGCTCGGCGAGGCGACGCAGGCGCTCAGCGCGGTCGCGGCGCGCGCGGTGCTCGTCGTCGCCGGACGGGCGCTCGAACTGCCGCCGCCGGTGGCCGCGGCGCCGGCCGGCACGGAGGATCTGCGCCACCATGGCGACACGCTCGTGCGCCCCGGCGAGACCGACCACGCGGTCAACGTGCTCGCCGGCGGCCCGCCCGCGTGGTTGCGCACGGCGCTGCGGCGAGCGCTCGAGGAGGACGTCTCGGCGTACCCGCGCGAGGCCGAGACCGTGGCTGCGCTCGCGGCGCTGCACGGCCGCGCGGCGGAGGAGATCGTCCCCTGCAACGGCGCCGCGCAGGCGCTGTGGCTCCTGCCCGCCGCGCTGCGCCCGCGCCTGGCGGCCTGCGTGCACCCGGGGTTCACCGAGACGGAGGCTGCGCTGCGCGCGCACGGCGTCCCCGTCGCGCGCGTGCTGCGCGACGCGGAGCGCGGCTTCGCGCTCGATCCCGCGGCCGTCCCGGAGGCGGCCGATCTCGTCGTCGTCGGCAACCCGGCCTCGCCGAGCGGCACGCTGGATTCGAGGGGCGCGCTGCTCGCGCTGCGCCGTCCCGGCCGCACCGTCGTCATCGACGAGGCGTTCATGGACCTCGTTCCCGGCGAGCCGTCGTCGCTCGTGCGCGAGCCGCTGCCCGACGTCATCGTCACGCGCTCGCTGACGAAGTCGCTTGCGATCCCCGGTCTGCGCGCCGGATACGCGGTCGCGCCCGCACCGCTTGCCGACCGGCTGCGCGCCGTGCGCCCGCCGTGGTCGTGCAACGCGCTCGCCCTCGCGGCGCTGCTGGCGATGGCCCAGCGCCCGGAGGCGCTCGGCGAGGCGGCGGCGCGGGCGCAGGCCGAGCGGGTGGACCTCGAGCAGCGGCTGGCAGACGTTCCCGGCCTGCGAACCTGGCCCGCGGCGGCCAACTACGTGCTCGTCCGCGTCCGCGACGGCGCCGCGGTCACGGCGCGGCTGCGCGACGCGGGGATCGCGGTCCGGCCCGCCGGGTCGTTTCCCGGCCTGACCGCCGGCGACCTGCGGATCACCGCGCGCGGACCGCGCGACAACGCGCGGCTCGCGGGCCTGCTGGCGGCGGCGGTCGGCGGGTGATCACCGTCGTCGGCATCGGCGCCGACGGGTGGCCGAGTTTGGGCGAGGAGGCGCGCGCGGCCGTCCTCGCGGCGGACCTCCTCATCGGCGGGCAGCGCCAGCTCGACCTCGTCCCCGAGACGGCGAGCGGCGAGCGGCGGCCCTGGCCGAAGCAGCTCACCAGGCTCGTCGACGAGCTGCCCGCGCTCGCCGGCGACGGCCGTGAGGTCGCCGTGCTCGCCAGCGGGGACCCGCTGCTGCACGGCGTCGGCGCGACGATCCTGCGCCGCCTCGGCGGGGAGGGCGTGCGGATCATCCCCGCGGTGTCGTCGTTCGCGCTCGCCTGCGCGCGGCTGCGCTGGCCGGCCGACGGCGTGGAGCTCGTCTCGGCGACGAGCCGCACTCCGGAGGCCGTCGCGCCCGCGCTGCAGCCGGGCCGGCGGATCATGGTGCTCGGCTTCGGCGCGCGCACGGCGGCCGAGGTCGCGCGCGTGGCCCGCGAGCGCGGCTTCGCGGCGAGCCGGCTCGTCGTGCTCGAGGAGCTCGGCGGCGCGGCCGAGCGGATCGTCGAGTCGACCGCCGGCGACTGGGAGGATCGCGACGCTGCGCCGCTGCAGCTCGTCGCGCTCGAGGTCCGCGGCGACGGGCCGCTGCTGGGCCGCTCCCCGGGCCTGCCCGACGACGCCTACGAGCACGACGGCCAGATCACGAAGCGCGACGTGCGCGCGGTGACGCTCGCGGCGCTCGTGCCGGTGGCGGGTCAGCTGCTTGTGGGACATCGGCGCCGGCAGCGGGTCGGTCGCGATCGAATGGCTGCGCGCCGCGCCGGGCGCGCGTGCGGTGGCGATCGAGCGCGACGCGGCGCGCGCCCAGCGGATCGCCGCCAACGCGCTGGCGCTCGGCGTGCCGTCGCTCGAGGTCGTCCACGGCTCGGCGCCCGAGGCGCTCGACGACCTGGCCGGCCGCCCGGACGCGATCTTCGTCGGCGGCGGCGTGTCGAGCTACGGCCTGCTCATGCGCTGCATGGGTGCGCTCGCGCCCGGAGGCCGGCTCGTCGCCAACGTCGTCACCGTCGAGGGCGAGACGCTGCTCGCGCGCGCCCACGATGAGCACGGCGGCCGGCTGACGCGGCTGGCGATCGCGCACGCCGAGCCGCTCGGGCGGTTCACCGGCTGGCGCCCGGCGATGCCGATCACGCAGTGGGAGCTGCGCGTCCCGTGATCGTCCACTTCATCGGCGCCGGCCCGGGCGCCGCCGACCTCATCACGCTGCGCGCGCAGCGCCTGATCGCCGCGTCGCCGGTCGTCCTGTATGCGGGAGCGCTCGTCCCCGACGAGGTCCTCGCCCACGCCCCGCAGGGCGCGCGCCTGATCGATACCCAGCACCTCGACCTCGACGCGATCGTCGAGGAGTACCGCGCCGCCCGCGAGCGCGGCGACGACGTCGCCCGCCTGCACTCGGGCGACATCTCGATCTGGAGCGCCGCCGCCGAGCAGATGCGCCGCCTCGACGAGCTCGGGATCGCGTACGACATCACGCCCGGGGTGCCCGCGTTCGCGGCCGCCGCGGCGTCGCTGGGGCGCGAGCTCACGCTGCCCGGCGTCGCGCAGACGGTGATCCTCACCCGTCACGCCCGCCGCGCGACGCCGATGCCCGACGGCGAGCAGCTCGACGCCCTCGCTGCCCACGGCGCGACGCTCGTCCTGCACCTCGCCGTCCAGGCGATCGACGAGCTCGCCCCGCGGCTCGCGGAGCACTACGGCGCGGACGGCCCGGTCGCGGTCGTCGCCCGTGCCTCGCATCCCGACGAGGTCGTCCTGCGCGGCACGCTGGCGACGATCGCCGCGCAGGTCCACGAGGCCGGCGTGCGCCGCACCGCCGTGATCATCGTCGGTCCTGCGCTCGGCGATCCGGGGTTCTGCGACAGCCACCTGTACTCGATCGAGCGCGAGCGGCCGGTCTAGCGCGTCGGGCGTGCGTCGGGCGCGGCGATCTCCATGAGCCGGGTTGCACGCCGCTCGACGATCTCCACGATCTCGGTTGCGACCGCTGCATCCCAGCCCTGCGCGGCCAGCGCCGCCTGTGCCGCGCGCGCTGCGGTGGGTGCCCGCGTCGCCAGTCCGCGCAGACGGCGGCGCGCCGCGGCGACGCCGAGGCCCGCGTCGCCGAGCATCCGGTCGAGGTGTCGCGCGCGGACGTAGTCGGGCCGGTACTCACCGCCGATGCTCATGGCCATCTTGCGCGACATCTGCTGGATCTTGCCGTAGACGGTCGAGCTCAACACGTCGTAGGCCGGTGCCAGGACGGCGTTGGAGCTGCTCGGTAGGTAGAGCAGCGAGAAGTTCTTGCCGTGGGCGTCGTGGTTACCAACGAGGAAGTTGAGCGCCACGAAGTCGACGAGCCGCAGCACATCGCTCGCGGGCACGTCCACGGCGCGGCGCAGGAGAGCGAAGCAGTCGACGAGGCCGGGGCCGCCCTCGTTCTGGTACTTGCGCTGCGACGGAATGCCGAGCGCCTGGCAGAAGTCCTCCTGATGCAGTCGGCGTACGCGCCCGTCCACTCGCTCGCGGTCGTATCGCTCTACGAGGAGGAACTCGCGGCCTGCCACGCGATACGGCATCGCTGCGACCGTATCGATGCCGAGCAGCCGGCCTACGGCGGGGCACAAGGCTTCGTTGAGGACGGTGTCGTACAGCCTGGGAATCGGGATCTTGAGGATGTGCGTCGATGGGGTTCGTCCCTTCGTCAAGCCGACCCGGCCGTCGTCGTCCACCACCACGGGAAGCTTGTCCTGCACGCCCGCCAGCGAGAGCCGGTACTCGCCGTCCTCGTCGGCATGCATCGGGCGGTCAGGCAACTCGTCGATCAGCGCGGCGAGCTGGGCATCGTCGAGCCACTCGACGTCGTCGCCCGGCGCCGGCTTCTCGCTGCCCGCCGGGAGGAGGCTCACGGCGCCCGCAGTGTCGCCACCCAGCGCCTCGAGCATCGCGAAGTCGTTGTCCGCGCTGACCCCGAGCTGGCGCGCCAGCGTGTTGCGCTGAGAGCCCTCCGGCAGGAGACCGCCGAAGAAGGCGTCGACGGCACTGGGTTCATATGAGCCGGCGAGTGGCAGCGACTGCGACAGCGGGGGAAGTCCGTCGTCGCGCCACTGCTCGGAGTACGCGAAGTCCAGACCATCGCGACGATCGGTGAGCAGGCCTGCTCGTTGCTCGAAGCACCAGACGTCAAGCGTTCGAGCGGTCATTCGGATCCTCGAGAGTCAGCCGAAGACCGAGCGACGCCGCCACCCGAAGCGTCTCTGCCAGACGAGCGGTCGGCTTGCCGCGCTCGAGCTCGCTCAGGAAGCGAACCCCGACGCCCGCGCCCAAGGCGACATCGTCCAGGCGCAGCCCGCGGGCGCGGCGAGCGGCGCGGAGGGCGGCGCCGAGATCGGCGGGTGTCGAGATGCGCGAGGCAGTCATTGTCCCGATCGGGATTATATCGCACAGACAAGATATCGATCTAGATCAAATTATCCTGATCGGGACAATCATGCACCCATCTGGATCCGTACGCCCCGAATTGTCCCGACCGGGATAGTAGGTGGTGCGCTGCCAGGTGGTCTAGGCAGCGAAATCCGGGCCTCGCCGCGTGCGCGGCGGCCGCCCGGCCCTTGGGCTCCTCCCAGTCCTCCTGGCGGCCGAGCGCCGTGAGGTCGAGGAAGTAGTACGAGCCGCCGGTCTGCTCGGCGCCGCGGGCAAACGTCGAGTACGTGTGGAACACGCGCTCGCCGTCGCGCAGGAAGTAGCTCGTGCCGGGCATCTCGAACGGCTGCTGCGCCGCGTCGGTGAAGAACGTCGCGCCGGCCCGAGCATGCTCCTCGGCGGAGCGGTAGTTGTATTGCACGGGCGCGACCGACTCGTCCATCGTGACGTGGAAGTCGTAGTTGAAGTCGCTGCCGTACGAGGAGTACCAGGGAAACGTCCAGCCCTTGCGCGCCTTGTAGTCCGCGATCTTCGCCAGCGGCGCGCGGGACACGTACGCGAGCGTCGTGTCGCGGGCGTGGAGATGGTCGAGCAGGCCCTGCGCGACCTCGTCGGCGCCGGCCGAGCAGCTCGGGCAGCCGTCGTCCCAGCTCGGGTCGAACATGAAGTGGCCGACGATGAGCTGCCGGCGGCCCTCGAAGAGGTCGAGCAGGCTCGCCGGGCCGTCCGGCCCCGCGAACACGTAGGCCTTGTCGATCTCGACCATCGGCAGGTTGCGGCGCTCGGCGTTGAGCGCGTCGCGCTGGCGGGTCATCGCCTTCTCCTTCGCGAGCAGCGCCGTGCGCGCCGCCAGCCATTCGTCGCGTGATGCGATCTGCGGGAGGCTCATGATCAGCTCCTGTTCTCCTCGGGGACGGGGCTGACGTAGTGACCGCGGCCGGCAGCGCAAACTCATCGGTCTGGCGCCTCCGCGCTCACGACCACGACGTCGAGCAGCCGCGGTCCGTGCACCCCCTCGACGCGCTCGAGCTCGATGTCCGACGTCGCCGACGGCCCCGAGACGAGCGTGATCGGGCGGCGCGTCGCCTCGATGCGCTCCAGTGCGGCGATCGCGTCGGGTACGGCGGCGACGATCTGCTCGGCCCGCACGACGCAGACGTGGTGGTCGGGGACGAGCGTGATCGCGCGCCGCCCGCACGGCGCGGAGCCGTCGAGGACGATCGTCCCCGTCTGCGCCACGGCGAGCGCGCACCCGGTGAGCACCGCGTCGGCGCCGTCGAGCTCGCGCGGCGTCAGCGGTGGGTCGTCGGGCACGGCGGTGAAGCCGCGGACCGCGCACGGCGGCGCGGCCGGGACGACGACGCGGCGGTGCGCCAGCAGCTCGGCGACCAGCGCCTCGAGATCCGCCGCGCCGACGCGATGCACCTGCGCGCGGTACTCCGCGACGCGCTCGCAGAAGCGCTCGACGACCTGCGCAGGATCGCTCGCCCGCCCGGCCTGGCGGTACGTCGCGGGGGATCGCGACGGCGCCGCCGCGACCGACCCAGGCCCCGGCGCGAGCGCGGCGCGCACGCGCGCCAGCACGACGTCACGCGCAGCGGCGGCGCTCACGCGCGCGACCGCCACCAGTCGCGGAAGCTCTGCGCCGGCACCTCGGGCAGGTCGCGCGCATCGGTCCAGGCCGACAGCGGGCCGCCGCGCAGCCTCGCGGCCGGGCCGCGGCCGAGCCGCGCCAGGCCCTGCGCGCGCTCGTAGCGCCGGCGCGACGCGAACACCGCCGCCAGCACGCGCATCGCCGCCGTCTCGGGGTCGATGCGCGACCGCTGCTCGCGGACGACGCGCCCGCGCAGGTGCACGAGCACCGACGGGATGTCGATCTTCACCGGGCAGACCTCGTAGCAGGCGCCGCACAGCGACGACGCAAACGGCAGCGTCGGCGCCGCATCCAGGCCGCGCAGCTGCGGCGTGAGGATCGCGCCGATCGGCCCGGGATAGACCGAGTCGTAGGCGTGCCCGCCGGTGCGCGTGTACACCGGGCAGGCGTTCAGGCACGCCGAGCAGCGGATGCAGTGCAGCGCCTCGCGGCCGATCTCGTCGGCGAGCACGTCCGTGCGGCCGTTGTCGAGCAGCACGAGGTGAAACTCGCGCGGGCCGTCGCCGTCGTGCACGCCGGTCCACAGCGACGTGTACGGGTTCATCCGCTCGCCGGTGGACGAGCGCGGCAGCAGCTGCAGCATCACCTCGAGATCGCGGAACTCGGGGATCACCTTCTCGATCCCCATGACCGTGACGAGCACCTCGGGCAGCGTGGTGCAGAAGCGGCCGTTGCCCTCGGACTCGACGACGACGGTCGTGCCGGTCTCGGCGACCGCGAAGTTCGCGCCGCTGACCGCGACCGGGACGGTCATGAACTTCTCGCGCAGGTGCCGGCGGGCGGCGTCGGCGAGCGCCTGCCGGCTCGGTCGACAGCGCGCTCGCCGCCGGTGATCGTGCGCTCGAACAGCGCGCGGATCTCGGCGCGGTTGCGGTGGATCGCGGGGACGAGGATGTGCGACGGGCTGTCGCCGCCGAGCTGCAGGATGAGCTCGGCGAGGTCGGTCTCGATCGCGCGTGATCCCATCGGCCGCGAGCGCCGTCGTTGAGCCCGATCTCGTCGGTCGCCATCGACTTGACCTTGATCACCTCGCGCGCCCCGTGGCCGCGCGCGATGCGCGAGACGATCGCGTTGGCCTCGGCCGCGTCGCGCGCCCAGTGCACCGTCCCGCCGGCGGCGCTCACGGCGGCTTCGAGGCGCTCGAGCTGCTCGGGCAGCGTCGCCATCGCCTGCGCCTTGATCGCGGCGCCGGCATCGCGCAGCGCCTGCCAGTCGGGCAGCTCCTCGACGACGGCCGCGCGCTTGGCGCGGATCGTCGCCGTCGCCCGGCCGACGTTGCGGCGCAGCTGCGCGTCGGCCAGCGCGAGCTTCGCCGCCGCCGGGAATCCCGCCGCGCTCATCCGGTGCTCGCGAGGATCTCGGCGAGGTGCATCGTGCGCACGCCCGCGCGCCGGCGGCGCAGCGCGCCGCCGATGTGCATGAGGCACGAGTTGTCGGCCGCGACGCAGACCTCGGCCCGCGTGGCGAGCACGTGGCGCAGCTTGTCGGCGAGGATCGCGCTCGACGTGGCGGCGTTCTTCACGGCGAACGTGCCGCCGAAGCCGCAGCACTCCTGCGCGTCGGCAAGCTCGACGAGGTCGATGCCGCGCACGGCGCGCAGGAGTCGCAGCGGGCGGTCGCCGACCTGCAGCAGCCGCAGCGAGTGGCACGTCGGGTGATACGTCACGCGGTGCGCGAACGCGGCGCCCACGTCCTCCACGCCGAGCCGGTCGACGAGCAGCTCCGACAGCTCGAGCACGCGCGGCACGAGCGCGCCGACCTCACGCGCGAGGACGTCGTCGCCCGCCGCCTGCGCGAGCCGCGGGTACTGGTCGCGCACCATCGCGACGCAGGACGCCGACGGCGAGACGATCACCTCCGCGCCGGCGAACACGCGCACGAAGCGGCGCGCGAGCGCGAGCGCCTCGTCCCGATAGCCGGTGTTCGCGTGCATCTGCCCGCAGCAGGTCTGATCCTCGGGGAAGTCGACCGTGTGGCCGAGCCGCTCGAGCAGCTCGACGACCGCCCGCCCCGTCGCCGGGAAGAGCGTGTCGTGCAAGCAGGTGACGAAGAGGGCGATCCGCACGCGCGAGACGGGTGTTACCCGCGCGTGACGGTCAGTCCTGCGTGCAGCCGAGCGCCTCCATCGTGTGCGCGGTCCACTCGGCGGAATCGGTTCCATTGACGACGATCCACTCCTGCAGCGTCTCGCCCTCGAGGACGAAGAGCCGCCCCTTGCCGGCGTCGACGAGCTCCGCGCAGCGGCCGGGGTGCAGGCGCACGACGAGCTCGCCGTCGTGCAGCATCGCGAAGCTCTGGCCGGCGGCCTTCAGCAGCGGCGCATCGTCAGGGCCGGTCGTGAGCTTGATGTCGAGGCGGCCGGCGAAGTTGCGCTGCACGCGACTGGAAGATCGCCGCGGGGTCCTGTGTCTCGGGCATGCGGCTGAGCCTACCCCGCTTGCGGGGACACCACTACGTGCTTGGCGCGTAGGTGCTGATCGAGAACGTCGCGCCCTGCGGGTCGCTCACGACCGCCACGCGCGTCGGTCCCGCGTCGAACGGCGCGACGACGACCGTGCCGCCGAGCTCCGCGGCGCGCGCTGCCGCCGCGTCGGTGCCGTCGACCGCGAACGTCACGGCCCAGTGCGGCGGGACGCCGTCGGCGGACTGGTCGCCACATGTCCATCATCCAGCCGATCGCGTCGCTGAAGCCCTCGGGCGCGTCGCCCTCCGCATGGCGTTCGCGGATCCCGGGGTCGATCTGCTCGAGCGCGTCGGCGTAGCCCGGGCGGCGCCACATCGTCGCGGTGCGACTCCCCGAAGCTGACGTCGGAGGGCTCCCAGCCGAAGACCGCGGCGTAGAAGTCCCGCGCGCCCTCGGGATCGCGCGTGTGGAGGTTGCTCCAGTTCCACGAGCCGGGCGCGTTGACGACCTCGGCGCCCTTGCGCTGCCCGGGCTGCCAGACGGAGAACACGGCGCCCTGCGGATCGGCGAACACCGCCATGCGACCCGCATCGAAGACGTCGAACGGCTCGGTGAGGACGCGGCCGCCGGCGCGCCTGACGCGGTCGGCGGTCTCGTCGGCGCTGTCGACGGCGACGTACGTGCTCCAGGCGGGCGGCTCGGCGGCGGCTCGCTGTCGGGCTCGGAGCCGATCGCCCCGACGACGCCGCCGTCGAGCGAGGCGATGAAGTAGTGGCCGGGCACGCCGGCGGGCACGCGATCCTCGAACTCCCACCCGAACAGCCCGCCGTAGAAGCGCGTGGCGGCCTGCGGGTCTGGCTGCAGGCTGTCGATCCAGCAGGGGACGCCGGCGGGATAGTCGCTTCGATTGAGCATTGGTGCTCCCTTCGTCGTTCGGTCGTCGTCGGGACCACGGTACGAAAGGTTGAGGACAGGTTCTGTCCTCAACGGACGACAGTCGCGCTACGTCACTCGGCGGCGCAGCAGGTAGGTGTCCATGATCCAGCCCTTGCGCTCGCGCGCCGCGCCGCGCACCCGCTCGATCTCGTCGCTCACGTCGTCGAGTGCGCCCGCCACGAGAATCTCGTCGGGCGTGCCGAGGTAGGCGCCCCAGTAGACGTCGAGCTCCTCGCCGCGCAGCGCCGTGAACGCGCAGTGCGCGTCGAGCATGACGACGACGTCGGGGGCGTTGGGCGGGAGCCCTTCGCGGGCCAGGCGGCGCCCGGTCGTGACGTGGACCGCCTCGCCGACGCGGTTGAGCGCGATCGCGTGGCGCGCGCACAGCGCGGCGATCGCGCTGATCCCGGGGATGACCTCGACGCCGAACCGCACCCGGCCGGCGGCGAGGATCGCGTCAATGATCGTCAGCGTCGAGTCGTACAGCGACGGGTCGCCCCAGACGAGGATCGCGCCGACGCCGTCGTCTGCGAGCTCGTCGCAGATCAGGCGCTCCCAGATCCGCGCGCGCTCGCGGCGCCAGTCGTCGACCGCCGACGCGTAGGCGGTCGCGGTGCGGTCGCGCTCGGGGTCGCGGACGGCGACGATCCGGTAGGACTCATCTGCGATGAAGCGCTCGCAGACCTCACGGCGCAGGGCGACGAGGTCGTCCTTGCACGCGCCCTTCTCCATGACGAAGAACACGTCGACCTCGTTGAGCGCGCGGATCGCCTGCTGCGTGACGTACTCCGGGTCGCCCGCGCCGATCCCGATGAGCAGCATGCGCCTCATCGCGCGCTCGCGATAGCGCGAAAAGCGGGAAGGACAACCGCATCGGCGCGGTTCTGGCTGGCCTGGTCAGGGCGCAGCGCACCGAATAGCCCATCGAGGAATCGGGGCGCTGTGAGCAGCGCGTCGAACTCCTGGGCGAGGTAGCCGCGAACGTCATCGTCGGCGTGCCCGACCTCGTGGAGGAGTTCCTCTCGCCCGTCGACGATCGCGATGATGTCAGCGAAATCGCGGCTGCCGAGGAGATCGCCGCCCCCGCGACTCTTCAATGCTTCAAGCTTCGTGGCCAGCAGGTACGGCGGCGACACCGCACGGATGACCGAGCCTGACGGCAGCGTTCGGGTCACGGCGTGCGGGATCGCCGCGCCCTGCCAGCGGTTCTCGAAGCCGAGGAAGGCCCCCTCGGCGGGCATCGCGTCGAGGATCAGGCCGCTGGGGACGTGGCGCCAACGGCAGATGACGCCGTCGTCCTGATCCTCGGCGAAGCCGCGCTCGCGAAGCCGTGCCTCGAAATCATGGAACGCACCGCGCGTGGTGACCTCGACGATGACGTCGACATCCTTGGTCGGTCGTACTGGGGGGGCGCCCGGATCGGTGATCCACAGGGTGACGGTTGCCCCGCCGACGAAGACGACTTCCGGCAGCAGGTCTGCGAGTCTCGCGGCGGCGAGCTCGAGGAGTTCCAGGCTCATGCGTTGACTGGCGCGAGCCGATCGCGGAGGAGGTCGGCGGCCAACGCACGGACGCGGGCGTCGCCGATCCGCAAGCCGTCCAGAAGCGTCAGCCGCTCCCCCAGCGCGGGATCACGCCGGGCCGCGGCGGGCACCGCGGGGTGCAATGGCTGTAGTGCCAGCCCGCGCTGATGTCCGCGTGCATCGGGCCAAACGGGCTGCATCTCTCCGGGAGGGGAGGCGAGCTGTCCGCGCAGCGGCTCGGCTGCCCACGCGGTGGGGATGCCGCGGCTCTCCCCCTCGAGTGCGGCGGGGAATGAACGGGTTGCGGACGGTGCTCGTGCTCGGCGGGACCGGCGAGGCGCGCGCCGTCGCTGCGGCGCTCGACGAGGCGGCGGGCGTGCGCGTCATCTCGACGCTCGCCGGGCGCATCGCCACGCCGCGGCTGCCTGTGGGCGAGGTGCGCGTCGGGGGATTCGGCGGGCCGGAGGGCCTCGCGGCCTACCTGCGCGAGGAGCGGATCGACGCCGTCGTCGATGCGACGCACCCGTTCGCCGAGCGCATGTCCTGGTCGGCGCGCGAGGCCTGCGCGCAGACCGCGACGGAGCTGCTGCGGCTCGAGCGCCCGCCGTTTGCGCGCGATCCGGCGATCGACTGGCGCGAGGTCGCCACGCTCGACGAGGCGGCCGCGCTGCTGCCGCGGGCCGGGCGCCGCGTCTTCCTTACGACCGGCCGCCAGGGCCTCGCCGCGTTCGCCCGGGTCGCCGGCGCGTTCTTCCTCGTGCGCTGCGTCGATCCCCCGGAGCCCGGGACGCTGCCCGCCGAGCACGTGCTGCTGCTCGACCGCGGACCGTTCACGCTCGGCGGCGAGCTGGCCCTCATCGACCGCCACGCCCTCGACGTCCTCGTCACGAAGGACTCCGGCGGCGCGATGACGCAGGCCAAGCTCGATGCCGCCCGAGCGCGCGGCCTGCCCGTGATCGTCGTCGCGCGCCCGCCGCGACCCGAGGTGCAGACCGTGGCGACCGTGCAGGAGGCGCTCGCCTGGATCGGCGAGCTGCCTCACGACGGGTAGCTGCGCGGCGTGTAGACGAGCGTGCGACCGCCCGGTCCGCTGATGACCCGCGTCGTCGACGACCCGACGACGAGCAGGGTGCGCATGTCGACCTGCCCGGCGTCGAAGCCGGCGAGCGTGGAGATCGACACGTCCTCGCCGGTGCCGCCGACGTCGCGTGCCACGACGACCGGGCAGTCCGGCGCGCGATGGCGCAGCAGCACCTCGCGCGCGCGCTCGAGCTGCTCGCGGCGCGTGCGCGACGCCGGGTTGTAGAGCGCCAGCGCGAGGTCCGCCGCGCCGGCGGCCTCCAGCCGGCGCTCGATGATCGCCCACGGCTTGCGCTGGTCCGACAGCGAGATCACCGCGAAGTCGTGGCCTAACGGCGCGCCGACGCGCGCGGCGGCGGCATGCATCGCCGACAGCCCCGGCACGACGCGCAGGTCGACGTCCGCAAACTGCCCGTTGCCGGACTCGACCGCCTCGAGCACCGCGGTCGCCATCGCGAAGATCCCCGGGTCGCCCGACGAGACGACCGCGACAGACGACCCCGCCGCGGCGAGCTCCAGCGCATGACGGGCGCGGTCGAGCTCGACGCGGTTGTCGCTCGCGTGGCGGCGCTGCCCGGCACGCGGCGGGACGCGGGCCAGGTACGGCCCGTAGCCGACGAGCTCGTCGGCCTGCGCCAGCGCTGCGCTCGCTTCGGGCGTGAGCCAGGAGGGCCCGGCCGGGCCGAGTCCGACGACCGCCAGCGAGCCGCGCCCGGCCGCGGCATCCGGCGACGGCGCGCTGCGCGTGGTCGGGATCAGCACGAGCGACATGTACGGCACGTCGCCCTCGACCTCGTCCAGCGCGCCGGCGACGCGCTCGCCCTCGCAGGAGGCTCGCTCGACGTAGACGCCGCGCTCGGCGACGCCCGCGAGGGACGCCGCGTCGCGGACCGCGTCGAAGCGGCGCCCGAGCTTCATGACGACCGCGGCGTCGGCGCCGCGCAGGTGGCCGGCGAGCACGTCGGCCGGCAGCGTCCCCGGGGCGATCACGAGGACGTCGTCGCGCTTGGCCAGCGGCGTGCCGGCTGCGGCCGCGGCGGCGCTGAACGCCGTCACGCCCGGCACGACCTCCGTCGCATAGCGGGCCGCCAGGCGCTCGTGCAGGTACATGTAGGAGCCGTAGAAGAACGGGTCGCCCTCGCAGAGCACCGCGACGTCGCGGCCGGCGTCCAGCAGCGCCGCGACCCGCGCGGCGCCGCCGTCGTAGAAGTCGCGCAGCGCGCCCTCGTAGCCCTCCGGGTGGTCGGTCTCACCGGTCGTCACGGGGTAGACGAGGGCGAGCTCCTCGCAGCCGTCGGCAATCCACGGCGCCGCCGCCCGGCGCGCCATCGAGCTGCCGGCGCGCTTCTCCGGGTACACGACCACGTCGCAGGCGCCGATGATCCGCTGCGCCTTGACCGTCACGAGCTCCGGATCGCCGGGGCCGACGCCGACGCCGAACAGCGCTCCCGCCCGCCCGCGGCTCATTCGCGCTCCTGCGCGAGCGCGTTGACGGCGGCCGCGGCGATCGCGCTGCCGCCGCGCCGGCCGTGGACGACGAGGTACTCCAGGCTCGCGGCGTTCTCGGCCAGCGCGACCTTCGACTCGGCCGCGCCGACGAACCCGACCGGCACGCCGATCACCGCCGCGGGGCGCGCGACGCCGTCCTCCTCGAGCAGCTCCAGCAGCCGGAAGAGCGCGGTGGGGGCGTTGCCGACGACGACGAGCGCGCCGCCGAGGCGCTCGCGCCACAGCTCGAGCGCCGCCGCGCTGCGCGTCGTGCCGAGCGTGCGCGCGAGCTCGGGGATGCCCGGCTCGCCAAGCGTGCAGACGACGTCGTTGGACGCCGGCAGCCGCGCGCGCGTGACGCCGGCCGCGACCATCGCGGTGTCGCAGAGGATGGGCGCGCCGTCCCGCAGCGCGCCCTCGGCCGCCTGTCCGAAGCCGGGCGACGCCGCCACGTCGTCGACGAGGTCGACCATCCCGCAGCCATGGATCATCCGCACGACCACGCGCTCGAGCACCGGGTCGAGCCCCGCGAGGTCGGCCTCGGCGCGGATCGTCGCGAACGAGCGCCGGTAGATCTCCGCGCCGTCACGCTCGTAGACGATCATCGCGGCGTCTCGACGAGCAGGCTCGCCGCCGCGTGCTCCAGCGACGGCACATGCCACGTGCGTGCGTCGGCGCGCACCTCGACGTCGCCCTCGCCGCGCACCGCGACCGCGACCGGCGTCCCCGGCACCTCGCCGCAGCGGCGCTCGCACGCCGCCCAGTGCTCGGCCGGATCGGTCGCCGCCCGGTCCCGCGCGCGCGCGGCGGCGGCACGGCGGACGTCCGCTTGCGCACGCGGGCAGCGCCCCGTCCCGGCGCACGCCGTCAGCCCGACCCAGCCCGAGGAGCGGTCCATGACGAGGTGCGCCACCGCCAGCGCCTCGCGCGTGTCGTGCACGACGCCCGGGTCGAGGTCGACGAGCGTGACGGTGCGCCGGGTCGACAGCCGCACGTCGTCGCTCACGCCCGCGAGCGCGCGCAACAGCTCGGGCGAGAGCTGCCCCAGCGGCGCGAGCGCCGTCAGCGCGACGCGCCCGTCGCGCTGCTCGATCGCTGCCGGGACGGAACCCGCGCGTGCGCGCGGCGCGCGTCACGGGCGCCAGGCCGAGTCCGAGTTCGCCGCGATCGTGCCGGCGCCGCCCGGCGTCTCCGACAGCCGCCATGCGTCGCCGCGGTTCATGACGAACGCGCCGGCGGCGCGCAGCGCGACCGCGACCGCCTCCGCGCCGTCACCCTCGAACTCCAGCGGCCTGCCGTCGAGGGCGACGCCGAAGCGCCGGCCGCCGCGGGCGAGGACCGTCACGTCGGGCCCGATCTCCCGTCCGGCGCCCGTGCCGTCGTCGACGAGGAAGCAGAAGCGCCCGGGCAACTCGCTGAGCAGGCGGGTCTCGGAGACCTGCTCGTCGAGCAGGGCGACGACGGAGTCGACGTCGTCCAGCGCGTCCGGGCGCGCGCCCGGCCAGCGGGCTCGCCAGCACGTTTCTCGCGCGGTCGTGCGCCGTCGAGGGCAGCAGGCCGACCGCATTCAACCGTGGTGCGAGGGCAGCAGCGGCGACGGGCGCGAGCCCGCGCAACTGCAGGTTCGCCCGGGCCGTCAGGTCGACGAGGCCGTTGCCGAGCTCCTCGGAGATCGCGGCGAGCGCGAGCAGCGCGCGCGCCGACAGGCGCCCGCCGGGAACCCGCACGCGGGCGAGCCAGCCATCAGCCGCTTCATGCAGAGCGAGCACGCCGGGACAGCGATCCGGGCGGGTGCGCTGATCCGGCGCGGGCGTCACGACCGGCAATCTAGTCGGTTGCGGGCTACCGCGGACCGCTACCGTTTCCCGGCGTGACCTGGCCCGTCGCCTCCGGCTCGCTCCTGCTCGGCTTCGCCGTCGCGCAGGCGACGGGCGTGCGCCCGCTCGGCGGGGTCGTCCTGATCGCCGGCTGCGGCTGGTGCGCGCTGCGCTGGCTGCGCACCGCCGGAGCGGCGCGCACAGCCGCGCTCGTCTGCGTCTACCTCGGCTCGTTCGTCCTCTCGCACGTCGTCGCCGACGCGCTGTCCGCGTGGCCCTCCGTGCTGCTCGCCGCCGCGATCGCGGGGATCGCGGCGTACGTGCTCGCAGACAGCGCCGCGCGCGGCGTCAGTCCTGCCCGCGCTCGACCTTGACGCCCGTGAACTCGGTGTCGACCGGGTTCTTGAAGCGACAGCCGTTGATCTCGTCGTGGCGGTGGAACGTCGGCGGATCGATGTGCACCTTCAGCGTGTACTCCCCGTCGGCCGGGACGTGCCAGTTGCGGCCGTAGTGGTAGATCATCGGGTGCCACAGCAGCGGGTGCTCGTGGGTGCCGACCTCGTTGCCGTCGGGGTCGATCAGCGTCGCGGTGACGGTCAGGCCCGGCACGAAGCGCCCGTCCGACGCGTCGCACACGGCGACCTCGACGTGCAGGTTCTCGTCCTCGGGGTCATGCCAGACGAGCTCGCCGTCCTCCCACATGTACATCCCCTCGGCCTCCTCGATCGCGTAGGCGACGAGGTACTCGTCGACGGGATGCATACCGCCGTCGTGGGCGACGTCCTGGGCCATGTGGTCAAGCGCGGCGCGGTAGGCCTCGCCCTGCCGGCGGGCCAGCTCGAGCTGCTTGGCGTCGGCCTCGGAGCTGCTCGGATCCATTGGTGGGTTCTGTGTGCTCATGCCCTCGCGGTTACCCCGAGGCGGCGCGCGACTACCTGCCGTTTAGGCCCTTCTGCCAGCATCGGGCGAACGTCCAATTCTCCGGCTCTTGGAGGACCGGGGCCAGGCCGAGGCGTACAGTTTGGTGGTTGCCAGGAAAGGCGTTGGGGGGACGCGCCCACGAATCGAAGGGGGCGGGGCTGATGACCGACGAGGAGAGGCGGGGAGAGGAACGCAGGTCGCCGGTCGGCGACTTTCTGCTCGGCGCGCTCGCGCTGCGCGGCGAGGAGCCGCTCGCGTACGGCGATCTGCTGCAGATGGCGGGCGAGAACGGGCTGACCATGTCGGCCGTGCTGGCGTGGGTCGCGACGGCCGAGGAGGCCGGCGTCGTCGAGCAGCTCGCGGGACCCGGCGGCCAGGGCCGGGACCTGCGCCTGACCGGGCACGGCGCCGAGCTCGCACGCAACAACCGCCGCCGCGTTTATCGCCGCGAGCGCTGGCAGCCGCCGTCGGAGGACTTCGACTGAGCAGGACCCGAGGCGCCGGCCGTGAAGCTGCCCACGGCGGTGCGCGCCGCGGATAGTGTGGCGCCATGGAGCGTGCCTACGACGCGATCGTCGTCGGCTCGGGATTCGGGGGAGGGATCACCGCCTGCCGTCTGGCCGAGCAGGGCTGGCGCGTCTGCGTGCTCGAGCGCGGGCGGCGCTTCGGTCCCGGCGACTATCCCGACCGGCTCGCGCAGTTCCCGCACGCGCTGTGGCACCCGCGCCACAACCCGGGCGGCATGTTCGACATCCGCATCATGCGCGACGTCGCCGTCGTCACGGGCGCGGGCGTCGGAGGCGGCTCGCTCGTGTACGCCAACGTCCAGCTGCGCGCGCCCGATGCGATCTTCGACGATCCCGCCTGGCCGGCCGCGATCGACGGCGGCGAGCTGGACCGCTTCTACACGCGCACGGAGCAGGCGCTGGATCCACGGGTCGTGCCCGCCGAGCCGCCGCTGCCGAAGGTCGCCGCCTTCGACCGGATGGCGCAGAACGCCGGCCGCACCGCGCTCGCGCTGCCGATCGCGGTGCACTTCGGCGCCGATCGCCGCCACCCGTTCAGCGGCGTCTTCCAGCATGGCTGCGACAACCTCGGCCGCTGCGACGTCGGCTGCCCGCGGATGTCGAAGAACACCGTCGACATCACGTACGTGGCGCGCGCGGAGACGTTCGGCGCCGAGGTGTTCCCGCTGCACGAGGTGCAGCGCATCGAGCCGCCGCAGCGGCGCGGGGACAGCTGGCGCGTCGGCTTCC
The DNA here is from genome assembly GCA_963727785.1 of uncultured Solirubrobacteraceae bacterium. Taxonomy (GTDB): domain Bacteria; phylum Actinomycetota; class Thermoleophilia; order Solirubrobacterales; family Solirubrobacteraceae; genus CADCVQ01. Next base: position 183,360 of record CAVSHS010000037.1, read on the forward strand.
GCGACCTGCAGTACCGGACGGCGGGGGACGTTCGCGCGCCGGTCCTCGTCATGGCCGCCGGGACGCTCGGCTCGACGCGCCTGCTGCTGCGCAATCGCCGGCGCCTGCGGCGCCTGTCGCCCGCGCTGGGCACGCGCTACTCCGGCAACGGCGACGCGCTCGCGCTCGCGCTTCGATCCGACGGCGACCGGCGTCGCCGGCGCGCGCGCCGAGTTCGGGCCCGTCATGACGAGCCGCATCGACGACCTCGCGCAGCACGGCCACATGGTCGCCGACGGCGGCCTGCCGGCGAGCTTCGGCGACGTGCTGGAGGTGCTGCGCGGCGTGCGGGTGCTGACCGGCCTCGGGCGCCTGCGCGTCGCGGCGAAGAACGCGGCGACGAAGGTCGGGTTCTCCGACCACGCGCTGGCGCCCGCGGACATGCACGTCAAGCGCAGGCCGCCGATCGGCGACTCGCTCATCTTCCTCTGCATCGGCCGCGACGCGGCCGACGGGCGCATGCAGCTCACGCACCTCGGGCGCTTCGACATCCGCTTCGATCGCGCCGCCAGCCAGCAGCTGTTCGACGCCATGCGCGCCACGGTCGCGGAGCTGTGCGAGGCGGCGGGCGCGACGGCGTTCTTCGCGCTCGACGCCGGGCCGCTCGGCAAGTACGTGACCGTGCACCCGCTCGGCGGCTGCCCGATGTCCGACGATCCGCTCGCGGGCGTCGTCGACGACGCCGGCAAGGTCCACGGCTACGACGGCCTCTATGTGCTCGACGGGTCGATCGTGCCGACCGCGATCGGCGTCAACCCGTCCAAGACGATCGCGGCGCTCGCCGAGCGCGGCGCCGAGCGCCTGCTCGCCGAGCGACCGCTGTGACGGCCGGCGCGTCGCCGCGGTTTCGAGGTCCGCAAGACCTGGAAGAACCATCTGGGAAACCAGCGGATCGACCCGCTGCGGATCTACGAGCCGCGCTCGATCGCCGAGGTCCAGGCGATCGTGCGCCTCGCGCGCGAGTGGCGGGTCAACGTGCGCGCCGTCGGCTCGGGTCACTCCTGGTCCGACGTGGCGCTGACCGAGGGCTTCCTGCTCAAGACGAGCGGGCTGGCGCGCGTGCCCGCCGCGGAGCCGGACTTCGTGCGGCCCGACTGGGCGGGGCGCAAGCTCGTGCGCGCGGAGGGCGGCGCGCGGATCAAGGAGCTCAACGCCTGGCTTGACGCCAACGGCCTCGGCCTCGCGAACATGGGCGGCTACGACCACCAGACCGTCGCGGGCGTGACCGCGACCTCGACGCACGGCTCGGGCATCGCGTTCGGCCCGCTCAACGACCAGCTGCGCTCGCTCGACGTCGTCGTCGGCGACGGCAGCGTGCAGCGCATCGAGCCGGCCGGCGGCCCGACGGACCGCGCCGCCTACGAGGCGCACCACGGCACGGCGCGCACGCTCGTGCAGGACGACCGGGTCTTCGACGCGGTCTGCGTCGGCATCGGCTGCATGGGCGTCATCTGCACCGCGATGGTCGAGGTCCGCGATCGCTTCTTCATGCGCGAGATCCGCGAGCTGCACCCGTGGGCGAAGGTCCGCGCCGATCTCGAGGACGGTGCCGTGCTCGCGGACAACGAGCACTACGAGCTCGCCTTCAGCCCGTACGACGACGGCTACCCGTACCCGTTCCTCGTCACGACCCGCAACACGACGAGCGATCCGCGCAACCGCCCGTGGGACAAGCGCATGCGCAACTGGCTCGTCGAGGCGGCGGCGCTCTTCCCGTTCACGCCGCAGCTCATCAACCTCGTGCTCGACATCGCGCCGTCGCTTGCGCCGAGGCTGCTGCTCGGGTCGGTGAAGTCGCTCGTCAAGGACGAGTACGACGAGATCAGCTTCAAGGTCTTCAACATCGGCACGCTGAACATCCTGCCCGCCTACTCGTGCGAGATCGGCGTGCCGATGGACGGCCGCCACATCGAGGCCGTCGAGACGATCTTCCGGGTCGCGCGCGAGCGCCGCGAGCTGGGATCGGTCTACCAGAGCTCGCCGATCGCGCTGCGCTTCGTGAAGGCCTCGCCCGCGCACCTGTCGATGATGAACGGGCGCGACACGATGATGATCGAGCTCATCGGCCTGAACGGCAACGACGGCGGGATCGAGCTGCTGAAGGCCTACGAGGAGGCGCTCTACGCGCTCGGCGGCCGCCCGCACTGGGGCCACATCAACACGCTCAGCGGCAGCCACGGCTTCGTCGAGTCGATGTACCCGCAGTACGGCGAGTGGATGGACGTGCGCGCGCGCCTGGATCCGGACGGCGTCTTCGACGGTCCGTTCTCCAAGCGCGTCGGGCTCTCCGCAGACCGCTTTACGGCGTAGCGCTCGAATCCCGAGTGTGGTAGTAGTAGTTCGGGAACCCTAAGAAGGGGTCCCTGACAACCACCGCACTGCTCACCGGTTCCTGGGGGTTCGCCCGTGCTGCCATCGTTTGTCCCGCGTGCCTCTGCCGCGGTCGCGCTCGCCTCCGTCGTCGCCATGACGCTCGCCGCGTGCGGCAGCGACTCGGATGCCGCGCCCGCCGGGACGAAGAAGGTGGCGGTCAAGCTCACCGACGCCGGCTGCGAGCCCGCGGTGATGAAGCTCGACGCGGGGCCGACGTCGTTCGAGGTCACGAACACGGGCACGGGGCGCGTCACGGAGTTCGAGGTCCTCGACGGCTCGAAGATCCTCGGCGAGAAGGAGAACATCGCGCCCGGCCTCTCGGGGAGCTTCGTCATCACGCTGCAGCCCGGCAGCTACACGCTCGCCTGCCCCGGCGGCAAGAGCGCGTCCACCGGCGAGCTCACGGTCGGCGGCAGCGCGGTCGCGCCGACCTCCGACAAGCAGCTGCAGGCGGCGGTGACCGGCTACCGCAGCTACGTCCAGACGCAGTCCAAGCTTCTGCTGGAGCGCACGCAGACCTTCGTCGACGCCGTCGAGGGCGGCGACGTCGCGAAGGCGAAGTCCCTCTTTGCGAGCGCGCGCGCGCCGTACGAGACGATCGAGCCGGTCGCCGAGAGCTTCGGCAACCTCGACCCGGAGATCGACGCGCGCGTCAACGACGTCGCCAAGGGCGACAAGTGGACGGGCTTTCACCGCATCGAGCAGGCGCTCTGGGTGAAGAACACGACGAAGGGCATGAGCCCGATCGCGACGAAGCTGCTGGCCGACGTCAGGCGGCTGAACACGAAGGTCGCCACGGAGACGTATGAGCCCGACCAGCTCGCCAACGGCGCGAGCGAGCTGCTCGGCGAGGTCTCCAAGTCGAAGATCACCGGTGAGGAGGACCGCTACTCGCACACGGACCTGTACGACTTCGAGGCCAACCTCGCGGGCGCGCAGACGGCCTACGAGCTCCTCGCGCCGGCGCTGAAGGCGCGCGATGCGAAGCTCGCGACCACGCTGACGGCGCGCTTCGAGGCGGTCCACAACGAGCTCGAGCGGATCAAGCGCGGCGGCGAGTTCCCGAGCTACGACACCGTCGGGACCGCGCAGCGGCGGAAGTTCAGCCAGCTCGTCGACGCGCTCGCCGAACCGCTCTCCCAAGTCGCAGCGAAGCTGCACACCTGAGATGCGGTTTGACCGGCGCACATTCCTCGGAGGTGCCGGCGGTCTGGCCGTCGGCGCCGGTGTGGCCGTCGCGCTCGAGTCAAGCAGCGAGGCCGAGGACACCAGCCAGGTCGTCGAGTTCTACGGCGAGCGCCAGGCGGGGATCGTCACGCCGACGCAGTCGCGGCTGCACATCGCCGCGTTCGACGTCGTCGATGGGACGTCGCGCGACGACCTGCGCGACGTGCTGCGCGCCTGGACCGCCGCGGCCGCGCGGATGACCGCGGGCCGCTCGCTCATCGAGGGCACGCCGGAGCCGCTCGCGCCGCCGGCCGACACCGGCGAGGCGGATGGGCTGCCGCCGTCGAGCCTCACGCTGACGTTCGGCCTCGGCACGACGCTGTTCGATCGCTACGGGCTGGCCGCGCAGCGCCCGGCGGCGCTGCGCCCGCTGCCCCCGCTGCCGGGGGACGAGCTCGACCCGGAGCGCTCGCACGGCGACCTCTGCGTCCAGGCCTGCGCCAACGATCCCGAGGTCGCCTTCCACGCGGTGCGCAACCTCGCGCGGATCGGCCGCGGCAGCGTCGTCATGCGCTGGTCGCAGCTCGGCTTCGGCCGCACGGCGAAGACCGTCGCCAGCCAGCAGACGCCCCGCAACCTCATGGGCTTCAAGGACGGCACGAACAACATCACCGCCGACGAGACCGCCGCTCTCGCGCGCCACGTCTGGGTCGGCTCGGAGGCGCCGCCGTGGCTGCGCGGCGGGACGTACATGGTCACGCGCCGGATCCGGATGCTGATCGAGGTCTGGGACCGCGCCTCGCTCAGCGACCAGGAGGCGACGATCGGGCGCCAGAAGGCCAGCGGGGCGCCGCTCGGCGCGCGCGACGAGCACGACGACGTCAAGCTCGCGGCGCGCGCACGCGACGGCCTGCCGGTCATCCCGGTCGACGCGCACGTCCGCCTCGCCGCCCCGGCGAGCAACGACGGCGAGCGCATCCTGCGCCGCGGCTACTCCTTCACCGACGGCTTCGACCCCGAGCTCGGCCAGCTCGACGCCGGGCTGTTCTTCATCGCCTTCCAGCGCGACGCCCACAAGCAGTTCGCGGCGATCCAGACGCGCCTGGGAACAGACGCGCTCAACGAGTACATCAAGCACGTCAGCAGCGGCCTGTTCGCCGTGCCGCCGGGCGTGCGCGATCGCCGCGACTACGTCGGGCGAGCGCTGTTCGAGGCAGCGTAGGAAGGGAGGACCGGATGCTTCCGACATTCGTCATCGGTCTGCGAGAGGGCGTCGAGGCGGCACTGATCGTCGGCATCATCGCCGCGTTCCTGCGCAAGGAGGGTGGGCGCGAGAACGCCATGCGCGGCGTCTGGATCGGCGTCACCGCGGCGATCGCGATCTGCGTCTGCGTCGGCGTCGCGCTGGAGATCGTCAACCAGGATCTGCCCCAGAAACAGCAGGAGGGCCTGGAGACGGTCATCGCCGCACTTGCTGTCGGCGCCGTCACGTTCATGATCGTCTGGATGCGCCGCCACGCGCGCAGCATCGCGGGCGAGCTGCGCCAGAGCACCGCGACGGCGCTCGCCGCCGGCACGACGACCGCGCTCGTCGCGATGGCGTTCTTCGCCGTCATCCGCGAGGGCCTGGAGACGGTCGTCTTCCTGCTGGCCGCCTTCCAGACCGCGACGAACCCGACGACCGCCGGCCTCGGCGCGCTGCTCGGGGTCCTCTGCGCCGTCGGCATCGGCGTCGCGATCTACCGCGGCGGGATCAAGCTGAACCTCACGCGCTTCTTCCGCGTCACCGGCGTCGTGCTCGTCTTCGTCGCCGCGGGCCTCGTCGCGAGCGCGCTGCACACCGCGCACGAGGCGGGCTGGGTGAACTTCGGCCAGGAGAGCGCGTTCGACCTGAGCTGGCTCGTCGTGCCGGGCACGTGGACCGCCTCGCTGCTGACGGGGATGCTCGGCCTGCAGCCGTTTCCGGTCGTCATCGAGGTCGTCGGCTACGGCGTGTACGCGGTGCCGGTGCTCCTCTACCTGCTGGTGCCCGACCGCTTCCGGCCCCGCGTTCGGCGGCGCAGCGACGCGCGCGCCCGCGAGGAGCTGGCCGTCGCCGGCGAGTACGCTGGCGGCAAAGAGTCTGGGCGCACCAGAAAGGCGGCGTGCTCTCCTGCGTTGTTTTGAGCCGGAGACATCAACCATGACTTGGATGCTTGTGGCATCTACCATTTCGCATTCGGTCTCACCGACCTCAGGGGAAGCACGACGCGCATGACAATTCGCCGGATGAGATTCGCCGTGCTCGGCGCGGTCGGCCTCGCCCTCGCTCTGGGCGGCTGTGGCGGCAGCAGCGGCCCCTGCGCGGCCACGGCCGGTGCGGCACCCGGCGCGGTGCAGGCACCCGACGACTGCCCTGTGAGCTCGGTGATCGCCGTCGATGCGACGGGCGCGATGCGCGACCCTGGGCTGGCGCAGGACGTGAGCTCCGCGGCGCTGCGGGCGGCCGAGCACACGATCACCGCCGGGGGGCACCTGCGGATGATCGTGTTCGCCGGTGATGCCAACTCGGTCGAGGTCATCTACGACGACGACGTACCGACGCTCGGCGAGCTCGACGAGACCCGCCGAGGCCCGACGGAGCAGGGGCTGCGCAACGCACTCGGAAAGACCCTGGACAGCGCGCTCGGCGTCAATGGCGCCGGCGGGCCGCTGACCGTCCGCGTGCGGGAGCGGGCGCGCGGCGGCACGTCGGACATCGCCCGCGCCGTGCGCAACGGGGTGCGGATGCTCGAGCAGCGATCGGGCGCCACGGCGATGACGCTCGTCTCCGACGGCGCGCAGGCCAGCGACCAGCTCATGCTCGCCCGCCGCCTGGAGGCCGGCGACTCGGAGGACGACCTCGCGCGCCAGCTCGGCGATCTGCTCGGCAGCGCGAAGGGCATCGACCTGGTGCAGGCCGTCGGTCTCGGGCGGCTGCCCGACCGCCTCAACCAGAGCGCGCGGCGCACCGACGAGCTCGTGCAGATCTGGACGAAGGCTTGCGAGCAGACGGGCGCGACGAAATGCGCGACGACGACAGAGCTATGAAGCGGCGACGACCGAGGAGCACCGTATGAAGCCAGGCGACACGACGAACGCGCACTCCAACGGTCTCCCGCCGCCCCTGCTGTCGATTCCCGCGATCGGCGAACCGGCCGACGGCGGTGCAGTTCGAGCCCGCGATCCCCGACCACACCCTGCCCGCCCCCGATCTCGCCGACGGGAGCCGTACCGACACCGGCCATCCCCGCGACGACGCCGACCGCGTCCGCGGCGAGATCGTGTCGACGAGCATCGCCCAGCACGCCGACCATGCGATCGGCGCGCGCCTCGGTCCGCTGATGGAGCGTGCGATCCGCGTCCGGACGCTCGACGGCGACCTCATCAGGGCCAACGAAGCCGTCGAGCAGATCTCGTGGTCGCCGGGCGACGAGGCGCCGATGGGGCCGCCGCCGGCGACGAGGCTGGGACGGCTGTCGGCGCACATGTCCAGCGGGGGCGGACTGCTGGCGCTGTTCTTCGCCGTCGGCATCGCCGAGGCACTGTTCGCCTACGACGGCTTCCGCGAGCTCGCCCGCTTCCGCGGGACCGATCCGGTGCTGCTGCGCGAGGGTGCGCCCGCGCTGTCGGCGATCGTGATCGCGCTGCTGATCGCCGTCGGGCAGAAGGCCGTCGGCAAGACCCTGCGCCTTGCGCACACGATCGATCCGGAGCCAGAGGACGGCGTTCGCTGGCCGCTCGTGAACCGCGACATGTCGTGGGCCGCCAGCTACTGCGTCGCGATCGCGATCGTCATCTGCGGGCTCGGCCTGTGGTACGGCGTGCAGAGCGCGCGCACGACCGCCAACAACGCCGCCGCAGCCCGCCAGCAGGCCAACCAGGCCGCCGGTGCGCGCGGTGCCGCCGCAGAGCAGCTCGCCCAGGAGGCCCAGCCGTCGTCCAGCGCGCCCGGCGTGTACTTCCTCGTGTCGTCGTCGGTGTTCCTGCTCGGCATCGGCGTCGCCTACCTGCTCGTCGATCCGCTGCGCGACGCGCGCCAGCGCAAGCGCCGCCGCGACGCCGACACGGTCGCGCATCGCGACCGGATCCGCTCCGAGCTGGCGACGCAGGTCGGAGCGCTCGTCGCCCAGCGCGCGGAGATCGCCACCACCGTGGCCAACGCCAAACGCCAGATGCACCAGGAGGCCGTGCTCCATCCGGACGTCGCGTTCCTCCAGCGCGCCGGCGAGTCGCCGCAGCTCTACGGCACCTGGCGCCGGCGCACGGAGGCGCCGTTCCACGGCCTGCCGGAGGTCGGCGAGGCGCATCATGCGCAGGCCGATCTGTCGCGCATGTCCGGGCTGACGGTTCCCGACAAGCTCGCCGACGTCGATGTGCTGATCGCCGAGCTGCTCGGTCGCAACCTCGGGGCTCCGAGCAATCGCGCGGTCTCGGAGAACCCGCGCGAGTGAGCGGGCCGCGGCAGGGCTCGCCCCGGCGCGCCGGCTCGGGCCCGCGGATGCCTGCCGCGGGCCGCAGCGCGGGCGGGCGGAGAACGCCCGCGCGCACGTCGCACCAGCAGGCATCGACCGCCGCGGAGCTTCCCGATCGTGAGGCGGACGACGTCCCCGAGACCGAGCCGCGCGCGCCGTCGGACGGGCGCTCGAGCTGGCAGAGCCTGCTCGACGAGCTCAACAGGCTGCTGCGCGATCCGACGCTCGCCCGTGCGCTCGCCCGCTCCGTCGCCAGGCTGCGAGCCGGCCTACGCGACGTCTCCGTCGCGGCTCGCGACGCGATACGCCGCCTGGCACAAGCCCTGCGGGGCGTACGGATCCCGTTTCCGCGCCGCCTCCTGCTCGCGCTGCTGGCGCTGACGCTGCCGTTCGCGCTGTTCGCCCTGCTGAGCTCCTCCTCGGACGACGAGCGTCCCGACGCCCAGCGCTCAGGCTCCGCCGTCGGCGTTGTTGTCGGCCGGCGCCCTCCGCGGCTCCCTGCCCGCCGTGCGGATGCCGGATGTCGGGCCCGCTCCGACGAAGGTGCGCCAGGTGCGCGTCGCGCTCGTCCTCGATCGCACGTACGACGCGGCGACGCTGCGCCGCGAGCTGCGGGCGCTGGGCGCGTGGCTGGCCGCAAACCACGCACCGGGCACGCGCGTGTCCGTCATCGACGCGCGGACCGCCCGGGCGAGCCGGCCGGCGCGCGGCGCGGATCTCGCCGCCGTTCGCCCGCAACGGCAGCGCCCGAGCACAGCCGCCGCGGTCCGTTCGGCGTTCGGGCGCCAGCGCGAGCGGCGCCTGCTCGTCGCGCTCGGTGCGGCGGCGCCGCCGAGCACGGCCAACACGCTGCGCATCGCGACGCGGCCCGGTGCCGGCACCGGTTCGATCACGCCTGTCGGGCGCGGGGGACTCGCTCGCGCGACGATCGACGATCGTCGCCCGAACGCCCTCGCGGCGAGCGTCGCACGGGCGATCATGGCGGTCTCCGGGCAGCGCGAGCTGCGCTGACGTGCGCGGCCGGGCGGCCTGGGCGGCTTCAGCCGCTTGCGGACGCGGCGGCTTGACCGCCGTCGCCGTCGCCGTCGCCGCCGGAGGCGAGCTTCAGCGCGTGCGGCAGCATCGGCGTCAGCACTCCGAGGCACTCGCGCACGGCCTTGGGGTTGCCGGGCAGGTTGATCACAAGCGTCGTGCCGCGCGTGCCGGCGACCGCGCGCGACAACCAGGCGAGGCGCTGGAACTGCGCGGTCTCGGCGCGCATCGCCTCGGCGATCCCCGGCGCTTCGCGGTCGATCACCGAGCGCGTCGCCTCCGGCGTGACGTCGCGCGGCGCCAGGCCGGTGCCACCGGAGGTCAGCACGAGGCTCGCGCCCTCGCAGAGCTCGACGATCGCGTCCGCGATCTCCTCCTGCTCGTCGGGGACCAGCCGCGTCGCGACGATCTCGAGGCCGATCCCCTCGAGGATCTCGGTCATCAGCGCCGTCGTCGTGTCCTCGCGCGTGCCCGCCGAGCGGGTGTCGGAGACGGTGAGGATCGCGGCGGTTAGCATCCTGGCATGGACGTTACCGTGAGACTCTTCGCCGGCCTGCGCCAACATGCGGGGGCAGGCACCGTGCCGCTGCAGCTCGGCGACGGTGCCACGGTCGCCGACGCGATCGCCCAGCTGCGCGAGGGGGCGCTCGCCGGCCTGCCGCCGAACGCGCCGTTCGTCACCGCGGTCGCGCGCGAGTACGTCAAGGACGACCATCCGCTCGCCGAGGGCGACGAGCTCGCGCTCGTCCCGCCCGTGAGCGGCGGCGCGGGCGAGATCCGCCTCGTCGAGGTCACCGGCGAGCCGCTCGACGCCGAGGCCGTGCGCAGGCTCGTCGCCGACCCGTCGACCGGTGCGACGGTCGTCTTCTGCGGCACGACGCGCGAGGTGCCGAGCCTGGAGTACGAGGCCTACGTCGAGATGGCCGAGGAGAAGATCCGCCAGCTCGCCGAGGCCGTCATCGCCCAGCACGGGCTCACGGCGGTCGCCGTCGCGCACCGCACCGGCACGGTCGAGCTGATGGAGCCGAGCGTCGTCATCGCCGTCTCGGCCGGGCATCGCGCGGAGGCCTTCGCCGGGGCGCGCGACCTGCTGGACGCGGTGAAGTCGCAGGCGCCGATCTGGAAGCAGGAGCACCCGGAGGACGGCCCGCCTGAGTGGGTCGCCGGGACGCTGCCGCAGGTCTGACGACCCGTCCGCGCGCGGCTGAACCGACGTTGTCCCGCCGCGCAGCGTGGCATCCTCCAAGCGTGCCTCGCATCGCGCTCGCCTCGGCGCTGCTCGCCGGGCTCTTCGCGCTCGCCGCCTGCGGGTCGGACGACAGCGCAGCCGAGACGGCGCCGGCGGTGACCGCGTCCGACACGACCGCCGCCAAGCCGTCGGCCGCGCGCGGGGTGAAGCTGGTGAGCATCGGGCGCTTCGACACGCCCGTCTACGTCACCGCGCCGCCCGGCGACACGCGGCGGATCTTCGTCGTCGAGCAGGACGGGACGATCGGCGTCGTGCGCGGCGGCAAGCGGCTGTCGCGACCGTTTCTCGACCTGCGCGCGAAGGTGACGTCCGGCGGCGAGCAGGGGCTGCTGTCGATGGCGTTCGCACCCGACTACGCGAGGACGCGGCGCTTCTACGTCAACTACACCGACCGCGGCGGCATGCAGAGCGTCGTCGAGTACCGCCGCTCGAAGGACAGCCGCGACCGCGCGCTCACGACCGGCGCGCGGCTCGTCCTGCGCTACGACGGCGTCGAGTCCAACCACAACGGCGGCCTGCTCCTGTTCGGCCCCGACCGGCTGCTCTACATGGGCACCGGCGACGGCGGGGGCGCCAACGACCAGCACGGCGCGCGCGGCAACGCGCAGGACCTCGGCAGCCTGCTCGGCAAGATCCTGCGCATCGACCCGCGTCCCTCGGGCGCCGCGCCGTACGGCGTGCCGTCGAGCAATCCCTTCGCCGGGCGCTCCGGCGCGCGCGGCGAGATCTACAGCTACGGCCTGCGCAACCCGTGGCGCTTCTCGTTCGATCGCGCGACCGGCGACCTCGTCATCGGCGACGTCGGCCAGGGCGCGATCGAGGAGGTCGACTTCGCGACGAAGGACGGCGCGAGCGGGGCGAACTACGGCTGGCGCCCGTTCGAGGGCAGCAGGAGGACCCCCGGGATCAGCGCCCGCGAGTCCGCGCCGGATGCCGTCGGGCCGGTGCTCGAGCTCACCCACGCCGACGGCAACTGCTCGATCACGGGCGGCTACGTCGTGCGCGACAAGGGGCTGCCCGCGCTCGACGGCCGTTACGTCTACGGCGACTTCTGCAAGGGCCGGCTGCGCTCGGCGAAGCTGTCGGCCGGCTCGGCGAGCGGTGACGCGGCGGTCCCCGGGGTGGCGGCGATCGACCAGCTGTCGTCGTTCGGCGAGGACGCGCGCGGCCGCGTGTACGTGACGTCGCTGAGCGGGCCGGTCTACCGGCTCGAAGCCGGCTGACCGCTTCCCGGCCTGCGGCATAAGGTTGCACGATGACGCTGGAGCGCTTCGACGTCGCGCTCGTGCACGCCGACAATCCCGGCCCGTTCACGCTGACCGGCACGAACACGTGGATCGTCGGGCGCGATCCGTGCTGGATCGTCGATCCGGGCCCGGCGCTCGACGAGCACGTCGAGCACGTCCTCGCCGAGGCGGCGCGGCGCGGCGGCGCGGCCGGGATCGCGCTGACGCACGACCACCCCGATCACGTGGGCGCGGCGGCCGCGGTGCGCGACGGCGCCGGCCGCGTGCCGGTCGCCGCGGCGCGCTGGGAGGACGCCGACGTCGTGCTCGTCGACGGCGACACGTTCGGCCCGCTGGAGGTCGTGGCGACGCCGGGCCACGCGACCGACCATCTCGCGTTCGTGACCGGCGCGATCTGCTTCACCGGCGACGCCGTGCTCGCCGAGAGCAGCGTCTTCGTCGCCCCCGATCCGGGCGCGCTGCGCGGGTACCTCGCCGCGCTGCGGCGCCTGCGCGCGATGGACCTCGAGCTGCTCTGCACCGGCCACGGCCCGCCGGTCACCGACCCCGCCGCGCTGCTGGACCGCTACCTCGCCCACCGCGCCGACCGCGAGCGCCGCCTGATCGCGGCGCTCGACGACGGCCTGCGCACGGTCGACGACCTCCTCGACCGCGCCTGGGACGACGCTCCGGCGAGCCTGCGCCTCGCCGCCGCCGCGACGCTCATGGCGCATCTGGGCAAGCTCGACGAGGAGGGACGGCTGCCCGCCGGGGTGGAGCGGCCGCAATGGCCACCGGCAGGCGGCGTGCGGCCGGTCGTGTGAGGCGACGCATCGTATGAACGCGGCGCCCGCAGTGGCTTGGGGCGGGGGGTGAGACGTCCTAGGCGGCTACAGGACGACCAGAACGTCTCACCCCCCGCCGGCCTCGGCGAGCCGCCGGCGGGCGAGCACCATCGCGGCGTCCAGCGGCGTCGTGTCGCGGGCCTGCGCGTCGTCGAAGATCCGCGTCAGCGTGTCGCCGATCCCCCGCACGAGCGTGCCCGCGCGGCGCGGGTCGTAGCCACCGGGCTCGAGCTCGACGGAGATGTTGATGATCCCGCCCGCATTGACGACGAAGTCCGGCGCCCACAGGACGCCGCGCTGCGCGAGGAGGGCGGCGACGTCGTCGCTGGCGAGCTGGTTGTTCGCCGCGCCGGCGACGATCGGCGCGCCGAGACGGGCGACGCTGTCGTGGTCGAGCAGCCCGCCGAGCGCGCACGGCGCGAAGACGTCGACCGGTGCGGCGAGCGCCTCGTCCGGCTCCACCCAGCGCGCGCCGAGCGCGGTCGCCAGCGTGCGCTTGCGCGCATCGATGTCCGTGACGAGCAGGGTCGCGCCGGCCTTCGCGCAGGCCGTCGCCACGCGGCCGCCGACGTTGCCCAGGCCGGCGACGGCGATCGTCCTTCCCTTCAGCGACGGCGTCCCGAAGACGCGCTCGCAGCAGAGGCTGATCGCCGCCTCGACGCCGAGCGCCGTCCACGGGCTCGGGTCGCCGGAGCCGCCGTGCCGGCGCGAGAGCCCGGTCACGTGCCGCGTCGCGGACGCGATCACCTGCATGTCGCGCGCCGACGTGCCGACGTCCTCGGCGGTGACGTAGGTGCCGCCGAGGTCGTCGACCATCGCGCCGAAGTCGCATAGCGCGTCGGCGCGGCGCCCGCGCGGGCCGGGCACGGCCGGATCGGGGGCCATGATGATCCCCTTGCCGCCACCGAGCGGCAGGTCCGCGACGGCGGACTTGAACGTCATCGCCTGCGACAGGCGCAGCGCGTCGCGCACGGCCGCGCGCGCGTCGCCGTAGTGCCACATGCGACACCCGCCGAGCGCAGGGCCGCGCACCGTCGAGTGCACGGCGACGATCGTGAAGCAGCCCGAGCGCCGGCCGCGGCGTACGAGCAGGGTCTCGTGGTCGAGGGTGGCCAGGTAGCGGTCGATGCGTACGACGCTACTTCAACGTCTACGGCGCAGGCTCGTCCGTCGGGCTCAACGACGCGGGTGCTGCGGGCGGGTTGCCGGCCGGCACCGACGAGCCGCTGATCGCCGGTGGATCGGCGGGTCCCCCGGAGCCGCCCGGCGGCAGCTCCTGGTTGGGCTTGAGGCCGTCGACGCCGTGGCCGAAGCCGTTGTCCTCGTCCGGAGCGGCCGCTCCTCCGGTCACCTGGTCGGCGCCGGCCGCCGGCGTCGCCGTGACCGGCGACTCGCCGACGCGCGTCGGCGAGGCCGTGCTGCGGCGGATGGTCGCCGACCCGGAGGCGGCGCCGTTCGCGCCGGCCTTGTGCGCCGAGTCGTGCCCCGACCGGCCGGCCGGGTTCGCGGCGGCGGCGCTCCCGGTGCGCATCGCCGGGCTCGACGTGGGCGGGCGCCGCGTGCCCGGCGCTCGTCCCGGTTGCGCCGGCGCGCGCCGGCTGCTTGAGCTGATGCGTCACCTCGGCGGCGCCGCCCGCGGCGAGCGCCGCGCAGCAGACGACCGCCGTGACCTTCGCCGCGGTCCCGCCGCCGGCGACGACGATCGCGCCACCGCCCGCGGCTGCGCCGCTGCTGGCCGCGCCACCGCCCGCCGCGCTGCCGAGGCCGACGAGCTTGAGCACCGCCGTGAGCGGTCCCGGACCACCGGGCGACATCGCGCTGAGGCCCTCGCGCACGGCGCGCAGCTGGGTGCGGTACTCGGCGCAGCCGGCGCAGTCGCGCAGGTGCTTGCGCGAGCGACCGCTCGCGCGCACGCCGCGGTCGAACGAGCAGGCGAGGTCGCTGCGGATCTCCGCGCAGGCGGTGTCGCGTGCCTCGACGGCCTCGACGAGCCCGATCCGCGCGCGCACGAGCAGCGACTTCACGGCCTGCAGCGAGACCCCGAGCGCCTCGGCGAGCTCGGCGTAGCTCATCCCGTCCATCTCGCGCATGAGCAGCGCCGAGCGCTGCTGCTCGGGCAGGCGGCGGACGTCCTCGATCAGCCGGCGCAGGTCCTCGCGGCGCTCGGACTCGTCGATCGGGTCGTGCAGCGGCTTGCGCGAGGTCTCGAAGAGGTCGATCGGCGGCGGCACCGGCCGGCGCAGATGGTCGATGCAGCGGTTGTGCGCGACGCGGTACAGCCAGGCTCGCAGCGACACCGGGCGGTCGCTGCCGCGCAGCGAGGAGTAGGCCCGCAGGAAGACGTCCTGCAGCGCGTCCTCGGCGTCCTGGCGCGAGCCGCCGAGCATCTGGCGGGCGTAGGCGAACAGGCGCTGGCGGTAGCGATCGTGGATGACGCTGAACGCCCCGTCGTTACCCGCGCGGAAGAGGGCGACGAGCTGCTCGTCCGAGCGCAGCCGCAGCAGAGGCACCGTGACCGAGATCCGGTTGATTGCGGCGGGTGCTCTGAGCGCTCCGGCCTCCATGCGTTCGTCTCCTGCACTGTAACCACGATCGAGGCCGGAAGTTGTGCGCCCGCGTGCAGGGGCCTACACGTCCGCGTGCGTGCGCAGCGACGCGGCGACGACGACGAGCGCGATCCCGGCGGCCTCGACGAGCCCCGGGACCTGCCCGAGGACGATTGCGCCGACGATCGCGGCGGTCGCCGGCAGCAGCGCGAGCAGGAGCGCGAAGCGCGCCCGCGCCAGCCGCCGCATCGCGATCTGCTCGAGCCCGTAGGGCACGACGCTCGACGCGACGCCGACCGCCAGGCACGCCGCGAGCAGCGGCGGGCTGACGAGCGCCGGTATCGCGCTGACGACGAGCGCAGGGGCGAGCCCGACCGCGCCGATCGCCATCGCGAGCGCGAGGCCGTCCTGCGGGCGGATCTGCGGATCCGCGGCGACGCGGTGGCCGAGCACGATGTAGGCGGCCCAGAACACGCCCGCGCCCGCCGCGAGCGCGAAGCCCACCGGGCTGCCGGCGATGTGCACGTCGGCGAGCGCGAGCACGCCGCCGACGGCGAGCGCGAGCGCGGCGAGGTCGCGGCGCGTCCGCGAGCCCAGCGCCGCGACCGCGATCGGGCCGCAGAACTCGATCGCGACCGCCGTCCCGAGCGGCAGCCGGTCGATCGCGAGGTAGAAGATGAGGTTCATCAGCGCGAGCGCCGTGCCGAAGGCGGCGACGAGCTGCAGGCGCCCGCGGGTCCAGCGCGTGCGCCACGGCCGCCGCCACGCGACGAGCACCGCCGCCGCCGCGACGACGCGCAGCCACGCGACCCCGGCCGCCGGGACCGAGGCGAACAGCAGCACCGCGAGCGCCGCACCGACGTACTGCGAGATCGCGCCGAGGACGAACAGCACCTGCGGTGGCAGCCGGTTCAGCGGAGCGGCGGCGGGTGCGGCGCGCAGCATCGTCGCAGCGTAGATGGCCGGTTGCCGCGGTCCGGGCAACCCGTAGGGTCTCTACGCGGGCCGCCGGGTCGATCCGGGCGCGGGCGGTGGGTCGTGGCGCTCGTGCACGGCATCGATGAAGGAGTGGGGGCCTCGGCCTCGTGGCGCTCGGCGCGGGCGGCGGCGGCTGCTCGGTGAGCGCCCGGGGTTCGACGGTTGCGTCCAGCGGATGGACGCTTCAGGGCAACCCCCGACCGCTCTGCGGCTCTAGTCCCTGCGGCGCGGGACGGTGGCGCGAATGTGTTGCGTGCGAACACATGCGCGCCGCGCTCGGCCGCGGGCGCCTGTGGGGTGGGACGGTGGCGCGGATGTGTTGTATGCGAACACAAGCGCGCCACGCTCCCCGCCCGAGCGCAGGCGACGGCCGAAGGCACGCCTCAAGCGCCTCGCTCACCACAGCCTTCATCGATGCAGTTCACGAGCGATCGCGCCGCCGCGGCGCTCGCGCCCACTCCAGCGAGCGCCCACGCAAGCCGGCGCCCGCACAGCATCTCCACAAAACCGCCAACGCGCCCGGACCGGCGCGGCTTAGCATGCGCCTCGTGGAGGGCGTCCCAACCACGACGATCGTCATCGTGGAAGACGAGGCGGCGATCGCCGACGCGCTCGCGGCGCGGCTGCGCGCCGAGGGGTTCGCCGTCGAGGTCGCCAACGACGGCCTGCGCGGGGTGCAGCTGTGCGAACGGATCGCTCCGGACCTCGTCGTGCTCGACGTCATGCTGCCGGGCATCGACGGCCACGAGGTCTGCCGGCGCATCCAGCGCGAGCGGCCCGTGCCGGTCCTCATGCTCACGGCGCTCGACAGCGAGACCGACCTGCTCGTCGGCCTCGGGATCGGCGCCGACGACTACATGACCAAGCCGTTCAGCCAGCGCGAGTTCGTCGCCCGGGTGCGGGCGCTGCTGCGGCGCGCGCGCCGCTCCGCCGAGCCGTCCACGCAGCCGATCTCCGCGGGCCCGATCACGATCGATCCCGAGCGCCGCGAGGTCCGCCGCGACGGCCGGCTCGTGCACCTCACGCCGACCGAGTTCGACCTCCTGCACCGGCTCGCGCTGCGGCCCGGCGTCGTCTTCAGCCGCGAGCAGCTGCTCGAGGAGGTGTGGGGCTATCCCGACGGCATGGCCGGCGGGCGCACCGTCGACTCGCACGTCGCGGCGGTGCGGCGCAAGCTCGGCGCCGACGCCCTGCGCACCGTGCAGGGGATCGGCTATGCCTTCGGGACGCCCGCGCACGCACGAGCCATGAGACCGCTGCAGTCGCTTCCCTCGCTGAAGCTCAAGCTGGGGATCGTCATCGTGGCGGCGGTCTGGATCACGGCGGCCGCGACGATCGTCGCCGTGCGCTGGCTCGGGCTGCCGTCGATCGTCGGCGCGGGGGCGGGCATCGCGCTCGCGCTGGGATGCGTGCAGCTGCTCGCCCGCGGGACGACCGCGCCGCTGCGCGAGATGGCCGCCGTCGCGACCGCGATGGCGCGCGGCGAGCACGGCCGCCAGGTCGCGGTGACCTCCAACGACGAGGTCGGCGAGCTGGCGCGCGCGTTCAACCGCATGACGGCCGAGCTGGCGGAGACCGACCGCCTGCGGCGCGACCTCGTCGCGAACGTGTCGCACGAGCTGCGCACGCCGATCGGCGCGCTGCAGGCGGTGCTCGAGAACGTCGTCGACGGCGTCAGCGAGGCCGACCCCGAGACGCTGCGCACGATGCTCGCGCAGACGCGCCGCCTCGGGCGGCTCGTGACGCAGCTGCTCGACCTCTCGCGCCTGGAGGCAGGCCAGCAGCCGTTCGACATCCGCCCGTTCGCGCTGCGCGACGTGCTCGAGAGCGCCGCCCGCGAGGCGCGCCTGCACGCGCCCGAGGACGTCGTCTTCTCGATCGACGCGCCCGCGTCGCTGCGTGTGGACGGCGACCCCGAGCGCCTCTACCAGGTCGTCACGAACCTCGTGGAGAACGCGGTGCGCTACTCGCCGCGGCCCGGCCACGTCGCGCTGCGCGCGTCGGACCGCGGCTCACACGGTCACGCTCGAGGTCGACGACGAGGGCCCGGGGATCCCGCAGGACGAGCTCGAGCGCGTCTTCGAGCGCTTCTATCGCGGTGACGGGCGCGGCGCCGACGGCGGCGGCGCCGGCCTCGGCCTCGCGATCGCGCGCTGGATCGTCGAGCTGCACGGCGGCACGATCCACGCCGAGCGGCGCGAGCCGCACGGCAGCCGCATGGTCGTCACCCTGCCGCAGGCGCGCGGCTGACCGCACCCGCGCCGCGCGGCGCGCTCGCCGTGCCGCCGTGGCGCGCGCCGCGGACCGCGCCGTACGCTGGCTCGCATGAGGCCCCGGCTCGTGCTGATCGCCGCCGCCGTGTCGCTCGCGGCCGCCGGGTGCGGCGAGCAGCGCGGCGATGCGACGCGCACCGTGCCCGAGCCGCTGCGCCCGGCGGCGACCACGGACGTGCGCGCCGTCGCGACCGCCGAGGTGTCGCTCGTCGACTACCGGCTCGACGTCGCCGATCCGCGCGTGCCGCGCGCGGGCGTGATCGCGTTCGCGGCGACGAACGACGGGCTCGTCCGGCACGCGCTCGCCGTCGACGGTCCCGCCGGGCAGGTGCGCACCGCCGCGCTGGCGCCGGGGGAGCGCGCCACGCTCACCGTGCAGCTGCCGCCCGGCACCTACAAGTGGTACTGCCCGATCGGGGACCACCAGCGCCGCGGCATGGTCGGCCGCGTGCGGGTGGCGGAGTAGCTGGACGGCTACCCGATCGCGTGCTCGACGGCCCAGCGCGTGAGCTCCGAGCGGCGCCGCAGGCCCGTCTTCTCGCGGATCCGCGTGAGGTGGTTCTGCACCGTGCGCGGCGAGATGAACAGCTCCCTGCCGATCTCGTTGTCGGTCTTGCCCTGCACGACGAGGCGCAGGACGTCGAGCTCGCGACCCTGGAGCGGGCGCACCGGCGACTGCTCGCCGCGGGCGGAGCTGGAGAACTCCTTGAGCAGGTGGCTGGCGAGCGACGGCGTGATGACCGAGCCGCCGCCGTGGGCGGTGATGACGGCCTGGCGCAGCTCCTCGCCGGTGCTGCGCTTGGAGAGGTAGCCGGCGGCGCCGGCGGCGATCGCGTCGAGCAGCGTGCTCGCCTGCTCGCTGGCGGTCATGACGATGATGCGGATCTCGGGCCGGCTCGTACGGAGCTTGTCGAGGACCGCGAGGCCGCCGAGATCGGGCATCCGCAGGTCGAGGATCATCACGTCCGGCTTGAGCGTCTCGGCAAGCTCGAGGGCTTCCTGCCCGTTCTCGGCCTGCGCGATGACCTCGATGCCCGGATCGGCGTTGAGCGCACGCACGACGCCTTCGCGCACAAGGGGGAAATCATCGGCGACGACGACGCGGATCTTCATGATGGTCAGGCTCCTTGCCTTGATGTGACCAGGGTGACGGTGGTCCCGCCACCTGGCGCGTCCTCCAGGGACGCGTGTCCGCCGACGCGCTTCATGCGGCCGACGATGCTGCCCTTCACTCCGAGCCCGTTGCCGTTCTGGGCCTGCTCGAGGTCGATGCCGACGCCATCGTCGGTCACGGTGATCGAGGTGCGGCCGTCGTCGTCGCACTCGACCCGCACGATGACGTGCGACGCGTTGGCGTGCTTGCGGGCGTTCGTGACGGCCTCGCGCACCGCTCCGGTGAGCGCCTCGACCTGCTCGCTCGTGGGCGGTGTGCCGAGCCCGCCGACGACGAGCTCGACGCGCGGGTCCAGCGTGCGCGCCTGCGCGGTGATCAGCTCGAGCTCCGGCACGAGCTCGGCCTCGAGCTCCGCGTCGACGGAGTCGACCCAGCGGTGCAGGTCGCGCGCGGCGCCGCCGGCGAGGCGCGCGATCTGCGCCGCCGAGAGGCCGGTTCCGAAGCCGTCGCCCGCGATGAACTCGAGGATCTGCAGCGCGGTGTCGTGCAGATGGCCGCGCACCCACTCGCGCTCCTCGGCGGCGGCGGGGTCGTCGCCGGAGCCGAGGCTGAAGAGATCGCTGTCCTCCGGGCGCTCGAGCTCGGCGCGCAGGCGGCGCGAGTGGCGGTCGGCGAGGGCGATGAGATCCGCGGGTGCGGCGGCGGGATCGACGAGCTCCTCGAGGCCGGGGATGATCACCGTGCGCAGGCGGGCGAAGAGGCGCTCGCGCTCGCGTCGGTCCGCGCGATCGCCGTCGACCTCCTGCTGCCAGGGATCGACCACACCACGATTGTCGGCACCGCCCCCCAGCGCCCGCCGCTGCTGCCCCAAACTGATCACGTCCCTGACTTCTCGATCCCAGACCGTCGTTGGTCTGCGGAAAAAGGAGTGCTTCCGGTTGCAACCTTACGCAAGTGCGGTTGCGATGGTCAACCCCAGTGTGCGCAGCATCGTGCACCGCACGACGCCTGGGGTACCCCAGGAAGAGGCGCGATTTGCAGCGACTTTGCACGGCATGCGGTCGGGGTGCGGGTTCCTGCAGCCGCCCGCCGGCAGGCGGTGCGGGACCCTGCACGGCCGTCTGACCGCGGGTCCTACTTTCCTTCGACCTCGTAGCCGGGCTCGCCGGGCAGCAGGATGCGCCGCTCCTCGCCGCTGAGCACGACCCGCGGCAGGATCGGCTGCACGTCGAGGTCGCGGGCGTGCGCGAGCAGCTCGTCGACGGTCGCGAACGCGGCGAGGCCCTCGATCAGCTTCAGCGTCGGAAACGCGAGCTGGATGTCATCGCGGGCATATGCATCGATCGCCGCAGTGCGCGGTCGTCCAGCGCAGGTCGACGCACTCGTCGCCGTCGACGCGCGGCTGGACGCCGTCGGGCGCGCGCACGACGAAGAAGCGCGTGTCGAAGCGCATCTTGATGAGCTCGGGCGTGATCCAGCGGGCGTACAGCACGAGCGTCTCGGGATCGATGCCGGCGACGCCGGCCTCCTCGGCGAGCTCGCGCATCGCTGTCGCGCGGTGTGACTCGGCGTCGTCGACGGCGCCGCCCGGGAACACCCAGAAGCCGCCCATGAAGCGCTGCTGCGGGTTGCGCTGGACGAGCAGCAGCTCGGGCCCAGCCGGGGGCGTCGCGGACGAGGATCACGGAGGCCGACTGGCGCGGCGGGGTCGGAGGGCCCTCGCGCCGTAGCCTCTCGCCGGTCGTCGGGCGCTCCATGCGGCGACGGTATCGCTTAACCTGCACGTCAATGACGACCGAGACCGCCACCACGCGCTGGATCTGCGAATCCTGCGGCTTCATCTATGACCCCGACGAGGGCGATCCGGACGGCGGCATCCCGCCGGGGACGGCGTTCGAGGACATCCCGGACACGTGGTTCTGTCCCGTCTGCGGCGCGCGCAAGAAGGACTTCACGCCGTACGAGGACTGAGCGGGCTATCCGCCGCGCGGGTCAGCCGCGCGGCGTGAAGCGGATCACGTAGGGGAAGTCTCCGAAGCTCACGTCGACGAAGTAGCGCCCGCGGATGTCGAGCTCGCGCCGGCCGCTGCGCTGCGCGCCCTCGATCAGCGGCTTCGCCCCGCGCGGGTCGCCCTCGTGCGGCTGCAGCGTCGCCGTCAGCGGCGTCTGCGCCGAGAAGTCCAGCGCGGGGTCCTCCGGCGCGTACTGCTCGAAGCGCACGAGGTAGCGGCCCGGCGAACGTGTACGGGCCATGCGTGGCGGGGGAGCTGTCGCCGCGCACGACGACCTCGCCCTTCGCCGCCGGCCGGCTGGCGAGGACCGGCAGCGGTCCGGCGCTCGTGGTCGCGGTGCTGGCGTCGCCCGCCGACCCGGCGTCGTCGCCGCAGCCTGGGAGGCCGGCCGCAGCGAGGACCACGACCAACGCATAGGTAATCACTAGACAACGTGGGATTTCCAGAGCCTATCCAGGTATGCTCGAAACATGTGTAATGCGTAGGCCATGAATGGGAGAGGACGGTGGGCTGGTGATCAAGGTTGATCGGGCAGAGTTTCTGCGTATCGGCGCTGGTGGGGTGGTTGCGGCTACCGCAGCCGGCGTGCTCGCAGGACCTGCGGTCGCGCAGATCCCTGCACCAACGCCACAAGAGGACGACATCGCCTTCCTGTCCTTCGCCGCGGTCGCGGAGCGCGCGAGCCGCGACTTCTACCGCGCGGCGGTGAAGCAGAAGGGGACCGGCCTGACGTCCGTGCAGCGGCGCCACCTCAGCCGCGTCGCCTCCGCCAAGCGCGCGCACATCCAGCGCATGGACGCCGCGCTCGGCGCCGACGCGCCGCTGTCGACGGACTTCGTCACGATCCTGCCGAAGGACGCGGTGAAGACGAAGGCGCGCATCGTGGCGCTCGGCCGAGCAGCTCGAGACGTTGCTCGTGCGCGTGTACCTCAACGGCGTGGGGTTACGCGTTGGACCCCGCCACGCGACTGCTGCTGGGCCGCTTCTTGACCTACGACGGCGCAGCAGATCGCCTGGCTGCGCGGCGTCGCCGGCCACGCGTCGCCCGCCGGCCTGTTCAGCCCCATCGACCTCGAGCCCGCCGCAGACGAGCTCGACACGTTTCTCTCGACCCCTGATTTCCCGGACTGATCCGGGAGAACGGAGCCTTCCAATGATGATCTCCAAGCGGCTTGCCCGTCGTATCCGCACGGCCCTCGCGGTCGCGCTGGCGCTCGGTCTCGCCGCGCCGGCCGCCGCGAGTGCGCTCAACGTCTACGCGGCCTCATCGCTGCGCGACGTGTTCACGCAGATCGACTCGAGCCCGACGTTCAACTTCGCCGCCTCCAACACGCTGCAGCTGCAGATCGAGCGCGGCGCGCCCGGCCGACGTGTTCGCCGCGGCGAGCACGCAGGAGCCGCAAGCGCTGTTCAAGGGCGGCAACTGCGACCGGCCGGTGACGTTCGCGACGAACAAGCTCGTCCTGCTCGTCCCGAAGGGCAACCCGGCCAAGGTCAAGTCCGTCTACACGCTGCGCAAGGGCGGCTTCAAGCTCGCCGTCGGCTCCTCGGGCGTCCCGATCGGCGACTACACGCGCACGCTGCTGCGCCGCCTGGGGCTGTCGGCAAGGTCCTCACGAAGAACACCGTCAGCAACGAGTCGAGCGTCGCGAACGTCGTCTCGAAGGTGGCGCTCGGATCCGCCGACGCCGGGTTCGCGTACGTGACCGACGGCAAGATCGCGAGCGACAAGGTCGACGCGATTCGCCTGCCGCGCTACGCCCAGCCGCCGGTGCGCTACCAGATCTGCGCGGTGAAGCGCGACGGCGCCGACGCCAGCGGTGCCGCGGCGTTCATCGCCAAGGTCCGCGCCGGTCGCGGCCGGTCGCTGCTGAAGGCCGCCGGCTTCGGGCTGCCGCCGAAGGGCTGAGGTCCGGCCGCGTCGATGGCCGTCGAGATCGCCGAGCCGCAACCCCACGGCAGGAGCGCCGGCCGCCGCGCAGCAGCGCGGCGGCCGGGCGCGCGCGGGGAGGGTCGGCGTGGCCGCGCTCCTCGCGCTCTGCACCGGGACGGTGCTGGCGTTCCTCGCGCTGCCGATCATCGCGCTGTTCGCCGAGGTGCCGCTCAGCAGCGTGCCCCGCCTGCTGGGCGATCCGGTGGTCAAGCAGCGCGCTGGAGGTCACGGCGCGGACGAACGCCGTCGCGAACGTGCTCATCCTCGGCCTGGGCACGCCGCTGGCCTACCTGCTCGCGACGAAGCGGTTTCGCGGACGGTCGCTCGTCGTGACGCTCATCGAGCTGCCGCTCGTGCTGCCGCCCGCGGTCGCGGGCATCGGCCTGCTCGCCGCCTTCGGCGCGGGCGGGCTGTTCGGCGACGACCTGCGCAACGCCGGCATCGTGCTGCCGTTCAGCGAGTGGGCGGTCGTGCTCGCCGTGACGTTCGTCGCCTCGCCGTTCTACATCCGCCAGGCGATCTCGGCGTTCGAGGCCGTCGACGGGACGCTGACGGACGCCGCGCGCACGCTCGGCGCCGGGCCGGCGCGGACGTTCTGGCGCGTCTCCCTGCCGCTGGCGAGCGCCGGGCTCGTCGCGGGCTGGGTGCTCGCGTTCGCTCGCGGCGTCGGCGAGTTCGGCGCGACGATCGTCTTCGCCGGCAACGTGCAGGGCCAGACGCAGACGCTGACGCTCGCCGTCTACGAGCAGCTCGACGCGAACTTCGACGTCGCGCTCGCGATCGGGATCCTGCTCGTCGTGCTGAGCGCCGGCGTCCTGCTCTCCTACAAGCTGATCGTGTCGTGGAAGGAGGCCGGCTCGAGAATGCCGGCCGCCTTCGGTCGTCCCGGATCGGCGGCGAGCTGACCGGCCGATGAGCCTCCCTTGCACAGCATGGTCCTGCGATGGATCGGCTCGAGCTCGACATCGCGTTCGGACTGCGCTCGTTCGCGCTCGATGTCGCGCTGTCGATCGGCCGCGAGACGCTTGCGCTCGTCGGTCCGTCCGGCGCGGGCAAGACGACCGTGCTGCGCGCGGTCGCGGGCCTGCGGCGGCCCGACAGTGGGCGGATCGCGCTCGGCGAGCGCGCCTGGTTCGACGGCGCCGCCGGCATCGACCTGCCGCCCGAGCGCGCTCGGTCGGGCTCGTCTTCCAGGAGTACGCGCTCTTTCCGCACATGACGGTGCGCGCCAACGTCGCGCTTCGGCGGCGGGGGCCGGCGCGTCGACGAGCTGCTCGAGCGGTTCGGCATCGCGGCGCTGGCCGGCGAGCGCCCGGCGTCGCTGTCCGGGGGCGAGCGCCAGCGCGTCGCGCTCGCTCGCGCGCTCGCGCGCGACCCGTCGGTGCTGCTGCTCGACGAGCCGCTGTCGGCGCTCGACGCGCACACGCGCGGCGGTCGTGCGCGCCGAGCTGCAGGACCTGCTCGCCGAGCTCGCGCTGCCGGCGCTGCTCGTCACGCACGACTTCCGCGACGCCGCCGCGCTCGCCGATCGCGTCGGCGTCGTCGTCGACGGGACCCTGCGCCAGCTCGGCACGCCGTCCGAGCTCGTCGAGCGGCCGGCCGACACGTTCGTCGTCAGCCTCACCGGCGGCAACCTCCTGCACGGCACCGCGCGGCCGCTGCCGGGCGGCGGCAGCGAGGTGCAGCTCGAGAGCGGCGCGCTCCTGCGCTCCGACGACCGTGCGACCGGTGCCGTCGGCGTCGCGGTCTATCCGTGGGAGATCAGCGTCGAGCCGTGCGCCGCCGCCAACGGCGCACCGAACACGATCGTCGCGCCGGTGTCGTCGCTGACACCGGAGGGCGGGCGGGTCCGTGTGCGGATCGGTGCGCTGACGGCCGAGTCGACGCTCGAAGAGGTGGAGCGCTTCGGTTTGCGGCGCGGCGAGCCCGCGCGCGCCAGCTTCTCGCCGTCGAGTGCGCGGCTCCTGGCGCTCGATGGCGCGGCCGTCCCGTTGCGTACATAGGTATGCGACCGCCGTGCGCGGTACGCTCCTACCCATATGGACGAAGGCATCCGAATCGGCGTCGCCGCGCAAGCGCTCGGCGTCAGCGTGGACACCCTGCGCCGCTGGGAGCGCGACGACCGCATCAGGTTCGAGCGGCGCGGCAATCGCCGCGTCCTCGCGCCGGAGGAGCTCGCGCGCGTTCTGCGTGAGCGGGGCACGAACCCTCGCTCGAGTGCGCGCAACCGCCTCCCGGGGGTCATCATCGACATCCAGCGCGACGGCGTCATGGCGCAGATCGACCTTGCGTGCGGCCCCTACCGGATCGTCGCGCTCATGTCGCGCGAGGCCGCCGACGAGCTCGATCTCAAGGCCGGTCAGACCGCGACGGCGGTCGTGAAGTCGACGATCGTCGTCGTCGAGCGCTCCTGACCGCCTGACTACAGCTCCAGGCCCCAGAGGGCCGCGAGGATCTCGTCGCGCGCCGCGTCGATGCAGGCCTGGCTCGGGCGCGGTGCGTCGCTGCCGCTGCCGTCGAGCTCGATCGCCCCGTGGATCATGTTGACCGGGGACGGGCCGGCGAGCAGGCCCTCGATCCCGGCGTCGACGGCATCGACGGTGTCGTCATCCGGGGCGGCGGGCGGCGCTGCGTGGTCGTCGTCGAACATCGATCTCGTCTCCTTGCCGTCGTCCTTGTTGCCTGTGCCCGTGCCTGGCCTCGCGCATGGATCCTCCGAATCGAGCCGTCACCTATGCAACATATGGGTCCTACCAATCCCAATCGACGGATTTCCGGAGTGATTAGAGTTTAGCTGCGCCATTCGCATATGCAATACCGAGGTACAGTTGGTATCACTCTACAGACGGGCGACGCCGACCGGCGTCGCGCACAGACACGGGCGGCCTCCGCGGGGAGGGTTGGGGATGGCACTGAGGAGGACCGACAGCCGGGACCTGCGAGCCGATCCGCGACGCGGTTCGCGCGCCCATGAGCTCCTCGCCGTCGCGAGCATGCTCGTCCTGCTCGCGATCGCGATCCTCGCGCTCGCCGGCGCCCGCCACGCCGTGCTCGGCCAGGAGCCGAAGGCCTGCAACCCGACCGTGGCGCAGGTGGCCGAACGGGTGGCCGAGGGCAAGCCTGCATGCTAGGATCGAGCGCACTACTGCCCATGTAATGCATAGGTAATGGAGGGGACCATGCCTGACGCCGAGACGACGACCGCCGATCCGTTCGAGCTGGCCACCGCGGCTGCGATTGCTGACCTGCAAGCGGCGCTGCGTGCCACGGCGGACGCGGAGGCGGCCGCAGGCGGCGCCATCGGCCACGGGACCATCCGCCTGCGCGATCGGCCGGCCGAGCCCGAGCCCGAGCCGACACTTGAGCAGGAGCCCACCCCCGAACCGGTGTCGCAGCCGGAGCCGGCCGAGCCGCGCGGGGTTCCCACCCGTGAAGAGCTGCCCGAACAGCCGGCAGCGGCCGCGTCCGGCGCGGCGGTAGGTCACGGCACGATTCGCCTGCGCGGCCAGTCTCCCCGGTCGAGCGCGCCGGCTGCCGCGACCACGCCGGAGCCGGACGTGGCCGTCGACACGGCTGCGGCCGGGCACGCCGGGCCGGTCGGTCACGGCCCGATTCGCCTGTATGGGCACCAGGAGTCGGGGTTCCCGGAGTCGGTCACCACAGCGGCACGCGACGACGTCCTCGCCGCGCTTGCAGCAACGACATAGCCAGCCTCTGCCGGCGATGTGAGGATCGCCGCTGCTGGTGACCGAACCCTTACGGATCTTCGCGGCGGGGTCGCTGCGGCCGGCATTCGAGCGCCTCGCCGAGGCGTCGCCGGAGGCGCTGCAGATCACCTACGCCAACGCGCGCGAGCTCGCGCAGCGGATCTCCACGGGAGCGCTCGCCGACGTCTTCGCGTCGGCGAGCGAGGAGCATCCGCGCGAGCTCCGTGCGATCGGTCTCGTCGACCCCCCGCGCACGTTCGCGACCAACCGCCTCGTCGTCGCCCGTCCCGCGTGCGAGCCCGGCGCGCGACGCAGGCGTGCTCGCCGCGCCGGGAACGCGGCTCGTCGTGGAGGTCGCCGGGATCCCGCTCGGCGACTACACGCGTGCGCTGCTGGCCCGGATGGACCGGGTCGCGGGCGCGGGGTTCGCCCGGCGCGCGCTGGCTAACGTCGTCGTCGAGGAGCAGGTCGTCGACGCGGTGGCCGCGCGGCTGCTCGCCGGCGAGGCGGACGCCGGCGTGCTGTACGCGACCGATGTCGCCGCCCGCGCCCCGCGGCTGCGCGCGATCGAGCTGCCGGCCGGCGCCGAGGTCGCCGTGCGGTACGTCGCCTGTGCGACGACGTCCGCGCCCGACCGGGCGCGCGCGAACGCGTGGGTCGATGGGCTGGCCGCGCCCTCGACCCTCGCGATCATGCGCGGCGCGGGCTTCGCGCCCGCGCCGCTGACGTGATGACGGCGCGCTAGTCCGTGTAGATGATCGTCCCGACGTGCTCGCCGCGCAGCGCCTTGGTGACGTTGCCGCGCGTGAGCCCGTTGACGATCTGGATCTCCTTCTGGTGCTTGGCGTCGACCATCAGCTCGAGCACGATGCGGTCGATCGGCAGCGTCGGGATGTCCATCGCGAGCAGCTCGCCTGCGCTGATGCGCGGGATCAGCTCGGCCTCGCCCTCGGCGGCGGTCGCCGGGTCGCACGTGTAGACGCCGTCGACGTCCTTGACGTAGATCGCCTGGGCGGCGCCGTAGGCGTCGGCGAGCAGGAACGCGCCGCTGTCCGTGCGATGCGGCGGGATCTTGCCGACCGTGGGCGGGAACTCGAACATCCCGTATGGCGGGAAGCCGTTGGAGACGGCGGCCGGGCTGGCGGCGAGGTGGACCGCGAGCTGGTGGCCGACGCTCGTGTGCGGCAGGTAGGAGACGCCGTCCTCGGCGAGCAGCGCGGCGACGATGTGGCCGTTCTGCTCAGCCTCGGTCGATGCCAGCGCTGCCAGCACGCCGGTCGGCAGGCCGAGGTCGAGCGCGACGCCCATCACGTGGCGGGCGCGGATGCCGGGGCCCGTCGCGATCAGCATCCGATGCTCGCCGAACGCGGCGCGCAGCTCGTCGACGAGCGGCACGACCGCATCGCGGCCGCGGTCCATGATCGACCGCCCGCCGATCGTGACGACGTGCAGCCACGGCAGTAGCCTGATGACCGGAACGTCGGTCACCGGCCGCACGAGATCGCGGTCCAGCAGCGTCTGGCGCATGAGCGCCGACGGCAGGTCCTTGGATGCGAAGACGGTCATGAAGTGCTCCTGAGGGTCGTGCCTGCGTGACGGATGGCGGCGCTCATGCCGACGTGATGATCGTGCCGACGTGCTCGCCTGCGAGCGCGCGCGCGATGAGGCCCGGCTTCAGGCCGTTGATGACCTGCACGGTCTTGATGTGTCGCGCGTTGCGCATCAGCTCGAGAAGCGGGCGCTCGATGATGAGGTCCGGGAGATCCATCTCGATGAGCTCGTCGACGGTGACCGACTCGATGAGCTTCGCGTCCGGATCGGTCTTCGGATTGGCCGTGTAGAGGCCGTCCTCGTCCTTGACGAAGGTCATGCTGCGAGCACCGTAGACCTCCGCCACGAGCCAGCAGCCGGCGTCGGTCCGGTACGGCGGGATGATGCCGTCGCTCGGAACGTGCTGCCACATGTCGTAGGGCGGCATCCCGGGAAAGATCGTCGCGCCACACTCGGCGAGATAGAGGGCGATCGCGCCGAACCCGGTGCCGTCGACCACGGGGACTCCGTGGCGGGCCATGAGATGCCCGAGCATCTGGGCGTTCTGGCCGGCGACCGCGCTGCCGATGTCCGTCAGCACGCCCGTCGGGAGGCCGAACTCGGCGGCAAGCGCGTAGAGGTGCCTGGCGCGCGTCCCGGCGCCGGTGCCGATCATGATCTGGTGCTCGTCCTTGGCCGCCACGAGCTCTTCGACGATGGGGTACACGGCGACCCGTCCGCGGTCGATCACGCTCTGGCCGCCGATCTTCAGGACGTTGGCGTCGGGAAGGATCGCGAAGTCGGATGCCGCATCGCTGGCCGCGAGCAGCTCGGTGTCTGTGAGCGAGCGGCTCATGAGCAGCTCGTGGAGCGAGCCGGCGTCTGCCTGGCCTTCCATTGTGGTCGTTCTCCTTACCTAGGCGGTGGTAGCACGAAGTCTAGACACCGTGTCAATCGAAGCTATGCAATGCGTGAGACGGCGCGCCACCGGCAACGCCGCTCGATCTCCCCCTACCCCCGTGCCATGCGGACGACTCCGAATTCTGGAGCACGCACGTTGCCACTTGACTATTCACCTATGCGTTGCATAGGTTTGAGGCGATCGATCCAGGAAGGTCGGTGATCCGCCGATGCGGACGACGTCCACCCGACTCAGCGCCCGCCGCCCGGAGTGGTTCGGCGACGCGATGCAGAGCATTCGCCATGACGGCTACGCGATCGTCGAGGACGTCCTGCCGCAGGCGTCGCTGGAGCGTACGCGCGAGGCGATGTACAGCGCGCACGAGCGCATCCTGGTCGACGTCGGCGCGCAGCGGCTCGAGCGCGCCGGCGAGCTCGGCGTGCTGCGGCTCATGCTGCGCTACGACGGCCACTTCTACTCGCTGCTCGAGCTCGAGGAGGTGCTCGCGATCGTCGACGCGAGCCTCTCGTCGACGGCGATCCTGCACCTCCAGAACGGCCTGATCCGGCCGCCCTGCGGTGAGCGGCGCCCCGGCGAGCGTTTCCGGACGGCGTTTCAGCGCGACTTTCCGCGCTACCTCGGGGGCTACGTCGCCTCCGTCAACACGGTCCTCGCGATCGACGACTTCACGACGACGAACGGCGCGACGCGGCTCGTTCCCGGCAGCCATCAGCGCCTGCTGGCCCCCGATCACGAGGAGATGGAGGCGATCGCGGTGCCCGCGGTCTGCCCGGCCGGGTCGATGATCGCCTTCGACTCGACGCTCTGGCACGCGGCCGGCGTCAACCGCTCCGACTGCGACCGGCTGGCGATCAACCAGCAGTTCACGCGCTCGTTCATCAGCCCGCAGATCGACTACGTGCGCGCGCTCGGCGACGAGATGGTCCTACGCCGCGATCCGCGCACGCAGCAGCTGCTGGGCTGGTACACCCAGGCCGTGACGAGCCTCGACGAGTTCTACCGGCCGGCCGGCGAGCGCCTGTACCGCGGCGGCCACGGATGAGCGCCGCGAGCAGCACGGCGCTGCGCAATGCACCTGCCTGTTGACCATCGTCGGCGGCCGGGCTAGGTTCTCTCTGCGTATGTGAAACATGGATTTGCCTGCGCGCCTTCGTCATTCCTCGTGCTTGGAGCCCACGTGCGCAGAGCGTCGCAGCGTGTCCGACCCCGCAGCCTCCCGACGGCGCATCCGCGCTCGCTCGTCGCCGGCCTCGCCGCGACGGTGCTCGCCGCGGCCGCCTTCGCCGGGACGACCGCGGCGGCCGACACGGGCATCTGCGGCGCCACGGGCGTCCTGTCGGGCAGCGGCCCGTTGACGTGCACGTACACGACCATCGGGTCGGATACGTTCACGGTGCCCGACGGCGTGACGCAGGCCGACTTCGTCGTGGTCGGCGGCAGCGGCGGCAGCTACTTCATCTTCGGCGACGCCGCGCATCCGCCGCCGGCCGGGAACATCGCCGGCCGGCCGGGCGGCGCCGGCGGGCAGGCGAGGGCGACGCTCAGCCTGACTGCGGGCGAGACGCTGCAGATCGACGTCGCCGCGCGCGGTGTCGACGGGACCGCGGCGAGCCGCTCGGGCGGCATGCTGAACGGGCCGTCCGGCGGGCAGGGCGCGCTCGGCGGCTTCGGCGGCTCCAACGGCGGCGTCGCCGGCGGTCCGAGCGACGGCGCCGGCGCGAACGGCGGCACGGCGTTCAACGGCGGCAACGGCTCCGGCGGCGGCGGCGCGTCGGACGTGCGCGGCGGCGTCGTCGACTGCGCGGCGCTGACCTGCGGCCTTTCGACGCGGCTGATCGTCGGCGCGGGCGGCGGTGGCGGCGGCGGCACCGGCGGCCAGGGCGATGCGCTCGGCGGCGCCGGCGGCGATGGCGGTGGCGCGGACGGCGGAGCGGACGTCGATGGCGCCAACGGCGGCGCCTCCGGGACCGGCGCGACGCAGACCGACGGCGGGGCCGGTGGGCTGAACGCCGGCCGTCATGACGCACCGGTGGATCCCGACGATCCGCGCTTCGGCGGGGACGGCGCCGACGGCTCCTCGGGGACGGGCGGCGCCGGGGGCTCGGGCAACCTTCCGTGCAACGGCGTCCACGACCCGCCGTGCCAGGACCCCAACGCGACGACCTCCGCGGGCGGAGCGGGCGGTGGCGCGGGCGGCGGCTTCTTCGGTGGCGGCGGCGGCAGCGGCGGTGGCGGAACGATCGGCAGCGGTCGCGGTGGCGGCGGGGGCGGGGGCGGCGGAAGCAGCTTCGTCACGCCGGACGCGATCGACAGCGTCCTCACGACGGGTGTCAACGCCGACACGATCAACGCCGGCAACGGCCAGATCACGATCACCTGGGAAGCTCCGCGGCCCGCCGTCACGCTGTCGGTGCAGGCGTCGGCCCCTGTCGCGGTCGGCGGCCAGATCTCGGCATCGGCGACGCTCGAGGGCGGCACGAGCCCCACGGGCACGATCGCCTTCGGCGTCTACGGCCCGGGTGACTCGACCTGCACGCACTCGCTTGCGAACTCGACGGCGACCGTGTCGGGCAACGGGACGTACACGTCAGCGCCGTTCACGGCGATGTCGCCCGGGGTGTACCGCTGGATCGCGGCCTACGGCGGCGACGGCGCCAACCCGCCGGCGGGTCCGACCTCGTGCTCGGACCGCAGCGCGCGGGTCCGCGTCGGTGCTGCGCCGCAGAGCGCGTTGCTGGTCTTCGCCCAGCCTTGACCCTCCAGTCGCTGGAGGCATGACGATGTGTGCGTGCACGACGACGCCACCCGCATCACGATCGGGGCGCTCGCCCGGCTGACAGGCCTGCCGGTCCGGACGCTGCGCTTCTACTCCGACAGCGGGCTCGTGGCGCCCGCCGGGCGCAGCGAGGCGGGCTACCGCCTGTACGACGGCGCTGCGGCGGCGCGCGTGGAGCTCGTGCGCACGCTGCGCGAGCTCGGCGTCGACCTGCCGACGATCAAGCGCGTGCTCGACCGCGAGCTCGACGTGGCGGGCGTCGCACGCGCGCACGCCGCCGCGCTCGATGCGCAGATCCGCGTGCTGCGCCTGCAGCGCGCGGTGCTGCGGGTCGCCGCGGCGCGCGACACGACACCGAAGGAGATGAAGCTCATGCACGACCTGGCCAGGCTCGGCGCCGAGGAGCGCCGCAACATCGTCAGCGACTTCGTCGACGAGGTCTTCGAGGGCCTCGACGCGGAGCCCGCCATCGCCGCGCGGATGCGCATGGCGACGCCGGAGCTTCCCGACGACCCCACGACCGAACAGGTCGAGGCCTGGATCGAGCTCGCCGCGCTCGTCCGCGATCAGGACTTTCGCCGGCGGATCCGCGCGATGGCCGAGCGCAGCGCCGAGGAACGGGCGGCCGGCGGCGGCGGCGCCGTCCCCCCGGCGGGCGCCGAGCGCGACGCCGGGGCGGCCGGCGGCGGCAGCGGCGTCTCCCTTGCGGGCGCCGAGCGCGACGCCCACGCGCAGGTGGCGACGGCCGTCGCCGAGCGAGCCGGCGCGGCCCTGGCCGACGGGATCGACCCGGCGTCTGCGGCGGCGCGGCCCGTCGTCGACGAGCTGGCCGGCGTCTTCGCGCAGCTGCACGGGCGCGAGGACGGGCCCGAGTTCCGCGCCTGGCTGGCCGGCACGATCGAGGCGTTCGCCGACCGCCGCGCGGAGCGCTACTGGACCCTGCTGGCGATCATGAACGGCTGGCCGCAACGCCCGTCGAGCACGCCGGCGTGGGAGTGGCTGCTCGCGGGGCTGCGGGCGTAGCGCGACCTCTAGGCTTGAGCACCATGAAGCTTGTCGGCAAAGCTGGACGTCGCACGCTCCTGCGCCGCTACGAGGCCGCGGCGCGGGCCGGCGACGCGGACGCCATGCTCTTCCTCGCGACGATGTGCGCGAAGGACGACGCGCAGGCGTCGCGCGAGTGGTTCCGGCGCGCTGGCGAGGCGGGCAACGTCCACGCGATGTACATCGTCGGGCTGTACCTCGAGCCGCGGGCGCCCGAGGACTCGCGCGCCTGGCTCGAGCGCGCGGCCGACGCCGGCCACGTCGACGCGATGATCAAGCTCGGCGTGCTCGACCAGCCGCGCGACCCGCAGGCCGCGCGCACCCGCTACGAGCAGGCCGCCGCGGCCGGCAGCGCGATCGCGATGTTCAACCTCGGGCTGCTGCTCGAGCGCAGCGATCCCGCCATCGCGAGCGACTGGTACGAGCAGGCCGCGGCGGCGGGCGACGCCGACGCGATGGTGAACCTCGCAAAGCTCCACGAGGACCGCGACCCCGATGGCGGCGCGGGCGCCTGGAAGGCGCGGGGCCGCCGCCGCGGGGCCGGGGACGCCGAGCGCCCGTGGGCGTCCTACGGCGCCTCGACGGCTCGCTACGCCAGCGCTGGGAGCAGCACCGGCCGCGCCGTCGCCTCCGCCACCGACGCCGCGGTGATCTGGACGAGGTGGCTGAGCTCGTCGGCGCTCATCGCCAGCGGCGGCATCAGCACGACGACGTCGCCGAGCGGGCGGATCACCGCGCCGCGGCGGCGCGCGGCGCGCGTGACCTCGTGGCCCATCCGCGCGTGCGTCGGGAAGTCGCGCAGCTCGATGCCGACCATGAAGCCGCGGCGGCGCACCGCGCGCACCGCCGGCAGCGGGACGACGAGCTCCTCGAGCAGCTCGTGCAGCAGCGCGATCTTCGGCTGGAGCGTCTCGAGCGTCCGCTCGCGCTCGAAGACGTCGAGCGTCGCGAGCGCCGCCGCGCAGGCGAGCGGGTTGCCGGTGTACGTGTGGCCGTGGAAGAACGTCTTGAGCTCCTCGTACTCGCCGAGGAACGCCTCGTAGATCCGCTCCGACGCGAGCGTCGCCGCCAGCGGCATGTAGCCGCCCGTCAGCCCCTTCGCGAGGCACATGAGGTCCGGCGCGACGTCCTCCTGCTCGCAGGCGAACATCGTGCCCGTGCGCCCGAAGCCGGTCGCGACCTCGTCGCAGATCAGCAGGACGTCGTGCTCGTCGCACAGCTCGCGCACCGCGCGCAGGTAGCCGTCGGGGTGCGTGAGGATCCCCGCCGCGCCCTGCACGAGCGGCTCGACGATGACCGCCGCGATCCTGCCGGCGTGCTCGCGCAGCAGCGCGGCCATGTCCTCGACGTCGCCCGGCTCCGCCTGCCAGGCATCGAACAGCAGCGGGCCGAAGCAGGCATGGAAGAGGTCGATGCCGCCGACGGAGACCGAGCCGATCGTGTCGCCGTGGTAGGCGTCGCGCAGGCAGATGAACCCGTCGCGCCCGGGCTCGCCGCGATGGCGCCAGTACTGAAAGGCCATCTTCAGCGCGACCTCGGCCGCGGTCGAGCCGTTGTCGGAGTAGAAGACGCGCTGCAGGCCGGGCGGCGCGAGCGCCACGAGCCGGTCGGCGAGCTCGATCGCGCCCGGGTGCGAGAGGCCGAGCATCGTCGTGTGCGCGACGCGATCGAGCTGCTCGCGCACGGCGCGGTCGATCGCCGGGTGCGCGTGGCCGTGGACGTTGCACCACAGCGACGAGACGCCGTCGAGATAGCGGTTGCCCTCCGTGTCGTAGAGCGTGCAGCCGGCGGCGCGCTCGATGATCAACGGCTCCTCCTCGCACCAGCCCTGCTGCTGCGTGAACGGGTGCCAGAGCACCCGCTTGTCGATTGCTGCGAGCTCCCGCGTCTGCATGCGCGGACCCTAGGCGCGCTCCCGGACGAATCGCGCGAGCCGGCGCGGAGCGCCCGCGGACGACTACCCTCGCGGCCGATGCGCCGCCTGCCCGAGCCGCCGCTGAGCCTCGTCGTCTTCGTCGTCGGCACGAGCATCCTCGGCGCGGAGATCGCCGCCGCGCGGCTGCTCGCGCCGTACTTCGGCGCGTCGACGATCGTCTGGGCGAACACGATCGGGATCGTGCTCGTCGCCCTCTCGGCCGGCTACTGGTACGGCGGCCGGCTCGCCGATCGCAACCCGACGCGCGCGGGCCTGTACCGGATCGTGCTGCTGTCGGGCCTGCTGCTCGCCGCCGTGCCGTTCGTCGCCGACCCGTTCCTCGGCGTCGCGGTGGACGCGCTGGATTCGATCTCCGCGGGCGCGTTCGTCGGCTCGCTGCTCGGCGTCACGGTGCTCGTCGCGACGCCGGTGCTCGTCTCCGGCGCGGTCGCGCCGTACGCGCTGCGCCTGGCGGTGGGCGACGTCGCGCAGGCGGGCACGGTATCGGGGCGCCTGTACGCGATCTCGACGGTCGGCTCGCTGCTGGGCACGTTCTCCTCGGCGCTGCTGTTCATCCCGCTGATCGGCACGCGGCGCACGTTCATCGTGTTCGGCCTGGCGCTCGTCCTGATCGCGGTCTGGGGTCTTGCGCGGCGCGCGCTGCTGGCCGCGCCGGCGCTGCTCGCCTCGCGCTCGTGCTGCCGGGGGGGACGGTGAAGGGAGAGACGCAGGCCGGCGCGCGCGTCATCCACGAGACCGACACGGAGTACCAGTACGCGCGCGTCGTGCAGGACGCCAACGGCACGCGCACGCTGGAGCTCAACGAGGGCCAGGCCGTGCACTCGCTCATGCAGCGCAGCTCCTACCTCACGAACAACTACTGGGACGAGGCGCTCGTGCTGCCGCTCGCCGCGCTGAAGCGCCCGCCGCGGCGGCTGGCGATCCTCGGCAACGCCGCGGGGACGACCGCGCGCGCGTACGGCCACTTCTTCCCGCGCACGGCGATCGACGCGGTCGAGATCGACGGCGAGCTGACGGCGATCGGCCGGCGCTACTTCGACCTGCGCGCGCCGCGGCTGCGCACGATCACCG
This sequence comes from uncultured Solirubrobacteraceae bacterium, assembly GCA_963727785.1. GTDB lineage: Bacteria > Actinomycetota > Thermoleophilia > Solirubrobacterales > Solirubrobacteraceae > CADCVQ01. The sequence goes on from CAVSHS010000037.1 coordinate 219,626, forward strand.
CCGACGCGCGGCCGTTCCTGCGCCGCACGACGGCGCGCTACGACGCGATCCTCGTCGACGCCTACCGCCAGCCCTACATCCCGTTCTACCTCGCGACGAAGGAGTTCTTCGCGCTCGTCCGCGATCGCCTGCGCCCGGGCGGCGTCGTGCTCGTCAACGTCGGCCACCCGAAGGGCTCGCCGCGCCTGGAGCGCGTGCTCGGGGCGACGATGGGCTCCGTGTTCGCGACGGTCGTGCGCGACCCGTCGGAGGACGTCAACACGCAGCTGCTCGCCACGGCGGGCGCGGCCTCGGGCGCGCGATTGCTCGCGCGCGCGGCCTCGCTGCCGCGCGAGCTGCGCCCGGTCGCCCGCGCGACGGCCGCGCGCCTGCGGCCGCGCCTGCGCGGCGGGCGCATCTACACCGACGACGTCGCGCCCGTCGAGTGGCTGATCGACTCCTCGATCGTGCAGTTCGCCGCGCGCGGCGAGGGGCGCCGCGGGGCGCTGCGCACGGCGCACTCGACCGTCGCGCGCCGCGGGTGAACAGCATCGATGAACGCGTAACGGCGGTCTGCGGTCGATCGCCCCGCGTCAGGTGATGGCGGTTCGGTGTCCTCACGCCGCAAGTCGCCACTGGGCCCGAGGGCTGAGCTCGTCCGTGCTGCCGAGGGTGCGCATGTTCATGACTCCTGGTGTAGCAAGGTGGGCGAGGGGGCGATCGCGGCGGGCGCGGCCGCGACGCGCGCCGGCCGCATGACGCCGATGACGACGCCGACCGCGACGATGAGAAACATGGTCGAGCCGGTCAGTGCGGCGGCGACCTGGTGGGCGAGCTCCGCGCGACCCGCGGCGCCGGTCAGCGCCGCGTGCGCCGAACCGCTCGCGGCGGCGAACACCGTCACGAGGATGCCGAGGCCGAGCGAGCCGCCGAGCTGCTGGGAGACGTTGAGCATCCCCGACGCCGCGCCGGCGTCGGCGGGCGCCACGCCGGCCAGTCCGGCGCTCGTCAGGGGCCCGAATGCGATCCCGGTGCCGGCGCCGAAGACGACCATCGGCAGGGCGATCTGCGGGAAGAACTCCGTCGTCGCAGAGATCTGCGTCAGCCACGCCATCCCGACGACGGCGAGCACCATCCCGCCGATCATCAGCCAGGCGTCGCTCACCCGCTCGCTGACGCGCGGCACGATCCGGATCGCCGCGAACATCGCGATCGTCATCGGCAGGAAGGCGAGGCCGGCCTGCAGGGCGCTGAAGCCGAGCGCGCCCTGCATGTACTGCGTGAGGAAGAAGAACGTCGAGAAGTTGCCGGCGACGAGCAGCAGGCGGGTGAGGTACGCCCCCGAGCGCTCGCGGCTGGCGAACAGCCGCAGCGGGGTGATCGGCTGCTCGGCGGTGTGCTCGGCGAGCACGAAGGCCGTCAGCAGCGTGACCCCGACCGCGAACGAGGCCAGCGTCCCGCGCTCGCCCCAGCCGGCTTCCGCCGCGCGCACGAAGCCGTAGACGAGCGCGGTCATGCCGACCGTCGAGGTGATCGCGCCGGTCAGGTCGAAGCGCCCGGACTGGCGCGCCGTGTCGGGCAGGTAGCGCGGCACGAGCCAGATGAGCGCGAGGCCGATCGGCACGTTGACGAGTAGGCCCCAGCGCCAGGACGCCCAGGTCGTGAGCATGCCGCCGACGACGAGCCCGATGCTGCCGCCGCCGGCCGAGACCGCGCTGTAGGCGGCGACCGCGCGCAGGCGCTCGCGGCCCTCGCTGAAGGTGACCGTCAGCAGGGCGAGCGTGGCGGGTGCGGCGATCGCGGCGCCGACGCCCTGCACGGCGCGGGCGGCGAGCAGCCAGCCCTCCGACTGCGCGAGGCCGCCCGCCAGCGACGCGAGGCCGAAGATCGCGATGCCGGTGACGAGCATCCGCCGCCGGCCGAGGATGTCCCCGGCACGAGCGCCGAGCAGGAGCAGGCCACCGAACGCCAGCGTGTACGCGTTCTGGACCCAGGACAGGCTCGTGGGGGAGAAGTCCAGGGCGCTCTCGATGTGCGGCAGGGCGGTGATGACGATCGAGATGTCGAGGACGATCATCAGCTGGCACGTGAGGACGATCGCCAGCACGAGCGCGTTGGACGGGGTGGCGCGGGGCGCGCGGAGGCGTTCCCGCGCAGGGGAGGTCAGCAAGGACGTCATAGAGAATTCCTTCGGGACGAGCCGGTGGGACGCTAAAGTGGAGGCGTCCTCCAAATATGAAGCGGAGAAGTCCTCCGCTTGAAGGCATAGTATACGGAGAGTGTCTCCGCTTTCAAGCCCTGGAGCTGAATTCGTCCCGATGACGAGCGCCAAGACAGATTCCGCCGGTCTTCTCCAGCGCCCCATGCGCGCCGACGCGCGGCGCAACTACGACAAGCTGCTCGACGCCGCGCGCGACGCCTTCACCGAGGCGGGCGCCGACGCGACGCTCGACGACATCGCCCGCCGCGCCGGCGTCGGCCCCGGGACGCTGTACCGCCACTTCCCGACGCGCCAGCATCTGCTCGAGGCCGTCTACCTCGGCGAGGTGCAGGAGATGTGCCGCGCCGCGGACGACCTCGCCGACCTCTCACCCTGGGATGCGCTCGTCGCGTGGCTGCGCCAGTACCTCTCCTTCGCCGCCACGAAGCGCGCCGTCGCCGGCGAGCTCATCACGTACATCGACAGGGACGCGGAGGTCTTTCGCAGCTCGCGCGAGGCGCTTGTCGGCGCGGGGAACGCGCTCGTTGCAGCGCGCGCAGGAGGCGGGGGTGTTGCGCCCCGACACGTCGTTCGGCGAGATCGGTCGCCTCGTCGGCACGATCGCCGGCCTGTCGCCGTCGGATCCCGATGAGCTCGAGCGCATGCTCGGGATCGTGCTCGACGGGCTGCGCTACCGGCCGCCGGCATAGCGCGCGGCCGGTCCTACGCGTCGCGGCGGGCGCGATGCGACGGCGAGCCCGCGGCGAGGGTGACATGCGACGGCTCGGCGTCGGCGAGAAACGCCCATTGCGGCCCGTACAGGGTCGCGAAGTCGACCTCGACGCGCAGGTCGCGGATGCGTGCAGCGCCCAGACCGGATGCTCGACATCGTAACAGCGCGCGCGGCCGTCGCGCTGCTGCCGACGCCGAGAGCGTGGTGCGTGAGCCAGTACGCGGCCGAGTCCTCTGCGGCACGACGGGCTCGGGTCGGCCCACGCCTCGAGCGCGTTGCGCAGGCCCGGCCCGAAGCGGTGGCGCACGCCGAGCAGGCCGTCGCGCTCGAGCACCTCGCTCGCGCATCCGGGTCGTCGCGTAGGGCTCCCTGTAGGCGAGGCGCGCGACGATCGAGATCGCCGGCCGCGAGACGAACTCGCGGATGAAGACGACCGCGCGCTCGCCGTGCAGGCGGACGTAGAAGCGCAGGTTGATCTCGGGGAAGTTCACATGAAGCGGGATCGGCACGCCGCGCAGCCGCGTGCGGCGAAAGATGAAACGCGACGATGCTCACGCGCGGCGTTCCGTCGAGCGACGTCGATCTCGCGCGCCGCGCGGAACGAGCGGCGCGAGCAGCGCCTCGTCGACCGCATACGTGACGCCGAGCACGTTGAGCCACTCGGCGGTGAGAAACGCGGCGGCGTCACGGCCCCAGCCAGCCGTCGAACGCGAGCGTCGCGCCGGCGCGGGCGAGCTCGACGGGCGCCGCGGTCGTCAGTCGGCAGAGCCGCGACCTCGACATCGCCGAGCCGCGCGATCGTCGCGCGGTTGGACAGCTCCATGACGCTCGGCGCGCGCGGCCACGGCGTGAGCACGACGGCGCGCACGTCGAGGTCGGCGGCGCGCGCGGACTCGATCGTCAGCAGCGAGTGGTTGATCGTGCCCAGGCCGGGGCGCGCGGCGACGACGAGCGGCAGGCCGAGCGCGACCGCGAGGTCCCGTACGCAGAAGTCGCCGAACGGGACGAGCAGGCCGCCGACGCCCTCGACGACGAGCACGTCGGCACCGGCCGCGGCGGCGCGCGCGGCGCCGACGAGCGCGTCGAGCGAGAGCATCCGCTCGGCGAGCTCGGCCGCGAGGTGCGGCGAGACGGCCGGGCCGAACGTCGCCGTCGTCACGTCCTCGGCGCGCCCGCCGACGGCCGCCGCGAGCAGCTCGTGGTCGGCCGGCCACTCGCCGGGCGGCTCGTCGACGCCCGTCACGACGGGCTTCCACGCGGCCACCCGCTCGCCGCGTGCATGCAGCGCCGCCGCGATGGCGGCCGCCACAACCGTCTTGCCCGCGCCCGTGTCGGTGCCCGTGACGAAGCAGCCGCGAAGGGACACGCGGGCGCAGCTACGCCGCGCCGGCGCGCGCGGGCGGCGCGGACACGCCGTGGCGCGCGTGGTCCTGCCCGTGCGCGCCGTGGCGCGCACGGTGCTGCGCGGGCGCGCCGTGGCGCGTGCTCTCATGCCCGTCCGCAACCGGCGGCGCCGCCATCCCCGGTCGCAGGCCCGCCCGCAGCGCCGCGCGGCCGAGCACGCGCGCGGCCACGCGCAGCTCGTCCTCCGTATGCGTCGCCATCACCGCCAGGCGCAGCCGCGAGGTGCCGTCCGGCACGGTCGGCGGCCGGATCGCCTGCGCGAAGACGCCGCGTTCGAGTGCCGCCTCGCACACGCGCATCGCCGTGCTCGCGTCGCCGACGATGAGCGGGATGATCTGCGTCGAGGAGCCCGCGACGTCGAAGCCCTCGCGTGCGAGCTCGGTCCGCAGCACCGCCGCGTTGGCCTGCAGGCGCTCGACCCGGCGCGGCTGCTGCTCGAGCACGTCGAGCGCCGCGAGCGCGCCCGCGACGGCGGGCGGCGGCGGCGCGGTCGAGAAGATGAGCGAGCGCGCGCTGTTCGTCAGCAGCGCGGCGACCTCCTCGTCACAGGCGACATAGGCGCCGTAGGAGCCCAGCGCCTTGCCGAGCGTGCCGATCACGACGTCGATCGCGCGGTCGAGCCGTGCCGCCGCGACCGCGCCGCGCCCGCCCGGCCCGAGGCAGCCCGTGCCGTGCGCCTCGTCGACGACGACGCGCACGTCGTGGCGGCGCGCGAGCGCGGCGATCTCCTGCAGCGGCGCGACGTCGCCGTCCATCGAGAAGACCGACTCGGTGACGATCAGCGACCCGCGTCCCTGCGCCTGCTCGAGGCCCCACGCGAGGTGCTCGACGTCGTTGTGGCGGTAGATGAACGTCTCCGCGCGCGACAGCCGGCAGCCGTCGATGATCGAGGCATGGTTGAGCTCGTCGGAGAAGACGACCTCGCCGGCGCGCGACAGCGCGCCGACGACGCCGAGGTTCGCGAGGTAGCCCGAGCCGAACAGCAGCGCGGTCTGCGTCCCCTTGAACGCGGCGAGGCGCTTCTCGAGCCGGCCGTGGACGGTCATCGTGCCGCTCACGAGCCGCGACGAGCCCGCGCCCACGCCCCAGCGCAGCGCCGCCTCGGCCGCCGCCTCCTGCACCTTCTGATGGTCGGCGAGGCCGAGGTAGTTGTTCGAGCACAGCAGCAGGACGCGCCGGCCGTCGAGCACGACGTTCGGGCCCTGCGGGCCGCTGACGAGCCGGGTGCGGCGATACAGGCCGAGCTCCTTGAGCTCCGCCAGCCGCGCCCCGATCTCGGTCATGCCGTCAGCCCCGGGAGGCCGTCGCCGCGTCCGGATCGGCGCCGGGCCGCGAGTGGGACCGGTCCGCGCTTGCGCGCGAAGCGCAGCTGCTTCGAGGGATCCCAGAGGCGCACGTCGAGCGCCTCGGCGCCGGGCGCCGCGCCGTGGTCCGCCGAAGCGGCGTCCGGCGTCTCGCCGTCAAGCCAGCCGCTGCGGTTGTCCGGCCGCGGGTTGGCGCCGTTGTCGGGCTGGCGCGCGACATTCAGGCCGAGGTTCTCGAACATCGCCCGGTCCTCGTCGGGCGTGTTGCCGAGCGTCGTGAGGAAGTTGCCCATCATCACGCCGTTGATGCCCGCCCGCACCGCGAGCTGCTGCAGCTCGCCGATGTTCTCCACACGGCCGCCGCAGAGCCGGAACAGCGCGTCGGGCAGGATCAGGCGGAAGATCGCGATCCACTTCACGGCCTCCCACGGGTCCATGTACTCGCGGTCGCCGAACTTCGTCCCGGGGCGCGGGTTGAGCAGGTTGATCGGCACCGACGTCGGGTCGATGTCGGCAAGCTCGAATGCCATCTCGACGCGCTGCTCGCGCGTCTCGCCGAGGTTCAGGATCCCGCCCACGCAGGTCTCGAGGCCCGCCTCGCGAACCGCGTCGATCGTTCGCAGCCGGCCCTCGTAGCGGACCGTCTGCGAGACCTCGGGGTAGTAGGACTCGGCCGTCTCGACGTTGTGGTGCACGCGCTGCACGCCGGCGTCCTTCAGCGCGCGTGCGCGGGCCGGGGACATGTGCCCGATCGACGCGCAGCGCTTGAGGTTCGTGTGCTCGGCGACGAGCCGCGTGCCCGCCAGCACCTTCTCGAAGTCGCGCTTGGAGAGGCCCTGACCCTGCGTGACCATGCAGAAGCGGTGCGCGCCGGCGGCCTCGGCGGCGCGGGCGTGCTCGAGGATCTGCTCGGGCTCCATCATCGCGTGCATGGGCGTCTGCGCCTCGGCGAAGCGCGACTGGGCGCAGAACCCGCAGTCCTGGGCGCAGCCGCCGGACTTCGCGTTGACGAGCGAGCACATGTCGGTCGCGTCCTCGAAGCGGTCGACCCGGACGCGCCAGGCACGCTCGATGAGCGCCTCGATCTCCGTGCGGTCCTCCAGCTCGCCGAGACGCAGCGCCTCCTCGCGTGTGATCAGCGGTGCCATTGCGCGCCAGAGTTGCAGCCGGGCCGGACGGTTTCAGCCGGCTGGGAGCTCGCGCGCGAGGAACGCCGCCGTCAGCTCCCACGCGGCGGCGCGCGCCTCGGGGACGTGGAACCGCGCCGAGCGATGGTTGTCGAACGCGTGGCCGGCGCCCTCGTGGACGTGGCACTCGATGGCGTCGTGGCCGGCCGCCGCCGCCGCGACCGCGTCGACCTGCTCGCGCGGGATGAACGGGTCCGCGCCGCCCCAGTGCATGATCGTCGGGCAGGTGATCCGCGCGGCGGCATCGAGGTCGCCGGGAATCCCCGAGCCGTAGTACACGACGGCGACCTGCGGATCGCCGTCGGCCGCGACGTGGTACGCGAGCGTTCCGCCGAGGCAGAATCCGATCACGCCGGCCTGGCGGCGGGTCACCTCGGGCATCGCGCGCAGCACCTCCAGCGCGGCGACCGCGTCGCCGGCCGCCGCCGCGACGTCGAGCTGCGACATCGCAGCCATGCCGGCCTGGGTGCCCGCATCGTCGTGCGCGAGCTCGAGGCCCGGCTGCGTGCGCCAGAAGAGGTCGGGCGCGAGCACGACGTAGCCGAGCTCGGCCAGCCGCTGCGCGCCGTCGCGCACGTAGTCGTTGACGCCGTAGATCTCGTGCAGCAGCAGCATGCCGGGTCCGCTGCCGCGCACCGGGATCGCGACGTGCGCGGCAAGCTCGCCGTCGGGGATCGCGATCGTGTCGCTGCGGGTTTGGATCGTCGTCATGGGGCGGCCAGCGCGAGGAACGCGGGTACGCGCGGCAGGCGCACCTTCAGCGAGTCGACGTTCCAGGTGACGAGCATCACGGGAAGCGGCGAAGGCTACGCGGGCGGCGCGCTCGAGGCGGATCTCAGGCGGGCCGGGCGAATTGGACCCCGCGATACGCTGGATCTGTCAATTGGATAGACGCGGGGCTCGCCGAGACTCGCCGGCTAGCCACATGGAGGCCATGATGGCCAGCCTTTCGTCAGTCGATCGCCCGGTCGTGTCCGGGGACACGGCGATCGAGGGACAGCAGGAGCGCAGGCGTCCCGCCTGGGTCGACGCGCTCGCGCCCTACGCACGGCCGCGCCTCCGCCGCAGCGTGCTCGACGTCGCGACGTCCGTCGTGCCGTACCTGGCGCTGTGCGTGCTCATGTACCTGGCGCTGCACGTCTCCTATCTCCTCGCGCTCGGGCTGGCGATCCCGGCGTCGGGGTTCCTCGTGCGGACGTACATCGTCTTCCACGACTGCACCCACGGCTCGTTCCTGCCGTCCAAGCGCGCGAACGCGTGGCTGGGGATGTCGCTCGGGCTGCTGCTGTTCACGACGTATGCGTCGTGGCGCCACAACCATGCCGTCCACCACGCGACGGCCGGCGACCTCGGCCGGCGCGGCGTCGGCGACGTCGTGACGAAGAGCATCGCGGAGTACCACGCGCTCGCGTGGCGCCCGCGCCTGGCGTACCGGCTGTACCGCAACCCGCTCGTCATGTTCAGCGTCGGGCCGATCTTCGGGATGGTCCTGCGTTCCCGCCTGATTCCCCGTTCGGCGCGCCCGCGCATCAAGCGCAGCATGCTCGCCACGAACGTCGCGCTCGTCGTCCTCGTCGGCGGGCTGTGCTGGCTGATCGGCTGGCAGGCGTACCTGCTCGTGCAGGTCCCGACGATCATGCTCTCCGGCGCGACGGGCATCTGGCTCTTCTACGTCCAGCACCAGTTCGAGGACGCCTACTGGGAGACGGGGAAGGAGTGGAGCTACGCCGACGCCGCGCTGCGCGGCAGCTCGTACCTGAAGCTGCCGAAGGTGCTGCAGTTCTTCACGGGCAACATCGGCCTGCACCACGTGCACCACCTGAGCGCGCGGATCCCGAACTACAACCTGCAGCGCGCGCACGACGAGAACGCGATCTTCCACGGTGTTCCGGTGCTGTCGGTGGTTGACGGGATGCGGGCGCTGCGGCTCAAGCTGTGGGACGAGGAGGGGCGGCGGATGGTGACGTTCGCGCAGGCGCGGGAGCGGCTGGCCTAGTGGTACTGGACGAGTGCGCGGGGCGGTTGATGGCTAGGCAGCTGCTACCTGAACGCGTCGAACCGACATGACACGGCACCGGAGGGCCGGGCTGAGCTCACGCCAAAGGCGACGGTGCGGCGTGGCCGAGCTGAATGTAAGGCGACATCTAGAGAGGAAGTGAGTCCCATTCCGGTGGTGGCTCCCAGCCCGGCTCGGTCATGCGCATCTTGCGGACGACATCGCGACTGTAGAAAGCCAGTAGCCCCCAGCCGGCGACAGCTTCTGGATACTTCGTGCGCCACGCGTCGAGGTCCTCATTCGTCGTGTCCTGTTCCTTCAGCTCCTCTATCTCTCGGGAGGCATCGGGATGCTCGTTCTGCCACCGCGCGTAAAGCTTTGCGCCTCTCTCCTCCACCCGTCGGTAGTCATCCTCGTCGGTCATCGATCAAAGCGTGCCACGTACGGCGCCGAACGAGGTGATGACTCCTCGCATTTGCGGCTCGCCCGGCCATGTGCCGCGATCGACGCGGACGATGCGCTCACAGAGCTTGCCTTTGCGTGACGACATGTCCTTGGCGTAGAAGTACGGCTCCATTGCCCTGGCATCTGGACGATCGCGCAGTCGTACGGTCGGCGTGATGAGAGTGGCCGCGGTGTCCGCCCGATCTTGATCTGCCCATCCATGCTTGTTGACGATATGGACCTCGCCCCAGCCTTGGGGTGCATTGATCAGCGCGCCCCACCAAAGCGACACGCTGCCGTCGATCGAGTTGAACTTAGGCGGGGTGCCGGGCGTAAAGCGCCCACGGGTTCCAGGCGGTACGTATCGGGGGAGACTCGGTTCGCAAGAGGGATCCTGGGACTCGTCCTGCGCGTTGAGCGTGGCAGGCCGCCACGCGGATTGGGTCTGGACAGATGTGTCGCGACGTACCCGTGATCCGGCGATGGGAGTTGTGCTGAGCACGTCGCCGGCCCACGAGTTGCCGGGGGTTTGCTTGACAACGCGCTCGTCGGGGATCAGGCCGAGGGTACGGAGGCGAGCTGAGTAGATCGACCCCGTCTCGTGACTTGTTGGTTGCGGAATAAGACGCGGCATGTCGGCATCCGCAGGATTGGTGGTAATCACGACGGTGGCGTCGCGATCAACCGTCGCGTTCTTGGCGGGACTGGTGCTCAAAGCGGCGTCGGCAGGTTTCGTGGCGTCAGCCTCCGCGAACGTCTTGATCTGCCGTGTGATCGTACCGTCAATGCCGGCGTCTCGCAGTCGCTGCGAGCAGGTGGTAAACGTGAGCGACGGGCAATCCGGGACTGTCGTCGTGTAGGGGTTGTCGCAGAGATCGGGGCGCATGAGCCAGCACATCGCGTCGCGCTGTCGCTGCGTCAGCCCCTCTGGGACGGAATGTGCCCAGTTGCTGTCGCCCGGTTGCGAGTTGTTCCAGGTCGCGTTGGGCACGGCCGGATCATCGGCCGCGGGGGCGCGGACCATCGCGCCCTCCATCGCTCCCTTCCAGAACACGGTGCCGGCGTATGGCTCGGAGTTCTCGTAGTAACCGATCCAACACCGGAAGGCGTTTGGCGTCACAGCGGTAGGTGCGGTATGACCGCCAAAGTTGTGGGTCGTCGGTCCGAATTGAATGCAGTTTGTTGCGCCGTACCTGGTGTCGTTGAAGTAGTACGGACCGTTGTTCCATCTCAAAATGAAGAGGTCACTTGCGTTTGCGAGCGACGGGACGGGAAGCAGGGATCCGGCGCCACCCATCGGCAGTCCGTCTGCCGGCACGGATGGGATGTACTGCCACACTGGGTCGTTGGGTACCAGCGGCTGCAGGTCGGTGTCGTTGCGCTCAAACAACCAGCAGCCGTTGTGCACGTAGGCGGAGCAGACCTCGTACGCAGTCAACGCTCCTGCGACGACAGGAATGACACGGCCGGCGAACGGCAGGAAACGCCCAACGAGCCTGGTCTTGAAGACCGCGTTGTCGTTGACCGCTTTGGAACCGACATCGATCCACTTTTTGTCGAGTGTTGAATCGTAGTTCTTGAGAAATTCCTGCGCTTCGCTGGTGAGCGAGCCGGTCTGCTGATCGACAACGACTCCCACCGGATTGTCGCCCCTGTAAGCCTGCGTCACGGTTGGAAACCCGAGCAGCACGAGCATCGTCAAGACTCCAAGCACAAATGCACCTGCGAGGTCGTTACGCGGCAAGATCCCGGATCCCGGCTCTGTCGGATGACCTGTCCCGGCAAACAGACGAGCAGTCATCGACGTGCATCCATGCACTCTCATTGCGTACGCCCCTAGATTCCGTTCCGTTGGGCAACCGGCGACGAGATAGTCCCAAGCAGCGACGGGATCGCACGCGAACGGCTGAAGATCGTCAACACCTGCTAACACCCGTCGACTTGAACATAACGAGCAAGACAGTCAGGACTTCCGACAGCCTGCGTGGTCACCGCAGTCCGCCGGGTTGTCGATGGATTTTAACAATCGACTACGAACGGCGCGGCCCGGCGCTAACGAGGACCTGCGGCGTCGACGGTCGGAGGTCAGTCGGAGTCGGGGTCGTAGCGCCACGGGGTTCCCGTGCCGTGGTAACGCTCGACGGGAACAGGATTGACGCCGGGCGACATGCGGTCGGTGTAGAGCTTGCCTTGGAGGTGGTCGATCTCGTGGGCCCAGAGGCGCGCGGCTGCGTGCTGGAAGCTGGTGGTGTGGGTGATGCCGTCGAGGTCGGTGTGTTCGACGTCGACGAGCAGTGGGCGTTGGACGGTTCCGCGGACGTCGAAGAAGCTGAGGCAGCCTTCGTACTGCTCGTCGGTTTCCTCGGAGGTATCCACGATGCGAGGGTTGAAGAGGACCAGGGGTGGCTGGCCGGGCGCTTGGACGACGGCGGCGCAGCGGTTGACGCCGATCTGCGGTGCCGCGAGGCCGATGCCTCTGCCAAAGGAGTGTGCGGCGCGCAGTGGGTGCAGGAACGCGGTGAGCAGTCCGCTGACGCTGCGTGCGAGGTTGTGGTCGTGGGGGAGGTCGAACGGCTCGCAGGGCCGGCGTAGAGCGGGATCGTCGGCCTGGACGACGCCGAGTCGACGCATGCGTTCGCTCGGACTCACCCCTCGTGGGTTGCGTCGGAGCTGCTAAGACGCCCACTCGACGCGGTAGCGGGAAGCGGTGGGTTGGCGGTCGACGAGCTGAACACACTTCGATTGTGCCGGGCGACCTAGATTGCTTCGCATGAGCCGAGTTGAGTGGGCTGCGGCACATGCGGCAGAGCTGCTTTCCAAGTTGCCGCGCCGCTGGATCCATACCGAGGGTGTTGTTGAGCGAGCGCGCCGCGTCGGCGAGGTGGCGGTCCCAGACGAGAGCGAGGTGCTTGTCGCTGCCGCCTACCTGCACGACATCGGTTATGCGCCGAAGCTCGCACGGACGGGGTTTCATCCGCTCGATGGTGCTCTGTATCTGCGCGAACTTGGCGAGGAGCGCTTGGCGGGGCTCGTCGCGTATCACTCAGGAGCAGAAGCCGAAGCACGTCTGCGAGGACTAGGCGATCAGCTCGCGACGTTCGCTCGCGAGCGCTCGGAGGTCGCGGACGCTCTGACGTACTGCGACGTGACGACCGCTCCGGATGGTTCGGTAGTCGGCCTCGGTGATCGGCTTGCGGAGATAGAGGATCGCCATCACGCCGACGATCCCGTGGTGGTGGGGCTGCGGGTCGCCCGGCCGGAGATCCAGCGCGCCGTCGATGCGATCGAGGCCACGCTCGCAAGGGCGGGCGTGCTCTGAGCTACGCGATCACGGGCTGGGAGTGCGATTCGAGGTAGTCGCGGATGCGACGTCGGATCGATTCGTGGACGGGCATGGTGTTGATGTCCTCGGGCCGGAAGAATCCAACCCGACGCGACTCGGAGCTGGTCGTGAGCTGCCCGCCGGTGAGGGCGCAGGCGAAGCACACGGAGAACTGCTGGCGCACCTCTCCGTCGGAGTACTCGATGACATGACGCGGATCGGAATAGACCCCGACCAGACGTTGGACCGCTACGTCGAGGCCGGTTTCCTCCTTGACCTCGCGGATGGCCGTGTGGGCGATCGTCTCGCCAACCTCCATACCGCCCCCCGGGATCGTCCAGAGGCCGTTGTCTGTGCGCTCGATGAGCAGAATCGCTCCGGTCTGTTCGGCCACGACGGCCGATGCGGCGGGCACGAGGCTGTTCGCCACCGGTGCGTTCGGATCGTTGAAATGCTCAATCCGTGCCATCGGCCCGCGCTGTCGCCCATATGGCGTCGAAGTGCTCGGCGAAGTTCGTGAACACGCCATCCGGGCCGAGCCGGCGGATGTGCAGGAGCGGCGCCCCGTAGCCAGGCGTCCCGTAGAGATGTGGGGTGACGAACATGTCGTCGTCGAAGCGGAAGAGCGAGTTGTACATCGGGGTTGCGTGAAGCCGAATTTCGACACCGTCGCAGTCCTGAAGTGGGCCGAGGTAGTGAAGGGCTGTGCGGATCCGGCCCAGCAGGGCGCCGTTGAGCTGCTCCTCGGCGTCGCGCTCGGCCGCCTGAGGCGATGCTGCGTCAGCAAGCGTGATCCGAACGCGACAATCGGCGGCGGCCTTGCCGCGGAGCAGGTCGCACAGACGCGGATGCTGCTCGGGAAGGAACAGCATCGCGTAGGCGAGCAGGTCGATCTGGCGCTTGGCGCCAACCAGCAGCTCCCACCACTGGCTCGCCGGTACGTCGGCTCGGTGGGCATAGGCTGCGATCACCTCGGCGGTGGTCGCCGCGCCGGGCGCAAGCGTCCCTTCGGACGCCGGCCAAAGGTAGTGCTCGTCCTCCTTGAGCCTGGTTGCGACTGCCCAGCGATGACGCGCGTGCGGTAGACGACCGCCGAGCCACCGCTGGACCGTCTTCGGATTGACTTGCGCAGCGTCGCTGAGGTCGTCGACCGAGACACGGGCCGTTGTCATCGCGCGGCGTAGTCGGTCGTTAGTCATGAATCGCTCGGCCGTCGAGGGACGTTTCCAGCGTGATGCTAAACGTCCCCAAGTGTCCGTCAAGACAGTGTTGCCGTCCTCGTGATCCAGCTTCGATGGCCAACATGAGCAATCTGACATTGATCGCCGGACGTGATCCGGCGTGGCCGGCGGACACGAACGCTCGTCCGCGAGTGAACCGCGGGACGAAGGAGCTGGGTCGCGCGTATCGGGCGGGGAGACTGGTCTGCGCGTGCGTACATCTCACGGTCCGCCTCGACGATCGGCTCGGTTTGGCTCCGCGTGAGCGTCGAATCGTCCGCATTCGCTTCCACGAACCCCCTCGACGACGGTCTACGCGCCGAGCTGGTCCAGCTTGTGCGCCGGCGTGGCTCGGCAGCCTGCCGTGTGGCCGAGCGCATCGACCCGATCGAGCTCGTCGTCACCGATCGCCACGGCGACCCGGTGCGCGTCGTCGGTCGGCTGGAACCACCTCAGGTGCACCACGGCCAGATTCGCGACGTCGAGTTCGGGCTGTGCGATCTGGCCACGCGATGAGCGACGAGCCGCTGACATCTCACCTCTCGGGCGACCAGGTGCTCGCTTTGAAGTTCGCCGTGCACCGTCAGCTCGCGCGGTGGTCAACCAAGCCGAAGCTGAGCCCGCACCAGCACGGCCAGCGCTCCGCGCTGAAGAAGGCCGTTCGCATCCTGCAGGACGAGGCGTTCGCGCATGGCTGCGAGCTGCGCGTTCTCGGCAAGAAACGCGATGGCGATGGCTGACGGCTGGCGCAAGATCGAGCGTGGACTCTTCGAGTCCGCCGACGGTCGGTGGCGCATCGCCAACCCGTGGAAGCTCACCACAGAGTTGCGTCATCGCTGGCTCGTCGCGGAGCGCGACTCCACGGGCTCGGGGTGGTGCATGCACGACGGCGATTACGCGACGCTGCAGGACGCCCGCGCGTACGTCGAAGCTCGCAACCCGACGCCATGACCGAACTGCCGGCTGGCGTCCCGCCTGTCGCTCGGAACGATCAGCGAGGCGTGGGCAACGCCCTGCCGATCCTCACGTTCTCAGTCGATACACCGCGTCGGGTCATCCGCGTCGGACATTCGTCCAGAAACCAGAAGATACGACGATCGGCCATTCGGCTGGGGCCTGCGACCTGCCGGGTCGACTACGGGCCGACTAAGGGTCCATGACATATGCCAAGGAAGGCACACGGACCACCTCGCACGGAGCGCTCATGGTGGCCATCGGACTACTGCTGTGCGCTGCGGCGCCTGCGAGCGCGCTTGCTGCCGAGCCATACATCGTGGTCTACAAGACCGGCTCAGCCGCCGCCGGCCGCTCGGCCACGGCCGACATCGCCGCCCACGAGGTCGTCAGGCCGACCCAGCGGTTCGGCGCCGCGCTGCGTGGATTCGCGGCCAGGCTGGATGCGACCGATATCGCGCACATCCGCAAGGACCCTCGCGTCGCGCGGGTGGTTCCGGATCTGCCGGTGAAGGCCACGGCGTTCGTGCCGATCCTCGCGGGCGACAGCATCCCGCCGGGCATACGGCGTGTCGGCGCAGCCGTTGACAGCACGGTGCGCGAGGCCAGCCGCGCCAACGTCGCGGTGATCGACACCGGCATCGACCTGACCCACCCAGACCTCAACGCGGTCGCCGGGACCGACTGCACCGGCAGCGGGACGACCCAGGACGGCAATGGGCACGGCACTCACGTCGCCGGCACGATCGCTGCGCGCAACAACGGCTCCGGCGCCGTCGGCGTGGCGCCCGGCTCCAAGCTCTGGGCCGTGCGCGTGCTCGGCTCCAACGGGTCCGGGCTGACCTCGCAGGTGGTCTGCGGCATCGACTGGGTGACCGCGACGCGGACCGACACGAACCCCAACAACGACATCGCCGTCGCGAACATGAGCCTCGGCTCGAGCAGCGCGCCGACCGCCGACTGCGGGCGCGCCGTCGGCGACGCGATGCACATCGCGATCTGCAACAGCGTCGCGACGGGCGTCACATACGTCGTGGCGGCCGGCAACTCCGGCGCCGACGAGCAGAACTTCGCGCCGGCCTCCTATCCCGAGGTCATCACGGTCACGGCGATGGGCGACTCGGACGGCCTGCCCGGGGGGCGCGGCGGTTCGACCTCATGCCTCGGCGGCGATGACACGCAGGCGAGCTTCAGCAACTACGCGACCCGCGCCGTCGACATCGCCCACACGATCGCGGCGCCCGGCGTCTGCATCCGCTCGACCTACCCGGGTGGCTACGCGACGTTGTCGGGAACGAGCATGGCCAGCCCCCACGTCGCGGGGCTCGTCGCGCTGTGTGAGGGCGACGGTGCGACTCCCGGCCCGTGCTGGGGCAAGACGCCGGCCGAGGTACGCGCCATCGTGCGCCAGGCGGCTGCCGATCAGTCCGCGGCCAACCCGGCCAGTGGGTTCGCCGGCGATCCGACGCGCCCGACGGCAGGTCGCTACTACGGCTATCTCGGCGCCACGCGCTTCGCGGGCACGACGACACCGGCGCCCGTAGCCACGCTTCCCGCCAACACCGTCGCCCCGGCGGTGAGCGGGACGGCCGAGGTCGGCACGGCACTCGCGTCGACGACCGGCACGTGGTCGGGCACCGCGCCCGTCCTGACTCGGCAGTGGCTGCGTTGTACGACCACCGCGACGACGGCGTGTACGGCGATCAGCGGCGCGACCGGCGCGTCCTACGTGCTCGCGACAGCCGACCTCGCCCGCTATGTCCGCGTTCGTGTTACCGCGGTCAACGCGAAGGGCTCGGTGGACGCGCTCTCCGATCCGACCGCGGTGGTCGTGGCCCCGGTCGTCGCGCCCGCGAACACCGCGAGGCCTGTGGTGAGCGGTTCGGCCGTGGTCGGGGGGACGCTTGCGTCGACGACCGGTACGTGGTCGGGCACCGCGCCCGTCCTGACTCGACAGTGGCTGCGTTGTACGAGCACCGCGACGACGGCGTGTACGGCGATCAGCGGCGCGACCGGCGCGTCGTACGTGCTGGTCGCCGACGATGGCGGGCGCTTAGTGCGCGTGCGTGTGACGGGAGCGAACGCGAAGGGCTCGGTCGATGCGCTGTCCGACCCGACTGCCGCGGTGGCGGTCCCGCTCGTCGCGCCTGCGAACACCGTGAGGCCTGTGGTGAGTGGCTCGGCCGTGGTCGGGGGGACGCTTGCGTCGACGACGGGCACGTGGTCGGGCACCGCGCTCGTCCTGACTCGGCAGTGGCTGCGTTGTACGAGCACCGCGACGACGGCGTGTACGGCGATCAGCGGCGCGACCGGCGCGTCCTACACGCTCGTGACAGCTGACCTCACCCGCTTCGTGCGCGTGCGGGTGACGGGCGTCAACGCGAAGGGCTCCGTGGATGCGCTGTCGGATCCGACAGCGGCGATCGTGGCGCCCAGCGGCAAGCCGACGCTCGTCACGGCGCCGGAGATCAGTGGTCCCGCTCGCGTCGGGTCGACCCTCAGCGCCTCTACCGGCACCTGGACCGGCGCGGCGCCGATGACGTTCAAGATCGAGTGGGCGACCTGCGCGCCGAGCTCGAACACGTGTTACTACAACGGCGCGACCGGCGGCACGTTCACGACGCCGGCCGGCACGCCGGTCGGTACCCGCGTCGTCGTCGTCGTTTCCGCGCAGAACTCCGCGGGGGTGGACTACGGGCAGTCCAGGACGACCGAACCGCTTGCGGCGATGTGAGGCGTGCCGCGAGCGCTCGCCTACCGCCCCTTCCAGCTCGGCGTCCGCTTCTGCGTGAACGCCGACACGCCCTCCAGCATGTCCTCGGACTGAAAGCTCGACACGCGCAGCGCGAGCAGCTCGCGCTCGACGTCGGGGTCGAGCTCGCCCTCGGCGTGCAGCAGCTCGCGGAGCACGCGCTTGTTGCCCGCCATCGACAGCGGCGAGTTGCCGGCGAGCTGGGTCGCGAGCTCGAGCGCGTTGGATTCGAGCTCGTCGCGGTCGACGACCCAGTTGACGAGACCCCACACCTGAGCGGTGTCCGCGTCGATGTAGCGCCCGAGCAGAAAGAGCTCGCGAGTTCGCGGCTCGCCGATCGCGTTGACGAAGCGGCGCAGGCCGGTGTGCGAGTAGATGAGGCCGAGCTTCGCCGGTGGCATGCCCAGCCTGATGTGGCCGCTGGCGAGGCGCAGGTCACAGGAGAGCGCGAGCTCCAGACCGCCGCCGATCGCCGAGCCGGTCAGCACCGCGAGCGTCGGCACGTCGGTGGCGTCGAGCGCGGCAAGCGCGCTGCAGAACGGCTGCGCGACGAGCTTCTCGGCCTCCTCGGCAAACGTGTCCGGCGCAAGCTCGCCGATGTCGTAGCCCGACGAGAACATCCCGTCCGAGCCGGTCAGGATCACGCAGCGCGTGCCCTCAAGCGACGACAGCTGCTCGGTGATCGCGCCAAGGATCGCGTGGTCCAGCGCATTACGCTTCGCGGGATTGGAGATCGCCAGCCGGAGGACGCCATCGGCGGGTCGATCGATGATCAATTCCCCCGGCATACAACTGCAAAACGTAGCGTTCAACCACGCAATTAGCACTACTTTTATGGCGCATTAGCGCGCCGTCGATGAATTACTCCAGGATGACGAGCGTGTCGCCCTCGTCGACCGGCTGACCCTCCTCGCAGAGGATCTCCTTGACGACCCCTGGATCCTCGGCCTCGACGGGCATCTCCATCTTCATCGACTCGAGCGTGACGACGGTGTCGCCCTCCTCGATCTGGTCTCCGACCTTGCAGTCGATCTTCCACACGATGCCCGTGATGTGGGCCTCGACTTCGATCACCGGCTCCTCCTCGTCGTTCAGCATCCGGGCACGGCAGCGTCTGGCAGAGTAGCCGCCGGGATGGACGCCGACACGATCGTGATCGTCACCGCGCACGACGAGGCCGACCGCCTCGGCGAGACGCTGGCCGCGCTGGCCGGCGCATTTCCGTCCGCGCGCGTCGTCGTCGCCGACGACGGATCGACCGACGGGACGGCCGGCGTCGCCGAGCGGGCGGGCGCAGAGGTCGTCCGCAGCGAGCGCTCGATCGGCAAAGGTGGCGCGGCGACGCTCGCCGCGCGCCGCGTCCTGAGCCGCGCGCTGGAGCCCGACCCGCCGGTCTTCGTCCTCGTCGACGGCGACCTCGCCGACAGCGCGGCGCAGCTCCCCGCGCTCGCAAAGGCCGTCCGCGAGGACCGCTGCGATCTCGCCGTCGCCGTCTTCGCAAGCCGCGTCGGCGGCGGCTTCGGGCTCGCCGTCGGCTTCGCGCACAAGGCGATCCGCAACCTCACGGGGCTCGACATGCGGGCGCCGATCTCCGGCCAGCGCGCGCTCAGCGGACCGGCGTTCGCGACCGTCGTGCCGTTCGCGCCGCGCTTCGGGATGGAGATCGGGATGACGGTCGACGCCGCCCGCGCCGGCTTTCGGATCGAGGAGATCCCGCTCGACCTCGCCCATCGGGCGACCGGTCGCACCCTGCGCGGCTTCCTGCATCGCGGCCGCCAGCTCGTCGACTTCCTCGCGGTCTATGCGAGCCGCCGCTGAATGGAGAGCGCCGACTCGATCGTCGAGCTCTACCGCGAGCACACGCAGCTCAGCGAGCCGAGCGACGAGCTCGTCGCCCAGCTCCTCGCGCTGCTGACAGCCCGGCGAGGCGGTCCTCTTCACCTGCGGCTGGACGGACATGAGCGAAAAATGGGGCCCGCTCGCGCAGCTCACCGTCACGACGCGCAGGATCGTCGACCAGCGCTGGGCGGGTCCCGGCGCGAGCGCGCCGCCGCGCACGATCGCGCTGACCGACGTGCGCGCCGTCGCCGACCGGCCGCGCGGGGCGCAGGCGCTGTTCACCACCCACGCGCTCGTCGTCGCGCTGGCCGACGGGACGACGCGGCAGTGGGAGCACCTGACCAACCACCAGATCGAGCCCGCCGCCGAGGCGATCGCGGCGGCGCTGGAGGAGATCTCCTGATCGACCGGACTCGAGGCCGATTTCGCACCACCGTTTCGACGTTCGGTCGAGTCGCGGTCCGGCGAGTTTGGACCGGCGTCGATGTGACGGGCCGCAAGCGGGTCCTACCGTGAGTGCATCACCGCTGGCGAGCTCTCCCGTCGTCAGCGGCGAGCGAGGCGGAGGCGTAACCATCGCCGCGCCCACCGCCGTACATGCCGAGGGCAACGGCCGGGACCGTCCATCCTCCCGGTCCCGGCCGGTCCTCGGAGCGCAGGACGCCCTGCGCGGGTAGCTTCCCGGTCGTGATCCTCGCCATCGACCAGGGCACGACCGGGACGACCTGCCTCGTCTTCGACGAGTCCGCGCAGCTCGCGGGCCGCGCGTACCGCGAGTTTGAGCAGCACTTCCCCCGCCCCGGCTGGGTCGAGCACGACGCCGCGGAGATCTGGGACGTCACCTGCGCCGTCGCCCTCGAGGCGCTCGAGGACGCGGGCGCCGGCGACCTGCAGGCGATCGGGATCACGAACCAGCGCGAGACCGTCTGCGTGTGGGATCCGCAGACCGGCGAGCCGCTGCACCATGCGCTCGTCTGGCAGGACCGCCGCACCGCCGAGCGCTGCGACGCGCTGCGCGACGCCGGGCACGAGCCGCTCGTGCGCACGCGCAGCGGCCTCGTCCTGGACCCGTACTTCAGCGCGACGAAGATCGAATGGCTGCTCGAGAACGTCGACGGCCTGCGCGAGAAGGCGCAAGTCCGGCCGCGCCGCCTTCGGCACGATCGACGCCTGGCTCGTCTTCAAGCTCACCGGCGAGTACCGCACGGACATGACGAACGCGTCGCGCACGATGCTCTACGACATCCGCCGCGGCGACTGGGACGACGAGCTGCTCGCGCTGTTCGGCGACGTCCCGCGCGCCGCGCTGCCCGAGGTGCTGCCGAGCATCGGCGAGTTCGGGACGCTGCGCGACGGCGTGCTCGGCAGCGGCCACGACGGCGTGCCGGTCGCGGGGATCGCCGGCGATCAGCAGGCGGCGCTCTACGGCCAGGGCTGCCTCGACCCGGGCCTCGGCAAGAACACGTACGGCACCGGCTCGTTCGTGCTGCTGAACTCCGGCGACACCGTGCCGACCGCTCCCGCGGGCCTGCTCGCGACCGTCGCCTGGGGGATCGGCGAGCGGACGATCTACGCGCTCGAGGCCGCGATCTTCGTGACGGGCGCCGCCGTCCAGTGGCTGCGCGACGGCCTCGGGATCATCGAGGCCGCCGCCGAGACCGAGGAGCTCGCCGCCTCGCTGGAGTCCAACGACGGCGTCTACTTCGTCCCTGCGCTGACCGGCCTCGGCTCGCCGCACTGGGATGCCTACGCGCGCGGGACGATCGTCGGGCTCACGCGCGGCAGCACCCGCGCGCACATCGCGCGCGCGACGCTCGAGGCGATCGCCTATCAGACGATCGACGCGGTGCGGGCGATGGAGGCCGCCTCCGGCCAGTCGCTCGCCGAGCTGCGCGCCGACGGCGGCGCGACCGCCAACGCCTGGCTCATGCAGTTTCAGGCCGACATGCTCGGCGTCCCCGTCGCGGTCGCCGAGATCGCCGAGACGACGGCGCTCGGCGCCGCGCTGCTGGCGGGCGTCGGGGTCGGCGCGTGGACGCAGGACGACGTCGCGCATCGCGACGGTACGGGCGCGCGCTACGAGCCGCGGATGGGCGAGGACGAGCGCGACGTGCTCATCGCCCAGTGGCGGCGCGCCGTCCAGCGTGCTGGTGGCTGGGCGCGGGGGTAAGGTTCCGTTCTATGGCGAGATTGAAGCGCAGCGAACAGCTCGCGGCGTTGAGCAGCGGTGGTCGCGACGAGCGTCCGGCCGAGGACTTCGCTGCCTTCCACGAGCGCTCGCGCACAAAGGGGCCGGACTACGCCTACGAGGTCGTCCGCGTGCTCACGACGCTGTGGGCGCTGACGTTCTTCCGCGCGCGCACGATCTCCAGCGAGAAGGTCCCGCAGAGCGGCCCGATCATCCTCGCCCCCAACCACGGCTCGTTCATGGATCACTTCTTCCTCGGCGGGTTCCTGCGGCGCAAGGTCCAGTTCATGGCGAAGTCACAGCTCTTCCAGCCGCCGCTGCAGTACGTCTACACGCACGGCGGCGTGTTCCCCGTGCGCCGCGGCCACCGCGACGAGGAGGCGTTCATCACGGCGCGCGCGATCCTCGCCCGCGGCGGCGCCGTCGCGATGTACTGCGAGGGCTCGCGCTCGCGCGACGGCGGGCTCTCGGAGCGGCCGAAGCCGGGCATCGGCAGGCTCGCGCTCGAGTCCGGCGCGGCGATCGTGCCGGTCGCGATCCACGGCTCGGCGAAGGTCCGCAACTGGCGCCGTGGCGAGTTCCCGAAGGTCACGATCCAGTTCGGCGACCCGATCCGCTACGAGGCGGTGGAGAGCCCGACGCGCGACCAGCAGATGGCCGTCGCCGAGGAGGTCTTCGGCGAGATCAGGGTCCTGTACTCGGGCCTCGAGACGCTCGGTCGCAAGGGCGTGCTGCAGCGCCTGCGCGAGCAGCGCAGGATCGAGCGGCGCGGCAAGAAGCGCACCGCGACGGCGTAGCGCTCACGCGATCGGGACGTGAGGGTGCGTCTCGGTGAGCGGCGCGAACGGCTCATCGTCGTGGAGGCGTTCGAGCATCCGCGTCTGGCGCGGCAGCAGCCCGAGCGCGAGCACGACGAGCGCGACGATCGCGCCGCCGAGCAGCACCTCGGTCGCACCGAGCGCGTCGGCGGCGGGGCCGGCGAGCACGTAGCCGAGCGGCACGAGCCCGAGCGAGACCGTCCAGTCGTAGGACGTCACGCGCGAGAGCTTGTCGGGCGGGATCCGCTCGGCGAGCGCCGTCAGCCACCACACGTCGAAGAGCGCGACGCCGCTGCCGGCGATCGCCATCGCCGGTAGGACGACGGTGAGCGGTGCGCCGGCCGCGTAGAGCGCGATCGCCAGCGGCCACAGCAGGATGAACGTCATCGCCTGGCGCATCGGGTAGCGCGGCCGCCAGTTCAGCGCGGCGAGCGAGCCCGCGATCATCCCCGCGCCGAAGGCGGCGAAGACGTAGCCGAAGACCGCGACGTCGCCGTAGTGCTCCTTCGCGACGAGCGGCCCGACGACGTACAGCGGGGCGAGCGCGAAGAAGAGCGCGATGCAGAACGCCGCCAGCGTCGCCCAGACCCACGACCGCGAGCGCACCTCGTCGAACCCGGCGCGCACGTCGCCCCAGACCGACGCGGGCTCTGCGGGCGCGGACGCGGGCGCGCCGCGCTCACGCGGATGCACGCGCACGAGCAGCGCGGCGCTGAGCAGGAACGTCAGCGCGTCGAGCCCGAACGCCGCCGCGGGGCTGAAGCCGAGCACCAGCGCGGTCGCCAGCGCGGGGCCGGCGAACTCGGCGATGTTGCCGAACGTCGTCGTCACCGCGTTTGCCTCCTGGATCTCGTCTTCGGGCACGGTCTGCGGGAGCAGGCCGCTGGAGGCGGGGCGGTAGAACGCCTCGGCTGTTCCGAACAGCACGCCGATGACGGCGACGTGCCAGATGCGCACGTCGCCGGTGACGATGAGCAACGCCAGCAGCGCGTGCAGGGCGAAGCGCACGAGGTCGGTCGCCACGGCGACGAGGTGGCGCGGGAGCCGGTCGGCGAAGACGCCGCCGACGATCAGGAAGCCGATCAGCGGCACGCTGTAGGCGGCGAGGACGAGGCCGAGGTCGGTCGCGCTCCCCGTCAGGTCGACGACGAAGAGCGCGAGCGCGACCGTGACGATGCGATCGCCGACGAGGCTTGCCGAGTTGGCGAGCCAGAGGAGGCGAAAGTCGCGGTGGCGCAGGACGCGCAGGAGCTGTCGCAGGCCGGGCATGGCCATCGCAGCGTGACACGCGGGCCGCCGGTGGCCCAGGAGGGCTCGAACCCGTCAGCCGCCCTCGCCGTGCCAGTAGTCGACCCCGCTGGAGCGCGGCACGATGAGGTCGTCATCGCGGTTGCCGGTCCACAGCGCGACCTTGTCGCTGTCCGGATAGACGGTCGCGGTCGGTGTGACGACGGTCGACCACATGAGCACGCGCACCGTCTCGTCGGTGTCGTTGCGCACCTGGTGCGCGCCGTCGGGGCCGGGCGTGAAGAAGACGACGTCATGGGGCTGCAGTTCGTGCGTTCCTTCGGGGTCGCGCACGGACGGATGGCCGGAGAGGACGAGCAGCCACTCCTCCTCGGCGTACTCGTAGTGGTACGGGCAGAGGGCCTGCCCGGGCGACAGCTCGTAGAGGCTCGTGCCGGTCTGCTTGGCGCCGAGCTGCGGCCCGAAGCGAAACAGGCCGGAGCGAAATCCGTCGGGATCTTCGTCGTCGTACGTAAATGTCGGGTCGGTGAGGTTGACGCGGTGCACTGGTTTCTTTCACACTCGCTTTCATCTTGAGGCTTCCTGCAGTTTCGTTAATCACGGCGGCGGTCGCCGCGTCGCTTGTGCTCACGCTGCTGGGCGTCGCACCCGCGCGTGCCGCTGCAACCGACGCTGCGATCCCGCCCGCCACGACACATCCACGGCTGCTGTTCTCCGCCGCCGACGTCCCGGCGCTGCGCGCGCGTGTCACGGCAGGCGGGGTGCCCGGATCGGCCTGGGCGCGGCTGCGCGAGCAGGCCGAGGGGCTGCTCGTACGGGTGACACCGCAAGCGGTTCGCGAGAGCGTAGATCAGATCGGGCCGTACGGGCTGCAGAACGAGATGCCCACGTACCTGCTCAATCTCGGGCTCGCGTATCAGCTCAGCGGCGATGTCCGCTATGGCCGCCGCGTCGTCGACCTGCTGCTCGCGCTCACCGACGCGAACTATCCGTACTGGTGCTGTGGGCAGGACCTGGGCGTCGGCGACCTGCTGTACGGAATCGGACTCGGGTTCGACTGGTCCTATGAGCTGATGACGCCCGACGAGCGAGACCACATCGTGTCGGCGATGTGGACGCCGGAGCACGAGTCGTTCCTGTTCGGGCGCACGCTCGGCTACAACCCGGTCAACGCCTATTCGGCGAACCTCGAGATCAGCAACTGGATCGCCGTCACGGGAGGTGGCGCGGGGCTCGCCCTGCTGGCGATTCGCGGGGAGCCCGGCATTCCACAGGACACGATCCGCCCCTTCGATACCTACCTCACACGGGCGCTGGAGCGGACGAGATCTTTTTTTGTGCACGCCATCGACCCGCTCGGCGCCAACCACGAGGGCATGACCTACGCGTTCTACGGGCTGAAGAACTCGGTTCCGTTTGCGCTCGCCGCGCGCCGCGAGGGGCTCGGCGACCTGATCGCCGGCACCGGCCTGCCGGGCGTCGCGCGCTGGGCGGCATCCGAGCAGCTGCCGGGCGAGGGCCAGGCGTTCGTGCCCCTCAACGACTCCCAGCGTGAGTCCCTGACCGAGCTCGAGGCCCTGATGTTCGCGATAGCACCGGACAACGGCGTTGCCCAGTGGCTGTGGCAGCGCACCGTCGGACCGCAGGGCAACGACTACTTCCGCGAGCCGCACCAGCCGGAGAACGGACCGGCGGAGTGCCCGACCGAGCCGCTCCCCGTGCTCTTCGCCTGCTACCAGGACAACATCGCTCGCTACTGGACGGCGCAGTACGTGTCGACGATCCTGTACTACCGGTCTCCCACCGAGACCCCTGAGGTCGACCCCGGCACGGTGGGTCCGCTGTCGGTGCACTACGCCCAGCGTGGCCTCGTCGACGCGCGGACGGGCTTCGCCCGTGGCGGCGAGGAGGTCATATCGACGTTCGAGGCGCTCCGCGACGGCCGCGGGCACTTCCAGTACGACGCCGGGAACTTCACGATCTACGGCATGGGCGGCCGCTTCGCGATCGACCCCGGCTATGCCTGCGTGTCCTGCGGCAACGACCTGGACGAGGCCTACGCGACGGCGCACAACGTGGTCGTCGTCGACGGGGCACGCGCAACGCAAAGCACGAACATGCGCTACTGGCGCGGCACGACGATCGACAGCTTCGTGAATGCCGCGAACCTGTCGCTGGCGCATGCCGATCTGCGCTACGCGTACTCCGCCGACCCGAATGCGGGATTCGACCCGCCCCGCGCGGGCCGCGACCACCTCCTCACGCGGACGCCGGGCAGGCCCGTCATCGTCGCCGTCGCCGACCAACTGCAGCGCGACCGGGCGCCGGCGTCACGTCACAGCTACACGTGGCAGATGCTCAGCGATCCGCGCAACCGCATCGCCACGGTCGGCTCCGCGTTCACGATCACGGCGCCGAACGGCTCCACGCTCGCCGGCCGGACGGCCGCCGGCGGCCCGGGTGGGGATCCGCTCCTGCAGACCCGCACGCAGGTTCTCAACAACCCGACGATCGACATCGGATCGTCCGCCTCGGTCCTCTTCACCACGACGCCCCGCCAGCGGGCGTTCGACCACCTGGCCGTCATGGCCCTCACGCCGGCGGGCTCCGAGCCGGCGACGACCCAGACGCTGCCCGTGACGGGTGGCGACGCCATCGGCGTGAGTTGGCGCGGGGGCGAGGACGTGGTCGTCCGCAGGCGCGCGGCGGCCCGTTCGGTGACCGGTGCGGTCACGACCGACGCAGAGATCGCGAAGTTCAGCCGCGACGCCGGCGAGACCGTCATCCGGCGCGGCACCCGTCTGCAGAGCGGCGGTCGCGACTACGTCCGCGTGACCGGCACGGCGGCCACGGTGACGGTGAGTGGCGGCGAGGTCCGCGCCACCGGCAGCACGGGCAACCGGTATCGCGTGTTCGCGCCGCAGGAGATCTCGTCGGTACTGGTGAACGGCGCCGGCGCGCCGGCGTGCCGGGCCGGCGGCGACCTGGTGTTTCCGTGTGGCTGATGCGGGCTGTGCGTCGACGGCGAGCGCTGGTCTCCGGCCAGCCTGGCTTTGCGTCACCAAAGTCAGGTAGGGTACGCCCGGATGGAGGGGATCGTGCGTCTGAGTGGGAAGCTGGATCCGCGCGACGGGTGGTCGGCCGCGCCCTGTTCGATGGCCCGCGCCCTGGAGACGGTGAGCACGCGCTCGGCGTTTCTCATCCTGCGCGAGGCGTTCTACGGGACCGCCCGCTTCGACGAGTTCGTGCGCCGTGCCGGGATCAGCGAGCAGGTCGCCGCGGCGCGGCTGCGAGAGCTCGTCGAGCGGGGGTTGCTCGAGCGCGAGCCCTACCGCGAGGCGGGCCGGCGCACACGTCACGGCTACCGGCTGACGGCGAAGGGCGCCGACCTGTTCCCCGTGCTCGTCGGGCTCATGCAATGGGGCGATCGCTGGCGCGATGACGCGCGGCGGTCCGGTCGAGCTGATCCACGAGGACTGCGGCGCCCACGTCGGGGTCCGGCTGCGCTGCGCCGCCGGCCATGACGTCGCCCCGGTGGATCTCGTCCTGGCGCTGACCCCGGCCGCAGAGGCCGGCGCGCACGGCACGCCCCGAGGCGCATGACCGCGCCCCGCGTCCGCATCCACGGTTACTCGATCTCGACGTGGACGCGGACCGCGCACATGACCTGCATCGAGAAGGGCATCGGGCACGAGCTCGTGCCCGTCCCGTATGGGACCGCCGAGCACGGCGAGCTGCATCCGTTCAGGCGCATCCCGATCCTCGAGATCGACGGGACGATGATCTTCGAGAGCCTCGCGATCACGGGCCATCTCGACGAGGCGTTCCCGGGCCCGGCACTGCAGCCCGACAGCCATGCCGCGCGCGTCCGCATGCGTATGTGGATGAGCCTCTGCAGCGACTACCTCTTCCGCGACGTCGTGCGCGCCATCCCGCGCGACCGCTCGCCGAGCGCCGAGGAGCTGGCGACGGCGCGGGCCGTGCTCGAGCGCGCGGAGGGGCTCGTCGGCAGCGAGCCGTTTCTCGCGGGCGACGCGCTGACGCTCGCCGACCTCTACCTCGCGCCGCAGCTCGCCAACTGCGAGGAGAAGGCCCCCGAGCTCCTCGAAGGCCTCGACGCGCTCGTCACGTGGCGGCGGAGGATGAGCGAGCGCGAGAGCTTCCAGCGCACGCGGCCGGCCCCGCGGCCGCGGGCGTGAGGGTGTTCTCGCCGTGCGGTGACCGGACAGGCATGGCGGCAATCCGCCGCGTGATGCCTCCTACAACGACACAACGTCGGCTTCGCCGGCCGCGTCGGGCCCGTCGACCTCGAGGCCGAAGTCGCGCTCGAAGCGCTCAAGTTCATCCGCGTCCAAGAGATCGCTGTGTGCGCCGACCAGCTGCCGGAAGAAGCCGCGCACGTCCGGGTCTCTGGAGATCCATTTGATCTGAGAGTTGCTGAGCGCCGCCTCGAACAAGTCTCGGGCTTGCTGCTCGGTGTAATCCGTGTATCCGGCGAGCCTGCTGATCGCATGGTGCGTCCATTCGAACGAGGGACTGTCGACGAGCGCACGGATCCGTAGTTCCTTTTCGAGCTCACTTGCCAGCTTGATGTCTGGGAAGCGATCCTGGAAGAAGCTGGAGATCCGTCGATGGAGAAAGATCTCGGAGCTCTTGGACGAGCGCCACTCGTCGACGAGGTAGGTCGAAACACGTTCACGGCTTACCTTGGAAACATAGTCCGAATCTCCTGTCAGGAGGTGAAGGTCGCGCCCGGTCGGACATGCAGCGAGCAGACACTCCCAGTTGATGGCGTCACCCAGCGATCCTCTCTTGCCCGGCGGATTCCCAAGGTCCGCACGATGACGCGCAGCCTCCAGCACGTCCTCCGTTACCGGGATGGAGCTGGCCGCATCCAGGAGTTCGGTCAATACACGGTCCGCGGCGAGCGTCCCGTCGAGAAACTGGCGAGACAGCTTCTCGTCCAACGCGTTGAGCTGGCGCTCGAACTCACGCCGAGCAGCCACGAACTGTTCGAAGTCCGGGAGGTTGCGAGCCATTTGCGGCACGGCACCGGGCGGTTTGAGTTTCCTGAGGGCACTGAATGACTCGGCGACCTTCCCGTCCCTGTTGCGCCCGAGCTCGTCCTTGATCTGGGGAGTTGTCCACAGACGGACATCGTCGTTGTCGATGGCGACGTGTAACTTCCTCAGCTCCTCGAGATCTTCTTCCGTGAAGCTGAAGAACGTCAGGTAAACGTTCGTGTCGATGAAGACTTCGAGCATCCGTCGCCCATCCTCTCAAGCGCGCTTCGAGCACGCGTCGAGTCACCACACGCGGCGGCTTGCCTAGCCCCCCGGAAAGCTCCAACACCTCACCCCGAGCCACGGCACACGCGCAACCACGACCAGCCGCGCGTACGGCAGCCGCAGCCGCGCGGCGCGCACGAACAGCCCGCGCCGGTGTACGGCAGCGCGCGCGAGCAGCAACTCGGCGCGCGCGTCGTCGCCGAGCCGCGGCCCGTCGTGCGCCTGCAGGGAACGGGCGAACGCCAGCCCGTCGCGCAGCGGGTCGCCGGACGGGGGCGCGTCGACGGCTCGTGCGAACGCGTCGAAGCGCGCGTCGAACGTGTCGCCGAGCTGCAAGGCCAGCGCGGGCCAGGCCTGCGCTGCCGCCCGCGCCCGCTTGCGCCGCAGCGAGCGGCCCGCCGCGTCGGCCTGCGCGGCGACGAACCCCGCGGGGTAGCCGCCGCCGCGCAGCAGCGCGTCGAGCAGCTGCGCCTGGCGGGCCGCGTAGCCCTCGCGATCAGGCGCGGACACGGTGCTCGCCTCCCCGGCGCGCGGACTCCGCGATCGCGCGCAGCTCCGCGACGAGCTCCGCCTCGGGCGGGAAGTCGTCGTCGCGCTCGAGCAGCACGCCGGGCGCGTCGGTGAGCGAGAACAGCTCCTCGACGAGGTCCAGCACGCCGGGCACGACCGGATCGGCGTGCGTGTCGTGGTAGACGCCGTCGCGGAACCGGCCGCCGCCGACGTGCACGTAGGCGATCCGGTCCAGCGGGAAGCGCACGAGCGACTCGAGCGCCTCGTAGCCGTGGTTGTGCGCGTTGGCGTACAGGTTGGAGAGATCGAGCAGCAGCAGCGCGCCCGTGCGCTCGATGAGCTCACGTACGAACGTCGCCTCGTCCATCTCCGCGCCCGGCCACTCCACGAGCGCCGCGACGTGCTCGAGCGCCAGCGGCACGGGCAGCGCGTCCTGCGCGATCGCGACGTTCTCGCAGAGGATCTCCAGCGCCTCGTACGTGCGCGGGACCGGCAGCAGGTGGCCGGACTCGCGCCCGTCGGCGCGCACGAACGCGATGTGCTCGCTCACGAGCGGCGCGCCGACCCGCTCGGCGACCGACCCGAGGTGTGCCAGGCGCGCGGGGTCGGGCCGCTCGGCGCCGCCGAGCGACAGGCTCACGCCGTGCGGCACGACCTGCAGGCCGCGCAGGCGCGCCGCGGCGACGCCGGCGGGCAGGCCCTCGGAGCCGATCGACTCCGCGACGACCTCGATGAAGCTCAGCCCGCCGGCGCGCGCGAGCGCGCCGTCGAGCTGCGGGCGCCAGCCGACGCCCTGTCCGAGCCGCCATGTCACAGGTGTGGGCTGCATGGTCAACCTCCTCCTCCGCCGCATCCGCCGCCACAGCCGCCGCCGCCACCGCCGCCGCAACTGCCGCCACCCGAGCCGCAGCCGCCGCCCGCGCCATAGCTGCCGCCGCCTCCACCGGTCCAGCTGCGGTCCTGCTCGCGCGCGACGCCGAGCGACGACGCGATCGCCGGGTCGGCGAGCCACAGCGCGCCGCCGCCGAACAGCGCCGCCGCCATCACGCTCTCGCCGGCCACGGGATGGCGGCGCAGGTCGTCGTGCTCCTGGCGCTGGCGCTTGATGATCTCGCTTCCGCGGCGCGTCGCCAGCGGCTGCTTGACGCCGAGCCGGTACGTCGCGTAGACGACGCCTAGCACCATCAGGACGAGGTAGCCGACCGCGGCGTGGTTGAGCGCGCCGGCGACGATCCGACCGATCCCGAGCAGCGCCAGCGCGCCGCCGACGATCCACAGGCGGCCCAGCCGCGCGGAGCGCGCCTCGTCGAGCATCAGCCCGGCGTTGACGAGGTCGTACCTGATCCATCGCACGGACTCGCTGTCCTCGAGTTCCGCGCGCATCGTCGCGGCCGTGATGCCCGGCTCGCACTTCACGGTGTCGAACACCGCGCGCTCGAGCCTGTCGGCGCCGGGCTCGAGCCTGCCCGAGACCTCGAGCGTGCCGTCGGCCGAGCTGGCCTTCAGCAGCCCGTCGCGATGCAGCTTCGTCGCCGCGGCGGTGATCGCAAGCCACGGCCCGCCGCTCAGCATCGCGAGCTTGTAGGGCCCGAGATCGGGCAGCGGGTCGTTGCCGCGCTCCTTCGCGCCGAGCGCGACGCGCCACTGCTGCCAGACGCCGAGCGCGGCGCCGAGGCACAGGGCGCCATAGCCCCACAGAAACTGCGGGCCGGTGATTCCCCAGGTGGTAGCTGTCCTGAGCATCTGTACAACCTCCAGTCGAGGTGAGGCATGAATTCGGGGGCACTTCCTGTGAACGGAGGATGCGGACCGGAGGATTCGCCTGCTACGCGTCACACCCCGCTTCGTCACGACCGCCGGACGACTCTGCGGTCGGTGTCACGGCACTTCCGACGTTGATCCGACGTAGATCCGACGCTACGCTGGGCCAGTGAGCGCGCGCTCCTGCGACCTGGCGGACGAGCTCAAGCAGATCATCCGCCTGGCGGGCCGCGATCCGGAGGCGCTCGAGGGCCAGCTGCCCACGCTGTCGAGCCTGCACCGGGTGGCGGGCGCGGGCGAGCTCGACGAGCCGGCGCGCGTGCACCTCATCCTGCACCGGCTCATCCCCGAGTACCTCGACCGGCTGCCGGCCGGGCGCGACTGCCGCGCGATCCGCGAGCTCATGACCTGGGAGGACGAGGACGGCGAGACGCAGTCGCTGACGACGCGCTACCACAAGGCCGCCGCGCATCTCGTCAACGCCGCAAGCGACTTCGGCCGCCGCCAGGAGCCGCGGCTGCTGGCCGAATGCGCTCGTCGCTTCATCGCGCTCGACCACGAGGACCGGCTCGCGGCCATCGCGCTGCAGACGCCCGCCGGTGCCGGAGCCTCGCCTGCGGACGCACGGGCCGCGACAGCGGCAGCGGAAGGCTCAACGGTCGCTGCGCCGGCCCTCCCGCTGGCCGCCGAGGCCGCCGGCTCGGGGATCGTGCGCGTGCACAAGAACCTCGATTACAACCTGCTCCTCGACTACATGGCCGAGGCCGAGGAGATCGTGATCCTCAACACCTGGATCCCGGAGCTGAACATCCTCGACGACGCGCTCGTCGAGGCGCTTGCCCGCGGCACCTACGTCTCGATCCTCATGCTGCACCCGGACTCGCACATCGCGCAGCTGCGCAGCCAGGCGCTGCAGGGCGCGACGCAGGCGCGCTTTCGCGAGGACCGCGTGCGGCCCGGCGTGCGCCACTGCCTCGAGGTCCTCGCCTCGATCGCCCGCACGCTCGACGACGACGGGCGCCGTCACCTCCGCGTCAGGCTCTACGATTCGCTCCCGTCGATCTCCGTCTACGGCGTCGACGACCGAGCGTTGTTCAGCGTCTTCCTGCACGGTCAGCTTGCCGTGAAATCTCCCCAGATCGAGGTCCAGGGACAGGATTCGCTGATGGGCCGGCTCGTGTTCCGCGAGCTCGAGACGCTCTGGGGAATCGGGCAGGAGTTCAAGGACTTGGAGCAATGGCAGACGGAGCTGGACGACATGGGACGGAGATTCGGGATCGCGTCCTGAGCGCGGACGAGTCCGAGGCCGGGCTGCTCGCCCGGTTCACCGCGCACGATCTGTTCTCCGGCGTCGAGCAGCTCGAGCGCGACGCGTTCCTCGAGGTGCTGCTGCAGCGCAGGTTCCTGTCGCTGCTGTTCCCCGTCGTCTACGACGCCGGCATCGACGGCCTCGCCGACGCGACCGCGATCCGGCTCGTGCGGGAGATCCTGCGCGAGGAGTATCCGGACCCCTCGGGAAACACGCCGTCGCACCGCGAGGACCTCGTGAGCGACCTGCTGACGCTCGGCGCCACGCGGGCGCAGGTCCTCGGGTCGCGCCCGACGGCCGTCACGGCGATGGTGCTCGAGGAGACGCTGGCGCTCATGCTCGACGCGGCTGCGACGGGCGGCGACGTCGCGGTGCTGACGATCCTGCGCTTCTGGGGCGAGGTGCTCGTGTCGGTCGAGTACGGGGAGTTCTGGCGCCGCATGGAGGGCGAGTTCCGCTCCGCGGGCGTGGCGTCGCGCTTCTATCACCCGCACCACCACCACGACGGCCGCGAGCCGCTCGCGCTGGCGTCCGAGGCCTCGGCGACGCACTCGGGCCGTCTCGGCGCCTGCCTCGCGCGCCTGCTCGAGGCCGACGGCGCGGCCGAGCAGTTCGCCCGAATCGAGCGGCAGGTGCTCGCCGCGCGGCTGCGCTTCTACGACCAGTTCGTCGCCGGGCGCTGAGCGCCGGCGCCGGGCGCCGCCCGGCGCGGATAGCCTGCCGCGCGTGACCGTCACGTTGCTGAAGCCCGGTGCCCTGGACGGCCGCGCCGTCGCTGCCGGCGGCGCGTGCGCGGAGGCCTGCGCCGGTGCGGGCGCGACGATCGTCGCACCCGGCGACGGGCGCATCGACACGCTCGTCGTCGATGCGGGGGTGCTGTTCGGCGACGGCGGGCTCGGCGGCCTGCGCGCGGCGCTCGACGGCGCATGGAGCGCGGTGCTCGAGGTCGCCGCCGAGCACTGGCTGGGCGAGGACGCGGGGCGGACCGGCGGCAAGCTCGTGCTCGTCGCGCCGCGCGGCGACGCGGGTGAGCATGCCGGTGCGGCTGCCTCCGGCCTCGAGAGCCTGGCCCGCACCCTCGCCGTGGAATGGGCGCGCCACGGCGTGCGCGCGACCGTCGTCGTCGCCGGCCCGCGCACGACCGACGATGAGCTCGGCGCGCTCGTCGCGTTCCTCGCCTCGGCCGGCGGGGAGTACTTCAGCGGCTGCCGCTTCGACCTGCGATGAGCAGAGGGGCGCTCAGGGCGGCCGCCGCGGTCTTCGTGCTCGGCATGCTCGTCGTCTGGCTGATCCGGCCGATCGGCAACCCGTGCCCGGACGTCGGCAAGCTGCCGTCCGGCAGCACGAGCTCCTCGTCGCCGTCGTTCTCGCCGCCGCTGACGCGCATGTGCACGTACACGACGCCCGACGCGACGAAGGCCCATCGCCGCTACGTGCCGGTCCTCGACGCACTCGTGCTGGCGCTGATCGCCGGACTGGTCGGTGGCGCGATCGTGCTGCTGGGTCCGGGCCGGCGCGCGCCGCGTGAGGCGTACGCCGAGCGTCGCGGCTGAACGCGGCCGGTGGCGCTCAGCCCGCCCAGGGCACTTCGACCGAGTCCTCCTCGGGCGCGTCACGGGCGACGACGTACTCCGCGGCGTCGATCTCGGACGGGTTCTCGAGCAGGTGGGTCTCGCGCGGCGGGACGTAGACGAGGTCGCCGGGCTCGAGCCCCAGCGAGTGCTCGAGCTCCTCGCCCCAGCGCACGTTGAGGCGCCCGGAGAGCATGTAGACGGCCGACTCGCAGTCGGCGTGGTAATGCGGGCGCGACTGCGCGCCCGCCGGCACGCGGAAGACGCCCATGTAGATGTTCGCCGCGCCCGTCGTCGCGTGGGACACCTCGGCGCCGCCGACGACGCCGCGCGGCACGAGATGGTCGGATCCGGGCTTGACGACCTGCACTGGGAGGAAAGACTACTCCCGGATCCGATTGTCGGAAACCCGCAGAGCGGACATTCGACGTTCTGAGTAGCGCGTGTTCAGTCGGGTGCTGTCCGCGCGAGATGTCGCTACGTCGTCATGCCCGTGAACTGCCCGCCGGTGATGTTCAGCGTCTGCCCGTGGACGTAGTTCGACCACGGCGAGCAGAGGAAGAAGACGCCGCCGGCGGCCTCCTGCGGCGTGCCCGCGCGGCCGAGCGGGATGACGTAGTTCGCCATCGCGCGCATCTGCTCGGGGATGCCGAGCTGGACGGTCTGGTCGCCGATCTGCATCGTGTTGTCCTCGACCTTCGCCGCCGTCAGGCGGGTCTCGATGAAGCCGAACGCAACCGCGTTGACGTTGATCTTGAACTGCCCCCACTCCTTGGCCAGCGTCTTCGTGAGGCCGACGACGGCGGCCTTGCCGGCGGCGTAGTTGGCCTGGCCGGCGTTGCCCATCGTGCCCGAGATCGAGGAGACGTTGACGATCTTGCGGAAGACCTCGATGCCCTCCTCGCGCTCCTTCTTGGCCGGCTCGCGCAGGTGCGGCGCGGCGGCGCGCAGGACGCGGAACGGGACGACGGTGTGGATGTCGAGCATCCGCTGGAAGGCGTCGTCGGTCATCTTGTGGACCGCGCCGTCGATCGTGTAGCCGGCGTTGTTGACGATGATGTCGATCTTGCCCCAGGCGTCGATCGCGGCCTGCACGAGCTCGTCGCAGGCGCCGGGCACGGTCAGGTCGCCGCCGTAGACGGCCGTCTCGCCGGCGATCTCCGAGGCGGTCTGCTGGGCGACGTCGCCGTCGAGGTCGTTGATGAGGACCTTGGCGCCGTGCTCGGAGAGCAGCTCCGCGGTCGCGCGGCCGATGCCCCGCGCCGAGCCGGTGACGATCGCGACCTTGTCATCGAGAACTCCCATTGGCATGCGCTCCTTGTCGTGATTGCGGCCGCGCACGATATCGACCTGGTTGACTGGCCAGTCGGTTTTCGGTGGGCTTGGCGGGTCTTTGCCCTTGCCATCCGGGCTCGATCGGTGGAGCAGGTGCTGGCGCGAGCGGCGGCGCTGCCGCTTGCGAACTACATCGATGAAGGAGTGGAAGTGCCGGCCGTCGGGGCGCTCGGCGCGGGCGCGGTGGTCTGTGCGGTGAGCGTAGACACCTCTATGGAACACGCCGGTCGTGTCGCTTTCTGATCCATATCCGATCACTATTCGCCACGACCGTCTGACCGCAGCGCCCCTCAGGGCGCGCCACGATCGCCCGGCCCACCCCTCCTTCATCGATGCAGTGCACGAGCGCGCCGCGCCCGCCATCACGCCGACTGAGTCAGTCCGGAGGCGTGGCGCCGCGCTGGCGGTAGGCCTTCTGCAGCGCCGCGGTGACCCCGTCGAACGACGACGTCCGCGCCGGCACGCGCCACGCGATCCGCAGCTCGCCCGCGCGCCCGGGCAGGCGCAGGGCGGGCGGGCGGCCCGGGGTCGCCGGCAGCGCCACCCCCGCGACGCGCACGTCGCGCGCGCTCGCCGGCACGCGCCACCACAGCGGCGTGCCCTCCGGCACCGCGGCGTTCCAGCGCAGCACCGCTCCGCCGCGCACCGGTCGCAGCGAGACGTCGACCGCGCCGGACGTCGTCGGCGCGTTGCGGACGATCGTCGCGCGGCCGGGCGCGAGCCAGCGGCCGGGCAGCGCCGACAGCAGCTCGATCCCGCCGTCGCGCTCGCGCACGAGCATGTTGCGCACGAGCGCGACGAGCTCGGCGGCGAACCAGCCGTGCGGCGCGAGGTTGTCGTCGACCGAGCGCCGCGCGTACGGCCGCACGCCCGTCTCGAAGCCGCCGTGCGTGTTCGTCGTGTGGGCGAGCGAGTCGTAGAGCCCCTGCACGACGCGCGCCTGCTCGCCGCGCAGCAGCTCGGTCTCGAACACGCGGAAGCCGAGATAGTGATGGAGGTTGTGAAACTCGCCGTACGTCGCGAGGCCCTCGCGGAAGTTGCGGCGCGCGCGGGCGAGCGTCGCGGTCACGATCGGCGCGGCGGGGTCGAAGACCGGCGCCGGCCACGCCGCCCAGAGGTTGCCCCAGTCCAGTCCGCCGGAGTGATCGAGCACGGCCGGGATCGCGCCGCCGTTGCGCGCCGCGGCCTCGCCGACGCGGATGCGGACCGCCGTGCGCAGCGCGTCGAGCTCGGTGCCCCAGAGCGCCGCGCGCTCGGTCTCGCCGAGCATCCGCGCGGCATCGACCGCGGCGGCCAGCCCGGCGACCGCCCAGAAGTCGTCGCCCGCGAGATGGCCCGCGACGAGCTCGTTGTCGCGCGGGTCGGACTCCGGGACGAGCCCGAGCGGGTCCGCCAGTCGCGCCCGGTGCAGCCAGGCGATCGCGCGGTCCAGGCGCGGGAGCATGCCGCGGGCGAACGCGCTGTCGCCCGTGCGCAGGATGTGCTCGCCGATCGCCCACAGCGCCTGGCCGTGGCCGTCGAGCTGGCCCTCGCGCGAGATGAACTGGCCGTTCTCGCGCTGCCACTCGCCGAAGAACCCGAGGTTCTCGCGCGCCTCGGCGTGCAGGCCGGCGAGATCGAGCGCCTGCGTCATGATCGCGGCGTCGCGCAGCCAGAAGGCGTGGTAGCGCAGCTTGTTGACCGGCTGCACCCATGTGCCATCGGGCAGCCGGTAGCGCGGCAGGAGGATGTGCATGAGGCTCGCGTAGTACGCGTCCTGCACGCGGCGCTCGGGCAGCTCGAGCGCCATGGCGCGGTCGAAGGTCGCGCGCCACCCGCGCAGCAGCGCGGTGCGGTGCGCGACGTGCGACGCGGCGCGCAGCTCGGCGGCCGCGATCGAGCCGTCGGAGACCGGCGCGGACGGCATCCGGAAGTCGAGCGTGCGGTGCGCGCCGGGTGCGAGCGGGACGTCGTACTCCACGAGCCCGAACGTCGTCGACGGGCGGACGGCGCCGGCGCCATCGCGCCGCTGCAGCTCGATCGCCGTCCCCGCCGGCGCGGGCGCGAACGTCGCGAGGACGGCGCCGTCGCGCACGATCGTCCCGTCCCCGAAGCCGTAGCTCCAGCCGAGCGCGAACGGCGTTCCCGGCTGCGTGATCAGGCCCGGGCGCTCCGGCACGATCGGCCGCGGGAAGCGGAAGCGGCGCACCCCGTTGGCCTTCAGGGCGCCGCCCGAGTAGCGCACGCCGACGGCCCAGCGCGCTCGCAGCGGCCGTGCCGAGGTGTTGCGCAGCGTCACGCGGACGAACGCCACCGGCTGCCCGGCGACGATCGAGGCGAACACGTCGAGGTCGTAGCGCGCGCCGCCGAACCGCTGGCCGTAGCGCAGCACCGGATAGCGGCCGCCCTCGAGCGTGCGCACCGGCGCGCGCAGGCCGACGAGCCGCGGCCCGGCGCGGAAGACGAGCTCGCCGTAGCCGCCGTACAGAAAGCCCTCCGGCGTCCCCTCGAAGCCCGCGACGTAGCCGGGCACCGCGAGCTGGTCGGTCGGCGTCGCGAGGAACCCGTACGGGCGTGCCTGCCCGGGCGCGGCTCCCGTCGCGGCCGCGCAGAGCGCCACGGCGAATGCGGCTGCAACTGCTGTGAGGCGCGACCGCATCGTGGGCTTGGAACGCCCCGCCGCGGCCGTTGTTGCGGCGCGCCGCGCCGCACCACGTAGCCTGCACCGCGTGATCGCCCTCGTCACCGGAGCCTCCAGCGGGATCGGCGAGGCGACCGCGCGACGGCTCGCGCGCGAGCCCGGGGCGCACCTGATCCTCGTCGCGCGTCGTGAGGAGCGCCTGCGCGAGCTCGCCGTCGAGCTCGGCGGGGAGCCGCTGGTGATCGCCGCCGACCTCACGCAGGACGACGCGCCCGCGCGCATCGCGGACGCCGTCGAGACCTGGCACGGGCGCCTGGACCTGCTCGTCAACAACGCCGGCGCCGCCTGGCGCGGGACGTTCGGCGAGGCCGGCTGGGAGAACGTCCGCCGCCACATGGAGCTGAACTTCGACGCCCAGGTGCGCCTCACCGAGGCGCTGCTGCCGATCCTGCGCGCCAGCGCGCCGAGCGCGATCGTCAACGTCGCGAGCACCGCTGCCAGGGTGAGCCGCGCGAACTCCGGCGCCTACTCGGCGAGCAAGTTCGCGCTCGCCGGCTGGACCGACGCGCTGCATCTCGAGGAGGCGCCGCACGGCGTTCACGTCGGCATGGTGCTGCCGGGCTTCGTCGCGACGGAGGGCTTCCCGCAGCGCGAGCTCGTCGACAGGCGCCTCACGCGCTGGATCGTCTCCACGCCTGAGAAGGTCGCCGACGCGATCATGGAGGCCGGCCCCGGCGGCCGCGCCGAGCGCTACGTCCCGAGGCCGTACTGGCTGGCGGCGATGGCGCGCATCGCGCTGCCCCGGGCCGTGCGCGCGTTCACGGGCACCGGCAGGCTTGCGCTCGCTCCGATGACGAAGGCCGGCGGCGACAGCTGATCAGCGGTGGTGCCCGGAGGGCGCGCCGACGTGCACGGTCCGGCTCGTCGCGAGCGCCGTCGCGCCGTCGGGGAGCGTGTAGCGCACGCGCGCGCGCAGGCGGCGCATCGCGTGCACCGTGAAGCGAGCGCTCGAGTCCCTGCCGAGGCGCGCATGCTGCACGGGCCACCAGCCGAAGCGCTCGGGCAGGAAGAGCTGCAGCACGAGCAGGCCGCCGCGCGAGGCCGGCGTCACCTGGGCGCGCAGCTCCACGTGCCCGCGGGCGCGGTGCACGGTGAGCGCGACGCGCCGGTCGAGCACGAGCAGGCGCACGGGCGGGCTCGCCACGCCGCCGGCGACGGCGCGGTAGCTCGCCGTCGCGGTGGCGATGACGCGCGCGGCGAAGCGGCCGTCGTCGCCGACCTTCGCCGACGCGACCGGTGCGAACCCGGCGCCGGCGTCGGCCTCGATCGAGACGTCCGTCGCGGCGGGGAGCGCCGCGCGCCCCGAGAGGGGGTACGGGCGTCGCGGCGCTCCCGCCTGCCCCGGCGTGTCGAGCAGCAGCTCGTGCACGTCGACGAGGCCTTGGATGAGCGGATGCAGCGTGCAGTGATACGGCGCCTCGCCGGCGGTCGCGAAGCGGTGCGTGAACGTCTGCGACGCCGGCAGCCGCCCGGAGTCGAAGCTGTCGTCGTCGGCCGTGACCGTGTGGACGCGCGCGCTCTCGTTCGTCCACGTCACCGTCTCGCCGGCGACGATGTCCAGCCGCGGCGGGCGCACGGCGGCGAAGCCGATCTGCGCGCTGTTCGTGACCGCCGGAGCCATCGCGCCTGCGCCTCCGCCGGACCCGTGCTCGCCCATGCCGTGCTCCTGCGATGCGGCCGGGGCCGCGATCGCAGCGGCGAGCAGCAGCGCCACGCCGGCCGCCAAGCGCCTCATCGGCGCGCCACGCGGTACGTGCCGATCATGCCCGCCGCCATGTGCTGCTCGACGTGGCAGTGATACAGCCAGACGCCCGGATCGCGCTCGCGCCAGCGGAAGCGAAAGGACTCCGCCGGGCCGATCGTGTGCGTGTCGCGCGCCACGCCGCCGGCCTCGAGCCAGCGGTGGCCGTGGACGTGGAACGTGTGGTGCTCGTCGCCCATCCCCATGACGTCCCACTGCACGAGCTCGCCGACGCTGGCGCGGAAGACCGGCGTGTTGCCGACGAACGCGCGGCCGTCGATCGTCTGGAAGTCGCCCATCGCCGCGAACACGACGACGAACTCCCTGTCGGGCAGCGCCTCGTGGCGGCCGCGGATCGAGAGCATCCCGTACATCCCGCCCGCGATCGACTCGTGCATCGACGGCGAGTGGTCGTGGTAGGGCCAGACGCCCGCCGACTGCGGGCCCGCGGTCAGGCGGTAGGTCCACGTCCGGCCGGGCAGGACGTCGGCGTCGGGACCCGACACGCCGGGCACGTAGGCGCCGTCCGAGCTCGGCTTGTACTCGACGCCGTGGAAGTGCATCGAGTGCCCGTTCATCCGGGTGAAGTCCATGTTCTTGAAATGGACGACGAGCCGGTCGCCAACGCGGGCGCGCAGCAGCGGCCCGGGGATGAGGTTCTGGTTGCCGGCGACCGGCGAGTTGGCCAGCGGCGTGCGCCAGCCGGGCGAGAAGCGGCGGTAGACGGTCGTCGGCGTCACCGTCCTCGCCGGGTCCAGGCGCGCGCCGGTGATGTTGTCGCGCTCGTTGGGCGCCATGTTCCAGACCACCGGCGTCGCAGCGACCCAGAACTCGCGGGTTGCGGCCCCGGCGACCGGCGCGGCGGCGAGGACCACCGCACCGGTCGCGAGGATGGCCGCGAACGCGACCAAGGGGGGCCTCACTGGACGGTGATCGTCGCCTTCATGAACGTGTGGATGAGGCACACGAACCGGTAGGTGCCGGGCGCCGCGAGCGTCACCGCGTTCGACGGCGGCAGCGGGGTGGCCGCCGACGTGTCCATGATCCCGCTGCTCCAGAACCCGTTGCCGTGCAGCAATGGCGACAACGCCGCGGGCGGGACGCCGGGCTGCTCGCTCGGGTACACCGAGCGGCCGTCGAAGACCGCGCCCTGGAACGACGCCGCGAGCTTGCCGACGTACGACGTCGCCTTGTCGGGATCGCCCGGCCCGGCGGTCGCGGTGTGGACGTCGCGCGACTTCGCCGACATCGTGAAGTTCACCGTCGTCCCCGCGGGCACGGTCAGCTTGTCGGGCACGAAGCCGAAGTGCTCGACGCCGCCCGCGCCGCCGACGCCGACGCTCGATCGTGTTCGCCGGCGGCTTCGTCGCGGCCGGCAGCTTCTTGGCGACCGCGAGCGCGGCGGCGGTCTGCTGCTTGACCCGCAGCGCGTCGGCCTTCGCCGACGGGACGGTCGAGCGCCTGCCGACGACGCGGACCGTGCCCTTCATGCCCGGGTGGATGTCGCAGTAGTAGGTGTACGCGCCGGCCTTCGGGAAGCGGACCCTGACGGCCTTGAGCTTCTCGCCGAGCGGCAGGCCGCTCGTGATCCGCGTCGCGCCCTTGACGAACGTCTTGCCGAAGTTCGCCTTCAGCAGGCCCTTGTCGAAGCCGAGCTCGTCACGGTTGGTGAACCAGAACGGGATCCCCGCCTCGTCGCTGACGCTGAGCTTCTTGCCGGTCGGGGAGACGAGCGGCAGCGGCGTGCCGCCGGTCGGCGGGAGGTCGACCGTGTGGAAGCCGACGGGCTCGAAGGAGACGAAGTCGCCGGCATGGATGCGAACGGTGCTCGGGAAGAACGCGTTGACGTCGCTGCCGGTCTTCTCGAACGCCTTGGCGGCCGTCGGTGGGACGCCCATGAACACGCTCTTCTTCGCGGCCTGCGCGGCGTCCGGCACGACGAGCGCCAGCGCGACGGCGGCGCAGAGTGTCCACCTGAGTCTCGAAGTCATTGCGCGTGCCTCCTCGGTGGGAGCCCGGTCGTCCGAGCCTTCCGAGCTACCGTAATCCAGTGCGTTGGTGAGGAACGTCGGGAAAACGACCAGTGTCGCGCGGCGGTCCGCCGCGGCTCAGCTCTGGATCAGAGCCCGTAGCTGCGCCCGATGACGTCGAGCATGATCTCGTCCGTGCCCGCGCCGATCCGGTTCAGGCGCAGGTCGCGCCAGACGCGCTCGATCCCGTACTCCTTCATGTAGCCCGCGCCGCCGTGGATCTGGATGCACTCGTCGGCGACCTCGACGGCGATCCGCGACGCGTGCAGCTTCGCCATCGAGATCTCGCGCACCGGGTACTCGCCGTTGGCGTGCCGCCAGGCGGTCGTGTAGACCATCTGGCGCGCCGACTCGATCTTCGTCGCCATCTCGGCGAACTTGTGGCGGATGACCTGGAAGTGGCCGATCTGGCGGCCGAACGCGCGCCGCGCCAGCGCGTACTCGACGGTGCGATCGAAGCAGTGCTGGGCTGCGGCGACCGCTCCCGCGGCGCCGATCAGGCGCTCGCCCTGGAGCTCCCACATGATGTGGTAGAAGCCCTTGCCGACCTCGCCGAGGACCGCGCTCGCCGGCACGCGGACATCCTGGAAGGCCAGCAGCGCCGTGTCGCTTGCGTGCATGCCGAGCTTCTCCAGGCGCTG
This sequence comes from uncultured Solirubrobacteraceae bacterium, assembly GCA_963727785.1. Taxonomy (GTDB): domain Bacteria; phylum Actinomycetota; class Thermoleophilia; order Solirubrobacterales; family Solirubrobacteraceae; genus CADCVQ01. The sequence goes on from CAVSHS010000037.1 coordinate 262,080, forward strand.
CTCGCGGATCACGCCGGGCAGGTCCATCGGTACGAGGAACAGCGTGAAACCCAGGCAGTCGTGATCCGGCGTCCGCGCGTCGGTCTTCGTGACGAGCATGATCGCGTCGGCGCGGTGGCCGTTGGTGATGTACGTCTTCGCGCCGTTGATGACGTACTCGTCGCCGTCGCGGACGGCGCGGGTCTTGATCGCCGCGACGTCCGAGCCCGCGTCGGGCTCGGTGATCCCGAGGCAGAGGATCTTCGTGCCGGCGATCGCGGGCACGACCCAGTCCTGCTTCTGCTCCTCGGTGCCGAACGCGAGGATCGGCGGCATCGCCATGTCGGTGTGGACGGCGACGCCCATCGCCATGCCGCCCGAGCGCGCGTGGACGAGCTCCTCGGCGAGGACGAGGCTCGTGTAGTAGTCGCCGCCCTGGCCGCCGTAGCGCTCGGGCTTGTCGAGCCCGAGCAGGCCGAGCTCGCCCATGCGGTGAAAGACCCAGTCGGGGAAGGTCGTCTCCTCCCACTCGTCGGCGTGCGGGGCGAGCTCCTTGACGACGAACGAGCGGATCGACTCGCGCAGCGCGTCGTGCTCGTCGGTGAAGATGAAATGCCGGCGCCGCGCGGCGTGGTCGGGCTTGAGGACGTCGTCGGTCGTGGCCATGGGCGGACGCTACCGCGCGGCGGGCCAAAAGTGAACAGTGGTACGTCCTACTTTCCGCGGCGCCGGGGCGGACGGCGCGCCGCGCGCGCGGCCAATAGATTGGGCGCCGTGCCGTACGAGACGTTGCGCTACGAGGTCGCCGACGCGGTGGCGACGATCGCGCTGGACCAGCCCGAAACGCGCAACGCGCTCTCCGACGCGCTGCTCGACGACCTGCTGCAGGCGCTCGCCGCCGCGCGCGAGGACGACGCGGTGCGCTGCGTCGTGCTGGCCTCGACGCACGACCGGGTCTTCTCGAGCGGCGGCGACCTGTCCGGCTTCACCGCCGACGTGCCGCTCGTCCACCGCCACGCGGCGAACGACCGCTTCCCGCGCCTGTTCGCGCTCATCGGCCAGCTCGGCAAGCCCGTGATCTGCGCCGCGCGCGGGCACGTCCTCGCCGGCGCGCTCGGGCTCGCGCTGGCCTGCGACCTCGTCATCGCCGGCGAGGAGGCGACCTTCGGCACGCCGGAGATCAACGTCGGCCTGTTCGGGTTCATGGTCGCCGCGCTGCTGCACCGCAACGTGGGGCGCAAGAAGATGACCGAGCTGCTCCTGCTCGGCGAGCGCATCGACGCGCACGAGGCGCAGCGGCTGGGGATCGTCAACCGCGTCGTCGCGCCGGACGAGTTCGATGCGGCGGTCGCCGGCTGGGCGGCGCAGCTCGCGGCGAAGTCGCCGCTGCTCGTGAAGCTCGGCAAGGACGCGCTGTTCGCGCAGCAGGACATGGCGCTGGCCGAGGCGCTGGAGTACCTGCGCGCGCAGCTCACGCTTGCGCTGTCGACGGAGGACGCCCGCGAGGGCGTCGCGGCGTTCCTGGAGCGCCGCGAGCCGCGGTGGAACGGCAGATAGCGGCACTCCTGTGCCGGACGTCGGACCGCGGCCCGGAGGCCGCGGCGGGCACGCACGAGCTCGCCGAGCTGCTCGACGCCCGGATCATCGGGACGCCCGGCGAGCCGGTGTCCGCGGGGTGGGAGGACGACCTGCGCGCGTCGCGCGGCTGCCTGCTCGAGGCGGGCGGCCAGGTCGACGACGCGCTCGACGCCGGCCGCGCGCCGATCCTGCTCGCGGGCGAGTGCTCGGTCTGCGTCGCGACGCTGCCGGTCGTCGTCCGCAACCGCCCGGACGTGCGCGTGCTGTGGCTCGACGCGCACGGCGACTTCAACACCCCCGAGACGACCGCCAGCGGCTACCTCGGCGGCATGTGCCTGGCGGGCGCCTGCGGGCTGTGGGACACCGGCTTCGGCGCGGGCCTCGATCCGGCGCGCGTGATCATGCACGGCGTGCGCGACCTCGACGGCGGCGAGCGGGTCGCGCTCGATCGCTGCCGGCGTGTACCTGACGCAGGAGCCCGCCCAGCTCGAGGGGATGGAGCTGTTCGTCCACGTCGACCTCGACGTCCTGGACCCCGACGCGCACCCGGCGAGCTTCCCCGCGCCCGGCGGGCTGTCGCCCGTCGCGCTGCGCGAGTTCCTCTCCGCCGTCGCCCGCGTGGCGACGGTCGTCGGCGCGGAGGTCACGGCGGCGGCGCCGGGCTACGGCGAGGTGGCGGCCGACGCGATCGCGCCGCTGCTGGCGCCACCTCCGCCTTGACGCGCGCCCGCCGGTCCGCCACGGTTGGAAGTGGCACGTGCCACTTCTCACTTTGACCGCCGCTCCGACCGCATGAGCACCCACACCCCGCCCGCCTCGATCCTGCGCCCGCTCGTCGAGGACCTGCGGGCGCGCCGCGCCGCGGCGCGGCTCGGCGGCGGCCAGGAGCGGATCGACCGCCAGCACGCCGCCGGCAAGCTGACCGCGCGCGAGCGGATCGCGCTGCTCGTCGACGCCGGGACGTTCACCGAGATCGGGATCCAGGCCGGCATCCACCACTCCGCGCGCGGCCTGGAGGGCAAGGAGGCGCCGGCCGACGGCGTCATCACCGGCTACGGGCTCGTCGACGGGCGCCACGTCGCGGTCTGCGCGTACGACTTCACGGTCATGGCGGGCTCGATGGGCACGACCGGCGAGCACAAGGTCGCGCGCCTGCGCGAGCTCGCGCTGACGAAGCGGATGCCGTTCGTCTGGCTGCTCGACAGCGCCGGCGCGCGCGTGCAGGAGGCGGTCGGCTCGCTGTTCGCCGGCTCGGGCTTCCTCTTTCGCGAGGAGGTCGTCGCCAGCGGCGTCATCCCGCAGGTGGCGGCGCTGATGGGCCCGTGCGCGGCGGGCACGGCGTACATCCCGGGCCTCGCGGACTTCGTGCCGATGGTGCGCGGGCGCGGCTCGATGGCGCTCGCCGGGCCGCACCTCGTGCGCGCCGCCGTCGGCGAGGACGTCACGCAGGAGGAGCTCGGCGGCTCGCGCGTGCACTGCCGCACGTCCGGCGTCGGGGACCTCGAGGTCGCCGACGACGAGGAGTGCATCGTCTGCCATCAAGCAGTACCTGCGCGTTCTTTCCGTCGCACTGCGAGGAGGCGCCGCCGCGGCGCGCCGCGACCGACCCGGCCGACCGGATGGACGACGAGCTGCTCGACGTCCTGCCGCCGTCCAACCGCCAGCCCTACGACATGTACGAGGTCGTCCGGCGGATCGTCGACGACGGCGACTGGCTGGACCTCAAGCCGCAGTTCGCGCGCTCGATCATCACGTGCCTGGCGCGGATGGGCGGCCGGCCGGTCGGGATCGTCGCCAACCAGCCGCGCCATCTCGGCGGCATCCTCGACAACGACGCCGCCGACAAGGCCGCGCGCTTCGTCTCGCTCTGCGACGCGTTCGCGATCCCGCTCGTGTTCCTCGTCGACGTGCCGGGCTTCATGGTCGGCACGAAGGTCGAGGCGGCGGGGATCATCCGCCATGGCGCGAAGATGCTGCACGCCGTCGCGGCGGCGACCGTGCCGAAGGTGACGGTCGTGATCCGCAAGGCCTACGGCGCCGGCTACTACGTCATGAACGGGCGTGCCTACGAGCCCGACCTGATCGTCGCCTGGCCGACCGCGGAGATCTCGGTGATGGGCGCCGAAGGGGCGGTCGAGATCGTGTTCCGGCGCCAGGTCGAGGAGGCCGACGACCCGGCCGCGAAGAAGGCCGAGCTGATCGCCGCGTACCGCGGGCTGATCGACGTCTACGTCGCTGCGAAGAACGCGATGATCGACGACGTGATCGACCCGCGCGAGACGCGGCCGGTCGTCATCGGCGCGCTGGAGATGGCCGCCGGCAAGCGCGTGCAGCGGCCGTGGCGGCGCCACGGGGTGGTGCCGGTCTGAGCGCGATCCATCGCGCCGCCGCCGTCGGCTTCGCCCGCTCGGCGGAGGCCTACGAGCGCGGGCGGCCGGGCTATCCGGACTCCGCCGTCGATCATCTCGTGGCGGCGCTGCCGGGCTCCGACGTCGTCGACCTCGCGGCGGGAACCGGCAAGCTCACGCGGGCGCTCGTCGCGCGCGGGCTCGACGTCGTGGCCGTCGAGCCGGTGGCCGAGATGCGCGCGGCGATCGCGCCGCCGGCGCGCGTGCTCGACGGGACGGCCGAGGCGATCCCGCTGCCCGCGGGCAGCGCCGACGGCGTGACCGTCGCGCAGGCGTTTCACTGGTTCGACGGCCCGCGCGCGCTGGCGGAGATCCATCGCGTGCTGCGCCCCGGCGGCGTGCTGGCGCTGCTGTGGAACCGGCGCCGGATGCAGGACGAGATCCACGAGCGGCTGCAGGCGCTGCTCGCGCCGCATCGCGGCAGCACGCCCGCGCACCGCGACGAGCGCTGGCGCGCGACGCTCGCCGGCAGCCCGCACTTCGGCCCGCTGCGCGAGGAGGCGTTCGCCAACGAGCAGGTGCTCGACGCCGGCGGGCTCGCCGACCGGATCGGGTCGATCAGCTTCGTCGCGGCGCTCGGCGACGGCGCGCGGGCGGCGCTGCTCGACGAGGTCCGCGCGCTCGCCGCGGACGGCCCCGTGACGCTGCGCTACGACGTCGAGCTGCAGCTCGCGACGCGCTCCTGAAATACGCCGCCCGCGCGCGGACGTATTTCCGGCCGTCCCTCGTTGCTCTACCAGGCATGCACGCCTTCGCCCCGCGCAGATCGACCGAGCCGCAGATCAGCCTCGCGATCACGCTCGGCTGGCGGATCGCGACGCTCTACAGCCTGCGCGCCGGCGAGCTGCCCAGCGCCCCGCCGGACAACCTCCTGCCGATGCGCCGCAGCCTGCCCGCCGCGGAGCGGCTCGTGCTCGAGCTGCGCGCCGCCGCCGGCGACGCCAAGCGCCTCGGCGCCGGCCTCGATCCCGCCGAGCTGCGCGAGCTGCTCGCGCTCGCCGAGCGGGCCGCCGAGTCCGACGCCGCCGAGGAGCGCCTGCGCGACCGCATCCGGGCGTGGCACATCCACCTCGTGACGGTGCTGTGGGCCGACCACGAGGCCACCGGCAAGGCCTACGAGCTGGGCGGCTTCCTGTCGGACACCTCCAACCGCGTCGTGCTCGAGCTGCGCCGCGGCGAGGATGCGGCCGCGCACGTCACCCGCGAGCTGCGCTGCGTCTTCGCGCACGAGCGCGTGGAGCGCGTCAAGCGGCTGCTCGACGACCTGCAGGCGCGGATCGACCCGGCCGCGGTGCGGATCGTCAAGGACCATCTCGCGGCGTGGCAGGACGCCGTGCTGGAGCGCACGCCCCATGCCGCGACGCGCGCCGGCCTCGCGCCGCTCGACAGCCAGGCCGTCATGTGGTGCCAGCTCGTGACCGGCGACAAGGAGCCCGAGGCGTTCATCGGCCACGACGACCGCGTGCGCGTGCGCGAGACGATGGTCGGGCGGATGCTGCGCTCCTACCGCCGCAACTGGAAGTACATGCTCGTCGCGGCCGCGGCGTTCGCCGTCGTCGCATACGGCGTCGCCAAGCTCGTCGACAGCGGGCATGCGTCGGACTACACGAGCGCGATCATCGCCTTCGCGGGGTCGCTCGCCGGTGCGCTGGGGCTGTCGTTCGCCTCGATCGGGATGACCGTGCGCAAGAGCCTCGACGCGCGCGCGGAGCTGCTGTGGAACACGGCGCTCGTCGAGGTCATCAGCCAGAAGACGCTGCTCGTCGACGACGTCCTGAAGCTGCCGCCGCCGTCCCGCACGCGGCTGCGGATGCCGAGGCTCAGTGGCGCTCCTCGAGGCCGACGGCGTCGCGCAGCTTCCTCACGTCGACCTCCAGCTGCGGGTCCTCGGCCGCGCGCGACTCCATGAGCGCCGCGAGCGCCTCGGCGATGACGTTGAGCTTCTCCTGCGCCGCCTCGTCGCTGCGCCGCGCGGCGTTCTCCAGCAGCGCGAGCAGCAGGAGCGTGACGACGCTCGCCACCGTGTGGATGACGTACTGCCAGGCCTTGAGGTCGGCCCACAGCGGGGCGCTCACGAGCCAGAGCACGATGACCGTCACGCAGACGAAGAAGAACGACGGGCGGCTGACCTTCAGGTAGACGGCCTCGACGAAGCGGTCGAACGCCGAGCGGTCGTCGCCGGTCTTGCGCGCGTGCCGTGCGGGGCGGTGCTCGTCCTCCATCGGCGCCAGCGTACGGGAGGCGCGCGGGCGTGCGCGGCGGGGTGCAGGCGCACGGGCGGGTTTGACCTGCCCGCGGGCGCGCGGCAGAGTGAGCAGTAGCGCGTTCTACTCTTCGCGCCTCGCATGAGCCTCGACGACCCCGTCATCATCACCTGCGCGATCTCCGGCGCGCTCGCCGGCCGCGCCCAGTGCCCGGCGATCCCCTACACGCCGCAGGAGTACGCCGCCGAGGCGCGGCGGATCGTCGACGAGGGCGGCGTGATGATCCACATCCACGCGCGGCGGCCCGACGGGACGCCGTCCTACGAGGTCGAGGACTTCCGCGCGATCACCGACGCGATCCGCGCAGAGCTCGGCGGCGACGACGTGATCGTCAACTACTCGACGGGCACGGTCGGCGTGCCGGTCGCCAAGCGGATCGCCTACCTGCGCGAGCTGCGCCCCGACGTCGCCGCGCTGAACATGGGCTCGATGAACTACGCGAAGTACTCGCGGTCGCGCAAGGCGTTCGTCTTCCAGACGGTGTTCGCCAACCCGTTCGACGAGATCATCGAGCTGCTCGAGGCGATGAACGAGCTCGGCATCCGGCCCGAGCACGAGTGCTTCGACATCGGCCACGTCGGCTCGCTCGAGCCGCTCATCGACATGGGCGTGCTCGCGCCGCCGCTGCACGTCGACTGCGTCATGGGCGTCACCGGCGGGATCCCGCCGACGGCGCGCAACCTCGCCGCGATGGTCGACAACATCCCGGCGGGCGCGCACTGGGGCGTGATCGGGATCTCGCGCGTGCAGTGGATGCTCGTCGCCGCCGCGCTGGCGCTCGGCGGCTCGGTCCGCGTCGGCCTGGAGGACAACCTCTACCTGCCCGACGGCACGATGGCGCGCTCCAACGGCGAGCTCGTCGCCCGCGCGCGGCGGATGACCGAGGACGCGGGCCGCCGGTCGGCGACGGTCGCCGAGGCGCGGGCGATGCTCGGGGTGGCGGTGGTCTCGTGAGGCCGGATGCCTCGCGGAGCACTTCCTCCGGCCCGCTCGGCGGCGTCCGCGTGCTCGACCTCAGCCGCCTGCTGCCGGGCGGCTTCTGCTCGCTGCTGCTCGCCGACTACGGCGCCGACGTCCTGAAGGTCGAGGACACGGGCCTGGGCGACTACATCCGCTGGGCGCCGCCGTACGTCAAGGGTGTCGAGCACAGCGCGCGGTCGGCGCTGTTTCTCGCGCTGAACCGCAACAAGCGCTCGATCCGGATCGACCTCAAGCAGGCGGAGGGGCGCGAGGTGCTGCTCGCGCTCGTGCGCGAGCACGACGTCGTGCTCGAGTCCTTCCGGCCCGGCGTGCTCGACCGGCTCGGCGTCGGCTACGAGGCGATGCGCGCGGTCAACCCGGCGATCGTCTACTGCGCGATCACGGGCTACGGGCAGGACGGCCCGCTGCGCGACCGCGCGGGCCACGACATGAACTACCTCGGCCTCGTCGGGCTGCTCGGCCTCACCGGCGAGCCGGGCGGGCCGCCGGTCCAGGCGGCGGGCCAGATCGCCGACCTCGGCGGCGGTGCGCTCATGGCGGCGTTCGGGATCCTCGCCGCGCTGCGCGACGCCGAGCGCACCGGCGAGGGGCAGATCGTCGACGTGTCGATGGCCGACGGCGCGCTGTCCTGGCTGGCGATGGTCGCGGCGCGGTTCTTCGCCGACGGCGAGATGCCCGCGCGCGGCGGCCTCGAGCTCGCCGGCGGCCTCGCCTGCTACCGGCCCTACGCGTGCGCGGACGGCTGGGTCACGCTCGGCGCGCTGGAGCCGAAGTTCTGGGCGGCGTGGTGTCGCGGCGTCGAGCGCGAGGACCTCGTGGCGCAGCAGTTCGCCGCGCCGGGCAGCGCCGCGCACGCCGCGGTCGAGGCGATCTTCGCGGCGCGAACGCGCGCCGAGTGGGAGGCGTTCGCCGCCGAGCACGAATGCTGCCTGGAGCCCGTGCTGGACCTCGGCGAGGCGCTGTCGTCGCAGCACGTGCAGGCGCGCGAGATGGTCGTCGGGCTCGACCAGCCGGGCGCCGCGGCGCCGGTGCGCCAGCTCGGCGCGCCGGTCAAGCTCTCGCGCACGCCGGCCGACTGCAACCGGCTGCCCGGGCCGGCGCTCGGCGAGCACACCGAGGCCGTGCTCCGGGCCGCGGGCTACGACGACGCGCGGATCGCTCGGCTCGTGGCGTCCGGCGCGGTCGCGGGACCGGCGCCCGCCTCCGACACCGCCGACGCGTCGTTTCTCGCATGAACGCCGAGGGGCTGCTGAAGATGAGCGAGCTCGCCGAGCGCTCGGGCGTCAGCGCCGGGACGATCAAGCACTACCTGCGCGAGGGCCTGCTCGGCGGCGACGAGTCGATCGTCCGCACGTCGCGCAACATGGCCTGGTACCGGCCCGAGCTCGTCGAGCGCGTGAAGCTCATCAAGCGCCTGCAGGAGGAGCGCTTCATGCCGCTGAAGCTCATCCGCGGCGTCATCGGATCCGACCCCGAGCGCGCGCGGGCGCTGATCGAGCTCGAGGACCGCATCCTCGAGCACGCGACGGCCGCCGTACAGGAGCAGACGCGCATCAGCGCCGCCGAGGCGCGGCGGCGCTTCGACGTCCCGCGACAGGTCCTGGAGCGGCTCGCCGAGCTCGAGGTGCTGTCGCCGACGAGCCGCGGCTACGACGCCGACGACGTCGCGATCATCAAGGCGATCAGCCGCTTCCGCGCGGGCGGCTACGACGAGGCGCTCGGCTTCACCGTCTACGACACGCTGCGCTACCGCGAGGCGCTGCAGCCGCTCGTCGAGGAGGAGGTGCGCACGCTCCTGGAGCGCCTCGCCGGCGAGGTCGAGCCCGAGCGCGCCGTCGAGATCGTCGCCTCCGGCGCCGAGCCGCTGCGCGAGCTGATCGGCGCGATGCACTCCAAGCAGCTGCTCGCCGAGCTGCGCCGCCAGCGGCGCGGCTAGCCTGGCGGCAGGTAGCCGGCGTGCACGCCGTCGATCGACCAGATCGCGGCGGCGTCGCCGCCGTGGGCGGCAAGCAGCGCCGGGAAGTAGTCGCGCAGCGATTGCTCGTAGGTGAGCGAGCCGTCGAGCAGCTCGCCGGCCGCGGCGACGATGCGGTCAGGTCGTCTGCGATGCGCGCGCGGCTCATGCTCGGGTGGCGCGGGCCGTCGTCGCCGTCGTCGATCGTCGCGAGCGCGTCGAACTGGCTGAAGCTCGGGTAGCGGGCGGTGTCGGGCAGGATCGAGCGAAACGGGACGCGGTTGAAGAAGTACTCAAACCAGCGCCCGCCCGAGAGCGCCAGCCAGGGTGTGTCGACGGCGAGCGCGGCGAGCCCGAAGCCGGTGTGTGGGGCGAGGAACAGGTCGCATGCCTCGACGATCGCGAGCTGCTGCACGAGCTCGACGTCGACGCAGTCCAGCGGGCGCGAGCGGTGCGCGAGGAGGGCGGCCAGGTCGCCGCCGTCGAGCGACGTCGCGGTGCGCGCGTCGCGCGTGCGCCTGCCGACGAGCGCGATCTGCACGCCCGGGAAGGCGTCGGCGAGCGCGTCGAGGATCGCCAGCCACGAACCGCGTGAGGGGTACAGCGAGCGCTCGCCCGAGCCGGCGGGCATCAGCGCGATCCGGCCTGCGCCGTCGGCGTCCTCACGCTCGGCGAATTGCCTCGCGGCGGATGCGCGGGCGTGCTCGGGCAGCACGAGGCGCAACTGCTGGTGCGGGACGTATCCCGGCGGATTCATCCCGACGATCGTGCGCCGGCGCGTCGCCGTGAGGTGACGGTCGGTGGCCGCGTAGTAGTCGCGCAGGCCGGGGAACAGCTCGAGCTGGATGTCCTGCCAGCGGCGGCCGTCGTCGAGCACCCAGTCCCATTCGCGCGGAAGGCCGGCCAGGCGCGCGGCCGAGTTGCGCACGGCTCCAGGAGCGGATGATCGATCGCGTAGGACTCCGCGACGAACGGGCACAGGCCGGCCAGCTCGACCGCGGTCGCGGCGTTCAGTACCACGCCGATCTCCCGCGTCGGGTCGGCGACGTGATGGCCGAGGCAGTAGTGCAGCGCCTCGACCGCATGGCCGACGGGCTGGGCGTAGAAGAAGTTCACGAGCACGCGCTCGGCCGCCATCAGCCCGCCCCGGCGACGGCGTGAGTGCATGACATCTCTTCACCTCAGACGTGAGTGTTGGCGACCACCGCGCGCCGTCAGTGCAGGGCACGGCCAAGCGTGATGACGAGCCAGATCAGGACGACGGCGCCAAGCACGCGCCGGAACCAGTTCACGCCGTCGGTGAGCTCCAGGTAGGCGAAGACGGCGAGACCGAGCCGGCTGATCGCCTCGGCATAGTCGCCCGCGCGACCGTCGGCGATCCCGGCCAGCACGGACCCCGCCAGCGACACGAGGAGTGGCAGGTTGGGGAACTGGACAAGCACGAAGCGCGAAGGCCAGCCCTGCTGCCCGCCGCACGCCGCGGTCCACGGTCGCGGCGCATGTCACCATGTCCCGCGTGCCGCGGCGGCAAGTGGCGCCGGAGCGTGCCGGACTCGGCACCGCGCCCGCTCCCGAGGAGCGGGCGCAGCGCCGTGTGGCTACTTGGACTTGACGAGGACGTACTTGCCCTTGGAGTCCTTCTTGCACATGAAGCCCTTGGGCGCCTTCTTCTTCGGGTTGCAGGCCTGGCCGGCGTGGTGGTGCTTCGTCGCTCGTCTTGGCGACGGCCGGAGTGACAGCGAGCGCGGGACCGGCCGCGACGGCCAGGACACCGGCGAGGGCAAGGGCGCGACTGCGCATGATGGGACCTCCTGTGGGATATGGACCCGCACAGATCTACTGTCGCGAACCTGATCAGCACTTAATGTCGGATTGGAAACGCGTTGGGAACGCGCTAACACGACGCAACACTTCGAGTCCCACAGCCGGCGCCGCACGTCGGCGTCACCACACGGCCATCAGCGCACGTCGCTGCGCGTGACGCGCCAGAACCCGAGCGCGATCGGGAGCACCAGCCACAGCGCGAGCGAGGTCGCGACCCGCGCCCACTGCATGGAGCTCAGCGACTCCTCGAACATCGGCGACATCGTGCGCGACGGGTCCAGCCAGCGCGCTGCGCCCTCGAGCGCGGAGATCGAGCCGACCGCCGACCAGGCCGTCGGCAGCACGAAGTACAGGACGATCGCCGGCGCGGAGGCGAGCAGCAGGGCTCCGAACCCGATCCCGGTCAGCATGGAGACGAGGACGGAGAACCCGATCTGGCCGAAGAGGTCGCCCGACAGCGACCAGGTCTCGGCCCCGTCGGCTCCGGCGACGGCCGTCGCCAGCAGCGCGACGACCGCGCCCAGCGCGAACGCGATCGCCGACAGCGTCAGCCCGGCGAGCAGCTTGGCGACGAGCACGCGAGAGCGCTGGGGCACGAGCGCGAACGAGATCATCGCGGTGCGCTGCGACCACTCGGAGGTCACGAGCAGGATGCCGACGATCGGCATGAGGATGCTCGCCGGCTGCACCGTGACCGAGAGGAAGTTGCGCAGGTTGCTCTCGTCGGCGGGGAACACGAGGCACGCGACGACCGCGACGAGCACGGTGAGCGCGGCCGTGGTGACGCAGCAGCCAGAACCCGGCGCGCGTGTCGGTCATCTTGCGCAGCTCCACGAGCGTGAGCCGCCCGAGGCCCGGGCGCTCGGCGGCCGCGGCGGCGCGCGGCAGGGGTGCGGCGAGGACGTTGGTGCTCATCGGATGGCCTCCACGAGGTCGGCGCGCTCGGCGCCGCCGGTCAGTTCGAAGAACAGGTGCTCGAGGCCGGCGCTCTCGGACGGGCCGAGGCGGCTGAGCACGACCCCGGCGTCGAGCGCGACGCGGCCCACCGCCTCGGGCTCGGCATCGACGATGAAGCCGCCGTCCGGCACCGGCGTGCTGTGCAGCTCGGCGGCGTCGAGCCCGGCCTGCAGCGCGGCCTCGTCGCGCGCCTGCACGAGGGTGCCGGCGCCGGACAGCAGCTCGGCGCGCGTGCCCTGCGCGGCGATGCGGCCGTCGCCGATGATCACGAGGCGGTCGGCGACCGCCTCGACCTCGTAGAGCATGTGCGAGGAGAGCAGGACGGTTCCACCGCGGTCGGCGAAGTCGCGCAGCAGCTCGCGCATCCAGCGCATGCCCTCGGGATCCAGGCCGTTGGCCGGCTCGTCGAGGATCAGGACCTCGGGATCGCCGAGCAGCGCGTGGGCGAGCCCGAGGCGCTGGCGCATGCCCAGCGAGTACTGGCGCACGCGCTTGCGAGCGGCCGCGGGGTCGAGGCCGACGAGGCGCAGCAGCGCATCGACGCGCGCGGCGTCGACGCCCATCGTCTGCGCGGAGACGGCGAGCGCCTCGCGCCCGCGGCGCCCGCCGTGCTGGGCCGAGGCATCGAGCAGGATGCCGACCCGGCGGCCGGGGTTGGGCAGGTCGCGGTACGCGCCGCCGAGCACCTGCGCCGAGCCGGCGTCGGGATCCAGCAGGCTGCAGAGCATCCGCATCGTGGTCGTCTTGCCGGCGCCGTTGGGGCCGAGGAACCCGGTCACCGTGCCGGGCTCGCAGCGAAAGGACACGTCGTCGACGACGACGCGCCCTCCGAGGCGCTTCGTCAGGCTGTGCGATTCGATCATGGCCGCAGCATCGGCGCCCGCCGCCGGCGCCACCACGGTCGCGCGCACATGCCCGCCGCGCCCACGGTCGATGCCGGGATCGACTTCGGTAGGGGGTCGGGACCGCTCGGCCGACGTACGCTTGTCGCTGCGATGACGAGCACTCCCCGATGGCATCACGCGCTGCTGCCCGGAGCGCTGCGCGAGCACCCCGACGGCCGCCGCTCGGCGCGGGACTGGCTCGTCGACATCGTGATGCTCGTGATCGCGGTGGTGATCGGCGTCCTGCTCCTCATGGACACGTGGAGCGAGCACGGGGAGGCGATGGTGTTCGTCGACATCGCGCTCGGCGTCGTCGTCGGTCGTGGCGCTGTGGTGGCGGCGCTCCCATCCGGCGGCGGTCGGCGTGCTCACGACGGCCGCGTCGGTGATCGCGGCCGGGGCCGGCGGACCGGCGCTCATCGCGGGCTTCAACGTGGCGCTGCGCGGGTCGCGCCGCGCGATCCTCGCGGTCCTGGCGCTCACCGCGGCGTCGACCCTCGTCTTCCCGCTGCTCTACGACACGGGCGACTCCTACGTGCTCAACCTCTTCATCGGCGTGCTGTTGACGGCGGTGGTGATCGGCTGGGGCCTGCTCGCCCGCGTCGGCCGCGAGCATGTGCTGACGCTGCGCGAGCGGGCGAAGCAGGTCGAGGCCGAGCAGCGGCTGCGCATCGAGCAGGCCCGCGACGCCGAGCGGCGCCGGATCGCCGGCGAGATGCACGACGTGCTCGCACACCGCGTCTCGCTGCTGTCGCTGCACGCCGGCGCGCTCGAGTTCCGGCCCGACGCCTCGCCGGAGGAGATCGCCGAGGCCGCCGGCGTGATCCGCGCCAGCGCGCACGCGGCGCTCGAGGAGCTGCGCCAGGTGATCGGCGTGCTGCGCGAGGGGACGCAGGGCGACGAGGCGCCCGAACCGCCGCAGCCGACGCTGGCCGACATCCCGGCGCTCGTCGAGGAGAGCCGGGTCGCGGGCGCGCGCGTGCGCTGCCGGATCGACGTCCCGGACGCCGCGGCGGCGCCGGCCGCGCTCGGGCGGACCGCCTACCGGGTCGTCCAGGAAGGCCTGACGAACGCGCGCAAGCATGCGCCGGGCGCGCCCATCGACGTCGCGGTCACGGGCGGCGAGCGGCTCGTCGTCGAGGTCATCAGCAGGCGTCCGGTCGGCGTCGCCGCGGCGGCCGAGGCGCTGCCGGGCGCCGGCAGCGGGCTGATCGGGCTGCACGAGCGCGTCGAGCTGGCGGGCGGCGAGCTCGAGCACGGCCTCGCACCCGCGGGTGACTTCGTCCTGCGCGCGACGCTCCCGTGGACGCCGTGAGCATCCGCGTCCTGCTCGTCGACGACGACCCGCTCGTGCGCTCCGGGCTGCGCATGATGCTCGCGGGCGCCGAGCAGATCGAGGTCGTGGGGGAGGCCGAGGACGGCCGCGGCGTGCTGGCCGCCGTCGACCTGCACAGGCCCGACGTCGTGCTCATGGACATCCGCATGCCGCAGCTCGACGGCGTCGCGGCGACCCGCCTGCTGCGCACCCAGCCCGACCCGCCGGCCGTCGTCGTGCTCACGACGTTCGACGCCGACGAGTACGTCATGCGCGCGCTCCGCGCGGGGGCGGCCGGCTTCCTGCTCAAGGACACGCCGCCGTCGGAGATCGTGCGCGCCATCGAGCTCGTCCACGGGGGCGACGGGATGCTCTCGCCGAGCGTCACGCGCCGGCTCATCGCGCTCGCGGCCGGCGACGACGAGCAGGCGACCCGCGCCGAGCGGGCGCGCGAGCAGCTCGCGACGCTGACGGCGCGCGAGCACGAGGTCGCGCTGGCCGTCGGCGCGGGTCACGCGAACGCCGACATCGCCGCCCAGCTGCACATGAGCGTGCCGACCGTGAAGGCGCACGTCTCGCGGCTGCTGTCCAAGCTCGACGCCGACAACCGCGTCCAGATCGCGCTGCTCGTCCAGGACTCGACGCGGGCGCGCTGACGCGCGGCCCGGCAGCGCGCGACAGCGGGACTGCCTGCGGTGCCCTACTCCGTCTCGTGCGCGAGCTCGCCGCCGGCCGGCTGCCGCGTTGCCCTGCTCGCGGTGCGGGCGAGCGCGGACGGCCACCAGACGCGGTCGCCGAGCTCGAGCACGAGCGCCGGCACGAGCAGCGACCTGACCAGGAAGGTGTCGATCAGGACCCCGATGGCGACGGTGAATCCGATCTCGGTCAGGAACACGAGCGGCAGCACCCCCAGGACCGAGAACGTGCCGGCCAGCACGAGTCCCGGCCGACGTGATCACCGCCCCGGTCACCGCCAGGCCGCGAATCGTTCCGCTGCTCGTGCCGTGCGTGAGCGTCTCCTCGCGCACGCGCGCCATCAGGAAGATGTTGTAGTCGATCCCCAGTGCCACGAGGAAGATGAACGCGAACAGCGGCAGCGCCGGATCCATGCCGGGGAAGTCGAAGACGTTCTCGAAGAAGAACGTCCCGATCCCGAGGGCGGCGAGGAACGAGAGGATCACGGTGCCGATCAGCACGACCGGGGCGACGACCGCTCGCAGCAGCGCCGCGAGGATGAAGAACACGACGACGAGCGCGATCGGGACGATCACGAGGTTGTCGCGCGCGGCGGACTCGCGCAGGTCGTACTCGGCGGCGGATGACCCGCCGACGAGCGCTGCGTCGCCGGCGACGTTGTGCACCGCGTCGCGTATGCCCGGGATGAGGTCGAACGCCGCCGTGCTGAGCGGGTCCTGCTCGAGCGTGGCTTCGAGCTTCGTGCCGGTCGGGCCGCGCTCCTCGCCGGGGCCGACCTCGGCGACGCCGGGGGCCTGGGCGAGCGCGGCGCGGACGCCGGCGAGCTTGGACTCGTCGGTGACGACGACCTCGGTCGGTGCGCCGCCGCCGGCCGGGAAGCCCTGCGCGAGCAGCTGCTGACCCTTCACCGAATCGACGTCGTCGCGGAAGCCGTTGCCCGAGGTCAGATCGCCGTTGAGCTGGACGAGGCCGATCGCCATCACGGCGAGCACGGCGGTCGTACCGATCCAGACCCGGCGCGGACCGCGACCCACCCATTCCGCGACCCGGCGCCAGACGCCGTGCGTCTCGTCGGTCCCTCGCTGCCGAAGCGCGGGACGTAGGGCCAGAACGCGCGGCGCCCGAAGAGCGTCAGCAGCGCCGGCAGCATCGTCAGCATCGAGATCATCGCCAGGCCGACGCCCATCGCGCCGATCGGCCCGAGCCCGGCGGTGCCGTTGACCTCCGCGAAGGACAGCGTCAGCAGCGCCGCCATCACGGTGAGCCCGGACGCGAGCACGACGGGGCTCGTGCGCGCAGCGTGACGCGCATCGCGTCGTGCTTGTCCGCGTGGCGGCGCAGCTCCTCGCGGTAGCGCGAGACCATCAGCAGCGCATAGTCGGTGCCCGCGCCGAAGACGAGCACGGGCAGGATCCCGCCCGACTGCCCGTTGATCGTCACGCCCGCCTCCGCGAGCAGGTAGCCGAAGCCACGCGCGCTGGTCTCGGCCAGCAGCACCGTGAAGAATGGGATCGCCCAGAAGATCGGGCTGCGGTAGATCGCCACGAGCAGGAGCAGCACGAGCCCGGCCGTGAAGACCAGCAGCGTGCCGTTGATGTTCCCGAAGATGTCGATCGCGTCGGCCGAGAAGCCGGCCGGGCCGGTGACCTTCGCCTCGAGGCCGCCGGGCAGGGTCGGCGAGCTGCGCCTTGATGTCGTCGGTCGTGTCGATCAGACGGTCGGAGGCCTCGGTGTCTCCGCCGCCCGCGTCGATCGGGGTGGACAGCAGCGCGGTCGTGCCGTCCCTCGAGATGACCGGCGCGATGGTCTGGCCGACTCCCTCACGGCGCTTGGCGTCGATCGCCGCGCGCGTGCGGTCGATCGCCGCGCGATCGGCGGCGGTCAGACCGCCCTCGCGACGAAAGACCGTGATCGCATCGGCCTGATCGGCCGACGGGAAGTCCTCCAGCGCCTGCAGCGCCTTGACGGATTCCGCGCTGCCCGGCAGATAATCGATCGGCTCGTTCTTCTGCGCGTCCTCGAACTTGCCCGACAGCGGACCGATCGCGACGGCGACCAGCAGCCAGACACCGATCACGGCGAACTTCGTGCGGCGCCCTCCGGGCACCCGGAGCATCGACCTGGCCGCGTTCTTCATCGGGGTCTCCTTGGAGGTCCGGTTGGAGTGGGGATACGGGTTCGGCGAGCGTATGGTCGGAGCCTGGACGGCAACATGGGGCTGACCGCCGTCTTGGAGTGGGGCTAGCCGCACCATGCGAGCACCGGTGCCGGTGGGTCTTGCGCAGGAGGATATATGCGCTGACTCCGAATTCTGGAGCACAGGATGGGCGGGCTGTAGCATCGGGTCGCCTGCCTCGCAGCCGTGGGGGCGAGGAACCGCAAGGGGACGCAAGGTGAAGAGGACTCGGCTCGGATCCGCTGTTGTGGTCGTGACCGCCACCGTGTGCGGGCTCGGCGCTGCGCCGTCGCGGGCGGATGGATCGGACGTCCGCCTCTCGGCGCCGGCATCGGTCGTCGCGGGCAAGCCGTGCCGGGTCACCGTCGCGGTCAGCGCCGGCGTTCGCGGCACGGCGCTGCTTCAGCAGCGAACGGGCAGTCGCTGGCGCACCGTCTCGACCGCGCGGCTGAAGCGTCGCTCGGCCGCGCTGCGCTGCCCGACCGTCAGCCGAGCGGGGCTCACGCGGCGCTTCCGCGCGCTCGTGCGCCGCGTGGCGCTACTCGCCAACCCGAAGCTCATCCTCGACGCGGACGGCGTCGCCGACATCAGGGCCGGGCGCATCGACCCGCGCATCATCGCCGTGCTCACGACGCTCTCGCACACGTACACGATCACCGTGAGCACCATGTGCAGCGACCACCCGAAGCTCACCAGCGGCGGCTCGATCAGCAACCACTGGTTCGGGCGCGGCATGGACATCGCCGCGATCGACGGCGTCCCGGTCAGCCCCGGCAACGTACGTGCGCGCGAGGCCACGGACGCGCTCTCATCGTTCGATCCGAGCTACCGGCCCGACGAGGTCGGCAGCCCGTGGGTGATCTCCGGCCGGGCCACTTCACCGACGCCGCGAGCCAGGACAACATCCACGTCGCGTTCGAGCGGCCGATCGACCCCTCCTGGACGCCGCCCGCCTGACGAGGCCGCGCGCAGGTCAGCCGGCCACGCTCTCCGAGGCTAACGAACCGCCCCGCGGGTCAGTGCTCCAGCACGAAGAACAGCTGCTCGGCGCCCCAGACGTGGCGCACGCCCTCCATCCGGAAGCCGAGCTTCTCGAGGACGCGGCGCGACCCGAGGTTCGCCTCGCGCGTGATCGCGACGACCCGGTCCAGCCCGAGCGGGCCGAACGCCTCGGCGAGCACTGCGCTGCGCGGCCTCGGTCGCGTAGCCCTTGCCCCAGTACGCGGCACCGAAGGCGTAGCCGAGCGCGATGTCGGGACCGTCCGGGGCGAGCGGGAAGAGGCCCGCCTCGCCGACGAGCAGGCCGCTCTCGCGCTCGAACACGGGCCAGAACGAGTACCCGGCGCGGTCGTGCTGGCTCATCGAGCGCTCGAGCGCGGCACGCGTGCCGGCGAGGTCGCGCGGCCCGCCGAGCAGCCGCATCGCGTCGTCGTCGCTGTAGAGGACGGCGTGCAGCTGCTTGAGGTCGGCGAGGTCGTA
The DNA here is from genome assembly GCA_963727785.1 of uncultured Solirubrobacteraceae bacterium. GTDB lineage: Bacteria > Actinomycetota > Thermoleophilia > Solirubrobacterales > Solirubrobacteraceae > CADCVQ01. The sequence goes on from CAVSHS010000037.1 coordinate 280,575, forward strand.
GGCCCGCAGAACCAGTCGCTCGGTGAGGATCGGCAGGGGCATGACGCACGATGGTGACGGGTTGCGCCGTGGCGTGAGGTCTGCGCTACGGTCACCGCCGACCATGAGCGCGACCCTGCGACCTGAGTCCGGCGTCGCCGCGGCCGAACCAGTCGACGAGCGTCCGCTCCTCCCCAAGGACGGCGTCATGTGGACGGTCGCGCTCGTCGTGCTGCTCGCGTTGACGGCGTTCCTCATGCTGTACCTCACGCGCGGGCTGACGTTCAACCTCGACGAGTGGCGCCTGGTCACCGAGCGCCGCGGGCCCGGCGCGCCGTCGCTGCTGGAGCCCCACAACGAGCACCTGTCGATCGTCCTGCTCGGCGTCTACCTCGGGATGCTGAAGCTCGGCGGGCTGGATGCCTACTCCTTCCTGATGCTCCCGCTCGTCGCGCTGCAACTCGGCCTCGGCGCGCTGCTGTTCGTCATCGCGCGGCGGCGCGTCGGCGCCGGGGTCGCGGTCGCGGTGGCGGCGTTCGCGCTGCTCTGCGGGCTTGCCTACGAGAACTTCCTGCTTGCCGGCCAGGCGGGGCAGATGTACTCGATCGTCGCCGGCGTCGCCGCGTTCGCCGTCCTCGACCTGCCGCCGAGCCGCCGCAACGACCGCCTGCTCGCCGGGCTGATGGTCGTCGCGCTCGCGAGCTCGGGCATGGGGATCCCGGTCGTCATCGGCGTGACGGTCGAGCTGCTGCTGACGGCCGCGGGGCGGCGGCGCCTGTGGGTCGTCGCCGTGCCGTTCGGGCTGTATCTCGTCTGGTACGTCTTCTACGGCGCGAGCAGGGCCAGCTTCGATGCCCTCGGCGTCAGCGCGCTGTGGGCGTGGACGGCGATGAACCACGCCGCCGGTGCGATCATCGGCGAGCGCCAGATCGAGCCCGGCCGCGACCTGCTCGTGATCCTGCTGCTCGTCATCGCCTACCGCGCGTGGAAGATCGACCGCGCCGGGCGCGTGCGGCTCGCCGCGCTGACCGTGCTGCTGCTGACGTTCTACGGGCTGACCGCGGTCTCGCGGCAGGACATCGCACCGCCGTCGTCGTCGCGCTACCTCACGGTCGGGCTCGTCTTCCTGCTGCTGATGCTCGTCGAGGCGGCGCGCGGCTGGCGGATCCGGCGCTTCGTGCCGTGGATCATGCTCCTGCTCGTCTGGATCTCCTTCGGCAAGCGCGACGGCAACGCCGAGGCGTTCCGCGACGCGCGCACGCTGTTTCTCCAGCGCTCCGACCGGGTGCGGGCGTCGCTCGGCGCCGTCGAGCTGCTCGGGCGTGCCCGCGTGCCCGCGACCTTCGAGATCTCGCCCAACCAGGCGCCCTTCCTCATGGCCGGCGGCTGGTTCGGCGCGCGCGCCGGCCTGCGCGGCAACCCCGCCGACAGCCCGGCCGAGATCGAACGGGCGACGCCCGACGTGCGCGAGGCGGCCGACGAGACGCTCGTCCGCGCCGGCGGGCTGGCGCTCGGGCCGCCGGTCGAGAAGATCACGGACTGCCGGCGGCCGTGGCCGGGCGGCAGCGGCATCGTGCCGGCCGGCGGCGTGCGGGTGACGGCGGGCGACGGGCGGCTGACGTTGCGCGCGCGCCGCTTCGGCGAAGCGTGGTTCATGGTCGGCGTGCTGCCGCTGCCGCCGGGAACGTCCGCCGACCTGCGGCCGCTGCGCGACGCGGCCGGGCGCGCCTACGACCTGCAGGCCCGCGGTGCCGCGCGCGTCTGCCGGCTGGACGGGTGACCGTGCGGACCGGCGTGATCGTTCCCGTCCACGGCTGGCCGGCGCTGCTCGCCGAGACGCTCGACGGCCTGCTCGCGCAGGAGCCGCGCCCGGAGGTCGTGGTCGTCGTCGACGACGGCTCGCCCGAGCCGCTCGCCCTGCATCCCGATCACGCGCCGCATTGCGAGCTCGTCCGCCACCCGCAGCGGCGCGGGCTCAGCCACGCGCGGGCGACGGGGCTCACCCAGCTCGGCGACACCGAGCTCGTCGCGTTCTGCGACGCCGACGACGTCTGGGAGCCGGGCAAGCACGCCGCGCAGCTCGCGGCGCTCGGCGCCCATCCGGACGCCGCCGCGTGCTTCGGTCACGCCCGCATCGTCGGCCTCGACGGGCGCCCGACCGGCGAGCGCTGGGACGAGCTCGCGCCCGGGCGCCACAGCGCCGCCGACCTGCTCCCGCTGCTGTACGAGCGCAACCCGCTGTGCGTCTCCAGCGCGCTCCTGCGCCGAGCGGCCGTCGTCGAAGCCGGCGGCCTCGAGTACCCGCTGCCGCGGGCCGAGGACTGGGACCTCTGGCTGCGGCTGCTCGCGCGCGGCCACGCGTTCGTCATGGAGCCGCGGGCGGTCGTGCGCTACCGCCGCTCGCCGGGCGCGCTGTCGGGCGACATCGCGGGCCTGGCGAGCGCCCAGCTGCACGTCCACGAGACCCACGCGGGGCTCGTCGACGAGCCGGTGCGGCGGCGCGCGGAGGCCGCCGACCGGCTCGCGCACGCGCGCGGGCTCGTGCGCCGGCGCGACTACGGCCCCGCCCGCGACGAGCTGCGGCGCGCGTTCGGGCTGCGCCCGCCCGGCCCGCGGGAGCGGGCGCTCGCGACGATCCTCGCCGTTCCCGGCCTGCGCGCTGCCCTCGGGCGCCGAGACCCGTATGCCGGGCGGCGGTAGGGTCCCCCGCTTCATGGTCAGATCCGTTGCCGGACAGCTGCTGCGCAGGCTGCGAGCCCCGACGAAGGGCGACGCGGAGCTGCAGTACTGGCGCGAGCGGGAGGAGATCGAGGGCACGCTGGGCAACGCCCACTACGAGCGTGTGTTCACGGTCCACTTCGGCCTCGCGCCGGGGCACTTCGACGGCAAGCGCGTGCTCGACGTCGGCTGCGGCCCGCGCGGGAGCCTCGAATGGGCGACGGGCGCGGCGCAGCGCGTCGGCCTCGACCCGCTCACGGGGCGCTACCGCGCGCTCGGGATCGACCGCCATGCGATGCGCTACGTCAGCGCGCCCGCCGAGCGGATGCCGTTCCCGGCCGGGTCGTTCGACATCGTCGCGAGCCTGAACTCGCTCGACCACGTCGAGGACGTCGCGCAGGCGATCGCCGAGATCACGCGCGTCGCCGCTCCCGGGGCGTGGTGGCTGCTGACGGTCGAGGTCGGCCACGAGCCGACGGCGACCGAGCCGCACTCCCTGAGCTGGGACGTCGCCGACGCGCTGGACGGCTGGCAGCTGCAGTGGTCGGCGCGCAACGGGCTGCGCGAGGACCACGACATCTACCGCAGCATCGACGAGGCGCTGCCCTACACGTCGGGCCCAGGCCTGCTGCGCGCGCGCCTGCGGCGGGTCTGACCGCGTGGGCCGCCGGGGCTGCCGTGGCGCGCTCGGGCGCGCCGGTGACGGAGAATGTCGGCAATGGATCTGAAGACCGGCGATCGCACGCCAGCCGAGGTGGAGGAGCCGGCGGCGGACGCAGAACCGATCGGCGAGCCGGACGGCGCGGCTCCCCAGACACGGGCGGACGCGCCGCCCGGCGGGCTGAGCATCCGCGCCAACCGCGGTCTGGCGTGGCTTGCGCTCGTCGTCGCGGGCGCGAGCGCGATCGCGCTCGCGCGCAACACCGGCGTCGTCGGCAAGGGCGGGCTGCCGGAGGCCGTGCGCGTGGCGGCGGCGACCGTCGTGCTGTTCGGGATCACGGGCTTCGGCCCCGCGCGGCTGCTGCTGCCGGCCGCGCTGCGCCGCCACGAGCTCATCTGGGTGCTGCCCATCGGGGCCGTCGCCGCGGCGCTCGAGCTCGGTCTGCTCGGCTACGCGCACCTGCCCTTCGACCTCTCGCTCGGGCTCGTGATGCTCGGCAGCGTCGCGCTCGGCGTCGTCGCCTGGCGGCGCGATTCGGGCCTCGCCGCGCGATCGGTTGCGCCCGGCGCCACCTCGTGGCGGATGCTGCTCGCCGTGCTCTACATCGCCGGGATAATCGGTGCGGTCGCGCTGCTGCCGATGTTCCGCGGCGGTTTTGCGACCGTCATCGGCAACGGCTCGGACGCGCACCTCGCGGTCGGCACCGCGCAGTTCCTGCAGCATCACCCGCCGGGCGCGGTCGCGATCGACGAGCCCGTCGACCAGGTGCCGCTCGTCTGGCGCTCCAAGCCGCCGATCTACCTCGCGTTCGGCGCCGTCGCGCGGGTCGCGGGGGCCGAGCCGTACAAGGTCATCGCGACGCTCTCCGCGGCGCTGCTGGCGCTCGCCGCGCTCGGCTTCTGGCTGCTGGCCCGCGACCTGCTCGGCGCCGGGCCGTGGGCGGCGGGAGCGGCGCTCGGGCTCGTCGGCCTCAACCGAGTCGAGCTGTTCACGGGCATGCACCCGTACTTCAACCAGACGTGGGGCTACATGGCGATGCCGTTCGCGATCGTGCTCGCGTGGTATACGGTCCGCGACCGCTCGCTCGGCGGGCTCGTCCTGCTGGCGGGCTTCCTCGGCGTGGTCGCGTTCGCCTATCCGCTGGCGCTGCCGATCCCGCTCATGGCGGCGGTCGTGTTCTTCGCGTTCGATCGCCGCCGCCGCGGGCTGACGGTCATCCCGCGCCCGCGGCTGAGCAGCCGCAGGCAGCTCGTGTGGATCGTGCCGCTGTGCCTGTTCCTCCTCGCGGTCCCCGTCCAGGGCGTCATCGAGAAGAGCAGCGCCGCTCGCCGCGTGCTGACCGGCGGCGAGTCGCTCGTGAACTGGGGCGGGGACCTCACGGCGTTCATCCCCGAGCGCTTCTTCCTCGGGCTCGCGGCGCCGGGCACGGCGGCGGTGGCCGTCCCGCTGATGGCGGCCGGGCTCGTGCTCGCGCTGCGCCGCGCGCCGCGCGACGTCCGCTGGGGTCTCGGCGTCGTCATCGCGTTCGGCGTGCTGGCCGCGATCTACTTCCGCCCGCAGGCGTACGGCTGGTACTTCCACTTCAAGGCGCTCGCGTTCGTCGCGCCGCTCGTCGTCACCGCGGCGGCCGTCGGCCTGAGCGGGCTGCGCTGGCAGTGGGTGAGCGTCGCCGCGCTGGTGTTCCTGCTCGGCGCCACGCGCACCGGCGCGGCCGAGGAGGTCGGCCTGACGTTCGACCAGCTCCCCAAGAGCCTGCTCGCGCTGAAGGCCGTCGACGCGCGGCTGCCGCCCAGCGCCTCGCTGCGGCTCGACATCCCGGCCGACGGGCGCATGCTGTGGGCGGGGATCCTGCTCTCCGGCGAGCGGTTGTGCTCGCAACGCCCGCTGATGGAGACGAGCTACCCGCACGTCGCGCTGTCGCGGGCGGCCGACTACGTGCTCGTCGACCGCGACTGGCGCAAGCCGTTCGACGCCGTCGGCCCGCCGCTGATGACGCTCGAGCGCTACCAGCTCTTCCGGCTCAAGCCGGGGCTGCCCGGCGGCGATCGCTGCTCGCGCAAGATGGTGCAGACCGTCACGCGGCTGCAGTAGTCAGCCAGGCGGCGGCGGGCCCAGCGGCCGGATCGGAGCGCACCGGCGTGCCGGCGTAGAGGAAGCCGCCGGGATACTCGCCGGCGCGCATGACGGTGCCGGCCGCGAGCATCGCGTTGGGGCCGACGTGCGCGCCGCGCAGCAGCAGCGAGTTCAGGCCGACGAACGTGTTGCGCCCGATCGTGACCGGCGTGACGAGGTCGGGCTGGTCGACGACGGGCATGTCGCTGCCGTCGTGGCTGTGGTCGGAGTCGAAGATGCTCGTGCGCTCGCCGACGGCGACGTGGTCGGCGATCTCGATGCGCTCGGCGGCGTGCAGGGCGCACTGGCTGCCGAACTGGACGCGCTCGCCGGTGAGGATCACGGCGCCGTGCATGACGTCGAGCAGCCCGTAGTCGCGGATCACCGTCCGGGGGCCGAGCCGGATCGTCCCGCCGCGCAGCTGCAGCCGCGTGCCGGCGCGGAAGGCCGCCTCGTCGCCGAGCTCGACGGTGTTGTCCGCCGCCGCCCAGATCTCCAGGATGAGGCCGCGCCCGAGGTGCGCGTGGCGGCCCAGGCGCAGCGTGAGCGTCCCGGGCGACGTGTCGCCGTACGGGAAGATCTCCGCGTGGGGGAGCTCGTGGAAGTGCGCGCCGTGGGGCGCGTCGAGCACGAACCGCCCGCCGGCCCGGCGCAGGCGGGCGTCGAGCCGCCGCGCCCACAGCTGCAGGCGGGCGCGCTCACCGCCCAGCCGCGCGCGGCGGGCCGTCGATCGGACGATCCCCGTGTTCATCGATGCCGGCGCGGCGGCCGCGACCGGTCTGGTCGCGGCCGCCGCCGGGTGATCCTCTAGGACTGCGGGATCGCGGTCAGGACGATGTTGCTGACCTTCGTGGCGATGATCGACGTCTCCGACAGGCGGTACGGAACGCCCGCGGTGCACTCCAGGTTGAAGTCCGTCGGCGCGCCGGCCGTCGTCGTCGTCTGCATGTTGAGCGTCGCCGGCGTCTGGCGCTGGTTGACGCGATGTTCGTGAACGACTGGTCGCTCTCGCCGCCGGTGTCCAGGCGGCAGTTGCCGCCGATCGCGAGGCCCGTCTGGATGAGGCCGCCGAGCGGGCTCTGCGGCTGGAGGATCGCGCTCATGACCGTCTTGGCGGTGACGAGGTAGGCACCCGCGGGGACGCTCAGCGTCGCGACCTTGGAGACCACGTTCGCCGGCTGGCCCTCGGGGCCGGTGTGGCGGACCGCGTGGTACACGGTTCCGCCGCGGCGGCCGCCGGCGCGGTCTTCAGCTTGTTCGCCGTGATCGTGCCGTCCTTGAGGTCTGCACCCTGGACGGACCCGTTCTTGATGTCACCGGACGTCACGGCGCCGTTCTTGATCTGGCTGCTCGAGGTGATGAGCGTGGCGCCAACTGCGGTGCCGGTGCACGCCACCACGAGCGCGATGCACGAGATGACGAGCGCCGGGCTGGGCCGTCGAAGCTTCATGAATGAACTCCCCCTTGAGGTTTGGATCGCTGCGTCCCCTCATGGACCTTATTGCCTTGAATGGACAATGCGGAAACCCTCCAAAGGTCTAGGGGTTACGCCCACGGCTCAGGCGTGCGACTTCGTGCAGAAGTGGATCACGTCCTGCGTGAGCAGCCCGTGGCGCTGCGCGGCGGCGGGTCCGAGCCGCTCCGCGTACCGGTCCAGACGGACGGCGAATCCGGCCGCGCGGAGCCGATCGGCGTAGTCCGGGCCGTACGCGCGCACGTGGTCGCGCTGGGCGAAGCGGCGCAGGCGCTCCTCCGGGTCGGTGACGGACGGGATCCTCGTCTGTGCGCGCGAGCAGGATCGGAACCTGCAGGATCGCCCAGCCGCTCGGCCGCAGGACGCGGCACAGCTCGCGCATCGCGAGCGCGTCGTCGGGCACGTGCTCGAGCACGTGGCTGCAGTAGATGACGTCGAAGGAGTCGTCGGGGAAGTCGATCGCGGTGATGTCCATCTGCACGTCGGCGACGCCCGGCTCGAGGTCGGCGCTGAGGTAGTCGATGAGCGGCTCGCCGGCCAGGCGCTCGCGCAGGACCGGCTCGGGCGCCACGTGCAGCATGCGCCTGGGCTCCGCGGCGGGGGTGAAGAGGTCGGTCTCGTCGCGCAGGTACAGCCAGATGAGCCGGTGGCGCTCGAGCGAGTCGCAGCGCGGGCAGCGCGCGTTCGGGCGCACGACGGTGCCGCCGCCGAACGGGCGGAAGCGGCGCGCGGTCTTGCCGCACAGCGGGCAGCGGACGCGCGTGAGCATCGCGCGAGGGTAGGCCGGCGCCGCCGTCGAGCGGTGCTCGGGTCGGCCTCCCGGCGTTGGGCTCGGGCGCGGGGCTTCGGGGTGCGGGGCGGGGCGTGGGGGCGTGAGGAGCTCGCCGGCACGGTTCGATGTGGTGCGCTTGCGAACAGCATCGATGAAGGGAGCGGGTCTGGGCCTCGTGGCGCTCGGATCCGGCGTTCTTCGCGGGCGGGCGAGGGCGGGGTGGGGGTGGGTCGAATAACCGTCGCCATGCGACGCGGATTCGACACACCCCTTTGGCACGCGCCGATCGTGGCGTTTTGTGCTCGGCACACGCAGCAAATCCGCCACGACGCAGCGCGGGGCCAGGGGTCTTGCGGGTTACGCGCCAAATAGGCCGATAACCCGCACGACCCCCGTCCGAGAGCGCGACCCGACTCGCGGGGGCATCGGCACGCCCGCGCCCCTCCGGCACGCCCGCGCCCCTCCGGCACGCCCGCGCCCCTCCGGCACGCCCGCCCCGCCCCTTCTTCATCGATGCTGTTCCCAAGCGAACCGCGCCCGCACGAACCCGGCGGGCCAACCCGTCCCAAGCGAGCCGCGCCCGCGCGAACGCGCCCCGGCGGGCGTCTCACGGCCCGGGACCACTCCGGTCGCGCCCTCACCAGCGCGCGCGGTGGTGCTCCATGACGCCGAGCCCGCCCTGCAGGGCGCCGAGCCCCGGCAGCGCGCCCGTGAACGTCCCGAACGGCTGGCGGTACTCGGACTCGACGACGACGAGCCGGTCGCGGCGCTCGCGCACCGCCTCGGCGTCGAAGCGCAGCCGCTCGCCGGACGCGAACGTCACCTCCGCGAGGTCGTCGGCGAAGCGCACCGGCGGCACCTCGCGAACGCCCGCGGAGGACCACACCGAGCGCTCGCTCGCCCGCGGCCCGTCGTTGACGCCGGCGACGAGGTTCCAGCCGACCGGCGAGCCGTCGTCCGCGTGGCCGACGCCGGCCGACCACCACCACTCGGTCGCGCGCGCGTGGTAGCCCGCCGTGTCGTCGACGACCGCGAGCGCCCCGTCGAGCGCGATCGTCCGGCCGTCGCCCAGCCGCACTCGCCCGCGGACCGGCCGCGCGGCCTGCTTGCGCGTCCAGACGTACTGCGCGCCGTGCGCGTTGAGCGACTCGACGCCGCAGCCCTCGTCGACGACGAGGTCGATCGCGACGCCGCGATCGCGCACGAGCACGCGGCCGCCGTGGCCGAAGCGCACGAGCGCCGGCCCGGGGGCGATGCGCGTGCGCTCGTGCAGCGTGCCGGTGCCGCGGTCCCAGACCGCCCACCACGAGCTGCGCGCCGGTCCGACGGCGGCGGTGGCGGCGCAGAGCATGAGCTCCTCGCAGAACGCGGCGACGTAGCGCCAGCGCTTCAGCGGGCGGCCTCCGCGCAGCGGCGCCATCCGCGCGGGCGGGACCGCGAACGGCAGCACGTCGGGTGGCGCCGCCGCGTCCCAGCGCAGCGGGAGCGAATGCAGGCGCCGCATGGAGGTAGCATCTCGGCTGTTGACTGACCAGTCAATCCGGGAGCCACTCTCAGAGCACATGCGCGTCGCAGCAGTCCAGCTGACCTCCACCGCCGACTTCGACGGCAACCTCGAGCGCGCCGATCGCCTCACGCGCGCGGCGGCCGCCGACGGCGCGCAGCTCGTCGTCCTGCCGGAGAAGTGGAGCGCGCTCGGCCGCGGCGCGACGCTCGTCGCCGGGGCGCAGCCGATCGACGGCCCCGCGATCTCCTGGGCGCGCGCGGTCGCGCGCGATCTCGGCATCGACCTCGTCGCGGGCTCGTTCTCCGAGCGGATCGACAGGCGACGGAGCGCCTGCGCAACACGTCGGTCCACATCGGACCCGACGGCGAGCTGCGCGCGACGTACAGCAAGGTGCACATGTTCGACGTCGTCGTCGAGGGCACGGTCTACCGCGAGTCCGAGCACGAGGAGCCCGGCGACGAGCTCGTCGTCAGCCCGACGGCCGGCGGCGTCGAGCTCGGCCTGAGCATCTGCTACGACATCCGCTTCCCCGAGCTGTACCGCATCCTCGCGATGCGGGGCGCGCGCGTGTTCACCGTGCCCGCGGCGTTCACGGTGCCGACGACGCGCGACCACTGGGAGATCCTGCTGCGCGCGCGGGCGATCGAGGACCAGGCGTTCGTCGTCGCCGCCAACCAGATCGGCCAGCACGAGCCGGGGCTGCGCTCGGGCGGGCGCTCGATGATCGTCGATCCCTGGGGGATCGTGCTCGCGCACGCGCCCGACAGCGAGTGCCACATCGTCGCCGACCTCGATCTCGACGCGCAGGCGCGCATCCGCCGCGACCTGCCGGCGCTCGCCAACCGCCGCCCGAGCGCCTACCGCTGGCCCGTCGAGGTGGCATCGCGGTGACCCCCGCGCGCAGCGCCAAGCCCGCCGCCCCGGACAAGCGCCGGATGATCCTCGACGCGGCCGTCGTCGCGTTCGCCAAGCGCGGCTTCCATGCCTGCCGCGTGTCGGACATCGCCGACGAGGCGAACGTCGCCTACGGCCTCGTCTACCACTACTTCCGCTCCAAGGACGAGGTGCTCGACACGCTCTTCCTCGAGCGCTGGAACATCCTGCTGGACGTCATCAAGGAGATCGACCGCCAGGACCTGCCCGCGCGCGAGAAGCTCTACGCGATCGCCTCCTTCATCATCGACACCTACCGCCACGATCCCGACCTCATGAAGGTCATCATCGTCGAGGTCACGCGGGCGGCGAACTCCTTCGGGCGCACGCACCTGACGAAGATCCGCGAGGCCTACGCGCTCATCGCCGACATCGTCGGCAAGGCCCAGGCCGACGGCTCGTTTCGCACCGCCGTCACGCCGGCGTTCGCCGCGCTCGCGTTCTACGGCGCGATCGAGCAGGTCCTGACCGGATGGATCTTCGACATGCTGCCGCGCGGCGAGGAGGAGTTCGACCAGGCCAAGGCGTTCATCGTCGAGACGATCTGCGGCGGGCTGGATGCGGATCGAACGTCTGCCCGGGTTGTCTGACAGGATTCAGGCGATGCAGAACAACGAAATGGTCAAACGGCTCATCTGGTCCGGGCCTCCTCGCGGGCCTCGGCGCGCTGGCGTCGATCGCGACGACGCGCGCCGCCGGGATGATTTGGCGCCGGATCTACGGGGAAGACCCGCCCGAATGAAATTCGGGGGCAAGCGCCGGCAGGACGCTGACGCGCCGGACGCACCGGCCGCGCCGGCTTCCGTCGCGGGCTCGGCGCCCCCACCGGTCTCCGACAGCTGGACCCCGCCCGTCGCCACGCCGCCCGACGAGCCGGCCGCGTACGACGAGCCCGTCGTCGAGGGCGAGGCCGTCGAGCTGCCGGTCGAGCACGTTCCCGACCCGGCCTACGAGCCGCCGGCGCCGCCGCGGGTCGAGCGCGCGCAGCCGGCGCCCGAGCGGATGCCCTTCCCGGTCGCCGAGGAGCCCATCGCGGTCGTCACGCCCGGTCCCGAGCCGGCGGGCGTCACGTCGCTCGGCGACAGCGCCGAGGCCTACGCGTCCGGGCACGCCGCCGCGCCCGGGCCGTCCTGGCAGGAGCCCGTGCTGCAGATCGCCAACGAGCGTCCCGAGTTCGTCGTCGCGGCGGCATTCGCCGGCGGCGTGCTCGCCGCCCTGATCCTTCGCCGCCTTGGCAGCTGAGAGCCCCACCCACGACCTGGCGCAGACCGTCCAGGAGGTCAGCGAGCGCGTCTCGCTGCTCGTCCGCGAGGAGATCGAGCTCGCCAAGGCCGAGGTCACGACGAAGATCACCAAGCTCCTGCGCGGGATCGTCATCGGGGTCGCCGCGGGCATCTTCATCATCGTGGGCCTGCTGTTCCTCCTGCACGGGCTCGCCTGGTTCGCCTGGTGGGCGCTGCCGGTCGGCAACGGCTCGTTCTTCTGGGGCTTCTTCGTCGTCGCCGGCCTGCTCTTCATCTGCGGCGGCGTCTCGGGCTACCTCGCGGCGCGCTTCTTCAAGGAGAGCACCCCGCCGGTCCCGGAGATGGCGATCGACGAGGCCGGCAAGATCCGCAGGACGCTGATGCGTCGCAAGAAGAAGAAGTGATGGCGACGCACCAGCGCACGCCGGAGCAGATCCGCGCCTCGATCGAGGAGAATCGCCGCGCGCTGGGCACCTCGATGGAGCGCCTGCAGAGCGAGATCGCGGTCCTGACGGACTGGCGCGGACAGCTCGTCAAGCACCAGAAGCAGGCGGTCATCGGGGCGGCCGTCGCGGGGTTCGTCATCGGCGGCGGGATCGCCGCCATCGGCGGGCTGTTCCGGCGCAAGCGCTAGCGGTCATCGATCGCGGGCGGTGAGCGCCGCCGTCCCGCGCCGGCCGCGCAGCGCCGTCCGGCTGCGGCCCTACAGTCAGCGCGTGTCCGTCTGGGATGCCCTGACAACGCGCCAGATCGCGCGCATCCTCTTCACGACGGCCGCGTTCCTGGCCCTCATGTACCTGCTCGTGCAGATCCGCAGCACGCTGCTGCTGCTGGGGATCGCGATCTTCCTCGCCGTCGCGCTCGGGCCCGCCGTGGACCTCTTCTCGCGCGGCAGGCTGCCGCGGTCCGCCGCGATCCTCGTCGTCTACCTGCTCCTGGCGGGCGTCCTGGGCGGGGTGCTCGCGCTCGTCGTGCCGCCGGTGATCAACGGCGCGACCGACCTCTCGCGCGACATCCCGAGCTACATCGACGACCTGCGCAACAACAAGACGATCCGCGAATTCGACAACAAGTACGACATCACGTCGAAGCTGCAGGAGGAGGCGCGCAAGCTGCCCGCCAAGCTCGGCGACGCGGCGGGCGCGCTGCAGAGCGTCGCGACGGGCGTCTTCAACGCCGCGTTCCAGCTGCTGACGATCCTCACGATGACGTTCTTCCTGCTGCTCGACGGCAAGCGCATCGCGAACTTCCTCATCACGCGCTTCGGCCGCCATCGCGAGGAGCGCCTGCGCGGCATCGCCGAGCGGATCTACAAGTCGACCTCGGGCTACGTCGGCGGCGCGCTGACGATCACGTCGATCAACGGGATCCTGACGTTCATCGTGCTGACGATCCTCGGCGTGCCGTTCGCGGTCCCGCTCGCGGTGCTGATGTCGTTCTTCGGCCTGATCCCGCTCGTCGGCGCCACGATCGGCGGCGTGATCATCCTGCTGGTCACGCTGTTCACGGACTTCCCGAGCGCGACGATCATCTACGGGATCTTCCTGATCTTCTACCAGCAGTTCGAGAACAACGTGCTGCAGCCGTTCATCTTCAAGCGCACGGTGAACGTGCCGCCGCTCGCGGTCATCGTCGCGATCCTCGCCGGCTCCTCGATCCTCGGCGTCGTCGGCGCGCTCGTCGCGATCCCGATCGCCGCCGCGCTGCAGATCGTCATCAAGGAGTACTACAGCGGCGAGACCCTCGTCTCGGGCACGGTCATCCTGCCCGACGAGGTGCCGCCCCCCGACGCGCCGCCACCGCCGGACGAGCCGCCGCCTCCGCCGCCGCCCGTGACGCCTCCCCGGTCGCCGAAGCCGCCGAAGCCGACGCCGTCCAAGCCGACAGCCGTCCAAGCCGAAGCCCAAGCCGCCGGCCCGCTCCAGCCGCCGGGCGCGTCGCTCACCGGGCTGACGGGCGCGCGTCAGCCCAGCGCGGACGGCGGCAGGCCGCCGACGCCGATCATCCCCGGGCCGGCGTGGGCGCCGATCACCGGACCGACCTCGCTGACGAAGCGCGGCTCGCAGCCGAAGACCTCCAGCCCGCGCTCGACGAGCCGCTGCGCCTCGCCGGGCGCCTGGATGTGCTGCACGCACCAGGCGTCGGCGCCGTCGGCGTGCAGCGTGCGCATGTACTCGACCATGCGCTCGAACGCGCGGCCCCGCGTGCGCACGCGCTCGACGGGCGTGATCTCCGACTCCAGCGAGAGGATCGGCTTGATCTTCAGGGCGCCGCCGAGCCAGGCCTGGGCGCCGCCGATCCGCCCGCCGCGGCGCAGGTACTCCAGCGTGTCGACGGCGAACCAGATCCGCAGGCTGTCGCGCGCCGCCTGGGCGTGCGCGGCGACCTCCTGCAGCGCGCCGCCCGCGTGCGCGTGCGCCGCAGCCGCCAGCAGCTCGAGGCCGAGGCCGCCGCAGACGGTGCGCGAGTCGAGCACCTCGACGCGCCCGTCGAAGCCGCGCTCGGCGAGCTGCGCGCGCGCCTGCAGCGCCGAGTCGTACGTGCCCGACAGCGCGGCCGAGATGTGGATCGAGACGATGTCGTGACCGGCCTGCAGCAGCGGCTCGTAGCACGCGATGAAGTCGCCGATCGAGGGCTGCGACGTCGTCGGCAGGTCCGAGCCCGACGTCATCCGCTCCCAGAACGCCGCCTGATCGGTCATCTCGCTCTCGCGCTGCAGCGTGCCGTTGAGCCTGACGTAGAGCGACACCTCGTGCATGCCGCGTCCCGCGACGAGCGCGGGCGGCAGGTAATGCGTGCTGTCCGTGACGACGGCGACCCCCATGACTGCGGCAGGCTACCGACGTGGGTCGACGACGAGCTTGCGCGCCTCGCCGCGAGGACGGGCGCAGGAGCGCGTCGCGCAGCTCGTCGAGGCCGATCGTCGGGCCTGCGAGGGCACGCCAGTCGACGTCGCCGGACGCGAGCAGCGCGAGCGCGCGATCGACCTCGCCGCGGGTGTGGTGAAAGGCGCCGCGCACGTCGAGCTCGGCGTAGTGCAGCGGCGCGGCGGGCAGCGTGACGTCGCTCCCCGACGGGCATCCGCCGACGAGCACGACGGTCGCGCCGGGCGCTGCCGCCGCGATCGCCGCGCGCCAGGCCGCGGGGCGCCCGACGGCCTCCATGACGAGCTCGTGGCCGGCCGGATCGAGCGCCTCGGTCGTGCGCGCGCCGAGCGCGCGCGCCTGCGCGCGCCGCTCCGCGTGGCGGTCGGCGAGCGTGACCACGCAGCCGCGCAGGACGAGCAGCCGCGCGAGCATGAGCCCCATCGTCCCGCCGCCGAGGACGGCGGCGCCGGCACCGGCGCGCGCGGCGTCGCCCGCCCGCGCGACCGCATGGACGGCCGCGGCGAGCGGCTCGGCCATCGCGGCGCCCGCGGCCTCCAGGCCGTCGGGCACGGCGTGCAGCGCGCCGACCGGCGCGGCGATCCGCTGCGCGAAGCCGCCGAGCACCCACGTCATCCGCTCGCACAGCTGCGTCCGGCCGGCGGCGCAGAAGCGGCACGTCCCGCAGGCGACGGAGTCGCCGACGAGCACCCGCTCGCCCGTGTCGTCGCGGATGCCGACGGTCTCATGGCCGAAGCGCGCCGGGTAGGGGTCGAGGATCAGGTGGCCGTGGCGCAGGCACTTCACGTCGGTCGCGCAGGCGGTCGCGGCCTCGACGGTCACGAGCACCTCGCCGTCGGGGATCGGCGACGTCCTGCACGCGCAGGTCGCCCGGGCCGTGCAGCAGCGCCGCTCTCACGGCACGACCACGGCCTTGATCGCCTCGCCGCGGCGCTGCAGGTCCAGCGCGCGCGCCGTCTCGCCGAGCCCGACGCGGTGCGTGACGAGCCTGAGCGGATCGATCCGGCCGCTCGCGATGAGGTCGTACGCGGCGCGCATGTCGCCCGGTCCGGCCGACCAGCTCGAGCAGACGGTGAGCTCGCGCAGGAAGAGCTGCTCGGCGTCGAGCCCGAGCGACGCGCCGGGCTTCGTCGTCGCGTACAGGCACAGCGTGCCGCCGATCGCGAGCGCGGCCGCGGCGCCGGCGACCGCCTCCTCGGCGGCCGTCGTGAGGAACGCGACGTCGACCGGCTCGTCGGCGTGCCGCGTCGCGCCCCAGGCCTCGGCGAGCCGGCGGCGATCGTCGCGCGGCTCGCGGATCCAGACGGCCTCGGTGCCGCGTGCGCGCGCAGCGGCGATCGCGAGCAGCCCGTTGGAGCCCGCGCCGACGACGAGCAGCGCGTCGTCCGCCGTCAGCCGCGCGCGGTCCAGCGCGCGCAGCACGCAGGCCAGCGGCTCGACGAACGTGCCGGCGACCGGGTCGAGGTCGCCGAGCGCGAGCAGCTCGGGCACGAGCGGCGCCTCGACGCGCACCTGCTCGGCGAAGCCGCCCGGGTACAGCGCCGTCGCGCGGAACTGGTCGCAGAGCGTCTCGTGCCCGCGGCGGCAGCGCCGGCAGGAGCCGCAGGGCGCGTGGTGGTGGATGACGACGCGGTCGCCGGCGGCGACGCCGGTCACGCCGGCGCCCGTCGCGAGCACCTCGCCGACGACCTCGTGGCCGAGCACGCCGGGCAGCTTGCGCGCGACGTAGGCGTCGCTGACGTCCGAGCCGCAGACGCCGCAGGCGAGCACGCGGCAGACGACCTCGCCCGGACCGGCGACCGGATCGGGCAGCTCGTCGAGGACGACGTCGTGCGGCGTCGTGGAGCGGGCGGCGATCAAGGTCTCAGCAACGCCATCACCGATTCCGTCGTCGGCGGCGACGCGATCCCGCGCTCGGTGACGAGCGCGGTGACGAGGTCGGCGGGCGTGACGTCGAACGCCGGGTTGCGGCAGGGCGTGTCGGCCGGCGTCAGCAGCGCGCCGCCCGCGTGGCGGACCTCGTCGGCCCCGCGCTCCTCGATGACGATCTCGTCGCCGGTCGCGATGCCGGGATCGATCGTCGAGGTCGGGCCGGCGACGATGAACGGGATCCCGGCCGCGCGCGCCGCGAGCGCGTGGGCGTACGTCCCGACCTTGTTGGCGGTGTCGCCGTTGGCGGCGACGCGGTCGCAGCCGACGATCACCGCGTCGACCTCGCCGCGGCGCATGAGCCCGGCCGCCGCGCCGTCGACGAGCAGCTCGTGGCGGATGCCGGCGCGGCGCAGCTCCCAGATCGTCAGCCGCGCGCCCTGCAGCAGCGGCCGCGTCTCGCAGGCGAGCACGGTCACGCCGTCCTCGCGGGCGGCGAGCTCGATCGCGACGGCCAGCGCCGAGCCGGTCCCGCCGCAGGCGAGCGCGCCCGTGTTGCAGTGCGTGAGGATCTGCCGCGCGCCGGACAGCAGGTCGGCGCCCGCGAGCGCGATCGCCAGGCTCGCGGCGTCCTCGCCGGCATGGATCGCCTCGGCCTCGGCGCGCGCGGCGGCAGGACGCTGCGCGGGTGCCACCGCGAGCGCGGCGTGCCTGCACGCGATCGACGGCCCAGGCGAGGTTGACCGCGGTCGGCCGCGCGCCGCGCAGGATGGCGGCGGCGTCGCGCAGCTGCTCGTCGGCGGGCGCGTCCTCGGTCGCCGTCGCGGGTCCGTCGGCGCTTTCGGCGGGCCGCTCGAGCCGCGCGATCTCCATCGCCAGGCCGTAGGCGGCGGCGATCCCGATGTTCGGCGCGCCGCGCACCGCGAGGCGCGCGATCGCCGCGGCGGTGTCGGCGGCGCCCTCGAGGTCGATCCACGTCTCCTCGCCGGGCAGCAGCGTCTGGTCGAGCAGGCGCAGGCCGCGTCCGTCCCATGCCAGCGCCGACGTCACGGCCGCTCCTCCCGATCCCATGAGGCGCGATGCTAGCCGTGTGGGGCAATCGTCCGGCCGCAGCCTGACGTGCAGCCGGTGCAAACCCCTGCTGCTAGCGTCCTCGCCGAATGCGCCACCCGCTCCTCGCCGCCCTCGTGGCCGCGCTCGTGGCGCCGGTCTCGGCGCAGGCCGCCGATCCGGTTCTACCGCTTTCCGAAGTGCACCCCGGCATGCAGTGCACCGGCCTGTCGGTCGTCCACGGCCTCGAGATCTCGTCCTTCAACGTCGAGATCGTCGACGTCGTCGATCGTGAACGTGGCGCGTCCGCGCGCATCCTCGTGCGCGTGTCCGGCCCCGCCGTCGACGCCACCGGCCTCGGCCCCGGCTTCTCGGGCTCGCCGATCCTCTGTACCGCGGCCGACGGCGTCGCGCGCAACATCGGCGCGATCTCCGAGACGATCGGCGAGTACGGCGGCAAGACGGCGCTCGCGACCCCGATCGAGGCGATCCTCGCCCAGCCGGCGCTGCCGCCCGCCGCGACGCGAGCGGCGACCGCCGGGCGCAGCCGGATCATCGGCGCGCAAAGCCTCGCGGGACCGCTGACGATCGCCGGCCTGCGCCCGTCGCTCGCGAGCGCCTTCGTCCGCGCCGCGCGCAAGGCCGGGCGCACGCTGATCGCCTCGCCCGCCGGGACGCGCGCCGCGTTCGCGCCGCAGCCGCTCGTGCCGGGGGCGTCGGTCTCGGTCGGGCTGACCTCGGGCGACATCCTGCTCGGTGCGCTCGGCACCGTCGCCTACGCCGACGGGCCGAACGTGTGGATCTTCGGGCACGAGCTCGACGCGGCGGGCCGCCGCTCGCTGTTCCTGCAGGACTCCTACATCCAGACGGTCGTCAACAACCCGGTCGCCGCGTCGGACCTCTCGACCTACAAGCTCGGCTCGCCCGGCAACGACCTCGGCACGATCACGTCGGACGGGCCGACCGCCGTCGTCGGAGTGCTCGGCTCGCCGCCGCCGAGCTTCCCGCTGCGCGTGACCGCCAAGGACCTCGACAGCGGGCGGGAGCACAGCGCCGTCACGCAGATCGCCGACGAGGGCGACGTCGGCCTGCCGACCGGCGGCTCGCCGCTGAGCGTCGCCGCGGCGGCCGCGACCGCCGAGGCCGCGGCCGCGATCCTCGACGGCGCCCCCGCGCGCCAGACCGGCGACGTGTGCCTGAAGGTGACGCTGCGCGAGGTGCGCGCGCCGCTGCGCGTCTGCAACACCTACGCCGTCGCGGGGGTGAGCCAGAACGCGCTGGCCGGCCTCGCCGCGACCGACATGGGCGGGGCGATCGAGGTGCTCGAGAGCTACAAGTTCGCCACGCTGCACCCGACGTCGGTCGAGATCGGCGTGCGCGTGCGCCGTGGCATGAGCCAGGCGTACCTGGTCAGCGCCAGCGGACCGCGGTTCGCGCGCCGCGGCCGCACGATCCGCGTGCGCCTGCGGCTGCGTCACACCGGCAGCGGGGTGACGACGCTGCGCACGATCGCCGTGCGCGTGCCCCGCTCGCTGCACAGGGGGCCGCGCACGCTTGCGGCTCACCGGGACGCCCGCCGACAGTCGGCACCGACCCCAACCAGGACGGCGGCGACCTGAGCCTCGCCTTCGAGAACGACCCGACGGACGTCGACGTGCCCGGGCCGCAGTCGCTGGCCGAGCTGCGCGAGGAGTTCGACGACCTCGGCCGCTACGACGGCGTCACGGCGCACTTCGGCAGGAACGAGCGCCACGCCCTCAACGACCCGCGCCTGCGCATCAGCGGCGAGGCGTGGGTGCGGCTGCGGATCCGCTGACGGCTACAGGCGGTTCTCGATGCCCAGCGGAGCGGCCTGGGCGGCGGCGCCGGCGGGCGCCTCAGCCGGCGCATCGGCCGGGGCCTGGCACGCCGAGCGTCGTCGCGAGCTCGCCGGACTCGTACATCTCGGTGACGATGTCGCAGCCGCCGACCAGCTCGCCCTTGGCGAAGAGCTGGGGGATCGTCGGCCAGTTCGACAGCGCGGAAAGCTCCTGGCGGATGCGCGGGTCGGGCAGGATGTCGACCGCGGCGAACGGGGTCTCGAGCGACTGCAGCATCGCAACGGTGCGGGCGGAGAAGCCGCACGCGGGGCTGTCGGGCGTCCCCTTCATGAAGAGGATGACCTCGTTCTCGTCGATCGCCTTGGCGATCAGGTCGCGGATCTCGTTGTCGCTCATGTGGCCTCCGTCTTCAGGGCAAGGGCATGGATCGCGCCGCCGAGCTCGCCGTCGAATACGTCCATGACGAGCCGGTGCTGCTGCACGCGCGAGAGGCCGTCGAAGGCGCTCGCGCGGACGTGCACGCTGAAATGCACCTCGTCAGCGGTCTGCACCTCGGCCTCGGCGCCCGAGATGGCTGCCTCGATCCGGTTCTTGACGTCGTCGGCGCTTGGCATATGCCGAAAGCCTAGCGATTGCGATCCTTGTCCAGACGGCCCCACAGGGCGCTACACTTCCTGAAGTATTGACGGTCCACCTGAACTGACGCCGGGAGTTGCCTACATGATCACGATCACGGACAAGGGCGCCGAGAAGGTCCACGAGTTCCTCTCCGCCCAGGGAGCGAGCGACACGGACGCGGGCCTGCGCGTGGGCGTGAAGGGCGGCGGCTGCTCTGGCTTCCAGTACAACCTCGCCTTCGACCAGAAGCGCGACGGCGACGAGATCTTCGAGTTCGCCGGCCTGAAGGTCTACGTCGACCAGCCCAGCCTGCCGTACGTGCGCGGCTCGGTCATCGACTACGTCGAGTCCCTGCAGGGCGCGGGCTTCCAGGTCAACAACCCCAACGTCGTCGCCGCCTGCGGCTGCGGCTCCTCGTTCCGCGTGGCCGAGGAAGAGGAGTGCTCCGCCGTCTAGGCGGCCTCGCGCCGCAGCGCGGCGCGATCTGAGAGTCGTTCGACAGGCGGGCCTACAACGGCCCGCGCGACTGGACCGATTGGCGGTTCATGCGGTGCGGTGCGGGAGGTAGAACGAAACCACCCATCCCGATGACCGCCATCCGCCCATCCATCACCACGCCTGCCGCCCGCGCCGCTGTCGCCATCATCGGCCTCAGCACGTCGGAGATGCGCGCGCCCGAGCGCATCCGCCACGATCCGCGCAGCGAGCCCGCCGGCCGCGAGCTGGCGCTCGGCCTCACCTATCCGGACGCGATCCGCCGTGCCGGCGCGGTGCCGGTCGTCATCCCGCCGATGGACGCCGCCGGCATCGAGCCGCTGCTCGACGGGCTCTGGGGCCTGTGCCTGTCCGGCGGGCCCGATCTGCATCCCGCGACCTACGGCGCCGATCCGCATCCCGCGCTCGGCCCGACCGAGCCGGACCTCGACCGGTTCGAGATCGCGCTGCTGCGCGCCGCCGAGGCGCGCGACATGCCGGTGCTGGCGATCTGCCGCGGGCTGCAGGTGCTCAACGTCTCGCGCGGCGGGACGCTGACGCAGGACCTTCCGAGCGAGCACCCGTCCGACGTCGAGCATCGCCAGCCGCAGCCCGGATCGACGCCGACGCACGGCGTGACGCTGCAGCCCGGCTGCCTCGCCGCCGCCTGCCTCGGGGTGCACGAGGCGCGCGTGAACTCGTTTCATCACCAGGCCGTCGACCGGCTCGGAAGCGGCCTGCGCGCCGTGGGCTGGGCCCCCGACGGCGTGATCGAGGCGATCGAGGCCACCGATCGCAGCTTCACCGTGGCCGTGCAGTGGCACGCCGAGAGCATGGTCAACTCGGCCGAGCAGGCCCGCCTGCTGGAGGCGTTCGCCGAGGTCGCCGTGTCGTACGGCACCGGGGCCGTTCGTGCCGCCTGATCGCGCTGCGCCGGCGCCGTGGTCGAAGTGGTCGCACACGCATGCGACGGACTACGACCTCGGCATCGAGGAAGAGGTCATGCTGCTGGATCCCGGTCGCGGCTGGACGCTGACGCCGGCGATCGACGCCGTGCTCGAGGCGTGGCCGGAGGACTCGCGCGACAGCGTCAGCTCCGAGACGCACGCAAGCGCGGTCGAGCTGCGCACCGGCGTGCACGCGAACGTCGGCGATGCGGTCACCGAGCTTGCGCAGCTGCGCGCCACCCTGAAGCACGTGCTCGACGGGCTCGGCCTGGCCGCCGGCGCCTCGGGCACGCACCCCTCCGCCGTCTGGCACGAGATGCAGGTCTCGTCGCGCGAGCGCCACCAGCAGGTCTACGGCTCGATGCGCGAGCTCGCGCGGCGCGAGCCGACGTTCGCCCTGCACGTCCACGTCGGGCTGCCGTCCGGCGAGGCGGGCATCGCGGCGTTCAACCGCCTGCGCGCGCACGTCCCGGTGCTGCTCGCGCTGTCGGCGAACTCGCCGTTCTGGCAGGGCCGCGACACCGGCCTCGCGTCGGCGCGCACGCCGCTGTTCCAGGCGTTCCCGAGGGTCGGGATCCCGCGTGCGTTCGGCTCCTACGGCGAGTACGTGCGGGCGGTCGACCTGCTGCTGGACTGCGGCGCCTTTCCCGAGCCGACGTACCTGTGGTGGGACGTGCGCCCGCAGCCGAAGCTCGGCACCGTCGAGATCCGGATCATGGACGCGCAGGCGACCGTCGGCGCGACGGCGGCGCTCGTCGCGCTCGTGCAGTCGCTCGTCCGCCTCGAGCTCGTCGACGGGCACGCCGACGCCGCGCTCGTGCACGCGCCCGAGGTGCTCGACGAGAACCGCTTCCTCGCCGCGCGCGACGGCGTCGAGGCCGAGCTCGTCGACCCCGTGCAGGGCCGCGCCGTCCCGGTCCTCGAGATCGCGGGCGAGCTGATCGGCGCCTGCACGCCGCATGCCGCCGCGCTGGGCTGCACCGCACAGCTCGAGCTGCTCGGCGACCTGCTCGACGACCCCGGTCCGGCGCGCCAGCGGCTCGTCGCCAGCCGCGACGGCCTCGAAGGCCTCACGGCCGACTTCTCGCTGGACTTCAACGCGCCGCTGACGCGGCTGCAGCGCGGCGCGGTCTGACGCCCCGTCTAGGGTTGGCCGCCGATGCTGCCGGGGACGCCGGTGTTGGTGGAGTACTTGGGTTGGATCTTGGTGTCGGGGCGGATGTGATGGACGGCTTGGGCGACGGCGATCGCCGACTTCGGCGAAGCCGGTCGCGATCAGCTTGAGCTTGCCCTCGAAGGTTGTGATGTCGCCGCAGGCCCAGACGCCGGGGAGGTTGGTCTTCATGACCGGGTCGACGACGATCGCGCCCTTGGAGATCTCCAGGCCCCAGTCCTTCAACGGGCCGAGCGCGGTCTTGAAGCCGAGCTGCAGCAGGATCGCGTCGACCTCGATCTCGATCTCGCGCGTCGTGGTCTTCGGAATGAAACAGGCGGACGCGTTCGATCGCGCCGTTGCCGATGACCTCACGAACCTGAAAGGGGACATGCAGATCGACATGTCCCTCCTGTGCTGCGGCTCATGACCTGGTTGACGGTCAGCTCATGCGCGCGAAAGCCCTCGCGGCGGTGACACAACGCGACCGTCTCGGCGGTATGCAGCAGGTTGATGACCCAGTCACAGGCCGAGTCACCGCCACCGATGATCAGCACCTTCTTGCCCGCGAACTCCGATTTGGACCCGACGAGGTAATGCGCGCCGCGGCCCTCCCACGGCGACATGTCAAAGCCCGGCAGCTTCTTGGGCTCAAACGCCCCGTGGCCACCGGCGATGATCACCGCCCGGCTACGCAGCTGCGGATGATCGGGGTTGTTCGTGTGGAGGACGACGATGTCGTCCTCCCAGCCGATCGACTCGACGGTCGTCTCCAGATGGACGGGCACGTCGAACTGCTCGAGCGCCTGACGACGCAGCTGCTCGACGAGATCCTTCGCCAGCACCTTCGGATGCCCGGGGACATCAAAGATCCACTTCTCCGGATACAGCGCCGTCAGCTGTCCACCGATCTGCGGCAACGAGTCGACGATCCGCGACGACGCCTCCCGCATTCCCGCCCAAAACGCCGTCGACAACCCCACCGGACCCGCACCGATGACGGTGATGTCCCGAACCTCGTCGCGTCCCTCGCCCATCGCGCTACACCACCTCCGCGGCCAGCGTCTCGCCGTCGAGCGCCGCCAGCGCGCGCTCGACCGACGTCGAGATGCACGTGAAGGTCGGCGTGTCGCGCAGCGTGTAGGACGAGGACTCGGTCGTGCGCAGGCGCTGGACGAGATCCAGGAACGACCCGGCGTCGTCGGTCTCGAAGGCGACGACGAACTCCTGATCGTCGAGGCCGAACGAGTACGACGTGTTGAGGTCGATGTGGGGGTACTCGCGGCCGAGCGCGATGTGCTCCTGCATGATCCGGTAGCGCTCCTTGGGGTCGAGGGCGTACCAGGCGCGCGTCTTGACGAAGGGATAGACGAAGAGGTACTTCGCGTGCGCGGGGCGAACTTCGAGGCGGGACTCGTTCGAGTACTCGGATGCCTTCGTCATCGCCAGGAACGAGTGGGGGATGGTCGCCCACTTCATGAGCCCGCTCTGCCCGAGGACAACATGGAACTCGTGGATACGATCGAGGTTCTGCGCCTGCGTGAGCAGCATGAGGTCGGTGTCCCCGCGCGTGCCGATCGTCGAGAAGGCCCGCAGCAGGTGCCCGTCCGCGAAATCCGCGCACGCGGCGGCGAACTCGCGCTTTCCGGTCTCGCGGACGCCGGCATCCAACCGCCGCCATGCGGGGTCGATCTGCAGGAAGGTGTACTTGACGAAATGACGCTCCGGCACGGACAGACAGGATAGAGCGGGCGATGCCCCGCTCTCCGTACGCCCTGCGGCCCGCCTGGCCGGCCGCGCTCGCGCTCCTGCTCGGCTCGCTGCTCGTGCTCGCCGCCCCCGCGGCGGCGCAGGCGAGCGATCCGCGCGTCGTGCTCGCGTTCCTGCCGCAGGGCGGCGACAACAACCCCAAGCCCGTCCTGGACCGCCTCGACGCGCGCACGCGCTTTGCGATCGGGCTCGTCAGCGCCACGCAGGGACGCTCCTCGCCCGAGCAGATGGTGCTCGACGTCTCGGCCGGCTCGCGCACGTCGCGCGCGGTCTACGACCCGGAGGACGCGCCGCTGCTCGAGCTCGTCAAGGGCGGCGACGGGAGCGGCTTCATCTTCGGCTGGAACAAGGCGCTCGAGCGCGCCGACTCGGCGCCCGCCGAGATCACGCCCGGCCTGCTCGCGAGCCGGATCGCGGGCGGGGCCGCCTACGCGGGCGTCGCCGGGCGCACCCACGTCGAGGCCGCCGTCGCCGCCGACCGCAACGGCGACATCGCGGAGGTCTCGCTCGGCCCGGCGGCGACGCTCGCCGAGCGCGCCGGGGCGCTGCTCAGACACCACCGGCTCGTCGTCGTCGGCCTGCCGACGTCCGACAAGGGCGACGAGGCGCTCGACGACCTGCTGCGCGCGCGCCGCGCCGACGACCTGCTCATGGTCGTGCAGACGCCGCCGCGGGCGCGGGTGCCGCTGCTGCTGCCGATGGGCGTCGACGGCCTTGGCAGCAACGGGTCGCTGACGTCGACGACGACGCGCCTGGAGGGGATCGTCGCGGGGATCGACATCCCGGTGACGATCCTGCGCCACCTCGGCATCGCGGTGCCCGACGGCGTGCGCGGCCAGCCGATCCGCGCCGAGGGCGTCCGCGACGCGGCGGGGCTGACGGCCGTCGAGGCGCGCCTGCGGGTCGTGAGCGGCCGCCGCACGCCGGTGCTCGGCGCGCTCGCGTTCGGCTGGCTCGCGCTCGTCCTCGCGCTCGGCGTCTTCGCCGACCGGCGCGGCATCCGCGCGGGGCTGCGGATCGGGGCGCTCGGGTTCCTCTGGGTTCCGGCGCTGCTGCTGCTCACGGGCTCGCTCGCGCCGTCGCGCCTGGCGGAGATCGCGATCATCGTCGTCGGCGCCTTCGGGCTGGGCGCGCTCACCGATCGGTTCGTGCGATGGCCGCGGGCGCCGCTCGTGCCCGCGGCCGTGTCCGTCGTCGCCTACTGCGTGGACCTGATCCTCGGCTCGCCGCTGATCATCCGCTCGATCCTCGGCGTCAACCCGCGCTCGGGCTCGCGCTTCTACGGCCTGGGCAACGAGCTCGAGGCGACGCTGACGGTGCTGCTGCTCGTGGGGCTCGGCGCGCTGCTGTACGGGCGCGGCGAGGTCACGGCGCAGCGCGGCGATCATCGCGTCGACGGGCGCGGTGTTCGCGGTGTTCGTCGGCGCCGGCCAGCTCGGCGCCGACGTCGGCGGCGTCATCACCGTCGGTGCCGGGATCGCGGCCGCGACGGTCGCGATGCTGCCCGGCAGGCCGTCGCGGCGCACGTGGCTGCTCGCGGCGGTCGTCCCGGTCGTCGCGCTCGCGGCGCTCGCGCTGCTGGACCTCGCGACCGGCGGCGACGGCCACTTCACGCGCACGGTCCTGCACGCCGACAGCGCCGGTTCGCTGTGGGACGTCGTCAAGCGCCGCTACACGCTCGCCTTCAACGTCTTCGGCCTCGGCGCGATGCCGTTCATCATGCTCGTCGGCGGTGCTCGCCGTCGCCTACGCGGTGCGCTACCGCGAGCGCATCTACGCGCCGCTGGGCGGCTCGCCGTCGTGGCGCGCCGCGTTCATCGGCGGGCTGACGGCGTCGATCGCCGGGGCGCTCTTCAACGACTCGGGCCCGCTGCTGTTCGCCTTCGGCGTCGCCGTGCTGACGCTCGCGACCGCGTACGTGCGCGGCGACCCGCGGCTCGCGCGGGAGGAGCATCCGGTCCCGCTGGTGCGCGCGCCGGCCGGCCCCGTCCCGGCGCCGACCGCGGCCGCGCCGCGACGCGCCGGGGTCTGATCCGGCGCGGCGCCGCCGCCGGCGCGGCGGGCGATGGAGGCGGTGGACAGATCTCACACTGCATCCATGCGTTCGGTGCCGGTGTCCGGCGGGGCACCCGGGTAGGATGCCGCGATGCGCATCGCGCTGGTGTCCTCGTATTCGTGGACGTATCCAGGGGGAGTGACGCGCCACATCGAAGCGCTCGCGGAGCAGTACCTGGCAGCGGGGCACGAAGTGCGCGTCCTGTCTCCGGTCGATCCCGATGACCGCCTCACGCTGCGGCTGCATCGGGGCGCCCGGCCGTCGCAGCGCCCGCTGCCCGAGTACCTCGTCCCGCTGGGGCGCACCGTCGGCTTCCCGTCCAACGGCGCGGTCTCGAACGTCGCCTACGGCGTCTCCACGGTCGTCGCGCTGCGGCGCGAGCTCGAGCGCGGCTACGACGTCGTGCACCTGCACGAGCCGGTCGCGCCGATCCCCGGCTGGGACTCGCTCATGACCGTCGACGCCCCGCTCGTCGCGACGTTCCACTGCTACTCCGAGAACGTCTTCTCCAACCACCTCGCGAACTTCTTCGGCGCGCGCCGGCGGCTGAACCGCCTGCACGTGCGGATCGCCGTGTCGCAGGCCGCGGCCTGGACCGGGCGGCGCTTCTACGGCGGCACGTACCGGATCATCCCCAACGGCGCCGACGTGCCGGCGCAGGTGCCGGCGCCGCGTGAGCCCGCCGGAGGCCAAGACCCGCTGCGGATCGCCTTCGTCGGCCAGTCCGTCGAGCGCAAGGGCCTGCCGGTGCTGCTGCGCGCGTTCGAGGCGCTGCGCGAGCACATCCCGTCCACGCTGCACGTCGTCGGCGTCGACGCCGAGCAGCTCGCGCCGCTCATGCTCGACGGGCGCGACGTCGTCGCGCACGGCAAGTGCAGCGACGAGGAGAAGCTGCGCGTGCTCACCGAGGCCGACGTGCTCTGCGCGCCCTCGCTCGGCGGCGAGAGCTTCGGCATGGTCCTGACGGAGGCGTTCGCCGCCGGCACGCCGGTCGTGGCATCGGACATCGCGGGCTACCGCGACGTCGTGCAGCACGGCGTCAACGGGCTGCTCGTCCCGCGCGGCGACGCGACCGCGCTCGCCGAGGCGCTGCGCGACCTCGCGCTCGACCCGCAGCGCCGCACCGCGCTGGCCGCGGCCGCGGCCGCGTCGGCTCCGCGCTACGCCTGGTCGCGCGTGGCGGGCGAGGTGCTGGCGGCGTACGAGGACGCGATCGAGCTGCACGCGAGCGCGCCGCAGGGCGTCGCCGCGCGGCTGGGCCTCGCGCCGGCCGACGGCGAGCGCGTGCCCGCCCGGCGCCTGCCGACGCTCGAGCCCGCGCTGCCGCGCACGACGCGGGACGTCTCGCATCCCGGCGCGCGGATGGCCCGCCGGCTGGCGATCGGCGCGGTCGGCCTGCTCGCCGCGGCGCTCGCGGTGGTCGCGCTGCAGCGCATCGGGGTCGAGCGGATCGGCCACGCGCTGCTGAACGCCGCGCCGCCGTGGGTGCTCGTCGGGCTCGGGCTCATGTGCTTCTCGATGGTGCTGCGGGCGATCGCCTGGCACGCGATCCTGCGCGCGGCGCTGCCGCGCGCCCGCGTCCGGGCGCGCGACGCGCTGCAGGGGACGTTCATCGGCGTGCTCATGTCCGCGACGCTGCCGGCCCGGCTCGGCGAGCCGTCGCGCGCGTTCGTCGTCGCGCGGCGCCTGGGCAGCGCGCGCGAGCACCTGCCGGTCGTGCTGGGCACGATCGTCTCGCAGTCGCTGCTGAACATCCTCGCGCTCGTCGTGCTCGGGATCACGATGTTCTCGACCGTCGACCTGTTCACGCATCACAAGGCGCTCGTCGTCGTCGCGATCGCGCCGCTTGCGATCGTCGTCACGCTGCTCGCGGCGCCGGTGCTGCTGCGCTCCGGCAAGCCCTCGCGCTACGCGCGCCTGGCGGCGTTCATGACGCAGGCGCGGGCCGCGCTCGTCCAGCTGCGCGACGGCCTGACGGTCTTCCGCCGGCCGCGGCTGGGCGCCGTCGCGGCGTTCGCGCAGCTGTCGGCCTGGGCCGTGCAGTGGCTGTCGTGCTACGTGCTGCTCGTCGCGCTCGGCCTGGACCACAGCGCGGGGATCGGCGCGGCGGCGGCGGTGCTGTTCGCCGTCAACGTCACCGCGGTGCTGCCGGCGACGCCGTCGAACGTCGGCGTCTTCCAGGCCGCCTGCGTCGCGGTGCTCGCCGCCTACGGCGTCGGGTACGCCGACGCGCTCGCCTACGGGATCATCCTGCAGTCCGTCGAGATCGCGACCGCGATCGTCATGGGCGCCCCGGCGCTCGTGAAGGAAGGGCTCTCCTGGCGCGAGGTGCGCCTGCGCGCGATGCACGGCTCGCCGGTCGAGCTCGCGCCCGTGCAGGGCTTCGGGCGCAGCGAGGCGGCGCGCGAGCCGGCCTGATCGCGGGCGCCCAGGCGCCCGCTCAGCACGGGTTCGGCGGCACCTTCTCCGGGGCGCCGGCGAACGCGAACCACGCGCGGTAGGACTTGTAGGTCTTCCGTAGCGACGGGCTCACGAGCCCGACCGGGAACGCCTGCGACTCGCGGAACGTGTACTGGAACGCCGCGTCGATGCGGTCGTTGTCCGCCCACGAGCGCAGCGCGGCGGACATCGCCTCGCAGTGGTGGTCGAACGTGCCCGTCTCCGCGATCCAGAGCTGCTTGGCCTGCGGACAGCCCTTCGCGTCGAGCGCGCCGAGCACGTCGTCGATGAGGTCGTGGCGCGCCGCCGACGCCGGGTTCGCGCGGACGGGGGCGCGACCGCGGCGGCCCGGCTCGCCGATGTACGCGTGCTGGGCGAACGGACCGTCGAGGCAGGCCACGTCGCGCGGCAGCCCGTCGATGAACTCCGCCGCGCCGGCACCGTACTTGCGCGGGCCCACGAACCCGGCGAGGCTGCCGAGCACGAGCGTCTGGCCGGCGCGCAGCTCCTGGTTGGCGGCGCGGGCGAGCTTCGCGTAGGCCAGCGGCGCGATCGCCTTGGAGCGGCGGTCGCAGGTCGCGCGCTGCGGTTGCAGGAACGCGGGGTAGTTGGGCTCGTTCCACGGCGTGACGTAGTCGATCCTCACGCCGACCGTGTCGGCGAGCGCGTTGAGCCGGCGCAGGAACCTGCGGTACGGCGCGATCCGCGGCATCTGCGCGCGCGCGTGGCGGTTGCGGGGCCGCTGGCAGCCGGTGATCGTCGTCGCCGCCCAGGGCGGCGTGAAGTACGGCACGACGAGGATCTTCCAGCCGCCGTCGGCGTCCTGGCGGCGCTTGATCGCGCGCAGCAATTCGCGCAGCCCGCGCTCGGATGCGCAGCGCGGCACGGCCGCCGGGCAGCCACCCGGGGGCGTGTCCCAGTTGGGCTTCTGCGCGGCGCGCGGCTGGAAGCGCTCCCACGGGACGAGCACGCGGGCGTAGGCCGGCCGCAGCGCCGCGACCTTGACCGCCGCGCGCGACGCGGTGCCATCGGCGACGAGCAGGCGCGGGTCGCTCTCCGTGAGGCCGATCGACAGCGGCGGCTTGAGCTTCACCGGCGCCGGCGGCTCGGGCACGGGATGACGGCCGGCGGGCGGGGCGGGTCGCAGGGGATGAGCGGTGCGAGCGGGCAGGACCGCGCACCCGCGAGCGACGGGCCGAGGGCCGCCGACCCGCGATGACCGCGAGGGCGACCGGCAGGATGGCTCGCGGGTATCGCACGGCGGCGCGATCCTAGATGGTCGGCTCCGCCGCCCGGGCGGCGCATGAACCATCTCGATGATTGGTGTCGTGAGGTGGTCAGGCGATGACGCGGTCTGGACGTCGGTCTGTGCGGGTGCGGGCGCTTGTGAACTGCGTCGATGAAGGAGTGGGTGTTTGGGCGCACGGGCGTTCCTGCGGACGCCCCCAGGGCGGTCGTGTCGTTTTGCGATCGGATAGGCCAAATTGATGAGATCAGAAACGTCATCGCGTGGTGGCGCTCGGCGCGGCGGGTACGGCCCAGAGGCCGACCGCATGACCCCTCCGTCTGCATGCGAACCGAGCAGCGCACCGGCGCGCTCGGCCCGCCCGTCACGATGCGTACATGAGTGGCGCGACCGCCGCGTCACTCCTCCAGCGACCCAGCGGTCGCCACAGCGCGTGCATGATCGGGGCGTGACGCGTCGAACTCCATCGCCGATGCCCGCCGCGTGGGTCTACCTGCTGCGCTGCCGCGACGGCTCGCTGTACTGCGGCTGGACGTCGGACCTCGAGCGGCGCCTGGACGCGCATCGTGCCGGCCGCGCGAGCCGCTACACGGCGAGCCGGCTGCCGGTGGCGCTCGCGCTCGCCCAGCCGATGGCCGATCGCGGCGCCGCCCGCCGCGAGGAGGCGCGCATCAAGCGCCTGACGCGAGCCGAGAAGCTCGCGCTCGTCGCAGCCGGCCCGGCGTCCGTGTAAGGTCGCGCAGTCTTAGACGGCTCGCTTCGTGTCGTCTGGGTCACATCGTCGATACCAGGGGAATTCAACGGTGCGCACGAAGGGACTGATGTCGACCGCCGCGTCGCGTGCCTGGCTCGGGGTCGCGCTCGCCGGGCTCGTCCTCGTCGTGCTCGTGCTCGCGCTGTCGCTGTTCCCGCGGCTCGGCGCGGGGCAGAGCGTGATCGACGCCGCCAAGCCGGCCTTCACGGACCAGCGCGTCGCCGGCACGCAGGCCGGCGTCGGCGTCATCTCGCAGTACGTCGACTTCGCCGATCCGATCCTGACCGCGCGCGGCGGGGCGAGCCGGGACGTCCGCTCGCTGATCGGGCTCATGCGCCGCAAGCTGGGCCTGTCCAGCGCGCAGGTGCGCAAGATCCTGCGCCGCGAGGCGCCGCACACCGAGGCGCTGACCCGTGCCCTGCCGCTCGACGGCGTCGCCCGCGAGATCCCGCGGCTCATGTCCTATCTCGCCACGACGATGGCGATGACCGAGGAGCAGCTCGCGGCGACGCTGGAGCAGAGCTTCCCGCGCATCTCCCAGACGCTGACGGCGCTGCCCAACGTGACCGACGGCTGGCACGACGTGCCCGGCATCGAGGGCCTGACGCGGCTGTCTCAGAACAAGCCCGTGCGCACCGTGCCGGGACTGCGCAAGTACTACCGCGACGACGTCGTGCCGCTCATCGTCGAGCACAAGCAGGACTTCCAGCGCCTCGCCGGCTCGGGCGGCGTCGGCTACATCCCGTACCTGCTGCTGCTCGCCGGCGTCGCGCTGCTCGCCTACGGCCTGCTGCAGGCCAGGCACGCCGAGGTGACGGCGCCCGGCAGGCGCTCGTGGGGCATCGTCGTGGGCGCCGGCGCGTTCCTCGTGCTGCTCGTCGTCGCGGCGCAGTACTTCCCGCGGCTCGACGGCGCTCAGAAGCTCATCTCCGACGTCCAGCCCGTGTTCGCGAAGGAGCGCGTGAAGGGCGCGTCGACGGGCCTGGACACCGTCCACGAGGCGATCGCGATGGGCGATCCGATCGTCACGCCGGGCGGCGGCGCCGCGCGCGAGGCGCCGCAGCTCTACCAGCTCGTCGCCGACCGCACCGGCCGCCGGCCCGGCGCCGTCCGCGCCATGCTCAAGCGCCGGGCGCCGCAGACCGTCGCGCTGCTCGACGCGCTGCCGCTGGCGGAGGTCGCCGACGAGGTCCCGCATCTCGTCAAGTACCTCGCGCGGGCGCTGCACATGCGCCGCGACAAGCTCGTCACCCTGCTGCGCAGGCGCACGCCCGCGCTCGCGCAGGCGCTGCTGACCGCGCCGGCCGTCGCGGCGAGCTGGAACGCGATCCCGCACACCGCCGAGATGACCCGCTTCGACGGCTTCACGCCGGTGCACACGCTGCCGGAGTTCGACGACTATCTGCGCCAGGACCTCGTCCCGCTGCTCGTCGACGAGCGCGCGGACTTCGACACGCTGGCGGGCACGTGGCCGCCGATCGACACGTTCGCGCCGCTGCTGCTGATCGCCGGGCTGGTCGTGATGCTCTACGGCGGGGTGATGATGAAGCTCGTCGTGCGCCGCCGTCGCTGAGGCCCGCCGTTCAAGTGACACCGGCGACGAGCCGATGACAGGGCGATGCGCCTCGGTCCGTCATCGCGCGCCGCAGACCTCCTCGCGCTGCGTGCGCTGGCCCTGACGTTCGGCATCCCCCTGGGAACGGCGG
The DNA here is from genome assembly GCA_963727785.1 of uncultured Solirubrobacteraceae bacterium. GTDB lineage: Bacteria > Actinomycetota > Thermoleophilia > Solirubrobacterales > Solirubrobacteraceae > CADCVQ01. The sequence continues at coordinate 312,762 of CAVSHS010000037.1, forward strand.
TGTTCGTGGCCGGGGCCGTGGTCGCCGGCGTCCTCAGCCAGCAGAAGGGCCTGTTCGTCGTCCTCGTGATGGTCGCGCTGTTCGTCGCGATGCCGGGGCTCCAGTCGATGCGGCGGTTCCGCACGCCCGCGGTGCCGCGACCGCAGGGCACGCCCGTCGATTGCGAGAGCGAGCCGGCGCTCGTCCTGCTCGTCGCCGACGAATGCCGGGCGCTGGGCGTCGAACCCCCCACGCAGCTTCGCATCTCGCTGGACCATGCCGTCTGCATGACGAGGAGCCGGGGTTGGCGGACGCTCGTCGTCGGCGCGCCGCTCGTCTTCGCGGGCTCCGCGCCGGTCGCGCGGGCCGCCGTCGCCCACGCCGTCTTTCGCGATCGCAGCGTGCTGTGCCGGCTCCTGGATCGCTGGGCTCCCGAGGTGCTGGAATGCGCCTATTCGTGGGCGTTCGTGCCGCTGGTCGGGGTCCCGTGGCGAGCTGCGACACGCGCGATCTGGTCGCACGTCGCGACCGCCTCGCGCGCGCATGTGCTGCTCGCCGACGCGCACTGCGCGCGCCGCCTCGGCGCCGGCGCGGCGGCCGAGTACGTCCGTGTCCAGGCCCGCGGCGACGCGTTCACCGCGTTCTGGACGGGCGACGTCGCGCCGTGCCTGGACGCCGGCTTTCGCCCCCCGGTGCTCGAGGGCTGGCAGCGGTTTCGTCAGGAGCCTGCGGTCGCCGAGCATCTCAACACCGCGGTCGCCGGCGATCTGGATCCCGCTTGCGAATGTGACGATCCGCTGCCGACGATCGGGGCGCGGCTGGCCGTGATCGAGGCGCTACGCGGAGACGGCCGCGCATCCGGGCGTCGCCCGCTTCGCGCCCCACACGGCGCTCACGGAGATCGAGGCGGCTGCGCTTCGAGCCACCGACGATGTCGTTCGGGCGGATGCTCGTCGAGCTCGAATGGGATCGCGTCGCGGAGGTCGTGTGGCTCGTGCGGCTGCGCGTCGAGGCGGCTCGTTACCGTGAGGCTCTCGCCGGCTACACGGCCTCCGACCTCGCGTGACCTCGCAGAACAGGTCGCCACGCGCGATCCAGACGGCGTGGCGGACAGCGCGCTGACGCTCCGAGGCGCTCGGCGCCGCGCTCGCCGTCGCGCTCGTCGACGACGGCTGGGAGTTGATGGCCGGGCCGGGCACCGGACTGCGCGCCGTCGACGAGGAGCACACGCTGTACGTGCTCGAGGTCCCCGCGTTCCTGAGTGACGGCGCCGACGACGAGTGGGACCGCGTGCTCATCGATGCGCAGATCGGCGACCTGCCCCTGGTGCCTGAGCACGACGTCGTCCCGCCGTCCGAGGTCGCGAGGATCGCACCGCCGTGGCCGACGTTCACGGCCCCCGCCGCGCTGGCGCTGCAACGTACACGCGGGCTGCGGCGCGCAACCGTGATCGCGATCGCGATCGGCGGCACCCTCGGCATCGCTCTCTGCGCGGTCATGGTCGCGCTCGCCTTCGCCGCGCCGACGGGCGGGGCGCAGCTGTTCTTCGCGGTGACGGCGCCCGCGGCCTCGCTCGCACTCGCATGGTGGCTGCGATCGCGCGCCCGCATCGCCTTCAGCCGCGGTGCGGTGTTGCTCACGTGCAGCGAGCTGCGGATCGACGATCGCGGCCTGCTGCACGAGCCGATGGTCATCGACCGCTCGCATGTCGAGGCCATCGCGATCGACGCTGGGACGACCCGCAGCGTGGGCGGACACCCGCTGCGCTTCGCGTTCGGTCCGTCGCCCTGGCTGCATCCGTCCGATCCCGAACTGGCGGCGACCGGCTGGCTGTGGAGCGGCCATCACCCCGTGTCGGTCCCGATGATCGGCGCCGGCGACGAGGTGCCCAACGTGCTGCTCCTGTTCACCAAGCCGCTGCCGGGTCCGCGGATGCGCCGCCACGGCGAGGGCCTGCCCCAGCAGGGCGATGCGCTGACCGCGCTCGCGTTCTGCGTCGACGACACCGACGGCGCGCACGACGCGCTGGCCGGCTGGGGCGTCGTCCGTCCGCTCCGTGAGCACGACGTACGGCGAGAGGTCGGTCCCGAGGCGACCGATCAGCGCGAGCACGGCGCGGCCAGGCGAAGCGGACGGCAGGCCTGGATCCTCGTCGCAAGCGGCGTGATCGTTCCGCCGGTCGCGCTCGCGGCGCTGTGGCACGTCGCCGGCCTCTGGCGCACCGAGCGCCTGCACGCCGCGGCGCTCGGCCTCGCCGCGAGCGCCGTGTTCGGCGTGCACATGGCGCTGTACGCCGGCTGGCTCTGACCCGTATCGCCGCCGGCAGACCGGCTGGCCACACGAGTGCCCGAGGCCGGCATTCAGACGACGCTGAGCGTTGCTCAGCGGTCCAGAACGTATGCGTGGGCGTCCTCGATGACGCCGGCCACCTCGTCCCAGTCCACCTCGGGGAGGTCCAGCCTCAGGCCGACCCAGCCGCGGTGACCGACATAGGGCGGTACGAAGAATCGCTCCGGGCCCCCGTTGACCAGTGCCTCTTGGATCTCCTTCGGGCCGGCCGCCCATAGGCACAGCCGTCCCTCGTGCCACTCACGCTCGTCGTGCACCGAAGCGAACGTGCGCCCCTTGCGGCCCTCCGCGGTGAAGAACGTCGGGGAGCCGTGCGACGGACGCTCGACCACGCCCGGAAGGGCCAAGGCGAACGGACGGATGCGCTCCATCGCGGCGTCCAGCCGGGGCGTGCTCACGATCGGATGGACCATGACGCCAGCGTGCCACTCCGATCGCACGTCGACAAGCGAGCGAGTCACCGGCACCTCGGGGATGCCCGTTCGCCAGCAGATTCAGCCGGCCAGGATCGTCGCCGCGAGCGCGACCCGATGGTCCTTCGTCCAGGGTGGCCCCATCGTTGCCCGAGGTCCCTGCAGGACCTCGTCGGCGCACTCGAGCGGCCAGGCTCGCAGCGAGATCGAGACGACCGGCGCCGGCAGCGCGGTTGCGAGTTCGTCGAGTGCAGCCGACGTCGCCCGAACGACGGACGCTCGCACCTTCGCGACCAGCGCAGCCATAGCGGCGACATCGAGACGCCGGCTCTCGTAGTGAATCGGTGCCGCCGACATGCCGGGTTCGATCAGCTCGATCCGGCGGCGATCCACCACCTCGTGGTCCGCCGACGCCGTCACCGCAATGGCCCAGCCAAGATGATCCGCAATGCCCAGACGCATGTCGCCGATCTCCATTGATGCACAGCCGCGCGTCAGACGAAGGGGCCGCGCCCGCCGTCCGTCGCGGCCGGCTCCAGGTGGGCATGCTCGCGGATGGCGGCCTCGACAGCCGCGGGATCGTCGGGCGTCAGGAAGGGCTGAACCCGCCCGCCGACATCGAGGATGAGCGCGGTCCTCTTCCTCGGCCGGCACGGGTCGAGGCTCGCCCAGTAGCGCGGGTTCGACGTTCCCCAGATCCGGCCTCTCCCGGTGAGCGCGCCCATGGTCACGCGCCGGATCGAGCGGATCGACCCGTACGGGATGCGCTTCGTGCCCCATGGGAAGTAGTAGCCGCGGATGAGGATCGCGTCAGGCGCGCAGGTGATCCAGCGGTCCGCGTATCCGGTGCTCATCGATTTCCACCTCCTGCCGAGCGAGCGAGCCAGCGAGCGCGCGCGCTGTCGCGCTCGCCCTACCGCTCAGCCTACGCCCGCGCGTCGGCCGTGAGCGCCGGCTCGTCCTCGGGCGGTCCCTCGCGCGGGTCGGCGTCGGCGCGGCGCAGGGTCGCGTCGCGGTCGGAGCCGGCGATGATGTCGTCGGGCGCCTTCTCCTTGGGCAGGAAGCCGGACTTCATGCCGAAGTAGACGGCCTGCGGGTGGTGGACGACGATCGCCAGCGTGGACTGCTCGGGCTCGACCGCGAAGCCGCCGGTCAGCGACAGGCCGATCGAGGGGCAGTCCAGCAGGCGGTAGATCTTCTCGTGCTCGGACTGCTCCGGGCAGGCCGGGTAGCCCCACGAGTAGCGGCGGCCCTCGGCGGCGCCGATGCCGAGGTCGGCGCGCACGCGCGAGTGCAGCCACTCGGCCGTGCCCTCGGCCGCCTGCACGCCGAGGCCGTGCGTGAAGAGCTGCTCGGCGAACTCGCCCTCCTGCTCCAATGCGGTGATCACCTCGGTGACCTGCGGCCCGACCGTCACGGCCTGCAGCGCGACGACGTCGATCTCGCCGGACTCCTTCGGGCGGAAGAAGTCGGCCAGGCAGATGCGGTGATGGCCGGGCTGGCGCGGGAACGTCAGGCGCTCGAGCACCGTCGAGCGGTCGATCGGGTCGAGCACGACGACGTCGTTGCCCTCGCCGTAGCAGGGGAAGTAGCCCAGCAGCGCGCGCGGGCGCAGGTAGTCCTGCTCGCGCCACATCCGCTCCAGGCGCGGCTGGAAGTCCTCGCCGACGAGCTTGCGCCAGGCCTCGCCCTTCACGCCGCGCCCGCCCCAGTGCAGCTTGAACAGCACGTGCGTGTCGAGGTGCGGGAAGACGTCGTCGAGCGGCACGTCGATCTCGCGCGCGCCCCAGAACGGCGGCTCGGGGATCTCGACGTCCGTCCGCGCGGCGGAGCGCACCGAGTCGTCGTCGGTGATCAGCGGCGGCGGGTCCTTGCCGTGCTCGCGGAAGTGCTCGGCGGCCTCGCGCGTCTTCGTCAGCAGCGCCTCGCGGTTCTCGGGGACGATGATCTGGTCCATCTTGTTGAGTCCCTCGAAGGCGTCCTTGCAGTAGAAGACGCCGGGCTCGTAGATCTCGTCGGACTCGCGCTTGAACGGGTACAGCGCGCGCAGGCCGAAGTCGCGGTTGATCGCCGCGCCGCCGATCAGCACCGGGTACTCCAGGCCCTTGGAGTGCAGCTCCTCGATGCACAGCGGCATCTGCTTGGACGTCGAGACGAGCAGCGCGCTCAGGCCGATCGCCGTCGCGTCGTGCTCCTGCGCGGCCTCGAGGATCGACGAGATCGGCACCTGCTTGCCGAGGTCGACGACCGTGTAGCCGTTGTTCGTGAGGATCGTGTTGACGAGCGACTTGCCGATGTCGTGCACGTCGCCGAACACCGTCGCGAGGACGACCGTGCCCTTCGTGTAGCCCTCGACCTTGTCGAGGTAGTTCTCCAGCTGCGCGACGGCGCGCTTCATGACCGTCGCCGACTGCAGGACGAACGGCAGGATCAGCTCGCCCGCGCCGAACTTGTCGCCGACCTCCTTCATCGCCGGCAGCAGCACGTCGTTGAGCGTCGGCACGGCGCCGATCTTCTCGACGGAGCGGTCGATCCAGTCCTCGACGCCCTCCTTCTTGCGGCGCAGGATGTGGAAGTGCAGCGCCTCCTCGGGCTCCATGCCCGCGGTCGGGTCGGCCTTCTCCTCCTCGGCCTCCTCGCTCTGGGACTCGAAGTGCGCGATGAAGATCTCGAGCGCGTCCTCGCGGCGGTTGAAGACGAGGTCGTCGGCGAGCTTGCGCTCCTCCTCGCCGATCTCGCCGTACGGCGTGATGTGGTTCGGGTTGACCATCGCGAGGTCCAGGCCGGCCTCGACGCAGTGATGCAGGAAGACCGAGTTGAGGACCGCGCGGGCGCGCGGCGAGACGCCGAAGGAGACGTTCGAGACGCCGAGCGACGTCTTGACCATCGGGATGTGCTCCTTGATCGCCCGGATGCCCTCGATCGTCTCGATCGCCGACGGGCGCCACTCCTCGTCGCCGGTCGTCAGCGTGAACGTCAGGCAGTCGAAGATCAGCGACTCGGGGTCGAGGCCGTGCTCGTCGCAGCACAGCTCCTTCAGGCGCTTGGCGATCTCGAGCTTGCGCTCGGCGGTCTTCGCCATCCCGACCTCGTCGATCGTCAGCGCGATCAGGCAGGCGCCGTGGGCGAGCGCGATCGGCACGACGCGGTCGAGCTTGTCGCGGCCGGCCTCGAGGTTGATCGAGTTGACGATCGCGCGTCCCGGGATCTGCTCGAGCGCCGCCTCGATGACCTCGGGCTCGGTCGAGTCGACCTGGATCGGCGCGGGCTGCGACAGCGAGACGCGCTCGGCGACGCGGCGCATCTGCTCGGCCTCGTCGTCGCGCTCCACGAGCGCCACGCAGAGGTCGAGCACGTGCGCGCCGCCGTCGACCTGGTCCTCGGCGATCTGGTTGAGGCCCTCGTAGTCGTCGGCGAGCAGCATCTCCTTGGCCTTGCGCGAGCCCTGCGAGTTCACGCGCTCGCCGACCATCGTCGGCCGCGGCTCCTGGACGAGCGGCGTCGCGGTGATCATCGAGCTGACGTGCACCTCGCGCGGGGCCGGGCGCGGCTTCGCGCGCCGGCCGTGCAGGCGCTCGGCGAGCACGCGGATGTGCTCTGGCGTCGTGCCGCAGCAGCCGCCGACGATGCTCACGTCGTAGCGGTCGACGAACTCGACGAGCGTCTTTGCGAACTCCTCGGGTCCCTCGGGGAAGATCGTCTCGCCGTCGGGTCCCTGGATGGGGATGCCGGCGTTCGGGACGCAGGCGACCGGCACGGGCGAGAACTCGCTGAGGAAGCGGATCGCGTCGCGCATGTCCTCCGGGCCGGTCGAGCAGTTCAGGCCGATCGCGGCGACGCCGAGCGCCTCGAGCGTCGCCAGGACGGCCGAGATGTCGGTGCCGAGCAGCATCTTGCCGCCGTTGGGCAGCAGCGAGACGTGCGTCTGGATCGGCACCTCGCGGTCGGCGCGCTTCATCGCCTCGCGGGCGCCGAAGATCGCGGCCTTGACCTCGAGGATGTCCTGCGCCGTCTCGATCAGGATGACGTCGACGCCGCCCTCGATGAGGCCGTAGGCCTGCTCGGCGAACGTGTCGGCGAGCGTGCGGAAGGAGATGTTGCCGAGCGTCGGGTCGTCGGAGGCGGGCAGGAAGCCCGTCGGCCCGATCGAGCCGGCGACGAAGCGGTCCTCGCCCGCGACGCTGCGGGCGATCTCGGCGGCCCGGCGGTTGATCTCGAGCGTGTCGTCGCCGAGGCCCCACTCGTCGAGCTTCAGCCGGCTGGCCTGGAACGTCCCGGTCTGCAGCGCGTCGGCACCGGCGTCGATGAACGACTGGTGCACGTACTCGATGACATCGGGCCGGTTGAGGACGAGCGCCTCGTGCGCGCGCCCCGGCAGCTTGTAGTCGTGCTCGAGCGAGAGATCGAGCTGCTCGAGCGTGGCGCCCATGCCGCCCTCGAAGAGGATGACGTGGGTTCTGATCGCGGATCGGTAGTCGCGCATCACCCCGTAGGCTAGGCGACGCTCGCGCGCTGCTGCCGCTCAGGCCGCGCTGTTGCAGCGGCTACGCGGCGACGGCTCGATGCAGTCCTGAGATGCGCCTCGAGTGCCTCGACGTGCTCGTGCTCGAGCGATTGGATGCGCTGGACCCACGGTGCGCTGGCGCGGTGGGCGACCCCCGGGTCGCCGACCGTCGATCGCCGCGGCGAGCGTGCGCCAGGCGTCGGCGAGGTCGTCGCAGACGATCGCGGCGTGGCCGAGCTCCGGCGAGCCGAGCAGGGCCGCGGCGTCGTGCAGGAAGCGCGCCTGCAGCGAGCGGTAGAGCGCGCCGCCGGTGCCGCCGTCGCGGATCCGGAAGCGCACGGCGGAGAGCGTCGCGCCGAGGCGCGCGCCGGCGGAGTCGGGCAGCTGCGGCCAGGCGTCGGCGAGCGCATCGACGGCGGCGAGCCCCGCGCGCACGTGCGGATGGGTGGGGCGCGGCGGGTGGCGCATCGCGCGCACGACGCGCAGCAGCGCCGCCGCGACGGCGGCGCGCGGATCGGCGAGGCGCAGCGGGCCCTGGATCTGCAGCAGGCTGTGGCGGGCGGGCTCGGGCCAGCCCTGCGACGCGCGCGCGGCGGCGAGCGAGCCCACGCTGCAGCGCTGCGGCTCGGGGAAGCTGCCGTCGGCGACCCAGACGACGCCGGCCCCGCGTCGTAGCTCGTGACGACGATCGCGTGGCGCGTGTCGTGGCGCGTGCCGTCGCGGTAGTCCAGCGCGGCGGGGTCGGCGCGCACGAGCGTGGGACGGCCGGCCTCGAGCTCGGCGCGCAGGATCCCCCAGGCGGCGGCCGGGTCGTCGGTCGTGCGCCACTGCGCAGCGATGCCGAGGTGCTGGCACAGCACGTGCTCGAGCGTCGCCGCGCGGCCGTCGATGTCGATCGTCGGGATTGCGGCGCCGGCGATCCGCACGCGCAGGTCGAGCGCGCCGGAGAAGCCGAAGACCGCTCCCTCCGACAGCGCCTCGGGAGCGTAGGAGAGCCCGTGGTGCTCGAGCAGGTCGCGCAGGGCGCCGCTGGCGGCATGCTCGGCGACGCGATGACGAAGACGGGTGGGGATCACGGGTGGGGAGACGCTCATCGACCGGTGATCGTCAGCGCGCGTGCGACAGCTCACAGTCACGCCTGCGCCAGCGCTGCTGAGACGGGACGGGACCGTTGCCCCCCAGCTCCGGCCCGCTCAACAGCTCTGACGTAAGGTCGACGCCCATATCGCTTTGGCGTTACCTCTGCGTGAACAGTGTTCAAACGGCGGTCGCGACGAGCGCACCGAACAGGTGGTCGAGCGTCGCGCGCGGATCCTGCGTGAGGCCGGTGTGGACCTGCGAGGGCTGGATGATCGTCGACGCGGGGGCGACGAGCCAGCCGAAGCGCTCCGACGGCGGGAGCGCCGCGAGCGCGCCGCCGGCCGGTTCGCCGCAGACGACCGCGCGGATCGCCTCGAGGCTCGTCGCGCACCGCGGCGGCGTCGAGGTCCGGCGCGAGCGCCGCGAGGCGCCGCTCGTCGACCTCCGTGCGCAGGTCGAGGAAGTCGCACTGGCGGCAGTAGACGACGACGCCGACGTTGACCTGCTCGCCGCGGTCGACGCGCGGGACGACGCGCAGGATCGCGTAGGCGAACGGCGTGTCAGCCGCGGGCACGCTCGATCTCCTTCAGGAACGTGCGGGGGCGCGCGAGGCGCTGCGTGAGAAACGCGGCGAAGTCGCCGCGCCGCGAGGCGGGGTTGGCGCCGAGCCACTGCGGCGGCACGCGCGCGACGGCCTCGCCGACCGCGGCGACGGCGCGGCTGCCGAGGCGCTCGTCGGCCTCCTCGATCGAGCCCGCGACGCCGAGCAGCACGTGCTCGCGGAGCATCGCCGCCGGCATCGGCTCGTGCGCGCTCTCCGACAGCGGCCGGTAGGCGTGCTGGCGAAAGAACGCGGCGCCGTGGTCGATGAGCCACGTCCGCTTGTGCCAGAGCAGCAGGTTGGGGTTGCGATGCGTGCGGTCGACGTTCGTGACGAGCGCGTCGAACCAGACGATGTCGGCGGCGAGCGCGGGATCGATCGCGCTGCCCGCGGTGTACGGCAGCGAGCCCGGCAGGAAGTCCATCCCGAGGTTCAGGCCGGGGCTGGCCTGGATGAGCTCCTGGATCTCGGGGTCGGGCTCGGCCGCGGCGAGCGCGGGATCGACGTCGACGACGACGAGCTCGGGCACCGGCAGCCCGAGCGCCCGCGCCAGCTCGCCTGCGACGACCTCCGCGACGAGCGCCTTCTCGCCCTGCCCGGCGCCGCGGAACTTCGTGACGTACATCCCGTCGTCGTCGGCTTCGATGAGCCCGGGCAGCGACCCGCCCTCGCGCAGCGCCTCGGCGTAGCGGGTCGCGGTGACGGTGCGCAGCGGCGAGAGCACGGGCGCAAGCTTGTCAGCACGCGGCCGGGCGAGCGTTCTGGGCGAGATCGGTCACCGGAGCCGCCTCGCATAGGGCAGGATTGCGGCCGGGTAGGTGCCAATCGACACAAATTCAGAGTCATAGGAGGAGAGGCCATGTCGCAGACGGATCCGCGCATCGATTGGGAGGCCGCCGAGCGGTCGCCCGAGTTCCAGGAGCTGATCGCCGCACGCCGGCGGTTCGTCCTGCCCGCCACGATCTTCTTCCTCGCCTGGTACATCGGCTTCATCCTGCTGGCGGGCTACGCGCCCGACTTCATGGCGCGGTCGGTCTATCAAGGGCTCACGGTCGGCTACTGCCTGGCGCTGACGCAGTTCGTCATGGTCGGGGCGCTGGGGATCATGTACCTGCGCCGCGCCGAGAACGTCTACGACCCGCTGGCCGAGAAGGCGGCCGCAGCGTGCGCTGTCCACGGCGCGCGCCGCGGAGGACCGTCCGCGCGAGTCGCCGGAGGTGACCGCATGATGCTTCCCATCGCAGCCACCAACGTCGAGGCGCTCGTGATCTTCGCGATCGTCCTCTCGATCACGCTCGTCATCACGTACTGGGCCTCCAAGCGGATGACCGGCGCGGAGGCGTTCTGGGCCGCCGGCCGCTCGATCAGCGGCGTGCAGAACGGCCTGGCGATCTCCGGCGACTACCTGTCCGCCGCCTCGTTCCTCGGCATCGCGGGCCTGATCTTCATCTTCGGCTTCGACGGCTTCCTGTACTCCGTCGGCTTCCTCGTCGCGTTCCTGACGGTCATGTTCCTGCTCGCCGAGCGGATGCGGAACGCCGGCAAGTACACGATCGCCGACGTGCTCTCCTTCCGGTTGCGCGAGCGCCCGGCGCGCACGGCGGCGGCGATCGGCACGCTGACGGTCGCGGCGTTCTACCTCATCGCGCAGATGGTCGGCGCGGGCGTGCTCGTCCAGGCGCTCGTCGGCATCGACTTCTCGATCGCCGTGCTCATCACCGGCGTGATGATGCTCTGCTACGTCATCTTCGGCGGGATGCTCGCGACGACGTGGGTGCAGATCATCAAGGCGGTCCTGCTGATGACCGGCATCCTCGTGATGTCGCTGTTCGTGCTCGAGCGCGTCGGCTTCAACCCGATCGAGCTGTTCAACCGCGCGGAGGCCAACACGACGGCCGAGTCGACGTTCTCGCTCGGGCCGGGCACGTTCCTCTCCAGCCCGATCGACACCGTCTCGCTCGGCATCGCGCTCGTGCTGGGGACGGCCGGGCCTGCCGCACATCCTCATGCGCTTCTTCACGGTCCCGGACTCCAAGGCGGCGCGCTCGTCGGTCGTCTGGGCGATCTTCATCATCGGCGGCTTCTACGTGCTGACGACGTTCGTCGGCTTCGGCGCCCGCGCGCTGCTGGGGGAGGAGTGGCGTCGCGGCGGCCGGCACGGGCGGCAACCTCGCGGCGCCGAACCTCGCGCAGTTCCTCGGCGGCGGTGAGGGGACGTTCGGCGGCGACCTGTTCCTCGCGGTGATCGCGGCGGTCGCGTTCGCGACGATCCTCGCGGTCGTGGCGGGGCTCGTGCTGTCTGCCTCCGGTGCGGTCGCGCACGACATCTGGTCCAACGTCATCCGCAAGGGCCACGACTCCGAGCACGAGGAGGTGCTCGTGGCGCGGATCGCGGCGGCCTCGATCGGCGCGATCGCGATCGCGATCGCGATCGTCGGCGGCGAGGGGCTGAACGTCTCGTTCATGGTCGGCCTGGCGTTCGCCGTCGCGGCGAGCGCGAACTTCCCGGCCCTGCTGCTGGCGCTGACGTGGCGGCGCTTCAACACGGCCGGCGCGGTGACCGGCGTGCTGTTCGGCGTCGTCAGCTCGATCGTGCTCGTGATCATCTCCCCGAAGGTCTGGCCGGGAGCTGACGGCGAGGGCGGCGCGCTGTCGTTCTACGACCTCGCCAACCCGGGGATCATCTCGATCCCGCTCGGGTTCATCGGCTGCTGGCTGGGGACGATGCTGTCGACCGAGCGCGGCAACGAGCGCCAGTTCGCCGAGCTGCACGTGCGCTCGGAGACCGGGCTGGGGGCGGAGAAGGCGGGGCTGGCGCGGTAGCGGCGGCGCTGTGAGGCAGAGCTGGGTCGGGGAGCCGCGCATTCGCTAGGTCGGGGGCGTCCCGGACGCCGCGAGGGAGACGAGGTTGCCCTCCGGATCGGTGACGAACCCGACCCGCTCGCCCCATGGCATGTCGGCCGGCTCGCGCAGGACGCGCGCGCCCGCGTCGCGCAGCGCCGACACGGTGCTGTCGACGTCCTCGACGTAGACGAACAGCTCATGGCGCGGGCCCGGTCCCGGCTCCACGCCGGCGAGCATCCGCGGGGAGTTCTCCGTCGTCACCCCGAGCTCCGCGGCGTCGCGCCGAAGCGCGATGAAGCCGATGGTCCCGTCCTGCCCGGGCATCCGAACCTGCTCCTCGAAGCCGAGCCGGACGTAGAACGCGGCAACCGCTTCCACATCCTTCGCATAGATCACCGGAAACGCCCGCAGCCCCACGCCGGGAATTCTAAGCGCGCGGGTGACCGGGGGGGCATCCTGTGCCCGTGGCTCACGCGAACGTTCCCGTCTGGCATCTGCGGCCGATCTCCGCGGCGGACTTCGAGACAAGGGCCTGGGAACCGACATCCTGCGCTGGCTGCTGCGCTGGCAGCGAGGGGCGGCCGCGAGCTGCGAGCGAAGCCGCGTGCGCAGCGCGCTCTGAGCTACGCATCGCGGGGGCGTGGGGCCTTACGAAGCCTCAGCGTTCGTAAGGCCCCACACCCCCGACCGCTACTTGATGAACAGCACCTCGGAGTACTTCGGCAGCGGCCACAGGTCGTCGGCGACGAGCTTCTCGAGCTTGTCGGCGACCTCGCGGACCGCGGTCATCGCCGGGATGACGGTGTCGCGGAAGTAGTGGGCCAGCTCCATGCCCTCCAGGCCCGGGTCCTCGTTGGCCGCTTCCAGGGCGACGATCGCCTTGTGGAAGTCGCCGACGATCGGCGCGAACTCGTCGATCATGCCCTCGCGCTGCGAGGCGATGAGCTCGTTGAGATGGCGCACGGCCGCCGGCAGCAGCATCGTGCGCGCGATCGACGACGCGGTCTCGGCCTCGATGTTGAGCTTCGTCGAGTAGTTCTCGACGGCGACCTCGAAGCGCGATTCGAGCTCGCGCTCGGACAGCACGCCGTACTTGCTCATGACGTCCACGGTCTGCGGCGTCGACGAACCACGGCAGCGCGTCGGGCGTCGAGCGCAGGTTGGCCAGGCCGCGCCCCTCGGCCTCGGTGTGCCAATCCTCGTCGTAGTTGTCGCCGCCGAAGATGATCCGCTTGTTGGCCGTGTAGACGTCGCGGACGACGGCGATGACCGCCTCCTCGAGCGCAGTGCCACCGGCGAGCAGCAGAGTCCAGCGCGTCGGACATCTCGTCGATCGCCTCGGCGGCGATCGTGTTCAGGACGGTGTTCGGCAGGCCCAGCGACGAGCTCGACCCGAGCATCCGAAACTCGAACTTGTTGCCCGTGAACGCAAACGGCGAGGTCCGGTTGCGGTCGCCGCCGTGCAGCGGCAGCGGCGGCAGGACCGGCGTCCCGAGCCCGAGGAAGCCGTTCTCCGACGACGCCGCCGCCTCGCCGGACTCGATCGCGTCGAAGACCCTGTCCAGCTCGCCGCCGAGGAAGATCGAGACGATCGCCGGCGGCGCCTCGTTGGCGCCCAGGCGATGGTCCTGCCCGACGTTCGCGATCGACGCCCGCAGCAGCGCCTGGTGCTTGTTGACGGCCTGGACGACGGCCGTGCAGAAGAACAGGAACTGCAGGTTGTCGCTCGGCGTGTCGCCCGGCTCGAGCAGGTTGATGCCGGTGTCGGTGCCCATCGACCAGTTGTTGTGCTTGCCCGAGCCGTTGACGCCGGCGAAGGGCTTCTCGTGCAGCAGGCAGACGAGGCCGTAGCGGCGGGCGATGTTCTGCAGCAACTGCATCGTCAGCTGCTGGTGGTCGCACGCGACGTTGGAGTTCTCGTAAGATCGGCGCCAGCTCGTACTGGTTCGGCGCGACCTCGTTGTGGCGCGTCTTGACCGGCACGCCGAGCTTCGCCAGCTCGCGCTCGGTCTCCATCATGCATGCGAGGATCCGCTCCGGGATCGAGCCGAAGTAGTGCTCGTCGAGCTCGTGCCCCTTCGGCGGCTTGGCGCCGAACAGCGTGCGTCCCGTCGTGATGAGATCGGGCCGCTCGAAGTAGTACTGCTCGTCGATCAGGAAGTACTCCTGCTCGGGGCCGACGGTCGTGAACACGCGCACGGCCTCTTCGTCGCCGAGCAGGCGCAGGGCGCGGATCGCCGACTTCGACAGCGCGTCCATGGAGCGCAGCAGCGGGATCTTCGTGTCGAGCGCCTCACCCGTCCACGAGACGAACGCCGTCGGGATGCACAGCAGCGCACCGTTGGGGTTCTCCATGATGAACGCGGGCGAGGTGGGGTCCCAGGCCGTGTAGCCGCGGGCCTCGAACGTCGCGCGGACGCCGCCGGTCGGGAACGAGGAGGCGTCGGGCTCGCCCTGGATGAGCTCCTTGCCCGAGAACTCGGCGATCGCGTTGCCGTCGCCGGTCGGCCCGTAGAAGGAGTCGTGCTTCTCGGCGGTCATCCCGGTCAGCGGCTGGAACCAGTGCGTGAAGTGCGTCGCGCCCTTCTCGAGCGCCCACCCCTTCATCGCCTGCGCGACCGAGTCGGCCAGCGCGGTGTCGAGCGACTCGCCCTTGGCAAGCGACGTCTGCAGCGCCTTGAAGACGTGCTTGGGCAGGCGTGCGCGCTGGACGTCGGTGCTGAAGACGTTGGCGCCGAAGACCTGGTTGCCGGCGACGGTCAGGTCCGGCGAGCCGAGCGCGCCACCGTCGGCGCTCCATTGGGCGGCCGTCACGTTCTGCTGCCTGATTCTGCTCATGGTCCTCCTCGGGGTGAAGGCGATGACTGTAACCGCGCGTCGGCCCCCGTGGCCTTGTCCAGCCGGACAGGCCGCAGCGGTCGCGATTGTCCACAGCGGAGCTCTGCGGCGCCAATCACCCGTGGCGAAGTGCGTTGGCCGATCTTTCGACAGCGGGACAAAGACTCGCCGCGGGCCGCAGTCGACCATGAGCCTCGACGACGGCTGCACCCAATCGAGGAGGACGCATGAGACGGACGATGGCGCTGAAGGTGCTGCCCGTGGTAGGGGCCGGGCTGCTGATCGTTCTCGCGGTACCCGGGATCGCCTCGGCAGACACCCTGGAGGCGTATAGCAACGGAGTGCTGCCGGACTCCGTTGGTTTCAACTCCATGTGGGTCATCGTCGCCGGCATGGTCGTGATGTTCATGCAGTGTGGATTCATGTTCTTGGAGATCGGCTTCTCCAGACAGAAGAACGCCGGCACCGTCGTCGCGAAGATCCTCACGAACTTCTCGATCTGCGCGGTCTGCTGGTACTTCGTCGGCTTCGCATTCGCCTTCGGAGCCGAGAAGCACGGCCTCGGCGGCCTGATCGGTACGAAGGGCTTCCTGTTGAGGGACTTCGGAGATCCGACGACCGGCTTCCCGGTCATGGGTCTCTCCAACGCGACGGTGGAATCGAAGTTCTTCTTCCAGTTCGTGTTCGCCGCCGTGTCGCTGGCGATCGTCTGGGGCTCGACGCTCGAGCGGATCAAGTTTGGCGTCTACGTCATCTACGCCGTCGTGTTCTCGTGCATCATCTACCCGATCGGCGCCCATTGGGTGTTCGGCGGCGGGTTCCTCCAGGCGGGCGACTGGCTCGGCACCGGGATCGCCGGGATGCAGGACTTCGCGGGTTCCACGGCGGTCCACCTCATCGGAGCGACGGGCGCGCTGGCCGTCCTGCTCCAGCTCGGACCGAGGAAGGGCAAGTACGGGTCCGACGGCAAGCCGCGCGCGATCCCCGGCCACAACATGCCGCTGTTCGGCCTCGCGGTCATGGTGCTCTGGCTCGGCTGGTTCGGGTTCAATCCGGGCTCGACGCTCAACGTCCAGGACGGGCGCTTCACAGAGATCGTCCTCGTCACGAACCTCGCGGCGGCCTGCGGCGTGCTCGGCGCGCTGTTCATGTCGCGCGTGACGCAGAAGACGCTCGACATCGGCATGTGCGGCAACGGCGCGATCGGTGCGCTGGTCGCGATCACCGCACCGTCGGGCTACGTCGAGCTGTGGGCGGCGATTCCGGTCGGGCTCGTCGCGGGCCTGCTGATCCCGCCGTGCGTCGGCTGGATCGACAAGAAGCTCGACGACCCGGTCGGCGTGCTCACCGCGCACGGCATCTGCGGGATCTGGGGCACATTCTCGTGTGGCCTGTTCACGTCGCCGCGCCTGGCGCTGTACAACGCATTTGGTGATCCGGCCGGTGGTCTGGTCTACTCGGGCTCGTTCGCGCAGCTCGTCGCCCAGGTGGTGGGCTTCACGGTCGCGTTCTCGTTCGTGTTCGTGATGAGCTATGCGACGTTCTTCCTGATCAAGAAGACGTACGGTCTACGCGTCACCGAAGAGGAAGAGGATGCCGGCCTGGACATCTCCGAGCACGGCATGTACGGCTACCCGGAGCAGTTCATCCCGCCGGCCGAGCTGATCGGATACGGCGGCGGTGCGTCGGCTACCGTGCCGCCCGCACCTGTCCCCGCGCTTGCCACGAAGGAGAGTCCCGCATGAAGATGGTGATCGCATACATCCGTCACGAGGCGTTCGAGCCGATACGGACGGAGCTGCTGTCGCTCGGATTCCCCTCGCTGTCGATCAGCGAGGTGAAGGGCTCGGGCCGCCAGAAGGGCATCACCGAGCGCTACCGAGGCGCGGAGCTGACGAACTACCTGCGCCCGAAGGTGAAGATCGAGTGCGTCGTCTCGTCCAAGGACGTGATGGCGATCGTCGACACGATCCTCAAGCACGGGCGAACGGGAGCGGTCGGCGACGGGAAGGTGTTCATCCTTCCCGTCGAGGAGGCCTACCGGATCCGCACCGGGGAGTCCGGTGAGGAGACACTGCAAGCGCATCCGGACGCTGCGACCGCCGCGGCAAGCTAGGCGGTGGTGAGGGTGGCCGCCCCTTCAGCGGCCACCCTCGTCGAGCGGCTGAGGGGGCTGCATCTGCGGATGGTCGACGCCATTCTGGCCGGCGACGGCCTGGAGCGTGTCGCAGAGCTGGCCGCCGAAGCCGTCGGCGGGTCGGTGGCTATCGTGGTACCACGGTTGGGGACCGCGGTGATGGCTCCCCCTGGCACCGCGGCCTCCGACCGGCTTCCTGAGCTGCGGCGCTACGTCGCCGACTGCGTCGCCGACCGGCCCGCGCACACGCCGCGCGGCGTGGCGGTGGAGATCCCGATCGCCTCGGGCGACGAGTCGGTCGGCTGCGTGCTCCTGCTGGAGGGCGCCGCCGCCGCGATCGGCGAGGCGGCCGAGTACCTGCACCTCGCGGCCGTCGCATCGCTCACCGAAGTCGCCGTCGAGGAGGCGCGCGACGAGGTCGAGCAGAACCTGCGCGGGTCGTTCCTCGAGGACCTGCGGGCCGGCGCCGCGCTCCCGCCCGACGAGCTCGTGCGGCGCGCGGCGCGCCTGGGCTGCGACCTCAGCCACGGCGCCGTCGCGCTCTGCGCGGAGCTGCACACCGAGCGTCCGCGCCACGTCGTCGCGACGATCGCCGAGGACGTTCCCGGCGCCCTTGCCCAGCACATGGAGTCCGTTTCCGGCGGGGCGCAGAGCGGGCGCGTGTATGCGCTGCTGCCTGCCATCGCGGGCGACGACGCCGCGGAGACGACGCTCGCGGCAGCCGCTCGCCTGGCGGCGCGGCTGCAGCGTCACGGCACGGTCGGGCTGTCGTCGTTCTACGGCGAGCCGTCCGAGCTGGGCCGCGCGGTGCAGGAGGCCGAGCTCGTGCTCGACGTGCTGACGGTGTCCGGCGAGCCGATCGCCGAGGACATCAACCAGGGCACGTACCGCCTGCTGTTCCGCGTGCTCGCCTCCCATCCCGAGGAGGTGCGCTCCTTCTACGAGGACACGGTCGCGCCGGTCGTGCGCTACGACGACCAGTACCGCACGGACCTCGTCGGCACGCTCGAGGCCTACCTGGCGGCGAACTGCCACATGAGCGCGACGGCGGCGGCGATCCATGCCCACCGCCACACCGTCGCCTACCGGCTGGAGCGCGTGCGCGACCTGACCGGACTGGACCCGATGCAGTCAGAGGATCGCGAGCGGCTCGGGCTGGGCCTGAAGGCCTACCGCATCATCGCGCCGCGCCTGCCTCGCTGAGCGTCGCGCTCAGCGAGGGGGCCCATCCGCGGGCTCAGACGTTCGCGGTGTGCGCGAGCGCCTGCGGAGCGACCTCCAGGCGCTTGGCCTCGAGCCGGTCGCGCTGGGACTGCGCGCGCTCGAGGAGCTCGTCGAGGTCGTAGTTGCCGAGCGTGGGGTAGGCGTCGACGACCGTCTTGAGCGCCTTCCACATGCAGAGCTTGCCCTCGACGCCGATGGAGAGCGTCTCGAGCGTGATGAACGCGTTGAACTCGTCGTCGTCGCCACCCGTGAACTTCGGCGCCATCATCTTCGAGCCGATCTCGGCGGCCGCGGTCTTCGTCGCGCTCTTCTCGGTTCCGAGGTCGGCGATGAGCTGCTCGAGCGTCTCGTAGTCGGCCTTGATCTCGCTCGCGATCTCGCCGAAGAACGCGCCGTGCTCGTCGGAGCGGTGCTCCTCGGTGGCCATTTGGGCCAGGTTCACGCCGGCGGTTGCGCCGGCCAGATGATCGGTGAGGTAGACCTCAAGTCCTTCGTACGCCATCTCTCGTCCTCCGATGATTGGTCGCCGTTCTATCACGGCGAACCTACCCGGCTGGACGCGATCTACTCCCGCCGCTGGACGCCGCCGGTGCGCGGATCGACGCGCGCCTGCGCCGGTTCGTCGACTACTCGGACGGCCAGCGTGCCCTGCGGCTCGCGGCCGCCGGCGAGCACCGCTCGCGCGGAGCCGGCGACCGCCGGAGCGATCTCGTACGTCAGCTCGTGGCTGCCCGCGACGACCGGCGTGACGTCCCAGCGCAGCGTCGCCGTGTCGCCGGGCGCGAGGCGGCCTGCCGCCCATGTGTCCGCAAACGCGGTGGCTGCGCCGGCCGGGCCGCGGTCGATGATCCACAGGTCGCGCGTGGGGTCGGCGTTGCGCGCGCCGCCCATGCGGTCGGTGAAGCCGCGCACCACGACGCTGAGGTTGGGGATCGTCTCCTCGCCCGCGTTGCGCACGGCGATGACGAGCGCGCTGCGCTGTGCCAGGTGCTGCTCGGAGGGGAAGGTCGCGCGCTTGACGGTGATCACGTAGGTGCCGGTCGGCGCGTCGGCGTCGCGCCGCTCGCCGCCGCCGCAGCCGGCGAACGCCAGGACCGCCGCGGCCGCCGCGGCGCATGCGCGCAGGTTGGGCTGGGCCCGCCTCACAGCGGCGCCAACGTACCACGGCGCGAGGTGGCCATCGACGGCCTATCCGGCCACGCGGCGCCGGCACGACTGGCGGCGGGCCCCCCGTTCACCTAGGCTGGGAAGCGGCGCGCGGGAGAGCGTCGCAGCCCTGGGAGCAGCGAGGAGACCAACACCGATGGTCCGCAACGTCGCCGATCGAGCGTTCCTTCCGACGAAGAGCCTCCTCGAAGAGGTCGGCGACATGATGATCCTCACGGGCAAGACGATCATGTCCGCCCTGCGTCCGCCGTACCCGTACGGCGGCGAGTTCGTCAACCAGTTCCTCTTCGCGCTGAAGCTCTGCTGGTTTCCGCTGCTCGTCTCGACGGTCGCCTTCGGCTACGGCGCGCCGGGCCTGCAGGCGGCGAACTTCCTCGTCCTGTTCGGCGCGATCGACCGCCTGGGCGGCTTCTTCGTGCTCGCCTCGATCCGCGAGTTCGCGCCGTTCGTGACCGCGATCGTGCTGGCCGGCGTCGCGGGCACGGCGATCACCGCCGACCTCGGCGCGCGCAAGATCCGCGAGGAGCTCGACGCGCTGCAGGTGCTCGGCGTCGATCCGGTCAAGAACCTCGTCGTGCCGCGCTTCCTGGCGCTGATGCTCGTGACGGGCCTGTTCAACGTCTACGCGCTGCTGTTCGGCGTCTTCTCCGGCGTGCTTGCGACGCTCGTCAACGGCGCGCCTCTGGGCGGCTTCTGGGCGACGTTCTTCGGGCAGGCGTCGCTCACCGACCTCTGGGGATCGACGCTGAAGACCACGCTCTTCGGGGCGATCATCGCGATCGTCTGCTGCTACAAGGGCATGACGGCCTCGGGCGGGGCCGAGGGGGTCGGCCGCGCGGTCAACCAGGCGGTCGTCATCGCGTTCCTCGGCATCTTCGCGTTCAACTACGTCTTCACCCAGACGCTGCTGGCGACGAGCCCGGAGCTCGCCAACCTTCGATGATGGGCGGCGGCTGGACAGCGGTGCCGCGGGACTGGGTCGCCAACGCCGGCGGGATCGCGAAGTTCGGCGGGCGGATCCTCGGCGAGGTCTACGGGCTGCGGGTGTTTCGCTTCTTCGGCGAGGGGCTGCGCCAGGCGGGCATCCTCATCGTCTCCTCGACGCTCGTCATCTGGGGTCTCGTGTTCATCATCGGCCTGCAGTGCGGGATCGAGGGCGCGTACTTCAACCGCTCGGTCGGCAACCCCGCCTACGCCGGGGTCTTCGCGGCCTGGTGTGACCTGCGCGAGCTCGTGCCCTACGCCTTCGGCTACATGATGGCCGCGAAGGTCGGCACCGGGATCGTCGCGGAGCTCGGCTCGATGCGGATCTCCGACGAGATCGACGCCCTCG
This sequence comes from uncultured Solirubrobacteraceae bacterium, assembly GCA_963727785.1. Taxonomy (GTDB): domain Bacteria; phylum Actinomycetota; class Thermoleophilia; order Solirubrobacterales; family Solirubrobacteraceae; genus CADCVQ01. The sequence continues at coordinate 333,231 of CAVSHS010000037.1, forward strand.
AGGTCATGGGGATCAGCTCGATCACGTTTCTCTGCGCCACGCGCCTGTTCGCCGCCTGGCTCGTGCTCCCGTTCGTGTACCTCGCCGCGATCGGAGCGGGCTTCCTGGCCTCCTACATCGCGGTGGTGCAGCAGATCGGCGAGGTCTCCAGCGGAGGCTATTTCCTGATCTTCTGGATGTTTCAGAATCCACCCGATCTGCTGTACAGCCTGGCGAAGGCGATGGTGATGGCGACGGCGATCGTGCTGGTGGGGTGCTACTACGGCTACAACGCGGGTGGGGGGCCGGTCGGCGTGGGCACGGCGACCGCGAAGTCGATGGTGCTGAACATCGTGCTCGTGCATCTGATCGGGATGCTCGGCACGCAGCTGTTCTGGGGCGCGAATCCACGCGCGCCAATCGGAGGGTAGGACGATGAGCGTGCGGTTTCGCAGGGGCGAAGGTGAACGCAACCAGGGTGAGCAGGCTTCGAATGGGTGGGGGACCGGCAGCGTCGCGACAGCGGCGCCTGACGCGTCCGCAACGAGCGCGGGAGACGACATGACGAAGAGTGGGGAAGACCTCACGGGGGCTGCGGCGAAGGCAGCGTCAGCATCCTCGGAGGCGTATGACAAGTTCGTGGCGCAGGCCAAGGCGGTCGTGGCGGCGGCGGCGACGGCGGCCGAGTCCGCGGTCGAGCAGGTCAAGGACAAGCCGGGCGTGGGGCGCTTCGGCCATGGGGTGATCCGCCTGCTCGGGCGCGACGCCGAGCCCGAGGAGGCACCGGCGGCAGCTCCCGCGGAGCCGGTCGCGGAGGTCCCCGCAGAGGCGGTGCAGGCCGCTGCGGCGCAGGCCGCCGGCGGGCGGATCCGTCTGAAGGGCGCGACGTACGGTGGCGCGACAGCGGACGCACCGCCGGCGGGCGATGCCGATGCGAAGGCGCCGGAGGTTCCCACCGAGCCCGACGACGCGGCGCAGGCCGCGGAGGCAGCTGCCGAGCCGGCTGCGGGGTACGACCCGGTCGTCGCTGCGGCTGCGGCCGAGAAGCGGGCTGAGGCCCTGGAGTCCGCCGCGGCCGACGAGCCCGCGCAGGCCGAGGCGTCCGATCAGGCCGATGAGCCCGACCACGCCGCCGCCTACACGGGCGTCGGCCACGGCACGATCCGCCTGCGCACAGCGGGTGCGGCGCCCGAGCCCGAGCCTGAGCCCGAGCCTGCGGCGGAGCCCGAGGCTGTGGCGGAGCCGGAGGCTGTGGCTGAGCCCGAGGCGGCAGCCGAGCCCGAGCCCGCCGCTGAGCCCGCGGCAAGCGGCGTCGGCCACGGAACGATCCGCCTGCGCACGCCGGGTGCCGAGCCCGCGCCGGAGCCGGAGGCTGAGGCCGCGCCGGAGCCGGAGCCTGAGGCCGCGCCGGAGCCGGAGGCCGCTGCCACCCCGGAGCCCGAGCCGGCAGCCGAGCCCGCCGCCGCCGGCGGCAGCCACGGTCACGGAACGATCCGCCTCCGTCAGCCGGGAGAGGCTCCGGCGCCTTCCGCCCCGGCGGAGGAGCCCGCTGCCGCCGAGCCGGCGGTGACGGAGCCCGAGGAGCCGGTCGCCGCGGCGCCCGCGGCCGAAGCACCGGCCGAGGCTCCCGCAGCCGAAGCACCGGCCGAACCCGCCGACGCCGCCTCGCCGGAGATCGCGCGTCTCGAGGAGGAGGCGAGCGCCGCGGCGAAGGCCGCCTACGAGGCCTACAACGTGCCGCACGGGCAGCGGCCCGCCGCGAACGCCGGCGAGCTGCTCGCGGCCGCCGCCGCGGCGGCGCAGGCACTCGCAGCGGCGAAGGGCGGCTGACGAGCGCGCGCGCCGTTTACGCTACGAGCACGATGTCGACGATCCCCAGTCAGGAAGACGAGTACCGCTGGCACACCGGCCTGAAGCGCCCGCACGGCGCCAAGGACGCGGTGGAGTTCATCGACGTCCACAAGGCGTTCGGCCGCAACCAGATCCTGCGCGGCCTGAACATGGGCATCCCCGAGGGCAAGATCTCGATGATCCTGGGGCCCTCGGGGACGGGCAAGTCGGTCTGCATCAAGCACATGGTCGGGCTGCTGTATCCCGACCGGGGCGATGTGCTCGTGCACGGCGAGTCGGTCCCGAGCATGGCGGACGACGACCTCTTCAAGATGCGCCAGAAGTTCGGCGTCCTGTTCCAGGACGGCGCGCTGTTCGGGTCGATGAACGTCTTCGACAACACGTGCTTTCCGTTGCGCCAGCACACGGAGAAGAGCGAGGAGGAGATCGGCGAGATCGTCAACCGGCGGCTCGCCGAGGTCGGCCTGCAGGACGCCCACGACAAGATGCCCAACGAGCTGTCGGGAGGGATGCGCAAGCGCGCGGGCTTTGCCCGCGCGCTCGTGCTCGACCCCGACATCGTCCTCTTCGACGAGCCCGACTCGGGTCTGGACCCGGTGCGCACCGCCCTCCTCGGCGAGCTCATCCAGGAGATCCACGAGGACATGATGGGCGAGGCGCAGAAGCGCGGAACGCCGCCGCCGGCGTTCACGCTCATCACCCACGACATCATGACCGCGCGCCGCGTCGCCGAGCACATCTCGGTCCTCTGGAAGGGCCGGATCGTCGAGTCCGGGCCGGCCACCGAGCTGTTCGAGTCCGACAACCAGTTCGTGCGCCAGTTCCTGGCCGGCGAGTCGCAGGGCCCGCTCGGCATGGAGTGAGGCGCAACGCGCCTGTGCTCCACGTAGCCTGATCGCACCGTGAAGGACCCACGCCCGCTGTACCGGGCCGCGTCGCTCGCGGCCAGGCGGCCTGCGCTCGTGCTCGCGCTGACGGCCATGCTGGCCCTCGGCGGGCTCGCGCTCGCCGCGCAGCTGCGGCCCGACGCGGGGATCGACACGCTCGTCGGCACGCACAGCCCGGCCTACGGCGCGACGACGACCTACCGTGAGCGCTTCGGCGACGACCCGATCATCGTGCTCGTCCGCGGCTCGCTGACGAAGCTCCTGCTCACGCAGGACCTCGAGCGGCTGCTCGGCCTCGAGGGCTGCATCGCCGGCAACATCCCGGCCGGCTCGACGCCCCGCGGCGGCGCGAACGGTCCGTGCGGGCAGCTCGCGCGGACGAAGCCCGTCAAGGTCGTGTTCGGTCCCGGGACGTTCATCAACGAGGCGGTCCGCCAGCTCGGCGGCGGCTTCGCGCTGCGCGCCGCCGAGAGCCAGCGGCGGGCCACCGCGGCGGCGAGGACTGCCCGCCGCGTCGCCCTGCGCCGCGGGCTGAGCGCGGCGGCCGCCCGGCGCGCGGCGGCGAACGCCCGCGCCCGTGTCGACGCCCAGTTCCAGAGCGAGATCGTCGACCTCGCCGTGCGCTACGGGCTGCGCGCGATCCCGCGCATCGACGATCCGAACTTCGTCTCGACGCTCGTCTTCGACCCCGCCAAGCCCGCCGGGACGCCGAAGCGCAAGTTCGCCTACCTGTTCCCGAGCAGGGGCGGGCCCGGCCAGGTGGCGCTCGTGCAGGTGCGCCTGAAGGCCGGGCTGAGCGAGGCCCAGCGCAGCGCGGCGCTGCGGCGCATCCGGGCCGCGGTCGCGATGAAGGAATGGAAGCCGGCCAACGGGGCGACCTACACGGTCACCGGCGCCCCGGTCGTCGTGTCGGACCTGACGTCGTCGATCACCGGCTCGATGTGGGTGCTGCTCGTCGTGGTGCTGCTCGTCATGGCGCTCACGCTCACGCTCGTCTTCGCGGGCCGCCCGCGGCTGCTCCCGCTCGGCATCGCGCTCGCCGCCGCCGCGCTGACGTTCGGCGTGCTGTCGCTCGCGGGCGCGTCGCTCACGATGGCCTCGATCGCGGTGCTGCCGGTCCTCATCGGCCTCGCCGTCGACTACGCGATCCAGCTGCAGTCGCGCATCGAGGAGGAGGGGCGCGGCGCGCTCGGCGCCGCGCCGGCGGCCCGGCGGGCGGCGCTGCTCGGCGCGCCCGCGGTGGCCGTCGCGGCGACCGCGACGGCGGCGGGCTTCGCCGCGCTGACGCTCTCGCCCGTGCCGATGGTGCGCGGCTTCGGGCTCCTGCTCGTGGCGGGCATCGCGATCGCGTTCGCCTGCGCGCTGCTGGCGGGGACGGCGGCGCTCGTGCTCGCCGAGCGGGCGGCGCCGCCGCCGGCGCTGCGGCGCGCGGGCGCCGGCGTGGCACGGGCGCTCGGCGCGACCCGTAGCCGCGCCGGCGACAGCGCGCTCGCGCGCCGCACCCGCGCCATCGCCGGCGCCGCGCTTGCACGCGCGATCGCCAACCCGGCGCGCGTGCTGGCGATCGCCCTCGTGCTCGCGGCCGCCGGCTGGGCGCTCGACACGCAGACGCGCGTGGAGTCCGACATCCAGAAGCTCGTCCCGCAGGATCTCGGCGCGCTGCGCGATCTCGACGCCCTGCAGCGCTCGACCGGCGTCGGCGGCGAGGTCGACGTGCTCATCGAGGGCGCCGACCTCACGAGCCCCGCGGTGCTGAACTGGATGATCGGCTACCAGACGGGCGTGCTGAGGCGCTACGGCTACTCGGCGTCGCGCGGCTGCGGCACGGCCGAGCTGTGCCCCGCGTTCTCGCTGCCCGACCTCTTCACGACCGCCTCCTCGCGCCGTGACGCCGCCGCCATCCGCGGGCTGCTGGACGCGGTGCCGCCGTACTTCTCGCAATCGGTCGTCAGCGCCGACCGGCGCACCGCGACGCTCGCGTTCGGCATCAAGCTCATGGCGCTGGACCGCCAGAAGGACGTCATGGACGCGATGCGCGCCCGCCTCGGCGACGGCCGCCCGGCCGGCGTGCGCGCGCGGCTCGCGGGCCTGCCGGTGCTCGCCGCCGACGCCAACGCCGAGGTGGCCTCAAACGTCCGGCGGATGCTGACGCTGATCGCCGGCCTGCTGGCGGTGGCCGTCGTGCTGCTGCTCGCCCTGCGCGGCGTCGCCCGCGCGCTCGTCCCGCTCGTCCCGATCGTGCTCGCGACCGGCTGGTCGGCGCTCGTGCTGTTCGCGCTGCGGATCCCGCTGAACCCGATGTCCGTCACGCTCGGCGCGCTCGTCATCGCGATCTCGACCGAGTTCAGCGTGCTGCTGTCCGAGCGCTACCGCCAGGAGCGCGCGCTCGGCCACGACCCGCACGCCGCGCTGCAGCGCACGTACCGCTCGACCGGCGCGGCGGTGCTGGCCTCCGGCGCGACCGCGATCGCCGGGTTCGCCGTGCTCGTCGTCTCGGACATCCGGATGCTGCGCGACTTCGGGTTCGTCACCGTCGTCGACCTCACGGTCTCCCTGCTCGGCGTGCTGCTCGTGCTGCCCGCGGTGCTGCTGCTCGCCGAGCGCCACACGGGCGCGCGGACCGCGGCGGCCGCGCCGCGCGAGGAGCCCGCGGCCGCGACCGAAGCGCTTGCATGACCGGCGCCGGCGGGCCGCGGCTCCTGCCCACTGGCCGCTACGCCTGGCTGGTGGGGATCGCGGCGATCCTCGTCGCCGGCTTCCTCGTGATCGGCGCGACGCGCCCCGCCGGTCCCGGCGCCGCCGGCCTTCCCGCGGGCGCGCAGCTGCCGCCGTTCGCCGTCGTGCTCGCCGGCTCGGACGTCGTCTGCGACAGCGAGGACGACCCCTGCGACGCCAACGTGGCCGCCTCCGGCACCCGCGACCACGGCGAGGCGGGCCGCCGCCCGGCCTGCGAGGTGCGCGGCCCGACGATCCTCAACCTCTGCGCGCTGACCGAGCGCGGGCCGCTCGTGCTGGGTCTCATGGCCACGAGGGACGACGGCTGCGCCGGCGCCTTCGACCGGCTCGAGTCGCTCCCGCGCCGCCATCGCGGCCTGCAGGTCGCCGTCGTCTCGATCGGCGGCGGCCTGGAGGAGCTGCGCCAGCTCGTGCGCGAGCGGCGCTGGAGCTTCCCGGTCGGCTGGGACCGCGACGGCGTCCTCGCGAGCCTCTACGGCGTTGCGACGTGCCCGTACCTCGCGGTGGCCCGCTGGCGCGGCCGCGTGCAGGCGACGCTGCTCGGGCGGACGGACGGCAGCGCGCTCGAGCGCCGCGTCGACGCGGCGCTTGCGGTGTCACGGCGAAGCGGCTGGGAACCGTAGCCTTCGGTCCAATGGACTACAAGGAGCCGCGCCGGATGGCGCTGCGGGGGCTGCATCACCTCACAGCGATCTGTCAGGACCTCGATCGGACGACCGCCTTCTATCGCGACGTGCTCGGCCTGACGCTCGTCAGCGACGCGGTCAACGCCGACGATCCCAGCGCGCGCCATTTCTGGTTCGGCTTCGGCGGCTCGGCGCGCACGACGCTCGTGTCGTTCATGGAGTACCCCGACCTCGAGCCGGGCCAGATCGGCGTCGGCGCGACGCACCACTTCGCGTTCCTCGTCGAGACGACGGAGGAGCATCAGGCCTGGTTTGAGTACCTGCGCGAATGCGGCGTGCACTGCAGCGAGATCTTCGACCGCGACGGCTTCCGGTCGCTGTACCTGCGCGACCCCGACGGGCACATCATCGAGATCGCGACGCGCGGCTGGGAGTTCGCCTAGAGCCTGTGGCTGAGTCCACGACCCACCTCGTCGTGGACTCCGGCCATCAGGCGGCGCCGCCGCCGGCCTGGCGGCCGGGCGGCGTCCGCGTCATGTGCGTCAGACCATCGCGGCCAGCAGGCTGCGCTGGCGTTCGGTCATCGACCCGACGGTCTTGGTCTCTGGCATTCCGATGCCCGCCAGGAACTTGCTGCAACGCGTCGTTCCCCAGCGACGCTGGCTTGTGAGAAGCTCGGCGATCGTCATGCTCGCCGCCTCCCAGGGGCACTTCAGAATGACCTCATCGACGGTGATCGCTCCTACGCCGACATTGCGCTTGAGCTCAGCGCGAGCGAGGCGAACCTCGTTGGCGCGTTGAAGAGCTTGCATATGTTGCGGCGGCGCAGGGGCCATCGTCGCTGTTGCGTCGTGCATGAGTCCTCCCTGGCTACCCCCATCCGTGCAGGCGGCAGCGCTTCGTGGTTGGTTTCAGCAATGGAAATGTGCGGGCATACCGGGCACGACAAGCAGTCGACGGTGAAACTCCGTCGCCGGACGCCTTTCAGGTGTCCCGGCCGGGTCTGCTGCTTCCCCGCTCGCCCGCGCTTGAGCGCTTGGCGAACGTATGCGAGGGGCGGGTCGCGTTCAAGGCAGATGGACGAAATGCGCTCGCTCAGAGCGATGTTTTTCTTCGGTGGTCAGCTTGTGAAAGTTTGGACAAGCAGATCGGCCGGTCAGACCGGCAGCGGACCGTGCTGCGACTCGAAATCCGCCTTGACCGCGGCGAACGCGTCGAGCGCCCGGTCGAGCGTCGGGCGATCGTGGGTCGCCATGACGCTCGTGCGCAGCAGCGCGCCGCCGGGCGGCACGGCGGGATGGATCGCGACGTTGACGAAGACCCCGGCGTCATAGAGCGCGCGCCACAGTAGCACCGCTTTCCAGTCGTCGCCGACGCTCACCGGCACGATCGGCGTCATGTGATCGCCCGCGTGCTCGACGACCTTGAAGCCGCGCTCGCGCAGCCCGGCGTGCAGGTAGGCGGCGTTGTCGAGCATCCGCGCGAGCAGCGGCGGGCCCTCGTCGGAGCGCACGATCCGCAGCGCCGCGAGCGCCGCACCGAGGGCTGCCGGTACGCCCGCGGCCGTGAAGAGGAACGAGCGGCTCTGGACGCGCAGGAAGTCGATCACCTCGTGGTCGCCCGCGAGGAAGCCGCCGCAGCTCGCCAGCGACTTGGAGAACGTGCCCATCCGCAGGTCGACGCGATCCTCGACGCCGAGCAGCTCGGCGGCGCCGGCGCCACGCGGGCCGAGCACGCCGGCGCCGTGCGCCTCGTCGACCATGAGCCGCGCGCCGAAGCGACCGCACAGCTCGGTGATCTCCTGCAGCGGCGCGATGTCGCCCTCCATCGAGAAGACGCCGTCGACGACGACGAGGATCCCGCCGGCGTCGCCCTTGGCCTTCTCGAGCGTGCGCTCGAGCTTGTCCATCCGGCCGTGGCGGAATGCGCGCAGCTTCGCGCGGCTCAGCAGGCAGCCGTCGAGGATCGAGGCGTGGTCGCCGGAGTCGGCGACGACCGTGTCGCCCGGCGCGAGCAGCGTTCCGAGCGCCGTGAGGTTCGCCTGCGCGCCCGTCGAGGTCACGAGCGCCTCCTCGGTGCCCATCCACTCGGCGATCTCCCGCTCGAGCTCGAGATGCAGGGCCGTGGTCCCGTTGAGCAGCCGCGACCCCGTGAGGCCGGTGCCGTACTGCGTCAGCGCGGCGTGCGCGCCGTTGATGACGCGCTCGTCGCCGGTCAGGCCGAGGTAGTTGTTGGACCCGAGCATGATCCGCGCGGCGCCCTCCATCTCGACGACGGGGCCGGCGGGACCCTCGAGCGTGCGGAAGTAGGGCAGCACGTCGGCCTCGCGCGCGGCACGCAGCTGCTCGGCGCGTTCGTGGCCGCGGACCTTGGCGAAGACGTCGTGTGACAGGGAGGCCATGTAGCGTGGGGCACCGTGAGCGTCGACGTCCAAGCGGTCGCGTCGAGCGGGGAGCTGCGGGAGTTCATCGAGCTCCCGTTCCGGCTGCACTCTACATCGGAGCAATGGGTTCCCCCGCTGCGGATCGAGCGGCGCATGTTCCACAGCCGCCGCATGAACGCGTACTTCAAGCACGCCGGGGCGCAGGAGTTCCTCGCGCGCCGCGACGGCCGCGTCGTCGGGCGCATCTCGGCGCAGGTCGACGGCGCCTACGACGCCCAGCACGGCGCCGGCACGGGGATGTTCGGCTTCCTCGAGCTCGAGGACGACCCCGAGGTCGCGCGCGCGCTCGTCGCGGCTGCGCAGGGGTGGCTCGCCGAGCGCGGGCGCCACCACATGATCGGCCCGATGGACTACACGATGAACGACGAGTGCGGCGTGCTCATCGAGGGCTTCGAGCGCGAGCCGATGATCAAGCAGCCCTGGCACCCGCCCTACTACCAGCGCCTCTGCGAGGACGCCGGCCTGACGAAGGCGATCGACCTGTGGATGTGGGAGCTCGTCATCGACGACCGCGAGAAGATCCTGCCGATCATCTTCGAGCTCTCCGAGCAGTGCGAGCGCAAGCACGGCGTCCGGCTGCGCCACATGCGCCGCCGCGACCTGGCGAAGGAGATCGAGGTCTTCGGCGAGGTCTACAACGCCGCCTGGAAGAAGAACTGGGGCTTCGTGCCCTACTCGCAGTCAGACCTCAAGCACTACGCCGAGGAGCTGCAGATCGTCTTCGACAAGCACTGGTTCATGCTCGCCGAGAAGGACGGCGAGACGATCGGCATCGCGATCACCGTGCCCGACCTCAACCAGGTGCTCAAGAAGATGAACGGGCGCCTGCTGCCGCTGGGCTGGTGGCACTTCCTGCGCCGCGCGAGGATCATCGACCGCGTCCGCGTCGGCTTCCTCGGCGTCAAGCCCGAGTACCAGCACACCGGCACGGCCGCGCGGTTCTACGTCGAGCACTTCGACATGGCGAAGGTCCGGCCCCAGAAATGGGGCGAGATGGGCTGGATCCTCGAGACGAACCGGTCGATGAACCGCGGGATGGAGGCGATGGGCGGCCGGGTCGTCAAGCGCTTCCGGGTCTACGAATCGCGGTTCTAGCCGATGGCGCCTCCCGCGGTGCGCGCCAACGTCTGGCACTCCGTTCAGTATCTGGGCACGTCTCGGGGTATCCCCCTGCAGCAGGTGCACGACATCGTCATCCTGTCCACGTTGCTTCAGCCCCACTTCCTCGACCACGCGCAGCTCTCCGAAGCTCGGCGACATGCCGGGCCCGGAAGACCGGCTGCCCGCCCGCTCATGACCGACGAGACGCCAGAGGTGTACGACCACGCCGCGGCCGACGGCGAGGTGCTCGACGGCGTCGCGGTGCTCGCCGAGGCCCGCGCGCAGCCCGTCGAGCCTGCGCGGCATCCGGGCGTCGCTGTCGCCGGCGGTCGTGCAGACGGTCGCGGTCGTCGGTGCCGGCGTCGTCGCGGGCGCCGCGACGGTCGCGATCGTGCAGCGGCGCCGGACCCGCCGCCTGGCGCGCCGCCGGCGCCGGCTGCTCGGGTCCGTGCTCGCCAGCCGCTCGTTCCTCGTCGACGTGCACGTGCTCGGCGAGCGCGGCAAGTAGCAGCGGCGTCCGCGCCGCGGATCCGCGTCCGCAACGTGCGGGATCGCCCGGCGCGGCCGTCCTGAGCGCCGCGTAGCGTCTGCGGCGTGGTCGAGGTTCGCGTCGAGGTCGTTCCCCGGTGGCCGTTTCGGCTGCCCGCGCACGGCGGCCGCGACGGGGTGCTGCGCCGGCGCGGCGGCGTGCTCGAGCGCCTGCTGCACCTCGACGGGCGGCCTGCGGTCGTCCGCGTCGCGCAGACGGGCGAGCGCAGCGTGCTCTTCGGCGCGTGGGCGCAGGATCGCGCCGACGCCGAGGCGGCGATCGGGCGCATGCGCTTCGCGCTCGGCGTCGACGACGACCTGCGCCCGTTCTGGGAGCGCCACCGCGACGACCCGCTCGTCGGGCCCTCGCTGCGGCGCCGTCCGTGGCTGCGCGTGACGCGCCGGCCCGTTCGCGTTCGAGGCGCTCGCCTGGGCGGTCTGCGAGCAGCTCATCGAGTCCTCGCGGGCCGCGGCGATCGAGGCCCGGATCGTGCGCGCGCTCGGCCCTCGCTGCGCGCAGACGGGACTGCGCGACGTGCCGGCGGCGGCGGTGCTCGCGGCCTGCGCGCCCGCGCGGCTGGAGAGCTTCGACCTCGCCGGCCGCCGCGCGATCGCGCTCGTGCGGGTGGCGCGCGAGGTGCAGCGCGGGCGGATCGACCTCGACGGCCCCGACCACGAGCGCGCCTGGCGGCGCCTGCTCGCGATCCCGACGATCGGCCGCTGGACCGTCGAGATGCTCGCGCTGCACGGCCAGGGCCGCTACGACGTCATCCCCGCCGGCGACCTCGGCTTCCTGAAGCTGCTCGGCCGGGCCCGCTCGGGCGGCAACCCGGCGGCGCGCGCCGAGGAGGCCGAGGTGCGCGCGCTGTTCGCGCGCTTCGGCGAATGGCGCGGGCTGGCGGGCGCGCACGCGCTGAGCGCACCGGCGGGAGCGCTGGCGCGGGCCGCGGCGTGACGCCGCCGGCCCTGGCCGATCGCGGCGGGGTCAGGTCAGCGCAGCTCCTGGATGCGGATCAGGTTGCCCGCGGGATCGCGGATGGCGCAGTCGCGAACGCCGTACGGCTGATCGATCGGCTCCTGGACGATCTCGGCGTCGCCGGCCTGCAACCGCTCGAAGGTGCCGTCGAGATCCTTGGTGGCCAGGTTGATGGCGGCGTAGGTGCCCTTGGCCATCATCTCGGCGATGGTGCGGCGCTCGTCGTCGGTGATGCCGGGGTCGGCGGCCGGCGGATGCAGGACGATGGACGTGCCGGGCTGGTCGGCGGGGCCGACCGTGATCCAGCGCATCCCCTCGTATCCGACGTCGATGCGCACCTCGAAGCCGAGGGTGTCGCGGTAGAAGGCCAGGGAGGCGTCCGGGTCGTCGTGCGGGAGGTAGCTCGCGTGAATGGTGATGTCCATGGCGGTCACGCTAGCTGCGGCCCGGTGACCGGTGCTTCTCGATTCCTGATCGGTCTGGTGACCTGCTTGGCGACGCACGACGGCATCCCCGCCGTCGCGCGCGCCGCGTGGCGGCGGTAGGTGCTGGGCGGCACGCCGACCAGCTCGGTGAAGCGCGTGCTGAAGGTGCCCAGCGACGAGCAGCCGACCTCGAAGCAGACCTCGGTGACGCTGAGGTCGCCACGGCGCAGCAGCGCCATCGCGCGCTCGATGCGCCGCGTCATGAGGTAGCTGTAGGGCGACTCGCCGTAGGCGAGCCGGAACTGGCGGCTGAGGTGCCCGGCCGACATGTGCGCGCCGCGGGCGAGCGCCTCGACGTCCAGCGGCTGCGCGTACTCCCGGTCGATCCGGTCGCGGACGCGGCGCAGCCGCGCGAGGTCGCGCAGGTGCTGCGCCGCGGCGGGGCTGCTGGTCACGCGCGAATCGTGCCAGATACGACCGTGCGCTCTCACGCGACGGTCGTGCCGTGACGGGTCTCGGTCAGGTGCCGACGTAGGCCGCGAGGTGCTCGCCGGTGAGGGTGCAGCGGGCGGCGACGAGGTCGGCGGGCGTGCCCTCGAAGACGATCCGGCCGCCGTCGTGGCCGGCGCCGGGGCCGAGGTCGACGATCCAGTCGGCGTGCGCCATGACCGCCTGGTGGTGCTCGATGACGATGACCGACTTGCCGGAGTCGACGAGCCGGTCGAGCAGGCCGAGCAGGTGCTCGACGTCGGCGAGGTGCAGGCCGGTGGTCGGCTCGTCGAGGACGTAGACGCCGCCCTTCTCGGCCATGTGGATGGCCAGCTTGAGCCGCTGGCGCTCGCCGCCGGACAGCGTGGTGAGCGGCTGGCCGAGGCTGAGGTAGCCGAGGCCGACGTCGGCGAGCCGGGTCGAGGATCTTGTGCGCCGCCGGCATCGTGCGCGTCGCCGGCGCCGAAGAACTCCTCGCCTCGGTCACCGGCATCGCGAGCACCTCGCTGATGTCCTTGCCGCCGAGCGTGTACTCCAGCACCGCGGCCTGGAAGCGCTTGCCCTCGCACTCCTCGCAGGTGGTGGCGACGCCGGCCATCATCGCCAGGTCGGTGTAGATGACGCCGGCGCCGTTGCAGGTGGGGCAGGCGCCTTCGGAGTTGGCGCTGAACAGCGCCGGCTTGACGCCGTTGGCCTTCGCGAACGCCTTGCGGATCGGGTCGAGCAGCCCGGTGTACGTCGCCGGGTTGCTCCGCCGCGAGCCGCTGGATCGCGGCCTGGTCGACCGACACCACCCCGTCGCCGGCCGGGACCGAGCCGTGGATCAGCGAGCTCTTGCCCGAGCCGGCGACGCCGGTGACGACGACGAGCACGCCGAGCGGGATGTCGACGTCGACGTCCCGCAGGTTGTGGGCGCTCGCGCCGCGGACCTCCAGCGCGCCCGACGGTGTCCGCACCGACGCCTTCAAGGAGGCCCGGTCGTCCAGGTGGCGGCCGGTGAGCGTGTCGCTGGCCCGCAGCCCCTCGACGGTGCCCTCGAAGACCACCCGCCGCCGCGGTACCGGCGCCGGGGCCGAGGTCGACGACGTGGTCGGCGATCGCGATCGTCTCCGGCTTGTGCTCGACGACGAGCACGGTGTTGCCCTTGTCGCGGAGCTGCAGCAGCAGGTCGTTCATCCGCTGGATGTCGTGCGGGTGCAGGCCGATCGTCGGCTCGTCGAAGACGTAGGTGACGTCGGTGAGCGACGACCCGAGGTGGCGGATCATCTTGGTGCGCTGCGCCTCGCCGCCCGAGAGCGTGCCGGACGGGCGGTCGAGGGAGAGGTAGCCGAGCCCGATCTCGACGAACGAGTCGAGCGTGTGCCCCAGCGCCGCCAGCAGCGGCGCGACGGCCGGTTCGTCCAGGACCCGCACCCACTCGGCGAGGTCGCTGATCTGGATCGCGCAGGCGTCGGCGATGTTGACCGCCTTGATCTTCGAGACCGGGCCTCCGGGCTCAGGCGGGTGCCGTCGCAGTCCGGACAGGTGGCGTGTCC
>CAVSHS010000038.1:0-378160 GCA_963727785.1 uncultured Solirubrobacteraceae bacterium
CCGCGGTCGTAGAGCAGATCGTGCAGACCGCGACCGTCGCGCCGGTCGACGCCGGGCTCCGGCTGCCACGTGTCCTGGCGCAGGACGTCGCCGTCGTAGCCGGGAATGAGGTCGCGCTCGTCCGCGCCGCCGCCGAGCAGGTGGTTGAGGCTGACGGCGACGAAGGGCCGGGTCGTCGGATAGCGGTGCTCGCCGGTGGCGGCCTGGCGCAGCCCGGCGCGGCGCAGCGCGGCGATGAACGCCCGCCGCTCGACGGGATACTGGCGCGAGAGGCCGTGATAGGCGTCGAAGGCGATGCTGTGCAGCGCGCCCTGGTGGCGCGCGGCGACGTTCGGCGCGACGCAGTGCGCCTCGAGCACGATGAGCCCGTGGCGGGCGACGTGCGGCGCCCAGCGCGTGAGGTGGGCGGCGAGGTCGGCCTCGACGTCGGCGGGATCGAGCACGTGCCCGGACTCCGAGACGTAGGCGGCGCTCGACAGCCCGGCCGCGGTGGCGGGCGCGTGGGCGCCGCTGTAACCGCGGTCGTGGTCGACGAACGCGTGCAGGTGCAGGCCGTCCTCGATCGCGAGGTCGTGCGCGGCGAGATCGTCGCGCATGGCGTCCGGATCGGAGACGTCGCCGAGCAGGACGAGCGCCGGCGCGCCCGCATCGGCGAGCGTGCGTCGCGCGCGCTGCACGGCCGCGTCGCTGTAATCGGCGCCGACCATCAGCAGCGGGTGCTCGTCGAGGTGGCGCCCGCGCAGTGTGCGGTCGCACACGAGCGCGTGGATGCGCGCCAGCCAGCTCCCCTCGCCGCAGCCGGTGTCGAGCACGAAGCGCGGCTGGTCGGCCACCGGCTCGCGGTCGAAGATGTTGACGATCATCGCGTCGGCGTCGCCGAAGTAGCGCCCGTGCGCGGCCGAGCTCGCGCGGATGTTCAGCTCGCGCTGGACGTGCCACTCGCGGCCGTCGGCGGGACCGGTGCGGGCTCCGCTGATCTCGCCGCCGTAGAGCTCGGGCAGGTGGGCGAACATCGGCAGGTAGGAGCCGACGAGGCCGAGGTGCACGACGAAGTCAAGCCCTGTGAGGCCGTCGTCGGTCCAGGCGCCGTCCTCGGCGAGCCAGCCGAGCGTTCGCAGCAGGCGTGCGACGAGCTCGCCGCCCTCACCTTGCGGCAGCATGGGGCCGTCGCCTGCGAGGGCGCCGGTCGCGTCGAGCCACAGCAGCGCCGGCGACGCGAGCGCGCCGTCGAGGTGCGCGACGACGTCGTCGCGCAGCGGCGACTCGAGGTCGTCGAGCTCCCAGCGCGCCTCGGCGGCCTCGACGAGCTCGGCGAACAGCGCCAGCCGCTCGGCGTCCCATGGCTGCTCCCAGGCGTCGGGCTGGTTGCTGAGGAACGTCGCGAGATATGCGCCGAGCGCGAGGTAGTTGTCGTGATGGGAGGCGACGGCGAGTCCGGCGGGCGTCCAGTCGATCGTCGTCTCCTCCGGTGCCAGCTCCGGGCCGCGCTCGATCCAGCCCGCCTGCGCGAGCGTCCGCAGGCCGACGCGGACGTGCGCGACGCCCGTGTCGGTGAGGTCCGGGCGCAGGCGCGAGAGCGTCTGCGGGCGGGCGAGCGAGGGTTCGAGCAGGTCGATCGCGTCCAGCCCGCGCAGCGTCGTCGCGAGGACCATCCCGTCCTGGAACAGGAACGCCAAGCGCCGCAGGGCCTCCCTGCCGATGCTGCGATCGGTCAACCGCACGGCGCCTATCCTGCCGGATCCTGGCGCGACGCGACGCCTGCCGGTACGAGAGCGGGTTCGGGATCGGGTCTCAGACCGCTGTGCGCGCCCGGTCCGGCGGCCTCGCTGCGCGCCCACGGCAGGCGCCGTTCGAGCGCCGGGCGCTCGATGAATCGCCACGAAAGCGAGGCGAGTGCGACCGTCACCGGGAACCCGACGAGGACCATCGCCGCGATCAATTCCGGCGTGCCGGCATTCGCGCCGACGACGTTGATCACCTCGAACAGGACCCAGATGTGCAGCAGGTAGATCGCATAGGAGCGCTCGCCGATGTAGTGCATCACGCGGTTGTCGATCCAGCGCGGCGCGCGTCCGGTGCCGATCTGCAGCGCGAGCAGCCCGGCCAGCACGGCGCCTGCGAACACGGCGGTCATCAGCGCCTGGCGGCCGAGGGCGTTGTGGATCGCGGTCGTGTGGCCCGGGTAGTCGAAGGCGATGTACAGCAGGGCCGCGAGCGCGGCTGTCGCCGCGGCGGCCCAGGCAATCCGCCGCGCGCGGGCGGGGCGGCCGCGGAGATGGGAGATCGCGAACGGCTCGACGACCGCGAGCGCGACGCCCGGCAGGAACGCGTAGACGACGAGCGGTGGGCTGGCCTGCGTCGCGATCGTGTCGTCGCCGTGCTGGCGCAGCCAGATGCTCACGAGCGTGAGGCTCGCGATGAACGCGAATGCCGCCCGCGCGCGCTTGAGCGGGGTGCGAATGCGGCTGCCGAGGCGGTAGGCGATCGCCGCCGCGATCGGGATCGCGAGGTAGAACGCGACCTCGGCGTCCAGCGACCAGGCCTGGCCGAGCGGGATGACGACCGAGCCGCCGGTGTAGCTCTGCGTGAACGTGAACATCGACAGCACCTGCCACCAGGCCGATGCGGGGGCGGTGCCGGTCGGGTTGTCGGGCGTCGGGCCGATCGCGCCGTCGAGGCCGAAGCGCAGGAGCACGATCGCCACGGCCACGTAGAAGATCGGCACGATTCGCAGCGCGCGGTTGCGGGCGTAGCGGCGCACGGACGGGCGTGCCGTGCCGAGCACGAACGAGCGCACGAACGGCCGGCCGATGAGATAGCCCGACAGGACGAAGAACAGCATGAGCGAGAGATCGAGGTGGCCGACGATCTTCTGCGCCCAGCCGTAGTTCTCGACGCTCGCGCCGGGGTCGGCGTTGACGACCACGTGGCCGGCGAAGATCAGCGTCGCCGCGATCGCGCGGATCGCGTTGCCGCCGATGAGGTTGCCGACGAGCCCGTCGCCGAGGGCACGGTCCTCCAGCGCGCCATGGGTGGCCGCGTCGTCGCTCATCCGCGGCGTAGCCTGCCACAACACGGCGCGCTAGCCTCCGCCACCACTGCCTGCCCGCCTAGCTCAATTGGCAGAGCACTTCACTTGTAATGAAGAGGTTCTCGGTTCGAGTCCGAGGGCGGGCTCTCCCCGCTGAGCAGGGAATTCGGCCCGTCCGCCGCGACGCGCGGCGCTCGCAGACGGCTCGGCGGGTACGAAACGGGTACCAGCCTCGCGCGCGCACGCCGGATCTGCTCCTCCGCCGGCAGCCGCTCGGCGCCCTCCAGCTCGTCCATCACGTGCTGGTAGGTGTCCAGGCTCATCGACGGCGCGTGCCCCGCCTGGCGCGCGACCTCGACGATCGTGCGGCCCTCGTAGAGCAGCAGCGAGCAGAAGCTGTGGCGCAGATCGTAGGCGCGGGCTCCGTCGACGCCAGCCGCAGCCGCTGCCGGGCGGAAGCGGTTCCGCGCCCAGTTTCGCCACTCGTGCTGCGTCCACGGCCGGCCGCCCGCGGCGGGAAAGATCAGCGCCTCGTCGCCTGGCCCACCGCACGCAGCTCGCCATGCGATCAGGTCCTCAGCTAGCGGAGGTAGGAGCCTCACAGAGCGAAGCCGTCCGGTCTTCGTCTCCTTGACCTCTCCGAGCGAGGCGGCGCGCTCGACGAGGATCGTTCGCTTGTGTACGTCGCCGAAGGTGAGCGCCAGCGCCTCGCCCGGCCGCACGCCCGCGTAGGCGAGCACGGAGACGATCAGGGCGTCGGCCGGCCTGAGCTGCGCGCGTAGCTGCTCGACGGTCGCCGGTGGGACGGGGGGTACCTCGCGGCCGCCCGGCTGTCGAGGCTTCTTGACGCGGCTGACGGGGTTGTCGGTCACGCGGTCGGTGCTGACGGCGTGGGCGAAGATCGCTTGCAGCACGGCGAGGACTTGCAGCAGCGTCGGGTCGCCGGCGCCAGCGCTCGCGCATCGGCTCGACGAGCTCGCGCAGGATGACCTGAGCGTTGATCGCTCGCAGCTCGTATTCGCCGAGGCGCGGCAGGATGTGCTTGCCCCACTGCTGGCGGTAGTTCCGACGTGTCTGCGGCTCCAGGTTCGGCACCGCGTGCAGTCGCCAGTAGTCCTCCATGAACTTGGCGAGCGTGATGTCGTGCTCAAGGCGCACGAGACCGCCGAGCTGCTCACGGCGGATGCGCTCGCGCCGAAACGCGTCGCGGTCGCCGCGGCGATCAAACGTGCGCTGGCGATGGCGGCCGCCCTCGCGCCAGCGATCGACCCACTTGCCGTTGCTCTTCTTCCCGTCCGCCACGCTCACGCACTCCTCTCGATCTCACACAGCCGCTCGACGCTGCCCACCGCCGCGTCACGCCGCCCGCGCTGTCGCACCGCACGACGCGAGATCACGCCGGGCGCATCGGTTTGCGGGGCGTAGCTGCGCAGCCGGGCCAGTGACGAGGTGCTCGTCGCTGAACGCCCAGGCCCGCAGGTCCTCGCGGAGGATCACGATCCGGCGCGTTCCACCCGGCCGGAAGGCCCGCAGCGCGCCCGACCGGTACGCACGCCGGATCGTGTCGACCGACACGCCCGCCTCAGCCGCCGCCGCATCAACGCTCAACCGATCCATCCTGAGAATCCCCATCTCTCTACTAGTCACCTTACACGTTCAGACAAGCACCATACAGAACGCGTCACAGGACTCTCGGCCTTCTCAAGCGGCTACTTGAAAACCCCTCCGCGCGGTCGGTTTGAGCCCCGGCTTAGCCGCCGAGGTCGTAGACGATGCGGTAGCGCTCGGCGCTCATGACCGACACGGTGACCTCGATCGGTTGCGTGTCGCCGGTGGTGTAGTTGACGCGCTGGATGCTCAGCACCGGGTGCGCCGGGACCGAGGTTCAGGCGGTGGTCTTCGGCGATGGTGGGCATGCGGGCGCTGACTTCCTCGGTGCTCCGCGTGATCGGATAGCCGCCAGCGCTGAGGCGCAGGTACACCGCCGGGCCGCTCTCTAGGTCAAACAGGTTTGCCTGCTTGGCGACGTCCCACCGCGTGTACGACTGGACGATCGTGCGCACGCCGCCCAGATCAGCTCCACCCTCCTCGATCGCCTCCCAGCCGCGCACGAGCACCTCAGCATCAGCCGCCAAACCCAGCAGCCTGCCAATCTGCGCTGGTGGACGAGCCCGTTCAAGCTGCGTCGTCGCATAGATCATCGTCAGCGCCTCGGCCATCAGGCGGCCCTCGGCGTCGTCTTCGAGGTCGCGGATGATCTCCCAGTCGGCCGACTGGCCGTTTGGTCGCAGTCGCTGAAACGGGCTCGGGCTCGCGCACGAAGGACCCCAGGCCATGTACGGCGTCGATCAGCCCCTTGTTGCGAAGCAGCATGATCGCTTGGCGAGCCGTGCCACGCGCAACGCCGTACTCGGCCGACAGCTCGTGCTCACTGGGCAGCAGCTCGCCGGGCTCGTACGCGCCGCTTGTGATCGCCACGCGCAGCCGGTCGGCGATCTGCTTGTAGACCGGCCGATCAGACCGCGGATCAACAACCCTCGCCAGAACCAAGCCCCTTTGCACCGCAAGTTTAGACAACCTGAAGACTAGCGCACAAGGCCGTCTGCAACGACCACGCCAACGCCTCGACACCGCAATTTGAGCCGGGCGGCGTGCCGCCCGACCGCGCTGATGCGCTGCCCGTAGCTCAAGATGAGGTGATAGCGCTGCGGCAGCCTGCTGCCCCTCGTCCTCCGACTCGGCGCCGACCGCCTAGCGGGCTGCAAGGCCAGGTACTGCCGACGACGGACGAGGACCGCGGAGCCAGCTCGGTGCCCAGCCGCGCCGCCACCTCAAGGATCGGCCGCCGCTCTACGATTAGGATCCGTGCATGGAGCCCTTGAGTGCAGCCGTCGGAGCAGGTCTCGCCCTTCTCGGAAGCCGCTTCAGCCGCGCAACGCAGCGTGAATCCGCATGTTCTCGTCAGCGCAGGAGTTCGTCTCCGCTTCGAGCGCAGTCCTCAACCGTATGGAGGGTCTTCAGTCCACCGCGACAGCGATGGAGGCTCACGATATCGCCGAGTCGCTCGCGGAGTTAGTGCTTCACGCGGAGACCCGACTAGCCGCCGTGAACATGCAGTTCGGTCCACGTTCTAGGACGACGCATTTTGCCGAGGCGGTGACAGCCGGTTTGCGTTCCGATCTCCGGTGAAGAGGTACAGGAACTTCAACTCGCGCTCCACCGTCAGGACACCGATGTGATCCCGAATGAAGCCAAAGAATACGTAGATGGCTGCCGCAGCTTTAGCCAGGAGCGTCTTGAGACGTTCATAGAATCTGCGCGCGCGATCAGAGCACCCGCGGGACTCCGCTGGCTTCAGCCATGGTGGGGTTCGTCTGTCGCAGGCGGCTGAGAGCAGCAGTGGCCCGTCGCCGTTTTCGTCGGCAACGGCGTTTGCGACAACGACCGACTTAGCGCCGCACACCGCTACACCTCGTTATCTCTCCCTTCCGCGGGACCGGGTGTCGTTGAGAGTTTCTCTACTTCCTCAAGTGGCGCGCTTCGCGCGCCGCCGGCCGTGCCGCTGCCTGCGGCCCGCCTGCCCCTACGGGCTGACGCCCTCCGGGCCGGCGGCCGCGGCGCGGCCGGCTCACCACGGACACGACGACCGTGAGGCGAGCGATCAGCTCCACA
Source organism: uncultured Solirubrobacteraceae bacterium (assembly GCA_963727785.1). GTDB lineage: Bacteria > Actinomycetota > Thermoleophilia > Solirubrobacterales > Solirubrobacteraceae > CADCVQ01. Next base: position 6,704 of record CAVSHS010000038.1, read on the forward strand.
ATCCGATCATCCCCCCAGCGTCTGACCGAGGCGATCAGGGAGCAGTCTGCGGAGGGTGCGCCATCTAACGGGCGCTTGCCTGCGTTGACGGGGCAGGTGACGCTACGGCCTGGGTGTGGCCGCTACCAGCTGACAGCGGAGGCGCCTTGCGGCGTTCAGGGCGTACTGGCGCCCAGCGCGGTCACGAGCTGGCGGAGTTCGCGGGTGGCTACGGTCGATCGGGTGAGTTGTGCGATTGCGAGCGCCTTGCGGGCTTCGGCGCGGCCGCGATCGAGTTCGCCCGCGTCCACGCATGCCCTCGCCAGCCGCGCGAGGTACAGGCCGGCGTCGCGGGTCTGACCACGAGGCCAGTCGCGCAGTAGCTCGTCGTAGAGCGCGACGCCCGTCGCCGGCTGCAGCGCCGCCCAGCAGCGGGCTTCCCAGCGGGGCACAACATGCTCGGCGAGCAGGGCGCTTGTCGCCAGCGGCGGCGGGCGCTGTCTTCGGCGGCCAGCCGGTGCGCTTCGCGGAGCGGCGCTTGGTCGTCTCGGTGTCGCCGATGTCAGGCGTAGGCATGTGCCGGCGAACGGCGCACAGCGCGCGCGGTGTGCACTGGCGTGCGGTGTACGTAGGCCGATCTCGGCGAGCCCGATCGCGCGTGGCGGGCTCGCTCCATTGCGCCTGGCGCGCACGGGTCCACGCGATCAGGTCGGGCTGATCGGCCTCGCGCGCCAGGTCGCAGGCTCGCTCCAGCAGCGCGGTCCGGCCGCGCGGGTCCCCGGTGTCCTCGCACAGCCAGCCGGCGTAGAGGGCCCAGCGCGCCTCGACGTGCATGAACGCGACGCGCAGCTCGCCGCGCGCGACCTGGCGGTACTCGGTGATGAGCTGCAGTTCCCGGCGGGCGGTGCCGAGCAGTTGCTGCGCGCCGTGCGCGGCGTCGTGTAGGCCGAAGATGACCAGCAGCCCGTTCCAGTGGTCAGGTAGCGTCGGGTCGATCTCGCGAGCCGCGGTCGGCGCCACAGGTGCGTCCCCGCTATCTTGAGGCTCGCTGTACAGGTCAGCGCCGCGACGTGCCGCAACGCGCGCAGAGCGGATCTTGTGATGCTCCAGGATGACGTCGGGCAGCAGTCGCATGAGCGCGCCGTCGGTGCCAAGCTCGGCATCGCACGCTCGGATGAAGGTCTCGGTTACTGTGGCGCGTCCGCGCTCAATCTGGCTGATGTGCTGCGTCGAGTACCGGATGCGGTCGCCGAGCGCTTGCAGCGTCAGGTTCTTCGCCTCGCGATGCGCACGAAGCTCGGCGCCCAGCCCTGCGGCGCGCGACGCGTTTGGGTCCAGCGGCGTGGGCGGACGGCCGCGACGCGACTCGCGGCTGGTCACGTTGGGGGTGATGAGAAGCGCTCGCCTTCACTGGTCAGGCGCCGCAGCTCGCAGTCGCAGTGCTTGAACGGCGCGAGCGCGCGCAGGGCGTCGCTCAGCGCGTCACGGCGCTCGGTGTCGCGCGGTGACAGCTCGCGCTTGCCCCACCGCGTGAGCTGGCGGTGACCGGCAAAGCGCAGCGCATCGACACCCTCGGCCGACAGCCGCGAGACAACATCCATCAGGAGCGTGTGAGCTGGCTGAAGCCGAACTCGATCTCGCCGAGCCGGCCGTGGCGGCTGGGTGGCGGGCGCAGCCGCCCGGTCAGGCGCTCGGGCTCGCCCGAGGGGTCGTCGATGACCAGCTCGATCGGGTCGATGCGCTCCGCGGCCCGCTGGGAGGCCCTGCCCCGCCGGCCCGCAAGCTCTCTCAGCTCCGTGCGGAGTTCGTCGTCGACGGGCTCGCTGAAGCGCACCCGAACTATGCGCCGCTCGCGACGGGTCAGCCCGAGCCGATCGTCAAACCGGACCGCCACCTGCACGCAGCCACAGACGCGCCGCCCCGCCCGATACGCGCGCCCTAGACGCCACGGGAGGGCACCCAGCGTCAACTCTCCATCTCCAGGAGCCAGCGGGTGCGGGGCGGCTAATGTTCGGGCGCAGATCCGATTCACGAGCAATTGCGGCCATGACTTCATTTCAGCTCTCCGCTTGGCGCCTTGAGCAGTGGCAGCCGTTGCGACTTGCCCGTGTGAAGTGCACCGCCCGACGCGGGATCGTCCGATGACCGCGCTTCGCGAGGCGCGAACGCGACGCGGCTGGAGCCAGTCTCAGCTCATCGCTCAGCTGCGGTCGGCGGGTCGCACGGCCGGGCGCGAGCTTCCAGCCGACGAGACGCTGCGAAGCATGATCTCGCGATGGGAGAAGGGACAGCACCAGCCCGGCGCCCTCTACCGTCATCTCTTCGATGCGGTGTACGAGGCCGGCGAGACGACCGGGCGGTCGACATCGAGCGAGCTTCGATCTCATCAGTTCATCGCGGCCTGGGTCGGCGCCGCGATGGCCCGAGAGGTCGCCATCGCTTACGGGATGACGCCCGACGACCGCGCGTCGACCGACTGTTGGCGCGGCCCGGTGGCTCCCCCTTCTTCGGAATGCACGTGCGAGCTGTACGTGTGGCCGCACGGCGTCGTGATCTTCCACGTCGTCGACCACCGCTCGTTTCCGAGCCTCGCCGCCCTGGCGCTCTGGCGCGAGCAGACATACGACCAGCGCCTGTCGTGGGCCACCTCGCGGCTGCAGCCGATCGTGGCCGGCGCGCGAGCGTCGTACGTCCTGAGTCTCTACTGGTTGATCGCGTCCCCGTGGTCGGGACAGGACTACGAGACCGCGATGCGGGTCATGTGTATGCCCCGCGTCCTGCTGCCGCGCGAGGACGGCGAGGACCCGGGCGCCAAGCATGCCGAGGCGCGGCTCGCCGAGGACGCTGCACCTGGCCGGCCGGCTGGGATCACCCAGGCGTCCGCTCCTTCGGGGTGTCCGGGACATCATCGGGCTATGCGTCGTGGTCGGGCGTCGTCTACCACGCCCAGGCGCCCTCGCGCGCACTCAGCGAGGACGAGCTCGTGGCGTACGAGCTGGCCCTCCAATCCGTCTGGGCGTACTGCGCACACCTCAACGACGAGATCGAGCAGGGCCACGACCCGTCGGCGCCCGAGGACTGGGGCTGGCGATACTTGCGCGGCGCACGCTGCCGCCTTGCCAACCCCCGACCGCAGGAATCGGGCCAGCATCGCTCGATGCGCGAAGCGATCCTCGAGACCAGTGGCCTCGCAGGCCAGCTAGACCACGCCATCGAGACCATGCGCGAAGGCGGCGAGTGACGCCTCCGACGCGCCCGGTGCTGGTCGTCGTGGACGTGCAGAACGGCTTCGTCCGCGATGCCTCACGTCATGTCGTCCCTGTGATCGCCGACCTCGTCGACCGCTGGCAGGCCGCCGGCCTCGACGTCGTCTTCACGCGGTACTTCAACTCCCCAGGTAGCCAGTTCGAGCGGCTGTTCGGCTGGACGAGCCTGCAAGGACCGCCCGAGACGGACATCGTTCCCGAGCTGACCGCTCAGGTCAGCGGAGCGACCGCCGTCATCGACAAGCACATCTACAGCCTGTTCACCTCGCACGGACGCGAACTCATCCGACGCCACGAATGGACCGACCTCTACGTCTGCGGCATCGCCACCGAGAGCTGCGTCCTCAAGACGGCCGCGGACGCCTTCGAGCAAGGCGGCCTCACGCCCTGGATCATCGAAGACGCCTCCGCCAGCCACGCCGGCCCCGCCGCACACAGCGCGGGAATCACGGTCGCCGCCCGCTTCATCGGCCCCAACCAGATCATCCGCATCGCAGATCTCCCCGCGCACATCCTTCCGCCCCAGTGCGCCGCCTGATCGACGCGCCCCGTTAGGTCCAGTTCGACTCCTCCCGGCCGGAACGCCAAAGCGCCAGTTTGAGCCTGCAGCCGGCTATCACGACGGTGCCCCGCGTCAGATCGAGCAGCGCTTCACGTGCGACTCACAAGGACGCGCCGCGACCCGCCCGGCCTACAGGGCGAAGCCCAGCGGGGCATATCCTGAGCGCGTGCCCTACGGCATCACATTTCTGGTTTGCCTCATTCTCGGCGGCGCGACGATGTTCATCGCCGATTCGCGTCGCCGCGGGCTCTCTAAGCGCGATCCTGGCCGTCGCCGACTGGCAGCGGTCGCGATCGTCGGCATGGTCGTGGTCGCTGGCGGTTGCGTTCAAGCTGATCGTGCTGTCTTATCACGACGAGCGTCGCCAGGAACGTGAGCGACGTGCTGTTGTGATGAAGGCGCTCGACGAAGCTGTTCGCGCCGAGCGCGACGTCCATCGTTACAAGGGTAGCTTCACGGTCCAGCAGCTGTCCGATCTGAGCTGGCCCTGCGATCGCCTCGGTTGCGCGCTCTCATCGACAAAGGGGTGGAAGTTGAGGCCCGGCCGACCGCCGACGGCCAGCAGGTGGAGATTCGGTCGTCAAGTGCAGGAACGAGCACAATTGCACGCGTGCCGAGACGCTCCTAAGTGCTGATGGGACGCGCCGCAGCATTCCCTGAGTCCGCGCGGTGACGCAGCGACCCCGTGAAGGGTCCACCTGTTCGATTCGTCACCGCATCCGCATCATTATGGGCAGCGCCCAACCCGGTGAGGTGGAAACGATTCTGTTATTTGCTACGACCGGTATCGTGTGCTGAAGCGGTGCACCCGACTGGAGCACGCCGATGTACCAATCTCAGAAATAGGGAGGCGGACCATGAAGCGCATGTGCCAGGTCCTCGGGGCCGGAGCGGTGGCTGGGTCAGCGATGATGGTGGGCCTCTTTGTGGCCCCGGTCGCTGATGCCCACTACAACTGTTACGCGCACCATGGCGATGACTACGGTTGCGTCTATTCAGATCACCGTGCGGTGAAGGCATGCGATCAGGAGGCTGATGCCCACGGAGTTCGGATGCACTGGAAGAGTTCGAGCGGTGGCAATGTCTACATCGGGAATTGGGCGCCTTCGCAGGGCTGTGGCGACAGCAGCTCGTCTGTCTCTGTTCGTTTCTACCGCGTCTGCGATGAATGAGGGTTGCAGTGGCTGGATTAGGACACACACGCGTGACTTAGTCTGATCCTGACGGTCTTGACCTAATTCCCCGACATGTATCTTGCGGAGGCAGGTGTCAAACGAGCGCGCGTCGCGCCGCCGAGAACTGCGGATGAGAAGGTCAGCGGTCAGGCGGCGGCGCGGTGTCGGTCTTGGTGTCCCCGGTGAACCGCGGCCGTAGAAGGCAGGAGGTCAAGCGGTCGGCGCCGGGTTCGTTACGGGGGTCCGCAGCGCAGGTCGAGCATGGCTTCGCGTGCGGCGCGTAGAGAGGCTTCGACGCCGGCGGCGAGGAGTGCGTCGCCGGGGTTGAGGTAGCCGGAGCCTATGTACTGCCAGACGGACAGCACGATGCGTCGAGTTGTCGTCGACCTCGTCATCGTCGGGCGGTTTGTCTTGGTGGGCGCGGTAGGTGGCGCGGGCGGCGCGGAGTTCGCCGAGGGTCGTGGAGTAGCCGCGGGATTTGGTGACGAAGTGGCCGCGGAAGCCGAGCATGTGCACCCACCGGCCGAGGCCACGCAGGCCGGGGCGCTCGCCGAGGCGAAGCGCGGCGGCAGCCATCGCGATGAGCTGTTCGGGTATGCCGCGGTCACGCCAGCGGTCGGGGTTGGTGCCGCGACTGGTGATCTGCTCGTGACTGGCCTTGCAGGAGTACTTGGCGACGTACGCCGCGACCTGCCCGGGGTTCAGCTCGCGGGCGTCCTGCGCGCCGGCCAGGACACGAGTATGTAGCTGCTCGCCGAACCGAACTCCGTCGTCTGGCCGTCGCCGGCATCGCCGTCGAGTCGGGCGCGCGCGGCGGCTTGGCGGATCGCGTCGCACAGCTCCTGGGGCGAGACCGTCACGCCGGGTGCGGTCGCGCGGTCCTCGGCGCCGTCGAGGCGGACGATGGCGTGGAAGTGCACCAGGCCGCGGGCTTGGAACTCGGCGACCTTCGCGAACGCGACGCGGACACGCTGACGCCAGGCACGCTCGCTCATGCCGGCCCGTGCGGCGAGGATGCGGACCAACTCGATCATGAAGCGGTTCCACAGCGCGGGGGCGTGCCAGTTCCACAGCACCGCGCCCTCGTAGTCATACGTCGCCGGGTCGATCGCCTCACCGAGCTTCGGGTCGTCGGTGTCGTGGCGCTGCCCGCATCGGCACCGCCGGCCGTCGTCGGGGCGGCTGTGGACGGCTCCAAACGACGGCGCTGTCAGGCTGGCGAAGACCTGGGGGTGCTCGGCCACTGACTCGGGGACGCCCTTGCGGCCGCCGGCCAGGCCGGCGTAGACGAGCTGCCACATGTCGCCGCGGTACTCGTGCGCGCACGATGGACAGCACGCCTCGCGCCGGTTGCCGCAGCGCACCATCAACGTCCCATCGGGCTCATCGGCGGTCGAGTACACGCGCTCGTCGCCATGAAGTACGACGCCGCGCAGCCGCACGGGATGGCGGCACGCGCCGGTGCGGCGGACCTGCTGCAGCCAGCGCTCGCGCTTGGGATCACCTGCCCTCGCGACCAGCGCGCGCACGGTCGCGGGGTCCAGCTCACTGTGAGGGTACGAGACGGGTACATCAGCGCGCGCACGCAGGGTGACGTCCGAGCACCCCGCGCCCTCCAAAACCGCCGCAGGAGCAGGACGAGTGACAGCGCTCATGCCCGCTCCTCATCAGGCTTGTCACGCTGCCGCAGATACTTGTAATGAAGAGGTTCTCGGTTCGAGTCCGAGGGCGGGCTCTCCCAGAACACGGGCGTTTTTGGGTGCCGCGCCGAGTTGGTGTTGCGAGGCGGACGCTTCCGGACCTCAGCCCCGCGCGCGTAGAAAACGATCGTCCGCCCGTCGGGGGCTATCGTGCCGCGCCTCCGAAGTCGCGGCGCCCTGGCGTCCGCCGGCTCCACCTGGTCGTCGCGGACCGCGACCCCGCGACCCCGCGACCCCGCGACCGGGTCGATCGCGAGGGCCTGTCAGTGGCCGGGCGTGCTCATCCCGGGGGTTCCTTGTGGAGGACTCCCACCCTGAGGCGGGCCCTGCTGGGCTGACGGGGTGCAGCCGGGCAGGCAGACGGCGATCGTCTGCGCCGTGCGGTCGGTGCCGCCGGGCCGCGACTCGTCGACGGCCTCGAGCGGCAGGCGGATCTGCTGGCCGCTCGGTTCTATGCCGTTGGCTCGCATGCAGCCGCCGATGTCGAACGTGAGCTTGAGCGTGTTGGCCGAGTTGGGCGCGGCGTCATCGGCCGAGTCCTGCAGTGGGAAGAGCTGGTTGTACATGCCGTCGCTCCCGCCCGGAGCCGGCGCCAGCGTCTGAGATAGGCCGGAGAAGCGGCTCGCGCCGCAGCCCAGCTCTCGGTTGCCGAGGGAGACCGGGATGCCGTAGCGCAGGTGGCCCATGTCCACGAAGTCGGGCTCCGAGCCGAGCCCGGCGCGCTGCGGGCGCCAGTAGGTCAGGGTGATCTTGTCGCCGGACATCCGTAGCGGGTTGCCGTCGGAGCCGGCGGTCGAGTTCGTGGCGGGGTAGACGATGTTGACGTTGCCGGCGCCCGCGTCGTAGCTCGCCAAGGCGGGAGACGAGACGAAGAAGAGGCTGAGTGCGGTGGGTACGGTCAGCACGCCGGCAGGTGTGGTGAAGCGCAGCTGGAAGAGATCGCCGGCGTGCAGGTCCGCCGTCGTCGCATTCGGCTTGATCTCGATCGAGTGGACCTCGCCGTGGGATCGGTCGCCGCCGTTCTGGTTCACCGGGACGTCGGGGAAGCCATCGTGATTTGCGTCAAGCGAGGTCCAACGCTGGTTCTGGACTCCCGTCGGCGAGTTGCCGCCGTCGCCCATCGTCGCGTAGCCGTCACCCGGGCGGCAGTAGGCGAGCGTGCCGCAGTCCACGTCGACCGACGAGATCGTGGAGCCCCGCGCGTATGCCGGGTCGAGGTAGAAGTTCAGGCTCGTGTTGTTCTTGACGAACTCGTCGGCCTGCGCCCGGCTGATGCCGCCGGCGTTGGCGTTGACCGAGCGGGCGAGCATCACCTGCACGTCGGAAAACAGCCCTGCGGTGCTGGTCTTCGCCGTCACCGGATCGACGCCGTCGAGCGTCTTGTTGCCGTTGTCGTCGGCGTCGAAGGTGCTCGGGACGCCGTCACCGTCGGGGTCGGCACCGGGAAGATCCCCGTCGCCTGCGCTCGCGGGTGAGGCGCGCAGCATGCGCTTGGCCCGGGCTGGCATCCGCACGAAGCCGAGGTTCCCGGCGCCGAGCGGAGCACCCGTCTTCGTCGTCCGGACCGCGGCCCTGGATGAGACGGCTTTCGCGGGGGCTTTGGCGGCGGCGAAACCGCGCTTGAGCGAGACCCGGCCGAGCTTGCCGCCCCGGGACGAGAGCGCCAGGAGCGCCTTCCGGCCCGACCTGTGCAGGACCACCGGGCCGAAGTAGGCGCCGTTTGGCTTGACGAGCTGCAGCGTCGAAGCCCGACCCGGAATGCGGAGCGAGAACCGGCCGTTGGCTGCGACCGAGGACTTCGAGGACTGGCCGCTGGACGACAGCGCGATGACCGTATAGCCACGGCCACGTGTGAGTGTGCCCGAGACGGTGGCGGCGGGCGCGGAGGCCGGCAGCAGGACGGCGGCGGTGACTGCGAGGAGGATGATGCGACGCATACTCCGCCCATCGGCCGCAGAGGCAGCCTGCTTGAGAGCAGCATCGACGTTGGGGGCGCAGTAGGAGCCTGAGACAAGGCCTCACCGGAACGCCTCGGTGACTCCCTCCGCCCGTCCAGGGCACGATCCGGGACGCCCGCGGGCTCTCAACGGGTACGAGACGGCCGTGGGAGCGTAGGTATCGCGTCCGGCGCTGGCTTGCCGCTTTTGTCCTGCAAATGCGCATGCGAGCGGTGCGAGATGGCGCAAGGGCCCCTTTTGGCCTTGACTTTGTTCATAGGTGTTGCTTAGGCTAGCCGCAGCAGACCGATGGACCGGTATCTGGCCGGTGTCAGGGAGCGGCATGAGCGAACGAGCAGCGTCGATCGTGGTCCTCGCGCAGGCACCTGTGACCGGCCGCGTTGTCGTCGCGCCGGTTGCGTGACAGCGCTGTGCTCAGGCCCGCGCCTGCTTTGCGCCCATAACGGACTAAGGGGATCGCCAGCATGCTCACGACCGCGCAGCACCGCGCATCATCGCCGCCGGTTTGGTCACGTTCGTCGTCCGGCGGTTCCCGCGGGGTGCTGAGATGGCGCGTCCCTATCGCGCTGTTGTGCGCCGTCGGCGCGGCGTTGTCCGCGCCCGGCGTCGCCGCAGCGGCGCTGCCAGAGACCACGGTCGGGGTCGCGACGCAGTCGATGGATGATGTGACGACCAACTTCCGCGGGACCACGATCAGCACGACGTGCAGCAGCGGCAAGCTGGTCTCGGGGGGTGGCTTCCTGCGCGCCATCAATCCTCCGGGCACTGCCCCCAACGGCACCAACGGCCTCGTGCTCGGCGGGACGTTTCCGTCGGCGAACGGCGCGCCCTACGACCCCCCGGTGACCAACGGCACGACGGACCCGACGTCCTGGGGCGTCATCGCGAACTTCACCGGGCAGCGGGAGACCGGCGACGAGCGCAACGCGTTCGCGCTCTGCGCCACCGCCGAGGCGCCCGCCCACATCCAGGTCGTGTCGGCGACGACGACGGGGGCCAACGCAGCGGAGAACGCGGCGCCGGTCCTGACGATTGCCACGTGTCCTGCCGGGACGCGCCTCGTCGGCGGGGGCGCGCACTCAGACCCCAGCCAGACGCAGGTCGCAGGCGGGTTCGCCACGTTCGGCGGGAATTCCAAGCCCGCGGGTGGCTACCCGTCAGATGCGACCGGCGTCCCCGCCGCCGACGGCGACACGAACCCCACCTCGTGGACCGCCTTCGGAAACGGTCCGAACAACAATGCGGCCACCGACAAGATCACTGCTCTGGCGCTGTGCTCGACGGACCCGACCTTCAACGCGAACCACACGATCCAGATCGCGCGCCGCGACGTCGCGGGACCCGCCGCCGGGGTTCCGTCGGCGCCGATCGTGACGAACCCGGTCACCTGTCCGGCCGGCACCCGCCTGCTCGGCGGCGGATACCGCTACGACCAGGGCGTGAGCGGGGGCGAGCCCGGGATCGGATACCACGGGCGCGGGAGCTTCCCCAGCGACGCGAGCGGCGCGCCGGTGACCACTGGCGCGACGGATCCAGACACGTGGACCGCCACCGTCCAGGGGGGAGGTGCGGCCGGGTCGAATCCCCGAACGTCAAGGCGTTCGCGCTGTGCGCCCAGGACAACACGTCGTCGACCACCGCGCCGACCGCCGTGTCCGGCGCTGCGAGCGCGATCACCAACACCGGTGTGACGCTCGCGGGAACGGTCAATGCGGGCGGCGACCCCACGAACTACGTCTTCGAGTACGGGACGTCGTCGTCGTTCGGGACGATCAGCTCGCCCGCGAGCGCGGGCTCGAGCACGTCTGACGTGGCGGTCACGCAGAACCTCACGGGTCTGGCGTCCGCCACGACCTACTACTACCGGTTGGTCGCGACGAACTCGGTCGGCACGTCGTTCGGCGTCGTGCGCAGCTTCCGCACGACCGGGGCCGCGCAGCCACCGCTCGCCGTGACGCTCCCGGTGACCGCGACGGGCGACACGACCGCGGGTCTCGCGGGACAGGTCAATCCCAAAGGTCAGACGGCCGCGTACACATTTGAGTACGGCACGAGCACGAGCTTCGGGCAGATCAGCCCCGTCGTCGTGCTCGACGATGCCGACGCCCCGGAAGACGTCAGCGCAGCCCTGACGGGCCTGGCACCGAACACGACGTACTTCTATCGAGTCGTCGCAACCAACGCGACCGGCACGAGCGCGGGTGTCGTCCGAGCGTTCACGACGACCGGGACCGTGGCAGCGCCGGCGGTCACGACGGGGTCGGCGACATCCGTTTCGAGCACCGGCGCGACGCTCACGGGCATCGTCGATCCGCATGGCGGGCAGACGGCGTTCACGTTCGAGTACGGGCCGACCAACGCGTTCGGTTCGATCACCGCCGTGGATCAGGTCGACGCCGGCGGACCGCAGAACGTGACGCTCCCGGTCAGCGGACTGGCGCCCGCGACGCAGTATCGCTTCCGGATCGTCGCGACGAACTCCGCCGGCACGAGCACGGGGACCATAGGCACGTTCACGACCGCGCCCGGGACGTGACGCCGATGCCGCTTCGCGCGGCAAAAATTCTTGATCCCCTCGACGATCCTCGCGCGTAAGCGGCGCCACAGCGGGTACGCGTTGATCATGCCTTACGACCCCACCAAGGTGAAGCCGGCGCCGCCGCGGTACCAGCCGGCCGACGAGGCGCACGGTGAGGAGGGGGGACCGGTCTACGACGACAACGACCCGCCCACGTGGAAGGACTTCATGAAGGCCGCCAATCGGGCGCGCAAGATGCTCAAGGACCTCAAGCCCTGACGGACGCGCCCGCCGCGCCCGGGCGCGATCCCGGATGCGGAGGAGTGGGTCGGCTCAGGGCTGGAGGGCCGATCGCTCGCGCGCCGCCGAGCGGATCGCTTCGGCGTAGGGGCCGTCTTCCGCCTGCGTGGCCTGGTCCAGTTCGCTGAAGGGACGCACCTCGCTTTGGTCTGCGTCGTTGTCCTGCGTCCACGCCGCCCAGGCGTTGTGAACGTCTTCGTCGGTTACCGCCTCGCCCTTCGCAAGCGCCAGCACGGCATACAGGCGAAACAGGGAATCCAGCTTGGGAGTGGGCAATCCGTTGGCGGGCGCGTATCCGCGGATCGTCGCCGCGAGGTCATCGAGATAGGTCATGGCTCGCTCGCCAATGTATTCGACGAACCCCGATCAGCGCACCCCCTAAAGAGGAGCGGTTGCCAGGGCCAGGATCCGATGATCTCCGGTTGCCGCGCGGGGCATGGGAACGAAGCGTAAGCAGCAACGCCGTGCGTCGCCGGCCAGCGCCAGGAGGTCAAGCTCCTCAGCGGCGGCAAGCGCCTGCCGGAGGAGCTCGAGCGCTTGGGCGGCGTCTCCCGGGCGGTCGCGCAGCAGGAGCATGTGCGCCCAATCGTGCCGTGTGTGCGCTACCCAGAGCGGCGATCCAATCCGCGCGTTCGTCGCGACGGCCCGCTCGAAATGCCGCTCCGCGTCGTCGTATCGCAACAGGGTTGTCGCCAGCAGGCCGAGCGGGCGCGAGGCGGAGCCTTGACCCAGCAGGGCGAAATTCACCACGCACCGCCCGGCGTACGGTGAGAGCAGCTTGTAGAGCAGGCGCGCGCGAGGCACGTCGCCGAGGAGGGCCGCAACCTCGGACAGCATCGCGAGGTTCGGAAGCCAGGACGCATCGCGTAGTAGGTCGGAGAGGTCGGCGTGCACGAGCGCATCGAGCGCCTGGCGTGCCTGCGCCGTGTGTCCGAGCCGGGCGTGGATGTAGGCCAGCGAACAGCGCCAGTCGGCGATATCAGGACATTGTGCGGCCGACCTTTCGACGGCGTCGACGAGCTCGTCCAGACGTCCCTCTTCGCGACGTACGAAGAGCATCTGCGTCTCGAACTTCTGGTTGGCGCTCTCGTCGTGTCCTCCGAAGCCGTGGGCAACCGCGTCGCGGGCGAGCGCCTCGCAGTCCCCGAGCCGTCCCTCGAGGTGCGCGCGGTTGGCGCGAAGCACCGTCAGGATCCACGTGACATAGCGTTCGCGCGTTTCGGCCAGCTGCTCGAGCGCCTCCAGCTCGCACCCGACGGCCTCGATGTCCCCGAGCTCGAGCAGGTGGTCGACCATCCGCCTGTGCGCCATGGCACGCAGACGGACGTCGCCGATCTCGCCGGCCACACGGCCGAGCTCCCGCGCCAACGCCAGCGCCTCATCCAGCGTGTCGGGACCCAGGATGAGCCAGTGGGTGCTGGCGAGCACGTCGGCGAGCGTCGCCTTGTCCGCGACGCGCCGGGCCATCTCCAGCGCTTGGCGCGCGAGCGCCTGCCTGCGATCGTCCGGCTCCGTGTAGGACGCCAGACGGCCGATGAGCCGCGCGCGCAGCGGGCTGTCCTCGCCGCCGAGCGCGGCCAGCGCTTGCTGCAGCACGCTGGCGACGGGCCGCGTGACCGCGGTGGCCACCTCGAAGCGGTGCGGTCCGCAGAAGCCGAGCGCCGCGCGCGCCAGCGCCGTGGCATCGTCCAGCTCGCTGGCGAGCTGGGCCGCCTGGCCATAGGCGCGCCGGGCCTTGTCGAGGTCGCCCGTCCCCCAGCGCGCCGCGCCGAGCCCGAGCAGCAGCTCGCAGTGCTGCTCGTCCGGCGCCGCCGCCGTCAGCGCAAGCGCATCCAGACCGCGTTCGTAATGGTCGGCGGCCTCCTCGTAGCCAAGGCGCGCGGTTGCGCTGCGTCCCGCGGCCAGCGCATACGTGGCGGCCTTGGCCCCGTGCCCGTCCGGCGCGGCCTGCGCGAAATGATGCGCGAGCGCCTCGACGGCCTCGTCGTCCAGCGCTTCGAGCGCCTCGCCGAGCTGGCCATGGAGGCGTATCCGGCGCGCCGTCCCCAACTGCCCGTAGATCGTCTCGCACACGAGCGCATGCGCGAACGAGTACTCACCATGCTGCAGCTCGGTCAACAGCCCCGCGGCGACGGCCTCGTCGAGCGCGTCCAGCACGGCCGCGCCCTCGTCGAGCACGCGCTCGAGAAGCAGGAACGAGAACGTCACCCCTGCGACGGCGGCGACGCGCAGCGCGCGCTGGACCGGCGGCGAGAGGCGAGCGACGCGCTGACCGATGACGTGCCGCAGCCCCTCCGGGACGTCCAGCTCCGCCGCCGCGACACCTGCAGCCGATCCCACGCGGGAATCGGCCGCGTGCGCCAGCAGCTCATGGATGAAGAACGGGTTGCCGGCCGTTTGCGCCTCGAGTTCCCGCACGAGCTGCGCCGCGCCCGCGTCCGCCGGCCTGCCCGCCGCCTCGATCAGCTCCGCGATCGCAGTTCCGGCCAGACCTCCGATGCTGGCACGCCGAACGCTGCCGTCGCGGTGGAGATCCGCCAGCATGCGCGCCAGCGGCTGACCGAGATCAAGCTCCGTGTCGCGGTGGGTGCACAGCACCAGAGCCCGGATCGGCCGCTCGGAGCGGATCAGATGGCGGCACATCAACAGCGTCGGAGCCGCCGCCCAATGCACGTCATCGACGATGATCAGCGCACGCCGGCGGCAGGTTCCCGCCTCGACCAGCGCGGCGACGGACTCGAACAAGGCCAGGCGCTCGGATTCCGGGTCGCCGTGCACCGGCTCGCCGAGCCCGCCGAGCTCGGGCAGCAGGCGCCCGAGCTCGGGCGTCAGATGGCCGAGCTCGCCAAGCAGCCGCTGGACGCCGGCTGCCTCCGCGAGCGGCCGCAGCGCCTCGACGAACGGCTGGTACGGCACCGCGAGACCCTCGTCGCAGCGCCCGTACAGCACCTGCGCGCCCCCGCGATGCACGGCGCGCCCAAGCTCTGCGGCGAGGCGGGTCTTGCCGATGCCGGGCTCACCACCCATGACGACGGCGACGACGCCGTCTTCGGCCTGCGTCCAGCACTCGAGCAGCCACGCGAGCTCGACCTCACGACCGACGAACGGATACGCCGACGTCAGGGCGGACTGCAGCGTCCGCGGGAGCGCGCCCGCGTCGCCCCCGCCATCGGCCGCAGTCGTGTCCGCGGTCTCCGCGGCTGGGCCGCCGCCGTGCTCGATGGCAGCCGCCCCCGAACGAACGGCCTCCGCGAGCTCGCGCATGGCGGTCGAGGGTGCGACTTCGAGCTGCTCGCGTAGTCGCTGTGAGAACCGGTCATAAGCGGCCAGCGCAGCCGCGCGATCACCAGCGCGCCACAAGCGGCGGATCAGCTCGCGCTGCGGCTCCTCGGCCAGCGGGTCCAGCGCGGCCCGGCGCCGGGTCAGCCGCAGCGCGGTCGCGAGGTCATCCGCTGTCTCAGCCCTTTGCGCAGCGCGGGTGAGCGCGTCGCCGAAGCGCTCCCGCAGCTCGTCGCGGTGCTCGTGGACCCAGTCATGCCCGAAGTCCGACAGCAGCTCCCCGGTCCACAATGCAAGTGCAGCCTCGGCCTGGTCCTCATCAATCAACCGCTGAAGTTCACCGACGTCTGTCCACACCTCCTTCGACGCCGCCAGCGCGATGCTGTCGCGCGTGGCGTGCAGAAAACAGCCGGCGGCCGGACCGAGCGCTGCACGGAGCTGCGAAAGCGCCGTGCGCAAGCTCGCACGCGCGCTCTCGTCCATCACTCCGGGCCACAGCCTCGCCGCGAGCGCCTCGCGCGAGTGCGGGCGAGGATCGACGACCAGCATCGCCAATAACAACCGCGCCCGCCGGCTCGATGGCAATGGGACCTCCACGCCGTCGACCTCGAGCCGCATCGCGCCCAGTAGCCAGATCCGCAGCATCCGGGAGAAAGCGTAAGGCCGTGGCAATCCCCGTTTTGCGAACTCGTCGGATATCGACACCGTGGAAGCGAATGCCAGGCACCGATAATTGGTGGAGCGCGCCGGCGCCACGAGATCGCCCTACTCGCCGGCGCGTCCTCATCGCGCTGGCCAACCGGCGCGATCGCGGTGTGATCCGAGCGCGCACATTACGTCCCCGGACGCGGTGTGAAGAGCGGTGGTTGCTCCCGGTTGTCGCGCCTGCTTCCGGCCGTGAAAACAGGGTACATACATACGGCGATCGACCTTGGTCATGGGCTGGACATGTCAACTATTCCGCGGACACGAGAACATGGAGGAGGCGGTTGCAGCACGAGCATGTGCATCCGTGTCCCACCTCACGAGTCCGCGGTTAGTCTCAGACGGTGATCCACCGTGGGCGCTCAGACAAAATGCCCGTGGTGTTCGTCAGCTACAGCCGCGACGACGTCGAGTGGCGGCGCAGGTTCGTGGAGATGCTCACGCCGCTCGTGCGCGAGCGGTGGCTGGATGTCTGGAGCGACGAGCGCACGGTGGCCGGCGAGCAATGGCGCCCGGATCTGGCCGCGGCGATCGAGCGGTCATATGCCGGATTGTTGCTGGTAAGCCCTGCGTTCCTTGCATCGGATTTCATCATGCAGAACGAGCTCCCGGCGTTGCGCGAACGGGGTGTGCCGCTTGTGTGTGCGCTCGTGCGGCCGTGTCTGTGGGACGTCGTCCCGGCACTTGAGCAGTTGCAGTGGGGGCACGACCCGCGGCGGGACGGACCCGTGCAGGGCGCGACCGATCCGGACGGCCAGATCGTTCGAATCTGCAAGCGCTTGCTTGAGGTACTGCCCCAGGGCGACGGCGAACCCCCTACGGGGAGATTCGGCGATGTTGGCTGGGCCGGGGATTCGGTGGCGGCCATTGGTGCGGGCGAGCGACGCGGTGAACTGCACGGGGTCCCCTCCCTGCCGATCGGCTTTGTCGCGCGCGATGAGCTGGAGGGACTGCGCGACGCGTTGCTGCGGGGCTTTGACGGTGCGATCGGGGTCACGGGAAAGAGGCTCGGGTTGCATGGCCAGGGCGGGATCGGCAAGACCGTGCTGGCGGCGGCGCTGGCGCGCGACGACTCGGTTCGCCGCCACTTCCCAGACGGCGTGTTCTGGGTGACGGTCGGTGAGCGCCCTGATCTCGTCGCGCTGCAGATCGAGCTGCTGGGGCGCGTCGGCGCCGCGCGCAGCGATCTGCGATCCGCGAGGGAGGGGCTGAGCTTGTTGCGCGACGCGCTCACCGAGCGCCAGTGCCTGTTGATCGTCGATGACGTGTGGTCGGTGGCCGCTGTACAGGCGTTCGCCGCAATCGGTCCACATGGACGCGTATTGCTCACCACCCGCGACGAGAACGTGCTGAGCGCCATGCACGTCGAGGTGCACCCCGTCGACCTCCTGCCGGACGCAACCGCCAGGCAGCTGCTGGCCACCTTGAGCGGCGCAGCGGTCAGCTCTCTGCCTCCCGAGACCGACCGCGTGATCGCGGCGACGGGACGTGTCGCGCTCGCCCTGGCGCTGGTCGGCGCGGCCGTCGGGCGAGGGGGGCGCGCCTGGGAAGACGCAGCCGATGAGCTCGAGCGTGGCGCCGAGACGTTCCTTGACCATCCATACGCGAACACGTTCAAGGCGATGCAGGTCGCCGTCGGCGCGCTCGATGACAGTCTCGCCCGCGCTTACGAAAGCCTCGCGATCTACCCCGAGGATGAACAGATCCCACTGGCTGCTGTCGCGCACTACTGGTCTGGGGTATGGGACGCCCCGCTCGAGCAAACGCGCGACCAGCTTGCCGTGCTCGGTAATCGGGGGCTGTTGTCAGTCGCCGACGACACGATCGCCTTTCATGACCTCCAGCACAACTTCCTGTTGCTGCGCACAAGCGATCTGAGCCTGTTGAACGCCGACCTGCTCGCGACCTACCGGGCGTTGCTGCGATCCGCGAGTGGTCCTTGGCGAGAGCTGCCCCGCGACGTGCCTTACATCTGGAGGCACCTTCTCTATCACCTACGAGGCGCCGGCGAGGGAACGGCGCTCCGCGAGACCGTCACCGACGTTGCCTACCTGGTGCTGCGCGCCTTTGACGACGGGCCCCACGCCGCCGAGTCGGACCTGCGCTATGCGACAGCACTGTTCGACGACGATGCAGGCCTTTCATGGCTGTCGCGCCTGTTCTCGCAGTGGGGCCACCTACTCGCAGGTCATCGAACCGTCGGAGAGATCGCCACCACGCTCTTCAGCCGATTGCGCGATGCGCCTGCGACGATCAACGCTGAAGCGCTGAGCAGCTTGCTCCCAGAGCACTTTCTGACTGCGCGCTGGGGCCTGCCACGCACCCCAGCCGCGCTTGCGCGTGTCATCGAAGGCCACCACGGCGGGGTGGTGGCGGTTGGGTTCTCACCAGATGGAACGCTGCTCGCCAGCGCCAGCGACGACCGCTCGGTGCGGCTGTGGGACACGGCCACAGGACAGGCGATCGCGACGCTCGAAGGCCACACCGGCGGCGTGCGGGGGGTGGCGTTCTCGCCCGACGGGCGGCTGCTCGCCAGCGGCAGTGGCGACGGGTCGGTGCGGCTGTGGGACGTGGCGACCCGCCAGCAGATCGCGAGGCTGGAAGGTCATACCGACTGGGTGTCGGGGGTCGCGTTCTCGCCCGACGGGCGGCTGCTCGCCAGCACAGGCGACGACCAATCGGTGCGTCTATGGAACACGAGGAGCCGTCAGCAGGTCGCAATACTCGAAGGCCATGCCGGCGGGGTGCGGGGGGTTGCGTTCTCGCCCGACGGGCGGCTGCTCGCCAGCACGGGCGACGACGGATCGGTCCGGATATGGGACACGGCCACAGGACAGCACGTCGCGATGCTCGAAGGCCACGCCGGCGGCGTGCGAGCGGTTGCGTTCTCGCCCGACGGGCGGCTGCTCGCCAGCACGGGCAGCGACGGATCGGTGCGCTTGTGGGTCATGGCCACTCGCCAGCAGATCGCGACGCTCGAGGACCACACCGGCGGCGTGCGGGGGGTAGCGTTTTCACCCGACGGGCGGCTGCTCGCCAGCGCCAGCGACGACCGCTCGGTGCGGCTCTGGGACACGGCCACGGGAGAGCAGATCGCGACGCTCGAAGGCCACACCGGGTGGGTGCGGGGCGTGGCGTTCTCTCCCGACGGAAGACTGCTCGCCAGCGCAGGCTACGACGGGTCGGTGCGGCTGTGGGACACCGCCAGAGGTCAGCGAGGTGCGATGCTCGAAGGTCACACCGGGTGGGTGCGAGGGGTTGCGTTCTCACCCGACGGGCGGCTGCTTGCCAGCACAGGCGACGACCGCTCGGTGCGGCTGTGGGACGCGGCTACGGGACAGCAGATCGTGACGCTCGAAGGCCACGTCCGCAGTGTGCGGGGGGTTGCGTTCTCGCCCGATGGGCGGCTGCTTGCCAGCACAGGCGACGACACCTCGGTGCGGCTGTGGGACGCGGCTACGGGACAGCAGATCGTGACGCTCGAAGGCCACGTCCGCAGTGTGCGGGCGGTCGCGTTCTCGCCCGATGGGCGGCTGCTCGCCAGCGGCAGTGGCGACGGGTCGGTGCGGCTGTGGGACGTGGCCACTCGCCAGCAGATCGGGAGCTTGGAAGGTCACACCGACTGGGTGCGGGGGGTTGCGTTCTCACCTGGCGGGCTGCTCGCCAGCGCCAGCAATGACCGCTCGGTGCGGCTGTGGGACACGGCTACAGGACAGCAGATCGCGACCCTGGAAGGTCATACCGACTGGGTGTCGGGGGTTGCGTTCTCACCTGGCGGGCGGCTGCTCGCCAGCGCCAGCGACGACCGCTCGGTGCGCTTGTGGGACGTGGCCACTCGCCAGCAGATCGGGAGGCTGGAAGGTCATACCGACTGGGTGTCGGGGGTTGCGTTCTCGCCCGACGGGCGGCTGCTTGCCAGCGCCAGCGAGGACCGCTCGGTGCGGCTGTGGGACCCGACCACCGCGCTGGAGCTCAACCAGCTGAGGCTGGGAACACCGGCTCAGGCGGTCGTGTGGGGCGTACTCGCGCTCTCGGTCGCTGCCGGCACGCGCCCGATCGTGCTGGATCTCGTCGAACACGCTCCTCCAGATCGCTGACGGACCTCCCGCGGGTGCTTCGACGGCGAGTCCTTTGGCCGCCCTGCCGGCGCGGTTCACAAGCGCGGCGGCGCGACACCCACGCGCTCCACCACCTCGCAAACAAGGGACTCGATCGTGGGGACCGCGATCCGGTGGCGTCGTGCAGCGCGAAGTACGGCCCCGGCGATCGCGTCCAGCTCGGATTCCCGTCCGGCCGCGATGTCACGTGCCATGGAGCTGCTAAGGGTGGGCCCGAAACGGGCGAGGTCACGGAGCGCGCGCAACGGGTCGACCGGCGCTCCCTCCGCCCGCGCGACCGCGGCTGCCTCGAAAACCGCTTGCTTGAGCCTCGCGCGCCAGGTTGGGCTGTTACGGATAGCCCCCAGCAGCAGACCCGACGCGCTCGTCGTGCATGCCAAGGCGGTCAGGCGCACGAGCTTTGACCATAGGACCTGTGCCTCGGAGCCGGCGACCGCGGTGTCGATGCCGGCCTCATTGAGGCTTGCTGCGAGCGACCGAACCGTCGCACGCTGCTGTGGCGCAGGGCTGCTGATGCGGATTCGCAGCGGACGGCTCGAGTGGACGATCACCCCCGGCTCGGGCTGGTCACACGCGACCGAGATCGTGCCCGCGATGACGTGCTGACCGAAGCGCGCACGGAGGATCGACATGTGCTCGATGCCGTTGAGCAGCGGAAGCACCAACGAGGGTGAGGCCCTGACGCGGGCCAGCGCCGCGTCCAGCCCCGTCGACTTCGTCGTCACGATCAGGATGTCGCAATCCGAGTCAAGCTGCGTCAGGGTGGTGGGGTGAACGGTGAAATCACCGAGCGCGACGCTGCGCAGGGTGAGTCCCCGGTCGTCGATCAGTCGAGCCGTCGGTGGGCGCGCCAGGACCGTGGCCGGGTTTCCGGCGCGCTCGAGCAGCGCCACCAGCAATCCGCCGACGGCGCCAGGACCGAGGACTGTGAT
The DNA here is from genome assembly GCA_963727785.1 of uncultured Solirubrobacteraceae bacterium. Taxonomy (GTDB): domain Bacteria; phylum Actinomycetota; class Thermoleophilia; order Solirubrobacterales; family Solirubrobacteraceae; genus CADCVQ01. The sequence continues at coordinate 27,196 of CAVSHS010000038.1, forward strand.
TGCGCGTCGCACCCCGGACGACGGCATCTGAGCTAGGACAGGGTGGAACTGCGGACGTCGTGACCCAGCGCGCCATTGAGTTGCTTGAGGAACTCGACGGCAGACGCGTCATCGGCGGCGGAGAGGGCCTCGTCCAGACCCTCGCAACGGTCGGCGAAGAACGGAGGGCGCAGCACGGAGAGGCGCGCGCCGGAGAAGTCCGTCTTCACGAGACTCGCGTCGAAGAGCGAGATGCCGCACAGGTTGGCGTTGCACAGAATGCTCTGGTTGAGGCGAGCGTACGCCGCGTGCGCTCCGGTGAGGTTGGCGTCCGAGAGATCCGCCGCAATGTGGGATTGGACGAGGTTCGCATCTCGGAGGTCCGCGCCGCGCAGCGACATGGCCCGGGGCGGATCGCCGGTCAGCATCGCTCGATAGAGATAGGCGGAGTGAAGCTCTGCATCTGTGAGGTCCGTGTCTCGCACGACCAGCCCGCGTGCACGGATCCCGTTGAGCGTCGCGCCTGTAAGCGCGCTCTCGACGATCATCGCGTTCTCAGCCTCCGCGCCATCGAGCCGGACTTCGACGAGGGACGAGAAGGAGATCGTCGCGCCGATCAGCGAGGCGTTGGTGAAGTCCGCCCCGGCCAGATCGCTTCTCAGGAGGCGCCCGCCGGCGACGTTTGACTCCCTGAAGTCCGTGTTCGCGAGGTGGCAGTCGACGACTTCGAGGTCGCGAAGATATGCGCCGCGCACCGACCAGCCGGTGCCCCTGACGCTGAGCAGGCGCAGCGATGACAGCGCAGCGCCGCCGAAGGAGACGCGTCTAGCCGCCGTCGGGCGCTGGATCGTCAGCCCGTGTCCGTTGGCGCCATCGAAGCTCGCCCCGTCCAGCCGGCACTTCGTCATCGTTACCTGATCGAGGTTGGCGGTGTCGAAGCGGGCGCCGTCGAGCAGGCACTCGTTGAATGTCGCTCCTTGGAGCGTCGCGTTGTTCCAGTTCGTGCGCCGCAGGTCACACTGGTAGAAGGTCGCTCCGGCGAGGCAGGCGTGATCAAGGCGCGCCTCAACGAGGCGACAGCCGTGAAAGAGGCTCCCGGTCGCGTCGAGGACGGACCGTAGATCGGCTTTCGTGAAGTCGCACACCTGCGCCGCAAGTGCGTGGAGATAGGTTTGGCTAAGCGTCGCTCCGCGGAGGCTCGTCTTCTCCATCGCAGGGCAGATCAGGCTTGCCCCGGAAAGGTCGGTGCCGTCCAGACACGCGCGGTGGAGCGTCGCTTGGCTGAGCGTGGCGCCACGCAGGTTCAGCGACGAGAGATCGGCGCCCGTCAGCGCAGCGGCAGTGAGATCGATCCCGCGTCCGCTGCTCTCCAGTTGCTGCGACGTCCATCCGTCGATCTCCGCGCGGGCGGTCTCCCGGTCTGGCTTGCCGAGGAAACGTCGCAGCCGGTCGGCGTCGGAGACGTCGACGGCGTCGTCGATATCCGGCTGCGCGTGCACGCGCGCCTCCGGCAGCAAGGGGGGCGAGATCAAGGTTTGCTCCTGGTGTGGTTCGCGGTGTCGGGTACCTGCTTTGACGTCGATGTGTTCGCGGGGGGTTCGGCGACCTTCTGCTGCGCCCAATCGAAGAGACGCTTGATGAGGATGTGCAGGGTTGCCCCGCGAACGGCCGCGGTCGTCAGCTTCGGCTGGCGGATCTCGATCTCCTTCGCGAAGTCCAGCGCGCGATGTTCGAGCCCCTCCCGGAAAACTGTCAACAGGGCCGTGTCGTCGTGGATGCGCTCTCCGACCGATCCGCCGAGAATCAGGACCGCCGGGTCGAGGGTGTTCACGATCGAGGCGACGGACTCCCCGAGCAGGCGGGCGGCGTCCTCGACCCGCAAGCGCTCAGGGGTTTGGTCGCCGGCACGCTTGCTCGCACGATCGAGGATGTAATCGGCGGCCAAGGGCATGTCGTCCTCGTCCGCGCCGAACGCCTTCGCGATCCGGGCAGCGCCGATCCTCGCCTCCAGGCACCCGATCTTCCCGCAGCGACGGCACGGAATCTCGTCCTTGCCTTGCTCCCTGATGCCGCGGTCGTCCTCGATGAGCAGATGCCCGAGCTTCCCCCGCGTAGCCGCGACCGCCGCGGTACGGCGCGCCGCCGAGGATCAGGCCGAATCCGACGTGATTGGACCAATTGACATAGACGACGTGCTCGACGCCTTGAGCGTTGCCGAAGGTGTGCTCGGCCAGCGCGCTGAGGTTCGTGTCGTTGTCCGAGGTTCCGGTCGGGACGCTCTCCCAGTCACTTCGCAGCTTGACCAGCCGCCGGGCGAGTTGATCGCCGACGTTGACGTCCCGCCAGGACTTGTTGACGAGTCCAGCGGGATGGGGATGTCCGGTCGTGGTGTTGATCGGGCCGACCTGGCTGATGCCCACGCCCAAGATCTCGCGGGGCTCCACGCCCGCCTCCCGCACCAACTCGTCGATCTTCGGCGCGACCCAGTCGAGATACTCCTCCGGTGGGGGCGCGATCTCGAATTGCCGCTCGAACCTCTCCGGATGCTCGAACAGCTGACCGTGGATGTCCGCGATCGCCACACGGGCGTTGCGGGGGCCCAGCTCGACGCCGATGGCATAGCCGGCGTCGGGCCTGAGGCGGAGCGGATCGAGAAGAAGCTTCTTGTATTTGTCCTGGACGCTGTAGACCGAGGGACGCGATAGGCCTGCAATCTCCGCGAGTCGTGCGAGCTGCAGCCCGTCGAACGCGTCATCGCGAAAGCCACGCGCATGCGTGAAGCCATATTGCTGCAGTGCTCGCAGGACCTGCTCCTCGCTCTTCTGTCGAAGCGGAGAGGTTCCTGCCTTCTTCGATCGTGGTGTCTGCGCCATCCCGTTACATCGCCTAGTTCGACGCGAGCCGAGTCCAATCTCGGCCTTTTATCATTTTCCGGCGAGTCTCGCGTTCACCCGGCCGATATCCTTGACGTCGGTCGTTCGGGTCCCTTGGCGTCGGTCAGTCGATTCTCTTGGCATCTATCGATCTATGTTCGCTCCAGCCTCAATCGAAATTCCTAGCATGCCACTGTTCAAGACATAGCGAATGATACGCATTGGGTCGCGTATTGTCGATGACAATGCGTTGTAAATGTGTTGACGCCCTAGTCATAAATTCGTACCCTCCAGTCGGAGACATCGAGCGGGAGCCCCAAGACAGCTTCCGCAAAGCACTGCGAAGGGCGAGACATGAGACTGGCGGGGCTACTGGAGCTTCGGCGTATGGCCAGGACGCACGTGTCGACGGGGAACATTTTCGTCTGCTATCGCCACGAGGACAGCTGGGCGTATGCGGGCTGGTTGGCCGATGCTCTTACCAGGCAATTCGGTAAGAGCAGGGTCTTCCGAGACCTCGACTCTCAGCGAGGAGTCGACTTTCGCGATCAGGTCGACGAGGCGATTGCCTCGTGCGTCGTTCTGCTCGCGGTGATCGGGCCGCGATGGCTGAGGGTCCAGGACGAGTCGGGACGGCGCCGGATCGACCATCCCCGCGACCTGGTCGCACTGGAGATCGCCACCGCGTTGAAGCGTGACATTCGCGTCATACCGGTGCTCGTGGGGGGAGTGCGGATGCCGCGTGAACACGACCTGCCGGAGCACCTGGCAGAACTCGCGTACCGCACCGCGATCGAGCTCAGCGATACTGGCTGGGACCATCAGATCAGCGGCCTCGTCGACGACCTGTGGCAGGTCTTCGAGTCGACGGCAGGCAGGTCTCGGGCGACGCAGGATCAGCTGGACGCGAGGAGTCAGTCGACTGGTCGCGAGATCTCTGTCGCCGTGGCGTCCATGCAGCGCAGGGCCCGGTTCGCATATGGGCTCGCTGTCGCCCTGCTGCGCTCCCAAGTGCCCGATCCACGGGCAGGTCGGGCGCGCGACGACTGGTGACTGATTCACCGGAGCGCGCTGAGCGGGTCGACGTTCGCACCTCGCAGGAGGACCTCGAGGTGCAGGTGCGGTCCGGTCGCGGTGCCGGTCGCGCCGACGCGTCCGATCCGCGTCCCGGCGGCCACGACGTCGCCCCGTCGCACGGTTATCGCCGACAGGTGTGCGTAGAGCGTTCGCACACCTGAGCGGTGACGGACGATGACGAGATTGCCCCAGCCCGAGCGGCTGTAGCCGGTGAACACGACGCGGCCAGGGCCCGCGCTGGCCACCGGCGTGCCGAACGTCGCCAGGAAGTCGACACCGGCGTGAAAGCCGGCTCCGCGCGGGCCGAAGCCGTCACCGATCGCCGCGCGCACCGGCGCGCGCAGCCGCACGGGGGAGGAGGCCGGGGGTGTGCGCAGCGCACGCAGCGTCGCGCGGCCCGCCACCCCGTCGCTCCTCAGGTGCGCCCAGCGCTGGAAGCGTCGCAGCGCGACGACGCCATGCGGCCCGAGCGCGCCGTCGAAGCTCCCGGATGGGAAGCCGTGGACGGCAAGCTTGAACTGCAGCGCCGCGACGTCCCAGCCGACGTCCCCGTTGCGCATCGGCCGGCTGCCGTAGCGATGGCGTCCGCTGCGCCCGAGCGTGCGCCGCGTGCGAGGTCCGGCGATCCCGTCGATCGCCAACCCCGCCCGTCGCTGCACGCTGCGCACCGCCGCGATGGTTGCGGGCCCGCGGATGCCGTCGACGGTGCCCGCGTACACGTCCGCTGCTCGCAGGGCGACCTGCAACGCCGCGACGTCCGCGCGCGACCGGGCGCCGGCCTCCACCGTCCCTAGGCAGAGCCAGACCACCACCATGAGCAGACCGACGATCGACCCCTGCAAACGCACAACCACCGGGATTCGACACACGCCTGCGCGTCCCCTCCGCGGGCCTCACACGTCGACCCGAGGCAGGCGCCCGTTCGAAGAAGAGCTCGGCCGTGTAGAGACTCCTCCGCGGTGCTGATGCGGAATCGGGGGATCTCCTCACCGCCAGGGACCTGCTGGCAGGATCGCGCGTCGGCACGACGGGCTGCCACGCTGCTCGGCATGACCTCTGTCCCCCGCCGACGCGCTGCCCGCGCGGCCGTTGCGGTTCTCGCGGTCGCGCTGGCCGTGGCCGCTCCGGCGGCGGCGCGCTCCGGCGCCGTCACCGTTGCGCTGGATCGAGCCGATCCGGCTGCCGGCACGACACGGGTGGCCTACCGGCTGATCCCCCGCAGCGACCGCTCGTCGCCCGCTCAGGGCACCATCCTGTTCAACCCTGGCGGTCCCGGACAGGCGCCGATCGGACTGGCAGCGCCGGTCCGGCGGGAGCTCGCGCCGCTGCTCGAGCATCGCGACCTGCTGCTCGTCGACCCGCGCGGCACGGGTCGCTCCGACGCGCTGCACTGCCGCGGCGAGCGTGACACCGGCCTCGCGTTCGCCGCGCACGACGCGTTCGTGCGGGCGATCGGCGATTGCGGGCGCCGGCTCGGCCCGCGCGCCCGGATGTACGGCAGCGCCGCGGTCGCCGACGACTTCGAGGCCGTGCGCTCCGAGCTGGGCATCGACACGCTCGACGTCTGGGGCGAGTCCTACGGCACCTACCTCATGACGATCTTCGCCTCGCGCCATCCCGCGCACGTGCGATCGATCGTGCTCAGCGGCGCCTACCCGATCGACTTCGACCCGTGGGGTCGAGACCGCCTGGCCGCCGCACGCCGCGCGATCGTGCTGATCTGCGCACGCACCCGCACCTGCCGCGGCACGATCGTGCTCGACGACCTCACGCATGTCGCCGCGCGCCTGCGCCACCGGCCGGTGCGCTTCACGGTCGGACTGCGCGACCACCGCTATCCGGTCGTGCTCGACGAGGGCGCGCTCGCCGAGCTCGTCTACGCCCAGGGCGATCCGCGGCTGCTCGGTCGCGTGCCGCGCGCCGTCGCCGCCGCGCGGACCGGCGACCTGCACCCGCTGCAGCGCCTGCTCGGCGAGCAGCGGCGAGCGCGCGCGGCGCTGATCTCGGACCCGGCGGCGGCGGCGCTGTTCAGCGTGGCCCAGGGCTTTGCCACGGAGTGCCACGACTACCCGCGCGCCTTCTCCTACGCCGACCCGCTCCCTGCCCGCCGCGCGGCTTACGACCGCGCGCTCGCCGCGCTGGACCCGCGGCCGTTTCGCCCGTTCTCGCCGCGCGGCTGGAGCCGGGCCGGCTTCGAGGGCACGGACACCTGCCTGGAGTGGCCGGCCGACCCGACGGCCTCGGCGCCGCTGGCCCCCGACGCCCCGCTGCCCGACGTCCCGGTGCTCGTGCTATCCGGCGACCTGGACACGAACACGCCACCGCTCGCCGGGCGTCAGGTGGCGCGCCGCTTCAAGCACGCCACGCGGGCGCAGATCGCGGACGCCGGCCACACCCCGACCGCCGGCAGCGCCTGCGCAGTGCGGCTGGCGGCGCGCTTCGTGACTACGCTCACCGCGCGACGGAACGCCTGCGCCGCGATTCGGCGACCCGGGTGGTGACGTTCACGATGACGCGGTCGGCGTGGCATCGCGGTCGCGCATCGGCTCGTCGACCGACGCACCGGCGAGCCCGGCGAGATCGTCGCCCTGCCCGCGCCGGCGGTCGATCGCCAGCTCCGACAGCTTCAGGGCGATCTTCCGGCGCACGGCCGGGATCCGGCCGAGAACCCTGAGCGTCGCGTTGCGAATCCTCCGGACGGCCGGACGGTCGACGGTCGCCACGCGGGTCATGCGATCGGTGAAGGCCACGACGTCGGCGGCGATGGGGCGCCGCTCGGCCTCGTAGCCGTCGAGGATGCGCTCGCCGGCCCCGTCGCGCAGCACGCGGGCCAGCCGGGCGGCCAGCGCGACCGCGTCCTGGATGCCGGTGTTCATGCCCTGGCCGCCTGCGGGGCTGTGCACGTGCGCGGCGTCGCCGGCGAGGAACACCCGGCCCTCCCGGTAGCGATCGGCGAGGCGGTGGTGGACGCGAAACCGCGAGCTCCACACGACGTCCCGCACCAGCGCAGGCCGCTTCCGCGGGCCGCGCGCGTCCAGCAGCGCCTGGATGTCGTCGCGGTCGGGATGCTCGGGCGCCACGTCCGCCGTGGCGACGATCCGGTGACGGCCACCCGGCAGCGGCGCCACGACGAGCAGTCCGGCGGGTGCGAAGTACAGCATCACCTCACGCTCGTCGAACTCCCAGTCGAGGTGCACGTCGGCCACGACGAACGACTGGCCGTAGGTGTCGCCCACGAAGCCGATCCCGGCCTGCTCGCGGACCGCGCTGTGCATGCCGTCCGCGCCGACCACATACGACGCCCGGACAGTCTCACCGCCGGCCACGGTCGCGGTCACGCCATCGCCGTCCTGCTCCAGGCGCACCAGCTCGTACGGCCGGTGCACCCGCCCGCCGAGCTCGGCGAGGCGGGCGGTCAGGACGTCCTCGGTGATGTCCTGGGGGAGCATCAGCGTGTACGGGTGGGGAGTCGGCAGCCCGTCGAAGTCGATCGTCAGCAGCGCCCGGTCGCGGTCACGCAGGGTGAAGCGGGGAACGATGACGCCGCGGCGGACGAGCTCGTCGGTGACGTCGATGGTGTGCAGGACCTCCAGCGTGCGGGCGTGGATGACCGCCGCCCGCGACGTTCGCGCCACCTCGGCGGCTCTGTCGACGAGGACCACGTCGACTCCGCGGGCCTGGAGCGAGGCGGCGAGGGTCAGGCCGACGGGGCCGGCGCCCACGATCAGGACATCTGCGGTGCGGGGTAGCTCGGACATCTCCCAACCTCCTGCCAACGTTTGTTTGCCAACGGCTGTTGACTAAAGAGTAGGGGCTTGAGGAACCCGTGTCAACAGCCGTTGGCCTACACTTGTTGGCATGGCATTCACCAGCCGGTCGGACGAGACGCGAGCGACGATCCTCGCCGCGGCCAGACACCGCTTCGCGGCCGACGGCTTCGAGCGCACCACCATCCGCGCGATCGCCGCCGACGCGGACATCGACCCCTCGATGGTCATGCGCTACTACGGCAGCAAGGACGGGCTCTTCGCCGCCGCGGCCGACCTGGACCTGCACCTGCCCGACCTCGCGACCGTGCCTCGCGAGCAGCTCGGCACGACGCTCGCCCGGCACTGGGTCGAGCTGTGGGAAGGCGATCTCTCCGACGAGCTGCTGATCGTCCTGCTGCGGTCGGCGGTCACGAACGAGAGTGCCGCCGACCAGTTGCGCGCGGTCTTCGGCGCACAGGTCGCCACGGCCCTGGCTGCGGTCGTGGACGATCCCGCGGAGGCCCCGATCCGGGCGGGGCTCGTCTCGACGCAGATGCTCGGCCTCGCGCTGTGCCGCCACATCCTGCGGCTCCCGCCGGTCGTCGCGCTCGACGCGGAGACGCTGATCGCCAGCGTCGCCGAGACGGTCCAGCGCTACCTCACCGGTCCGCTCGCGTTGGGCGCGAGGTAGGGACGGCCGGCACCGCGAGCAGGATCAGGTGATCGCGGCGACGACGGATCCCTGCGCAGTCGGCATTCACGCAAAATGATCGACGATTATGTGGTAAACCGAGTGCGTTGACTTCAATGTAGTCTGCGTACCGTGAAGCCATACTTACGATGCGTGTGTGACATTACTGTTTTCCGGCGTCATGGCGCCATGAGGTCGGCGCTCCACCGCACGGCGAAGGCGGACGGATCGGCTCGCCGTCTTCAGATCGGCGGGGTCCGCTGAGCGCTGTGAAGCGCGGCCGGGCGGGAGGCTCATGGGGCGCGCACGCCGCCCTCTGGATGCCCAGGAGCCTCGCCGTCGCCGGCCTCGTATCAGCGGCCGCGCTGTCGCCCGTGCAGCCGGCGGCTGCGAGCCCCCGCTACAAGGCGTGCGCGCTGTCGCTACGCGACCAGCTCCCACCGGGCAGGACGCAGGCCTACAACCTCACGGTCGAGCGCGCACGCGCAGGCTGCCCGACCGCCGTGGCGGTCATGAGGCGCTTTCATCGCTGCCGCACGAGCGCGCGCACAAGCTGCCCGCGCACGCTGGCCGGGGGGTGGCGCTGCAGCGCCGGCAGGACCGTGTTCGGCCCGTTGATCTACGGGCGCTTCGCATGCGTCGCCAAGCGTGGGCGGCGCGTGCGCGGCACCTACCAGCAGGACACGCCCGGATGCTTCGGCGCGGCCGCCCACGATCCCGCGCTGCGCTGCTTCAGTCAGGCACGCAGCGTGTTCCCGGCGTTCGGAGGGGAGGACCCCGAGGTCTTGTGCCCCTGCGAGTTCGGGGTCCCGCCGGCGCAGGCGACGCACACCGTCGCGCTCATCGGCGACAGCCACACGCTGCACTGGCGCGCCGCGCTCGATGTCGTCGCGCACGCCGAGCTGTGGCACGGCCTCCTCGCGACCACCGGCGGCTGCTTCTTCTCGGCGGCCGTCGGGTCCTTCAACGAGGGCTGCGTGCCCTGGTATGAGGCCACGCGGGACTGGGTGCGCGCACACCCGGAGATAGACACGGTGTTCGTGACCTCAAATGCCGACACGCCCGTCGCCGCGCTCGACGGCAAGACGACGGATGAGGTGAAGATCGACGGCTTCCGGCGCGCATGGGAAGGGCTGCCCAGGACCGTCAAGCATCTCGTCGTCCTGCGCGACCTCACGAAGTCCACGCCGGAGACGTTCGACTGCGTCTTCGCAGCTGTCAGCGCGGGCACGCAGCGCCTGGCGTCGCTGTGCCCGCTGCCGCGCGCGCAGGTGCAGCAGAAGGATCTGGGCGTCGAGACCGTCCGGCTCCTGAGCGACGAGCGCTATTCGGCGATCGACATGACGCGCTATGTGTGCGGGCGCCTCAGCTGCTACCCCGTCGTCGGGGGCGTCCGCGTCAATGGCGATCAGTGGGGGCACCTGCAAGCGACGTTCATGCGCACGCTCGGGCCCTACCTGCTGCGCGAGGTCCGCCGGCTGGAGGCCTCGTGGGCGGCGCCGGGGCGGCGTCGCTCGCCGGCGCGAGTCCAGCCATCCAGCCTGTCGCTCCAGGGAGGACCGCCGTGATCGCATCACTTCGCCGTGTTCGGATGACGCTGCTCGTCGCGCTGGCGGGCGCGCTCGTCGCGCTGCCGGCGACGCCCGCAGTCCACGCCGCGCGGGCCGCGTCCTACAAGTCCTGCAGCCTGTCTGAGAGCGACCGCGACCCGCCGGGCGACAAGCCGACGTACAACCTCACGCTCAAGCGCGCCGGCAGCGTGTCGTGCGCAGCGGCCAAGAAGGTCGTCAAGTCGTTTCACAAATGCCGCTCCAGGTCGTCGGTGACGTGCACGAAGAAGCTCCTCGGTCACTGGCGCTGCACCGGCAGGAAGGATTCGAGCATCCCGACGCTGTTCTACGGCAGCTTCACCTGCACGTACGGCAGCCGGCGCGTGACCGGCAGCTACGAGCAGGGCACGTGAGCGCCGCCAGGCGCGGCGCGGGTGAGCCATGACGGCGCGGACGGGCTTCGCGGTCCTGCTCGTCGCCGCGCTCGCCGCGCTCGTCGCGCTCGGCGTGGTCACGGTGCCCGCGGGTATCGCGGCCAAACCGTCGCCGTGTCGCGGGGCGGCCGCACGCGACCCCGACCACCCGTGCTTCAACGCCACGCGATCGGTCTCGCCGACGCTCGCGGCAGCCGATCTGCAGACAAGCTCGCCGTGCACGCCGACGACCCAGAAGCCTGAGCCGATCTGCACGTTCGGCGTGCCTGCCTCCAAGGCACGCGATCACATCGCGCTGATCGGGGACAGCCATGCGCTGCACTGGCGCGCCGCGCTCGACGTCGTTGCGAACGCCGAGCGCTGGGAGGGTCACTCGATCACCGCGCCCGGCTGCTTCTTCTCGACGGCCGTCGAGGTGATGTTCGTGGGTGCGCGCGAGATGTGCGTCGCGTGGTTTGACGCCACGCGCCGGTGGCTTGCGGCGCATCGCGAGATCCACACCGTGTTCGTCTCCCAGAACGCGGACACCCCGATCGACGTACCCGCCGGAGAGAACGTGACCGACAGGAAGGTCGAAGGGTTCCGTGCCGCCTGGAGCGCGCTGCCCAAGAACGTCAGGCGCGTCATCGTCATCCGCGACACACCGGCGTCCGGCGCGGGCACCCTGGATTGCCTCAAGCGCGCGATCGCGGCGCACAAGCAGCGCCCCGGCCCTGCGTGCGCGTTCGATCGCGCGACCGCGGTGAGAAAGGACCTCGCGGTCAGCGCCGTGCTGCGTGCGCGCTCCACGCGCTACCGCTACGTCGATCTCACGCGCTTCTTCTGCGGACCGCGCGCGTGCTACCCGGTGATCGGCGGCACGCTCGTCTCCCGCGACATCTACGGCCATCTCACGCTCGAATACGCGCGGTCGCTCGGGCCGTACCTGCTCGACAAGGTGCGACGGGCGCTCGCGGGCTAGCGCGCGCGTCGATACGGCACTCGTCGCTCCGGCGGCGAGAAGCGGGTGTCGCCCTCGGGGCTTGCCAGCTGGCGCTCGAGGTCGGTGAAGGCGTCGATGAGTTCACTTGCCTCGAAAGCCCGGTTGCGCCGGCCCACGGTCGTCTGCTGCAGCACGCCGGCCTCAACGAGCCGGGGGATCGCTTCGTTGACCGCTTGCGCGCTGCGATCGATGAGCGCCGCGGCGCTCTGGACGGTGACGATCGGTGCGCCGGGCAGCGCGTCGATCAGTCGAGAGGCAGCAGAGCCGGCGCGAACATGCCCCAGGCGCTCGCGCCAGTTCTGTTGCACCTCTCGCACGCGGTCCTCGTAGCTCGTGGCGTCCGCGACGGCGCGCCGCGTCGCCGCGGCGAAGAGGTCGAGCCAGTCGTTGACGCCGTCGATCGCGGCTGGTGACGAAGGCGCGTCGCGATGGCGCGTTGCGGTCAGACCCCCGACGTAGCCCTCGGACCATGTGGCGAGGACCAGCGAGATGGGAGGCACGACCGCCGGCGCCAGCCCGCGTCGCCGCAGGACCACGTGGATGAGCGCGCGCCCAGTCCGCCCGTTGCCGTCGACGAATGGGTGGATGGTCTCGAACTGGGCGTGTGCGAGCGCGGCCTGGGCGACGGCCGGCAGCGAGTCGGCGTTGCAGAACGCGCACAGGTCCTCGAGCAGGTCGCGGACGCGCTCGGACGGCGGTGGCACGAACGCGGCGGAGCAGGGGTTGTACGAGCTGCCGCCGATCCAGTTCTGCTCCTCCCGGATCTGCCCCGCGTGGCGGTCGAGCGCGGTGCCTGCGAGCAGCCGCTCGTGGATGCCCAGAAGGTGCTCGACGGTGATCACATCCGCGGCGCTCACCGTGTCCACCGCCCAGCGCATCGCCTCGATGTTGGTGAGTACCTCGGTGGCGGTGACATCGCTGGGTTCGTCGCCCAGGCCGGCGGCCAGCTGGGCGTTGAGCAGTTTCCGGCTGCCGATCTCCAGGCCCTCGATCCGCGAGGACGCAACCGCTTCCGTACGCAGCAGAAGCCGTGCGATGGCCTCGGAGTCGACCAGTCCGCGGGCCTCGGAGTTGAGGCGCTCGATGGCCCGTTCGGCATCGGCGATGTCAGCCGCGGTCTCGGCGCGCAGCGCGAGCGGACGATCGACCAGGAGATCGGGGACGTAGGCTTCGTAGTCGCAGCCGCGGCGCGCGCTGCGAGGAAGCCCCGATGCGAGCGCCGGCTCCCAGCGAAGCTTGGTTACCTCAGGCACATGATCAAGCTTAGCGCGTAACCTTGATTTGGGCCTAGGCCATAATCAAGCTTCCTCTCGCTGCACTCGCCAGTTTGCGGCGAAGCCGTCGCGTCGGCGGACGAACGGCGACGGCCAGGCTGCCGCCAGATGGTTGAGTACGATCGCGAGTCACGCGCATGCCTGCTTCCCGCGATCAGACCGCCCCCGTCGCCCGCGTCCCGGAGCGACCGACGCTCGACGGGCTCGAGGAGCGCTGGACGGCGGCGTGGGACCGCGACGCGATCTATCGCTTCGATCGCAGCGCGACGCGCGATCAGGTCTACGCGATCGACACGCCGCCGCCGACGGTCAGCGGCTCCCTGCACGTCGGCCACGTGTTCTCGTACACGCATACCGACACGATCGCGCGCTACCAGCGCATGCAGGGCAAGGCGGTCCTGTACCCGATGGGCTGGGACGACAACGGCCTGCCGACGGAGCGCCGCGTCCAGAACTTCTACGGCGTCCGCTGCGACCCGCGCGAGCCCTATGACCCCGACTTCGAGGCTCCCGCAGAGCCGCAGGACCCGCCGCTGTCGATCTCGCGGCGCAACTTCGTCGAGCTGTGCCTGCGCCTGACGGCCGAGGACGAGCGCGCGTTCGAGGAGCTGTGGCGGCGGCTCGGGCTGTCGGTGGACTGGGACATGACGTACACGACGATCGGCGAGGTCGCCCAGCGCGTCTCCCAGCGCGCGTTTCTCAGGGACCTCGCGCAGGGGCACATCTACCAGGCCGAGGCGCCGACGCTGTGGGACGTCGACTTCCAGACCGCCGTCGCCCAGGCCGAGCTCGAGGATCGCGAGCGGCAGGGCGCGATGCACCGCGTGCGCTTTCATCGCGACGATGGCGACGACGTGGTGATCGAGACGACGCGGCCCGAGCTGATCCCTGCCTGCGTCGCGCTCGTCGCCCATCCCGACGACGAGCGCCATCGCGACCTCATCGGAACCGAGGTGCTGACGCCGCTGTTCGGCGTCCGCGTGCCCGTTCGCGGACACCGCCTCGTCGAGCCCGAGAAGGGCTCGGGCCTCGTGATGGTCTGCACCTTCGGCGACCTGACCGACGTCGTCTGGTGGCGCGAGCTGCAGCTGCCCGTGCGCTCGGTGCTGCGCCCCGACGGGCGGCTGGCCGACGTGCCGTGGGGCGAGCCGGGCTGGGAGGCCGAGGACCCCCAGCGCGCCCAGCAGGCCTACGACGCGTTGCGCGGATCCACGGTCAACGCGGCGCGCAGGCGCATCACCGAGATGCTCGGCGAAGCGGGCGACCTCGTCGGCGAGCCCCAGCCCGTGACCCGGGCGGTGAAGTTCTTCGAGAAGGGCGATCGGCCGATCGAGGTCATCACGAGCCGGCAGTGGTTCGTGCGCACCGTCGAGCACCGCGAGGAGCTCATCGCTCGCGGGCGCTCCATCGCCTGGCACCCGGAGCACATGCGCGCCCGCTACGAGAGCTGGGTCAACGGCCTGACGGGGGATTGGTGCATCAGCCGCCAGCGGTTCTTCGGGGTTCCGTTCCCGGTCTGGTATCCGGTCGCGGACGACGGGACGATCCGTCACGACCAGCCGATCGTGGCGGCCGTCGAAGCGCTGCCGGTCGATCCCGCGATCGACGTTCCCGACGGCTACACCGCCGAGCAGCGCGACCAGCCCGGCGGCTTCAGCGGCGATCCCGACGTGATGGACACCTGGGCGACGTCGTCGCTGTCGCCGCAGATCGTCGGCCGCGTCGACGAGCCGGACGGGCTCTTCGGCCGCATGTTCCCGATGGACCTGCGACCGCAGGCGCACGAGATCATCCGGACCTGGCTGTTCTCCACGATCGTGCGCTCGCACTTCGAGCATCACAGCGTGCCGTGGCACCACACCGCGATCTCCGGCTGGGTGCTCGATCCCGAGCGCAAGAAGATGTCGAAGTCCAAGGGCAACGTCGTCACCCCGATCGCCATGCTCGAGCAGTACGGCGCCGACGCCGTGCGCTACTGGGCCGCCAGCGGCCGCCCGGGCACCGACACCGCGTTCGACGCCCAGCAGATGAAGGTCGGCCGCCGGCTTGCGGTCAAGCTGCTCAACGCGTCGAAGTTCGCGCTCAGCGACCTGCCGCCGGGCGGGGAGATCGTCCATCCGCTCGACCGCGCGGTGCTGGCTCGGCTGGCGGGCGTGATCGACGATGCGACGGCGAGCTTCGAGGAGTACGACTACGCCCGCGCGCTGCAGCGGGTGGAGGCGTTCTTCTGGTGGTTCTGCGACTACTACCTGGAGCTCGTCAAGGGCCGTCGCTACGACCCCGACGCCGGGCCGGGCGCGATGTCCGCGAGCACCACGCTCACGCTCGCGATGTCCTCCTTCCAGCGGCTCCTGGCGCCGTTTCTGCCTTTCGTGACCGAAGAGGCGTGGTCGTGGTGGCAGGAGGGCTCGATCCATCAGGCGCAGTGGCCCAGCGGGGACGAGCTGCGCCGCGAGCTCGGCGAGGCGGGAACCCGCGAGGACGCGCTCCACGCCGTCGCCGACGTGCTGGCCGCGATTCGCAAGGCCAAGTCCGAGGCGCAGCAGCCGATGCGTGCTCCGATCCGGCGCGCGGTCGTGCACGACGCAGCCGACCGGCTCGAGATGCTCGACGTGGCGCTCGACGACCTGCGCCAGGCGGGTCGCGTCGACGTGCTCGAACGCGTGGAGGCGGACGCGTTCGCCGTCGACGTCGAGTTCGAGCCCCCGGCGCCCGCGACCTGACCCGCCCCCGCCGAACCGGCCCCGCTACTTCACCCGGTACTCCATCAGCGGCGTGCCGCGCGCCTTCAGCTTCGCGTTGGCGTTGAACGTCGCCGACACGCGCAGGCCGGTGCCGGCGGGCACGCGCAGGCGCACGACCTGCGCCGCGCGGCAGGGCGTCGCCTTGACCGGCGCGATCGCGTAGTGCGGCTGGCGCTCGGTCCGCACGACGAACGTGACGGTTCCCGCGCACGGGCCCGAGCGCAGCCGCACCCGCACCCGCACCCGCGCGATCGCGCCGTCGCGGTCGGAGGTCACGGCGATCCGCGGCCGGCGCGGCGTGCGCGGCACGGACCCGCGGCCGGAGCGGGTCGCATCGACGATCGGCAGCGAGCCGAAGGCGCCGTAGACGCTCACCCGGCCCTTCGAGGGCTGCGGCGCGTACGTCGCCGCGCCCCCGGCGATCTGCAGGCTGTAGTCCGACGCCGGGCTCGCGCGCACGGCGATCGCCTCGAGCGGGCGCCGCACGCTGCGCTGGCGCCCGTCGAGGATGACCGGCAGCGGCGTCGCCTGGTCGTCGACGACCGACTCGGCGTCGGTGTCGACGATCTGCGCGTAGAGGTGCGTGCGCGCGGGCTTCGCGACGCCGCGGTACGTGACCCGCACGTACGGCGTCCCGAGCACGTCGGCGTCGGCGGACGGCGACGGGAACGGGACGTCGACGGCGTTGCGCGCCACGGTCGCGGCGCGCCCGAGGCCGCCCGCCGGGGTGTCGCTGGGCGCGATCTGCAGCGAGCCCGCGCCGACCGTGTCCAGCGAGCCGGCGCCGGCGAGCGGATAGTCGGGTCCCGAACGCCACTTCGCGTCGTCGGCGAACCACTGGAACGCGGGCCCCGTGTCGACCGTCGTGCGCTGGAACAGCCAGCGGTTCAGCCAGGCCAATCCCTGGCGCGCGATGAAGCGCGGGTCGCCCGCCTCGGTCGGGCACTCGCCGTGCCCGCCGCAGTACCAGATCATCTTCACCGGGACCCCGTTGTCGCGCAGCTCGGCGTAGTTCTCGATCGCCTCGCCGAGCGGGAAGAGCGTGTCCGTCGTGGCCTGGGTGAGCAGCGTCGGCGCGCGGATCCGCTGCACGAGCGCGCCCGGCCCGTTGTCTGCGAGGAACTTCCTGCTCGCGCTCGACAGCGCGCCGGCGACGCCCTCGACGCACGCGTCCTTCAGCTCCAGGCTCGAGGACAGGGGGCGCACGTCGGCGGCCGTCGCGCGCCCGTCCACCGCGCCGGGAACGACGTCCAGCCCGCACAGCGGCGCGAGCCAGCCGGTCTTCACCGAGCCACCGCGCCGCAGCGACGTGACGAGCGAGTGCCAGCCGAGGTCGGGCACGATCGCGTCGATGCGCGGGTCGGTCGCCGCCGCGATGAGCTGGATCCCGGCGCCGTAGCTCGTTCCCGACATGCCGATGCGCGGGTCGCCGGGCGCGTCGAGCAGCGCCTCGGGCTGGGCGGCGACGTAGTCGACGAGCGCCCTGGCGTCGCGGCCCTCGAACGCTGGCGAGTCGAACATCACCGCACCGCCGGAGTCGCCCAGGCCGCGCGGATCCCACGTCAGGACGTTGTAGCCCGCCCCGCGCAACGTGGCGAGGCCGATCCGGTCGCCGCTGTCGATGTCGGCGCGCGTCTCGCCCGGGCTCGGATACGGCGCCCCGACGAGCACGGTCGGCGCGCGGCCCCCCGGCGGCGGCGTCGTCGGGCCGAAGAGGTGCACGGCGATCTTCGTCCCGTCGAACGAGGTCACCGTGTCGTCGCGCGCCCACGCGGACGCCGGGCCGCAGCCGAGGCCGGCGGCGCAGGCGAGAACAGTGATGATCACCCGCCGTCCTGGCACGGGCCGAACCCTAGAGATCGGTGCATCGACCGGCGCAGCACGCCGTCCGCGCGACCGGGCTGCTCGCGCCGAGCCGGCGCGTCGCCATCTCAACCGGCCGGCGCGCTGCCGCCGCGCGCGACGCCGACGTGCTCGAGGTGGCCGTGGCCGTTGCTCGACACGACGTGCTCGTACGGCGGGATGTCGGGATCGGCGGGGGCGTTCAGGCGCCGCTCGAGCTCGCCCATGACGATCCCGAAGACGAGGTGGCGCCAGGCGGCCTGCGCGAACGCGCGCCCGTTCGCCGCCAGGCGCGGGAAGTCGTCGCGCGCGGGATGCACGCGGTCGACGGCGAGGGTCAGCGGCCAGGTCGCCAGGTGCTCGGCGAGCGCGACGAGCGGGCCCCGCGTCCAGGACGGCAGCGGCAGCCGCGGCGCGACGGTCGCGTACGCGGCGCCCATCAGCGCGCCGTTGCCGAGGTGCATCATCGCCCCCACGACCGGCCAGGCGCGCCCGCGCGTGATCGCCTTGCCGAGCAGCTCGCTGTCGTCGTAGTCGACACCGAAGATCGGCTTGTCGAGCGGCTGCTGCGCGAGCCACACCCCGGCCGCCACCGCACCCGCGAAGGCCCCCCGGAACGTCTTGGCGCGATCGATCACCATGAACCTCATTGACTGTAACGCCCGTGAAGAAGGCGGGTATGCCTCGGCATGGATCGCAGCCGACTCTTGGCGCGTGCCCAGGGGCGTGGCGTCAACCCGCTCGTCTACTGGCTCGCTCGCGCCGTGCTACAGCCGTTCTTCCGCGTCTACTTCCGCATGCAGCGGATCGGGATGGAGCACGTCCCGCCGGACGGCGCGCTGATCATCGCCGCCAACCACCGGTCGTTCATGGACCCGTGGGTGATCGGCATGATGCTGCGCCGGCCGATCTACTACGTCGCCAAGACCGAGCTGTTCCACCGCCGGATCGTGGCGTGGCTGCTCAGCTCGCTCGGCGCCTTCCCGGTCGACCGCGGCAACGGCGACCGCGACGCGATGGATGCGGCGCGGCGGATCCTCGAGCGCGGCGACGTCGTCGTGATCTTCCCCGAGGGCACGCGCACCCGCCCCGGCGCGCTGGGCGTGCCCAAGCGCGGCGTCGGGCGCCTCGCGCTGGAGACCGGCGCCCCGGTCGTGCCGGTCGCGCTCATCGGCACCGAGGCGATCCGCAGGGGCTGGCGCATCCGGCCGCACAAGATCCGCATCCGCGCCGGCCGGCCGCTGCGCTTCCCGCGCGTCGACGTGCCGTCCCCCGCGCTCGCCCGCGCGGTGACCGATCGCATCTGGCCGTGCATCGAGCTGCAGTGGGAATGGCTCGGCGGCACGCCGGCGCTGCGCCGCGCCGCGATCGTCGGCGCGGGCTCGTGGGGCACCGGCCTGGCAGTCGCGTTCGCGCGCGCCGGCATCGACGTCGAGCTCGGCTGCCGCACCGCCGAGCAGGCGGGGCGCCTGGAGCGCACGCGCGTCAACGAGCACTACCTGCCGGGCGTCCGGCTGCCGGACGGCGTCCGCGTCACGACCGCCGGCCAGCTCGCGTTGGACCGCGCCGACCTCGTCTGCTTCGCCGTCCCCGCGACCGCGCTGCCGGCCGCCGTCGGCGCGCACGCCGAGTCGATCCCCGGCGGTGCCGGCGCGCTCGTGCTCTGCAAGGGCCTCATCGCGCCGAACGGGATGCTGCCCAGCGCCTACGTCGCCGAGCGCGTCAACGCGCGCGCCGTCGCCTGCATCGGCGGCCCGAGCCACGCGGCGGACGCGCTGCTCTGCGGCGCCTCCGTCGTCGTGGGCTGCGCCGACGAGATCTACGCCACGCAGATCTCGCGCCTGCTCAAGGACGCCGGCTTCGACACGACGTTGACCGCCGACGTCGCCGGCGTCGAGCTGGCCGGCACGGCGAAGAACGCCGCGGCGCTGGCCGCGGCAGCAGCCGGCGTCAACGGCCCGAACGCCGCGGGCGCCGCGGCGGGCAAGGTCTTCGCCGAGGTCGACGCGTTCGCCCGCCACCGCGGCGCGCACTCGGACACGTTCGCCGGACTCGCCGGCGCGGGCGACCTCGTCGCGACCGTCGTCGCCGAGTGCAGCCGCAACCGGCGCGCGGGCGAGCTGCTCGGCCAGGGCGTCCCGGCGGCGAGCATCGGCGACGCGCTCGGCCAGTCCAGCGAGGCGATGGACGGCGTCGGCCTGCTGGCCCAGACGCTGCGTCGCGAGGGCGTGCCGTCGCCGACGCTCGACCGGCTCGCCGCGCTCGTCGACGGGACGATCGACGCCGACACGTTCACCGCCGGGGTCACCGCGCCGGGCGGGCGGCTGCGGCGCACGGGCGCTGGTGCGCCGCCGCGCGTGCCGGCTGCTTCGGCCGGTGCCGAACGGAGCTCGGCACAGGGATAGGCTCCGTGCACAGTGGAAGCTCACGACAAGACCCGCCTCGATGCGGCGTTCACCGAGCTCTATCGAGTGCATCTGCGCGACGTCTACAGCTATGCGTACTACCGGGTGGGCAACCACCACGACGCCGAGGACCTCACGGAGCAGACGTTCCTGCAGGCCTACCGCCACTTCGAGCGAGCGCAGGCGGAGTCCGACGGGCGCCCGCTGCGCCCATGGCTGATCCGCATCGCCCACAACCTCGCGGCGAACCTGTACCGCGACCGCTCGCGGCGCCCGCAGACGCCGATCGACGACACGACGGTGCTCAGCGCGCTGCACACGACCGAGGACCTCGTGGAGGGACGCGATGAGCTCGCGCGGATCATTGCGGGCATCCAGGATCTGCCCGACGAGCGTCGCGAGGCGCTCATCATGCGCTTCGCGCTCGGCATGGACAATCGTGAGATCGCACGCGCGATGGGCAAGACCGACGGCGCGACGAAGGTCCTCCTGCACCGCGCGATCAAGCAGCTCGAAGGGATCGTGACGCCCGTATGAGCCACGACATGGGCATGGACATCGAGCAGATGCTGCGCCTCGCGCTCGCGCCCGTCGACCCGCCCGAGACCCTGAAGATGCGCGTCGAGTCGACGCTGCAGGAGCTCACAGACGCCGCCGTCGACGAGCTCGAGGGCTGGGAGCTGTCGTCGATGCGCGACCCGCGCAACTGGGTGCGCCCCGTGGTGGCGACCGCCGTCGGCGCGTCGGCCGGCACGGCGCTCGTGATCATCCGGGTGCGCCAGCAGCAGCGCAAGCGCCGCGCCCAGTCGCGCAACCCGCTCGACCTCGCGCAGCGCACGCTGAAGGCGGCGGCCGGCGAGGCGCGCAAGCTCGCCCGCCGCGACTGATCCGCCGCGCCGCGCGGAGCGTATCCCGGGGATGGCACGCATCCGCAAGAACGCCGATCACAGCCCGACCGAGTTGCGCGATCTGGCTGACGAGGACCTGATGCAGCTCGTCCGCCGCGGCGAGGCCGAGGCGTTCGAGGTCGTCTACGAGCGTCATAGCCACGCCGCGTTCTCGCTCGCCTACCGGATGTGCGGCACGCGCGCGGCGGCCGAGGACGTCGTGCAGGAGGCCTTCCTGTCGCTCTGGCGCAGCGGCGCGCGCTACGACCGCACGCGCGGCTCGGTACGCACCTGGGTGCTGGGGATCGTCCACAACCGCGCGATCGACTCGCTGCGCCGCTCCGTCGTCCACGACCGTCGCCGCGCGAGCGATGAGGGGATCGAGGAGCGCTTCGAGGCCCGCGAGCGCACCGAGGTCGAGGTCGCCCGCCTCGACGAGGCCGAGGAGATCCGCCAGGCGCTGCGGACGCTGCCTACCGAGCAGGGACGGGTCATCGAGCTCGCCTACTTCGGCGGCTTCACGCAGACCGAGATCGCCTCGATGCTCGACGCCCCGCTAGGTACGGTGAAGGGCAGGATGCGGCTCGGCCTGGAGAAGATGCGCGCTCAGCTCGGCGGGCTGCGCGAGGTGCTGTCGTGAGCCTGGACACCTGCCCCCGGATCGACGACGCGGCGAGCTACGTCCTGCGCGCGATGCCCGACGGCGAGTGGAAGCTCTACAACGCCCACGTCCTCGACTGCGAGATCTGCTCCGGCAAGGTCGCCGAGCTGGGCTTCGTCTCCGACGCGCTGCTCAACGGTGTCCCCCAGCTCAGCGCGCCGCCGGAGATCCGCAGCCGCGTCATGTCCGTCGTGCACGCCGAGGCCGAGCTGCTGCGCGCGGCCGGTGCGCAGGCCGACCGGCCGGTCGTGCGCGAGCCGTCGCGCCGCTGGCGCCTGCTGTCGCTGCGCCCCTGGCCGGCCGCCGTGCTCGCGTCGGCGCTGCTCGCGCTCGGCATCGGCGGCGGGGCGCTGCTCGTCGGCGGCCGCGACGGCGATTCGGGGTCGCGGACGATCGCCTGCGCCAGCGCGCCGCCCGGCGCCGGTTGCGAGATGCGCGTCGCGGGCGGGAGCGGGAAGCTCGTCGTCACCGGGCTGAAGGCGCCGCCGGAGGGTCGCATCTACCAGGTGTGGCTGGACCGCGACAGCGGCACCGCGCCCGAGCCGACGGAGGCGCTGTTCTCGGTCCGCAAGGGGCGCGCGTCCGTCGACGTCCCGGGCGACCTGCACGGTGTGAAGGGCGTGCTCGTGACCGACGAGCCGCTCGGCGGAAGCGAGGTTCCGACGCGCCAGCCGGTCATCAAGGTGAGCATCGCCTGAGCGGTCGTCCCGACAGGGCGCGTACTACGGGGACGACCACTGAACGGACGCTCCGGTCCCACCCCCGGGCCGGTTGGTAGCGTCATCACACGTGGCATCGTCGACTGCAACCACCTGCTACCGCCACCCGAGCCGGGAGACCGGGGTGGCCTGCTCGTCCTGCGGACGGCCGATCTGTCCCGACTGCATGACCCCGACGCCGGTCGGGATGCGCTGCCCCGAGTGCTCGCGCCAGAAGACGAAGGTGCGCACCGCGGCGACGATCCGCCGCGACCCGCAGCTCACGTACGTCCTGATCGCGATCAACGTCATCGCGTTCCTCGCGATGACGGCGAGCGGCGGGAGCCTGACGAGCAGCGGCGGCGGCCAGGTGTTCAACAACGGCGCGCTGTACGGCCCGGCCGTCGCCGATGGGGAGTGGTGGCGGATCGTCACCGCCGGGTTCCTGCACGCGGGGCTCCTGCACATCGCGTTCAACATGTACTTCCTGTACTTCCTCGGGACGCTGCTGGAGCCCGAGATCGGCCGGGTGCGCTTCGGGATCATCTACTTCGTGTCGCTGCTCGGCGGGTCCTTCGGGGCCCTGCTGACCTCGCCGCACGCGGTGACCGTCGGGGCGTCGGGCGCGGTCTTCGGGCTCATGGGCGCGGCGATCGTCGCGATGCGCGCGCGCGGCATCGATCCGTGGCAGTCCGGTCTGGGCGTGACGCTGCTGCTGAACCTCGGGATCACGTTCCTCATCCCGGGCATCTCGAAGGGCGGCCACGTCGGCGGCCTCGTGGCGGGTCTCATCGTCGGCTACTTCATGTTCGAGCTCGCCGAGCGGCGCCGCATCTCGCTGACGCCAGTGATCGGCGTGTGCGTCGCGCTGGGGGTCGCGGTCGCCGTCGGGTGCGTGGTCGTGGCGTCAAGCGCGACGGGCGTCTGAGCGGCTGACCCTGATAACGCCCCGGCGGCCGACGTCACACTCACCGACGACGAGCTGGCGCGCATCGACGAGGTTTGCGCCGGTCGGCGCCGGTGCCGGCGCGCTACGCCGACATGTCGACCGTCCACCGCTGAGACGCCACGCGGGCGGCGTCCTACGGGGCGCTGCCCACCGACGTGAGGAACGTCGCCGACATGTCCTTGTCGCCGTGCTCGGGCACGCCGGCGTCGAGGCGGCGCCGGATCGCGGCGACGAGCGGGAGGTCGAGGCCGTGCGCGGCCGCCGCGTCCTCGGCGAGCGCGGCGTCCTTGGCCGCGAGCGCGAGCCGGAAGGCGGGCTCGAAGTCGCGGGCGATCATGCCCCTGCCCTTCATCTGCAGGTAGGGCAGGTCGAGCGGGCCGCCGGCGACGGCGTCGAGCACGAGCGACGGGTCCAGGCCCAGGCCCTCGGCCAGCGCGAGGGTCTCCGCGGCGCCCTCGACGATCGACAGGATCCAGCTGTTGACGGCGACCTTCAGGCGGGTGCCCGCGCCGGCGTCGCCGACCCACATCGTGCGCTTGCCGACGGCGTCGAAGATCGGCGCGACCCGTTCGCGCTGGTCGTCGGCTCCGGACGCGAGGACGACGAGCTCGCCCTGCTCGGCGGGCTGCTTCGTCCCAAGCACGGGCGCATCGACGAGCTCGAGGTCGTGGCGTTCGGCGAGGTCGGCGCAGCCTTGCGTGCCGTCGATGCCGATCGTGCTCATCTGCAGCCAGAGGCGAGCGTCGGAGCCGCCGGTGAGCGCGCCGTCGTCGCCGGCCATGACATCGATCACCGCGTCGGCGTCGCTGAGCATCGTCAGGATCGCCGTCGCGCCCTGGGCGGCCTCGGCGGGAGTGGCGCACAGCGCGACGCGGTCCTCGCCGGCGAGCGGTTGCGCCTTGTCGGGCGAGCGATTCCACGCGCGGACCGTGAAGCCCGCGCGGGCGAGGTTGCGCGCCATCGGCAGCCCCATGGTGCCCCCGGCGCCGAGCACGGCGATGGTCTCACGAGTCGTCATGGCGTCCCGGTACCCGCGGGCGGCGGTTCACACAACCCGTCGTAGAGCTCCTGCGTCAGCGCGAGCAGCCGGGCGGCCGAGAAGCGCTCGCGGACGTCGGCGGCGGCGGCCGCGCCGAGCCGCGCCCGCGCGGTGGGATCGGCGCGCAGGCCGGCGAGGGCGCGCGCGAGCGCCGCGGGGTCGCCGGGCGCGACCAGCCGTCCGGTCACGCCGTCGGCGACGATCTCCGGCAGCCCGCCGTGGTCGGCGGCGACGACGCAGCAGCCCGCGGCGGCGGCCTCGAGCGCGGCGTTGGGCAGCGGGTCGGGCTGCGTCGACGGGACGGCGACCACGTCCGCGGCGCCGTACACGTTCTCGACGTCGGGGCGAAAGCCGGCGAAGCGGACGCGCGCCTCGACGCCGAGCGAGCGGGCGAGCGCGCGCAGCTCCTCCAGGCGGCGTTCCTCGCCCTGCCACGGATCGCCGGCGATCAAGGCGATCGTCTCGTCGTTGCCGCCGCCCGCAGCGAGCGCGCGGATGAGGACGTCCTGGCCCTTCCACGACGAGATGCGCCCGAGGATCGCGACGACGAACGCGTCGTCCGGCAGGTCGAGCGCCGCCCGCGCGGCATTGCGCGACGCGCGCGCGGGCGCCAGCGCCAGCCCGTCGTGCAGCACGTGCGCCTTCGCCGTCGCGCCGAGCTGCGCGCGCGTCGCCTCCGACACGCAGGGCAGCGCGTCGGCGCTCAGCAGCAGGCGGCGGTACGCCGGCCAGAAGCGCTCGAAGCCCGCGTAGATCTCACGGACGTGCCAGACGTGGGGGATTCGCGCGATCCGCGCCGCGGCGCTGCCGCCGAGCGTCACCGACGTGTTCGTGTGCACGAGCGCGACCTCGCGCGCGCGGCACAGGCGCGCGAGCCCGCCGGCGTCCCGCGCCAGCGCGCCGCCGATGCCGAGCAGACCCGCGGGCGACAGCGCCGCCCGGCGCAGCACCGCGAGCGGGCGCACGAGCACCTCGACGCCGGCCGCGGCGAGGTCCGCGCGCAGCTCGCCGTCCATCGCGAGCACGACGAGCGGGCGGTAGCGCGCCGGGTCCAGGCCGCCCGCGAGCAGGGCGAGCTGGCGGTCGGCGCCGTAGCGCCCCGCCGACGAGTGCAGGTACAGGACGGTTCGAGGTCCGGCCAGCGTTCTACAACTCCACGGCCAGCGCCTCGGCCGGCGCCTGCGGCACGCGGTCGGGATGCAGGATGTGCGCGAGCAGCTCGAGTCCGTCGATCAGGCGCGGGCCGGGTCGCGAGAAGTACGCCGACGCGTTGACGGCGACGACCTGGTCGGCGCCGAGCGCCCGCAGCTGCTCGGCGAAGTCGTCGGCCTCGACGAGCGCGCGCGCCGCGTCGTAGCCGCACGGCATGACGATCACGACCTCCGGCTGCGCCGCCGCGACCTCCTCCCACGTCGCCTCGCGCGACGACTCGCCGGCGAAGCCGAGCACGTCCTCGCCGCCGGCCATCTCGATGAGCTGCGGCGTCCAGTGCCCCGCGACGAACACCGGGTCCAGCCACTCGAGCGCGGCGACGCGCGGCCGTGGCGCGCCGCGCACGGCGAGCCGCACGACGTCGGCGCGCCGCGCGGTGCGCGCGATGAGGTCCAGGGCCGCGTCCTTGGCGTCGGTCGCCTGGGCGATCGTGCGCACGTCGCCGACCGTCTCGCCGTACGTCGTCGGGTCCAGCGAGATGACGCGCGGCGGGCCGGGCAGCGTCAGCGCGAGCGCCCGCACCTCGTCGACGGACACGGCGCAGACGTGGCACAGGGCCTGCGTGACGATGAGGTCGGGCTCGAGCTCGCGCACGATCTCGTCGTCGAGCTCGTAGATCGACTCGCCGGCCGCCGTCCGCGCGCGCACCGCGGCGTCGATCGCGCCCGGCGACAGGCCCGGCGCGAGCACGTCGCGCGTGACCGCAGGACGGTCCCGCGCCTCATCGGGGTAGTCACATTCGTGTGTCACGCCGACGACCTGGTCGCCGAGTCCGAGGGCGAAGAGCAGCTCGGTGGCGTGTGGCACGAGGCTCACGATCCGCATACGTGCTCCATCATGCCCATCCTTGGGCGAATGGACATGCACGACGAAGCACGAGGAGAGCGAATGGCACGATTGAGCGATTCCGAGATCGACGAGCGTCTGGCGGCCTCGTCCTGGGAGCGCGAGAACGACAGCATCATCCGCGACGTGGAGTGCAAGGGCTTTCACTCCGCGATGGCGCTCGCCAACGCCGTCGCCGACGCCGCCAACGAGGCCAACCATCACCCCGACATCCTCGTCCACGGC
Source organism: uncultured Solirubrobacteraceae bacterium (assembly GCA_963727785.1). Lineage (GTDB taxonomy): Bacteria > Actinomycetota > Thermoleophilia > Solirubrobacterales > Solirubrobacteraceae > CADCVQ01. The sequence goes on from CAVSHS010000038.1 coordinate 53,313, forward strand.
TACAAGCACGTCCGGCTGACGCTCTCGACGCACTCGGAGGGCGGCATCACCGAGAACGACTTCGCGCTGGCGGGGACGATCGACGGGCTGATCGCCGACACCTCGTAGCAACGTCCGCAGCGAAAACGCGATCGGCGACGCTGTATCCCCTGCTACGGTTTCCGACGCAGCGTCAAATGAACGACGACCTTCCTCGAAGTCGCGGCCGACACCCTAGGCCCGGCCACATCCGCGCCTCTTGATCGCGCTCCTGCTCAGCGCGGTCGTCGTGCTGATCTTCGCCAACGGCTTCTTCGTCGCCGCGGAGTTCGCGCTCGTGCGCTCGCGCCGCGCCCGGCTGGAGGAGCTGGCCGAGGCCGGCGACCGCAAGGCGCGGCTCGTGCTCGCGCAGCTCGACGACCTCAGCGAGTACCTGTCGGCATGCCAGTTCGGCATCACGCTCGCCTCGCTGGGCATCGGCTTCCTCGGCGAGCCCGCGATCGCGACGCTCTTCGAGCCCGTGCTCGAGGGCTTCTCGCACGCCGCCGCGGCGCCGATCGCGATCGCGATCGCCTACATCCTCGTCACGGCCGGCCACATCACGGCCGGCGAGCAGGTGCCGAAGATCTACGCGATCGTGAACCCCGAGAGCGTCGCGCGCCAGGTCGCGCGGCCGCTGAACCTCTTCAACAAGGTCATGCGGCCGTTCATCCACGTGCTCAACAGGGCGTCGAGCGCGCTGCTGCGCCCGCTCGGCATCAAGGGCGACGCCGACTTCGAGGAGGGCTCGAGCCCGGAGGAGGTGCGCGCGATCATCGCCCAGGCGCACGCCGGCGGCCATCTCGACCCGGGCGAGGCGGGGATGCTCACCGGCGTCTTCCATCTCCACGACCAGCAGGCGCGACAGGTCATGACGCCGATCCCCGCGGTCGTCACCGTCGACATCTCCGAGGACGTCGGCACCGCGCTGACGCGCTGCATCTCGACCGGCCACACGCGCCTGCCGGTCACCGAGGACCACAACCCCGACAGGGTCCAGGGCGTCGTGCATTCCAACTCGCTCGCGCGGATCCTCATGGCCGACGGCCCCGAGGCCGCGATCGTGCCCGCGATCAAGCCGGCGACGATCGTGCCCGAGACCAAGCCGCTGGACGACCTGCTCGCCGACCTGCAGCGCAACCGCTCGACGATGGCCGTCGTCGTCGACGAGTACGGCCGGGTGGCGGGGATCGTGACCGTCGAGGACATCATCGAGGAGGTCGTCGGCGAGATCGACGACGAGACCGACCCGGCCGGCGGCGACGTGCGCCAGCTCGCCAACGGCGACTGGTACGTACGCGGCCACGTCGCGATCACCGATCTCGCCGACTACGGCCTGAAGCTGCCCGTCGACAGCGACGCCTACAACTCGATCGGCGGCTTCGTGTTCGCCCGCCTCGGGCGCCTGCCCAAGCGCGGCGACACGGTCACCGCCAACGGCTACTCGATCCGCGTCGAGTCCGTGCGCGAGAACCGCATCGAGGCCGTGCGGATCCGCGAGCGCAGCAGCCAGCAGGCCACGCGCGACGACGAGGCCGCAAGCGCCTGATCGGACACGTTTGCCGCAAGTTCTGCAAGACGGCTGCGTTACAGGCTCTACACCCCCGCCCGTGGGACGGCGGAGGGAATGGCGAGTTGGAACCGGGGTGGGTCCACTCGCAACGGAAAACACGACGGGCCCGCACAGAGCGGGCCCGTCGTGTGCTTCTGGGAGGAGGTGCGAGTTCGTCGCGCGGCGATGATCCTCAGCCAAGCTGAACGTCGGCTAAACCTGAATCCACCGATCCTCGCGGCGAATCCCAGCCGTGGATCACGGCCCAGCGCCGATCGGCGGCTCCCAAAGGACCCGCCCTGGTGGGTTCGCCGCCGATCGACCCTGCACCGCGCCCACGACAGGGATTCATCCACGATCCTCGGTGGATTCAGGTTAACCCCTCGTCAGCGCTCGTAGAACGCCGGCGGGTACAGCCCGCGGCCCGTCTTGCGGCCCATCGCGCCCTCCGCGCAGAGGTCCCGCAGCGACTGCGGGACGTTCGGCTCCGATCGCGTCGCCGATCGCCACCGAGACGTCGAGGCCGATGTAGTCCAGCAGCGCGATCGGACCCATCGGGTGCGCCGCGCCGAGCTGCATGCACGTGTCGATCGACGCCGGCGGCAGGCCCGTCTGCTCCATGAAGTCGACCGCGCTGAAGAGGTACGGAAACAGGAGCCGGTTGACGACGAAGCCCGCCATGTCGGGGACGTCGACGCCCTCCTTCTCGAGATCCACGCACAGCGCCGCGGCGCGCTCGCGCGTCGCGTCGGTCGGCCTCGGCCGGATAGGCGAGCTCGACGAGCGCCATCCGCGGGACCGGGTTGAAGACGTGCAGGCCGACGAAGCGCTCAGGATGCCCCGACGCCGCCGCCAGCTCGGCGACCGACAGCGACGACGTCGTCGTGCTGATGATCGCGTCGTCGCCGGCGAGCTCGCCCAGCTTTGTCCAGCAGCTCGCTCTTGAGCGCCGTGTCCTCGGTGATCGCCTCCACGAGGAACGTCGCCAGGCGCAGCGCGCCGAGGTCCGTCGTGACGGTGACGTTGGCCGGCTCGTAGCCTTCGCCGAGGCGCTCGCAGGCCTTCGCGATCGCCTTCGTCGCCCGTGACGCCGACGCGTCGGAGCGCGCCCACAGCACGTGTCCCGGCGTCTTCGTCGCGCAGGCCGCCAAGCCCGTGGCGATCGCGCCGCTCCCAGCGATTCCAAGCTTCTCTCCCACGGCCGCTCCTCCCGAATTGACCCGCCAATCGGTCGAGTACCTTAGACGGCATGAACGCACAGCAGGGTCGCGAGGTCGTCATCGTCGAAGCCGTACGCACGCCGATCGGACGCGGCCATCCCGAGAAGGGCTACTACAAGGACACGCACCCCAACGAGCTGCTCGGTCGCTGCTTCGCTGAGGTCATCGAGCGCGCCGGCATCGACGCCGCCGAAGTCGAGGACGTCATCGCAGGCTGCGTGCAGCAGATCGGGGAGCAGAGCTTCAACGTCGCGCGCAACGCGTGGCTGCAGGCCGGGCTGCCGATCGAGGCCGCCGCGACGACGGTCGACCGCCAGTGCGGCTCGGCGCAGCAGGCCGTGAACTTCGGCGCCGCGCTGATCGCCGCGGGCGTGCACGACGTCGTCATCGGCTCAGGCGTGGAGCACCTCGGGCACATCCCGATGGGCGTCACGTTCGGCTTCATGGACAAGGTCGGCACGCCGTTCCCGCCCGCGCTCATGGAGAAGCACAACCTCATCCCGCAGGGGCTGAGCGCCGAGATGATCGCCGAGCAGTGGGAGATCCCGCGCTCCGAGCTCGACGAGCTCGCCGTGCGCTCGCACCGGCTCGCCCACCAGGCGACCGAGGAGGGCCGCTTCGAGCGCGAGATCATGCCGTTCGCGACGAACGGTGACACGCGCTACGTCGACCAGGGCATCCGCCCGGACACGAACCTCGAGGCGCTCGCGCAGCTCAAGCCGGCGTTCAAGCCGGACGGCAGGATCACGGCGGCGACGTCGTCGCAGATCTCCGACGGGGCGGCGGCCGTGCTGCTCATGTCGCGCGAGAAGGCCGACCAGCTCGGCGTCACCCCGCGCGCGCGGATCGTCGACCAGACGACCGTCGGCGTCGACCCGGTGATCATGCTCACCGGCCCGATCCCGGCGACGCGAAAGCTGCTGGAGCGCAACGGGATGACGATCGGCGACATCGACCTCATCGAGATCAACGAGGCGTTCGCGCCCGTCGTCGCCGCCTGGCGGCGCGAGCTCGCGCCCGACATGGACCGCGTCAACGTCAACGGCGGCGCGATGGCGCTGGGCCATCCGCTCGGCTCGACCGGGGCGCGGCTGCTGACGACGCTCCTGCACGAGCTCGAGCGCTCCGACAGGGAGACCGGCCTCGTGACGATGTGCTGCGGCGGCGGGCTTGGGACGGGGACGCTGATCCAGCGCGTGTGACGGACCGCTGAGCAGGCCGCGCGTGCTCCCACTCGATTGAATAGATTTTAGAGGGAAGAGTATGAGGTGAGTATTAGTATGTAAGAAGAGTGAAAAGAAGTAATAGAGAAAGGTAGGGTAGAGGTGGAGTTGAAGATTATAGAAGTGAAAAGATGATTTGAGGAGTGAAAGGAAAAGGTGTGGGAGGTAAGTGAGGAAAGATATTAGGTGGAAGAAGGGATGTTAGTGTGAATGGTAGGAGAGAGAGGAGAGGGTAAGTAGAAGATGATAAAAATAATAGAAGGAATAGATAAGGAGAAGAGAGGGAAGATAATAGTAGAGGGAAAAGATGTAGGAATGATAAGAGAAGAGAAGAGTGAAAGGTTGAGATTAGAGAGAGTAGGAGTGGTATTTAAGGATAAAAAAATGATAGAGGAGTTAAAAGAGAAAGAGAAAGTGATGATGAAGATAGAGGAGATAGGAGAGATTGCGGAGAAGGAGAGAGATAGAGAAGAGGAAGAGATAGAGAGAGTAGGTATGAAAGGAATAGGAAAGAGGTTTAAGGAGAAGATGTAAGGAGGGAAGAGATAGAGGGTAGGAATAGAGAGTGAAATGGTAGGAGGTAAAAAGTAGATGGTAGAAGAAGAGAAGAAAGGGGAGATGGAATAAGAGAAATAGAGAGAGATATTTAAGTAGATGAGTGGATAGTGAGATAAGGGGAAGAAAGTGATGATGGGAAAGAAAGAGATGATGAGTAAGGAATAAGAAGAAAAAATATAAGAGATGAGAGAAGGGAGGTTGGTAGAGGTGAAAGGAATAAGATGAAAAAAAGAAGATAGGGAGGGATTGAGTTGTGGATGAGATTGGATAGAAGGTAAATGAGAAAGAGGAAAAAGAGAAGATATGAGGAGATAGTGTAAGTGAAAGAAGAGGAGATAAAGGTAGTGTTAGTATATTAGAAGGGATTATAGAAATAGAGTGAGAAGGTGGTGAAGAGTGAAATAGGGAGATAAGAAGAGAGAGAAGGGATAGGAGAGGGTTTAGGGATAGGAAAAGGTGAGGATGGTGAGAAGAGAGAGGTGAAGAAGGTAGAGGAAAGAGAGGGTGAATAAGAAGAGATAGTGATGATGGAATAGTTAGAAATAGAGAAGGAGATAGAAGATAAGAGGTATGTGAAAAAGTTAAAAGAAGAAGAATGGGAGTAAAGGAAGTTAAAGGAAAGATAATAGATGATAGAAGGTAGGTGGAATGAAAAGAAGGGTGAGGAGATATTGAAGATATAGATAGAAGAAGAGAAGAAGAAAGAAAAGGTAGTAAAGGTAATATAGGGAAAAGAGAAGATGAGGGTGGTAGGGAGGGTGAAGGAAAGATAAGAGAAGGAGTAGTAGAAGATATTAGATGATAAGGGGAAGTGGAGAGGAATAGAAGAAATAGGGATAGATAAGAAGTAAGAAAAGTTGAAGGATTAGATAAAGATGATGTGGTAGGGAGATAGAGAGAGATGAGTGATAGGAGAGATGTAGGGTGTAAAGAGTAAGGGAATGGGGGAGAAGGGTTTGGAAGGTGGTGAGATAGAGGTAAAGGAGAAGATGTAGAGGAAAGTGAGGAAGAGGGAGGGAGAGATATAGATGGTAAGAAGAGAATGGGTTGAATGTATATGTATAGATTTATTGTTTATATAGATAGGTTTGATTATGATGGATGTGATAGAGGGTTTAGAGATAAAAAGAAGAAGTTTGAGATGAAAATTAGGAAAGATTAGAGATGTAGGGGTGGGAGAGAGGGAAGATAATATGGAGGTAGTGCTGGCAGGGTAGGTTTGGTTTTTGGTTGTTGAGCTAGATGGTGCTGAGCTAGGGGTAGTTCTCAGCTTTATTGGTTAGAGCTGTCGGTTAGCTCTTCCTGTCGCGCTCGCTGTCTGCGTTCTCTGACGTGAGCGCTTCTGTGCTGCGCCTTGTAGGAATCGTGCTCGCGACCTGCATCGGGGTCGGCGCGGTCACGATGGTCGGCCAGCGCCGCTCGACGACGAGGTCGCTGCTCTCGGCGGGGGGTCTTTTGTGGGTAAACGCACAAGTACAGGTGCGCTGTCCAGTTCGCTCAAGGAGGACGTCCGTCACATGATCGGAATCATCATCGCCATCCTGCTCGCCGCCCTCGCCTACTGGGTGTGCCTGGCCATCGGCCTGCCCGCGATCGTCGCGATCATCGCCGCGATCCTCGTGCTGCTCAGCGGCATCGGCACCGGCGGCTACGGCTACGGAAGGCGTGGCCTCTAGGAGTACACGCGTCTTCCGGCCACGTGTACTAGCCCCAGCGAAAGCCCGTTGCCGCCGGTGCCGGCGGCAACGGGCTGCTCGGGAGGCCCGGCGGCGGGTCCATGACGTGAAAGCCCGTCGGCGACGTGTCGTTCGGCGTGTCGGGATGGAAGATCGACGCGAGGTACTGGATGTGCTCGCGGCCGACGCCGAGTTCGAACTGGCCGCCGCCGTAGGCGCCGATGCCGCGCTGGGCGGTGTAGTCGTAGGCGTCGAACAGCGGCTTGATGCCGCCCAGGCGCGAGGGCTTGAGGTTGACCATCCGCGGCGCGAACGGCAGCGCCTCGATGTCGTCGATCGAGTGGATGTTCGCGTCCCAGGTGATGCGTCCCCGATGGGGCTTGAGCAGCGCGTCGATCTCCGGCGTGAGCTTGGGGTCCTCGATCCACGCGTCGGGGAACGCGTCGATGACGCGCGCGTAGAGCGCCGGATCGGCCGGCTGATCGACGACCGTCCCCTCGTACAGCCCCTTGAAGTCGACCGAGTCGACGGCCCCGGTGGCGACGAGCTCGGCGATGAGCGCCTCGTCCCAGGAGACCGTCGGATCGAGCTTGAAGCGCAGTGACGGGTAGCGCTCCAGGCGCCGCGTGACGGGCTCCAGCGACGGCGGCTCGCCGAGCCGCAGCGAGACGACGAACGTCAGCGGCTGCGGCTCGCGCCCGAGCACGGCGTGCAGCGGCTCGCCGGCCTGGCGCAGCGCGAGATCGAGCGCCGCCGACTCGTAGGCCCACACGCGGTACAGCCGCGAGACGTCGCGCTGCGGCGGCTCGGGGAACAGCTTCATGCCGGTCAGCGCCTCCGAGAACGAGCGCAGCGTCCAGTCGCCGGCGAGCGGGAGGATCGGCCCCGCCTCCTGCGCGATCTCGTGGTCGACCGGCTCGTAGACGACGTCTTCGCCGAGACCCTCCTGGCCCGCGCCCTGAAGGCGGATGATCGTCGACTTGCGCTCGAAGTCGCTGGAGACATTCTGCACGAGCCCGTCGAGGTCGTAGCCCTCGATCCGCAGGGGCAGGTCGGCGACGAGGTCGTAGGTGCTCATGAACGCGAGCGTACACGGCGTGCCGGTCCTAGCCTGACGGGGTGCTCCCGCTCGCCGCCGAACGCGGCTTCTCCTTCGCCGACCCGTACGCGATCGCCCTGACGTTCGCCGGCATCGCCGTGTTCGCGGCTGTCGGCGCGCTCTCGCACCAGCACGAGCGCGCCTTCTCGGCGAGCCTCATCTACCTCGCGCTCGGTCTTGCCGCGGCGACGATCATCGATCTGCTCGACGTGCACTGGATCGATCCGTTCGGCGACGCGGACCTGATCGCGCACCTCGCGGAGTTCGCGGTCATCGTGGCGCTCTTCGGCACGGGGCTGAAGCTCGACCGCGCGCTCGACCGCCGCGTGTGGGGCTCGGTCGCGCGCCTGCTCGGCGTCGTCATGCCGCTGACGATCGCCGCCGTCGCGCTCTTCGGGACCGAGGTCATGGGCCTGTCGCTCGGCGCGGCGATCATCCTCGGCGCGACGCTCGCGCCGACCGACCCGGTGCTCGCCGGCGACGTCGGCGTCGGCCCGCCGGGGGACGAGGAGGAGAGCGAGGCGAACGTCGCGCTGACCGCCGAGGCCGGCCTCAACGACGGGCTCGCGTTCCCGTTCGTGTTCCTCGGCGCGTACGTCGCGGCCGAGGGCGGCTCGGGCTGGATCGGCAATTGGCTGGCCGCGGACGTCCTCTACGCCGTGCTCGCCGGCGTCGCGATCGGCGCCGCGGGCGGCTACGCGATCGCCGCGAGCATCGTGCGCCTGCGCGAGCGGCGGCTCATGACCGACGCGTTCGACGGCTGGGTCGCCGTCGCCGCGGTGCTGCTCGTGTACGGGGTGGCGGAGGTCGCCGGCACGTACGGCTTCCTCGCCGCGTTCGCCGCCGGCGTGGCGTTTCGCCGCTACGAGCACGACCACGAGATCAACCGCCGCGTGCACGACGGCGCCGAGGTCGTCGAGAAGTTCTGCGAGCTGGGGCTGATCCTGCTGCTCGGCTCGCTCGTGACGGTGACCGGCCTGGGCGAGGTCGGCTGGTCGGGCTGGCTGCTCGTCCCGGCGCTGCTGTTCGTCATCCGGCCGCTCGCGACGGCGGTCGCGTTCGCCGGCTCCCCGCTGAGTCGCGGCGAGCGCGCGTTCATCGCCTGGTTCGGCGTGCGCGGGATCGGCTCGCTGTACTACATTGCCGTCGCGCTCGGACTGGGCATCCTTTCGGTCGACGAGTCGCGGTCGCTGTTCTGGACGGTGGCCGCCTGCGTCGTCGCATCGATCGTCGTCCATGGCGTGACCGCATCGCCGCTCGGCCGGCGCCTGCTCCCCGCACCGCAATCGTGAAGCCAACGCTCCTCATCGCCCTCGTCATCGCGCTCGCGGCGGCGCTCGCCGCCTGCGGCGGCGATGGCGGCAGCTCCGATACCGGCAGCACGGCGGCGGTCGCGCCCGCCCCGCAGCGCCTCGCGATCGGGATCGGCGAGCAGCAGGCGGCGATGTTCGACGACAAGCGCTTCCGCGACCTCGGCATCGACAAGGTCCGCCTCGTGGTGTCCTACGACACGACGCGCGTGCGCTTCGAGCGCGACCTCGTCGACGCCTGGCTCGCCGCGGCCGCGCGCGCGGGCGCCGAGCCGTTCATCACGTTCGGCCACTCCCGCGTGCACCCGAGGAAGCTGCCGAGCGTCGCCGAGTTCCGGGCCGCGTTCCGCGCGTTTCGCAAGCGCTACCCCACCGTGCAGGTCTACGCGCCGTGGAACGAGATCAACCACGCCAGCCAGCCGACGGCGGACGCGCCGCAGCGCGCGGCGGAGTACTACAACGTCGTGAAGGCCGAGTGCCCGGACTGCACGGTGCTCGCCGGCGACGTCCTCGACCAGGCGGGGATGACGCGCTACCTGAAGCGCTACCGCCGCCACCTCGACGGCGCCCCGGCGATCTGGGGGCTGCACAACTACTCCGACACGAACCGCTTTCGCTCGACGGGCCTGAAGGACATGCTCGCGGCGGTGAAGGGCGACGTGTGGCTGACCGAGACCGGCGGCATCGTCGAGTTCGGGCGCAGCTTCCCGCGCGACGAGCAGCGCGCCGCGCGTGCCACGGCGTACGCGCTCGAGCAGGCGCGCGACAACGAGCGCGTGAAGCGGATCTACCTCTACAACTGGACGGGCGACAAGCCCGGCGCCCGCTTCGACGCCGGCCTCGTCGGCCCCGACGGCACCGCGCGACCGGCGTTCGACGTACTGCGCAAGGCGCTGGAGAAGTGAGCTGCCGTCAGTCCTCGCCGGCGTCCCGGCGTTTGGCGTAGGCCCAGAGCTCCTCGTCGGTCGGCTCGCGTCCGAGCTGCCCGCGAAGGTCGGTCCTCGCCTGCTCGAACTGCTCGTGCTTGACCCTGAGGTAGGGCACGAGCCACGTGCGAAGCGCGAATCCGATCGCGGTGTTCACCGCGACGTAGACCGCGACGCCGCGCGGGCGCAGGCGCGTCGGCCAGCGCCGCACCCAGGCGGCGAGCCGCGGGAACGCGGCGATGAGGACGAAGCGCGTCGCATGCTCGGCCAGGATCTCTCGTACGCGAGGATTCGGGATCATCGCGGTGCTCATCCCGTCTCAGCCGCCCGCCGCCCCGCGCCGGCCTCCAGCCGCGCGATGAGATCGTCCAGCCGCAGCTCCTCGAGCCCCTGCCCGACCGCCTCGAGCTCGGCGGCGCACAGCTCGACGAGCGTGCGGCCCTCGCGGCACAGCTCGAGCGTCTCGCGCAGCCCCGCCTCGCCGGAGTCCAGGCGCTTGATGATCTCCTCCAGGCGCGCGGTCGCGGCCTCGTAGCTGACGGGCTCAGGCTCGGTCATCGTCGCCCGTGATCGTCGCATCCACCGCGGCGTCGCCAAAGCGCAGGCGCACGTCGCCGGCATGCTGCGCCGCCGCCGCGCTCGTCACGACCTCGCCGGCGCGGTCGGTCACGAGCGCGTAGCCGCGCTCGAGCGTGCGCGCGGGGTCGTGCGCGGCGAGCGCCATCGCGAGCGCGTTCAGGCGCGTCGCGCCGCGCGCGTCGCCGGCGCCCGCGCGCGCCTTGCGGTCCAGCACGAGCGCCTTGCGGCCGGTGCGCGCGCGCTCGTGCTCGGCGCGGCGCCGCGCGGCGGCGCGGATCTCGCGCATGCGCTGGTGCAGCCGCCGCCGCTCGCCGGCGAGGTGCTCGCCCGGCGCCCGCGACAGCCGCGCCAGCGTCTGCGCGCGGTGCAGCAGGGCGCGCCGCGCGTGCACGCTCAGGCGCCGCGCGACCGCCATGACCTCCGCGCGCGCCTCGGCGCAGTGCACCGGCACGGCGGACTCGGCGGCGTGCGTCGGCGTCGAGCACGACAGCGCCGCGACGTCGTCGATCAGCGTGCGGTCGGTGTGGTGGCCGACCGACGCGATGACCGGCACGCCGAGCAGCGCGACCGTGCGACAGAGCGTCTCGTCGCAGAAGCAGAAGAGGTCGGCGAGCGAGCCGCCGCCGCGGGCCACGACGATGACGTCGACCTCGCCGGTCGCCGCGAGGTCCTGCAGCGCGGCGGTGATCCGCGGCGCGGCGTGGCGGTCCTGCACCGGCGCGAACGCCCAGACGAGGCGGCCCTGCCAGCCCCGCCGCCGCAATCCCGCGAGGACGTCGTCGCGCGCCTTGCCGCCCTCGCCCGTGACGACGCCGATCGTCCGCGGCAGCCCCGGCCGGCGCAGCCGCTTCTGCGGGGCGAACAGCCCCTCGCCGTCGAGCGCCTTGCGCAGCAGGTCCAGCTGGGCGAGCAGGTCGCCCTCGCCGGCGACGCGCAGCCCGCTCACCGCGAACGTGAACGCCGGCGACGACGTGCGGCTGCCGACGTAGTAGTCCAGGCCGCCGGCGATCACGACCTGCGCCCCGTCGGCGAGCGCGCGCTCGCCCAGCCGCAGCGCGTCGAAGTCGCTGCGCCACATCGAGCACGGCAGCGCGCCGTCGGCGTCGCGCAGCTCGAAGTAGACCTTCGCGCGGCTCAGGCCGCAGGTTCCAGACCTCGCCGAAGAGCTGCACGCGCGGGCGCTCGCGCAGGAAGTCGCGCAGCCCCGCCGCGTAGCGCCCGACGCCGTAGGGGCCCGGCAGCGTGCAGCGGTCGATCCCCGCGGGGGTCGTCTGCGGCTCGGCCATCGTGCCGTCAAGTCTAGGAAGCGCCGAGCTCGGACGCCGGCGGACGATGCGGCGGCCGCGGGAACGACGGCGCTCAGTGCGCCGCGCCGGGCTCGGGCGTGCCGCCCGCGTCCGTGACCGACGCGAGCGTGCGCATGCCCGGCTCCGCCGCGTGGCCGCGCACCTCGCCGTGCAGGCCCAGCTCGGTCAGCCGCGCGATCTCGCGCTCGCCCTCGATCCGCGCCGGGTGGTCGGCCGGCAGGCCGCGGATGAGCTTGGCGATGCGGTTGCGCAGCTGCAGCGCGAAGTGCGGCGTCGAGGCGCCCATGAGCTGGCGCACGTCGTCCAGCGTGACGTTGTGGCCGGGGGTCAGGCGGTCGGGGTGCTCGGCTTGGCTCATCGTGGCTCGGTGGTGTCGGCGCCGTCGTCCAGATTACCCGGAAGCTGCTCGGGCGCGATCTCCAGCAGCGCGTCGATGCGCGCCTGCACGGGCGACCGAGATCGAGTCGGGCGTCCCGATGATCCAGCCGTGGTTGTAGACGCCGGAGACGGGGTTCGTGCGGTACGCCGGCTGCGTGTCGAGCAGCTGGCTCTGGAGCGGTCCGGGGAGCCGCACGGCGTTGTCGAGGAGGAACAGCGGGCCGTAGCTGCCGGCGCCCGACAGCGGCGCGGCGGCGGCCGCGTAGAGCGGGCGGTCGGCGCGCATGAAGACCATCCCGTGGCCGGGCGTCACGATCCCCCAGCCGAACTCGCCGCTGTGGTAGCGGGCGAACTCGATCGCGTTCGTCACCGGGTCCTGGCCGCCCGTGCGCCGCACGGTGCCGAAGCGCTTGAGCTGTCGCGTGACCGCCGGCGAGATGAGCTTCGACGGGCCGAGGATGTAGATCCGCGGCTTCGCGAGCCCGGCGAGCGCGGCGAGCGCGGCGCGCGTCTCCGGCGGGATGTCGTTCTTCGTCACGAAGAGGATCGGGTCGCCCGTCTTCGCGGCGTAGGCGGCGGCGGGCATCGCGAACGACGGGTCGTCGGAGCTCGCGATGACGATCTTCGACGCGACGCCGGGCCGGGCGGCGCGGATCACCCCGGCGATCGCGCGCGTCAGCGCGAGCGGGCTGCCGCCCACGAGGTCGGTCGACTTGTAGCCCGACGGCTTCGCGACGTTGCCGACGCGGATGATCTGCGCGTTGCCCGCCGCCTTCGCGCCCGTCGGGGCGAGCGTGTCGAGCGCCGACTGCGAGGGACCGGGCAGGCTCGTGCCGTCGCTGAAGAGGATCGGGGCGTTGAACGGCTTGGCCATCAGCGCGGAGGCGGCGATCGCCACGCGCCAGTCGCTGCTGTCGACGAGCGTCACGGCGCTCGGCTTGCGCGCCGGGTCGGGGAAGACCGCGCGGGCGATCGCGGCGGCGGTCTGCGTCGCGTCGGGGCCGGGCACGCGGGTCGTGTTCTTCGTCGCGGTCTCGGGGAAGCCGAGGTTCTTCTCCGCATGGCTGGGCGGGGCGAGCAGGGCGGGCTGCGACGGGTCGTCGGAGCGCACCTCACGGCCGCAGCCGACCGTGACCAGCGCGGCGACGAGAAGCAGGGCGGCGAGCCTCGGGCTGGACATCGCGGCGCACATTAGCCTGGATCGACCGCCGCTCGCTTCGCCTCCTCGGCGCGATGCTGCGCGGACGCGCATCGCCCGCGTGCTAGAAAGAGCCTGACCCACCACCCCCCGAGGAGGCGCGATGGCCGGCATGGCCGGGCGGATGTCCACCGTCATCAAGTCGAAGATTTCCAAGCTGCTGGACAAGGCAGAGGATCCGGGCGAGACGCTCGACTACAGCTACCAGAAGCAGCTCGAGTCGCTGCAGAACGTCAAGAAGGGCATCGCGGACGTCGTCACCGCGAAGAAGCGCCTCGGGATGCAGGCCCAGAAGCTCGAGCAGTCCGTCGTCAAGCTCGACACGCAGGCTCGCCAGGCGCTCGCGCAGGGCAACGAGGAGCTGGCCCGCACGGCGCTCGAGCGCAAGCAGTTCGCCCAGACCGAGCTGCAGTCGCTCGACCAGCAGGTCGCCGAGCTGCAGTCCCAGCAGGACAAGCTGACGGAGTCCGAGAAGCGCCTGCGCACGAAGATCGAGGCGTTCCGGACGAAGAAGGAGGTCATCAAGGCCCAGTACTCCGCTGCGGAGGCGCAGGTGCGCATCTCCGAGGCGGCGACGGGCGTGGGCGAGGAGATGGCCGACGTCGGCCTCGCGATGCAGCGCGCGGTCGACAAGACCGAGGACATGCGCGCGCGTGCGTCGGCGGTCGAGGAGCTCGAGGCCGCGGGGACGTTCGAGGACCTCACGCAGCTCGGCTCCGGTCAGGACGACATCGACCGCGAGCTTGCGGCGCTCGGCACGGGCGGGATGGTCGACGACGAGCTGGCGAAGATGAAGGCCGAGCTCGGCCAGGGCAGCGCGCCGGCTCCCGCGGAGCTCGAGTCCGGCGAGGAGAAGAAGCCGTGATCGTCCGGATCATGGGCGAGGGCCAGTACCGCCTGGAGGACGAGGTCCGCGAGCGCGTCAACCAGCTCGACAACGCCGTGGTGGCGGCGGTCGAGGACGACGACGAGGACGCCTTTCACGTGGCGTTCGAGGAGATGCTCGACGTCATCCGCAAGGAGGGCGAGCACCTCGGCGACGAGGAGATCGAGACGTCCGACGTCATCGTCCCGCCCGCCGACACGTCGATGGCCGAGGCGACGGCCGAGTTCAGCGGCGAGGGCCTGATCCCGGATTGAGCGTGCTCAGGCGCGCCGGCTACGGCCCCGGCTGAGCTCGAGCTGGCGCGCCTCCCAGTCCGACACGGCGAACGGCGTGCCGGGCGCGCCGCCGACGACGAGCACGGCGGTGTCCGGCGCCGTCGCGAAGGCCTCGCGCGTGCTGCCGGGGGCGACGAGGACGACGCTGCCGGCGGGCACGTCGTGCTGCGCGCCGTCGATGACGAAGCGCGCGGCGCCGCGCACGACGACGTAGAGCTCCTCGTGCCCGGCGTCGGTCTCGTCGTGCAGCTCGACGACGCGATCGCCGGGAGCGGCGCCGAGGAACGCGTTGACGCCGAAGGCGCTGATGCCGAGGTGGTCGCGGACCGGCCGCCAGTCCAGCGACGGGTCGCACGGCTCGGCCGCGCGGGGGATCTCGTCGAGCGCGACGATCATCGCCGCACCTGCGCGGCGCGCAGGCCGAGCAGCTCGACGATGCCGCTCGTCGGCACGAACGGGTCGGCGATCGCGCGCCCGCTGCACACCTCGAGCGCGGCGACGATCCGGCCCTCGAGCTCGCCGATGAGCCGCTCGCCGCGCGGCAGCTCGCGCTCGTCGAGCGCGGCGAGCCGGGCGATCGACGGCTCGTCGGCGGCCGACGCGCGGCGGATGAGGACGGTGGCGTCGCTGGCGACGGAGGGTTGCCGGCGGCGGCGCGCGTTGCGCGGCGAGATGGTGGCGAGCTGGGCGAATGTGGCGGGATGGAACATGGTGCGGGACCTCCCTGGCATGGCGTGGCGCGACCGGTGTAACTACCTACATAGTATAGCTAGTTAGCTAACCCGTCAAGCGTCTACACTGGTGTCATGTCCAATCCGGCTCCCGGCCCACTCGAGACCGTCCGCGCGTTCGTCAACACGCTCGACATCGACGACGCGATCGAGCTGCTGTCGACGCCGCAGCAGCTCGTCGGCTGGCTCGCGGAGCACGACCTGCTCGACGGCGCCGAGCGCACCGCCCGCGCGAGCGCGGCCGACCTGCGGCGGGCGACGGAGCTGCGCGAGGCGCTGCGCGCCCACCTGCTGTCACATCACGGCGAGCCGCTGGCGGCGGGCGCCGCCGACACGCTCGACGCGGCGTCGCGCCGGGCCCGCCTCACCGTCCGCTTCACCGGCCCCGACGAGACCGCGCTCGCGCCGGAGGCCGGCGGCGTGGACGGCGCCCTCGGGCGCCTGCTCGCGCTCGTCGCCGCGGCGATCGAGGACGGCACGTGGCAGCGCCTGAAGGTCTGTCCCGCCGACACCTGCCTGTGGGCGTTCTACGACGCCTCGCGCAACCGCTCGGCCGTCTGGTGCGACATGCGCGTCTGCGGCAACCGCGCGAAGGTGCGCGGCTTCCGCGAGCGCACCCGCGCCGGCGACTAGACCACTAGATCGGGATCCCCCAGAGCGGAAACCAGCGCTCGAGCTCGGGCTCGACCGGCAGCTCGCCGTCGATGATCGCCTTGATCTGCAGCTCGCGCTCGCCGTCGCGCTCGCGCTGCCCGGCGGGCACGAACGGATACCAGTAGCCGCGCTTGTAGTTGTAGATGAAGTACACCGGCCGGCCCTTGGAGTCCTTGAACGCGAACACCGCCGCCAGCACCCGGTCGCCGTAGCCGCCGACCATCAGCCCGTCGCTGACGGCGTTGACGCCGACGACGAGGTCCTCGATGTCGTCGTCCCTGAGGATGATCCAGCGGTAGCCGTGCGAGTCCTCCTCCGTGGAGATCGTCGTCCCGGTCTCCTCGCCGGTCCCGCGCAGGATCTCCTCCATCTCGTTGACGATCGACTCGAAGTCGGCCGTCGCGAGCGGCTGGAACACGATCGCCGCGCTGCCCTTGGTCTGGATCCCATGACCGGTCGCGAGCGTGACGTACGCCGTCGACAGCGCGAAGAGGCGGTCGGGCGCCGGGCCCTTCAGCTTCTTCTTGCCACCCAGGATGGAGTCCAGGAAGCCCATGTGCCTCGCGCCCGCGGCCGCTAGGCCGCCGCGAGCGTGCCGCGCTGCAGCTCGGCCTCGAGGCGCATGAGCTGCTCGATGCGCTTCTCCATCGGCGGGTGCGTCGCGAAGAGGCCGGAGACGACCTTCTTCGGCGAGGCGATGTAGAACGCGCTCATCTCGTTGGCCACGCGCAGGTCCTTGTCGGGCAGGCGGTCCATGCCCGAGGAGATCTTGCGCAGCGCCGACGCGAGCGCGCTCGGCCGGCCGGTGAAGAGCGCCGCGCCGCGGTCGGCGACGAACTCGCGATAGCGCGACAGCGACATCATCAGGAAGAACGAGATGACGTAGACGGCGACCGAGACGAGCAGGATGACGAGGAAGCTCGGGCCGTCGTCGTCATCGCTGCCGCCGCCGCCGAAGAAGAACCCGAACTGGATGATCGTCGCGGCGACCGAGGCGAAGAACGAGGCGATCGTCATGATCAGCACGTCGCGGTTCTTGACGTGCGCGAGCTCGTGCGCCATGACGCCCTCGAGCTCGGCGGGGGAGAGGAGCTTCATGATCCCCGTCGTCGCGCAGACCGTCGCGGACTTCTGCGACTTGCCGATCGCGAAGGCGTTGGGCATCTCGGTGTAGGCGACCGCGACCTTCGGCTTGGGCAGGTCGGCCTGGATGCAGAGGCGCTCGATCATCGCGTGCAGCTCCGGCGCCTCCTGCGGGGTCACCTCGCGGGCGCCCATCGCATGCATCGCGAGCTTGTCGGAGCTGAAGAACTGCAGCGCCGCGAGGCCGCCGGCGATGATGAGGATCACCCCGCCGTTGAGACCCGCGGCGACGAGGACGCCGACGAACACGACGTACACGAGACCGAGCAGGAACAGCGTGGTGAGCATGCGGAACTGAAGCCCGGGATCGCGCGTGAATGTCGTCTTCGTCGCAGCCATGGATCCATTCTGGCAAACCGGACCGTCCGGCCCGCCGGGTAGCGTCGGCTGGTAGGGTGCCCCACCGGATTTCCCTGCAACGCGTGGGGATGGGGAGCCCGAACCGGAGCCTCGCAAGGTCGCTCGCAAGGCTCCATAAACCAAGGTGTCGGTTTGGTCCGCTATGCAGCGCAAACCTAGACTCGGCCGCGTGCGTGTCCGGGTCCTCCTGGCAGCCGTCGTGCTGCCGCTCGTCCTCTGGGCGCTGCTGCCGCTGCCCTCCTCCGGGGAGTCCAAGCAGCAGGAGCTGCAGCGCCTGCAGGACCGCATCAATCGCGCGCGCGACAAGATCGGCCGCAAGCGCGGGACCGAGCGCGTCCTGACGACGCAGATCTCCAGCTACAACCGGCGCATCCGGCGCCTGCAGGGGCGGATCGGCACGCTCCAGAACCGCCAGCAGCGCGTCCAGGCCGACCTCGACGACAAGCGCGCCGAGCTCGAGAGCCTGCGCTCGGACCTGCGCTCCGAGCGCGCCCGGCTCGTGCGCCTGCGCGCTCGCCTGAACGAGACGCGCGCGCAGCTGCGCCTGCGTCTCGTCGAGAGCTACAAGGCGCAGCCGCCCGACGTCGTCACCGTCGTCCTGAACTCCGACGGCTTCACGGATCTCCTCGAGCGCACCGAGTTCCTGCAGCGCATCTCCGACCAGGACCGCAAGATCGTCACGCTCGTGCGCGACGCGAAGATCGACTCGGTCGCGAGCGAGAAGCGCCTGGCCGGCCTCGAGACGCGCCAGCAGCTCGTCACGCAGATCGTCCAGAAGCGCCGCGACGAGATCGCCAGGGTGCGGATGGATCTCGTCGGCACGCGGATCGGCTACACGCGCACGAAGAACGGCAAGGCCGCCGCGCTGCGCAGCGTGCGCGCCGATCGCCAGGAGCTCGAGGAGCACGTCGACAGCCTCGAGGCGGCGTCCAACAAGATCGCCGGACAGCTCGCGGCGGCGCAGGGCCAGTACGCCGGCGACCTGCCGATCAAGCGCGGCAACGGCAGCATGATCTGGCCGGTCAACGGCCCGATCACGGGCGCCTTCGGTGAGCAGCGCCCGGGCCACATCCACGCCGGCATCGACATCGCCGCGGGCGAGGGCACGCCGATCCATGCCGCCGACGCCGGCCGCGTCGTGCTCATGCAGGGCGTCGGCGCCTCGGGCGGCTACGGCAACTACACGTGCGTGCAGCACACCGCGACGATGTCGACGTGCTACGCGCATCAGTCGCGCTTCGGCACGAGCGTCGGCGCGTCCGTCAGCCAGGGGCAGGTCATCGGCTACGTCGGCAACACCGGCCATTCGTTCGGCGCGCACCTGCACTTCGAGGTGCGCATCAACGGCTCGCCGGTGAGCCCGCTGGGCTACCTGTAGCGCGCCGGCGGTAGCGGGTCACTAGCGTCTGCCGGCGATGCAGCCCGAGATCGACCTCTTCGGCATCTCCCTGAAGACGTTCGGCCTGTGCTTCGGGCTGGCGTTCGCGATCTCGGGGGCGATCGTCGCGCGGCGCCTGAAGGAGCTCGGCAAGCCGGTCGACTGGGCCTACGAGATGGTCTTCGCGGCGCTCGTCGGCGGGCTCGTCGGCGCGCGCCTGTACTGGATCCTCGGCCACCTCGACGACGTCCGCGGCGACGTGGTGGGCGGCATCTTCGGCGGCTCCGGCCTCGTCTGGTACGGCGGCGCGCTCGGCGGCGCGGCGGGCGTGCTGCTGTGGGCCTATCGCAAGGGGATGTTCAACCTCCTGCTGCTCGACATCTGCTCGCCCGCGCTGGCGATGGGCTACGCGGTCGGTCGCGTCGGCTGCCAGATCTCGGGCGACGGCGACTACGGCCAGCCGACCGACCTGCCCTGGGGCATGGCCTATCCCCACGGCGTCGTGCCGACGACCGAGGTCGTGCATCCGACGCCGATCTACGAGACGGTCTCGATGGGCCTCGTCGCCTGGGCGCTCTGGCGCGCGCGCGACGCGTTCCGGCCCGGCGTCCTGTTCGCCTTCTACCTCGTGCTCGCCGGCACGGAGCGCCTGCTCGTCGAGTTCGTGCGCCGCAACGAGCCGGTCGCCGCCGGGCTCACCGAGGCCCAGCTGCTGAGCCTCGTGATGATGGTCGCCGGCGCGATCTGGATCTGGCGCGCGGCGCGCACCGGTGGGCTGCGGCGCCGCGACGCCGCGACGGCGGCTGCCGTCTCAGCCACTGCCTAGCGCCTCCACCGGCGATCGACGCGATCCGGGCGGGCGCGGCGCGGCGGGCCGCGCGAGCGCGGCGAGCACGTAGAGCGCGATCGCCGCGAGCGCGACCGAGGCGCCCGCCGCGACGTCGAGCTCGGCGCTTGCCACGAGCCCGAGCAGGCCGGCGAGCGCGCCGAGCGCGGACGCGAGCACGATCTGCCCGCGCAGGCTGGCGCCGAGGCGGATGCCGGCCGACGCGGGCGCGACGATCAGCGCGAGGACGAGCAGGTTGCCGAGTCCCTGGACGGCCGCCACGACCGCGACGGCGAGCAGTGCCAGCAGCGCCAGCTCGGTGCGCCCGGGGCGCACGCCGAGCGAGGGCGCGGCGACGGGGTCGAAGACGGCCGCCGTCAGCGAGCGATGCCCCGCGCCGAGCGCCGACGCGACGAGGGCCCCGAGCGCCGCGGCGGCGACGAGGTCGGGCGTGCTCGTGCCGAGCAGGTCGCCGAACAGCAGCTCGCCCAGCCGAGCGGGGACGTCGGGCGCGAGCGCGAGCACGGCGCCGAGGCCGAACGCCGTCGTGACGGTGACGCCGACGGCGACCTCCGCGCCGACGCGCGTGTCGCGCGCGGCGAGCGCGATCAGGGCCGCGGCGACGAGCACGCCGCCGGCGGCGCCGAGCAGCAGCGGCGCACCGACGAGCGTCGCGATCACGAGCCCGGGCAGCATCGCGTGCGCGAGCGACTCGGCGGCGTACGTGCTGCGCACGTGCAGCAGCCAGACGCCGAGCGCGCCGCACGTCGCGCCGAGGATCACGACCTCGAGGAGCGCGCGCTGCAGCAGTCCGGAGCGCAGGATCTCCATCGGTCAGCGCGAGTGCGAGTGCGAGTGGGAATGCTCGTGCGAGTGGTGCTGGACCGCGACGGCGCGGTGGCCGCAGTCGAGCACGACGATCTCCTCGCCATACGTGCCCTCGAGGACCGCGTTCGTGAGCGTCTCGGCGGGCGGTCCGAACGCGACCTGCGAGCCGCGCAGGCACAGCACGCGGTCCCAGCGGCGCGCCTGATCGACGTCATGCGTCGCGATCAGCAGCACGCGGCCCTCGGCGCGCAGCTCGTCGAGGATGCGCATGATCGCCTCCTCGCTCGTGCGGTCGACGCCCGCGAACGGCTCGTCGAGCAGCAGCACGCCGGCGTCCTGCACGAGCGCCCGGGCGATCAGCACGCGCTGGCGCTGGCCGCCCGAGAGAGCGCCGAAGCGCTCGCCGGCGCGGTCGGCGAGGCCGACGCGCTGCAGCGCCTCGCGCGCGAGCGTGCGGTCGGCGGCGCCGATCCGCCGGTACCACGGCGTGCGAGCGTAGGCGCCCATCAAGGCGACGTCGAGCGCGTTGACGGGGAAGTCCAGGCGCGAGCGCTCCGTCTGGGGCACGTAGGCGGTCGCGCCGCGCACGCTCACCGAGCCCGTCGTGGCGGGCAGCTCGCCGAGCAGCGCGCGAAAGAGCGTCGTCTTGCCGCCGCCGTTGGGCCCGAGCACCGCGACGGCCTGGCCCTCGGTCGCGGTGAACGTCACGTCGCGCAGCGCGATGGCGCCGGGTCCGTAGGTGGCCGACAGGCCCGCGACCTCGATCGCTGCGCTCATCGCTCGCCTCTCGCCGCGGACGCGAGCGCCGCGAGCGCGAACCCGCCGCCGCCGATGACCGCGATCGCCGGGCCGGGCGGCAGGTCGAGGTGGTAGGCGAGCAGCAGCCCGGCGACGCCCTCCAGCGCGGCGAGCCCGACGGCCGCGGCGAGCAGAGCGCCGAGCGAGCGGGTCAGCAGGCGCGCGGTCGCCGCCGGGACGACGAGCAGCGTGCTGACGAGCAGCGCGCCGACCGCCGGAAGCACCGCGACCACCGTGACCGCGAGCAGTGCGAGCAGCAGCCAGTCGCCGCGCGCTGCGCGGATGCCGAGCGCCGGCGCTCCGGCGGGGTCGAAGCCGGTCGCAAGCCACGTGCGCATGAGCGCAGGGGTCGCCACGGCGGCGGCGACGGCGACGGCGCCGGCAAGGGCGAGGTCGCCGTCGTCGAGGCCGAGGAGCGTCCCGAAGAGCAGCCGGTCGACGCCTGCGCCGGAGCGGTAGACGTCGCTGGCCAGGATCGCGCCGAGCGCGAGCGCCGCGGTCAGCAGCAGACCGGTTGCGGCGTCCGCGCTCGTCGCCCCGCGGCGCGTCATCCGCGACAGCAGCCCGGCGAACCCGAGGCCCGCGCCGAGCGCGGCCAGCGGTGGCGCGATGCCCCACGGGCCGGCGACGACGAGGCCGGGGAACGTTGCGGTGCCAACGGCGTGGGCGAAGAACGCCAGCCGGCGCAGGACGATCCAGGTGCCGAGCAGTCCCGCCGCGACCGCCAGCAGGAGGGTCGCGAGCAGCGCGCGCTGCATGAACGGGAGCGCGAGGGGATCGGTCAGCCAGCGCACGGAAACGAGCCTATCGAAAACGGTTCTCATCTAGCATGGGCGAGCGCCAACGCGCCAACTCAAGCGACGATTCTCACGTTCGCACGTTTCTTGACCGATGGATACCGCGGGTATCGACGTCATGCGCGAGCTTCGCAGCACCAGGGTTCTGCCAGTGGTCGGTATCGCCGGAGCTGTGCTCGCGCTCGCGTTCGTCCTCGCCTTCGTCACCGCGAGCAGCATCGTCGGCTTTCGGCTGTGGCCCGCCGACCCGCCGCCGGCGCCGCCGCAGACGCTCGTCCTGCGCGATCCGGCGCCGGTGCCCGCATCGCGGCCGCGGCGTTCGGCGCGCGCCCCGGCCGTGGCCTCGCGCCGCGCCCCGCCGCGCGCCGGATCCGCACCGGCCCGCCCAGAGCCGGCCACGGACACCGCGCCGCCGCCGCCGCGGAGCCCGCTCGCCGCGACCGATCCATCGCCGGGCGTCGCGCAGCCGCCGCGTGCGCCGCCACGGGTGCTGCCGGTAGCTGCCGCCGCCCCTGCCGCCGGCGCCGGCGCCTGCACCCGCACCGCGCAGCCGCCCGCTCCAGCCCGTCGGCGACCTCGTCGACGCGACGACGACCGCTGTCGCGAGGACGCTGCGCGCGACCACCGGCGCGCTCGGCAGGCGGACCGAGCCCGTCAGCCCCGTGCTCGCGACGACGGTCGCGGAGGTCGGCGGCCTGCTCGCCGACACCGTCCAGGGTCTCGGGCGGGCGCTCGGCGGACTGCTCGGGAGCTCCGCGGGCAGCGGGCCGGCCGCACCTGCGCCGCCGCCCTGATCGCTCGCGCGCGGCAGCGCGGCCTGACTCGCATACTCTGCGATCCGCATGGCAGCCACCCGCACCCAGCTCTCGCAGGCCTATCCGATCGGCAGCCGCGTCGACGAGGACGGCCGCCTGCAGATCGGCGGTTGCGACGCGGTCGAGCTCGCACGCGAGTTCGGCACCCCCGCCTACATCGTCGCCGAGGACGACCTGCGCGCCCGCGCGCAGACGTTCGTCGAGGCCTTCCGCGCCCGCACGACGGACTTCGACGTGCTCTTCGCCTCCAAGGCGTTTCCCTGCACCGCCGTGTACCGCGTGCTCGCGCAGGAGGGGATCGCCTGCGACGTCGCGTCCGGTGGCGAGCTCGCGCTCGCGCTGCGCGGCGGCTTCGATCCGGCACGGATCTACATGCACGGCAACGCGAAGTCCGTCGACGAGCTGCGCTTCGCCCGCGAGGCCGGCGTCGGCCACATCGTCATCGACAACGCCGACGAGATCGAGCGCCTGGAGGCGGTCGTCGGCGACGGACCGCCGCAGCCGGTGCTGCTGCGCGTCACGCCCGACGTGCGCGGCATGACGAACGACAAGATCTCGACCGGTCAGGCCGACTCGAAGTTCGGCTTCTCGATGGCCGACGCGCCGGCGGCGATCGCGCGCGTGCAGTCATCCGACAGCGCTCGACCTCGTCGGGCTGCACATGCACATCGGCTCGCAGATCCTCGAGCTCGACCCGTTTCGCCGCGCGATCGAGGCGATCGCGCTGCTCGGCGACTTCGGCACGTACAACCTCGGCGGCGGGCTCGGCGTCGCCTACACCGCTGAGCAGGAGCCGCCGCGGATCGCCGACTACGTCGCGGCGAAGGTCGACACGGTGACGAGCGTTCTCGGGCCCGGCAAGCGGATCCTCGACGAGCCCGGCCGTGCGCTCGTCGCGAACTCGACCGTGACGCTGTACACCGTGCAGAGCGTCAAGCGCAACGTCTCGACCTGGGTCGCCGTCGACGGCGGCATGTCCGACAACCTGCGCCCGATGCTCTACGGCGCGGTCTACGAGGCGCAGGTCGCCGACCGCTTCGGCGGCGGCACGCCGGTGCGGCTGACCGGCAAGCACTGCGAGTCCGGCGACGTGATCGTGCGCGACGCGGAGCTCGCCGACCCGCGCGTGGGCGACGTCATCGTCACGCCGGCGACCGGTGCCTACGGGCATGCGATGGCGAACAACTACAACGGGGTGCCGCGCCCGCCGGTGATCTTCGTCTCGCAAGGCGACGCGCGCGTCGTCGTCCGGCGCGAGACCTACGACGATCTCTTCGCGCGCGATGTCGACTGAGGCGACCGAGCCGTTCCGGATCGGCCTGCTCGGCCACGGGACGGTCGGCGCGGCGTTCGCGACGCTGCTCGAGCAGCGCGCCGAGCATGTCGCGGCGACGACGGGCCTGCGGCCGCAGATCAGCGGCGTCCTGACCCGCTCGCGCGGGGACTTCGACGAGATCCTCGCGGGCTGCGACCTCGTCGTGGAGCTGATCGGCGGGCTCGACCCGGCACGCGACTACGTGCTGCGCGCGATGCGCGCGGGCAAGCACGTCGTGACGGCGAACAAGCAGCTGCTCAGCCAGTACGGCGAGGAGCTGTGGGCGGCGGCGCGCGAGCACGGCGTCCAGCTGCGCTTCGAGGCCTCCGTGGCCGGCGTCGTGCCGGTCATCCGCGTGCTGCAGGAGTCGCTCGCCGCGGCCCACGTCGATCGCGTGCACGGGATCGTCAACGGGACGACGAACTTCATCCTCAGCGAGATGGCGCGCACGGGCTGCTCGTACGCCGACGCGCTGGCGGACGCGCAGCGCCTCGGCTACGCCGAGGCCGACCCGAGCGACGACGTCAACGGCAAGGATGCGGCGGCGAAGATGGCGATCCTCGCGCGGCTGGCGTTCGACACCCCGGTCCATCTCGACCAGGTCACGTACGAGGGCATCGAGCAGATCACCGCCGACGACATGGAGTACGCGCAGGAGCTGCGGCTGGGGCTGAAGCTCATCGGGACCGCGGAGCGGATCGACGGGCGGCTGGCGGTCCGCGTGCATCCGGCGTTCCTGTACTCCGGCCACCCGCTGGCGAGCGTGCACGGCCCGTTCAACGCGGTGACGGTCGAGTCCGAGGCGATCACGGAGATCACGATGTCCGGGCCCGGCGCGGGCGGGCCGCAGACCGCGAGCGCGGTGCTCGGCGACGTCATCAGCGCGATGATCCCGCCGGCCTCGACGCCGGAGACGACGCAGTCGCTGGAGATCATCGACGACGTCAAGTCGTCGTTCTACCTGCACATGGAGGTCGCCGACCGGCCCGGCGTGCTGGCGCAGGTCGCGATGATCCTCGGCGAGCACGGTGCGTCGATCAAGTCCGTCGTGCAGAAGGGGCTGGGGGAGCGGGCGCGGCTGGTGATGGTCGTCCATCCGGTGCTGGAGTCGCAGTTCTTCGCGGCGATGGAGGAGATCGCGGCGCTGGACTTCCTGCGGTCGCGGCCGCGGGCGATCCGGGTGATCGACGAGGAGTTCGTGTAGCGCCGGCGCTGCGCGGCCGGCCTCTGCGTCGCCTCGGCGAGCCGGTCCGGCGCGCTCGACACGTCGCGCTCCTTCACCAGCGCGGCGCCGCTACACCGGCGCGCTCGGCTATCTCCGCCACCAGGGCCTCAATCGTCGGGACGGCGATCCCGTGGCGTCGCGCGGCGCGGAGCACTGCTCCTGCGATGGCATCCAGCTCGGATTCCCGTCCCGCCGCGATGTCGCGTGCCATGGAGCTGCCCAGGGTGGGCTCGAAGCCGGCGAGGTCGTCGAGCGCGAGCGACGGGTCGACCGGTGCTCTCTCGGCCCGGGCGACGGCAGCGGTCTCGACGACCGCTCGCTTCAGCCGCGCGTGCCAGGTCGGGTCGTCGCGTATGGCGCCAAGCAGCAGACCCGAAGCGCTCGTCGTGCATGCCAAGGCGTTCAGACGCACGAGCTTCGACCACAAGACCTCAGGCTCTGAGCCAGAGACCGCCGTGTCGATGCCCGCTCCGTTGAGACTCGCTGCGAGCGACCGGACAGCCGCACGCTGCGTCGGGCGCGGGCTTGTGATCTGGATACGCAGCATGCGGCTGCGGTGAACGATCACCCCCGGCTCGGGTCGGTCGGCCTCGACTGTGATCGTGCCGGCGATCACGCGCGCGCCGAAGCGCGCGCGCAAGACCGGCATGTGCTCGATGCCGTTGAGAAGCGGGAGCACCAACGAGGGGGTAGATCTGACGCGAGCGATCGCCGCCTCCAGCCCGCTCGACTTGGTCGCCACGATCAGGATGTCGCAGTCCGAGTCAAGCTCCGTCAATGCGCGCAAGCGAGCGGTGAAGTCGCCGAACAGGACGCTTTGGACCTTCAGCCCTCGGTCCTCGATCAGTCGAGCGGTCGGCGGGCGCGCCAAGACCGTGACGCCGTCCCCCGCGCGCTTGAGCAACGCTGCCAGCAGCCCGCCGATCGCGCCGGGGCCAAGCACCGTGATCATGGACGGCTCTAGGCCAGCGTGGAGCCTCTGGCGCCGTGACCCATCGCGATGCCGAGCTGAGCGAGGAACGCGATGGCAGCCGCATCATCGGCGACGGTGAGGGCGTCGATGAGACCCGGGCAACGGTCGGCGAAGAACGGAGGGCGCAGCACGGAGAGCCGTGCGTCGGAGAAGTCGGTCTTCACGAGACTCGCATCGAAGAGCGAGATGCCGCGCAGATCCGCGCCGCACAGGATGCTCTGGTTGAGGCGAGCGTACGCCGCGTGTGCTGCGACGAGGTTGGCGCCTGAGAGATCCGCGGCGATGTGGGACTGAACGAGGTTCGCACCGCGCAGATCCGCGCAGCGGAGGGACATTGCCCGGGGCGGATCGCCGGTCAGCATCGCTCGGTAGAGGTAGGCCGCTCGAAGACACGCGCCCGAAAGGTCAGTGTCCCGCACGACCAGCCCGCGTGCGCGGATGCCCTCGAGCGACGCGCCCTCGAGCGCGCTCTCGATGAGCGTCGCATTCTCGGCCCGGGCAGTGTCGAGCCGGGCTCCGACGAGGGACGAGGAGGAGATCATCGCGCCGGTCAGCGATGCGTCGCTGAAGTCAGCTGCGGCCAGATCGCTCCTCGTGAAGCGTCCGCCTGTCAGGTTCGCCTTCGTGAAGGCCGCGTTCGCCAGGTGGCAGTCGACCACATCGATGTCGCGCAGATGCGCGCCACGTGCGGACCAGTCCGCACCTCTGACGTTCATGAGGCGCAGCGATGGCAACTCGGCGCCGTCGAGCGCCACGCTTCTTGCCGCCGTCGGGCGCTGGATGGTCAGCCCGTGTCCAGTGGCGCCGGCGAAGCGCACACCGTCGAGCCGGCACTTCGTCATCGTGACCTGGTCGAGGTTGGCCCGGTCGAAGCACGCGCCATCGAGCAGACACTCGTTGAACGTCGCTCCCTGGAGCCACGCATCTCTCCAGCTCGAGTCCCGCAGATCGCACTGGTAGAAGGTGGCTCCGGCAAGGGTGCCGCGATCGAGAACCGCCTCGACGAGCCGGCAGCCGTGGAAGAGGCTTCCTGTCGCGTCCAGGACGGACGACAGGTCGGCCTGCGCGAAGTCGCACGCCTGGGCTGCCAGCGCGTGGAGGTAGGCTCTGCTGAGCGTGGCGCCACGGAGGCTCGTCTTCTCCATCGCCGGGCAGATCAGGCTCGCCTCGGAGAGGTCAGCCATGTCAAGGCATGCGCCGTGAAGCGTCGCTCGGTTGAGCGTCGCGCTACGCAGGTTGAGCGACGAGAGATCAGCGTCGGTCAGCGCAGCATCGGTCAGGTTTATTCCGCGCCCGTTGCCTTGCAGTCGCTTCGAGGTCAACTGGTCGATCTCCGCAAGGGCCGTTTCCCGGTGTGACATCCCGAGCGCACGTCGCAGTCGGACGTTGTCGGAAACGTCTGCGACGGTTTCGATTTCAGGTTGGGTCTTAACGACGTCCTCCTTCGCGGAGAGCGCGCCTGCGCTACGGCACGGGGGGCTGTATCGCAGCGAGAGCAGACATGGCCCGGGAGGCCGTCTTGTGCCGACGGTGCCGCTTCGAGAGTACCAGTATGGCCTGGGGGGATTTGCTGGCCGCGTCGTTTGTCGAGTGAGGTCACGCGTCGACTCCTGGTGTCGCAGCCGCCCGATCGTTCGCCACCGGCGGCTCGGCAGCGGCGGTTGCGGCGCCTCTCTGCTGTGCCCACTCGAAGAGGCGTTCGGAGAGGACACGCAGGATCGCGCCCTGAACGGCGCTGGTCGTCAGCTTTGGCTGGCGGATCTCGATCTCGTGCGCGGAGTCCAGCGCGCCGGCGATCGTCGCGGCGCCGAGAGGACCGCTCATCTGTGCTTCGAGTCCCTCCCGGAAGGCCCTCAAGAGGGCTGTGTCGTCGTGGATCCTCTCTCCCATCGACCCGCCCAGGATCAGGACTGCGGGATCCAGGGTGTCCACGATCGAAGCGACGGACTGGCCGAGCAGGCGGGCGGCGTCGTCGACGCGCAAGCGCGCGTCATCCTCGTAGCCAACGCGCCTGACGTTCACGTGATCGAGCACGTACTCGGCGGCCTTGATCAGATCGTCGTCTCTGGCCCCGAACTCCTCGGCAAGCGAGGCAGCGCCAACTCTCATCTCCAGGCACCCGATCTTCCCGCAGCGACGGCACGAATCCTCGTCCTTCCTCCTCTTGGGGCTACCGCGGTCCTTCGTGGTGTGGTCCTCGCCAACGAGCACATGCGCGAGCTCTCCGGCGTAGCCGCGACTGCCGCGGTATGGCGTGCCGTTGAGGATCAAGCCGAAGCCGACGTGGTTTGACCAGTTGACGTAGAGGACGTCGTCGACATCCTGAGCGCAGCCGACGGTGTGCTCAGCCAGCACGCTGAGGTTGGTGTCGTTGTCGATGGGCCCGGTGTGGACGTCTTCCCACTCGGGCTGCAGTGCGACCAGCCGCAATGCGAGCTGATCGCCCACGTTGATCTCTCGCCAGGCCTTGTTGGCCAGGCCGGAGGGATGTGCATGTCCGGTCGAGGCGTTGATCGGGGCGACCTGGCTGATGCCGATCCCCATGACCTCGTGCGGTTCGACGCCCGCCTTGCGTACCAGTTCGTCGATCTTCGGCGCGGCCCAGTCCAGATATAGCTCTGGGGGCTGGAGCAGCTTGAAGAAGCGTTCGAACTCCTCTGGCTGCTCAAACAGCTGGCCATGGACGTCGGCGATGGCGACCCGTGCGCTGCGTGGTCCCAGCTCGACGCCGATGGCATACCCGACGTCGGGCTTGAGGCGCAGGGGCTCGTGCAGGAGATCCTGGTAGACGTCTTGGACGTTGTAGACCGAGGGACGGGACAGGCCTGCGATCTCGGCGAGCTTCGCGAGCGGTAGCCCTGGGAAGGAGTCGTTTCGAAAGCCGCGCGCATGGGCGTAGCCGTGCTGCTGCAGCGCTCGCAGAACCAGCTCCTCGCTGCGTGCTCGCTGAGCTGTGCTGCCTGCTCTTGTCGAGCGCGATGACTGCGCCATACGGGGTAGCTTAGCCAGAATATGATCGCAGGGGTTGACCAGCGCTCACGAGGGCATTGTCAATACTTTTACGTCAGAGACTGTAGATCTAGGCGTCATAACAGTCAATTCATATCTCTGATCGTGATGGCAGACAGACATTTGGTTGGTGGGCGGAAACGTCGACCGCGTATGTCTACGACGAGACCTCAGGCGCCGCGGCTCTGACCTCGGCTCGCGCATGGCGTAGCCGATGCTGGGCCTGAGACGCAGCGGCTTGAGCAGCAGTCCGTGGTAGACATCTTGGACGTTGTAGACCGAGGGACGGGACAGGCCTGTGATCTCGGCGAGCTTCGCGAGCGGTAGGCCTAAGAAGGAATCGTCGCGAAAGCCGCGCGCATGGGTGTAGCCATAGTGCTGCATGGCACGCAGAACCAGTTCCTCCGCGCGCTCGCGAAGAGCTGTGCTACCTGCTGCGGGTGACCACCATGACCGCGCCATATGACGAGCCTAGCTGGAATCCTGAGACGCATAGACCTAAAATCGAACACCTCCCGCCGCGGGCGCTGGCGGGATGCGACGGTGGCGCGAATGTGTCGCATGCCAACACAAATGCGCCACGCTCCCCGCTCCGAGCCCAGGAGGCGGTTCGAAGGCACACCCAAGCGCCCCGCTCACCACCCCTTCATCGATGCAGTTCGCAGCGCCCAGCACAAACGCCGCGATTTCACGCGGGTGACCGCAGATCGATGGTGCCGGCTCGCGAGATCGCCGCGCCCGCTCGACCACGATCGCCGAACCCGCCCGCCCGAACGCCCGATCACACCCTATCGCCGCGGTGGGTCACAGGATCCCGGGCCGGGTTGCAGGAGGACGGCGACCCGTCCACGGAGGTCAACGACCTATCGAGTGCTGAGCTGCCTGCAGCAATCGCGGCCCCCTGACGTCCCGCACGGCGACGAGCGCCGTCGAATCAATCGCACGGACAGCTAGGGTCCGGCCGATGTCCGGTCTCATCGAGCGCTACCGCGAGCGCCTGCCGTTCGCCGAGAGCGATCCCGTCGTCACGCTCGGCGAGGGCGACACCCCGCTCGTCCATGCGCCGCACATCTCCGAGCTCGTCGAGGCCGAGGTCTGGCTCAAGCTCGACGGGACGAACCCGACCGGCTCGTTCAAGGACCGCGGGATGACCTGCGCCGTGAGCGCCGCCGTGCGCGAGGGCGCCAAGGCGGTCATCTGCGCGTCGACCGGCAACACCGCGGCGAGCGCGGCCGCCTACGCCGCGCGCGGCGGCCTGACGTGCGCGGTGATCGTGCCGGAGGGCAAGATCGCGGCCGGCAAGCTCGCCCAGGCGCTCATGCACGGCGCGCGCGTCATCGCGCTGCGCGGCAACTTCGACGAGGCGCTGGCCCTCGTGCGGGCGCTGACCGACCGCCAGCCGATCGCGCTCGTCAACTCCGTCAACCGGTTTCGCCTCGAGGGTCAGAAGACCGGCGCCTTCGAGATCATGGAGCAGCTCGACACGCTCGACGCGCTCTGCATCCCGGTCGGCAATGCGGGCAACATCACCGCGTACTGGAAGGGCTTCAACGAGCTGGAGGTCGCGCCGCGGCTGTTCGGCTTCCAGGCCGAGGGCGCCGCGCCGCTCGTGCTCGGCCGGAAGGTCGACCATCCCGAGACGATCGCCAGCGCGATCCGGATCGGCAACCCCGCCCGCTGGGAGGAGGCGATGGAGGCGATGACCGCCTCGCGCGGGATGGTGCGCGCGGTCTCCGACACCGAGATCCTCGCCGCGTACCGGCTGCTCGCCGCGCGCGAGGGCGTGTTCTGCGAGCCGGCGAGCGCGGCGTCGGTGGCGGGGCTGCTGCGCTACGGCGCCGACGGCGCCCACCGCGTGGCCTGCGTGCTCACCGGCCACGGCCTGAAGGACCCCGACACCGCGCTCAACCAGGTCGGCGGCGTGATCCCGTGCGAGCCGGACCTCGCCGCCGTCGAGGAGGCCGTGCTCGGGTGACGCCACCGCCGCCGGCTCGTCCGCGTGCCCGCCTCGTCGGCGAACCTCGGGCCCGGCTTCGACGCGTTCGCCGCCGCGCTCGCGCTGCACATCGAGGTCGAGGTGACCGAGGCCGGCCGCTTCGGCGTCGAGACGAAGCTCGACATCGCGCGCGACCGCCGCAACCTCTGCGTGCGCGGCTTCGCGAGGCTCCATCCGCCCGACAACTTCACGTTCCGGATCCGCTCGTCGATCCCGCTGTCCGGCGGGCTGGGCTCGAGCGCCGCGGCGTACACGGCCGGCGTGCTGGCGGCCGCGCACATGTTCGAGCTGCAGGAGGACGTGCTCGGCCACGTCACCGAGCTCGAGGGCCATCCGGACAACGCCGCGGCGGCGCTGCTCGGCGGGTTCGTCATCGTGACCGGCGGGGAGGTCGCGCGCTTCCAGGCGCCCGACGGCCTGGAGGCCGTCATCGTCGTCCCGCACGGGGCGGTTCGCACCGCGGTGGCGCGCAGGGCGCTGCCGGAGACCGTGCCGCTGGCCGACGCGTCCGCGAACGTCGCCCGCGGCGCGATGCTCACGCTCGGCCTGAGCACCGGCGACCTCAGCCTCGTCGCGCGCGGCCTGGAGGACCGGCTGCACCAGCCCTACCGGGCGTCCCTGTTTCCGCGGTCGATGGCGCTGCTCGAACGTGCGAGCGAGCTGGGCGCGATCGGCGCGACGATCTCGGGCGCCGGCCCGACGGTGCTCTTCTGGACGATGGCCGACGCGACCGGCGCGGTCGTCGGCAGGCTGCGCCGCGAGACCGAGGGCTGGGCCGACGTGTTGCGCGCGCCGTTCGAGCCGCAGGGCGCCGACGTGCGCGAGCTGTAGCCCGCTGAGCCCAGGCTACGCCCGGATGCGCACGATCGTGCCGGGCCGGACGCGCTTCATCAGCCAGCGCATGTCGCGATTGCTCGCGCGCAGGCAGCCGAGGCTCACCCGCGTGCCGAGCACCGTCTCGTCCGTCGTGCCGTGGATCGCGAGCCGGTCGCCGCCGCCCCAGTTCTGCGGGATGTTCGGCTGGCGGCCGGTCAGCGCGAGCGCGCAGCAGCCGTAGGGACCGGCGCCGTCGCTGCCCATGCGCAGCGCGTCGGTGACGGCGAAGCGGCCGGTCGGCGTCGCCGTCCCGGCCCGGCCGATCGCCACCTTGACGCGGCGCACCGTGCGCCCCTTGCGGCGCACGACGATCCTGCGCGCGGACAGGTCGACCTCCAGCGCGTAGGGCTCGAAGAGCAGCTCGGCCGCGTCGGCGGGGATCCAGCCGGCGCGCGAGTTGGGCAGGGACGGGCGACAGCACGCCGAGCCAGCCGGGCCGCCGCGCGACGACCGCGAGGACCTGCGGCGAGCCGTAGCCGGTGCGCCGCCCGAGCGTGCGCACGACGCGGCCGCCCGGACGCGCGCGAAGCTGCACGCGGCGCAGCACGCGCGCCCTGACCGGCCCGCGCCGCAGCAGGGCGGCGCGCGCGGCCTGCGCCGGCGAGACACGGCCTTCGGCGCTCGCACGCTCGGCGCGCGCGCCGGGGCGGGCGTCGAGTCCGAGGAGCCGCCGCCGCGCGTGAGCGCGAGCGCGACGGCGCCCGCGAGCACGACGACGGCGAGCACCGCCAGCGCGGCGCGGCGCACACCCATCCCGTTACGCCTCGGAGAGCGCCTTCAACCGCTCGCGCGCGTCGGGCATCTTCAGGCGCTGGAGGATCTCGTCGGCCAGCGCGAGGTAGTCGGCGCCGAGATCCGGCCGGTGGTCGATGATCGAGACGGCGCGCTCGGCCGCCTCCGCATAGGCGATCGACTGGCGGATCGTCGTGTCGAACAGCTTGCGCCCGACGTGCTCGCGCAGCGTGGTGTACGCGTCGCGGCTGTGGCGCGTGCGCATGTCGGCGATGTTGAAGACGACGCCGAGCCAGTGCAGGTCGGGGTTCAGCCCGTCGCGCGCGAGCTCGATGACCTCCAGCGCCTGCTCGACGCCCTGCAGCGCGAAGTACTGCGCCTCGGTGCTCAGCAGCGCGTGGTCGGCGGCGACGAGCGCGTTGACGGTCAGCAGCCCGAGCGAGGGCGGGCAGTCGAGCATGATGAAGTCGTAGCGCTCCTTCAGCGGCTTCAGCGCCCGCTTGAGCGTCAGCTCGCGACCCATCTTCCCGGCCAGCAGCAGCTCGGCCTCGGCCAGCGACAGGTTCGACGGGACGACGTCGTCGTGGATCGCCGCGGCGGCCTCGGCGCGTCCGGCGAGCACGTCGGCGAGCGTCGGCGACGCCTCGGGATCGACGTCGAAGTAGTCCGACAGGTTGCCCTGCGGGTCGAGGTCGACGGCGAGGACGTCGAGGCCGACGCGGCGCAGGACGTCGGTCAGCGTGCGGACCGCCGTCGTCTTGCCGGTGCCGCCCTTCTGCGAGAGGACTGCGATGGTGGCGCCCAAGGGGCGCCTGATGCTACTCGGCTGCCAGCGCGGCGCCGGCGGCCTCGGCGGGAAGGACCGAGCGGTCCGCGAAGCGCAGGCGGTAGCGCCCGATGACGATCTCGTCGCCGTCCTCGAGCACGCGCGAGACGATCCGCTCGCCGTTGACGAACACGCCGTTGAGGCTGCGGTCGTCGAGCACGCGTACGCCCTCGGACTCCGTGACGAGCACCGCATGACGGCGCGAGACCGTCGGGTCCTCGAAGCGCACGTGGGCCGACAGGCTGCGGCCGATCCGCATCGAGTCCGGCACCGCGACGGTGCGCACGCTGCCGGTGTCGTGGAAGATCAGGTAGCGCCCGGGCTCGTCGATCGCGTCGCGGGCGGCGTCGAGCGCGTCGGATTCGCTCAGGGTCTGCGCGTCGGGCTCGGTGCGCTTGAAGCGCCCGGTGCCGGCGAAGAGCGATGCACGCGTGAAGCTCGCGCCCTCGCAGCCCGGGCAGACCGGCAGGACATCCGCGGTCGCCATCTCCACGACGTGTCCGCAGACCGAGCAGCGAAACGTGCCGGTACCGGCCAGCGTTCCCGACGTGAGCGACTCCATACCGACACTCCCTTCGCCAATGGGTTACCAGCGGCGCCTCACCCCCAGCTTGTGCGAAATATAACGATCTCGTCAAGCCACGACCCGCTGTGCGCGGCGCGCCTCAGGGCTGGGCGGTCTACCCATGGTGGGGCTCTACATAAACGCCCCCTCAAGACGTCCGCAGAAGGAGCGCAGGATCGTGCGGCGAACGATGGCACATGCCCCGCGCCGTTGCGACGATCGACGAGCAGGACCTCGAGCGCGCCCTGCTGCGCAAGAGCGTCGGCTCGCTCGCCGACACGCGCGATCGCTGCGCAGACTGCGCCCGCACGCCGCTCATCGGCGAGACGGTCTACCGCTATCCCGGCGGCGTTGCGGTGTGCGAGCTGTGCCGTCCGCTGCGCCGTGGCGAGCCCGCCACGAGCGAGCGCGTGCGCCACAGCGAGTTCGGCCTCGCGGTGCGCATTCACCGCCTGGGCGCCGCGTAGCCAGTCGCACGGGTAGATTCTCCGGGCGATGGAGCCCCTCACGCTGTCGACGACGATCGCCAAGCCGCGCGAGGAGGTCTTCGAGTATCTCGCCGACGTCGCCAACCACGAGGAGTTCAGCGACCACTGCATGGTCGACTGGCACCTGACGCGCGAGGACTCCTACGGCCGCGGCGCGGGCGCCCGCTTCCGCGTGAAGTCGCGCTTCGATCGCTTCTCCTACGGCGACATCACGCTCTCCGAGGTCACGCCGCCCGAGCGGATCGTCGCCACCGGCCGCTCCGGGCGCTTCAACCGGATCCACACGCGCTCGACGTGGACGCTGCAGGACGACGGCGCGGGCGCGACGAAGGTCACGTACGAGACGCAGTCCACGCCGGTGCTGAAGTCCGACGAGCTCATGGAGAAGTTCCTGCGCGTGCGCAAGACGACGGCGCGCTGCCACAAGCGCGCGCTCGAGCGGCTGCGCTCGATCCTCGAGTCCGGCGAGGGCCGCGGCGAGCGCACGACGGTCTCCGGCGGGGCACGCAAGCCCGCCAGCGGCTTCAGGTTGTAGATTTCCCGGGCCCTTGCCCCGCCTGCGCCGCCCCGCCGCCGTGATCGCCGTCCTGCTCGCCAGCGCAGGTCTGGCCGCGTGCGGCAACCACGCCGACGAGGACGCGAGCATCGTGCGCGACCGACAACGAGGGCATCTACCTCTCCCTCGGCGAGCTGAAGTACCAGGTGCAGATCTCGCGCCAGCTCAACCCGAACGACATCCAGGACAAGTACTACCTGCGCGGCGTGCCCGCCGGCAGGTCAGCAGCTGAAGCCGGACGAGGTCTGGTTCGGCGTCTTCCTGCAGGTCGAGAACGAGGCGTCGGCGCCGCAGCAGCCGTCCGGCGACATCAAGATCCTCGACACGCAGGACGAGGTCTTCACGCCGCTCACGCTCGACGACACGAACCTCTTCGCCTACCGCTCGGCGGAGGCGATCCCGGCGGGCGAGATCCTGCCGCTGAAGGACACGCCCGGCTACGACACGCCGATCCGCGGCGCGATGCTGCTCTTCAAGCTCAAGAGCACGGCGCTCGACAACCGGCCGCTCGAGCTCGAGATCAAGGGCACGACGACGCCCCAGACGGGCATCATCGACCTCGACGTGTAGCCGGCGCGGTTCGCCGCCGGCGCTACTTGCGTCGCCTTCAACCCCGCGACGAGCGCCTGCTTGGCGACCGGCGCCGCGGTGTCCCCGCCCGCGCCGGCCTGGACGAGCAGGACGCCGACCGCGACGCGCGGGTTCTCGGCGGGTGCGTACGCGGCAAACCACGCGTCGGTGTCGGTCGGATCGTCCGGCTTCGGCGGCGGGCACGGCGGCGACATCGGCGCGAGGCCCGGGATGCACTCGGGCACGCTCGTGTCCTTCAGCTCGGCGGTCCCGGTCTTGCCCGCGACGCGCACGCCCGCGATCTGCGCGCCCGGTGCCCGTGCCCTCGCGCACGACGGCCTCCATGAGGCGCCCGACGGTTCGCGCGACGCCGGCATCGATGACCCGCGTGCGCTGTCGGCACCAGGTCGCGTCTCGAGCGTCAGCCGCGGGCGCCTGCCGCGCCCGGCGATCGTCGCCGCGACCCAGGCCATCTGCAGCGCGGTCGCCTGGACGCGGCCCTGACCGATCGCCGTCGAGGCGACCGCGAGGTCGTCGCCGATCTCGCCCGCTGGCGGGATCGTGCTCGTCGCGGCGCCCGGGATCCCCGGGTCCTGCGTTGAACCCGAACTGCTCGGCCGTCCGCACGAGCTTCGTCGGCGCCGAGCTTGGCGCCGAGCGGCGCGAACACGGAGTTGCAGGAGTGCGCGAACGAGGAGCGCAGCGTCCCGCCGCAGGACTCGCCGTTGGCGTTCTCGAGGTCGACGCCCTCGATCGTCGTCTTCGTCTCGACCGGATACGTCGAGCCCGGCCCGGCGAGGTTGGCCTCCAGGACACCGGTCAGGGTGATGATCTTGAACGTCGATCCCGGCGGTTGCAGGCCGGAGAACGCGAGCCCCGCCAGCGCGAGGATCTCGCCCGTCCGCGGGCGCACGACGGCGACGCCGCCGAGCCGCTCGCCCTTCGCGGCGACGGCCGCGCGCTGCACGGCGGGGTCGATCGACGAGTGCACGGGCTGGCCCGGCTTCGGGAGCGTCAGGGCGAGCACGCGCGTGCCGGCGCGCAGCTGGCCGCCGGGCGTACCGGCGAGCTTCGTCTCGAAGACGCGCTCCAGGCCCGAGGTGCCGACCGTCGCGTCGGGGGGATAGCCGAGCTCGCGCAGGCGGCCCAGGCTCTCCGGGGGCGGCGCGCCGAGCACGCCGACGATCGACGACGCGACATCCTCGATCGGCGACGTGCGCTCGCGGTCCCTGCGCCAGCGGCGTGCCGTCGCGGGCGAGGATGTCGGCCCGCCGCGGCAGCGACGTGATTCGCGTGAGGCGCTCGCCCTCCGCCATGCCCGGGAAGACGAGGTTGCGCGCCCAGTTGATGCGCACCTCGGTGCCCGTCACCGCGAACGTCAGGCGCAGGTTCGCGCGGACGGTCCCGAAGACGCGCGTCGTGACCGCCATCGGCACGCTGATGACGCCGTCGCGCAGGCTCGCCGACCTCGCCATGGCGATACGCGGTCGCGGTGGCGGTGGCGGCCGCCCGGCGGTAGACCTGGGAGAACTCGCGCACGGGCAGGGCGCGGCGGTCGCTCTCGATCAGCTCGGCGTGCATCGCCGGGTAGTCGCCGCGCGCCCAGGCGTCGACGAAGCGCTCGGCGACGACCTTCTCGGGCGGCGGGCCGCCGCTCAGCGAGAGCAGGAGGATGACGACGAGCGCGCCCGCGAGGAGGGCGCTTGCGATGATCACCGCCGTGGCAGGAGGGGACCGGCGTGAACGCGACGAAGCGACGACCATGGAGCACAACTATGGCTCGCGCGACGGGACGTACGTCTGTCTCGGACCGCCGGCGTCGCCTGATCGGGCAGCGGATTTGACCCCAATCGACATCGTCATCATCGTCCTCGCCGCGTGCTTCGGCTTCGTCGGGTTCGCGCGCGGCTTCCTCATCGGGGTGCTGTCGCTCGTGGGCTTCGCCGGCGGCGCGTACCTCGGCACGCGGTTCGGCCCGCATCTGCTGCGCGACGGCAACGCGTCCCCGTTCGCGCCGCTCTTCGGCCTGCTCGGGGCGCTCGTCGGCGGCGTCATCCTGTCGGCGGGCGCGGAGGGCATCGCGGGCAGGCTGCGGTCGGGCATCCGCTCGCCGGCGTTCGCGATCTTCGACGGCCTGCTCGGCAGCGTGCTCGCGATCGCGCTCGCGCTCGGCCTCGCCTGGCTCGTCAGCGTGATCGTGCTGCAGACGCCGGGCATCCGCGACTGGCGCCGCCCGATCCAGCGCTCCGCGATCCTCAAGGAGCTCAACGCGATCCTGCCGTCCGACAGCGTGCTCAAGGCGCTCGCGCGCTTCGATCCGTTCCCGAACATCCGCGGCCCGCAGGTCGACGTGGCGCCGCCGCGCTCGAGCGTCGCCCGCGATCCCGACGTGCAGGCCGCGGGGCAGTCGGTCGTCCGGGTGCTGTCGAGCTCGTGCGGCCTCGGCGTGGCCGGCTCGGGCTGGGTCGCGGCGCCGGGCATCGTCGTGACGAACGCGCACGTCGTCGCGGGCGCGGACGACACGGCGATCGAGCCCAACGGCAGCGACGAGCGGCTCGACGCGACGGCGATCGCCTTCGACCCGCGCAACGACGTCGCGGTCCTGCGCGTGCCGTCGCTCGGCAGGCCGGCGCTGAGCTTCGCGCGCGAGGTGAAGCCGACCGAGCCGGGCGCGGTGCTCGGCTTCCCGCTCAACGGGCCCTTCAAGATCCTGCCCGCGCGCATCGGCAGGACCGCGACCGTGCTCGCCAACGACGCGTACGGGCGGCGCCTCGTGCGGCGCAAGGTGACGGCATTCCGTGCCGACGTGCAGCCCGGCAACTCGGGCGGTCCGATCATCGACGTCGCGGGCCGGGTGTCGGGAACGGTGTTCTCGAAGGTCGTCGTCGGACCCGAGGGCGGCTACGCGGTTCCGAACGACATCGTGCGGGCGACGCTGGGCGGGGCGAGCGGGCCGGTCGACACCGGGCCCTGCGTCGACTGAATGGGTTAACTGGCAAATTCATCGGGCGCCACGCGGTATGGCGCTACCCTGCGCCCCTTGCCCGACACCAAGACACTCGTCATCGCCGAGAAGCCGTCCGTCGGCCGCGATCTCGCGCGCGTGCTGCCCGGGCCCGTTCGCGAAGCAGGAGGGCTACCTCGAGGGCCCCGAGCACGTCCTGACGTGGGCCGTCGGCCACCTCGTCCAGCTCGCCGAGCCCGACGAGTACGACCCGAAGTACAAGAAGTGGCGCATGGCCGACCTGCCGATCGTGCCGGAGAAGTTCAAGCTCGTCGTGCGCGACGAGCGCTCCAAGAAGCAGATGTCGGTCGTCACCCAGCAGCTCAAGCGCGGCGACGTCGAGTCCGTCGTCAACGCCTGCGACGCGGGCCGCGAGGGCGAGCTGATCTTCGCCTACCTGTTCGAGAAGGCGGGCTCCAAGAAGCCCGTCCAGCGGCTGTGGCTGTCGTCGATGACGAAGTCCGCGATGGAGCGCGCCTTCGGCGAGCTGCGCCCGGCGTCGGAGTTCGCCCAGCTCGAGGCGGCCGCGCGGTCGCGCTCGGAGTCCGACTGGATCGTCGGGATGAACGCCACGCGCGCGGCGACGATCCGCCTGCGCTCGTCGTTCGACGGCGCCGTCTCGCTCGGCCGCGTGCAGACGCCGACGCTCGCGATCATCACCCGCCGCGAGGAGGAGATCCGCGCGTTCGTCCCCGAGCCGTACTGGCTCGTCGACGCGCTGTTCGCGGCGCCCGGCGAGCGCCTGTACGAGGGGCGCTACCACGACGGCGCCAAGCCCCGCCTGGCGAGCGCCGACGCAGGCCGACGCGATCGTCGCCGCCGTCCGCGGGCAGACCGGCGAGATCACGCAGCTCGAGCGCAAGGAGCGCAAGGAGCGCGCGCCGCTGCTCTACGACCTCACGTCGCTGCAGCGCGAGGCCAACAGCCGCTTCGGCTTCACCGCCCGGCGCACGCTGGCCGCCGCGCAGCGCTGCTACGAGGAGCACAAGGTGCTGACGTATCCGCGCACGAGCTCGCGCTACCTGACGAGCGACATGATCGCCGAGCTCAAGCCGATCGCCGGCCATGTCGGCGGCGCGTCGCGCGACTACCAGGCCGCCGCGGCGTACGTGCAGGGCCTGGACATGCTGCCGCTCGCGCGCGTCGTCGCCGACGACAAGGTCGGCGACCACCACGCGATCATCCCGACGAACTCGACGCACACCCTCGACAAGCTCTCCGACGACGACCGCCGCATCTACGACCTCGTCGCGCGGCGCTTCCTCGCGGTCTTCCACCCGGAGGCGGTGTTCGAGAACACGAAGGTCGAGACGACGGTCGCCGGCCACATCTTCCGCACGCGCGGGAAGGTCCTGCTCGTGCCCGGCTGGCGCGGCGTCTACGGCGAGCTCGCCGAGAGCAGCAGCGCGTCCGACGACGACGAGGGACGCGACCAGCAGCTGCCCAAGCTCGAGCTGTCCGAGCAGGTGCAGACGCGCGACGTCACAGCGGCCGAGAAGGTCACCCAGCCGCCGCGGCGCTACTCCGACGCGTCGCTGCTGGGCGCGATGGAGACCGCCGGCCGGCTCGTCGACGACGACGAGATGCGCGAGGCGATGAAGGAGTCGGGCATCGGCACGCCGGCGACGCGCGCGTCGATCATCGAGCGCCTCATCGACGTCGGCTACGTCGAGCGCGACGCGCGCTCGCTCGTCGCGACCGAGAAGGGCCTGAACGTCATCCGCCTGCTCGGCGAGCATCCGCTGACGTCGCCCTCGCTGACGGGCGACTGGGAGCAGCGCCTCGGCATGATCGAGCGCGGCGAGGAGCCGCGCAAGCGCTTCATGGCCGACATCGCGGGCTTCGCCGAGTCGACGGTGCGCGATCTCGACGCGAAGTTGAAGGATGTGCGGATCCCGCGCGCGAACCTCGGTCCGTGCCCGGTGTGCGGCCACGACATCGTCGAGAACCGCAAGGGCTTCTCGTGCTGGTCGCGCGAGGATCCCGGCTGTGGCTTCGTCATCTGGAAGGCCAAGGCGGGCAAGACGCTGCCGCTCGCGATCGCCAAGGAACTCATCGCGACGGGGCGGACGGCGAAGCCCGTCACCGGCTTCAAGGGGCGCAGCGGCCGTTCCTTCCGTGCCAAGCTTGCGCTGCAGCAGAGCGAGGAGGGCAAGTGGAGGGTGGAGTTCGATGAGGCATGGGCGCGGGAGGGCGACAAGGTCGCGCCCGACCCCGCCGAGGCCGCAGCCGAGCCGGCCGAGACGGTCGCCGTGGCGGGCTCGAAGTCCGAGGCGGCCGCCTAGCATCCGGCGGCGGGAGGGTTCGTCTCACCGCGAGGTGCCGCGGTGAGCCGGCGACGTTCGGGCGTGCGCATGCTGCCGCTCGTGGCGGCGGCGGCCGTGGTCCTGGTCGTCGCGGGCGCGCTCTGGGTGGTGTTCGGCGGCGACGGCGCCGCGCGTTCGCCGCGGGCGACCGGGACCGTCGAGCGGCTGCCGCCGGCGTTTGCGCCCGACGCCGCGCAGGACGCGGTCGGGCCGCTGCCGGCGCCGGCCGGCGCGTCGCACGTCGATCTCGCGCAGCCGTCGCTGATGCCCTTCCTGCACATCAAGCGGGGGCCGAAGGCGGGCCTGGCGTTCGATCTCGCCAGCGGCAAGGTGCTCTGGCGCCTGCACGCGACGACGGTGCGCCCGATCGCGAGCCTGACGAAGCTCATGACGGCGCTGCTCGCGGTCGAGCGCTTCGGCCCGCGTCAGCTCGTGCGGATCCCGCGCGCGGCCGACCAGGTCGGCGGATCGCGGATGGGCGGGCTCAAGCCGGGGCGCCACGTGCGCGCCGACGTGCTGCTCAAGGGCCTGCTGATCTCGTCGGCCAACAACGCGGCGGAGGCGCTGGCGGTCACCGGCGCGGGCTCCGAGCGCGCGTGGGTGGCGCTGATGAACAAGCGCGCGCAGCTGCTCGGCCTGCGCTGCACGCACTACGTCGACCCGCACGGCCTCGACCCGCGCAACCGCTCCTGTGCGGCGGACCTCGCGGTGCTCGCGATGCGCGCGATGAACGAGCCGCGGATCGTGGCGATCGCGCGCAGGCGCTACGCGCGGGTGTGGCCGGGATCGGGCAGGAAGCTCACGCTGCGCACGACGAACCACCTGCTGCGCGACCACTATCCGGGCGCGATCGGCCTGAAGACGGGCTTCACGAACCCGGCCGGCTTCTGCCTCGTGGCGATCGTGCAGCGCGGCGAGCGGCGGATCGGGATCGTCGTGCTCGGCTCGAAGGACTCGTTCGCCGACGCGCGGCGGATCGCGCGCGAGGCGGCGCGGGTGGGGGCGCTGCCGGCGGCGGTTTGAGGTGGGGCGGTAGTTCGGGCCCGGCGGGCCGGGGTCGAGCCGGGCGCATCTGGGAGCGCCGTCGCCGGCGACCGGCATCGATGAAGGAGTGAGGGTCGGGCGCCTGCGCGGGCCTCCGGTCGCGCGGGTGGTCGTCGTGTCGAATAGTGATCGGATAAGGATCAGAAAACG
Source organism: uncultured Solirubrobacteraceae bacterium (assembly GCA_963727785.1). Taxonomy (GTDB): domain Bacteria; phylum Actinomycetota; class Thermoleophilia; order Solirubrobacterales; family Solirubrobacteraceae; genus CADCVQ01. The sequence goes on from CAVSHS010000038.1 coordinate 95,483, forward strand.
ACACGATGGGCGATGGCGCGGGGGGTCTTGCGGGTTACGCGCCATATTGGCCGGTAACCCGCACGACCCCCCTCCGCGAGCGCGTAGCGAACTGCGCTGTGGATTCCCGGCGGGTTCGGGCCTTCCCGCTTCTTCATCGATGCTGTTCCCAGACGACTGCGGCGCCACCAGCCCGGATAGCTACCCATGGCGTGACGCGCCGCCCAGCCCGGCGTAGTGTCTGCATGAGCGCAACACGGAGGATTGCCATGACCCGCACCACACCGCCGGCCACACAGCACGGACGTTCCGCCGTCGCGCTGCTCCTCCTCGCGCTCGCGGTCGTGCTCGCATTGCCGGCGTCGGCCCCGGCCGCCAAGCGTCTCAGGCCCTCCGCGCTGCCCGCCTTCAACTCCTGCACGTCGCTGCTCGGCTACGCGCGGCGGGGCGCCCGGCTGACGGGCGGGCGCACCGGCGTCCCCACGCGCGCCGGCGTCATGGCGGCGCAGGTGCTCACCGGCCCGCGCCCCTCCGACGGCGCCGTCCCCCTGCCCAGCGTCGCCGCGCCCGACGCCGCCGAGGGCAAGAGCCTCGCCACCGAAACCCCCGGCTTCTCGCAGACCAACGCGCAGGAAGCGGGTGTCGACGAGCCGGACATCGTCAAGACCGACGGCCGCACCGTCTTCGCGATCGCGGAGGGCAAGCTGCACGCGATCGACGTCACCGGCGCGCAGCCGAAGCTCGTCGGCACGCTCGACCTCGGCGGCGCCTACGGCCACCAGCTGCTGCTGCGCGGCGACCGGCTGCTCGTCATGAGCGGCTCGTACGGCGGCGTCCCGATCGCCGCCGACGTCGTCATCGCCGCATCGCAGGTCGTGCTCAGCGAGGTCGACGTCAGCGATCCGGCCGCGATGAAGGTGCTGCGCACGATGACGATGGACGGCGCGCTCGTCGACGCGCGGCTGACGGGTGCCACCGCGCGCGTCGTCGTCGGCGCCTCGCCGGACTACCTGCGCCCCGCCGCCATCGCGACGGCGCCGGTGCGCCGCTTCGTCCCGCGCACGGTCCTGAAGAGCAACGTGTCGGGCAGGACGTTTCGCCGCGCGGTCGTCGGGTGCGATGACGTTCGCCATCCGCGCCGGTTCTCCGGCCTCGACCTGCTGACGGTGCTGACGATCGACCTCGACAAGGGCCTCTTCGACGTCGACCGCGACGCGATCTTGGCCGGCGCCCAGACGGTCTACGCGTCGACGACCGGTCTCTACGTCGCGTCCCAGCGCTACGTCTCCGCGCTCGAGCAGGGTCGCGCGGTGCCGCAGCGCAGCCGTACCGAGATCCACCGCTTCGACGCCTCCAAGCCGGGCCAGACGAGCTACGCGGCGTCGGGCAGCGTGGCAGGCTTCGTGCTCAACCAGTACTCGCTGTCGGAGTTCGACGGCGCGCTGCGCGTCGCGTCGACGGAGGAGCCGGCGTGGTTCGACGGCACGATGACGAGCGACAGCGAGTCCTACGTCACCGTGCTCGCCGAGCGCGGCTCGGAACTTGCGCTGCTCGGCCGCGCCGAGGGGCTCGGCAGGGGCGAGCGGATCTACGCCGTGCGCTTCGCGGGCGACAAGGGCTACGTCGTGACGTTCCGCCAGGTCGATCCGCTGTACACGCTGGACCTGTCGCGCAAGACCGACCCGCGCGTCGTCGGCGAGCTGAAGATCCAGGGCTACTCGGCCTACCTGCACCCGATCTCGGATGACCTGCTGCTCGGCGTCGGCCAGGACGCGAGCGCGCAGGGCCGCACGCAGGGCACGCAGGTGTCGCTCTTCGACGTGTCCGACCCGCACCGCCCGGCGCGCAGGGCGCAGGCGGCGCTCGGCGGCAACTCCTCCTCGACGGCGGAGTTCGACCCGCACGCGTTCCTGTTCTGGAAGCCGTCGAACCTCGCCGTGATCCCGCTGTCGGCGTTCGGGAAGAGCAGCGAGCAGTTCGAGGGCGCCGTCGGCTTCACGATCGGCGCGGCGAGCATCGCCGAGGCCGGCCGGATCGCTCACCCGGCGTCCGCCGGCAGCACGTACAAGCCGCCGATCGGCCGCTCCCTCGTCGTCGGCGACGCGCTCTACACGCTGTCCTACGCGGGCCTCGCCGCGAACCGCCTCGACACGCTCGCGCCGCTGTCGTTCACGGCGTTCCCGCAGCAGCCCTGACCGGCACGAGCACCGCCGTGCGCGCTGCTCGACTGCGCAGTTCTGCAACACCGTCATGTCCACGCGCGACTATGAAGGGGTGCCGCTCGAGCTCATCACCGGTCCCGCGAACGCCGAGAAGGCGAAGGTCGTCCTCGACGGCTATCGCGCCGCGCTGCGCCGCGGCGAGGCGCCGATCCTCGTCGTGCCGACGTTCGAGGACGTCGAGCGCTACCGCGCCGAGCTGGCGACCACCGGCGTCGTGTTCGGCGCGCACGTCGTGCGCTTCGCGTGGCTGATCGAGGAATGCGCGCGCCGTGGCGGCGTGCGCGGCCGCCCGCTCGGCAGGCTCGCCCGCGAGCGCGTCGCGGCGACGGCGGTGAAGGCCGCTCCGCTGCAGGCGCTGGCGCGGTCGGCGCGCACGCGCGGCTTCACGCGTCGAGCTGCTGGCGCTCGTCGACGAGCTCGAGGAGCTGCGCGTCACGCCGCAGCGCCTGACGCAGGCGCTGCGCGCCTGGGCCGCCGGCGACCCCGGCCGGCTCGCGTACGCCGACGAGGTCAGCGGCCTGTACGCCGCCTACCGGCGCCGCCTGGAGCGGCTCGGCCGGCTCGACGCGCGCCTCTACGAGGCCGCGGCACTCGACGCGCTGCGCGAGAACCCCGCCGCCTGGGGCAGCACGCCGGTCTTCTTCTACGGCTTCGACGACCTGCAGCCGCTGCAGCGCGACGCGGTCGAGACGCTCAGCCGCGACGGGCGCGCAGGTCACGCTCTCGCTCGCCTACGAGCCCGGCCGGATGGCGTTCGCCGGCCGCGCGACCACGTTCGCCGAGCTGTACCGCGAGGACGTCGAGCACCGCGCGCTGAAAGCCCGCGCCGAGCACTACGCGCCGGCCTCGCGCGCAGCGCTGCACCGCCTCGAGCGCGGGCTGTTCGAGCTCGACGAGGGCCAGCTCTTCGACCCGGACCCGGTCGACCCGGGGGAGGCGGTCACGCTCCTGCAGGGCGGGGGCGAGCGCGCCGAGCTCGAGCTCGTCGCGGCCGAGGCCGCACGGCTGATCCGCGACGAGGGCGTCGCGCCGGAGGAGATCGCGGTCGTGCTGCGCGCGCCGGGCGAGCACGCCGCGCTGCTGACCGAGGTGTTCGGCGGCATCGGCGTGCCGCTCGCCATCGACCGGAGGGTCGCGTTCGGCCACACGCCGCTCGGGCGCGGCCTCGTCGGCCTCCTGCGCTGCGCGCTGCCCGACGGCAGCGCCGAGGACCTGCTCGCCTACCTGCGCACCCCCGGGCTGCTGCAGCACGCCGAGCTCGCCGACCGCCTGGAGACGCGCGCGCGCCAGGAGGGCGCGCGGACGGCCGACGCGGCGCGCGCGCTGTGGCAGGAGCAGCGCTGGCCGCTCGAGGCGATCGACCGCGTTCGCGCGGCGCAGCAGCGCGGCGGCGCCGACCTGCCCGAGCGCCTGGCCGCCGAGCTGCAGACGCTGTTCGCCGCGCCCCGGCGGCGCGCCGCGCAGGTGCTCGAAGGCCCCGCGGCGCAGGACGTCGCGGTCCTGCGCGCGGGCCGCGCCGCGCTCGAGCAGCTCGCGACGCTCGCGCGCGCCGACCGCGCGCTGGCGCCGGAGCCCGACGAGCTCGCGGCGCTCCTGCACGACCTCGACGTGTTCGTCGGCACGCGACCGGGCCCGGGCGTCGTGACGGTCGCCGAGCCGCTCTCGCTGCGCGCGCGCCGCGTGCGGATCCTGTTCGCCTGCGGCCTGCAGGAGGGGATCTTCCCCGCCGCGCCGCGCACCGAGCCGTTCTTCGCCGACACCGAGCGCGAGCAGATCGCCGTCGCGTCGGGCCTGCGGCTGCGCCGCCGCGACGAGCTCGGCGCCGAGCGCTACCTCTTCTACGCGACCGTCTCGCGGCCCGAGGAGCGGCTGTACCTGTCCTGGCACGAGGCCGGCGACGACGGCGAGCAGGCCGTGCGCTCGTTCTTCGTCTCCGACGTCTGCGATCTCTTCGGTCCCGAGCTCGCGGCGCGCAGGCGCACGCGCTCGCTCGGCGAGGTCGGCTGGCCGGACGGCGCCGCCCCGAGCGAGCGCGAGCGCCTGCGCGGCGAGGCGTCCAGCGGGCCGCGGCGGCGCGAGGCGCCGGTCGCGCCGCTGCGCGACGAGCAGCTCGTCGCGCGGCTGCACGACCGCGCGGCCTGGTCGGCGTCGGGCATCGAGCTGTGGGCGAGCTGCCCGGTGAAGTGGTTCGTCGAGCGCATGCTCCAGCCCGAGGGCCTCACGCCCGACCCGGAGGCGCTGCTGCGCGGATCGCTGACGCACTGCGTGCTCGAGGCGGTCATGCGCGGCCTCATGGAGACGACCGGGAGCGGACGGCTGGACGCCGCGACGCTGCCCGCCGCGCGCCGCCTCGCCGCCACGGCGATCGAGCGGTTCGCGGGCACCGAGCAGATCACGATGTCGCGCGACCCCAGCCGCCAGCGGGCGATGGAGCATCGCCTGCGCGCCGACGTGCTGCGCTACCTCGAGCACGCCGCGACGTCCGGCTCGGAGCTCGTGCCCGACGACCTCGAGGTCGACTTCGGCGGTCCCGACGATGAGCACGCGGCGCTCGAGCTGCCCGGCGGCGTGCGGCTGCGCGGGCGCATCGACCGCATCGACAAGGGCGCCGGCGGCACGGCGCTCGTCTACGACTACAAGGGCCGCGTCGCCGTCGAGTCGGCGAACTGGCGCGCGAAGCGCAAGTACCAGATCGCGCTCTACATGCTCGCGGCGCGCGACGTGCTCGGGCTCGACGTCGTCGGCGGGCTCTACCAGCCGATCGGCGGCCGCAAGCAGCGTGCGCGCGGCCTCCTGCTCGAGGATGCCGATCCCGGGCTGAAGGCCGTGCGGACCGACCGGCGGCCGCCGGACGAGTTCGAGGCGATCGTCGACGGCGTGCTGGAGGACGTCCTCGCCGTCGTCGCCGAGCTGCGCGCCGGCGCGCTCGCGCCGCGGCCGGACACCTGCACGTACAACGACAAGGGCTGCGCGTACCCGACGATCTGCCGCTGCGAGGCCGCGTAGCGAGCTCGAGACCCCTGCCATCCACATCGTCCACAGCGCGTCGAGCACCGGGGCGCCGTCGTGACGGCGAGCATCACACCGCTCCTCGGCTCCGGCGGGCGCGCGTTCACCGCGGAGCAGTCCGAGGCCGTCCGCCGCCGCGACGGCTCGCTGCTGCTCGAGGCCAACGCCGGCAGCGGCAAGACGTCGGTGCTCGTCGAGCGCTTCGTGCGCTCGGTGCTGGAGGACGGCGTGCGCCCGTCGCGGATCCTCGCGATCACGTTCACCGAGCGCGCCGCCGGCGAGCTGCGCGCGCGCGTGCGCCAGCGCTTCGTCGAGCTCGGCCACCGCGACCAGGCGCGCGAGACCGAGGCCGCCTGGATCTCGACGATCCACGGCTTCTGCACGCGCGTGCTGCGCGCGCACGCCGTCGCCGCCGGCCTGGACCCCGCGTTCACCGTGCTCGACGAGGCCGCCGCCCGGCCGCTGCACGACCGCGCCTGGGAGGCGGCGCTCGCGCGGCTGCTCGACGGCGCCAACGGCGCGGCGGCGCTCGACCTCGTCGCCGCCTACGACGCCGACCGGCTGCGGACGGCGATCACGATCGCCCACGACGCGCTGCGCAGCGCCGGCCAGACGCGCCCCAGCCTGCCGCTGCCGCACGTGCTCGCCGACCCGCACGACCTGCGCGCGGCGCTGGACGCCGCCTGTGCCGCCGCGGCGGCCGAGCTCGCGTACGCGGGCGCCGGCGTGACGGTCACGACGGCGCGCGAGCGCCTCGAGCGCTGCGCCGAGCTGCTCGCCGCCACGCCGCCCGGCGGGCTCGCGCCCGAGCTCGGCGCGCTGACGCTCGGCATGGGCGCCAAGGCCCTGAAGACCGCCGCCTGCGACGGCTACCGCGCCGCGCTCGAGGCCTACACGTCGGCCTGCCGCGACACCCGCGCGGCCGCCGCGGTGGTGCTGCTCGACGAACTGCTCGGCGACTACGCCGACGCCTACGCCGAGGCCAAGCGCGCTCGCGCGGCGCTCGACTTCGACGACCTCGAGCTGCACGCGCGCGACCTGCTCGACGGCGAGCCCGCGCTGCGCAGCTCGTACGCCGAGCGCTTCGACCGCGTCATGGTCGACGAGCTGCAGGACTCAAATCCCCTGCAATTGGCCCTGTTCCGCGCGCTCGACCGCGACGACCTCTTCCTCGTCGGAGACGAGCAGCAGTCGATCTACGGCTTCCGCCACGCCGACGTCGACGTGTTCCGCGAGCTGCGCGCGCAGTTCGCCGCCGCGGGCCGCGTCGCGACGCTCGCGACGAACTTCCGCTCGCACGGCGCGATCCTCGACACGATCAACGCCGCGTTCGCGCCGCGCCTCGGCGCCGGCTTCGTCGCGCTGCACGAGGGCCGCGACACCGAGCCCGCGACGGCGCCGCTCGTCGAGCTGCTGCTCACCGACCAGGCCGGCTGGGAGGACGTCGACCTCGGCGAGGTGCGCCCGGGAACGAAGGCCTGGCGCCAGGCCGAGGCGCGCCTGCTCGCCCAGCGCGTGCGCGACCTCGTCGACGCCGGCATGCACCGGCCCGAGGACGTCGTCGTGCTCCTGCGCGCGCTCGGCGACCTGCCGGTCTACGAGCGCGCCCTCGAGGACCAGGGCCTGCTGACGCTGTCGGTCGGCGGGCGCGGCTACTGGGGCCGCCAGGTCGTGCGCGATCTCTGCGCCTGGCTCGCCGCACTGGCCAACCCGCGCGACGAGACCGCGCTCTACGGCGTGCTCGCCTCGCCGCTCGTCGGGCTGTCGTCCGACGCGCTCGCGCACATCGCGCGCGCCGGGGGGACCGGCAACGCGTGGCGGGCGATCGAGCACGACGGCGCGCTGCGCGAGCGCATGACGCCCGACGACCGCGAGCGCCTCGACGTCTTCGCGACGCGCTTTGCGTCCGAGCGCGCGCTCGCGCCGCGCCTCGCGCTCGACGAGCTGCTGCGCCGCGTCGTCGACGCGACCGGCTATGACCTGCACGTGCTGTCGCTCGCCGGCGGCGCGCGGCGCCTGGCGAACATCCACAAGCTCCTGCGCCTCGCCGCCGACTTCGAGCGCGACCATGGCCGCGACGTGCGCGGGCTCGCCGACCTCGCCACCGCCGAGCTCGAGGCCGAGGCGCGGGAGACCGACGCGCCGGTCGAGCTGGGCGACGTCAAGGCCGTGCGGCTCATGTCGATCCACGCGGCGAAGGGCCTCGAGTTCCCGGTCGTCTGCGTCGCCGACCTCGGCCGCCAGCGGCCCGGCGACGGCGACGAGGACCTGCTCGTCGCCGAGGGCGAGGTCGGCCTGCGGCTCGTCGGCCTCGACGGCACCAGCGAGACGGCGCTCGCCTACGAGCGGCTGCGCACGCGCGCTCGCGAGCGTGCCGCGCGCGAGGAGGAGCGCGTCATGTACGTCGCGCTGACGCGGGCCCAGGAGCGGCTCATCGTCAGCGGCGGCGTGCCGCTGGCAAGCTGGCCGCAGGAGGGCCCGAAGGCCTCGCCGCTGGCCTGGCTCGGTCCGGCGCTGCTCGGCGGCGACCTGCGCGAGCTGCCGGACGCCGGCGACCCCGTGCGCGACATCGCGTTCGACGGCGCCTGGGTGCGCTGCAGCGTCAACCGCGCGGACACGGTCGGCCGCGTGCTGCGCGACGAGTCGCTCGCGCCGGCGGGCGCGAGCCTGCCCGTCGCGCGGCCGCCCGCGCCGCGCCCGCCCGAGCCCGAGCCGGCCGCGGCGCCGCAGCCGGTCCGCACGCTGTCGTACTCGCGCCTGTCGGCATGGAAGGCGTGCGGCTACCGCTTCTACCTGCAGCGCGTGCTCGGCCTGCCGGACGAGCCCGCCGAGCCCGGCGAGCCCGGCGAGCCGGACGCCGCCGCCGGTCCGGCGATCGACGCGCGCACGCGCGGCTCGCTCGTCCACGCCCTGCTCGAGCACGACGACGCCGATCTCGGCCAGCTCGCCGCGATGTGGGGCCTGGAGCTGAGCGACGAGGAGAGCGCCGACGTCGCGGCGGCTCGCCGCCGCCTTCGCGGACTCCCCGCTGGCGAAGCGGATCGCCCGCGCCCGCACGGTCCATCGCGAGCACGGCTTCACGGTCCCGCTCGGCGACACGCTGCTGACCGGCATCGTCGACGTGCTCGCGCACGAGCGCGGCGCCGCGCAGCTCGTCGTGGACTACAAGACCGACGCGCTGGACCCGGGGATGGACGTCGCCGCCTACGTCGAGGAGCGCTACGGCGTCCAGCGCCGCGTCTACGCGCTCGCTGCGCTGCGCGGCGGGGCGGCGCGCGTCGAGGTCGCCTACGCGTTCCTCGAACGGCCCCGCGAGCCGGTCGCCGCGCGCTTCGACGCCGCCGACGCGGACCGGCTCGAAGCCGAGCTGCTGGCGCTCGCCGCCGGCCTGCTCGCGGGCGAGTATCCGGTCACGCCGGCACCGCACCGCGAGCTGTGCCTGACCTGCCCCGGCCGCCGCGCGCTGTGCTCCTACGACGAGGAGCGGACGCTGCGCCCGCGCGCCGGATCCGCAGCGCCGTCCTGATCGGCCTCGTCGCCGGCTCGATCGCCGGCGCCGTGTCGACGCCGACGCGTACGCGTCAGCTTCGGCCGGCGGTGCCCTCGGCCGGCGCGAGCGCGTCGCGCCCGTAGCCGTCGGCGGGCCGGCCGTTGGTCCGCCTGCCCCTGCGGCCGTCCGTGCGCGGCCGCGCCGTGCCCGCCTGGCGGTCGACGATGCTGTTGAGCTCGGCCCCGAAGAGGAACGCGATGCTCGAGAGGTAGAGCCACAGCAGCAGGATCACGGCGCCCGCGAACGCGCCGTACGTCGCGCCGTACTTGCCGAAGTTCGAGACGTAGAAGAAGAACCCGACCGAGGCGACGATCCAGATCGCGACGCCGACGAGCCCGCCCGGGGTGACGATCCGCCGTCGCCGTGCCGCGATGTCGGGCGCGAACGCGAAGATGATCGAGTAGATCGGCGAGCACGGCGCCGATCGCGACCGGCCAGCGCGCGATCTTCCAGATCGATGCGGCGGTGTCGCCGAGCCCGATCGTGCCGAACAGGTCGCCCGCGAGGTTGCCGCCGAGGAAGATCGACACGAGCGCGACGAGCGCCAGCGCGATGACGAGGATCGTGAAGCCGATGTCGGCGAGCTTGTGGGCGAAGAAGTTGCGCGTCTCGTCGGTGCCGTAGATGCGGTTCAGCGCCCGTCCCGCGGCCCCGAACGCGCCCGACGCGCCGTACAGCGCGACCGCGAGGCCGAGCACGAGCGCGCCCGAGACCGCGCTGCCGGTGGCCTCGACGGTCTTCGTCAGCAGCGCCTGCAGCGCGTCGGTGACCTCGGCCGGGGCGCCGTTGTCGCGGGCGTAGTCGACGGCGTGGGTCACGAGCGACTTGTCGCCGAGCAGGCCGAGCAGCGAGACGCCGACGAGCAGCGCCGGGAACAGCGACATCATCATGTAGTACGTCAGCGCGGCGGCGCTGTCGGTCATCTCGTCGTTCTGGAACTTCTTGAACGCGCGCTTCAGCGTGCTGATCATGTGTCGCAAGGTTCCCGCGGCGGTCAGGCCGCTAACCCGACGCGACGGCGAATTCTGCGGCGATCACTTGGCCCGGTTGGGAAGCAGCGAGTGGCCGTCGGCGACCGCGTGCGCGAGCTCGATGACGCGGCGGTTGGAGCGCCGCGCCTGCTGGCGCAGGAGCTCGAACGCCTGGCGGTCGTCGACGCCGTGGCGCTCCATGAGGATGCCCTTGGCGCGCTCGATCGTCCCGCGCCGCTCGAGCGCGCTCTCGAGCTGCTGGACCTGCTCGGTCAGGCGCGTCGTCTCGCTGTGGCGCTTCATCGCCAGCTGGATCGCGCCCTGCACCTCGTTGACGAACTGCGGCCGCGCGAACGCGTCGATGCCGCGCTCCGCCGCGCTGCGCACGAAGTCCGAGTCGTGGGCGCCGAGCAGCACGATCAGCGGGCCGCGCGCGTACTCGCCGATCTCCTCGATGAGATCGAGCGCATGCTCGTCGTCGTCGTGCACGACGACGACCGACAGATCGGGGTCCTCCCGGGCGATGTGGTCGGCGGCCTGCCTGACGTCGACGGCATGCGCGGTCACGGTGTGACCGAGCCCGGCGAGCAGCCTGTCGGTCTGCTGCAAGGTCGCCTCGTCCTCGTCGGCGGCGAGGACGCGCAAGCGCGTGATGTTCGTGTCGTCGCCCATGCGTTCGCCCTGAAGTTGCACTCCTACGTTGGGTATCATGACCTACGCGCGGCCGTGTAACCCGCCGCGCACCCTCAGCGCCCCAAACCCTCCGGCGCCCTGACGTGTAGCGGAGGTGTGTATGGACGACGCTCGAACAACGCTGCTGTCCCAGCCAGGGACCTGGTCATGCTCATGACGACCAAGCCGCCCGCCGCCCCGCGTGGGTCCGGGCCGGAGCGATCGCGCGAGGATCGCGAGCTCTTCGTGCGCTACCACCGCGAGGGCGAAGCGCAGGCGCGCGACCAGCTCGTCGAGCGCTTCCTGCCGCTCGCCCGTCAGCTCGCGCGCCGCTACCAGCGCGCCAGCGAGCCGCTCGACGATCTGCTGCAGGTCGCGTCGCTGGGCCTGATCAAGGCGATCGACCGCTTCGATCCCGATCGTGACATCGCGTTCTCGTCCTACGCCGTGCCGACGATCCTCGGCGAGATCAAGCGCTACTTCCGCGACCGCACATGGGCGGTGCGCGTCCCGCGCGACCTGCAGGAGCTCTCGCTGCGCGTCGATCGCGCGGTCGGCGAGCTGTCGGAGGAGCTTCACCGCCAGCCGTCGGTGAGCGAGATCGGCGCCGCCGTCGGTGCCGACGCGGAGGAGCGTGCTCGAGGCGCTGCAGGCCGGCGGCGCCTACCGCGCCGTCTCCTTCGACGCGCCGCGGCCCGGCGGCGACGAGGACGTCACGACGATCGCCGACTCGGTCGGCATCGACGAGCACGGCTTCGATCGCGCCGAGGAGCGCGCCACGCTGAACACGCTCATGTCGACGGTGACGCCGCGCGAGCGCGATGTGCTGCGCATGCGCTTCGAGCAGGACATGACGCAGGCCGAGATCGGCGCCGTCATCGGCGTCAGCCAGATGCAGGTCTCGCGGATCATCCGCCAGGCGATCGCGCGCCTGCGCGCCGCCGCCGACAGGCCGCCCAGCGCGCAGCGGAGTTAACCTCGCTGTCCACATGAACGTCCGATCGGGGCATGGAGGTGCCCGATGTCCGGCGAGAACCCGTCCGAGCGGGAGGAGACCGAGCAGGAGCGGCTCGACCGCCAGCTCAACCAGCTCCTCAACGAGCTGCGCGTCGCGATGCCCGGCGTGCAGGTGCTCTTCGCGTTCCTGCTGACGGTCGCCTTCCAGGAGCGCTTCGCCGAGGTGACCGACTTCCAGCGCGACGTGTACTTCGTGACGCTGCTCGCGGCGGCGGCCGCGTCGGCGCTGTTCATCGCGCCGACCGCCTATCACCGCCTCGTCTTCAGGGAGGGCTACAAGTCGCAGCTCATCGAGATCGCGAGCAAGCTCGCGGTGGGCGGCATCGCCTGCCTGGCGATCGCGATGAACGGGGCGGTGCTGCTCGTCACCGACGTGCTGTTCGAGCGCACGACGGTCATCGTGACGGTCGCCGTGACGTCGTCGCTCTACATCGGGCTGTGGTTCGGGCTCGGCCTCGTGCGGCGCCTGTCGCCAGCCTGCCTCGCGCGACATCACGAGATGATCACGTGATGGCCAAGTCCACGAAGTCCGCCGCTCCCGCCGCGATCCTCGACATCGACGGCACGCTCATCGACTCCAACTACCAGCACGCGATCGCCTGGTACCGCGCGTTTCGCCTGCACGGGATCACGATCCCCGTGTGGCGCTGCCATCGCGCGATCGGCATGGGCGGCGACCAGCTCGTGCCGTACCTCGCCGGCGAGGGCTTCGACCGCGAGGAGGGGGACGCGGTGCGGCTGGAGGAGCACGCGCTCTACCAGCAGCTCATCCACGAGGTGCAGCCGTTCACCGGCGCGCGCGGGCTGATCGAGGACCTCAAGGCGCGCGGCTGCAAGGTCGTGCTCGCCTCGTCGGCGAAGTCCGAGGACGTCTCGCGCTACCTCGACCTGCTCGACGCGCGCGAGCTCGCCGACGGCTGGACGGACTCCGACAGCGTGCAGCGCACGAAGCCCGCGCCGGACCTCGTCGAGGCGGCGCTGAAGCTCGTCGGCGGCGGGCCGGGCGTCATGGTCGGCGACTCGACCTGGGACGTCGAGGCGGCCAAGCAGGTCGACGTCCCGACGATCTGCGTGCGCACGGGCGGGTTCGGCGCCGACGAGCTGCGCGAGGCCGGCGCCGACGCCGTCTTCGAGTCGATCGCCGACCTGCGCGAGCGGTTGGACGAAACGCCCTTCGGGTAGCGCATGATCATGCTTCTGTCGCTTGCCCGCTCAGCCCCGCGACTGAAGGTGCCGTCGCCCGGTGAGGTGCCGACGCCGGTCGTGCCCGAGCCGGGGATCGTGCCCGACCCGGAGCCCGCGCCGTCGCCGGGCCCGCCCGGCGATCCGCAGCCGCCGAGCGTTCCCGGGCCCGATCCGGACCGCGACGTGCCGATCGAGCCGCCGGATGCACCGCAGACCGTCTGAGGCGACGTCGCGCGTGTAGCCGCATGCCGTCCGCGGGTCCTCAGCGCGTGCAACGCGGCGTGCGACGGTAAGGAATTTGGGTCCGCGGCCGGTACTCTGGATATATGCCAAGGTCGATCTGGACTGGTGCCATCTCCTTCGGGCTCGTCACCGTGCCCGTCAAGCTGTACTCCGCGGTGTCGCGCAAGACGGTGCGCTTCCACCAGCTCAACAAGGAGACCGGCGTGCGCATCCAGCAGAAGCGCGTCGATCCGACGACCGGCGACGAGGTTCCCTACGACGACATCGTCAAGGGCTACGAGCTGACGCCCGACCAGTACGTGGTCATCGAGCCGGGCGAGCTCGAGGCGCTGGACCCCAAGAAGACGAAGTCGATCGAGATCGAGGACTTCGTCGCGCTCGACGAGATCGACCCGATCTACTACGACCATCCGTACTACCTCGCGCCCGGCACGGGCGGCTCCAAGCCCTACCGCCTGCTGCTCGAGGCGATGCGCGAGACCGGTCGCGTCGCGATCGCCAACGTCGTCATCCGCTCCAAGCAGCAGCTCGTCGCGGTGCGCCCGATGGGCGAGAACGTGCTCACGATGTCCACGATGGTCTTCCCCGACGAGATCATCGATCCCGCCTCGATCGACGAGCTGGCGGTCGTCGAGGAGGTCGAGATCAACCCGCGCGAGCTCGAGATCGCCCAGCAGCTCGTCGACTCGCTGGCCGGTCCGTTCGATCCCGATAAGTACCAGGACACCTACCGCGAGGAGGTCCTCGCGCTCGTCGAGCGCAAGGCCGAGGGCAAGGAGATCGCGGTCCAGCCGACCGCCGACGAGGAGGAGGCGGAGGTGCCGGACCTCATGTCGGCGCTGAAGGCGAGCCTCGACGCCGTCAAGGCGCGCGACGACGGCGGCGACGGTGGCGGCCAGGCCAAGAAGAAGGCCCCCGCCAAGAAGAAGCCGGCGGCGAAAGCCGCGTCCAAGGGTTAGCCGCAGGCCTGGCGCCGGGTACCCACCTCGGCGCCGATGGCAACTGCCGCCGCCACCCCGACCCGGTCGGGGCGCCTGCGCCGCTCGAACCTGAGCGCGACCGGATACGCCCGCCGGCGCTGCGGCAAGGGCTTCATGTACCTCGACGAGGAGGGCGAGCGGATCACCGACGCGGAGATCGTCGCGCGGATCACGGCGCTCGTCATCCCGCCGGCGTGGAAGGACGTCTGGATCTCGCCCGACCCCTTCGGCCACATCCAGGCGACGGGAATCGACGCGCGCGGGCGCAAGCAGTACCTCTACCACCCGCGCTGGCGCGAGCGCCGCGATCAGGAGAAGTTCGACGACATGATCGCCTTCGCCCGCGCGCTGCCGGCGCTGCGCTCCGTCGTCGACCACGACATCGCGCTCGGCGACATGTCACGCGAGCAGGTGCTCGCCTGCGCCGCGCGGCTGCTCGACCGCGGCTTCTTCCGGATCGGCTCGGAGGAGTACAAGGTCACCAACGAGACCTACGGCCTGGCGACGATGCTCAAGCGCCACGTCACGCTGGAAGGCGAGGTCGTCCGCTTCGACTACGTCGCCAAGGAGAGCAAGCGCCGCGTGCAGGCGATCGTCGATCCCGAGGTGGCGGTCATCGTCGGGACGCTCAAGCGCCGCCGCGGCGGCGGCGAGGAGCTGCTGGCCTACCGGCGCGCGCGTGGCTGGTGCGACGTGCGCTCGCCGGACATCAACGCGTACCTCAAGGCGGCCACCGGGCGCGACATCTCCGCCAAGGACTTCCGGACGTGGGGCGCGACCGTCCTGATGGCGGTCGGCCTCGCCGTGACCGAGCCGGAGGGTCTCAGCCGGACGGCGCGCAAGCGCGCGATCGCCCGCGCGGTCAAGGAGGTCGCGTTCTACCTCGGCAACACGCCGGCGGTCGCGCGCAACTCCTACATCGACCCGCGCATCGTCGACCGCTACCGCGACGGCCAGACGATCAAGCCGGCGCTGGACCTCGTCGGCTCCGAGCCGGGCGCGACGGCGATCCAGGGCCCGGTCGAGGAGGCCGTGCTGGATCTGCTGGTCGACGCCGCCTGAGGCTCAGCCGGCGCCGTCGCGCGCGGGATCGACGGCCTCGACGGCCTCGTCGCGCGTCGGCACGATCGTGAAGATCTGATCCAGGCCGGTGATCTCGAACGTCTTGGCGATGTTGTCGTCGATGTTGACGATGGCCAGCGCGCCGTCGCGCGAGCGCAGCCGCTTGACCGCGCCGATCAGGACCCCGAGCGCGGTCGAGTCCAGGAACGTCGTTTCGGTGAGATCGACGATGATCCGGATCCGTCCGCCCTCGATCGACTCCGCGAGCACCTGCTTGAGCTCGGGCGCCGTGAAGAGGTCGATCTCGCCGCGCACCGAGAGCACGTGACGCTCGGCGTCGATCGGATGCTCGGTGATCGCGAACTCAGGTGACATCGCTTTCCATTCTGTCGATCGTTGACGGGCGCTGCGCGTCGAAGTCCAGGCGGATGAGCAGAAACTCCCCGTCGACCTCGCCGTTGCGCGCTTGTGACTGGAGCTCATCCGCTACCCGTTCGAGGACATTTCCGACACCGGGCAGCGCGGCCGAGGCGACGAGATCGTCGGCGCCGCCCGCGCGCAGCGGGCCGACGTGCAGCTCGACGGAGCCCAGGCGGGCGACGACGCGCGCGCGGATGCGCCCGTCGTCGCTGAACGATCCGGCCTTCGCGGCGACCGCGTCGGCGACGAGCAGCGCGTCGTCGAGCCGGTCGATCGGGCAGTCCGCGCGCGCGGCGAGCATCCCGACGACGCGTCCGAGCACGGGCGCGCTGAGCGGTCCGGTGGCGACGCCGACCCACGCTTCGTTGAAGATGGGCGACTGGTCGAGGCTCACGGCTCGTCGTGGTTCTGGTCGAGTCGGAAGGTCATTCGCACCTCGGTGTGGTCGGCCCTGTCCTTGCCGAGCTCGAGCGTCTCGGCAAGCGTCGCGATGAGCGGTAGCCCGAGGCCGAGCCCGGGGGAGTCGGGGCGCGGGACGATGCCGCGGCCGTTGTCGCGGATGACCACGGTCAGGCGCAGGTCGTCGATGCTGGCATCGACCTCCAGGTCACCGTCCTCATCGTCCTCGTAGGCGTGGATCACGACGTTCGTGCATGCCTCCGTGACCGCGAGCTTGATGTCGGCGAGCGTCTGCTCATCCACGCTCAGCGCCTCGGCGAAGCCGCCGAACGCGTGCCGGATGACCGCGACGTTCTCGGCGCGGGCCGGCAACTTGAGCTCAAGGTCGGGCGTGGCGGTCACCCCTTCGGATGTGGACGGTGCGGCTCCGTCCGAGCCGTCAGTGGCCATGGTGCCCGTGGTGATCGCGTTTCACTCTCGTCCCGACTCGCGAAGTTGGCGTATGCGAATCCCCTCCGATCCGCCTGGGCAGCGTACAACCAACTCAGATCTCCACGTCGAGTGCGAGCGCCAGCGTGGACGGGTTGGCACCGGCTCCGAGGCCCGCCAGCAGCACCATCCGCGCCGCCTGGGGCGACAGCGCCGCCGCGGGCAGCGCGCCGCTCGCGCGCAGGTCTCCCTCGGCGCCCTCGAAGCCGTACGTCGCGTGCAGCAGGACGCCGCGCTCGGGCCTGACGGTCAGCGCGACCGGCACCGCGGCCGCCGCCTCGCGCAGCGCGGCGAGCACCGGCGGCGCGACGTGTCCGGCCCCGAACGCGACGAAGACGATCGCGTCGGCGCCGTCGCGCAGCGCCGCCCGTAGGCCTGCGCCGTCGTCGCCGAGGTACGTCGGGATGATCGGCACGCGGGCGTCGAGCGCGGAGGGGAGGGGCAGTGGCGTGGCCGGCCGCAGCGGTCGGGCGGCGATCCGCACGCGGCCCTCGGCGACCGCGCCGACCGGACCGGTCGCGGGCGAGCCGAACGCGGCCGGCGAGATCGACGAGACCTTGCGCACGGCGCGGGCGGCGTGCAGCTCGCCGGCGAAGGCGACGAGCGCGCCGAGGCCCTGCGCCTGAGGCGCGCCGGCGACGCCGACGGCATCGAGCAGGTTCGCCGGGCCGTCCGCGCCGGGCGCGCTCGACGGCCGGATCGCGCCCGTCAGGACGATCGGCTCCGGCCGGCCGTGCAGGACGTCGCAGAGCACCGCGGTCTCCTCGAGCGTGTCCGTTCCGTGCGTGATGACGACGCCGCGTCCCGCCTGCGTCTCGGCCAGCGCCGCGCGCGCGATCGCCAGCGCGTCCGCGCTGGCGAGGTGCGCGCCCGGCAGCGCGGCGACCGAGCGGGCGCGCAGCCCTGCCACCTCTGCCAGCGCCGGGACGGCGGCGAGCAGCGCCTCCGCGTCGAGCGCCGGCGTCGCGCGGGCGCCGGCCATCGCGATCGTGCCGCCGGTGGACAGGACGGTCACAGGACGCAACGAGGCAGGCACAGCATGGGATTCGGCGCCATGCCGCTGCTACCCTTGTCCGGCCGCCTCACAGTGCCAGACGCGCCGCCTTGGAGGCACTCATATGAGCATGAAGACACCGCCCTCAGAGGCCGCCGGCCTCTACGACCCACGTTACGAGCACGATGCGTGTGGCGTGGCGCTTGTCGCGCGCCTGGACAATATCCCCTCTCACGAGGTCGTCGACAAGGGCCTGAAGGCCGTCGAGAACCTCGAGCATCGCGGTGCCACGGGCGCCGATCCGCGCACGGGCGACGGCGCCGGGATGCTGCTGCAGATGCCCGACGCGTTCTTCCGCGCCAGCGTCGACTTCGAGCTGCCCGAGCGCGGCCGCTACGGCGTCGCGGTCTGCTTCCTGCCGACCGACGACGGACGCCGCGCGAAGCTCGAGCAGCTGCTGGAGCTCAACGTCCGCGTGGAGGGTCAGCGCGTACTCGGCTGGCGCGACGTGCCCGTCGACACCGACCATGTCGGCAGGACCGCCGACCAGACGCGCCCCGTCATGCGCCAGCTCCTCGTGGAGGCCGGCCCGGGCTTCGAGAACAACCAGGACGCCTTCGAGCGCAAGCTCTACGTCATCCGCCGCATCTGCGAGCTCGCCGCCGGGCCGGACCTCTACATCGCCTCGTTCTCCTCGCGCACGATCGTCTACAAGGGGATGCTCGTCCCCGACCAGCTGCGCGGCTTCTTCCCCGACCTCGGCGACGCGAAGATGGCGAGCGCGATGGCGCTCGTGCACTCGCGCTTCTCGACGAACACGTTCCCGAGCTGGCCGCTGGCGCACCCGTACCGCGTCATCGCCCACAACGGCGAGATCAACACGCTCATGGGCAACGTCAACTGGATGCGCGCGCGCGAGTCGCAGCTGTCGTCCGAGCTGTTCGGGCTGGACCTGCAGAAGATCATGCCGATCGTCGTGCCGGGCAACTCGGACACGGCGACGTTCGACAACGTGCTCGAGCTGCTCATGCTCGCCGGCCGCACGCTGCCGCACGCGATCATGATGATGATCCCCGAGGCCTACGCCGATCGCGACGACCTGCCCGATCACCTCAAGGGCTTCTACGCATTTCACTCCTGCCTGATGGAGCCGTGGGACGGCCCGGCCGCGGTCGCGTTCACGAACGGCTCGATCGTCGGCGCGACGCTCGACCGCAACGGCCTGCGGCCCGGGCGCTGGGTCGAGACGCACGACGGGCTCGTCGTGCTCGGCTCCGAGGCCGGCCTGCTGGGGATCCCGCCCGAGAACGTCAAGCGCCTCGGCCGCCTGCAGCCGGGCAAGCTCTTCCTCGTCGATCTCGAGCGCCACCGCATCGTCGAGGACGAGGAGGTCAAGCAGGAGGTCGCGACGAAGCGGCCGTACGGCGAGTGGTTCGACGGCAACACCGTCCACTTCGACGACCTCGCCGAGGCGCACGTGACGATGACCGGCCTGCAGCCGACCCGCCTGCGCCAGCTCGCCTTCGGCTACACGCAGGAGGACGTGCGCGTGCTGATCGCCCCGATGGCGGCGACGGGCGCCGAGCCGATCGGCTCGATGGGCAACGACAACGCGCTGGCGGTGCTGTCGGACCGCAAGCCGCCGCTGTTCTCCTACTTCAAGCAGCTCTTCGCGCAGGTCACGAACCCGCCGATCGACCCGATCCGCGAGTCGATCGTCATGTCGCTGGCGACCGGCATCGGCGGCGAGAAGAACCTGCTGACCGAGACGCCCGAGCACGCCCACAAGCTCATCCTCGACCAGCCGATCCTGCGCAACCACGAGCTCGAGACGCTGCGCATGGTCCACGACGAGATCTTCCGCGCGCACACGCTCGACATCACGTGGCCGATCGCGGACGGGCCCGGCGGGATGAAGGCCGCGCTGGCGAAGCTCTGCGACGACGCGCACGATGCCGTCGCGATGGGCGTCAGCGTCCTCATCCTCTCCGACCGCCAGCTCGGCCCGCAGCGCGCGGCGATCCCGTCGCTGCTCGCCGTCGCCGCCGTCCACGAGCATCTCGTGCGCGAGGGCACGCGCCTGCGCACCGGCCTCGTGCTCGAGTCCGGCGAGCCGCGCGAGGTCCACCACATGGCGACGCTCATCGGCTACGGCTGCGGCGCGATCAACCCGTACCTGCTGCTCGACACGGTCGACGAGCTCGTCGCCCAGGGCCGCATCGCCGGCGTCGACGACGCCGACAAGGCGGAGCGCAACATCGTCAAGGCGATCGGCAAGGGCCTGCTGAAGACGATCTCCAAGATGGGGATCTCGACGACGCAGTCCTACTGCGGCGCGCAGATCTTCGAGGCCGTCGGCCTGGAGAAGGACCTCATCGACCGTCACTTCACCGGCACCGCGTCGCGGATCGGCGGCATCGGCATCGACGTCCTCGCGCGCGAGACGCTCGACCGCCACGCCGAGGCCTACCCGGCCGACCACGAGCAGCTGCTGTCCGTCGGCGGCATCTACGCGTGGCGCCGCGACGGCGAGCACCACATGTGGAACCCCGAGACGATCTCGCTGCTGCAGCACGCGGTGCGCACGAACGGCTCCGGTGGGGATGCCCTGGCGAAGTACCGCGAGTACGCGGCGCTCGTCAACGACGACGCGTCGCGCAAGGCGACGCTGCGCGGCCTCATGACGTTCAGGACCGACGGCGTCGAGCCCGTGCCGCTCGACGAGGTCGAGCCCGCCAAGGAGATCGTGAAGCGCTTTGCGACCGGCGCGATGTCGCTCGGCTCGATCTCGCGCGAGTCGCACGAGACGCTCGCGATCGCGATGAACCGCCTCGGCGGCAAGTCGAACACCGGCGAGGGCGGCGAGGATCCCGTCCGCTTCACGCCCGACGCCAACGGCGACCTGCGCCGCTCGGCGATCAAGCAGGTCGCCAGCGGCCGCTTCGGCGTGACGATCCACTACCTCGTCAACTCCGACCAGCTGCAGATCAAGATGGCGCAGGGCGCCAAGCCCGGCGAGGGCGGCCAGCTGCCGGGCCACAAGGTCGACGCCTACATCGGCGGCGTGCGCCACACGACGCCCGGCGTGGGCCTCATCTCGCCGCCGCCGCACCACGACATCTACTCGATCGAGGACCTCAAGCAGCTCATCTACGACCTGCGCTGCGGCAACCCGAGCGCGCACGTGTCGGTGAAGCTCGTGTCCGAGGTCGGCGTCGGGACCGTCGCCGCCGGCGTCGCGAAGGCCAACGCCGACCACGTGCTCATCTCCGGCCACGACGGCGGGACGGGCGCCTCGCCGCTGAGCTCGATCCAGGCCGCCGGCATCCCGTGGGAGATCGGCCTCGCCGAGACCCAGCAGACGCTGCTGCGCAACGACCTGCGCTCGCGCATCATCGTCCAGACCGACGGCCAGCTGAAGACCGGCCGCGACGTCGCGGTCGCCGCGATGCTCGGCGCCGACGAGATGGGCTTCTCGACGGCCCCGCTGATCGCCGCGGGCTGCATCATGATGCGCGCCTGCCACCTGAACACGTGCCCGGTCGGGATCGCGACGCAGGATCCCGAGCTGCGCAAGCGCTTCAAGGGCGCGCCCGAGCACGTCGTCAACTACTTCTTCTTCGTCGCCGAGGAGGTCCGCGAGATCATGGCCTCGCTCGGCGTGCGCTCGATGAACGACCTGATCGGCCGCTCGGACCTGCTCGTCCGCGACGAGGCGATCGAGCACTGGAAGGCGCGCGGCGTCGACCTCACGAACATCCTCGCGATGCCCGAGCTGCCCGAGGGCGCGCCGCTGCGCCGCGTGCGCCCGCAGGAGCCGGTGCTCGACGACGCGCTGGACTGGGACCTCGTCGACGCCTCGGCGACGGCGCTCGACGACGGCACGCCGGTGCAGCTCGAGCGCCCGATCCGCAACGTCAACCGCTGCGTCGGCGGCATCCTCTCCAGCCACATCGCCAAGCGCCACGGCGCCGAGGGCCTGCCGGCCGGGCTCGATCTGCGTGCGGTTCGACGGATCCGCGGGGCAGTCGTTCGGCGGCTGGCTCGCGCCCGGCATCGAGTTCACGCTGCACGGCGACGCCAACGACTACACCGGCAAGGGCCTGTCAGGTGGAACGATCGCAATCATGCCGCCCGACGGCGCGACGTACTGCGCCGAGGACAACGTCATCATCGGCAACACCGTCCTGTACGGCGCGACCGAGGGCAAGCTGTTCGCGCGCGGCCTGGCCGGCGAGCGCTTCGCCGTGCGCAACTCGGGCGCGAGCGCCGTCATCGAGGGCGTCGGCGACCACGGCTGCGAGTACATGACCGGCGGCCGCGTCGTCGTGCTCGGCCCGACCGGGCGCAACTTCGCGGCCGGGATGAGCGGTGGCCTCGCGTTCGTGCTCGACGAGGACGGCATGCTGCTCGGGCGCATGAACCCGGAGATGACCGACCAGCTCGAGGAGCTCGACGAGGGCGATGCGATCGAGCTGCGCGCGCTGATCGCCGAGCACGTCGAGCGGACCGACTCGCCCGTCGGGCGGCGCGTGCTCGACGAGTGGGACGAGCTGCTCGGGCACTTCGTGAAGATCTTCCCGACCGACTACAAGCGCGTGCTCGCCGAGCGCGCGGCCGCCGAGGTCGCCGCGTCCAACGGCGGGTCGCCGGCGCACGCCGCGGAAGCGAAGAAGGTCGGCTGACCCCATGGGCGAGGTCGGAGCCTTCCTGAAGATCGAGCGCGTCGGCGTCCCGTACCGCGACGCGGCCGAGCGGGTCAACGACTACGAGGAGTTCCTCGTCCGCCGGCCGGACCCCGAGCTCGCCGCGCAGGGCGCGCGCTGCATGGAGTGCGGCGTGCCGTTCTGCCACAACGGCTGCCCGCTCGGGAACCTCATCCCCGACTGGAACGACCTCGTCTACCGCGACCGCTGGAAGGACGCGATCCGCCAGCTGCACGCGACGAACAACTTCCCCGAGTTCACCGGGCGGCTGTGCCCGGCACCGTGCGAGGCCGCGTGCGTCCTGGAGATCCGCGAGGGCGACGCCGTGACGATCAAGCAGATCGAGAACTCGATCATCGACCGCGCCTGGGAGGAGGGCTGGGTGAGGCCGCTGCCGCCCAAGCGCGAGACCGGCCGCACGGTCGCCGTCGTCGGCGCGGGCCCGGCGGGGATGGCGGCCGCGCAGCAGCTGCGCCGCGCCGGTCACACCGTCACGCTGTTCGAGCGCGACGAGTCCGCCGGCGGGCTCGTGCGCTTCGGCGTGCCGGACTTCAAGATCGAGAAGTCGGTCGTCCAGCGGCGCGTCGAGCAGCTCGCGGCCGAGGGCGTCGACGTGCGCTGCGGCGTCGACGTCGGCAACGACATCTCCGCCGACGAGCTGCGCGCGTCCTTCGACGCGGTCGTGCTGGCGACCGGCTCGCGCACGCCGCGCGACCTGCCGGTGCCCGGGCGCGACCTCGACGGCATCCACTTCGCGATGGAGTACCTCGCCGACCGCAACCGCTGGGTCGCGACGCAGACCGGCACGCCGACGGGCTCCGAGCCGCCCGCGCTGCGCGGCCTGACCGCGAAGGACAAGCACGTCGTCGTGATCGGCGGCGGCGACACCGGCGCGGACTGCGTCGGCAACTCGATCCGCGAGGGCGCCAAGTCGATCACGCAGTTCGAGCTGCTGCCCGAGCCGCCGGCCCACCGCCCCGACGACCGCACGCCGTGGCCGCTGTGGCCGCAGAAGTTCCGCCTCTCCTATGCGATGGAGGAGGCGAGGGAGGCGGGCCGCGGCGAGCAGGACTACTCGGTCGTCACGACGCACTTCGTCGGCGACGACGAAGGACGGGTGCATGCGCTGCACTACGCGCAGGCCGAGGCGGCGCCGCCGTTCAAGCCGGTCGAGGGGACCGAGGGCGAGATCCGCGCCGACCTCGTGCTGCTCGCGATGGGCTTCCTGCATCCCGAGCAGGACCTGCTCGACAAGCTCGACGTCGCCAAGGACCAGCGCGGAAACGCGAAGGCGATCACGCCGTACACGACCTCCGTCGAGGGCGTCTTCGCGGCAGGCGACGCGCGACGCGGCCAGTCGCTCATCGTCTGGGCGATCAACGAGGGGCGCCAGTGCGCGCGGATGGTCGACCGCTATCTCGGCGAGCTCGACGTCACGCCCGACGACGAGGGCGCCGACGAGGGCGCCGACGAGGGCCCGGTCGGCCCGCCGCTGCACGTCAGCCCGGGAATCACGGCGTAGCACGCGCGGCGCGCGGGTATTGTGCCCAAATCATGAGCTTCATCGCCTACCTCATCGTGCTGTGCCTCGTCGGTCTCGTCATCGGTGCGTTCGCGCGGCTCGCGCTGCCGGGCAAGGACCCCATGAGCATCTGGCAGACGATCGCGATCGGCATCGGCGGCTCGCTGCTCGCGGGCCTCGTCTCGGCGGCGCTGTTCAACCGCGGTGCGGGCTTCCTGCTGTCGGTGATCTTCGCCGCGGGCATCGTCTACCTCGTCCGCCGCTCGCGCGGCGGCGGGCTCACGGATCCGGGCGCACCGCCCGGCCTCGACCGCTGAGCCATCGCTGATCGCGCCGGATCACCCCTGACTGCGGCGGGCGTGCGCGAGGATCCTTCGGCTGCTCGCGCGGGTGCCGCCGCGCGCGCAGGTCGTGGTCGCCGCGGTGCCGGTGCGCCCGGGCCCCGCCGGCGGACTGGAGTTCCTGCTCGTCCGCACGAGCGACGGCGAGCGGTGGACGTTTCCCAAGGGCGGTGTCGAGCGCGGCGAGACGCTCGCCGAGGCCGCCGCCCGCGAGGCGGTCGAGGAGGCAGGCGTGGCGGGCCGCCTCGGCGACGAGCCGATCGGCGAGTACCGCTACGGCGAGAACACGGTCACGGCGTTCCTGCTCGAGGTCGACCACGCCGAGCGCCCGCAGGAGCCCGGGCGCGACCCGACCTGGTGTGGATTGGAGGCCGCCCGCAGCAGGCTCGCCGCGGGCCGCGGCGGCGGGTTCGGTGAGCAGATGGAGCGAATTCTGCTCGCGGCCGAGCGCGCGGCGCTAAAGTGACGCCCCCGTCATCTTTGTTGGTCTGGAGGCGCCACCGCATGCCCACGTTGCCCACAGCCGCGATCATCGGCGCCGGCTCTTCGGGGATCGCCGTCGCGAAGGCGCTGGACGAGCGTGGGATCGGGTTTGACTGCTTCGAGACCTCGGACCGCGTCGGCGGCAACTGGGTCTTCGGCAACCGCAACGGGATGTCGGCCGCCTACCGCGACCTGCACATCAACACGTCGCGCGACCGCATGGAGTACTCGGACTTCCCGATGCCGAAGTCCTATCCCGACTTTCCGCACCACACCCACATCGCCGAGTACTTCGATGCGTACGTCGACCACTTCGGCTTCCGCGACCGCATCCGCTTCGAGACCGCGGTCGAGCGCGCCGAGCAGCGTTCCGACGGCACGTGGCGGCTGACCGACTCGCACGGCGCGACGCACGAGTACGACATGCTCGTCGTCGCCAACGGTCATCATTGGGACAAGCGCTGGCCCGAGCCGGCGTTCCCAGGCAGCGACACGTTCGAGGGCATCCAGATGCACGCCCACGATTACCGCGACAACGAGTTCCTCGCCGGCAAGGACGTCGTCGTGCTGGGCATGGGCAACAGCGCGATGGACATCGCCGTCGAGTCCAGCTACGTCGCCAGGTCGACGCAGCTCGCCGCCCGCCGCGGCGCCTGGATCGTGCCGAAGTACCTCTTCGGCAAGCCGCTTGGATCAGATCTCGACCGTGCCGCACGTCCCGCACTGGCTCACCGCGCGCGTCTCGGAGCTGATCATCCGGCTGCACACAGGCCGCCCCGAGCGCTACGGCCTGCCCAAGCCCGATCATCGCTTCGGCTCGGCTCACCCGACCGTCTCCGGGCGTATCCTGGACCGCATCACGCACGGGACGATCGCGCCGCGGCCGAACATCGCCGAGCTCGGCTCGGACTGGGTGCGCTTCGCCGACGGCGCGCGGGTGCATGCCGACGTCGTCATCTACTGCACGGGGTATCGCATCACGTTTCCCTTCTTCGACGAGGGCTTCCTGAGCGCGCCCGACAACCGCATCGAGCTGTTTCGCCGCGTCTTCATGCCGCGCAACCCGCGCCTCGCGTTCGCCGGGCTGCTGCAACCGCTCGGCGCGATCATGCCGCTCGCCGAGGCGCAGGGCGAGTGGATCGCCGAGTACCTGCGCGGCGAGTACCACCTGCCCCCGCCGCGCGCAGCCGAAGCCGACATCCGGCGCGAGCTGAGGCGCATGCGCAAGCGCTACGTCGCGTCCAAGCGCCACACGATCCAGGTCGACTTCGACACCTACCTCTACGACCTCAGGCACGAGCGGCGCCGCGGCGCCGAGCGCGCCGTCAAGGCGGGTCTGGCGCTGCCCGTGCCGCCACGCGCGGCCGTTGCGGGCTCGGCGGAGGTGGCGACGGCATGACGGCGCGCTCGTGCTCTACCGCGGCCTGGGCGTACTCGCGCTCTCGGTGCTGGCGATGAGCGTCGCGGCGGAGCCGAGCGGCGGCCGGCGCGCGGCGACGAAGGCCGCCAACCGCGCCGCGATCCTCGATGCCGCGCGCGCCGTGTTCTCCGAGCTGGGCTTCGGCGGCGCGACGGTGCGCGACGTCATCCGCCGCACCGACCTCGCCAGCGGGACGTTCTACAACTACTTCCCCGACAAGGAGTCGCTCTTCCGGGCGGTCGTCGAGGAGAGCGCCGAGAAGGTGCGCGCGCGCGTTCGCGCCGCCCGCCGCGAGGCGCGCTCGCTGGAGGAGTTCGTCACCGCCGGCTTCGGCGAGTACTTCAGCTTCCTCGCCGACGACCCGGAGGCCTTCGCGCTCATGCGCCGCAACAGCGGCACGATCCGGGCGATGTTCGACGAGCCGATCTTTGGCGCCGGCATCGACGAGCTCGCCGCCGACCTGCGCACGGCGATGAAGATCGGGATCGTCCCGCGGATCGATCCGGACTACATGGCGGCCGCGATGGTCGGCGCCGCGCTCGAGGTCGGCGTCGCGATGATCCAGCGCGAGCCGCCGGACGTCGCGGGCGCGACGCAGCTCGCGACGCTCGTGTTCCTCGGCGGGATCGAGCGGCTCGGCGCCGCGCGCGATCAGGGCACGTAGTCGCTGAGCGCGGTGCGTCCGTCACTGCCGCCGCTGGCCGCGCTCACGAGCGCGCCGGCCGCGAACACGAACGCGCCGCTGAACTGCGCCGGCAGCGATTCCGGTGGGCCGAAGACGCCACCCGGCGGCCTGCGGTGCGAGACGGCGAGGATCCCGCCGCCGGGCAGGCCGGGATCCAGGAGGGAGGCGGTGTAGACGAGGGTCGCGGTCCCGGTCGCATCGACGGCGAGCGACGCCGAGCCCGCCGCGGTGCCGGCGGGCGAGATCGTGACCGGCGCCGCGAACGCACCGCCGGCGGCGCCCCGCACGCTCGTCGCGACCTCCGGCCCGTCGGGGTTCTGCGGCGTGGGGTTGCGCTGGTCCTAGGCGAGGATCGCCTCGCCCTGGCCGTTGACGCGCACCTGCGGGTTGGAGCCCGGGAGCAGCGAGACCGGCTGCGATCCCGCGAGGACGCCGTTGCTGTCGCGGACCGCGGCGAAGATCGTCGCATCCGCGTTCTGCTCGCCGCCCGCCGGCAGCGAGCCGCGCCAGGCGATGATCGCGCTGCCGTGGGGGCCGATCGCGAGCGTGGGCTGGCTCGCGTCGCCGGGGCTCGGGATCGGCCGTCCCGGTCCGAAGAGCCCGCCGGGCGGCGCGATCGCCAGGCGCAGCGCGGTGTGTGCCGCGCCGGCGCGGCGGACGGTCGCCGCCCACACGACGAAGGCGGTGCCGCCGGGGGTCGTCGCGACCGTCTGGTCGGCGCCGCGCACGAAGGACTGCGGGCGGCCGAAGCATCCGCGTGCGAGGCCGGCGGGGTTTGCGCGGCAGCGCCCGGCGGGGCGGCGCGCGACCTGCATCCGGCCACCCCCGTTCCAGGCGACGACCGCGGCACCGTTGGACGCGACGGCGATCGCCGGCCGCGAGCCGATGAAGGCGCTCGTGCGGCCGATCTCGAACGGCTTTGTAAAGCTGCCGCCGTTGCGCCGGTAGGCGCCCATGATGCGGACGTGACTGCCGGCCTGGCTCCACACGACCGTCGCGTTGCCGGCCGCGTCGAGCGCGACCGCCGGGTTGGCGACGAGCTCCTTCGTCGCGGAGATGATGCGCGAGGCGCCGAGCGTGCCGCCGGGGAGGCGCACCTTGGCGCGGATGTAGCTCGCAAAGCCCGTCTGGGTGGGCAGTCGCCGGAAGCGCTTCGTCGTCACGCGCCACGCGAAGACCTCCGTGCGCTGTGCGTTGCCGGCGGCCGCGAGGGTCTCCGCCGCGGGGTCGGCGAGGGTTCGGGCTGGGCTCCAGGCGGCCTGTGCGGCCTGTGCGGCCTGTGCGGCGGCGGGGGTGCTTGCGTGCACGGCGGCGGCGAGGGCGGCGAGCACGGCGAGCGCGGCAGGACGGCGGCGAGGATCCACGGTGCTGGTGTAACGCCGGGGTGACGGCGAGGTTGCGGCACGGCTCCCCGTCCTAGACTTGAGGTGAGTGCCGCCGAGCTTCTGTCGCCACAACAGGTTCATCCAGAACTGCCCGATCTGCCGTACGCCCGAGCCCGAGCCCGGGGCGGCGAGGCGTCCGTCGCGCTCAGCCTCCTCGCGCTCGTCCGGCAGCGCGACTCGCCCGGCGCGCAGCAGCGCCGTCCGCGTGCGCCAGCTCACGCAGGCTGCCGACGACGGCTACCGGTCCGAGCTCGTGGCTGGCCTGAAGGCGACCGCCGACGCCGAGCGGCTCGCCGGCGAGCTGGCGTTCGCCAGCGCCCGCCTCGAGGAGCTCGCGGCCGACCCGCCCGGGTTGTACGCCGACATCGCCGTCCTCGACGATGTCGAGGAGGCGTTGTGGCTCGCGTTCCTCGTGGCGTACCTCGGTCCGCTGGCGGACGAGGACGACCCGTTCGCGGCGATCCGCGACGCGCACGTGCCGTGGGCATCGGGCGAGCTTCCGCGGCTCGACGTCGCGCGCGGGCCGCGTGCGGCGGGGGATCCGGCGACCGGCGAGCGCACGATCCTTGCCTACCGCGCGTGGGCGCAGCGCGCGGGCAGCCAGCAGGCGGCGTTCGTGGGCGAGCTGTCGTGGACGCCCGAGCGGCGCTTCGATCGCGTGTTCGAGCGGCTCTCGCTGCCGGGGTTCGGCCGCGCCGGGCGCTACGAGCTGCTCGTCTCGCTCGGGCGGCTGGGCCTGGTCGAGCTGCAGCCGTCGGCATTGAAGTTCGGCGACGACGCGACGACGCTTGGCCGCCAAGCGCGTGTTCGGGATAGGCGACACGGTGCTGCTCGAACGCCGTGCGCGCGCGCTTGCCGACGCCGTGGCGCTGCCGATCGAGGCGCTGGATCTCGCGCTGTCGAACTGGGGTGCGCGAGGGCGATCGGAGCGCGCGACGTATGGCTCGACCGCCGTCGCGGACGAGGGCGAACGCGACGCGATCGCCGCCGTGCTCGGCGTCTGAGACAGGGCACTCTCTCACACGTGCGTTTAGGTGGACGTGCTCCGAGTGCGCTTCGCGGCGCCATGTTGCCGATGTAGCCGCACAGGCCATGGAAGGCATGAGAATGAATCCGCGTGTGAAAGTGCTCAAGCAGCTCGTCGATGACGGGCATTACGTGATCGGCGAGGCCGCGGTGGTCGAGGCGATGCTGTTTCGCTCGATGGCGCTGCGCATGCTGCCGGACGTGACGTTTCGCAGCACGCCGCGCCGCGCGCCGCAGGTCCGGTCGTTCCGCCCGCATCGCGGGGCGCGGTCGTTCCGGCTATGCCGCACCGAGCGCCGGCCGCTGCATGTGCGCAGCGGTGCCGCGCTCATGCCTGTCGCCTGAGCGCGTCGTGGGCGCTGTCGGGCGTGTGGGACGTGTCGCGCGTTGTGGCGGGGCGGTCGGCTGGCGCGTTTCGCTCGTCCCCGGGCACTGAATTCCCGCAAATAGCGGACGTTGCTCGCTGCGCCGGGGGCGAAAGTGGCCGTAGTTTTCCCTAAAGGAGGAAGAGGCCACATCGAGACCGGAGCGGGGAGGCCGTTTTGGACGACGCAAAGGGAGGAGGGACGGGAGGCGGGGCCGCCGAGGAGCTCATCCTGCGCACGGTCGCAGCGCACGCCGACTCGCTGCTGCGAACGGCCCGCCGGTTCTCGCTCTGCCCCGACGATGCGCAGGACGCGTACCAGCGCGCGCTCGAGATCTTCATGGGGCACGCCGAGCGGCTGGACTCCGCGCGCGCCGCCGGATGGCTGCATGTGGTCGTCAAGCGCGAGGCGCAGGCGATCCGCCGCTCGCGCCAGAAGCTCGTGGCGTCCGACGACGTCAACCTCGACCTGCACGAGGCCCGGTCGGTCCCGACACCCGAGGAGCGGCTGGCGAGCTTCGACCTCGTCGGCCGATCAGCCGAGGCGCTGCAGCGCCTGAAGCCGCAGGAGTTGCGCGCCTTGTGGCTGCGAGCGCAGGGTCACAGCTACAACGACATCGGCGTCATGACGGGGTGGTCCTACACGAAGGTCAACCGCTGCCTGACCGAAGGCCGGCGCAGCTTCCTCGAGCGCTACGCCGACATCGAGTCGGGCGCCGAGTGCGCGCGCTGGCTGCCGGTGATCTCGGCGATGGTCGACGGCGAGGCGACGTCCGAGCAGCTCGTCGACCTGCGACCACACCTGCGCAACTGCCCCGGCTGTCGGGCCACGCTGCGTGCGCTCCAGGACAGCTCGGCGCCGCTCGCCGCCGTCCTGCCGATCCCGCTCGCGGTCGTGACCGCGGACGCCGGAGAACACGTCTCCAACCTCCTCACTCGCATCTACGAGCTGGTCGCCGGAGGTCTCCACGACCGAGCAGCCACGTCATTCACGAAGGTCCAGGCCGTCGTGGAGACCACGGCCGCCGGGAAGGCCGCCGCGATCGCGGGAGCTGCCGCGGCGGTGGCCGGCGGGGGGTATGCGACGGTCGAACGGTCGTTGGTGGAGGGGCGGGTGGAGCGTCCGAGGTCTAGAGCCCACAAGGTGCTTCCGAGCGCCCAAAGGAGCCCGGCCGTAACGTCGTTCTCGCCGCCTCGGATCGCTGCGCAACAACTCCAGAGAAGGTCATCCTCCGGTGAGTTCAAACCTGCGCAGGAGCGACTTGCGCGCACACCCGAGTTCTCTCCGATCGCCGGCCGTGTAACGGACAAGACTGCCACCACTACGCAATTCGTCCGTGCTTCGCAACGGAACGCAGTGCGCGGACATCCGTCCGCCATCGAATCACTCCCATCGCATACCCGCCCTTCCCCTGAGTTCGCGCCAGAAAACAACACTACAGAGTTCGGACCTTAAAATGATTTTCCCGATCAGACTGAATGGACCATGGCGCATGCGCCGCGTCCACGCCGTCGTCTTCGTCTGCGTTATCACTGTGGTACTGATCTGCGCGGACTCTAACCGCGCGTACGCGGGTACCTACGTAATGCGGTCTTGCAACGTACCGGGTGAGCATCAAGCGCCGGTGGCTCCTTGGAAGTGGGTCCATACCGCCGGGACTTACGCGAACGACGAATGTGGTAGCGGCGGTGGATTTGGTCTGAATGCGGGCGTGATGCAACGTGCAAGTACAGCTGCACTTGTTCTTGCGCGGCCAAACGAAGGCCCTCAAAGCACAATTGCGATTCGCAGAGTACGTTTATGGATGATTGCTCGTCTAACCGGTAGCGGATCGGCCCTGTTTGTCGCTATGTCGAGCGGTAACAGCAAGGATACAATCGCCCAAGACATCTTTGGTCCGCCTGGAGGCGACACGCTGACGGCTCCCTTTGTCAGCCCTACCCTTTTGACGGACACCGCGTTATTTTACGTCGTTCTATCGTGCTCTGGGAGCGCGCCGGATGGATGCACACCCGCGAGCATCAATCCGCTCGAAATACGTGGAGCTGAGGTCACTCTTTTCGAGGACGTGGCACCAACTGGCAAGATCGACGGCGGTAAACTGCTCGAAAGGGGACCGCAGGCGGGCACTCGGGGCGTTAGCTACGAAGTCGGTGATCAGGAATCGGGCGTCGCACAAGTATCGCTGATCGTGGGCACAACAACCGTGGCTTCCCAGGATTTCGATTCAGAGTGCCCGCATTCTGACTTTGCAGCGTGCCCGCGGTCTCGTACGGGTGTTCTCGAGTTTGATACACGGAGGGTGCCTGATGGCACCTACCCTTTCTCGCTTCGGGTGACAGATGCTGCTGGCAATCGCGAGGTGATTCAGGCATCAGACTCGATCCGGATAGCGAACGGGGATTCGGGCCGGTCTCTTGCCAACGGCGATGGTGCTACTGCTAACGCGAGATTGCGGGCTAGTTTCGCTGGAGGAAGAAACCTGACCACGACGGTACCGTACGGTCGAGCAACCATAATCCGTGGACGCCTTACAAATTCGGTGGGAACAGCGATCGCCCACGCAACGGTGGAGGTTACGGAGGCACCCTTACTGGGCCAACCGGGTACTCGTAGAAGCAGCGTGATCACACGGGCTAACGGCACGTTTAGCTACAGGATTGCGGGCCGCGTCACGTCGAGAAGTATCAGATTGCAATATAGATTGACTCGTGAGTCTCCAGACGTCGCGGCTTCGCGTCGGCTGCGACTGAACGTCGCAGCCGCTGGGACACTTCGTGTCGGGCTTCGTGGAGTTCGGGTGACATATAACGGCTCTATCCTTACGCGGCCTATTCCGGCGCGAGGAAAGCTCGTCTATGTCGAGGGCCGAGCTGTTGGCGGATCGTGGACGCGGTTCGCGGTAAGACGGACCAATAGATCAGGTCGCTTTTCGGGACGCTATCGACTCCGAGTACATCGACCGGGTGTACGCCTACAGTTTCGGATCCAAATACCAAGTGAACACGGCTATCCTTATGTGCATGGTACCAGTCGGTCGGTAGCAAGAATAGTTCGGTGAGGAACAGAGGTAACGCTGGCCACATGAGCGTTGGCTTCTCGTGGTTTGCGCTGAGCGGCCGACCGGTGAGCATGCTATGAGACGGAGCAGGGACAGTGCCGTGGGTAGACCAATGCGCGCTGAAGTGTCGTTCCTAACGATGCCGTCCGACCTTGCCCCTACCGTGCTTCCTGTCCTACTTCCCCGGCCAGGGAGTCGTTGTCATGCCGCTGTGCTTCATCGAACCGCAGGACGCGATCCGCGTGATCGCGGAGTCCGTTGGCCGAGAGGCTCGCAGGCAGCTGCTGGGCGAGCTTGTACGCGCGT
The DNA here is from genome assembly GCA_963727785.1 of uncultured Solirubrobacteraceae bacterium. GTDB lineage: Bacteria > Actinomycetota > Thermoleophilia > Solirubrobacterales > Solirubrobacteraceae > CADCVQ01. The sequence continues at coordinate 127,975 of CAVSHS010000038.1, forward strand.
GGGTTGACGAGATCCCTGAGAACGAGTTGGCGTCGCACTACGCGAAGGCGGTGCAGGATCTGGACGAGCACGATCTGTCGATGCTCGCGGCCTGGCATGCGTCTCTGGAGGTCGGGCATCCGATCGCCAACCGCGAGTTTCTCGTCAACGTGTTCCCAAGTCTTGGGGAGAACCGGCGGGAGGCGCTGAAGATCGCGGCTGGCTTCCGCGGCGAGGAGGCGTTTGACGCCGGCGTGGCCGAGGATCAGGCCCTGCAAACCGTGTTGCCCCACCTCTCGCGCGCGCGTTGTATGGAACTCGCGACGGAGTGCGTCGAGCTCTATCTCTGGGATCGCTTGGGATCCGACAATTAGCTTGTCGTCTTCGTCCTGGCTGAGCGCTGAGCGGGCCTTGTAAGCACGAATGCCGTCGCTGCTCAGCAGCTATCCCGGTCGGCTGTAGCGAAACACGTTGCACGGCAGACCAGGGGGCATGCCGTCGCCATCCAGCGACACCATCTCGACCGGTTGCAGCCTGGTCACATCGCGGTTGATCCGGACCGCGTGCAACCGAGCCTGCCTGGACCCGCGAGCACTTGCGCGCCGCAATCGCTGCTGAGGCTGCTGCATCGCAGGTGAGGTGTGCTGCCCGCTGGGTTCAGGCGCGTCGACTCGTGGCGCTGCCACTGCTGCCACGGTCCACGCCGTGCCTGGGTTCACCGCCGGCGACGCGCGCCACCGCCACCATTCACGCGGCGCAGCACGTCATACCGGCCGGTGCCCTCGCGTCCCTCCATGCGCCAGCGAAAGAACGCGCTTTCCAGGCGCAGTTCGCCGAGGTCGACCGTCGTGCCGCACAGCACCTCGCCGGCCGCGCGGCGGGCGTGGCCGCCCTCCTCCTGCATCCACAGCTCAAGGCCGGCGCGGCGCTGGCGCAGCGAGCCGTCGTACGTCGTCGACAGCCGCGGGTCGAAGATCGCAAGCGGCTCGCCGCCGTCGATCAGGAATCCCGCGATCGCTTCCTCGTCGTGGTGCTTGGCCTTCGCCGGTCGCATGGCCGTCAGCGTCACGGCGCGATCGGCGCCCAGCCACGCCGACAACGTCCGTGCGAGCTCGATCCTGCTCCAGTCCGGCGTACCCCACAGATGCCCGCGCTGGCCCAGGCAGCGCACGCCGATCGATCGAGCGCCGACTCGCACGGTCCCCGTCACGCTGCAGAGCTGCTCGTAGCCCTCCATGCCGCCGACGAGCGCGACCGGGTCCTCGGCGCGAGCACCGCGGGCGCCGAGACCGCCTCGACGCGCAGGTCGAAGCCGGCGTCCGGGCCGCCGTCGTACGTCACGGTCCAGGCCTCGAGCGGCGTCTCGACGGTGCTGCGCACGCCCGCCGCGCTCACCGCGTCCCAGCTATCGACGACGCCACCCGGGATGGCAACGCCGGCCTCTGTCGACGCACCGGCCAGCGTGCCGCCGGTGTAGACGACCGCGAAGCCGCTCGCGCTCGCGCCCCGCACCCCCGACCCCGACGCGCGCGAGGCCGTACACCGACGCCGCCGGATCGCCGAACGAGAACGTGACGGCGTCGCGGAAGGCCGGGTCCTCGGCCGTCCTCGGCGCCTCGTCCGCGGCGGAGACGCTCACGGCAGCTCGCGCCGTCGCGGCGGGACATCGCTCGCCGTGCCATCGACGACGTCGTCGTCGAACGCCGGCGGCCGGCGGCCCGTCTCGAACGTGAACATCCGTCCCATGCGGCTCTGCGCGCCGCTCGCCGCGCTCGTCAGGATCCGCCCGGCGAAGCGGCGCACGAGCACCGTGCGAACGATCGCCCGTCGTCGGCGGCAGCAGCAGGATCAATCCGAGGAAGTCGCTGATGAACCCCGGCGTCAGCAGCAGCGCGCCGCCGAAGATCACGAGCACGCCGTCGATCACTTCGCGCCCGGGCACGCGGCCCTCCTCGACCGCACGGTTGAAGCGCATCCACGCCGCGCGACCCTGCGAGCGCATGAGCGCAGCGCCGAGCACGGAGTCCAGGATCAGCAGCGCGATCGTCGGCAGGATGCCGATCGCGGAACCGATCTGGATGAGCACGTACAGCTCGGCGATCGGGACGACGATGAAGATGAGGACGAGGGCCAATGCCATGGTCCGATGAAGGCTACGCGAGCGGGCCCGCGGCCTCTGAGGCGGTTGCTCGGGCGGGGGTTGGGCGGGCGCGAGCGGCATGCCGGTGCGGTGCGGTGTGGTGCGGGCGTGCGTCGACGCGGTTGCTCGGGCGGACCGCACGCCCGGTGCGGCGGCGGGCGAGCCGCCGGGCGGGCGCGGCGGGCGCGGCGCGGGCGCGATCGCCACGCCGGGCAGGCGATGCAGGCCGACGTACTCGATGAGCACCGAGATGTCCGGCTGCGCCCCGCGCAGGGTCAGCTTGCGGCCGGACTTGCGCAGGCGCCGCGCGATCATCGCCAGGTCGAGCATGAGCGACGGGTCGGCGAACGCCAGGTCGGCAAGGTCGACGAGGACGTCCTCAGGCGCGACGAGCGCTTGGGACAGCGCTTGGCGGCGCAGCGACTGGGTCGAGCGATCCTCGTCCCCGCAGCAGCGCAACGTCGGTGGATTGTCCTCGAAGGTGACGATGGCGTCTCCAACCTACCTCGGCATGGACCGCCCGTGGATACAATCATCCGAATGGCAACCCTGCAAGAGATCGAGGAAGCCCTCACGAACGTCATCGATCCCGAGCTCGGATTGGACTTCGTCGAGCTGGGGCTCATCTACGGCATCCAGCAGGACGCCGGGAACGTCTGCATCACCTTCACGCTGACGACGCCGGCCTGTCCGATCGGCCCGCAGATCACCGAGCAGATCGAGGAGTTCGTCGCTCCGCTCGAGGGCATCAACTCGGTCAAGAGCGAGATGACGTTCGACCCGCCCTGGTCGCCGGAGAAGATGAGCGAGGACGCGAAGTTCGCACTCGGCTTCTGAGCCGCCGGCGCGCCATGTCGCCCGCCCGGCGGCGCATCGAGTGAACAGCGGAGGGGTTCTCGCGTCATGCATCCAGTGCGTGTGATCCGCCTGCTGCCTCGCCACGCCCGCCGTCGCGGCTGGCGCTGGCGCTCACGCTCGCCGCTCCCGCTCCAGACCGGAGCGCAGGCGGCGCCCGAGCGCACCGGGCGCCTGCTCGTCACGCTCGACAAGCCACAGAGCACCACGGCCGCCGGCGCCCAGGCGGCCGCCGCCGTGCTCGCACACGACGGCGTGCGCCGCGACGGCGCCCAGGTCCCGCAGCTCGGGCTCGTCAGCGTGCGCCCGACGGGCGGCCAGGCGCTGTCGGCGCTCGCCCGCACCCTGCGCGGCCAGCCGGGCGTTCGCTCCGTCGACGTCGAGCACCGCTACACGCTGCGCTACGTCCCCAACGACCCGGCCCTCACCGCGCCCGAGGTCTCGGCCGGCACGCCCCCGGGCACGCCGCTCGCCTGGTGGGTGGCGCGCAGCGACCTGCCCGCCGCGTGGGACATCGCGCGCGGCGACAACGCGCTCGTCGCCGTCATCGACACGGGCGTGGACGCCGGCCACCCGGACCTCGCCGGCAAGGTCGCCGAGTCGATCGACAACGACGCCGCGCCCGGCCACGCGGGCCCGATGAGCGACGAGAACGGCCACGGCACGCACGTCGCGACGCTCGCCTGCGGCGCGGGCGACAACGGGTACGGGGTCGTCGGCGCCGGATTCAACTGCCGCCTGCTCGTCATCAAGAGCGACCTCAGCGACGGGTCGGTCGCGCGCTCGATCGTGCAGGCCGCCGACCTCGGCGCCGACGCGATCAACATGAGCTTCGGGACCGACGGCTCGATCGCGCCGGCGCGCGCGATCGTCGAGGCGATCAACTACGCGGTCTCCAAGGACGCCGTGCTCGTCGCCGCGGCCTCCGACAGCCCCGTCGAGGAGCAGGGCGACCCGGCCAACCTGCTCCAGCCGCCGGGCACCGCCCAGGACATCACCGCCGGCCGTGGGCTGACGGTCACCGCGGCGAACTTCGCCGGCCAGCGCGCGCCCTTCGCCGGCCGCGGCTCGGAGATCTCGCTCGCCGCGTACGGCGCGTTCGACGAGCACACCGGCCCGGCGGGGATCTTCTCCGGATTTCCCGCCAACACGACCGAGCTCGAGACGCGGCGGCGGCCTGCTGTTCCCGTCGCCGAGCTGTCGCTGCCGCGCGACGTTCAACGGCGACACGCGCTACGCCTACCTCGAGGGGACGTCGATGGCCGCGCCGATGGTCGCGGGCGTCGCCGCGATGGCCCGCCGCGTCAACCCCGACGCGACCGCGAAGGACGTCATCCACGCGCTGAAGCAGAGCGCGTCGCGGCCCGCCGGCACCGCCTGGAACGCCCGAGCTGGGATGGGGGATCCTCGACGCCGCGGCGGCGATCGACGCCGTGCGCGCGATCGACCGCCGGCCGCCGCAGTCCAAGCTCACCGGGCGCACGCGGGTGCGCGGCGCGCGTGCGTTCACGCTGCACTGGAGCGGGCGCGACCGGGCGCCTGCGGGCCTCACCGCGTCGGGCGTCAACGTCTACGAGGTCTACCGCTCCGCCAACCGGCGTCCCTTCAAGCGCATCAAGCGCACGCGCGCGACGCAGCTGAAGGTCGACGTCAAGCCCGGCTCGTACTACCGCTACTACACGATCGCCGTCGACAAGGCGGGCAACCGCGAAGCCGTGCCCTCCAAGCCCGACCTGGCGACGCGCGTCGACCGCGCGCGCACGACGAGCCGCTGACCTGACCTCCCCGGATCAGCTCGCGGTGGCCTTCGCGCGCTTGCGCGCCTCGCGCGCGGCGAGCGACGCAAGCTCGGCGAGCGCGGACTCGATCGCCTCGCCGAACGCGTTGAGGTCGGGCATCGCGTCGTAGTCGCCGAGCAGGCCGAAGTTCATCTGGCCGTTGTAGGACATGATCGCGATCGCCAGCGCGTGGTCCTTGGGCAGGAACGCGATCGGGAACACGGACGTCATCTCGCGGCCCTGGACGTAGAGCGGGAACTGCGGGCCCGGGACGTTCGTGACGAGCATGTTGAACAGCCGCGTGGAGAAGTTCAGCCGCGATGCCTGCGCGAGGACGGTCGGCGGCGCGAACTGCTGCATGCTCGTCAGCACCTCCGCACCGACGGCCTGCTTTGACTCCTTGAGGTCGTCCATCGCCTCGCGCACGACGCCGAGGCGCTCGACCGGATCCTCGACGTACACGGGCAGCGGCCCGCGCATGACCGCGAGGCGGTTGCCGGCGCCGTTGTTCTGCTCGGGGTCGCGGTGGCGCACGGAGACCGGGACGAGCGCGCGCAGCTCGAGCCCCTGCGTGCGCACGCCGCGCGAGTGCAGCCAGCTGCGCAGCGCGCCCGCGACGACGGTGAGCACGACGTCGTTGACCGTGCCGCCGAAGATGTTCTTGACGGCCTTGAAGTCCGCCAGCTCACACGCGATCGCGGCGAAGCGCCGGTGCGGGCCGATCTCGACGTTCAGCGGCGACGGCGGCGCCGGGTTCGCCGCCGCCCACACGATCTCGCCGAGCCCCTCGGCGGCGATCGCCGCCTCCTCGATCGCGCGCTCGGGCCGGCTCAGCGAGCCGACCGCCTTCGCCGCGATCGAGAGCGACGCCTTCGTCATCCCGGCGATCCCCGCCGCGAGCAGGTCGATCGGGCTCGGCTCGGGGTCCGGCGTCCACGGCTCGAGGCCCTCCTCGGGCGGGCGGCCCTCGGGGCCGAGGTCGAACAGGACGGTGCCGAGGTCGACGCCGGCGATGCCGTCGATCATCGCGTGATGGCTCTTGGACAGCAGCGCGAAGCCGCCGCCGGCGAGCCCCTCGACGAGCCACAGCTCCCACAGCGGCTTGGAGCGGTCGAGCTGCTGCGAGAAGACGCGCGCGGCGAGGTTCATGAGCTGCTCGTCGCTGCCCGGCGCCGGCAGCGCGGTGTGGCGCACGTGGTACTCGAGGTTGAAGTCCGTGTCGTCGGCCCACAGCGGCCGGCCGGTCGACGCGGGCGGGTAGACGAGCCGCTGGCGGTAGCGCGGGACGTAGTGCAGCCGCGCGCGGATCGAATCCAGGAACTCCTCGTACGGCGGCGCCGGGCCCTCGGCCCGCACGAGGGCGCCGATGTGCATGTGCGACACGGCGCCCTCCTGATGCAGAAACGATGCGTCGACTGCGGTCAGCCTGTCGAGGTGGCGCGGAGGCATTGCAGCGCAGCGTAGTCAACGCGCGCGCCCCGGGGTCACGGCTGGAACTGCTCGCCCATCCACGCCTGCCACGCGGGCTCGTCGCGGGCGGCGATCGCGGGCGCGTCGTCGCCGAAGAGGTGGGCGCGCACGAACGTGTAGACCTCGTCGCCCGGTCCGCCCGCGCCGACGAAGCCGAGGCCCGGGGCGGGCTCGTCGAGCAGGAGCGTGAGCATGCCCGGCTCCGAGGTCGCGACGACGCCCGCGAGCGTCGCCGAGCCGCCGGCGCTCATCGCGACGCGCTCGCCGGACGCGGCGTCGGCGGGCGCGCCCAGCGCGCCGGTCAGCTGCGCCCAGACGTCGTCCTTCGAGCGGCCTCCCGGTCGTGCCGACGACCGTGACCGACGCGGCGGCCTGGCCGGGGAAGTGCGTGAGGTACAGCCGCAGGTCGTTCAGCGCGGTCCGCCAGCCGGCGGTGAAGCTCTCGATCGGCTTGTCGAACTCGTCGCCGGGACCGAAGCCGGACATGACGACGCGCACGATGCACGTCCCGCCCGCTTGCGCCTCGACGAGCCACTCGGTCGCAAGCGTCGTCCCGAGCTGGCCACGCGGCAGCCCGTCCTCCTCGTAGACGAAGCGGTGCGGCGGCTCCCAGGCGGTGACCGTGCCGGTCGAGCTGAACTCCTGGCCGGGGCCGTGGACGATCTCGCCGCCCTCGCGCTCATCGACCGCGACCGGCATGAACCACGAGCTGATGCCCGGGCCGGTGGCGATCGCGTCCCAGACCTGCTCGGGCGTGCCGGGAACCTCGATCTCGACGTCGATCTTGCGCTCGGTCATGCTGGATCCTCCTCGTTGGATTCGGGGGTCGGGTGGGCGGCGACGATGACCCGGTGCCGGCGGCCGGCGGGGTCGTGGTAGCGCGCAGCGAGCTGCGGTGACCGCGGCGGCGAGGTCGTCGGCGAACGCGGCCCGGTCGGCGGGCGATGCGAAGCCGATCTCGGTGTCGATCGCCAGGGTCGACAGGCGCGTCGGCGACTCGGCGCGGGCCAGCGCGCCGACCTCGCTGACGAGCCGCGCCGCGAGCGCGACGAGGTAGCGGGCCGACAGGCGGTCCGACGTGCGGCGCGGGTCGCAGGCGGCCTCGCCGAGCGCGGCCGGCGAGACGACGTACGACGCGGCCGTCGCGACGAGCAGGCGCTCGGTGAGGCCGCCCCAGCGCCGCGTCTCGGTCTCGCGCACGAGGCCGTGGGCCTCGAGCTGGCGCAGGTGGTAGTTGACCTTCTGGCGCGGCAGTCCGACGCGCTGGGCGAGCGCTGCCGCCGACGCCGGCTCGGCGAGCTCGGCGAGCAGCCGGGCGCGCACCGGGTCCAGCGCGACGACCGCCGCGGCGGCGCTCTCGATGACCTCGACGTCGTGGACCATGCCGCGCATTCCAGCATTGACAAAGAATCTTGTCAAGGGCCACTGCGTACCCTGGAGAAGCGATGGCGTGGGACTTCTCCACCGAGCCCGAGTTCCAGGAGCAGCTCGACTGGATGGCGCAATTCGTCCGCGCCGAGATCTGGCCGCTGGAGACGCTCGATCTCGACCAGGCCCAGCTCGATCGCGCGCTGCGCCCGCTGCAGGAGCGCGTGCGCGCCCGCGGGCTGTGGGCCGCGCACCTGCCGCCGGAGCTCGGCGGACAGGGCTTCGGACAGGTCAAGCTCGGGCTCATGCACGAGATCCTCGGCTCCTCGCTGTACGCGCCCAGCGCGTTCGGAAACCAGGCGCCGGACTCCGGCAACTCCGAGCTCATCGCGCTCGCCGGCAGCGAGGAGCAGAAGGACCGCTGGCTGCATCCGCTGCTGGCCGGCGACCTGCGCTCGGCGTTCTCGATGACCGAGCCGGGCGTCGCCGGCGCCGACCCGACGACGCTGCAGACGCGGGCCGTCCTCGACGAGGCCGCCGGCGAATGGGTCATCGACGGCCACAAGTGGTTCTCGACGAACGCGTCCGTCGCCGACTTCCTCATCGTCATGGCCGTCACCGACCCCGATGCGCGCCCGCACCAGCGCGCCTCGATGATCATCGTGCCGGCCGGCACGCCGGGCGTGCGGATCCTGCGCGACGTGCCGACGATGGAGCACCCGGGCGAGCACTTCGGCCGGCTCGGCGGGCATGCGGAGATCCTCTACGAGGGCGTGCGCGTCCCCGCCGACAACCTGCTCGGCCCGCGCGGCGGGGGCTTCCTGCTCGCCCAGGCGCGGCTCGTGCCCGGCCGCATCCACCACTGCATGCGCTGGCTCGGCGTCGCGCGGCGCGCCTTCGACATGCTCTGCGAGCGCGCGACGTACCGCGTCTCGCACGGCTCGGTGCTCGCCGACAAGCAGACGGTGCAGAACTGGATCGCCGAGTCCGCGGCGCAGATGCAGGCCGCGCGGCTCATGACGCTCATGGCGGCGTGGAAGATCGACACGCAGGGCGCTGCGGCCGCGCGCACCGACGTCTCGCTGATCAAGTTCTACGGCGCGCAGGTGCTGCACGACGTCATCGATCGCGCGCTGCAGGTCCACGGCGCGCTCGGCTACTCGAGCGACATGCCGCTCGAGGCGATGTACCGCTTCGCGCGCGGCGCGCGGCTCTACGACGGCCCAGACGAGGTCCACCGCCAATCCGTCGCGCGGCAGATCCTGCGTGGCTACGACCCGCCGCTGGACGGCATCCCGAGCGAGCACGTCCCGACGCGCCGCGCAGCGGCGCGCGAGCAGTTCGCCGAGCTGCTCGAGGTCGTGACGAGCAACGACTGAGGCCGCAATGCCGGGCGCGGGCTCGGACATTCGTCTGAAATCGCTGCGGCGACCCGGCTCGCACATTCGTCTGAATCGCTGCGCAGAGGCCCGTCGGCTGCGATACCTGCAGCCCGACCAGAGGAGCCCAACATGACGTCGTCGTCCCGCCGTCGCGCATGCGTGCGACTCGCCGCAGTGCTGCTCACGCTCGCGGCCGCGGTCGCGCTCCTGCCCGCCGCCGCCCAGGCGCAGGCGACCCGCACCTGGATCGCCGGCGACGCCGACGACGTCAACCCCTGCTCGCGCACCGCTCCCTGCAAGACGCTCGCCGGCGCGATCAGCAAGACCGCCGAGGGCGGCGAGATCAACGCGATCGATGCGGTCGCGGCCGGTGCCGTCACGGTCACGAAGGCGATCACGATCGACCTGTCGGGGAGGAAGGGCGGGATCCTCAACTCGGGCACGACCGGCGTCATCGTCAACGCCGGCGCCGACGACGACGTCGTCCTGCGCGGCTTGGACATCGAGGGCGGCGGGATCGTCAACCCGGCCTGCCCCGCCAACGGCGTCAACGGGATCCGCCTCCTCAACGCGCGCACGCTGCGCGTCGAGGACGTCTCGATCAACCGCCAGCAGACCTCCGGGCTGGAGCTCGTCCCCGGCGCCTCCGATCCCAAGGTCGTGCTCGACAACGTCGACATCACGAATGCCTGCGGCACGGGGATCCACGCCGCGCCGGCCAACGCGCACACGCTCGACGTGCTCGTCCGCGGCGGCACGATCTCGAACTCCGGCACCGCGATCAGCGCTGCCGACGGCGCGCGCGTGCGGCTCACGGGCACGACGATCTTCGGGAACGCCTTCGGCCTCGTCAGCGTCGGCACCGGCGCGATCGAGAGCTGCGGCGACAACCAGATCGTCGGCAACGGCACCGACGCCGCGCCGGCGAACGGCATCGCGAGCCCCGTCGACTGCAACCCCGCCGCGCCACCGCCGGCCATCGCGCCTGCGCCGCCACCGCCGCCGGAGCCCGCCGCGGCGGTCTGCAGCCGGAGGTCGTGCCGCTCGTCTGCACCGTGCCCAGGCTCTTCGGCCTGACCCTGGAGAAGGCCCGGACGAAGCTGCGCAAGGCACACTGCGCGCTCGGCAGGGTCACGCGGCGCACGACGAAGCGGTCCACCAGGGTCGGTCGCGTCATCGCGCAGGGCGCCGATTTCGGATTCACCGGGCCCGACGGCGCGAACGTCAGCGTCACGGTCGGCAGGCGGGCCCGCTCGAGCTGAGCATGGCGCGCCCGTCGCGGACCATCCCCTAAGGTCGGCGTCATGAGACGAGCGACCGGCATGGTCCCTGGGCGCGTCTGGGTCGCGCTCGCCGCGGCGGCCTGCCTCGGCCTCGTCGTCGCGCTGCTCGTCTGGGCGGTCGTCGTCAGCTCGGACGAATCGGGCGCGTCGTCGACCGCGCAGGTCTCGGTCACGGTGCCGGCGGCGCCGCTCGCGCCGCTGGCGACGGCGAACCGCTTCGACGGCGCGCGCGCGTTCGCGCTGCTGCGCGAGCAGGTCCTGGAGTACGGCTGGCGCCCCGCCGGCTCGGCGTCGCTGCGACGCCTCGCCGTGCGCCTGCGCGCGCTCATGCCGCGCGGGCGCTTCGAGGCGATCCCCGGCCATCCGGGGCTGCGCAACGTCGTCGGCTCGGTGCCGGGCCGGCTGCCCGCGATCGTCGTCGGCGCGCACTACGACGTCGAGGATGCGCCGAAGGGCTTCGTCGGCGCCAACGACGGCGCTGCGGGCACGGCGGCCGTCGTCACGCTCGCGCGGGCGTTCGCGCACGCCCAGCGCCCGCACGGCGCTCGCGCGCTGCGCTTCGTGCTCTTCGACGGCGAGGAGGAGCCCGCCGGCTGCACGCCGTTCACCGCCTGCGGCATCCGCGGCTCGAGCGCGTACGCGGCGCGCCACGCCCGCGAGGTCAAGGCGCTCGTCCTGCTGGACTACATCGCCGAGAAGCACGGCCTGAGCTTCCCGCGCGAAGCGGGCTCCAATCCGGCGCTCTGGCGGCGGCTGCGCGCGGCCGCAGCCGCGGTCGAGGTCGGCGCGCTGTTCCCCGACATGACGTCGGGCGAGATCATCGACGACCACACGCCGTTCACCGAGCGAGGCGTGCCCGCGATCGACCTCATCGACTTCGACTACCCGCAGCGCGATTCGCTGCAGGACACCCTCGACGTCGTCTCGCAGCGCAGCCTCGACGCCGTCGGCGAGACCGTCTACCAGCTCGTCGCGCGGCTCAGAACAGGCGCGTGATCTTCACCGACCGTCCGGCGGTCGACACGAAGTTGCCGTCGGCGATCTCCAGGAACACGCGGTACCGGCCGCCGCGGCGGATCTTCACGCGCTTGGTGTAGCGCGATACGCCGCCGCCCGCACCGTGCGTCACGCCGCCCGAGACGGTGCGCCAGATGCCCCGTCGCTGCCGCTGGATCGCGAACCGCGCGCCCGGCCGCGCGGGCCGGACCGTGCCGAAGAAGCGCACAACGTGCCCGTGTGCACGCGCGTCGCGCTCGTGTACGTCGCGACACGAACCGCCACGCCGAGGCTGACGAGCGGGCTTGCGACCTCCGGCCGGCTCGGGATGACGCGCGGTACTGCGTGTTCAGCGGGACGGACAGCAGCGGGAACACGAACTGGCCCTGGGCGTTCGTGAGCTGCACGTTCGCCGCCGGCTGGAAGGGCTGCGTGTAGGGAAACGGGGTGGACTGCAGGAGGATCTGGCGGTTGGCGTTGCCCGTGCCGGTGAGCGTGCCGACGAGCACCGTCGGCTGGCCGAACGGGACCGGGTTGGGCGCCGCCGCGAGCGTGAGGCCGAGCGGCACGGACTTCGTCTTGAACTTGCGGTCAGCGCCGATGACGGTGCCGTTGCGGTTGCGTGCCACGAGCCGGAAGTGGTAGACGGTCGCCGGTGCGAGCGCGGTCAGGTCGGCGGTCGCGGTACTGCCGCATTGCCGTTCCCGGCGACGTGGGCGCCGTCGTTGGGCCGTAGAGCATCGTCGTGCCGTACTGGAAGAGGTACGACGTCTGCGCGCCGTGCGGCGTGATCTTGCCGATCAGCGTCGCCGACTGCGGGGCATCTGCGCAGCGGGGCTCGTGACCACCGTCGGTTTGGTGCTCTGCGCCTGTGCGAGCGCCGGGACGGCGAGCACGACGGCCAGGGAAGCGATGATCCAGTCCCCGACGCGGTACGAACTGCGGTACATGCGGTCCTCCCCTGGATGAACAGCGAGCGCGGCACCTCCGCCGCGCTGCATAGACTGACCCTATATGTCCTTTGACGTGCAAAAGTTGCTGCTTGCCGCGCCGCGCGGCTACTGCGCGGGCGTCGACCGCGCGGTGCAGACGGTCGAGCGGGCGCTGGAGCTCTACGGCGCGCCGGTCTACGTGCGCAAGGAGATCGTCCACAACAAGCACGTCGTCGAGCAGCTGCGCGACCGCGGCGCGATCTTCGTCGACGAGATCGACGAGAGCATCCCCGAGGGCGCGACGACCGTGTTCTCCGCCCACGGCGTCTCGCCGGCGGTCCACGCGCAGGCGGCGCAGCGCTCGCTGTCGACGATCGACGCGACCTGCCCGCTCGTGACGAAGGTCCACGTCGAGGCCAAGAAGTTCGCCGCCGACGGCTACACGATCGTGCTCATCGGCCACGGCGGCCACGAGGAGGTCGAGGGCACGATGGGCGAGGCGCCCGACTCGATCGTGCTCGTCGAGACCGAGGCCGACGTCGACACGCTCGAGGTCGCCGACCCGGACAAGATCGCCTACATCTCGCAGACGACGCTGTCGGTCGACGAGACGCGCACGATCATCAACCGACTGCGCGAGAAGTTCCCCGCGATCACGGGTCCGCGCACCGACGACATCTGCTACGCGACGACGAATCGCCAGGCGGCCGTCAAGCAGATGGCGGCCGAGTGCGACCTCGTGCTCGTCATCGGCTCGCAGAACTCGTCCAACTCGCAGCGCCTCGTCGAGGTCGCGCGCGACTACGGCGCCGACTCGTACCTCATCGACAACGAGTCGCAGGTCCAGGACGGCTGGCTGGACGGCAAGCGCGTCGTCGGCATCTCATCGGGCGCGAGCGCGCCCGAGGAGCTCGTCGACCGGCTCGTCGCGTTCTTCACCGACCGCGGCGTGCAGGACGTCGCGGAGTACGAGGTCATCCGCGAGGACGTGCGCTTCATGCTGCCCAAGCGCATCCGCCAGGATCTCGCCGCGACGAGGTAGGGGCCGGCCGGCCCGGCGCTCGCGTAGCCTGCGCCGCGCATGCGCACGCTCGTCATCTCCGACCTGCACCTCGGCCTGCGCAGCGGGATGGAGGTGCTGACGCGTGCGGCGGCGCTCGACGTGCTGCTGGCGCGCCTGGACGGCGTGGACCGGCTCGTCCTGCTCGGCGACACGCTCGAGCTGCGTCACGGGCCGACGCGCGACGCGCTCGCGACCGCCGAGCCCGTGCTGCGGGCGATCGGCGACGCGCTCGGTCCGGGGCGCGAGGTCGTGATCGTGCCCGGCAACCACGACCATGCGATCGGCGCCGGCTGGCTGGACTGGCGCGGGCGCCGCGAGGAGCCCGATCCGCTCGCGCTCGACGAGCGCGTGCCCGCCGAGCGCGCGTCGTGGATCGGCAAGCGCCTGGCGACGTTCCTCGGCGCCGGCGGACGTCACGCTCGCCTACCCGGGCCTGTGGCTGCGCGAGGACGTGTACGCGACGCATGGCCACTACCTCGACCTGCATCTCGTCGTCCCGACGATCGAGCGCCTCGCAGCCGGCGTGATGGCGCGGATGGTCGGCGCGGTCCCCGACCCCGCGACGCCCGACGACTACGAGGCGCTGCTGGCGCCGATCTACGCGCTCAGCCAGGCCAGCGCGCAGCGCGCCGCGCCGGGCCGCGTCACGATCGGCAGCCGCACGGCGGTCGGCGCGTGGCGCGCGCTCGCCGGCAGCGGCCGCCCGAGCCGGCTGCGCAGCCGCGCGCTCGCGCTGCCGTTCCGGCTCGCGGTGAGTGCGGGCAACCGCGCCGGGATCGGGCCGCTGGAGCCCAGGGTCGCCGTGCCGGACCTGCGCCGCGCCGGCCTGGAGGCGACGAGCGAGGTCGCACGGCGGCTGCGCCTGACGCCGCCGCACCTCATCTTCGGCCACACGCACCGCACCGGCCGGCTCGAGCGCGACACCGCCTCGGAATGGCGCACGCCCGCGGGCACGCAGCTGCACAACGACGGCAACTGGATCTTCGACCCGCTCTTCATGGGCTACGGGCCGCGGGGCCGCGACAACCCGTACTGGCCGGGCGGCGCGATCGCGGTCGACGACGACGGGCCGCCGCGCCTCGAGCGCCTGCTCGGCGACATCCCGGAGAAGGCGCTGCGGGCCTAGGCTCAGTCAGCCCGCGATCAGGCCGGGCGTGAACTGCACGGCATGGCAGACGACGCCCGCGCCGACCTCGAGCTCGAGCACGCCGACGCTGTGGCGCTCGTGCTCGACGAGCGCGTGGCAGCCCGGATGCGCGACGGCGATCGTGCGGCCGTTGCACCGGACCGCCGCCTCGTCGCCGGCCGCACCGGCCACCGGCTCGAGCACCGCCCAGACGGCGCCCGCCTCGTACGGACCCGACCAGGCGCCCGGCTGCTCGGCCGTCGGCTGCCCGACGCGCGCCCCCGGGGCGTCCTGCGGGCGCAGCGCGGTGAGCGGCTCGGGCTCGATCTCCAGCAGCTCGCAGATCTCGGCCTGCGTCTCGTCGTAGGCGCCCTCGCCGTAGTGCATCGAGTACAGCCGCAGCCGCCGGTCGAAGAGATAGCGCGCCGGCCATGCCTCGTTGCCGAACTCGTTCCAGAGGGTGTAATCGGTGTCGAGCATCACGGCGTGCTCGATCCCCAGCCGCTGCACGGCGGCGCGCACCTGCGCGGGATCCTGCGACGGCGGATAGGCGCCGGCGTGCACGGAGACCACGCGCAGGCCGGCGGCCGCGTAGCGCGCGTGCCACCCGCGCACGTAGTCCAGCGTGCGCAGCGAGTTGCAGCGGCAGAAGTCCCAGAACTCGATCAGGACCGGGCGCCCCAGCTGCTGGTCCATCCGCAGCCGCGCGACGTTGACCCACTCCGCGTCGGCGGGGAAGAACGGCGCGCTGATCCTGTCGAGCGGGGCTCGCACGATCGACCAGGCTACGTCAGCGCGCGACCGAGGTGGTAGCCGAGCGCCGCCGCGACGAGCCCGCCGGCGATCGTCGCGGCGAGGTAGAGGAGCGCGAAGGACGTGTCACCGCTCCTGGCGTCGACGAACACCGTGACGGCGACCGTCGAGAACGTCGTGAAGCCGCCGCAGAAGCCGACCGCGAGGCCGTTGCGGACCGGCTCGGAGAGCTGATCGCTCCACGGCAGCGACGCGCCGAGCACGAACGACCCGGCCATGTTGATCGCGAAGATCATCCAGGGGTGGTTGCCGGGGGAGACGGCGGTGCCCAGCCCGTAGCGCGCGAGCACGCCGATGAGCCCGCCCACGGCGACGAGGAGGACCGTCACGGCGGTGATGATCGCGCATGGAGCGGCGCCTTCGTGGCCCGCCGCTTCCTACACTCCCGCGCAATGCATCGGCGCCGCCTGCTCGCGCTCCTCCTCGTCGCGGCCGGCCTCATGCTGGCGCTGGCGCCCGAGGCCGCGCTCGCGCACGGCCTCGTCGGGCGCTCGGACCTGCCGATCCCGAAGTGGCTGTTCGGCTGGGCGGCGGCGGTCGTGCTCGTCGCGTCGTTCGTCGGCCTCGCGGTGCTGTGGCCCAAGCCGCGGCTCGAGCGGGTGACCGAGCGGCGGATCGCGCGCGTGCCGCGGATCCTCGATCCGCTGGCGGGGGCGATCGGCGTCGCGTTCTTCGTGCTCGTCGTCTACGCGGGCTTCGCGGGGTCGCAGACGACGACGAACAACCTCGCGCCGAACGTCGTCTTCGTCCTGTTCTGGGTCGGCCTGGCAGTCGTCAGCCCGCTCGTCGGCGACATCTTCAAGGCGCTGAACCCCTGGCGCGCGGCGGCGCGCGCGATCGGCTGGGGCTGCCGCGAAGGTCAGCGGCGGCGGCCTGCCGGCGCCGCTCGCCTACCCCGAGAAGCTCGGGCGCTGGCCGGCGGCGCTCGGGATCCTCGCGTTCGCGTGGGTCGAGCTCGTCTACTCCGGCCGCGGGGACCCGAGCAACCTCGCGGTGCTCGCGCTCGCCTATGCCGCCGTCCAGTTCGTGGGCATGAGCCTCTACGGGATCGAGACGTGGAACCGCTACGGCGACGCGTTCGGCGTGTACTTCGGGCTCTTCGCGCGGATCTCTGCGCTGCGGTGGACGCGCGACGGGCTCTACGTCCGCCCGCCGCTCAGCGGGCTGACGACGCTCGACCCCGTGCCGGGCACGGTCGCGCTGACCTGCACGATGATCGGCACCACGTCGTTCGACGGCTTCTCCAACGGGCCGGCGTGGAGCAATCTCGCACCGCAACTCACCGATCTGTGGCGTAGCGCCGGATTCAGCCAGGCGACGGCGCTGGAGCTCGCGTTCACCGTCGGCCTGCTCGCGGTCGTGCTGATCGTCTCGGGCCTGTACCGGCTCGGCGTCCTCGGGATGCAGTCGGTCGACCCGTACAGCAAGACGACGACGCAGGAGCTCGCCGCCCGCTTTGCCCATTCGCTCGTGCCGATCGGCCTCGCCTACGTCGTCGCGCACTACTTCTCGCTGCTCGCCTACGAGGGTCAGCGCGCCGTCTATCTCATGTCCGACCCGCTCGGCACGGGCGCGAACATCTTCGGGACGAGCAGCGCGACCGTCGACTACACGTGGATCTCCGCGACGCAGATCTGGTACGTGCAGGTCGCCGCGCTCGTGTTCGGGCACGTCGCCGGGCTCATCCTGGCCCATGACCGCGCGCTCGTCTCGTTCGGCGACAGCCGCGTCGCGACGCGCTCGCAATACTGGATGCTTGCTGTGATGATCGCCTTCACCTCACTCGGACTCTGGCTCCTGTCGGCCGCGAACTCGTGATCCTTCCAATCGCACACGCCGGCCACTGGGCCGTCGACCTCCTCTACGTCGCGCCGCTGCTGATCGCCGTCAGCGTGCTCGGCGTGCAGACGATGAAGGATCGCCGCGCGCTCAAGCGCGACGGCGGCGAGGTGCGCAGGCCGCCGTCGCAGCCCCCGGCCTAGCGCCGCCCCGGCCCGCTCACCGTCGTGCTGCGGGCGGGCCGGCGGGCTTCGCCAGCCGCGCGTATCGCCCGAGGCCGTGCTCCAGCAGCGCGAGGGCCTGCTCGGCCTGTGCGCGGACGTCGCGCGCGAGGCGGGGCTGGCCGGCGCCCTCGAGGACCCGGGTGCGCGCGTACGTCACGAGCGCCCGGTGCACGCCCATCATCGCGTTGGCGGCGACCCACGGCTCGATGTCCTGCGCGTCCGCGCCCAGCTCGTCGGCGAGCAGCCGCGCGAGCGACGCGGTGTAGCCCGCGAAGATCTGCTGCTCGCGCGCCTGCAGCGCGGCGCTGCCGACGATCATCCGGGTCAGCGCGGTGAGCTGCTCGCGCGCCTGGGGGTCGACCTTGCCGAGCAGCCCGCGCTGGGCGAGCAGGAAGCGGCCGAACGCGGCGAGCACCGTCTCGCCGGCCTCGCGCTCGCGGATCGTGCCGAGCAGCTCCTCCTCGAAGGAGCCCAGCCGCCAGTAGACGAGGTCCTCCTTCGTCGGGAAGTAGTTGTAGACGGTCTGCTCGGACACGTCGGCGGTGCGCGCGATCTCCGCGACGGTGACGCGTTCGAATCCGCGCTCGGTGAACAGGCGCCGCGCCGTCTCGGCGATCAGCTCGCGCGTCTGCTGCTTCTTGCGCTCGCGCAATCCCACCTGTCGAGGGTCCTGGGTCGTCGCCACGGCCGAAATCGTAGCAGCTCAAATTCTTGTTGCGCCATGAATTTAGAGTTGCTATAAAATTAGGGACAGGCAATCAAACGACCAGGAGGAGGACGCCATGAGGCGGTCCACGCCCCCCATCGATGCAGCCGCACAGCAGCCGCCCGCGGAGCCGATCCGGTGCCGTCGCGATCGCCGTCCCGTTCGCGGCGATCGTGCTGGCGATGCTTCCGGCGGTGCTCGACCAGACGATCCTCGCCACCGCGCTGCCCGTGATCGCCGGCGATCTCGGCAGCCTCGAGCAACCTCTCGTGGCTCGTCACGGCCTATGTCGTGGCCGCTGCGGCATCGACGCCGCTGTGGGGCAAGCTCGGGGACCGGCATGGCCGCAAGCGGCTGCTCGAGGTCGCGCTCGTCGGCTTCCTCGGCGCATCGGCGCTGTGCAGCGTCGCGCAGGACATCACCCAGCTGATCGTCGTCCGCGCGATCCAGGGCGTGGCGGCGGGCGGCCTCATGACGATGGCGATGGCCGCCGTCGGCGACCTCGTCTCACCGCGCGAGCGCGGGCGCTACCAGGGCTACATCGCCTCGGCCTTCGCCGTCGCGACGATCGTCGGCCCGCTGCTCGGCGGCGTGCTCGTCGAGCACGCGAGCTGGCGCTGGGTCTTCCTCGTCAACCTGCCGCTCGGCGTCGTCGCGCTGACCGGCCTGCACCTGCGGCTGCCCGCGCCGCAGACCGAGGCTCCCACGCATCCGCTCGACGTCCCCGGCGCCGCGCTGGTGGCGGGCGCCACGAGCGCGCTCATGCTCACGTGCATCTGGGGTGGCGATCGCTACGCCTGGGATTCGGCGCCGATCCTCGCGCTGATCGCCGCGACGGTCGCGCTGACCGGTGCGCTGATCGTGCGCGAGCGGCACGCCGCCGATCCGATCGTGCCGCTGGAGATGCTCCGCACGCGGGTCGTCGCGCTCGCCAGCTCGGCGATGTTCCTCGCCACCGCGGCGCTGTTCTCGATCACCGTCTTCGTGCCGCTGTTCCTCGAGACGACCACCGGCGCGAGCCCGACCGAGGCCGGGCTGCTGCTCGTGCCTGCGATGCTCGGCATCACCGTGTCGACGACGCTCTCCGGGCGCAGCATCGTCCGCACCGGGCGCTACAAGCGCTTCCCGGTCGCCGGCCTGGCGATGATGACCTCCGCGCTCGTCCTGCTGGCCGCGCTCGCCGGCGAGCCCTCGCAGGTCGCGACGGGCATCGGCCTCGCGCTGTTCGGCCTCGGCTTCGGGATGGTCTCCCAGATCCTGATCGTCGCCGTCCAGAACAGCGTCGACCGCCGTCAGCTCGGCGTCGCCACCGCCACCACCGGGTTCTTCCGCGCGCTCGGCGGCGCCGCCGGAGGCGCCGTCCTCGGCGCCGTGTTCGCCGCCCAGGTCGGATCGCACGGCGCCGACGGCGCCGGCACGGCGCTGCGCGGCGACGTGATCGACGGCGTGCAGTCGGTGTTCCTCGTCGCTGCGCCGCTCGCGGCGCTGGCGCTGCTCATCGTCCTGCGGCTCCCCGAGGTGCCGCTGGCAACGCGCGGCGGTGGGCCCGCGCGCCCGACCCCGCCCGCATCCCCGACCCCGTCCACACCCATCGCAGCGGCCACGCGTCAGGGCGTCGCGGTCGCGCACGAGTCATGAAGGAGCGCACGACCATGCCAGCCACATCGTTTCGATGCGACGTCCACCTGCACAGCGAGCAGTCCGGCGGCGCGCTGTCGGTGACCGAGAACACGATGCCCGCCGGGGCGCCCGGGACCGCCGCTTCACCGCCACGACTTCGACGAGGCGTTCTACGTGCTCGAGGGCGAGCTGACGTTCCAGGTCGAAGATGCGCTGATCACCGCCGGGCCGGGCGAGTTCGCGTTCGCGCCGCGCGGCGTCGCCCACACGCTCGCCAACCAGACCGGCGAACCGGCGCGGTACCTGCTGCTCTGCACCCCGGCGGGCTTCGAGCGCGTCCTCGCCCGGCGGATGGCCGCGCAGGCGGGGGAGGAGCCGCCGGCGTGGGCGCTGGCCGACGGGCCGGAGGTCGTCGTCGTCGGTCCGCGGATCGGCGAGCGCGCCTGACCAGCTGCATGGACCCCGGTCCCGGGCGATCGCTCGGGACCGGCGCCGGCTGCGGCGCCCGCTAGGCCCCGGTCCGCCGCTCGCGCTCGAGCGCGGCGATGTCGTGCGCGAGCCCGTCGGGCGTCAGCACGCTCGCCGCGAAGCCGACCCGCTGGACGCCGCTGGCGTCGAGCAGGACCGTCGAGGCGGTGTGGTCGGCGTCGGTGCTCTGCGGCTGGACGCCGTAGGCGTTCCACAGCCGCTGCAGCTGCTGCGGTGCTGCCGAGCGCCCACCGCATGCGGCCCTGCAGGCCGTGCTTGAGCGAGAACGTGCGGGCGCGGCTCGGCGTGTCGTTGGCCGGGTCGACGCTGACGGCGACGACGGGCACGTCATGGCCGAGGTCGTCGAGCGCGACGCGGATCTGGTCGGCCGTCAGCGGGCAGGTGTCCCGGCAGGTCGTGTAGAGGAACGTCACGACGACGGGGCGCCCGCGCAGGTCGGCCAGCCGCAGCGGCTTGCCGTTCTCGTCGCGCACGCCGAAGTCGGCGGGCTTCATGTGCGGGGGGCGGACGGCGCCGGAGAAGCCCGCGGCGGAGACGGTGCGCTCGCCGACGGCGAACAGCAGCACGCCCGCGACGGCGGCGAGCGCGAGCAGGCCGGTGACGAAGAGGGCGAGGCGCAGGCGCGCGGGCATCGCCGGAGAGTAGCCCGCGGCCGCGGCCGATCCGCCGCTTGCGCCGGTATCGACGCCAGGGTCGACGCCGCGGCGAGGAGCGCGAGGCTCCCGGCGGAGCGCGCTCAGGCCTCGATCAGCCCGCGGCGGATCGCGTAGCGCACGAGCTCGACGCGGTCGCGCATCTCGAGCTTGCGCATGAGGTTGGCGCGGTGTGACTCGATCGTCTTCTCGGAGAGGTGCAGCGTCTCGCCGATCGCGCGGTTCGTGTACGCCTCGGCGATGAGCTTGAGCACCTCGCGCTCGCGCAGCGTCAGCGGCTCGACCGGGCCGGTGCTCTCGTCGGCCATCCATTCGCGCAGGAGCGACGGCTCGGCGGCATTCGTCATGAACGGCTCGCCCCGCGCGACGGCGCGCAGGGCGTCGACGAGCGCGGTGTCGGCCTCCTGCTTGAGGATGTAGCCTGAGGCGCCGGCCTGCAGCGCCTCGAAGAGGTAGCGCTCGTCGTCGTACATCGAGAGCAGGAGCACGGCGATCTGGGGCGCGTGCGACTTGATCTCGACGGTCGCCTGCAGCCCGGTCATGCGCGGCATCGAGACGTCGAGCACGCAGATGTCCGGCAGCTCGCGCAGCGCGATCTGGACGGCCTCGATGCCGTCGCAGGCCTCGGCGACGACCTCCATGTCGGGCTGGCGATCGAGCAGCAGGCGCAGCCCGCCACGGACGATCCCGTGGTCATCGGCGATGAGCAGCCTCATCGCGAGACTCCACGTTCCGGCTCGACGGCGACGACGGTCGAGCGACGGCGCGCTGTCATGGCGCTCGCGTCCCGCGGGCGCGGACGGTGAGCTCGACGGTCGTCCCGCCGCCGGGCGTCGACAGGATCTCCAGGTGCCCGCCGGCGAGCATGGCGCGCTCGCGCATGCCGGCGAGGCCCGACGCGCCCTCGCGCAGGCGGTTGAGGCGAAAGCCGTCGCCGTCGTCGACGATGGTCACCTTCACGTGGGTGGTGTTGCAGCCCAGGACCGTGACCTTGACCTTGCCGGCGTGGGCGTGGCGGGCGATGTTCGACAGCGCCTCCTGCACGACGCGATAGACGACGAGCTGCTCGAACTCGCCCAGCTGCGGCCGCGTTCCGTCGGCGGCGAAGTGCGCGGCGATGCCCCAGCGCTCGCCGAACAGGCGCACCTGCGTGCGCAGCGCCGGCAGCAGGCCGTGGTCGTCGAGCGCGGCCGGGCGCAGCTCGCGGGCGAGGCCGAGCAGCTCCTGCATCGCCTGGCCGGCGAGGCGCTGGGTCTCGGCGAGCTCCTCGGCGAGCTCGGGCGGCGCGTGCTCGGCGGTCGCCGCGAGGCGCAGCGAGACCGCGGCGAGCGCCTGGTTGACCTCGTCGTGCAGGTCGCGCGCGACCCGTGCGCGCTCGGCCTCCTGGGCGCGCAGCACCGCCGTCGCGCTGCCGGTGCGCTCCGATTCGAGGCGCGAGATCATGAGGTTGAAGGCCTCGCGCAGGCGCGCGATGTCGATCGACTCGCCGTCCTGCGGATGCGCGCGCACGCCGGGAACCGTGAGGTCGACGGCCTCCATCGTGCGCGTCAGCGCCTCCAGCGGGGCGAAGCGGCGGCGCATGACGAAGTTGTTGGCCAGCAGCGTCGCGAGGATCGCCGCGACGAGCACGAGGAACTGGCGCGAGCTCGCGGTGTCGCCGAGATCGAGGCGCGCGGCGACGCTGGCCGCGAACACGGTCGCGACGACGAGCAGGGTGTTGACCGTCAACACCTGTGAGAGCAACGCAGTTCTACGCATGGGGTCTGGACCCCATGTCGGCAGCGGCCGCGATGACCGATACTCCTTTTGCAGCACCCTCCACGAAAGGTTTTCCTGCAGATCCGGCCGGCGAAGGGCGTTCCGCGCAGCACGGGGCGCCCTTTTCGGCGTTCTGGGCGCGAATTCGCGGTTCTGGGCGCACGATCGCGCCTCCGAGCGGGCACAATTGGGGTGAGCACGTCCTCGCTATACTTTCTGAAGCAAGCGAAGTCCGACCACCTTTGAGGAGATTCGTGTGAGCCCGTCCGGCGCGGAGTTCATCCGCCAGATCAAGAGCCAGATCGCCCAGGTCGATCCGGGCGAAGTCCACGAGGCGCTGTCCGCATCCAACGGCAACGGCGACATCGCGCTCATCGACGTGCGCGAGAGCGAGGAGGTCGAGCGCGGCCTCATCCCCGGCGCCAAGCACGTGCCGCGCGGCCATCTCGAGTCGCGCATCGAGGGCGCGGTCCCCGATCGCTCCCAGCACGTCGTCCTGTACTGCGCGTCGGGCAACCGCTCGGCGCTCGCCGCCAAGACGCTCGAGGAGCTCGGCTACGACAACGTCGAGTCGATGACCGGCGGCTACACGCTGTGGAAGGACCGCGGCTACAAGGTCGAGGTGCCGAAGGTCATGACGGCCGAGCAGCGCGAGCGCTACAGCCGCCACATGCTCGTCCCGGAGATCGGCGTCGAGGGCCAGCAGAAGATGCTCGACGCGAAGGTCCTGCTGCTCGGCGCCGGCGGCCTCGGCTCGCCGACCGCGCTGTACCTCGCGGCGGCCGGCATCGGCACGATCGGGATCGTCGACGACGACGTCGTCGACCTCTCCAACCTCCAGCGCCAGGTCATCCACACGACCGACCGGATCGGCGTGCCGAAGGTCGACTCGGCGCAGGAGTCGATGAACGCGATCAACCCCGACGTCAAGGTCGTCAAGTACGAGACGCGCCTGGACGCCTCGAACATCATGGAGATCATCGAGGGCTACGACGTCATCGTCGACGGCGTCGACAACTTCCCCACGCGCTACCTGCTCAACGACGCCACGCGTGCGCCTGAAGATCCCGGTCGTCAGCGCGTCGATCCTCGGCTTCGACGGGCAGCTGTCGGTGTTCGCGCCGTACGAGGGCCCGTGCTACCGCTGCCTGTACCCCGTCCCGCCGCCGGCCGAGCTCGCGCCGAGCTGCGGCGCCAACGGCGTGCTCGGCGTGCTGCCCGGCACGATGGGCCTGCTGCAGGCGACCGAGGTCATCAAGCTCATCACGGGCGCCGGCGAGCCGCTGATCGGCCGCCTGCTGCTCTACGAGGCGCTCGGCGCGACGTTCACCGAGCTGAAGGTCCGCCGCGACCCCGAATGCGCGATCTGCTCGCGCGAGCCCGAGGAGATCACCGAGGAGGAGATGGGCGTCTTCCCGGACTACGAGGCGTTCTGCGCCGCGGCGGGCTAGTGGGCTAGGCTTCCCGCCCTCCATGGCCACCGTACGCATCCCACCAGTCCTCCGCCCGTCGGTCGGCGGCATCAAGGAAGTCGACGCCGAGGGAGACAACGTCGGCGACGTCCTGCGCTCGCTCGCCGACCAGCATCCGGCGACGCAGTCGCAGATCTTCGCCGACGGCGGCGAGCTGAACCGCTACGTCAACGTCTACCTCAACGACGAGGACGTGCGCGTGCTCAAGGGGCTCGACACCCCGGTCGGCGGCGGCGACGTGCTCGTGATCCTGCCGGCGATGGCCGGCGGCTGAGCCGTCCCGCGCGACGCAGGACCGGCGGGCGCCCGTGGCGGGCGCGTTAGATTGAGTCCGGATGGACGTACTCCTCATGGACGCAGGGATCGCGCGAGCGACGGCGGCGCTTGTCGCGCTCGCGATGGCGGCGGCGGTGGGGCTGGTGGCGTCCGCGCCCGTGGCGCGCGCCCAGGCTCCCGTCGCGTCGCTGCAGGTCACCGACGCCACGCTGCAGCAGATCGATGACGACCTGCAGTTCGCGCTGTCCTTCAACCGCGCGGTGCCGGTCGCCGACGTGCAACCGCGCCGCGGGCGGATCGTCTGCGTCGTGCTGAGCCCGGACCGGTCCTCGCGGCGGCGCGCGTGCGTGAGCCGGCGCGACGGGCGGCTGCGCGCGACGCTCGCCCCGATCGACGAGACCGGGGCCGCCGTCGCGCCCGCGCGACCGCTGCGCGGCGCCAGGGTCGCCGTACGCGACGCGGTCATGACGCTGCGCGCCCCGGCCGGCGCGCTGCACGTGCGGCTCGGCGCCGTGGTCTCCTGGCACGCCTACCTGCAGTGGCAGGACGGATCGGGCTGCGCGCTCGTGCCGGGCCCGGGGCATGCACGCAGGTCGTGCCGGCGACGGGGTCGCTGACGCTGGCGACCCGCGCGGCGCGGCGTCCGACGTTCGCGCGCCGGCACCGGCTGCGCCTGCTGGCGACCGGCGACTCGATGATCCAGATCATCGACGGCGACCTCAAGCGGCGCCTCGACCGGCGTCGCGGGACGAGCGTCCGCAGCGACGCGCACATCGGCACCGGCATCACGAAGCCGCAAGCTGCTGGACTGGCCGCGCCGAGCGCGCGGGCAGTCGTCGGGCTTCAAGCCCGACGTGACCGTGATGTTCCTCGGCGCCAACGACGGGTTCCCGCTGGCGTCGGCCGGCGGCGCGAGCGCGCGCTGCTGCGACGAGGCCTGGGTGTCGGCGTACGCGGGGCGCGTCGAGGCGATGATGCGCAGCTACCTGCGCGGCGGGCGCTCCTACGTCTACTGGCTGACGCTGCCGGCGCCGCGGCCCGCGTCGTTCGCGCCCGTCTACAGCAGCGTGAACGTCGCGATCGAGCGCGCGGCCGCGCGCGTCGGCGGCGGCGTGCGCGTCGTCGACCTGGCGCGCGTCTTCACGCCGGGCGGCCGCTTCCGCCAGAAGATCGCGTTTCGCGGCAGGACGATCGACGCTCGCCAGCGGGACGGCATCCATCTCTCGCCGGCGGGCGCCTCGGTCGCCGCGACGCTCGTCGTCGATCGCCTGCACGCCGACCACGCGCTGCCGTAGTGGGCCTGCGCGCGCGGGTCCTCGCCGCCGTCTGCCTCGCCGCGGCGCTGCAGGCCGGCTGTGGATCGTCGCCGGGCGGATCGGAGGGTGGGAGCGCCGCGCGGCCTGCCGCGGACGCGGCGATCACGATCGAGGCGCCGGCCGACGGCCGGCGGCTGAAGGCCACGCGAGCGGGAGCGGGGCGCTGCGGGCGCGGGCGCGGGTGCGCGGCCGGGCGCGGGCGCACAGCACCGTGTTCCTCAGCGCGGGCTGCCGCCCGCGGCCGTGCCGGTCGCAGGCCGAGGCGGGCGCCGACGGGCGCTGGGCGGCGACGATGGCGCTCAGCGCGCCGCGGGCGGCGCGCTTCGTCACGATCGACGCCAGCGCGCAGCGCGGCGTCGTCGGGAGCGGCTCGGCGGTCGCGACCGTCGAGCTCGTCGGGCCGGCGCAACTGCGGGCGCGGCGCACGGCGAGACGCAGATCCTCCTCCGCTGAGACGCCCGCGGCCCCGCGCCGTCGCGCCGCACGCTGCCGCGCGACGTGCTCGTCATCGGCGACTCGCTGGCGATGGGCATGGCCGAGCCGCTGCGGGCGGCGCTGCCGGGCTGGCGCGTGCGGACCGACGCGCGGATCGGGCGGCCGCTCGCCGAGGGCCTGCGGATCCTCGGCCGCCGGCCCTCGCCGCCGGCGATCCTCGCGTTCAGCCTCTTCACGAACGACGACCCGCACAACACCCCCGCGCTCGAGGCCGCGGTGCGGGCGACGGCGACGCGGCCGGGGAGCTGCGTCGTGTGGTCGACGATCGTGCGCCCGCCGGTCGACGGCGTCGGCTACGACGCGGCGAACAGCCTCCTCGCGCGGCTGGCGAACGACCCCGCGCTCGCGCTCGGCCTGCAGGTCGTCGACTGGGCGGCGGAGGTCGCGCGGTCGCCGTCGCTCGTCTCGCCGCGCGACGGGGTGCACGCGACGCCCGCGGGCTACCGCGCGCTCGCACTGCTGTACGCGGCGGCGATCCGCGCGTGCGCCGGAGGGTAGGAGCACAAGCGCAGGGGTGAGGCCGTTCCCCCCGCTCGTGGCTGCCGGTGGGCCCGCCGCGGCGCGACGGTTGGTGACAACGCCAACACACCGGAGGGAATCGATGACCAGCATGAGGAAGATCCCGCTCAACCGGACGGTCGCCGCCCTGACGCCGCTCGTCTTCGCGCCGCTGGCGGGGGCGATCTCCGTCGCCGCGGCGAAGTACGCGCCCGGCGTCACGATCGACGAGGGATCGCTCGAGGCGATCTTCATCGCCGGAGCGACGATCGCGTTCGGCAACGCGGGCCTGTGGACGAAGGGCTGGCAGGCCCAGGAGCAGCGCGACGCCGACATGCTCGGCGCGGCGGCGGCGAGTGACACCGGCGACGCGTCCTTCGCCGACGACATGCCCCATCCGACCGGCGCCGGCATCGAGGACGCGGGCGACCTCGCGCTCGACGAGGAGCTCGACGACGACTTCGACGAGGCCGACGACGACCTCGACCTCGACCTCGATTTCGACGAGGACGACGAGCTCGTCGCGCTGACGGCAGCGCCGGGGGAGTGATCGACGTGGCCAGCGACACGACGGGCCGGCTCTTCACCGAGCTGGAGCACATGGACGAGCGCGAGGCGCAGATCCACGCGGCGCTGCTGCGGCGCCTGGAGGCACTCGAGCAGGTCGAGCTGCGCAGCCGCAGCGTGACCGTGGGCGATCTCGACGCGCTGAGGACGGTGCTCGACGACCTGCGGGCGAAGGTCGCGATGGCACCGCCGAGCGCGGCGAACGGCACGGTCCCGGCAGCGCCGACGTTCGAGCAGCTCGAAGCACGGATCCGCGAGCACGACGCCGCCGCCAAGCACGTGCGCGGGCTGCTCGCCGAGCGGCTGCACGCGCTGGCCAACGACGGCGGCGGCGCGGACGCGGAGGGCGTGCTGCATGGTCACGCGGCCGTCCACGGCGGCGGAGACGACGAACCCCAGGGCGCGCCGACCGCCGCCGCGGCCCGTTCGTTCAAGCTCCCGCGCCCGCCCATGCACGGGGCGGACGTGCGGGCGTTCCAGCGCCTGCTCAACCGCCGCTTCGCGGCCTGGGGCATCGCACGGCGGATCGCCGAGAGCGGGACCTACGGGCCGGGCACGGGCGACGCCGCGGCGCAGGTCGCGCTCTGTCTCGGCCTCCTGAGCACCGACTACGAGCACGGGATCACGCCCGCGCTGCGTGTCCTCATCCGCACGCCGAGCCGCCGCACGGCGCGGCAGGTGCAGCGTGCGCACGAGCGGCGCGGGTACCGCGACAGGCTGCGCGCGCAGTACGCCGCCCGGCACGGGGCGAGCACCGCGCACGCTGCCGCGAGCAGCAACGCAGGCGGGAGCGGGAGCGCGCCCGGCGGCGCCATCGCGGCGGCGATCCGCGCCCACGGCGGGCGCTACGCGGACGACATCGTCCGCTCGGCGAAGCGCTTTCGCGTGCCGGTGTCGCTCGTCTGCGCCGTCATCGACATGGAGTCGAGCTTCCGCAACGTGTTCGGCCACGACACGGTCCGCAACCCGATCAAGAGCCCCGGCGGCGGGACCCTCGCCGTCACCGAGAAGCGCTACCGCGCGTACCTGCGCCATCGCCGGCTCGGGGAGGGCGCGCAGGGCGTCGGACCGACGCAGCTGACGCACCCGAGCCTCCAGGACGAGGCCGATGCGCTGGGCGGCTGCTTCCGGCCCGCGCTCAACATTCACGTGGGCGTCAGGCACCTGGCGGCGCTCATCGCACAGCACGGCCTCAAGCCGGGCGTGCAGCGCTACAACGGCGCGAAGGGCGACGACTACTCAACCGAGGTCCTGCGGCGAAGGCACATCTGGGACGGGCGGCTTCGCGGCGCGCACGGGCCGGCCCACGGCACCGTGCAGGGACCGGCTCACCAGCCGGCCGGCAACGGCGCGCCGGCGCACGCTCGCGGGCATGCTGCGCCGCGCACGCTCAAGCTCATGCGCACGCCGATGCGGGGCGCCGACGTCCGGCGCCTGCAGCGCGATCTCAACGAGCGCTTCGCGGCCTGGGGGATCGGGCGCCGGATTGCCGAGGACGGACGCTACGGGGCACAGACCCAGCTGGCGGCGCACCAGGTGGCGATCGCGCTCGGCATCGCGACGGCGGCCTACGAGCACGGCATCACGCCGCGGCTGCGCGGGCTGATCCGCACGCCGAGCCGGCGCACGCCGAGCGAGCTGCGGCGCGCGAAGGCTCGCCGCGGCTATCGCGCGAAGCTGCGCAAGCGCTACGGCCGCGCGGGCGTCGCGGCGATCCGCGTCGGCAGCCTCGTGTATCCGCTGCCGGTCCGCGGGCGCGACCTGGGCGGTGTGGCGGCGCACAAGGCGCGGCCGTTCGGCAACTGGCAGTCCGACAACGCCGTCGACATCGGCGTGCCGCGCGGAACGGCCGTGCTCGCCGTCGCCGACGGCACGATCACCCGGCTGGGCGGCGCCTGGCACGGCGGTTCGGGCAACCCGGACGGCTTCAACGTCACGCTCGATGCGGGCGCTCGCAGGTGGTTCTACACGCACCTCATGGAGCGCGTGGACCTTTCCGTCGGGCAGCGGGTGGCGGCCGGTCAGCTGCTGGGCCGCTCGGGCGCCGGCAACGGCGTGGACCACCTGCACATCGCGTCCAGCGCGGACGATCCCGAGCGCCTGCTGCGCGTCAGGCGATAGGCGCACGCACCGCCGGCGACGGCGGCATCCACCCGGGCGAAGGCGCGCGTGCTCAGCCCAGCGAGGCGAAGTCCGCCCGCAGGCGGCCGAGCACGATCCCGGTCGCGACGCTCGCGCCCGCGTCGTTGAGGTGGATGCCGTCGGGCCGGCGCACGATCGTCTCGCGCCCGCCGACGGCCTGCGCCGCGCGGTAGCGCCCGCCCGGCGTGAAGACGCTCGTCATGTCGACCACCCGCACCTGCGACCGGAACGGCTGCGCGGCGACGGCGATCGCGGCGTTCACCGCGCGGGCGATCTCCTGGCGGCGCGAGTCGCGCGGCAGCGGCAGCGTGAGCCAGTACACGCGCGCGGCGCCGCGGCGGCGGTAGGTGTCCATCATGCGCCGCGCGCGGGTCGCGTAGACGACGGCCCAATCCGGGCCGCAGCACTGCACCTTGCGGCCGCCGGCGGCGGGGAACGGGAACCCCTCGTTGGCGCCCATGAACATGACGACCGCGTCGGGCCTGCGCTGCTTGACCTGCTGCGTCGAGAGCAGGCCCCAGTCGACGATGTCGCTCTTCGAGATGCCGGTGCCGAGGTGCGCGTCGCGGACCGTCCGCACCCCGTTGCCGGCCAGCTTGCGCGCCAGCTGCACGTCGAGCGGCTGCGCGAGCGAGTCGCCGGTCACGAGCAGGGTCTTCAGGTCGGGCAGCTTGGCCGCCTTCGTGCCGAGCTCGGTGGGATCGAACGAGTCGGGCGTGATCGGCGCGCCGGCGCCCGCTCCGGCCGCCGCGCCGCCGGCCGCCGCGGCCGGGCCCGCGACCGGCGCGGAGTCGAAGCCGCCCGCGCCCGTCAGCTTGTCGTCGGGCGACAGGAACGCCGTCAGGCGATGGGCGGCGTCGCCGAGCGGGAGGCGGTCGGCGAGCCACCCGGCGGGGTTGCCGACGGCCAGCACGACGCTGCGCTCCACGCCCGCGTCCATCTTCTGCCCCGCGTTGCGGATCGATCCGCCCTCGATCAGCAGCAGCAGGATCGCCGTCACGAAGACGCAGACGACCGCGTCGCGCGCGCGCAGGCGCCGGCCCGTCGGCCGGTCGAGGATGAAGGGGTCGCGTTCCGTGGTGGACATATCTAGAACTGAAAGTAGATGAAGGGTGGGACGCCCTGGCTGGACACCGTCGCGGCGACGAGCATGATCACGGTCGCCATGCTGGCGCCCAGGGCGGCCGGATGCAGCCGCTCGAAGCGCACGCGCAGCGCGTCCATCGGCCGCGCCGGCGCGAGCTGCAGCGCGACGACGAGGACCGTGACGAGCACCACGGGCGCCGACCACAGCGTCGCGGGTCCCCAGTGAAACAGCCGCGAGACGTAGTCGCCCGCGAGCCCGAGGTCAGGCGCCCGGAACGGGATCCAGGCGAGCACGACGAGGTGGAACACGATCAG
The DNA here is from genome assembly GCA_963727785.1 of uncultured Solirubrobacteraceae bacterium. Lineage (GTDB taxonomy): Bacteria > Actinomycetota > Thermoleophilia > Solirubrobacterales > Solirubrobacteraceae > CADCVQ01. The sequence goes on from CAVSHS010000038.1 coordinate 158,556, forward strand.
CCAGGCGAGCCAGCGCGGCAGCCTCACGCGCCCGCGGAACTGGTGCTCGACGACGAGCGCGACGCCGTGGATCGTCCCCCACAGCACGAAGCCCCAGGCGGCGCCGTGCCAGAGCCCGCCGAGCACCATCGTGATCATGAGGTTGCGCACGGTCTTCAGCTTGCCCTTGCGGTTGCCGCCGAGCGGGATGTAGAGGAAGTCGCGCAGGAAGCGCGACAGCGTCATGTGCCAGCGCCGCCAGAACTCGCCGAAGCTCGCCGCGCGATACGGGCGGTCGAAGTTCTGCGGGAACACGAAGCCCATCAGCAGCGCCAGGCCGATCGCGATGTCCGTGTAGCCCGAGAAGTCGCAGAAGATCTGCACGGCATAGGCGTACGTCGCGAGCAGGACGTCGGGCGCGGCGTAGGCCTGCGGCACGCCGAACACCGGGTCGACGATCTCGCGCGCGAGGAAGTCGGCGATCGCGACCTTCTTGACGAGGCCGATGACGATCAGCGCGACGCCCGCGCCGACGGCGACCTTGCGCGGGTCGCGGGCGGACTCGAGCTGCGGGATGAACTCGCGCGCGCGCACGATCGGACCGGCGACGAGGTGCGGGAAGAAGCTCAGGTACAGGCCGACGTCGATCGTCTTTGCCGGCGCGCAGCAGCCCGCGGTACACGTCGACGGTGTAGGAGATCGCCTGAAAGACGATGAAGCTGATGCCGACCGGCAGCGCGATCGCCGCCAGCGGCAGCGGCAGCCCGAGCCCGGCGTCGTCGAGCAGGCCGTTGATCTCGGTCGCGAAGAACCCGTAGTACTTGAACACGCCGAGCGTCGCGAGGTCGAGCGCGACGGCGAGGGTGACGATCCGCTTGCGCACGCGCGCGTCGTCGCTGCGGCTGATGAGCTGCGCCGCCCCCTGGTTGCCGAGCGTGACGGCCGCGAGCATCACGCAGAACAGCGGGTTCGCGGCGCTGTAGAAGACGTAGCTCGCGGCGAGCATGAACGGCTTCCACACGTTCTGGCGTCGCATGAGCGCCCACGAGAGCGCGAGCACGATCGGGAAGAAGACTGCAAACTGGACCGTCGGGAAGACCATGCGGGGCGCGCCTCGAACGCTGCAAGGGCGGCGGCAGGACCCTAGCGAAGGGCGCGGCCGGTGCAGCCGGTTCGACCCGGCCCGGGAGTGCGGTCATCGCCGCTGCCCGCGTGCATGAGAAGTTGGCGCAGAATCAGCTTCGAGCACATAGGCCCACCTGTCTACACTGGATGGACACATGGGCCTCCCGCCGCTCCAGAACCGTCCGTGCGGCGGTCGCTACGGGGACATCGTGCAGGCGATCGGCAACACGCCGCTCGTCGAGCTCAAGCGCCTGAGCCCGAAACCGGGCGTGCGCATCTGGGCGAAGATGGAGTCCGCGAACCCGACCGGCTCCGTGAAGGACCGCGTCGCGCGCTCGCTCATCGAGAGCGCCGAGGAGCAGGGCCTCATCAAGCCCGGCCACACGATCCTCGAGCCGACGTCGGGCAACACCGGCATCAGCCTCGCGATGATCTGCCGCCGCAAGGGCTATCCGCTGAAGGTCGTCATGCCCGACAACGTCACGCCCGAGCGCACGCAGCTGCTGGAGATGTACGGCGCGCAGATCGTCTACAGCCCCGGCAACCAGGGATCCAACGGCGCCGTCGCGATGGCCAGCGAGATCGCGCAGGACACCGACACGTACTACATGCCCTACCAGTACGGCAACGAGGCCAACCCGCTCGCGCACTACAACGGCACGGCGCCGGAGATCCTCGAGGAGCTCGACGAGATCGCCGTCTTCGTCGCCGGCCTCGGCACCGGCGGCACGCTCATGGGCAACGGCCGGCGCTTCAAGGAGGAGCTCGGCGACAGCGTCAAGATCGTCGCGGCCGAGCCGATGCAGGGCGAGCCCGTCCAGGGCCTGCGCTCGCTCGACGACGGCTTCATCCCGCCGATCATCGACCTGAGCCTGCTGGACCGCAAGATCTTCGTGACCAACCAGGACGCCGTCGTCTGGACGCGCAAGCTGCTCGACGAGGAGGGCATCTTCGCCGGCGTCTCCTCGGGCGCGATCGCCCGCGTCGCGGTCCGGCTCGCGAACGAGATCGACGAGGGCAACGTCGTCTTCATCGTCTGCGACGACGGCTGGAAGTACCTCTCGTCCGGCATCTACACCAAGCCGCTGGAGGAGCTCGAGGACCTGGACTCCACCGTCTGGTGGTGATCCGGCGGGCTGCCGCGCCCGCAAGCAGTCCCGGTAGGTAGCTTGCAGGGCCCCTACACGGAGGCTGCATGGACATCGACGGCTTCCTGCGCGACCCGCTGTCGCGCAGGCGCTTCTTCCATATGTCGGGCGTGAGCGTCGGCGCCGGCTCGGCGGTCTTCCTCGCCGCCTGCGGCAACGGCTCGAAGACCCCCGTCGCCACCGGTCCCGACGAGTCCGACCAGGCCGACGTCGAGATCCTCAACGGGGTGCTCGACCTCGAGCTCCTGGCGGTCGCGGCCTACAAGGAGGCCGCGGGCCTGCTGAAGGGCGACATCCTGCAGGTCGGCAAGACGTTCCTCGCGCAGGAGCAGGAGCACGCCGACGGCCTGTCGGCCGCGATCAAGGACGCGGGCGGCACGCCGAACCGCCCCAAGTCCTCCTACGACTTCCCCGAGCTGCGCTCCCAGACCGGCGCCCTGAAGTTCGCCGTCGATCTCGAGAACACCGCGATCGCGGCCTACATCGACGCGCTGCCGAAGTTCTCCCAGAGCGATCTGCGCGCGACCGCCGCGTCGATCGTCACCGCCGAGGCCGAGCATCTCGCCGTGCTGCTCGACGCGCTCGGCATGGATCCCGTGCCCGCCGCCTTCGTGACCGGCAAGGCGGCCTGATGGAGCGCATCGTCATCGCCGACGGCGACGCCGGCAGCGCCGAGATCGCGTCGTTCGAGCGCGACCGGCGCGCGCTGCTGCGGCGCGGCTTCACGCTCGGCGGCGCGGCGATCGCGGCCTCCTCGATCCCGCTGCTGTGGTCGGTCCGCAACGCGTTCGCCGAGGCCAAGGGCGACGGCGCGGTCCTCGAGAGCGCGATCACCCTCGAGCGGATCGCGGTCATCGCGTACGGCGCGGTGATCGACGGCGGGCTGCTGTCGCCGCGCATGCTGGCGATCGCGCGCCGCTTCCGCTCGCACGAGCAGCAGCACGCGAACATGCTGATCACCGCGCTGACCGACCTCGGCGGCGTGCCGCCGGACCCGCCGAAGGGCGTCGCGGACGTCGACACGGTCGCCAAGGGCCTGGGCGACGTCAGGTCGCAGGCCGACGTCGTGACCTTCGCGATCGAGCTCGAGACCGCCACGGTCGCGGCGTACTACGACGCTCACGCCAAGCTCATCGAGGCCAGGCTGCTGCAGACCGGAGCGTCGATCATGGCCAACGAGGGCCAGCACCTCGTCGTCCTGCGCAAGGCGGCCCGCAAGGACCCCGTGCCCAACGCGTTCGAGACGGGCGCAACGTGAGCTTCACATCTTCACGCGTTCATCCGCACCTTTGCATCTACTATCGCTTCGTCGAAGCGACCGCATCATCGCCGCATAAATCAAGGAGGGCACGCACCATGCCATTCAACCTCGGGCCCGGAGAGCTGCTGCTCATCCTGGCGATCGCTCTCGTCGTGCTCGGACCGAAGAAGCTTCCGGAGGTCGGCAGGTCGCTCGGCAAGGGCATGCGCGAGTTCAAGGACTCGCTGTCGAAGATGACCGACTCCGACGACGACGACGAGAAGACGCAGCTGAAGAAGGCCTGAGGCGCCGCCGTTTCAGATGCCGTGTTGTGGGAACGGCTCTAGTGATGGCCATGACCGAACAACTTCATGAGACAGCCTCGGCGCTGGTAGCCCAAGGGAAGGGCATCCTGGCCGCCGACGAGAGCAACGGCACGATGGACAAGCGCCTGAAGGCCGCGGGCGTCGAACCCGGCGAGGAGATGCGACGCGCGCTGCGTGAGCTGCTGTTCACGACGGAGGGCGTGGCAGATCACATCAGCGGCGTGATCCTCTACGACGAGACGTTCCGCCAGAGCACGGTCGAGGGCACCCCCTTCCCTCGGCTGCTGCAGGAGCAGAACATCGTTCCCGGGATCAAGGTCGATACCGGCGCCAAGCCGCTTGCGGGCGCCGAAGGCGAGAAGGTCACCGAGGGGCTGGACGGCCTGCGCGAGCGTCTCGCCGACTACTACGACGGTGGTGCCCGCTTCGCCAAGTGGCGCGCCGTGATCGCCCTTGACGAGCGCCGCCCGAGCGACTACTGCCTGCGTGTCAACGCGCATGCGCTCGCGCGCTACGCGGCGCTGTGCCAGGAGGCGCAGATCGTGCCGATCGTCGAGCCGGAAGTGCTCATGGACGGCGCGCACACGATCGATCGCTCCGAGGAGGTCACAGGCGCCGCCCTGGCGCTCGTGTTCGACGAGCTGCGTTCCCAGCGGGTGCTGCTGGAGGGGATGCTGCTGAAGCCGAACATGGTGCTGGCCGGCTACGAGTGCCCTGAGCAACCCGACGACGAAGAGGTGGCCGAACGCACGCTGCGCTGCTTGCGCCGCCACGTCCCGGGCGCGGTGCCCGGAATCGTCTTCCTGTCCGGTGGCCAGGGCGACGAGGACGCCACCGCACGCCTGAACCTCATGAACCAGATGGGCGCTCAGCCGTGGGAGATCAGCTTCTCGTACGGTCGCGGGCTGCAGGCCGCTGCGCTGACGACGTGGCATGGCGACGCCGCCAACGTCGAGCCCGCGCAGGCCCAATACCGCCATCGGGCACGTTGCACGGGCGCCGCGCGGCGCGGTGAATACACCGAAGCGATGGAGCACGAGCTCGTCGGCTCGTCCTGAGGCCGCGTCTGGCTACGGCCCGGGCTGCGTCAGTCCCGCGCGCAGGCGAGCGCCTCCATGGTGTGTGCGGTCCACTCGGCGGCGTCGAGGCCGTCGATGACGAGCCATTCCGGGTGCGTGTGGCCGTCGCGGGTGAAGTGCCGTCCCTTGCCGGCCTCGACGAGGTTCGCACAGCGCTGGGGGTGCAGCCGCACGACGAGCTCGGCGCCATGCAGCATCGCGAAGCTCTGACCGGAGGCCTTCAGCAGCGGCGCGTCGTCGGGGCCGCTCGTCAGCTTGACGTCGAGACGGCCACCGAAGCGGCTCGTGAGCGATCGGAAGATGCTCTCAGGGCCCTGGCTGCCCGATGTCGACGCGGCTGCAACGGCCTCCACGGCGGCTGGCGCGCGGCCAGTCCCCTCGGGGTGTTGACCGACCTGAGCCACCAAGATTCGTTCGCCTGGCTGCGGATCCTCGCTCGGGGAGGAATGTGGGAGCTCGACCAGTGCGCTTGCGATGTTGGCCGAGAAGGATCTGACGAGGTCGGTCAGCACGTTGACGATCACGCCTTCGCCCATTCCGGCTGCCTTGCCACCGACGTTCGCGATCGCCTCGATGGCGCCGCTGCCGTCGCCGAGGCAGATCGTGATGTCACCGGTCGCATAGCTCTGGCCAAGCGTCTCGCGGGTGCTGGCCTTGATCGTGACGACGCGCTTGGCAGCGTCGCTCGAGTCGATCCTGACCGGGCCTGTGAACGTCATGCCCATGGCGCCCATCCTGACCGCGATCTCGGCCTTGACGGCCTGCGGGCCGTCGACTGACTTGACGCGAGCGCCGGGCACGCACGCCACCAGCGTGCTGAGGTCGTTGATGACGCTCCATGCCTGAGCAGCGTCCGGCACGATGAATGTCTCGTTCAGCGTCAGCATGTTCCTCTTCTCCTAGATTCCTTCCGTCACCACCTCGCTCCTTACGATGCGCGTCGCCGCGCGGTTCGGTCTTACGCCGCGTCGAAGGTTGGCGCGATACCACTGCAAGGCGCGTCCCCGGTCATGCTTCGGGCGCAGCGCGCAACTCGATCCTGCCGTCCTGCGCGCGTACCTCGTAGCGCGGCTGGGCAAAGACCGCGGGCCCTTCGATGACCTGTCCGCTGCGCAGGTCAAATCGCGATCCGTGCCAGGGGCAGGCGACGACGTCGCCGTCGCGCGTGCCCTCGTCCAGCGGCCCGCCGAGATGGCTGCACGTGTTCGCGATCGCGCACAGCTCGCCCGACTGCAGACGGGCGACCAGGACACGTGTGCTGTCGCCGACGGTCACGGCCTTGAGATCGAGGTCGTGGATGTCGGTTTCGTCGGCGACGGTGACGAACTCAGTGGGCTGCGCGTCGGCGAAGGTGTGGTTGACGCGGACACCGAGACCGAAGCTGAGCTCGCCACCGAGATGCGCCGCGGTACCGGAGATCGCGAGACCGGCTGCGCTGAGGCCGCGCCCGGCAGCACGGTTTCCGCGCACGCGCTGGGCGAGCGAGGCGACGTTGAGGGCCAGGCCGGCGACGTTGAGCAGGGCGTGGACCGTCGCGATCCGGCGTTCCTCGCCGATCAGGTCGCGCCAGTCGGCAGTTCCGGTTGCGGCGGCCGGAAGCGCTCCGGCGATGCCGATCGCGAGCGCGCCGTCGGCGGCCTGGTCGGCTGCCTCGGAGCCGGTGACCGTCGCCACGAGATCCAGGGCGAAGGCGCTCGTCCATGCGCCGACCGGGACGTCGGTGAGGGCAGGGTGCAGGGGCGCCCCCAGCCACGTGCCGTCGAGCAGGTCGTGCAGCCGGGGTCGAGCGCTGAAGAAGCGCTGGACGGGCGGCTGAGCGCGCTTGGCGACATCGTCGAGCCACGGCACCGAGTTGGCGATCCGCTTGGTCAGCTCAAGAGACACGTCTACGTCCTTTCGGCCTGGGGTCAGTGACAGTCGAGGCAGGGGTACGCCGGCTTGAGGTCAGCCGCCACGCGTTGCCATGCCGGGCTCCCTCGGCACCCCTGAAGGGTTGGCGTCGGGACCGGCACAGGTTCTTACGTCGGCTGCCGGACCGTGGGGGGCAGCCCGGCCGTCGCTCCCCGGGCTCGACGCGTTTGACCATCTAGCCTGTCGGCGGTGAAGATCGATCGCGCCCTGCTGGACGAGATCGTCGCGCACGCGCTGCGCGACGCGCCGAACGAGTGCTGCGGCCTCGTCCTCGGCCGCGACGGGACGGCGACCTGCGCCCGCGCGCTGGAGAACCTCGCGGCCAGTCCCTTTCGCTTCGACATCGACGGGCGCGAGCTGATCGCGTTCGCGTTCGCCGACGAGGACGAGGACCAGCTCACGGCGATCTACCACTCGCACACGCGCTCGGCGCCCTACCCCTCGCAGACCGACGTGAACTTCGCGGGCGGCTGGCCCGGGGTCGAGTGGCTGATCGTCGGCGTGCCGAAGGCCAAGGACGCCGAGCCCGAGGTGCGCTCCTACCTCATCGAGGACGGCGCGATCCGGGAAGTCGAGCTCGAGGTGACGTCGCGATGACCCGCTCCGTCCACGCCCCGTCGAGCAGCGGCGCACCGTGACCTCCGAGCCGCTCGTCTGCCCGAGCTGCGCCGAGCCGCACTCGCTCGACGAGCGCTTCTGTCGGTTCTGCAACATGCCGCTCGTCTACAGCGGCACGCTCGGCGTCGACGAGCCGGTCTCCGACCGCCACGAGCGCGCGCGCAAGATCGATCCGCGCTACACGGAGGGCGACCTCGTCCGCGTCGCGGGAGCGATGAACCAGGCCGAGGCCGAGTTCGTCCAGGGCCTGCTGCTCGAGGAGGGCATCCCGTCGACCCTGCGCCGCACCCGCGGGTTCGACGTGCCCGACATGCTCGCCGCCGGGCCGCGCGACGTCATGGTTCCCGCGTCCGGCCACGGCGCCGCGCGCGACGTGCTGCTCGAGGCCGAGATCGTCGGCGACGAGCCGCCCGCCGCCCAGACGCCGCCGTCGCGCGTGCTCGCGGCGCTGCTCGCCGCGGTCGCGCTCGTCGCGCTCATCGCCTGGCTGGGGACCGAGCTGGTCGGGGGGTGAGACGCGCCGGCCGTCCTATGGACGGCCAGGACGTCTCACCCCCCGCGATTCTCCAGCGGTCACTGTCCCGCCATCCGCGCGAGGTGCGAGCGCCACGCCCCCTCGGTGTGGACGAGCTCGCGACCATGAAACGTGGACACGAGCGCCTCGCGCTGCCCGCCGCGCGGCAGCGCGCAGGCCAGCCGCACCGCGGCCGCGGCGCCCTCCTCGCGGGCGATGAGGTCGACGACGCTGCCGCCGAGCAGCGCCGCGTCGCGCAGCGCCGGCGGGAAGCGCGGGCGCTCGCTCTCGCGCAGGCGCCGCGCGATCGCCGGGCGCGCGTAGGCGGTCTGGCCCGAGAACCACTGCGCCGCGCCGGCGACGAGCCAGGCCCAGCGCGCCGCGCGCACCGCCGAGCGCGCCGACCACGGCGGCGGCAGCGCCGGGTTGCACTCGGCCACGACGAGCTGCACGTAGAGCGCCGCCGGCGTCAGCGCGAGCATCTCGCGCGAGCCCTCGACGTTCGCCGCCCGCTCGGCGAGCACCCGCGGGGCGAGCACGTGCAGCGTGCCCCGGCTCGGCCAGCCGGCGAGGTAGCGCCGCGCGGTCGGCGTCGTCAGGCGGCGCACGACCGGCAGCGCGGGCTGCGCGAGATCGAGCACGGCGGCGCTCGGGTGCAGGACGACGGTGACCTCGTCGGGGAGCTTGGCGAACAGCGCGCCGACGCGCTCGCGGGTGTCCTCGAGCAGATCGAGGAGGCCCTCCACGTCGTCGTCCTCGCGCTCCTCGTGGCGGGCGACGAAGTTGCGCGAGGCGGTCTCGACCCAGGTCGACATCTCCCGCGGGGCTTCGCTACCGCGGCCGGTGCCCCTGCACCTCGACCGCCTGCTGGTAGGTCGGGCGGTTCTGCCACCCGATCATCGGCTGCGTGATCGCGCCGGTCGCGCGGAAGGCGATCTTGTCGAAGCAGGCCTGGTCGGCGGGCTCCATCGCCTTCGCGCACGCGGCGTCGCGGTAGAGCGTCGCGGGATCGACGTCGAGCGCCTCGGCGAGCGCGCCGCGCAGCGCCGCGCGGCAGCGCGCGAGCCTGCCGCCTCCGCAATAGCGCTTGGAATAGGGCGCGCGGACCTTGAGCTTCAGCACGCGGCGCAGGTCCTTGTAGGCGTAGCCGTACCAGCCCGTCTGGTACGCCGAGCCGAGGTGCTCGCCGTGGTTGTTGGGGGCGTTGTCGAGCTCGTGCGCGGCGCTGAGCTGGTGAAACAGCGCGTCGCCGAGCGAGGGCTCGAACTGCGCGCGCATCCAGCGCGGCCAGAACGCGTCGAGGATGCGGATCGCGTCGGCGTGCTCGTAGCGCCCGTCGCCGTCGCGATCGCGCCGGTGCGAGCCGTCGGCGACCCAGGCGCGCAGCTTCGCGACCGCGTCGGCGAGCCGCGGGTCCGCCGGCGTTCCGATGACCCGCAACGCGAGCGGCAGCACCTTCTCCGCGCGCAGGTCGGTCGTCGCGGCCTCGCCCATCGCCTCGACGAGCCCGGGCAGGTCGATCTTGCGTCCGCCGCCGATCCGCGCGTCGATCTCCTGGTCGAGCATCTGCGAGCGAAAGACGGAGGAGAAGAGGTTCGTGTCGGCGCCGGCGAAGCCGCGCGCCTGCTTGTTGTTCCACGACGTCATGTACGGCTGGCCGTTGATCGCCTGCGGGTGCTTGGCGAACGACGTGTAGGCGGCGGTGTTGTGGTCCGGATCGAAGCCGCGCCACTCCAGGCGCGCCGGCATCGGCAGCTGCCCGGTGACGCCCTTCGCGCGCTGCGGGTTTGCGCCGGAGTTGAAGTACGCGATGTCGCGGTCGTCGGCGTAGAGCCAGTTGAACGTGTAGCCGATCTTGCTCGCCGCACGCTGGAAGTCGCTCGCGTCGCGCATCTTCGCCGGATCGTTGAAGTCCGAGAAGCCGAGCGCCGAGTCGACCTCGTGCTCGTAGGTCGCACGCAGGCGCGTGTAGACGACCGGCGTCCCCTTGATCGTCGCGCGACCCGAGACGAGGCCGAGCTTCGTGCGCTCGGCGCGCAGCGTCTGGCTGCCCTTCGGGGTCGGGTCGGCGAGCGTCGGCGACCAGCGGTTCGTGCGATCGAGGACCTCGATCGGCAGGCACTGACCGCGGAAGCGGTAGGACATCGACTCCGTCGTCGGCTTCGTGCCGTCCGGCTCGCAGAGATCGACGGCGAACGTGTCGATGATGTCCTGGCCGGCGGAGGTCGCGCTCCAGGCGTAGTCCTGGCCGCGGCCGAGCTGGACGTAGAGGTTGACGCCCGGGAACGCGGCTCCGCGCGCGTCGATCGTCGGTGCGTGGACGTCCTCCTCCATGAGGATCTCGGGCGCGAAGTACCCGACCTGGGGGCCGAAGACGGCGAGCGGCCGGCCACTTGCGGACGCCGCCGCCGAGACGACGAGGGCGTTGGAGTTGCCGATGCGCCGCAGCCCGGCCGGCAGCAGCCCGCCGCGCGCCGACGCCGTCGCGCGGGGACCGGCGACGACGACCTGCGACGTGCGCAGCGAGCCCGCGTCGGCGATCGCCAGCCCGCCGCGGGCGGGCTTCTTCGGCGGCGTCTGGTAGGGGAAGCGCTTCGTGGCGAGGGTCGTCGGCGCGTCGGCGTCCTCGTAGGCGGCCCACTCGCGCCAGAGCTTCACGCCGCGGCGCGCGCCGTAGCGGGCGATGAACGAGCGCCGCAGCTGCATCTGCGTCAGCTCGTCGCCGCCGCCCTTGCCGAAGATCCCGCCGACGAGCGACGAGGTCGCGATGAGGTCGGTCACCTTCCACGGGTCCGGCCCCAGCGGCTTGCCGATGGCCACGTACTCGGCCGGCATCTTCGTGATGTCCAGGCGGGCCTCGGAGATGTACTTGTTGACCCCCGCGACGTACTCGGTGGCGTCCTGCTGGAGCCGGCGGCCGTCGTCGCCGTAGAGGTCGTCGAGCGAATCGGCCTGGCGCTGGAGGTCGGCCTCGGTGTACGGCGCGGTCGCCCACTGCTCGGCGTCCTGCGCGCGGTTGCCCGGCGCACCGCCCGCGAACGAGCTGAGCTGGCCGCGGCCGGCATGGCGCAGCGCGTCCATGAAGAACAGGCGGTCCTGGGCGGCGGCGTAGCCGAGCCCGAACATCGCCGCCGCGCGCGTCGTGCCGTAGATGTGGGGCACGCCGAACGCGGCATCGCGCGTGATCGTCAGGCCCGGCATCGGCGAGTAGGCGCGCGCCTGGCCGCCGGGCGGGCTGCCGAAGCTCGAATCCTTGAAGAGCGAGCCGAGGTTGTCGCTCGTCACGCCCGGCGTCGCGCTGAGCAGGCGCGCGTACATGTTGCGCTGGTCGTCGTTGTGCGGCGGGCGCACGCCGGCGGCGAGGAACAGCGTGAGATCGACGAGGTTGGCGTGCCCGTTCGCGCCGGGCGGCAGGACGTCGTGGAAGCCGCCGAAGTCATCCGTCCGGTAGGGCTGGACCTGGGCTGCCGCGGGCGCGGCGCAGATGAGGAGCGCTGCGGCGGCGATCCAGGCGATGAGCGCGCGCGGGTGCATCGGAGCTCGCGAACCTACCGGTCCTCCGCAGGTGCCGGCGCCGCACCTCAGGCGTCGCCGCAGGGCGTCATCGAGCGCGGCGCGCGCAGGCAATCGCCGCGCGTGCGCCGCGCCGGCTCGCGCTCGACCGCTGGCGACGGGGCCAACCGCAGCGCCGGCCATGCCGGCTGCGCCTGCTGCGCTCGCATCTGGTCTGCGAATCCTGAGCGCAGCTTCTCGAGTCCGAGCCGGATGCGTCCCTTGACGGTGCCCAGGGGAAGGTCCGTTCCGGCGGCGATCTCGGCATGGGTCATGTCGCCGAAGTACGCAAGGAAGATGGCTTCCTTCTGGTCGGCCGGCAATCCGGCCATCAGCGCCAGCACGGCGGCGCGGTCCGGTGACCAGGCGTCCGCGCCGATCGCGCTCTCGAGCTGGCGGGGACCCTCCTCGATGGCCTCGACCTCGACCGGGCGGATGGACGCGCGGCGCCAGGCGTCGATCGCGCGGTTGCGCACCATGCCCGACAGCCAGGCACCGACGGTGCCGCGCTCGGGCCGGTAGAGGTGCGCGCCGCGCCAGAGCGAGAGGAACGCCTCCTGCGCGACCTCCTCCGCAAGCTCCCTGCTGGCGCAGAGCGTGCGGGCATGCAGGAGCACAGGGCGACTGTGGCGGCGGTACAGCTCGTCGAAGGCCTCTGTGTCGCCGGCGGCGACGCGGGCCATGAGCGCGCGATCGGAGGTGGTCGCGGCGTCGTGGCCGCGAGGCACAGGGAGGGTGGCGGATGCGAAGTTCATGGCCGCCACTGTACGGAGTTTGTCTAGGGTTTGTCAAAGGTTGGTCCAACTGCGATACTGCGCAGGTGAGCGAGCAGGAGGACCGGTGGCGAATCAAGGAGTTCGCGGCCATCGTGGGCGTGCAGGACGCGACGCTTCGGGCCTGGGAGCGCCGCTACGACCTGCTGCGACCAGAGCGCTCGGCGGGCGGATTTCGGCTCTACTCGTCCGCCGACGAGCGCCGTATCCGTTCGATGCAGGCGCACATGGGGCGCGGGCTCGCCGCGGCGCAGGCGGCTTCGCTCGCCATCGCGGAGTCGTCTGTCGACATCGTGGCGCCCGCCCGGCCGGAGGAGCAGGTCGGCGAGCTGCTCGACGCGGCCGAGGCGTTCAACGCCACGCGCTTCGACGCGCTGCTCGATGCGGCGTTCGCCCGCGGGCGCCTGCCGGCGATTCGTGACGTCGTCCTGCCCGTCCTCGCCGAGATCGGCCTGCGCTGGGAGCGCGCGGATCTGACCGTCGGGCACGAGCATTTCGCCACGCACCTGATCGAGCGCCGGCTGCTGGCGCTGGCGACGGGATGGGAGGTCGGCCGCGGTCCGCTCGCCGTGCTGGCCTGCCCGTCCGGCGAGCGCCACACGCTCGGCCTCATCTGCTTCGGCGTCCTGCTGGCCGACTACGGCTGGCGGATCGCCTACCTCGGCGCCGACACGCCGGTCGACCAGGTCGCCGGCGTGAGCGAGTCGCTGGCGCCCGACGCCGTCATCCTCTGCGCGCTGGACCCGCGCCACCTGACCGACAGCGGCGCGGCGATCACAGGCCTCGGCCGCGATCACCGCACGATCCTCGCCGGCGGCGGAGCGTCGGCCGAGGTGGCGCAACGGCTCGGGGTCCATCATGCCGGCGGCGATCCGGCGATCGCCGCGCAGGCGCTCGCCGGCTCAGGCTGACGGCGGCGGTTGCGACGCCTCCCACTCGAGCTCGGTCGCGATGCCGTGGCCGAGCAGGATCGCGTTGGCCTCCGTGAGCGAGGCGGCGGGCGCGACGAGCTGCGCGCAGCGCGCCGCGCTGCCGAATGCCACGAGCGGGTCGAAGAAGAACACGAGCCCGCCCGCCGCCGTGAGCTGCACCGTCCGGCGCCCGCCGCGGATCGGCGTCGCGCCGAGCACGCCGCGCGCGCAGCGCAGCGCCATCGCGCTCGCCTCCGTCGGGATCTGCGCGACCGCCGCCTCGAGCCGCTCGAGCTGCGCCGAGCCGGGGCCCCAGGCGCCGAGATAGCCGCCGGCGCCGGCGACCTCCGCCAGGCGCGCGACCACCTCCTCGGGCGTCAGCTCGCCGTCGCAGCCGGCGCCGAACAGCGCTCCGAGCAGCGCGACGCCGCGCTCGGCGAGCAGCGGCGCCGAGGCCAGGCAGACGGCGTCCGCGAGCGGGCTGGCGAGCCCGGCCTCGTCGCCGTGGGCGAGGACGTCGCCGCCGACGTCGGTGAGCACGACGAGGTCGCAGCGCAGCTCGCGGGCTGCGCCGGCGAGCGCGTCCGCGACCGCGGCGGGCCCGCCGCCGGGGTCGAGCAGCAGGACGGGCTCGCCGAGATGGCGCGCCATGTGCGACTCGGCGAAGCGAAAGCCGCCGGGGCCGGTCGTGTCGGCGTCGGCGAGCCCCGCGTGCTCGTTGAGCCGGCGCAGGCCCGCGATCTCGTCCATGCGCCGCGGACCCGGCAGCGGGTCGACCGGCTGGCGCTCCCAGCTCAGCCCGCCGACGACCACCGGCGTGCCGAGCGCGCGCCCGAGCTCGGCGACTGCGAGCGCTCCGACCACATCACCCCCGCCGCCGATCCCGACGGCGAGGACGCGTTCTGCCGCGGCGAGCGCGGCGAGCAACTAGCTAGACGAGCGCCGGGACGCCACCGTCGGCGATCGCGCGGATCTCCTCCGCGGCACGCTCGAACTCGTCGTCCGAGAGGACCGGCGTACCTTCGAACGGCAGGTCGCGCTGCAGCTCCAGCCACGAGCGACAGCCGCCGTACTCGTCCTTGACGCGGACCGTGACGGGCCGCGGGATGCGATACGTGCGCAGCAACAGCACGTGCAGCGGGTGCCGGCGCTTCCACTCCAACCGCTTCTCGGCGTAGTCGGTGCTCCAGACGTAGAACGGCGAGAGCGCATCGACGCAGCGCGGATCGGTGATCGTGAAATGGTCGGCCAGCTCGGCCCACGCGCGGATGCGCACGCGGTCGGGCTGCGGCAGCGGACTCAGCCCGCTGCCGTCGAGCGCGCCGGTGGGCGGTTCCCCGTCCGCCCAGACGCCCTCTTCGAGGGCTCGAGCCAGCTCCGGCACATGCGACTCGCGTACGCAGTCGCCGCGCTGGTGATCGAACGTGGGATAGAGAAAGAAGCGGTCGTGCTCGACGCGGAAGCGCTTGTCGGCTTCGCGAATACCGCCCTTTCGGAGGGTGATGAGCTGCTCGCCTTCGGCAAGCGCACGGACGGTGACCGCCCACTCCTTGAACGCAATAGGCATAGATCAGACCCAGACGACGACGGGACAAGACAAGGACATTGAGAACTAACTAAACCCGTCGCCCCGAAAACCATGCCTGGTTCGACGACGGGACAAGGCAAGACGCATAGAACGAAACGACCCGTCGCTTCCCGAACCATGCCTTGGTTCGACGACGGGGAGGCGAGATTGTGCCACAGGTACGCACAAATGGCCAAATGTTCCTGCTAAGTCGCGTGTTTTATGCACTTAGCTTGTGATCTTTAGCCCTCTTAAGCGGGTATTTGCGAACGCTTCAAGCGCTTCGACGACGGCGGCGAAGTCGTCGTCGGCATGCCCGCGCGCCATCGCGGCGACGAGGACGTCGCGGGCGCGCGCCGCGGCGGCGAACGGCACCTGCGCGCGCTGCGCCTCCTCGAGGCACAGCCGCACGTCCTTGAGCATGTGCTCGAGCTTGAAGAGCGTCGCGTAGTCGTGCTCGCGCATCGGCCCGGCCTTGAGGTCGAGCATCGCCGAGCCGCCCGAGCCCTTGCCCATGACCTGCACGAGCGCGTCGAGGTCGACGCCCGTCGCCTGGCCGACGAGCAGCGCTTCGCCGACCGTCGCGGCGTTGGCCGCGGCGACGGCGTTGTTGATGAGCTTGACCATCTCGCCCTGGCCGAGCGCGCCGACGTGGACGACGAGGTCGCCCATGACCTCCAACAGCGGCTGCGCGCGGGCGAAGTCGTCCGCGCTGCCGCCGGCCATGATCGTCAGCGTGCCGTCCTGCGCCTTCGGCGAGGAGCCGGTCACCGGCGCGTCGAGCAGCGAGAGGCCGCGATCGGCGAGCTCGGCGCCGATCGCGAGCGTCTGCGCGGGGGCGATCGTCGACATGTCGACGCAGAGCGTGCCGGGGGACGCGCCCTGGACGACGCCGTCGGCGCCGAGCAGCGCCTCGCGCACCTGGTCGCCGTCGACGACCATGCTGATCACGATGTCGCTCGCGGCGCCGACCTCGGCGGGAGAGCCCGCGACGGTCCCGCCGTACTCGGCGGCCCAGGCATCGGCCGTCGACCGCGTGCGGTTGAAGACGGTCAGCTCGTAGCCGGCGCGGGCGAGGTTCGCCGCCATCCGCGAGCCCATGATCCCGAGCCCGACGAAGCCGACGCGACCCGGCGCGGCGGAAGCGGATTCGGGCGCCATGCAGCGGGATGATGCCAGTGCGGACGCGGCGGCGGGTGGGCCGCCTGCGCGTCAGTCGCGCAGCGCGGGGCGCGACCCGTCCGATGCGGCGCGCCGGCGCGCGGTCGCGCGGCGACGCGGCGTGCGGCCGTGGGTCTCCGCGGCCGTCACGTGCACGATCGAGCCGTGCTCGGCGCGCGCGCGGGGCGCGGGATGCAGCCGCGGTCGCACCGCGTGAAGCGGGGATGGGCCGTGGCTCGCTGACGGCGGCGGATCGGCGGCGGGCGCGGCCGCTGCCTGCGCCGGAGCGGAGCGCTGCGCGCGGCGGCGAGCAGCGCCCGCACCTCGTTGGCGGCGCGCACCCGCTCTGCCTCCTGGGCGGCGAGCAGGCGCTGCACCTTCACCGCGGTCGCCACGACGGGGACCGGCGGTGCAGCGGCGGGGACCGGCGCGAGAGCGGTGCGTGCGCGGCGGCATCATCGGCGGCTGCAGGCCGGGGAGCCGGTCGTCCGGAGCCGGGGGATCGGAGGGCCACTGCGGTGAGGGCGATCCGCCGCCGCCGCCGTCCTCGTCCTCCTCCCATTCGCCGTACGGGGCGCGGCGCGCGGCTGAGCCACACGCACGGCATGACGAGCAGCCAGGCGATCGCGCCGCAGATCGTGCTCTCCTCGTGGTGGTGGGTCAGCGCGAACGCGCCCATGACGATGACCGTGAGGCAGCCGAGGCTCAGCAGCGCAAGCTGGATGCCGGCCTCCGCGGCCGGCGGGCGCGACGGAGCCGGGAGGAGCATCACGGCCAGCAGGGCCAGCGCGAGGGAGGTGAGGACGATTGCGTAGACGGGATCGAGCATGTCTTCGACCGTAGCCTGGGCCCGGCGGCGGTCAAGCGCCCCGCGGTCTGGGCCCGGCGCAACTGCACGGCATGCCGGCGCGAAGGCCGTCGCCGCGGCCGTGGCATGGACGGATGGACGGTGGCGCGCCTGGCCTAGGAAATCTGGGCGAACGAGAGCCGGCCGAACCAGTGCGGCAGGCCGGCGTGCTCGAGCGTGCGCTCGAAGCGCAGCCCCGCCTTCTCGAGCACGCGCTGCGACGCGTGGTTCGTCGTCAGCGTGTACCCGACGACGCCGGGAAGCCCGAGCGCGCGGGCGCGATCGACGGCCGCGAGCGCCATCTCGCTCGCGTAGCCGCGGCCCCAGCGATCCGGGCTGACGGCGTACAGCACCTCGACGCTGGGAGCGCCGCCGACGGTCCCGCAGCGCAGGCCCGCATGGCCGGCGAACCGCGCGCGTGCCGGCCTCGAAGAACAGCCAGGGACCGAAGCCTTCGCTGTCCCAGTGCGCGACGTCCTGTGCCAGCAGCTCGTGCGCCTCCTCGGGCGAGCGGGCGCCGCCGTGCGGCGGCGGCCACAGCGTCGCCGCGACGTCGTCGCTGCCGAACAGCTGCGCGTACAGCGCGGCGTGATCGCGCTGCGGCCGCTCGCCGCGCAGGCGCTCGGTCGTCGACGCCCGTGCCGGTCACAGGCTCCCGCCGTCGCCGGACTGCGCTCGACCGTCCGTGCCCGCCGCCGCCCGGCGTCTCGATCGCCAGGCGGTCGCCGGCCGCGAGCTCGCCGGTCGCCTTCGCGGGCAGCTCGTCGCCGTTGAGCAGGTTGCGCCCGCGCGCGCCGGGCTCGCCGCCGTCGGCGCCGGGGGGAGCGTGGCGGCGGCGCTCGGTGATCAGCGCGTAGGACATCGGCGCCCGCGCCTCGAGCTCGCGGACGATCCCGTCGCCGCCGCTGTGGCGCCCGGCGCCGCCCGATCCGCGCCGGATCGCGTGGCGCACGACGCGCAGCGGGAACTCGAGCTCGAGCGCCTCGACCGGCGTGTTGAGCGTGTTGGACATCGCGACGTGGACGCCGCTCGGCCCGTCGGCGTCCGGGCAGGCGCCCTGGCCGCCGCCGAGCGTCTCGTAGTACGTGAACTCCTCCGTTCCCAGCGTGAGGTTGTTCATCGTGCCCTGCCCGAGCGCGCGCCCGAACGCGGCGAGCACGAGGTCGGCGACGCGGCTGGAGGTCTCGACGTTGCCGCCCGCGACCGCCGGCGCGGGACCGCCCCGCGGCGCGTGCGCGTTGAGCAGCGAGCCCTGCGGGCGCGCGGACCTCGATCGGGCGGTAGGCGCCGGCGCTCGGCGGCACGTCGGGGTCCGTCAGGACGCGCACGGCGAAGTAGGCGGCCGAGCGCGTGACCGCCAGCGGGCAGTTGAGGTTGCCGCGGTGCTGCCCGGCGCTGCCGGCGAAGTCGAGGACGAGGCGGTCGCCGTCGACCGTCGCGACGAGCCGCAGCTCGATGTCGCCGTCGATGCCCTCGAGCACGTCGCGGGCCTCGCGCGGGCCGTCGGGCAGCGCCGCGATGCAGGCGCGCGTGCGGCGCTCGGCGTAGTCGAGCACCGCCGCGGTCGCCTCGCGCAGCGCGCCGGCGCCGAGCCGGGCGGCGAGCTCGCGCAGGCGCCGCGCGCCGATCCGGTTCGCGGCGAGCTGGGCGCGCAGGTCGGCGCGGCGCTGGGCGGGCTGGCGCATCTGCGCGACCAGCTCGTCGATCGCCGCCTCGTCGAGCACGCGCGGCGCGATGACGACGCCCTCCTCGTCGAGCGTCGTCGAGTCGGCGGGCATCGAGCCCGGCACCCGGCCGCCGACGTCGGCGTGGTGGGCGCGGTTGGCGGCGAAGCCGAGCAGCTCGCTCCCGGCCTCGTCGAGCACCGGCGTGATGACGGTGATGTCGGGCAGGTGCGTGCCGCCGCGGAAGGGGTCGTTGAGGATCCACGGGCGCCCGTCGGAGTGGTCCTCGCCGAGCACCGCCGCGACGGCGGCCGGCATCGCCCCGAGGTGGACGGGGATGTGCTCGGCCTGCATGACCATCTGCCCGGCGGCGTCGAACAGGCCGCTCGAGCAGTCGCGGCGCTCCTTGATGTTCGCCGAGTGCGCGCTGCGCACGAGCGCGGCGCCCATCTCCTCGCAGGCCGCGCGCAGCGCGCCGGTCACGACCTGCAGGTCGATCGGGTCAAGCGCCATCGCGATCGCCTCCCTGCAGCACGATCGTGCCGGCCTCGTCGACCGTGCCGTGCCAGCCCGGTGGCACGGCGAGCGTCGCCTCGGGCAGCTCGCAGACCGCGGGTCCTGCGATCTCGTCGCCGGGAGCGGGCTCGCCGCGCAGGATCTCGGCGTCGTGCTCGGTGCCGGCGAAGACGACCGTCCGCCGCGTGCGCTGCACATCGCCCGCCGCGGAGCCCGCGGCGAGGTCGAGCTCGGGACCCGGCACGCGCGCCGTCGCGCGGATCGTGACGACCTCGACCGGCGCGTCCGCGTCGCGGTGGCCGTAGCGCTCCTCGTGCAGCGCCTCGAACGCGGCGCGCAGCCGGTCGACCGTCGCGTCCTCGAGGTCGCGCACGGTCAGCTCGTGCGCCTGGCCGCGGTAGCGCACGTCGTAGACGACCTCCGCGCGCGCCGCCTCGCCGCCGCCCAGCGTGGCGCGCGCCGCGCCGGCCAGCTCGTCGCGCGCGCGGGCGAGCGCGGCGTCGGTCAGCTGCGCGCCGGCGAGCAGGACCGTGCGCTGCTCGGTCGCGCGGCGGTCGGCGGCGGCGAGCCCGAGCGCGCTCAGGACGCCCGACGCGCGCGGGCAGAGGATCGTCGTCATCCCGAGCTCGCCGGCGATCGACGCCGCGTGCAGCGGCCCGGCGCCGCCGAAGGCGAGCAGCGCGAAGCCGCGCGGGTCGATCCCCTGCTCGACGGTCATGACGCGCAGCGCGCGCACCATCTCGGCATCGGCGACGCGGAGGATCCCCTCCGCGCAGGCGATCCGGTCCAGGCCGAGCTTCTCCGCGAGCGTGTCGACGGCGCGCTCGGCCGCCGCCCGGTCGAGCGTGCACGCCGCCGGCGAGCGGGGCGTCGGCGCCGAGCCTGCCGAGCAGGAGGTTCGCGTCGGTCACGGTCGGCTCCTCGCCGCCGCGGCCGTAGCACGCCGGTCCGGGGACCGCGCCCGCGCTGCGCGGGCCGACGCGCAGCGCGCCGCCCGGATCGCGCCACGCGACCGAGCCGCCGCCGGCGCCGACGGTGTGGATGTCGACCATCGCGAGCGCGAGCGGGCGGCCGCCGACCTCGCGGGGTGGGTGGGACGACGTCTCCCGCACGGCGCCGCGCTCGACGACGCACACGTCGCACGACGTTCCGCCCATGTCGAAGCAGACGAGGTCCTCGCGGCCGCTGCGGCGCGCGACGAGCGCCGCGGCCGCGGCGCCGCCGGCCGGTCCCGAGAGGACCGTGAAGGCCGCGTGGCGCGCGGCCAGCGAGGCCGCCGCGAGGCCGCCGCTCGACTGCATGATCCGCGGCTCCGGCAGTCCGGCCTCGTCCGCGCGCTCGAGCAGCCGCCGCAGGTAGCGCGCGCAGCAGAGGCGACAGCGCCGCGTCGACCTCGGTCGTCGCCGCGCGCTCGTACTCGCGAAACGTGCCGACGACGTCGTGCGAGAGCGAGACGTGGACGTCCGGCAGCGCCGCCGCCAGCGCGTCGCCGATCGCCTGCTCGTGCTCGGGGTGGGCGTAGGCGTGCAGGAGCACGACCGCGACCGCCTCGGGCTCGAGCGCGGCGACCTCCTCCACGAGCGCCGCGGGATCGCCGAGCGCCCGCAGCACGCCCTCGGGGCCGCAGCGCTCTGCGCCGCGACGCGGCGCTGCGGCGGGACGAGCGGGGCCGGCCGCGCCGCGCAGAGGCGGTAGAGGTCGGCGCGCGCCTGGCGGGCGAGCTCGACGACGTCGGTGAAGCCCTCGGTCGCGACGAGCACGGTGCGCGCGCCACGGCCTTCGAGCAGCGCGTTCGTCGCGACCGTCATCCCGTGGGCGAAGGCCTCGACCTCGGCGGCGCCGGCGTCCGCGCGCTCGAGCGCCGCGCCGCACGGCCGCCATGACGCCCTCGGACTGGTCGTCGGGCGTCGTCGGCGCCTTCGCCGTCACGAGCCGTCCGCCGGTGGCGAGCACCGCGTCGGTGAAGGTCCCGCCGACGTCGACGCCGAGCAGCACGCGCGCCGGTTGCTCAGCCGCCGCGCAGGCGCGCGTAGAACACGTCGGGCATGTGGTCGCACTCGGGGCGGTGGATGACCGGAGCCTGCCACCGGCTCGAAGCCGGTGCGTTCGGCGACCGCGCGCGACGCGTGGTTGTGCTCCTGGGCGCGCAGCTCGAGGCGCTCGAGGCCGAGCGTGTCGAACGCCCAGGCCGCGACGAGCCGAACCGCGCGGGACGCGACGCCGCGCCCGCGTGCCGGTGCGGCCAGCCAGTAGCCGAGGTCCGCCGCGCGCTGGTCCCAGTCGATGACGTTCAGCCCGGCCGCGCCCAGCAGGGCGTCGCCCGCGGGCGCGTCGACGATCGCGAACGTCATCCGCGCGCCGGTGGCGCGGCCGTCGGCGACGCGCTGCAGCCAGTCACGCGCGTGCCGCTCGGTGTACGGGCTCGGGACGAGCGTGAAGCGCGGGATCTCCGGGTCCTGGCAGGCCTCGACGAGCGCGTCGACGTCGGTGGACGCAAACCCGCGCAGGGCGACGACGCCGTCGCTCAGCGGTGGATCGGGCTGTATGAGGACCGGCATCGGCGTATCTAAGCGCGATGCCGGTGCAGACGGTCTGCGCGCGTTGCGCGACCCGCGCGCGCCGCCTGTCGCTGCCTACGCCGCGATCCGCTCCGCGATCTCCTCGGTCTCGGCGAGGTGCTGGTGCGAGGGGCAGTAGCCGTTGTGGGCGAGCGGGATGCGCTGGCAGGGCGTCCCGCGGCGCGTCGTGGCGCGGCACTCGAGCGGGTTGCCGTTGATGTCGTAGCCGTGCTGGGGCTGCTTGGCGAGCCATTCCTGCGCGGCGCCGACGTAGACCGAGACGACGTTCCAGACGCGCGGCTGGGCGCCGATCGGGAAGTTCGTGCGGATGTCGTTGAAGAGCGTCCGGGCGGGCCGGGCGAAGTAGTGGCGGTCGGTCGCGAGGCGCTCGATCGTGGCCTCGCAGGCACGGAGCACGTCGGCGTGGCCGTCGCGCGTCTCGTGCGAGCAATCGATGTGCGCAGACAGCTCTCGATAGATCGCACGGCTGAATTGGTACATGGTGGTCGGGATCTCCTTTCCTCGTACGACAAGCAGGCCGCGGCAGTCTGGCGGTCGCGTATGAGGTAAGAACGAAACCAACGTTGAGTTCGTATTAAGCTCGACGGCCCGTCAAGCCCAGCCTGCCGGCCGCGGGCGCTCGTCCGCCCCGATTTCGGTGTGCTGATGGTCGAACGCGGGATCGACGGCCGGAAAGTCCGCTCGCTGGTGTGCACCGCGGCTCTCCTCGCGCCGCAGCGCGCAGGCCGCGATCAGCCGTGCGAGCGGGTGCGGATCGCCGGCGAGCCGCTCCAGGCCCTCGCGCGTGCGGACGATCCCGGCGTCGCGCCAGAGCGCCTCCTGCGTCGCGCGAGCGGGGCGCTGGAGCGGCGCGACGGCCGGCGGCGGGCCGATCGCCGCGCTGCGGGCGGGCTCGTCGAGGCCGGCCTGCGCGGCGCGCGCGCCCCAGACGAAGCACTCGCTCAGCGAGTTCGAGGCGAGGCGGTTGGCGCCGTGCAGCCCGGTGCAGGAAGTCTCGCCGACGGCGTACAGGCCGGCGACCGTGCTGCGCCCGTCGAGGTCGCAGACGACGCCGCCCATCATGTAGTGCGAGGCCGGCGACACGGGAATCCGCTCGCGCGTGGGATCCAGGCCGGCGTCGCGCAGCGCCGAGACGACGTTCGGAAACAGCGACGGGTCGACCTCGCGCATGTCCAGGCCGACGGACGCCGCGCCGGTCTCGTCCAGCAGCGCGGCGATCGCGCGCGAGACCTCGTCGCGGGGCGCCAGCTCCTGGACGAAGCGCTCGCCGTCGGGACCGTGCAGCGTCGCGCCCTCGCCGCGGATCGCCTCGGTGACGAGGAAGCCCTCGCGGCCGGTGATGCCGATGACGGCGGTCGGGTGGAACTGGAGGAACTCGAGGTCGGCGAGCTCGGCGCCCGCGGCGTGCGCGATCGACATGCCGATTCCGAGCGAGCCCGGCGGGTTCGTCGTGCGCGACCACAGCGCGGCGGCGCCGCCGGTGGCGAGGATCGTCGCCCGCGCGCGGACGGCGCGGCCGTCCTCGAGCGCGACGCCCTCGCAGCGGCCATCGTGCATCCAGGCGGCGGCGGCGCGGGCGCCCTCCAGCACGGTGATCCGCGGCTCGTCGACGGCGAGCGCCGAGAGCTGGCGCACGACGCGCCGGCCGGTCGCGCTGCCGCCCGCGTGCACGACGCGGCGCACGGAATGCCCGCCCTCGAGGCCGAGCGCGAGGACGCCGCGGCGGTCGGCGTCGAAGCGGACGCCCATGCGCTCGAGGTCGCGCACGCGCTCCGGGGCCTCGCGGACGAGCACCTCCGCGGCCGAGCGGCGCACGAGGTCGCGCCCGGCGGCCTCGGTGTCGGCGAGGTGGCGCTCGAAGGAGTCCTCGACGGCGAGGGCGGCGGCGATCCCGCCCTGCGCCCAGTAGCTTGCGGTCTGCGCGAGCGGCGTGGCGGAGACGAGCGTCACCGAGGCGCCTTTCGTCGCGGCGGACAGCGCGGCATAGAGCCCGGCGGCTCCGGCTCCGACGACCGCGAGGTCGCTGCAGATCACCGGTTCGTCGTCGGGCACAGGCGGGGTACCGTACTCCGATGCCTGCTCCGATCCTGCTCCATCATCCCTCGTCGCTGCAGCACGACACCGGCGGGCATCCGGAGAACGCGCGCCGGATCGTCGCGATCGAGCGGGCGCTGAGCGAGCGCGACTGGCTGGGCTTCGACGTGCGGCTGTCGCCCGCGGCTTCGGCGGAGGCGATCGCTGCGGTGCACCCTGTCGAGCACGTGCGCCGCATCGAGGCGCTGTGCCGCCGGGGCGGCGGGATGATCGACATGGACACGATCGTCAGCGCCGGGTCGTGGGAGGCGGCGCTGCACGCGGCGGGGGGAGCGATCGCGCTGGTCGACGGTCTGCTGGGCGCGGAGGGCGCTCGCGTGGGCGCCTCGCTGCACCGCCCGCCGGGCCATCACGCCGAGCCGGCGCGGGCGATGGGCTTCTGCCTGTTCGACAACATCGCGATCGGCGCCCAGCACGCGCTTGACGCGCACGGTGCGCGACGGGTGATGATCGTCGACTGGGACGTCCATCACGGTAACGGGACGAACGCGATCTTCCACTCGCGCGACGACGTCCTGTTCTGCTCGATCCACCAGTCGCCGCTGTATCCGGGCACGGGTCCGGCGTCCGGACGTCGGCAGCGGGGCCGGTGAGGGCTACACGGTGAACATGCCGGTGCCGGGGGGCTCCGGCGACGCGGTGTTCCTGTCGCACATGGAGCACGTCGTGCGGCCGCTGGCGCTCGCGTACGAGCCCGATCTGCTGCTCGTGTCGGCGGGCTACGACGCGCACGCGGACGACCCGCTCGCGTCGTGCGTCGTGACGGATGAGGGCTTCGCGGGGATGGCGGCGGTTCTGGCTGGGGTGGCTGTCGAGCTGGGGGTGCCGCTGGGGATCGTGCTGGAGGGCGGCTACGACCTCGGCGCGCTGTCGCGGGGCGTGGTGTCGACGCTTGCGGTCGTGGGTGGTGCCGAGCCGCGTGGTGCGGTTGACGTGCCGGTGCATCCGCTGGCGTTGCGGGTGCAGGAGCGGCTGGCGGGGAGCTACTGGCCGGCGCTGGCTTGAGGGGTGGGTGGGGCTGGTTGGGGCTGGTTGGGCTGGTTGGTCGGCGCTGGTGGGGGAGCCGGTGGGTCGTGCTGGCCCTGGGCGCTGGCGAACGGCGTCATTGAAGGAGCGGTGGACGGGCGGGCTTGGCGCTCCGTGGGGCGGGTGCGGCTGACGGATCGCTTCGCGGCGTGTGCGGCGAGCCGCGTCGGCGCGTGGGGCGGGGGTTCGACGGTTGCGTCCAGCGGATGGACGGTTCAGGGCAACCCCCGGCCGCTCTGCGGCTCTGGGCCCTTGCGGCGCGGGACGGTGGCGCGGATGTGTTGTATGCGAGCACGTTCGCGCCACGCTCCCGGCCGAGCGCGACGCGGCGGTCCGAAGGCACGCCTCGAGCGCCCGCTCACCACACCCGTCATCGATCCTGTTCGCAAGCGCCCCGCGCCCAACCAACGCGAAGCCCTCGCCACCACCCAGCCGCGCTAAGGAGTCTGCGTCGTGCCCGTCGTCTGCGTGGGCGTGGTCCGTGTCGTGGTGGTCGGAGTCGTCGACGTTCGCGTGGTCGTGGTCCGCGACGGCGTCGTGGTCGTCCTGGCCGGAGTGGTCGCCGTCCTCGACGTCGTGGCCGTCCTCGCGAGCGTGGTGGTCGTCGCGGTCTGCCCGGGCACCGTCGAAGCCGGCGCCGCGGGGCCGGCCGGCGCTGTCGTCGTCGCCGTCGGAGTCGTCGCGGTCGAGGCGGCGGGCGGCGCCACAGCGGCCGGTGGCGCGGTCTCGACGACCGCGGTCGGCGTCGTGCCGGCGGCCGCGCCGTCGTCGCCCGTCAGCTTCACGAACGCGAACGCCAGCAGCGCGCCCGCGACCAGGACGATCGCCCCGATCGCGACCGTCGGAAGCTGCCAGTTGGGCGTCGGGGCGAGGCGGGTGCGCGCCGGTGCGCCGCACTCCAGGCACCAATCCTGCTCGGGCCCCACCGTCGCCGAGCAGCGTGGGCAGCGCAGTGAGCCGGGCGGCGGGAGCTGGCCTGGACCTTCGGGCGGCTGGGCGCTCACGAGCCGTCGTCAGGCCCGTGCGGGGGCAGCATCGCCTCAGTCGGCGGCGCCGTGGGGGAGGACGCCTGCCTGTGGCGTGCGTCGGGTGGCGCGGCGCTCGGCGGCGGCTGCTTACGCCGTCCGTCCGGCGGCGCGGACGCCGCAGAGCGCAGGCGCCTGACCACTGACCGCCGCCGCCGTCGACAGCTGGGCCGGCGCAGGCGGTGGCTGCGGGGGCGCCGCGATCGCGCCGCCGACCTCGCCCATCGCACGCGCCCCGCCGACCTGCAGCCCGCAGTGCGGGCAGAAGTTCGATTCGCTCGAATGCAATGCCCCGCAACGGGCGCACGACGTGATCCCGGGCTCGCGCAACTCGTGCAGCGGCCGCCGGTCGTCGAGGATCCGCTCGAGCGCGCGCAGCTCCGTGTCGACGGCGGCGAGCGCGCCGATCTTCGACTCGACGAGGTCCGGCCGCTCGCGCCCGAAGCGGCGCATGTCGAACATCAGCCCGCCGATGTCGCGGAACGCGAGCTCGCGCGCGCGGCGCAGGAAGCGCAGGCGCCGGCGCAGCTTGCCGCGGTCGCGGAAGCTCGGCTGGGCGGGCGCGGGCGGCCTGCTGCACGATGACCTGGGTCTCCTGCGTCTCGGGCGCGGTAGGAAGCGCGGATGCCTGCTTGCCCCAGGGCAGGCGCTTGGCGTCCGCGCGCTTGCGGAACAGGCCGAACGGGAGTCGGCGTGGCGGGCCGTCGGCGCCAGGGCGAGAGGAGCCGGAGGCGCGGCGGCGGAAGATGCGCTGCATCGGTCCGGTCATGACGACGAGGCGTCGCGTAGTGCTGCGGCCGGCGCCTCGGCGGGCGAGTATAGCGGCGGGGGCGGCCCGCCCTCCGCGAGCCAGCGCCATGCGCCGGCGACCCGCTCCGCGAACGCCTCGGCGGAGAACTCCAGGGCGCGCGCCCGGCCCGCGATGCGCGGGTCGTCGTCCTCCAGGTGCGGCGCGAGCGCGGCCCGCCACGTGTCGAGATCCCACTCGCCGCAGTACGCGCCGGCGATCCCGCGCAACGCCTCGGGGTGGGCGCCCGTCGGCCGCGCGAGCACGGGCACGTCGCAGGCGAGCGCCTCGATGCAGGCCAGGCCGAACGTCTCCCAGTCCGACGGGCAGATGACGGCGTTGGCGGCGTTGACCCAGATCGGGACCTCCTCCGGCGCGATCCGGCCCATCGTCAGCAGATGCGCGTCGTCGCCGGCGAGCTCGCGCGCGCGGTCGGCGCGCTTCGTGACGCGCGCCGGGTCGTAGGGAAACAGCACGTAACGCCCGCCGGGATCGAGCCCGAGCTGCTTGCGCGCCGCGCGGCGGTCCAGCGGACGGAAGCGCTCGACGTCGATGCCGCAGGGCAGGATCGCGACGTCGTGGCGCACGCCGGCGCCCGGGACCTCGGACGCGAACGCGGCGGTCGGCGTGCCGATGAGATCCATCCGGCCGAGGACCGCAGTCGTGATCGGGCGCGAGCGCGGGTGATAGAGGTCGTTGCCGTGCAGCGTGACGAGGCGGTGGCCGGCGCCGACCGCGAGCGCGGGCCATGCGGTGAGGCCGAAGTGGGCGTGCACGATGTCGAAGCGCTGTCCGCGAAAGCGCCGGCGCAGCTCGCCGGCCGCGCGGAGGTAGCCGCGGGGCCCGCCGCCGGAGAAGGTGTATAGCTCGACGTCGAGCCCCGCGATCCGCTGCAGGGCGCGGACCTGGTCGCGCACGAAGCTGCCGAACGCCGGGCGGGCGGGGGACGGGTACATGTTGGTGACGACGAGGGCGCGCATGCGAGGTTGCGGTCATTCAACAGCGTTGGTGCAGGTTCTCCGCGCACTTGTCACAGACGCGCGTAGATCCGTCACACGAAGCGGCGCAGCATCGGAGCGGCACATCACCATTCCTTCTGGAGGCCGCACATGCCGTATCGCACGATGGGCTGGATTCACGCACACCTCGCTCGCCTGTGGCGCGAGCAGTCCGGGCAGGGCACCGTCGAGTACGTCGGGCTCATGCTCCTGCTGGCGGCGCTGCTGTCCGGCGTGGTCATCGCCGCCGGCAAGCTGCCCGGCGACGGGCTGGCGAAGGACATCGCCGCCAAGCTGAAGGAGACGATCGAGGACGTCGGCAAGGCCAAGCCGAAATGACGCTCCCCGGCCAGGGTCCGCGGGGCGCCTCTGCGAACATGGCGCCTCGTGCGTGCCGTCCCACAGAGCACCGCCCCGATCGGGGTCTTCGACTCCGGCGTGGGTGGGCTGACCGTCCTGCACGAGCTGCTCGTCGCGCTGCCGCAGGAGGATTTCCTGTACCTCGGCGACTCGGCGCGGTTCCCGTACGGCGATCGCTCGCCCGCCGAGCTGCGGGCGTTCAGCCGGCAGATCGCCGACGTGCTGCTCGGGCGCGGTGCGAAGCTCATCGTCGTCGCGTGCAACTCGGCGACCTCGAGCGCCCTGGCCGACCTCTCGGCGTACGTCGCCGCCAGCGGGCATGGCGTCGACGTCATCGGGGTCGTCGGGCCGGAGTCCAACCTCGCGGTCGCGCAGACGCGCAGCGGGCGCATCGGCGTGCTCGCCACGCAGGCGACGGTCGCCAGCGGCGCGTACGAGCGCGCGGTGCTCGCGGCCGACCCGCTCGTGAAGCTCACGAGCGTCGCGTGCCCGGATCTCGCGCGGATCTCGCAGGACGGCGCGCCGATCACCGAGGCCGACGTGGCGCTCGCGCGCACGTACTGCGCGCCCCTGCGCGCGGCGCAGGTCGACACCGCGATCCTCGGCTGCACGCACTACCCGTTCGTGCGCGCGCTGCTGCAGCGCCTGCTCGGCCCCGAGGTCGGGCTGATCACGTCCGGCACCGCGATCGCGCGCCGCGTGCAGCACGCGCTGTCGACCCGCGAGCTCACCACCCCACGCACGGGCGAGGGCAGCTACAGCTTCCTGTGCACGGGCGACGCGGCCGCGTTCGCCGAGGTCGGCTCGCGCTTCCTGCAGCTGCCGATGGGCGCTGTCGACCACATCGACCTTCCGACCGAGGTGCCCGCATGACGGACGTTCTCACCCGCTCCTACGACCGCGCGGCGCACGATCTGCGCCCGACGACGATCGAGCCGCACTTCGTCAAGCCGGCGGCGGGCTCGGCGCTCATCACGCAGGGCGAGACGCGCGTGATCTGCACCGCGTCGGTGCAGGAGAGCGTTCCGCGCTGGATGGCCGGGCAGGGCCGCGGCTGGGTGACGGCGGAGTACGGGATGCTCCCGGCGTCGACCGGCGACCGCAAGGCGCGCGACGTCACCAAGGGGCGTCCGGACGGGCGCACCGTCGAGATCCAGCGGCTGATCGGGCGCTCGATCCGCGGGGTCATCGACTTCGCGGCGCTCGGCGAGCGCACGATCTACCTCGACTGCGACGTGCTCACCGCCGACGGCGGGACGCGCTGCGCGTCGATCACGGGCGCCTTCGTCGCGCTCGACCTCGCGACCCGCCGGCTGCTCGAGGAGGGCAAGCTCGAGCGCTCGCCCCTCACCGGCAGCGTCGCGGCGATCTCCTGCGGGATCGTCGGCGGCATCCCGCTGCTGGACCTCGACTACTCCGAGGACTCGACCGCCGAGGTCGACGCGAACGTCGTGATGACGGGCGACGGCGGGCTCATCGAGGTCCAGGCGACCGCCGAGCGCACGCCGCTCTCGCGGGCGCACCTCGACGAGCTGCTCGCGCTGGCCGGCGGGGGGATCGAGCAGCTGCGCGCCGTCCAGGCGCAGGCGGTGGCGTGAGGCTCGTGCTCGCGACCCGCAACGCGCACAAGCTGCGCGAGTTCGCGACGCTGCTGGCGCCGCACGAGATCGTCGTGCTGCCCGCCGACGTCGTCCTGCCGCCCGAGACGGCCGACACGTTTTCCGGCAATGCGCTGGAGAAGGCGCGCACGGCCGCCCGCGCGACCGGGCTGCCGGCGATCGCCGACGACTCGGGGATCGAGGCGCAGGCGCTCGGCGGCGCGCCGGGCGTGCGCTCGGCGCGCTACGCCGGCGAGGACGCGACCGACGAGGAGAACCTCGCCAAGCTCCTGCGCGAGGCGCCCGCGGGATCGGCGCTCGCCTACGTCTGCGCGCTGGCGTACGTGGACGCCGACGGCGACGAGCGGCTCGTCGAGGGACGCTGCACGGGCACGCTCGACCCCGACCCGCGCGGCGACGGCGGCTTCGGCTACGACCCCGCGTTCCTGCCCGACGACATCGCCGACGGGCGGACGATGGCCGAGCTCGACCCGTCGGAGAAGGACGCGATCAGCCACCGCGGCCGGGCGGCGCGCGAGCTGCTCGCGCTGCTCGACGGCACCCAGCCGCCATGGCCGGACCGCTGATCGCAGCCAGCCAGCCGCGCCGCGCCGGATCGGTCAAGACCCGCGCCGCGGCGCTGTCGATCGCCTCCAACGCGATCCTCATCGCGCTGAAGCTCGCCGCGGGTGCGATCACCGGCTCGGTGGCGATCCTGACCGAGGCGATGCACTCGTCGATCGACCTGATCGCGTCGTTCGTCGCCTACTTCTCCGTCCGCGAGGCGGATAAACCGGCCGACGCGGAGCATCCCTACGGGCACGACAAGATCGAGAACCTCGCCGCCGCGATCGAGGCGATGCTGATCCTCGTCGGCTCCGGGGTGATCATCTTCTCCGCCGTGCGCAGCCTCGCGAACGGGCCCGAGGTCCATTCGCTCGGCGTCGGCATCGGCGTGATCGGGTTCTCGATCGTCGCGAACGTCGTCGTCTCGACGCGGCTCGCGCGGCGCGCCCGCGACACGGACTCGCCGGCGCTCGAGGGCGACGCGGCGCATCTGCGCACCGACGCGGCGACGTCGGCGGCCGTCCTGCTCGGGCTCGTCCTCGTCCAGGTGACCGGCGCGGTGTGGCTGGACCCGATCATCGCGCTCGTCGTCGCGGCGGCGATCGTCTACGCCGGCCTGCGGCTGCTGGCGCGCGCGTCGCGCGTGCTCGTCGACGAGGCGCTGCCGCCGCAGGAGCTCGACGCCGTCCGCGACGCGATCGCCGAGTTCGGCCCGCGCGGCGTCGCCGGCTACCACAAGCTCCGCGCGCGGCGGGCGGGCTCGCGGCGCTACGTCGACCTGCACGTGCAGTTCCGGTCGGGCACGACGCTCGAGGACGCGCACGCGACGGCGCACGCGTTGCAGGACGCGATCCGCGCGCGGCTGCGCGGCGCCGACGTGCTCATCCACCTCGAGCCCGAGGGCAGCGTGCACCCGGGCACGGAGATCCGGCCGCGCTGAGCGGGTCGTCGCAGCGCGCCGCGCCTCGAGCGTCAGCGCAGGCTGGCGTGGTGCTTGCCGGCGCCCTGCGTCCAGCGCGCCGTGCGAGCGGTGGCGGAGACGCCGCTGATCGGCCCCGCCGTCTCCCGCGCGAGGACGCGCGCGCCGCTGCGATCCAGCGCGCGCAG
This sequence comes from uncultured Solirubrobacteraceae bacterium, assembly GCA_963727785.1. GTDB lineage: Bacteria > Actinomycetota > Thermoleophilia > Solirubrobacterales > Solirubrobacteraceae > CADCVQ01. The sequence goes on from CAVSHS010000038.1 coordinate 189,628, forward strand.
CACGCCGCCCGCGAGCCACACGATCGCGCCGCGGGCGTTCGTCGCGATCGCCACGCGCGGCAGGGGGTAGTCGCCCGTCGGAGCGGTCTGCGTGAACTTGCCGCTGCTGCGCAGCCGCTTGCCGGAGCGCACGTCGTAGGACCTGACGAAGTCGTAGGTACTGGTGCTGGACGCCTGGACGTGGAAGGCGACGACGCGACCGGAGATGGCGACCGCGTCGAGGATGATGTCGGTCGTCGCGGCTCCGCCCGTGTTCTTGTGCAGCAGCAGCGTGCGTCCCGTGGGGCGGTAGCAGGCGTAGGACTTCGCGCCGAACTCACTGCCCTTGGAGCGGTAGGCCCAGACGAGGGACGTCTTCTTCAGCGTGGTCGCCCCGGCGCTGTGCGCGCAGCGCTTCTTCGCGGCGGCCTGCGCCGGGGCGACGCCGGCACCGGCAAGCGCGGTGGCGATGGTGGACGATGACTGCGAGCGTTGGGCGCATGCCGGACTAACGGCGTTCGCGTCGCGGGCTTGCGCCGCTGCGGCGCACGTGTGGTCGCGCGTCGCGCCACCGGCGGCGCCGTCGGGCGGTGGAGCGGACCACCTAGCGCAGGTTGATCGCGGCCGACAGGCCCACGGCGATCGCGACGGCGCCGTAGCCGTTGTAGCCCGACAGGAACAGCAGCAGGGCGGTGAGGAAGGCGGCCCCGACCGTCACGAGCCAGGCGATCTTGTTGAACGACACGCCCGCATCCTCGCCGATCGGGAACGGTCCGGTCACGCTGGTAGCTTCGACACGTTCCAAGCCACCCCTGCTGCACAAGGAGCGCCGCTCGTGACGAAGTCCCAGCTCGTCGATACCGTCCAGACGCGCACCGGTCTGACGCGCAAGCAGTCCGCAGACGCGGTCGACGCCGTCATCGAAACCGTCCAGGAGGTCCTCGGCCGTGGCGGCGAGGTGGCGCTGCCAGGCCTTGGCAAGTTCAGCGTCGCCGAGCGCGGCGCGCGCCAGGGCAAGCACCCGCGCACCGGCGAGCCGATGGACATCGCGGCCACGCGCGTCCCGCGGTTCGCGGCGGCGTCGGGGCTCAAGCAGGCCGTCAGATCGTAGGTGGCGGGCAGCGATCAGCACCGCCGCAGCGACGTTCGCCGACCGGCTCGCCGACCTCGTCGAGGCGCGCGAGTCGCAGATCGTCCTCGGCCTCGATCCGGACCCGATGCGGCTGTGGCCGGACGCGCTCGCGCTCGCCCCCGCCGACGGCTCGCCGGTCCAGCGGGCGGCCGCGGCGGTGCGTGCGCACTGCGCCGCGCTGATCGACGCCGCGGGCCCGGCATGCGTCGCCGTCAAGCCGCAGCTCGCCTGCTTCGAGCGCCTCGGCGCCGACGGCTGGGCGGCGCTCGCGGCCACGGTCGCCCACGCCCGCGAGCGCGGCCTGCTCGTCCTCGCCGACGCCAAGCGCGGCGACATCTCGGTCTCCGCGGCGGCGTACGCGCAGGCGCTCGTCGGCAGCACGCCGACGCCGTTCGGCGAGGTCGAGGGGCTGCGCGCCGACGCGTTCACCGCCAACCCGCTGCTCGGCGTCGACGCGCTGGCGCCGCTCGTCGACGGCGCGCGGGCGGCCGGCGCGGGCGTGTTCGTGCTCGTGCGCACGTCCAACCCGGGCGCCGCCGACATCGAGGACCTCGTGCTCGCCGGCGACGGCGACGGCGACGGCGACGGGGACGGCGGCACGGTCTGGGAGCGCCTGGCACGGATCGTCGCGCAGCTCGGCGGGTCGCCGGGGCGCAGCGGGCTGACGGACATCGGGGCGGTCGTGGGCGCCACCGCGCCCGAGCACGTCGCGCGGATGCGCGAGCTCATGCCGCACGCGCCGTTCCTGCTGCCCGGCATCGGCGCCCAGGGCGGGCGCGTCGAGGACATGGCGCCCGCCTTCGCCCCGGGACGCGCCGGCGGACTCGTCAGCGCGTCGCGCTCGATCGCGACGGCACACGAATCGACGGGCGCGCCGCCGGCGGCCGCCGCGCGCGCGGAGGCCGAGCGGCTGCGCGCAGCGGCATGGTCGTTGTGAATGTCCCCGCGCGCGGCCCCGGCCCGTATCCTCTGGACAGAGATGGAGGAGGTCGATCTAGAGCGGCTGGTGCTCCCAGCGCTGCTCGCGTTGTTGCTCCTGGGTGCGTTCGTGATCGTCGCCACGAGCGGCGGCGGCGAGTCGGCGACGCCGGTCACGCCGCTGCCCGTCGAGTCGGCGCCGGCCCGGCCGACGTCGGCCCAGTCGGCGCCGGTGCAGTCGACGCCGGCACGGTCCGACGCCCGTGGCGCCCGAGAGCGCGACGCCGCCGCATCGCTTCGTGAAGGTCCAGGCGGGCGACACCCCGGCGTCGATCGCCGCGGCCGCCGGGATCACCACCGACCGCCTGTTCGAACTCAACCCCAGCATCGACCCGTCGTCGCTGCATCCCGGCCAGACGCTCAAGCTCGCACCGTGACGATCCGCCCCGTCCTGCTCGGGGCAGTGCTCGCACTGCTCCTGGCGGCGCCTTGCGCTCGTCGCCCAGACCCCCGCGGGCGCGCCCCGTCTCGTGGGCGCGAAGGCGGCGATCGTCATGGAGGCCTCGACCGGGGACGTCCTCATGTCGCGCAATCCCAGCCAGCGCCGCCAGATCGCGTCGACGACGAAGCTCATGACCGTGCTCGTCGCGCTCCAGCGCGACGACCTCGACGACATCTTCAGCGCCACCGACTACACGCCCGCAGCGTCCGAGTCGCAGATCGGCCTGCACCCGGGCGAGCGGATGAGCGTCCGCGACCTGCTGCGCGCCGCGCTCCTGCCGAGCGCCAACGACGCCGCCGCGGCGATCGCCGTCGGGACGATGGGCTCGACGAGCGCGTTCGTCGCCGAGATGAACCGCCGCGCGAAGGCGCTCGGCCTGCGCGACACGAGCTTCGCGAACCCGGTCGGGCTCGACGACCCGCACAACTACTCCACCGCCCACGACCTCGCGAAGCTCGCGATCCGGCTGCGCGGCTACGAGTTCTTCCGGCGCACGGTCGACCTGCCCAGCGCGACGCTGCGCAGCGGGGCGCGCAGGCGGACCGTCCTCAACCGCAACTCGCTCGTGCGCCGGATCGACGCCATCAACGGCGTGAAGACCGGGCACACCGGCCGCGCCGGCTACATCCTCGTCGGCTCGGCGACCCGCGACGGCGTGACCGTGGTCAGCGTCGTGCTCGGCGAGCCGAGCGAGCGCGCCCGCGACGTCGACTCGCTCGCGCTGCTGCGCTACGGGCTGAGCAGCTACGACGCGCGGACGGTCGTGCCCGAGGGGCGGGTGCTCGGCCGGGTCGCGCTGCGCTATCGCGGCAAGGAGTCCGTCGAGGTCATCGCGGGCGCGACCGTCAAGCGCGTCGTGCGCAGCGGCGCGCGCACGAACGTCACGGTGACCGGGCTGCCGGCCGAGGTCGACGGGCCGCTGCCGCGCGGCACGCGGCTCGGGACGGCGATCGTCCGCAAGGGCGACGAGGTCCTCGCGCGGGTGCCGGTCGTGACCGCGCGCCCGGTCGCCGAGGCCGGTCTCGGCACGCGCCTGGACGACATGCTCAGCCGCGCGCAGACGATCGTCGCGCTGGTGCTGCTGCTGGCCTGTAGCCTCCCTCTCGTGCTGCTGCGCCGCCGGGCGATCAACCGCAGGCGCGCGCTGGACGCCGAACACCGGCGGGCCCGGCGCCGCGAGGAGTCAGCGGTCCCGTGATCATCACCGTCACCCTCAACGCGGCGATCGACAAGTCGCTGTCGGTGCCGAACTTCCGCCTCGGCCGCCGGCACCGGACCGTCGAGCAGACGACGCTGCCGGGCGGCAAGGGCGTCAACGTCGCGCGCACGCTGAAGACGCTCGGCCAGCCCGTCATCGCGACCGGCTTCGCGGGCGGCGCGACCGGCACGCGGATCGTCGAGGCGCTCACCGACGAGTCGATCCTCAACGACTTCGTCCGCATCCGCGAGGAGTCGCGCACGAACACCGCGGTGCTCGACCCGACGAACGGCGAGCAGACCGAGATCAACGAGCGCGGCCCGGCCGTCAGCGGGCGCGAGCTCGAGCTCTTCCGCGACAAGCTGCTGTACCTCGCGCGCGGCGCGGCGATCGTCATCTTCGCCGGCTCGCTGCCGCGCAACGTCGGCGCCGACGTCTACGCCGACCTCATCAAGGAGCTGCGCAAGCTCGGGCTCGTCGTCGTGATCGACACCGACGGCGATCCGCTGCGCCACGCCGTCCGCGCCGAGCCGCACGTCGTCTCGCCGAACATGCTCGAGGCCGAGGAGCTCGTCGGCCACGAGTTCAACGACGACGAGGACCGCATCATCGCCGTGCGCGAGATGGTCGCGCTCGGAGCGCAGGAGGCGATCATGACGACGCCCGACGGCTGCTTCGGATCGGTCATCGACGAGGGCGTGATGACGCTCTACCGCGTGCGCATCGAGCCGCGCGAGGCCGTCGCGACGGTGGGCGCCGGCGACGCGTTCCTCGCCGGCTACGTCGCCGCGCGCTACGGCGGCAAGCTGCCGGCCGAATGCCTGCGCTACGGGGTCGCCTGCGGCGCCGAGTCCGTCCAGCGGCTCGGGGCCGGGCTCGTCGACCCGCAGAAGGTCGACCGGCTCGTCTCCGAGGTCGAGGTCGAGCGGCTGCCGTCGCCGGCCGAGGTGTCCTAGTGGGCCTTCTCTAGCGCCTCCGGCCGAGCGGTTCCGAGCCGCATCGCCCGGACTGACGAGGCTCGGGGCGGGAGCGTGCCGGTGTGCACGTGCGCACAGTTCCATTGACCGCACCCGGGAGCTTTGGTTCATTTGCCTCCTGCCGCAGTCAGCCGTTTCTCAGACCATCGAACGACCTGTTTGGGTACGTTGACTCTGGGCTGCAGTGCGGTCAGACCTTCATGTCTTCGCAAGGGGGAACGCATGTTCAGAGCAGAGCTGTCGCTCTGCGCGCATCGGACGACCTGCATGTCGGGCGCCGATTGATGGAAACGGTGCTCGTGCAGGTGCCCGCGCCGGATGGCGGTCCGCCCTCGCAGGTGGTGCACGTCGGCCCGGGCGAGCGCGTGCGCTTCGGGCGGGGCGCGCCGGACTGCGCGGTGGACGTCGAGCTGGCGCACGAGGGGGTCTCGCGGCTCGCCGGCGAGATCAGCGCGGTCGAGGACTACTGGCTGATCAGCAACCTCAGCTACGACAAGACCTACGTGGTCGACAATCCGGAGGGCGGCGGGGAGTACCTGACGGTCGCGCCGCGGCGGCTCGCCGCGCCCGTCCCGTTCGAGTTCGCCCGCGTGTCGCTGCCCGTGACGGAGGGTCCGGTGAGCTTCCTCGTGTTCGCGCCGCAGCACTGCTACGCCGAGCCCGGGAACGCCGACGAGCGCGACGGCGAAGGCACCGCCGCGGCGTTCCCGCTCGACGAGACGGCGAAGTACTTCCTCATCCTCGTGGCGCTGTGCGAGCCGCGCCTGCGCGACAGCTCGACCGTCGCGCTGCCGACGGCGGGCGAGATCGTCGACCGCCTGAGCGCGCACGAGGCATGTCGCGAGCTGACGCGCGCCGCGGTGAACTACCACATCGACTATCTGGCGACCACGAAGCTGCGGGTCAAGGAGCCGCGGCCGGGCGCCGGCGAGCGGCTGGAGTGGAAGCGCGAGGCGCTGGCCTCGATCGCGCTGCGGTTCGGCCTCGTGCGCGACGAGCACCGGCTGCTGCTGCCGCGCCGCGCCGTGCCGAGGGGTCCAGTAGTGGGCCTTCTCGCGCAACGTACGAGGCGAGCCCTAGCGGTGTCGGGCGTGCTCACGGAGGTGCCGGTCGGCTACCGCGCGGGCGGCTGGGAGGTGACCGAACGGATCGCGTCGGGATCGTGGGCGACCGTCTACGCGGCCCGTCGCGTGCCGTTGCCCGGCGCCCCGGATGACCCGCCTCAGGGCCACTGCGGTGCGCTGAAGTTCCTGCCGGGCGGCGCGCTCTCGCCGCCGCAGTACGCGGACCTCCAGCAGGCCGTCAGGGAGGAGGTCCGCTTCAACGAGGAGGTCGACCACCCGCTGCTCATCCGGACGTTCGAGACGTTCGTCATCGACGATCCCGGCGAGCCCGAGCTGCACGGCGCCGTGGTGCTCGCGATGGAACGCGCGCACACGAGCCTGCAGGACGTGCTCGACACGGTGACGCCGCCCGACCCGGTTCCCGACGCGGCGCGGGTCATCGCGGAGATCTGCGAGGCGCTCGTCCACGTGCACGCCCAGGGGTGGGTGCACGGGGACCTCAAGCCGAGCAACGTGCTGCTCATGCAGGACGGATCCGTGCGCCTTGCCGACTTCGGCCTCGCCCGCGAGCTGGACGGGACCCACGCCTACGCGCCGCGACTGGGCTCGTCGGACTTCCTCCCGCCCGAGTGGTGGAGCGAGCGGATCGGAGCGCAGGGCATCGCCACGCGCACGACAGCCGACATCTGGGCGCTCGGGGTCACCGTGCACCAGCTGCTCACCGGCGGCATGTTCCCGTTCCCGGGCGCGACGGCGCGGGCACGCGTGGCGGCGGCCCAGGCCTACGCCGACGGCCAGGCCGACCTGCGGCTGGCCGACGGGCTCGCTCCGGGGTGGCGCGCGGTGATCGCCGACTGCCTCGCCGGCGACCACGCCGCGAGGCTGCCGCATTCGGCGGCGGCGCTGCTGGCGCGGATCGAAGCGCTGGCGGAGGGCGGCGAGCTCGAGCCCGCATCTGAGCCGGCGTCGCGGCGCCGCGCGCTGCTGCGCACGCGCGCCCGTCCACGCCGCGAGGCTTCGCGCGCGTGGTGGCGCGGTACGCGGGCCAGGATCGCGGCCGCGGTCGCCGTCGCCGCTGCGGCGATCGCCGGCGGCGCGATGGCGGTCACGGGCGGGGAGTCGCCCCCGAGCGGTCCCGCGATCCGGGTGTTCAACATCGAGAAGCCGTGCCAGCACTCGATGTCGCCGGCATGCCGGCTGGGGCTGGCCGGCGACCCCTACGCGCCGTATGCGCCGGAGAACGTGACCGCCCGCGTGCGCCACGACGATCGGCTCGTCACAGCGTGCTACATCACGAAGGGCACCCTGGTGCGCGACGAGAAGCGCGCGGGGAGCACCCGCTGGTACCGCGTGTGGACCGGGTCGAAGTGGGCGTGGCTGCCGGGGGTGCGCGCCTGGCCGGGGGTCAGGCCCCCCGTCGGCCGCTGCGCGGCCTGAGGGCGCCGGGTCAGTCGGCCGGCCGAGCGCCGGGTCAGCCGGCCGCCTGCGCTGGGAGCTGCGCCGCGTCCCGCTCGTCGCAGGCGGCTTCGCCGCGACGTGCGCGGCCTGCTCCGGCTGGATCCGGTAGCCCTCGGCCTGCAGCCGAAACAGCCGGGCGTAGATGCCGTCGCGCTCCATCAGCGACTCCTGGGTCCCGTGCTCGGCGATCCGGCCGTCGTCGAGGACGTAGATCCGGTCGGCGGTGCGGACGTTGGCGAACCGGTGCGAGATGAACAGGACGGTGCGGCCCGCGAAGAGCTCGCGGATCCGGCCGAACAGGTCGGCCTCGGCCTGCGCGTCGAGCGAGGCGGTCGGCTCGTCGAGGATCACGAACGGCGCGTCGCGGTAGAACGCGCGGGCCAGCGCCAGGCGTTGCCACTGGCCGAGCGACAGGTCCGCGCCATCGGTGAACTCCTTGCTCAGGACGGTGTCGTAGCCGCGCTCGAGGCGGTCCAGCGCCCCGTCGATCCCGGCCCGCCGTGCGGCGGCGGCGACGAGCTCGGGTCGGCGTCGCGCTCCGGCCCGCCGAACGAGATGTTGTCCGTCGCGGTGAGGCGGTAGCGGATGAAGTCCTGAAACAGCACGGCGGTGGCGGCCCGCAGGTCGCTGCGGCTCGGTGACGTCGCGCCCGTCTCGCAGCATCCGCCCGGAGCCCGGCGGATACAGCCCGGCGAGGATCTTCGCGAGCGTCGTCTTGCCCGCGCCGTTGGTCCCCACGAGCGCCACGATCTCGCCTGCTCGCAGCGTGATGTCGACGTCCTTCAGCACCGGGCCGGGCGCGCCCGGATAGGCGAACCCGACGTTGCGCAGCTCCAGCGTCTGAAATCCCGTGGGAGCACCGGGCTGCTCGCCGGCGACCGCGGGGCTGTGCGCCGTCGCGGCGAACGCCCGGAGGTCCTCGACGTAGAGCACGGCGTCGCCGAGCGTGTTGAGCAGGTAGCCGATCGCCTGCAGCCGCATGCTCAGGAGAAACAGTCCGGTCAGGACGGCCAGCGCGGTCGGCAGCGAGACCATGCCGCGCGCCACGAGGACCCAGACGACCGCGATCACCCCGAGCGTCACCACGTCGCCGAGCAGCCTGGCGACGATCTTGCTGCGCAGGTGCCGGTGCTGCACGCCGACGAGCGACTCGATCTCGCGCGCGTAGCCCGCGTCCCAGCGGCGCTGCAGCGTGTCGCTCAGGCCGAACGCGCGGATCTCCTTGGCCTCCTCGCGCCCCGTGAGCACCCGCTCGAGGTACTCGCGCACGCGGCGGTTCTCGGCCAGCGAGCGGTGCAGCCCGAACCGGGCATCGCGCTCGCGCTTCGTGGCGCGGATCAACGGCAGCGGGATCAGCGCGCACAGCGGCAGCAGCCACCAGGCCATGACGATCACCGTCCCGCCGATCGCCAGCGTGCTCAGGGCCGCCTGGAGGATGACGACGAGCCCGGTGACGAGCACGACCGGCTGCGCGCGCGACGCGAAGGTCGCCCGCTGCAGCCGGTCGTAGAACGCCGGATCCTCGAACTGCAGCAGCTCGGCGTCCGCCGCCGCGCGCAGCACGAGCGCGACGATGTGCCTGTCGGTCTGCGTGGCGAGCACCCGCTGCCAGGACTGGGTGAGGTTGCGGAGGATCCCGTTCATCGAGCCGACGGCGACCGCGGCGAGCAGGAGCGGGATCACGGTCCTGCCGGCCGAGTCGAGGTCCGTGCCGTGGCTCAGGCCGGCTTCGGTGAGGTGCTTGATCGCCAGCACGATCACCGCGAGCCCCGCCGCGGTGAGCACCTGGACGGAGATGATGCCGACGAGGTGCCGGCGGTCGGCCTTCCAGACGAGGCGGGTGGCGAACCCGATCGTGCGGATCAGGTCGCGCGTGGAGAGCCGGTCGTCGGCCCGTGGGTCGCCGCTACCGGCCATGCGCGGTCACCATCCGCGGCGGGTGCGCCGCCGGCTGCGGCGCGCCGTGGTCGTCGCGGCCGGCGCCCGCGGCCCGCTCCAGCCACGCCCGGTGCATGCGCGCCAGCCGCGCGTGGGTCTCCCGGTAGCGGAAGTTGTGCTCCTCGCGCGGGAGGAGCACGAGCCGCGCCGTCCCCGAGGTCGCCACGATCGCGCGGTAGAGGTCGGCCGCCTGGTCGGGATGCGTGGCGGGGTTGGCGTCCTCGAGCCCGTGCACGATCAGCACCGGCTCGCGGATGCGGTCCGCGAAGGCCAGCGCGCTGAACGCCGCGTAGATGTCCGGGGCGTCCCAGTACCGCCGCCGCTCGTACTGAAAGCCGAACGGGGTGTGCGTGCGGTTGTAGCAGCCGCTGTGCGCGATCGCGCCCGCCAGCCCGCGGACGTGGGCCAGCGCGTACAGCGCGAGCGTGGCGCCGAAGCTGTGGCCGCCGGCGACGATCGGCCGGCCGCGCTCGCCACGGATCCGCCCCGCGTCCAGCGCCTCGGCCGCGGCCTGCAGCGCAGCCACGATCTGGTCGTGCAGCAGCTCGAGCGTCGCGTCGGGCGGCCAGTGCAGCGGCAGGTCGAGGATCGCCGTCGGCGTGCCGCTGTCGGGCAGCGGCGCCGGGACGGGCCGGCGGGCGTCCAGCGGACCCCGGCAGGCCCTGATCCACAGCAGCGTCGCCGCGCGCCGGTCGGTGGCCGACTCGGGGAACACGGCGAGGCGCGCGGGGTGCTCGGCTCGGCCTGCGGGGAGCATCAGCATCGACGACGACAGCCGCGGCCCTGCGCCGGTCCCCGCGCGCTCTGGCTCGTGCCCCGGCCGTCCATCGGTCTCCGCGCGTGCCGGCCCGTGCCCCGACCGGGCTCGGGCTCGGGCCCGCGACGGCGGGCGAGCAGCGGCACAGGCCGCCCGGACGCGCCGTCCTCGATCGGGTGAAGCGTCGTGGGGCGGGTGCGGAGGTCCAGCCGGGCGGACGACCAGACGAGCGCGGTGCGGCCGGAGCCGCCGCCGGCCCCTTCGCGCAGATCCGTGGCGTGTTGCACGAGGACGCCGGGGCCGGCGCCCGCGTGCGGTTGCACGCGCCGAACGAGCAGCGGTCGCGTGAGCGCCTCGACCGCCGCGTCGCCGAGCTGCAGGCGCGAGACGGCGGCGCCGGCCGCCGCCAGCAGGTCGTCGAGACCGGGCTCGAAGCTCACGAACCCGGGGCCGGCGGCCTCGTAGACCAACGGCTCGTCGGCCGGCGGGCCGCCGTCACGCCGCGACCGCGCGGCGAGGAAGACGAGCGTGTGCTCGTCCAGCCAGCACAGCGGTGGACCGCCCGCGCGGTCCAGGCCGGTGAGCGACGTGGCGGCCAGCACGTGCTCGAAGGTCCGCAGGGTGCGCTCGGCGTAGTCGGCGACCCAGGGGTGCGCTCGTCCGCTGCTCACGGCGAGGCCGGCGACGAGCGGCCGCGTGGGGTTCCACGCGAGGCCGCACCCGAGCAGGCCGCGCACCGGCAGCGGCCAGTGCTCGCCGCGGTGCTCGACGACGACCGCGGTCGGCTGCGCGCGTTGCGCCGCGAGACCGCACACCGACGCGTCCATCCGCAGGTCGCGCCACCAGCGCGCGGCGTGGCGGTGGTCGGCGAGGCCGAGCAGCGCGGGGGACGTCAGCCGGGCCCGCGCCGACCCGTTGGGAGCGGCGTCGAGCCAGACGATCTCGCGCGCGCGCCCGCCCGCGACGCCGGCCTCGTCAGCGAGCGTGCGCAAGGTCATCGAGTCCGATCACGACCTGGTCGACGAGCGCCTTGACGTTCCCGATGCCCGTCACCGGCGCGCAGACGACCTGCCCGGCGCCGCTGAGGCCGATCGCGCTCGGGACGCCGAGGCCCTGCAGCGCCTTCGGCATGCTCTCCTTCTCGCGCACGACCACGGTGCTCACGAGCGCGCGCCTGGTGTCCTCCATCCGCTCGAGCAGGGTGCCCAGCGAGCGGCACGAGGGACAGCTGTCGGACACGTACACCCGCACGCTGCGCACCGGCTCGGTGCAGGCGGGGCCGCCGTCGGGCGCCGCGGCACGGCGGTCCAGGCGCCACAGTACGAACACGAGCGCCGCGGCCGCCAGGAGGAGCCCGAGTCCGCGCGGCGCCGGCTCCGACGCGCCGCCGACGACGCGAGCGCGGCGGCAGCCACCGCAGCCGCAGCGTTCGCCGCGACGTGCGCCCGCCCACCGCGGCCAGCCGCGCGACGCCGAAGCAGGCGCACTGCTGTCCCCGCAGCCGGTGCGCGGCGACCGTCAACGCGCCGTAGGCGAGCGCGGCGACGGCGCAGCCCAGGCGGCTCGGCAGCAGCGCGATCGCGACCGCGGCGGCGCACTCGGCGCCACCCACGAGCCGCGGTCCGCGCGGCGCCGCCAGCAGCCCGTCGCCGTACGGCCAGGAGATCCGCTCCGCGCTGACGAGCAGCTTCGCCGAGCCCGCGACGAGCAGCGGCGCAGCGAGCATCCCGAGCGCGCAGTTCACGACCAGCGCCGACGTCGTCATCGCATGTCCCCTTCCTCAGCCGCGCGGACGAGCCAGCCGTCGCGTACGAGCCGCGTCGCCGCCGCATCGAGCGGCGCCGCGATCTCGTCGGCAAGCTCCGGCCCGTTCGCCGGCGCCGTCACGAGGGCGGCGACCAGCACGGCTTCGGGCTCGGCGCACTCCAGCAGCGCCAGCGTGCGGCCGTTGACGAGCACCGCACCGCCGAAGGGCAGCGGGGTGATCGTGACGCCGGGCGCTGCGGTGAACGTCCCGCGCATGTCCTGGACTCGTTGCATCATCGCCTCCTCAGCCATCGATCCAGCCAGATCAGTCGCAGGAGCAGCAGGGCGCGATCCGCGGTCGCCTGACCGTCCCGCAGCAGTGCCAGCACCGGGCGCGGATCGAGCAGCCCCAGATCCGCCAGCGCGCAGTCGCTCGCGAGCTGCGCGGCGATCGCGCGGCGCTCGCGGTGCACGTAGGCGGCCGCGGCCAGCCGCACGCGAAACCCCGACGACGCCTCCCGCACCGGACCGACACCCGCCCGCGCAAGGCAATCGCGCAGCGGCGCCTGGTTGACGAACCGCCCGCGGCGCACGCGGCCCAGCTCGCGGGCCCGGAGCGCCGCGATCGCGGCCAGCACGCGGGCGTCGAGCGCCGGCACGGCGACGGCGGGGACGGGCCCGGCCAGTCCCGCCTCCTGGCGGGCGGCCTCGACACGGCCGATCGCCGCCGGCAGGTCGTCGAGGTAGGTCCGCCAGACGGCCCCGGTCGCCAGCCGCGCGGACTTCAGCGCCTCGCGACCCGGCTCGGTCAGGCCGGGCAGGCCGGCGTGCTCCGTCGGCGTCGGCGGTGCGGCGCCGATCTCCTGGGACTCGGCCTCCGCGGGCTCGGCGCCGGCCACGCGCGGGGCGCGCATGCCCGCGCCGTTGCCGGCGAGCATGGCCCGCGCATCGCGCAGCCTGGCCAGGGTGCCGTCGCGATGAAACGGCTCGCAGGCCAGCAGCCGCCGTCCCCACTGCGCCGCGCCGACCTCGGGCAGGGTCGTCGCGACGAGGCTCTCCAGCAGCGCGCCGGACACGAGCGGCGCCCCCGCCGCCTCGCTGAGCCGGGCCAGCAGCCGGCGTCGCAGCGCCGTGTCGGGCAGGGGCGGGGAGATCTCCCGGCCGCTGATCTGGCCGGGATCGAGCAGCTCGAAGACATCGCAGGCGACGCGCTGCATGCGGGTGCCGGGGATCTCGGGCAACGGGGACGGGCCTCCGTTGAGATCCGCGTGAAACAGCTCGGGCCGCGCGCCGGCCGAGCGCGCGGTCACGGCGAGGAAGGACGAGGCGAGGCCGCCGCTGTAGGCGATCGCGATGTCGCCGGCATCGGGCGCGATCGCCTGGGAGATCGCGCGCTGCAGTGGACGCGCGCCGGGCGCCGGCGGCAGGGGCCGGCGCAGCACCGAGACGCCGTCTGCGCCGACCCGCAGCCGTGTCGCCGACGGTGAGCTCGTGGACGCCGGGCAGGGCGGTGGCGCCCGGGGCGTCGGGCAGCCCGTGGATCATGCCCAGCAGGACGCCATGGTCCGGTGGCGGCTGGGGGCGGGCGGGCTGGAATGCGCGCAGGTCGTCGCTCATCTCCAGGCGGCTGCGGCGAAGCCGGTAGTACACGGGCGCCGCTGCCGGAGCCAGCCGCGCCAGCTCGAACTCGGTCGGCGAGGTCGTCACCGCCACGCCGGCCGAATGCCGGCCCGGCGTGTCACCGCGGTAGCGGAGCTCGCCGTCACGCACGTCGATGTCGCAGCGCATGGTCCTACTCCGAGCTGTAGATGGGCAGGTACTCGTCGCGGACCGGCAGCGACGTGCTGACGACCGCGCCACCGCACTGCACCCAGGCGTGAAATCCGCCCGGGGCGACGGCGGGCGCGAGCTCGCGCCCGAGGTGAAACGACGCCGCGAACCCCAGCCGGCGCAGCCCGGCCGTGAGGTAGAGGGCGTCCTCGACGGGATCGAGGAATCCCACGAGCGTGCGCTGGACGACGCGCAGCCGCGCGACCGCGCGGCAGGCCGCCGCACCGTCGGACCGTTCGCGGCCCGCGTCGGGCCAGGACGGCAGCTCGTAGCCGCCGCCGGGGCGGCGGGCCGCGACGAGCAGATCACGCGCCGTGCGGCCCGCGGGATCGCGAGATCGTCTTCACCATGATGCGTCACCACCTCTGCCGCAGCGGCGCCGCGAGCCCCGGAGGACTCGCGGCACCTGCGGATCGGGTTCATGAGCTCCCGTGACTCACGCGAACTGGCAGTGGAACCAGTTGCAGAGCATCCCCGGGCAGCACTCGGAGTCCCACCAGCAGCTGTCGCCGGCGACCTGACAGGTCTCCTCGACGACGGTCGGCTCCGCATACATCTGCTGCCGCAGGCCGTCGCTCAGCCGTGCGGAAATCGTGGAAGTGGACATGGTTGCCTCCATTTCCTCTCTTCTCGAGAGCTGGATGCCGTGCCGGCATCCAGTGCCATGAATACCCATTACGAATGGCCGTGGGCCATCGCGCATACAGTGAATGCGCGGTATTCAAGTTTGTGAATACGTTCGTGTCTAGGCCGGCATCCAGTACCAGCCGAGCCCCATGATGTGGGTGCAGCGGTAGAGGTGGCCGTCGCCGCCGTGCTGCAGGTCGCCGTCCTCGCTCTGGATTGCAGAATCCCTGCGACGGGTTGGTGCTCACCGCCGCCTGCTTGGCGGGACTGTTCGGATGAGCAGCGGTGTCCGTCGCCGCGAGCGCGGGTCCGGCCGTGACTGCGCCTGCCATCGCGAGGCCGCTGAGGGTCGCGGCGACGCGGCGGGAAATGCTCATAGTGATTCTCTCCCTTGATTGGTCTCAAGGTCGCGCGAGGAACGTGACGGCGACCTTGCCGGTGAAGTTCCGCGCTGCGGCACCGGAGTTGTCGTGCAAGCAGTGTGCAGCGACTCCGGTTGCCTGTGAACCTGAGAGCTCTCAGGGTTTGAGGTGGCGCGTTGCGGGCAGGCGGCGCAGGACGCGCTCGCCGGCCGCGGGTGGGTCAGCGACCCGGCGAGCTCACGCCGACCGGCACCTGCGGAAGCCGTAGCGCTTCGCGAGCTGCCGCTGCTCGGTGGCGAGCGCGTCCGTCTGGGAGGCGAGCTTCGTCGCCTGCGCGCGGTCGTTGTCGCGGGCGGCGTCGACGAGCTTCGTGTAGGCGCGCAGCGACTTGCCGAACGAGTCGTAGTACGCGTCGAGCGTCGCCCTGTCCTCGCTCGGTGCCGGCAGCGCGCGCAGGCGCGCGAGCCCCTTGCGGGTCTCGCGCGAGGCCGGCGTCGAGGATCCCGGATGCGGCGTCGGGCTTGGAGCCCGGGGGCAGCGCGTCGATCTGGTTCTCGTACCGCTGCGTCGCCTCGGCGATGTCGCGGCAGATGGCGTCGGCCCGGGCGATGTACGCGCCCTTCGCCGGCGGCGTGGCCGCCGCCTGCCCGGATCCGCCGGCCGGCGGTGCGGAGGACGTCGAGGACTTGTCGTCGCCGCAGCCCGCGACGGCCAGCGCCGCGCTGCCGAGCACGACCACGAGCGTCCTGCGCATCCGCGCTGCGCGCCTCTGCCCGCTAGGACGCGGGCGCCGGGTCGCCCACGCCCGAGTCGTCGCCGAGCGCGACCCGCGCCCGCGCCGTCGTCAGGTGGTAGACGATCAGCAGCTGCACGAGCGCGAGCGACTCCGAGCGGTAGACGTGCGTCCCGACCGTGAACTCTCCGAGCGACTCGGTGCGCAGGTGGCGGGCGAAGTGCATGCGATCCCAGATGACCTCTTCGATCGCCGCGGCGCGCTCGCGCGGCAGCGCGCCCTTGATGTGCAGCAGGGACTCGCCGTTGCGCTCGTCGAGCGTGATGTGGCCGTCGCTCTCGTCGACGAACGGGGTGAGGTCGGGGTGCGGCAGGCCGTCGCGCAGCGTCAGCTCGGCGTCGAGGATGAACGGGTCCTCGGCGCTCTCCAGGCGGCAGACGACGATGTCCGCGTGGCGGCGCTGCGGGCGGATGAACGCCTCGGAGTCCGGTTCGCGGCGGTCGAGGTCGGCGAGCACCTCGTCGGTCGTGTAGCCGCGCTTGGAGCAGTCGCGATCGACCTTCCACTGGCGCCGCAGCGACTCCGGCGGGTCGAGGTAGACGCGCACGTCGTACGCCGAGCGCATGTCCTCGGTGTGGTAGCCGAGCAGCCCCTCGATGACCGTGAAGCGGTTCGGCGCCAGGTACGTGAGCGGCCCGAACGTGCCGTCGGTGTGCTGGTAGACGGGCTTGAGGATCCCCTCGCCGAGGCGCAGGCACTGCAGGTGCTGGGCCATGATGTCGAGGTAGTTGCACTCCGGGTTCAGCGGCGTGATGCCGCGCTCGGCGCGCTGGCGGCGGTCGTACTTGTGGTAGTCGTCGGTGCAGATGGCGGTGACGGCGTCGTCGCCGAGCAACTGCACGAGCCCTTTGCTCAGCGTCGTCTTGCCGGACGCCGAGTCACCCACGATTCCGAGCATGATCGGTCGGGCCATCGTCCTAGGACCTTACCCAGAATGGTCCTGAAAACGTCGGGCGGCGCGCGCGACCTGCGGCAGGGTCAGGCGGCGCGCTGCTACGGCGCGGCGAGCGTGACGAACACGCGCTCGTCACGAACCTCGACGGCGTGCGCGGCGACGCCGTCGCCCGTGGTCAGCGCAGCCCCGCTCTCCAGGTCGAAGCGGCGCTCGTGCAGCGGGCAGATCACGGCGCGGTCGCAGACGATCCCGTCGGCGAGCGGGCCGCCCATGTGCGGGCAGACCGCGTCGAGCGCGTACCAGCCGCCGGCGGCGCGGAAGATCGCGATCCGGCGGCCGTCGAGCGTGATCGCGCGGCCCTCGCCGGGCGGGACGTCGTCGACGCGGCAGGCGTACTGCGCCATCGTCGCGATGCTCATCGCGAGCTCCTCCGTCGTGGCTCGACACAGGCGACGGTCGAGCAACGACGCGCTGTCACAGCTCACCGCCGGCGGGCGGGCCGACGAGCGCGGGCGCGGGCGGGTCGAGGTCCTCGAACTGGCGCGGGTGGTACGGGTCGTCGCGCTCGAGCCAGGGATCGGACGTCGCGAGCCTTCGCGATCCGCAGCCGCTCGCGCAGCGCAGCGCCGCTCTCCTCGCCGAGGATGACCTCGCGCACCTTCTCCAGCCCGACCCGCGGGATGAAGTCGTACGTGCGCTCCTTGTACTCGGCGTTCTCGCGGTAGTACTGCAGGAACGTCGTCGCGACGCGCAGCGCCTCACCGCGGGTCTGCACCGTCGCCAGGATGTCGGCCTCGCGGACGTTGCCGCCCGCCGCGCCGCCGGCGCGGACCTGCCAGCCGCCCTCGACGGCGACGCAGCCGATGTCCTTCACCGTCGCCTCCGCGCAGTTGCGCGGGCAGCCCGAGACGCCCGACTTGACCTTGTGCGGCGTGTGCAGCCCCTCCCAGAGCTTCTCCATCTCGATCCCCAGCCCGATCGAGTCGCCGAGGCCGTAGCGGCAGAAGTCGGTCCCGACGCAGGTCTTCACGGTCCGCACGGCCTTGGAGTACGCATGCCCGGAGGGCATCCCGAGCTCGCGCCAGATCGCGGGCAGGTCCTGCTTGCGGACGCCGAGCAGGTCCAGGCGCTGGCCGCCGGTGACCTTGACCATCGGGACCTCGTACTTCTCGGCGACGTCGGCGATCCGGCGCAGCTCGGCGGGCGTCGTGACGCCGCCGTACATCCGCGGGACGACGGAGAACGTCCCGTCGCGCTGGATGTTCGCGTGGACGCGGTCGTTGATGAAGCGCGCGTCGCGCTCCTCGCGGTGCTGGTTGGCGCAGACCTCGGAGACGAGGTAGGCGAGCGCCGGCTTGCAGGCGCCGCACTCGCGCCCGGTGGCGCAGGCCGCCGCGACCTCGCTGACGGACTGCATGCCGTCCTCGCGGATGCGCAGCGCGAGCTCCTCGCGGGTCTGCTTGCGACACGGGCAGAGGTAGGCGGGCTCGTCGTTCAGCCCGCCGGTGGCGGCGGCGACGATCTCCTTCACCGCCGGGCGGCAGGAGCCGCAGCCGGTGCCCGCGCGCGTGACCGCCATGACCTCGCGCGGCGTCGCGCAGCCGCCGTCGGTCACGGCGGCGATGAGGTCGCCCTTGCAGACGCCGTTGCAGTCGCAGATCTGCGCCGTGTCGGGCAGGTCGGCGGGCCCGGAGAGCGAGGCGTCGGCGAGCGCCTGGAGCGGGTCCTCGACCGGCTCGCCGGCGCGTACCGCGGCGACGAGCGCCTCCGAGCCGCGCGTGTCGCCGAGCAGGACGGTGCCGATGACGCGGCCGTTGCGCACGGAGAGCTTGCGGTAGATCCCGGTCGCCGCGTCGGTGACGACGGCCTCGAGGTCGCCGCCGGACTCGCCCGCGCAGACGAGGTCGATCCCGGCGACCTTGAGCTTCGCGCTCGGTACGGAGCCGAGATAGAGCGCGTTCGGGCCGGCGTCGAAGTGGCACCGGCGCCCGCACCGGCGCCGGTGAGCGTCGCGGCGGCGACGCGCGCCTGGTCGTAGATCGGCGCCACGAGGCCGTAGACGATGCCGCGGTGCTGGGCGCACTCGCCGACCGCGAGCACGCCGGGCAGGCTCGTGCGCATCGCGTCGTCGACGATGATGCCGCGGTCGCAGACGATGTCCATCGAGCGGGCGAGCTCGGTCTCGGGCCGGATCCCGATCGAGACGACGACGAGGTCGGCGAGCAGCTCCGAGCCGTCGGTGAAGCGCAGCCCGTGGGCCCGGTGGGGGCCGATGATCTGCTGGGTGTTGCGGTCGAACTCGACGTCGATGTCCAGGCCCGCGAGCGCGGGGGCGAGCAGCGACGACGCGCCCGCGTCGAGCTGGCGCTCCATGAGGCGGTCGAGCAGGTGCACGACGGTGACGGCGCAGCCCTGGGCGGCGATCCCGCGCGCGGCCTCCAGGCCGAGCAGGCCGCCGCCGATCACGGCGGCGCGCTCGATCCCGCTCGCGGCGGCGCGGCGGATCGCCTCGCAGTCGGCGGGGTCGCGGAACGGATGAACGCCCTCCAGGCCGATCCCGGGAATCGGCGGCATGAGCGGCTGCGAGCCGGTCGCGATGACGAGCTGGGTGAAGCCGAGCTCGTCGGTGTCGTCGATCCCGAGCACGCCGCGCTCGTTGTCGACCCACGTGACGGTGCGGCCGACGAGCAGCTCCACGTCGTTGTCGGCGTACCACTCCGCCGGGCGCAGGCCCAGCGTCTGCGGATCCTCGCCCGACACGAGGATCTCCGAGAGGCGCACGCGGTCATACGGCGCGCTCGTCTCACCGCAGACCAGCGTGATGGCGACGTCCCGGTCGCGCTCGCGGAGCGCTTCGCATACGGCCTGGCCGGCGATCCCTCCGCCGACGATGACGACGCCCCGATCCATGCCAGAGCATCCTGGGCCACACGGGTTTCCTCGGCGTGCCGTGAGTGTTTCCAGGCGATGAACGGTGGCCGGCGGCCATCCTGGGTACCACGTCTGCCGTGAGCCGGATGACGTTGGTGGGCACGGGAGCCGCAGTGGCAGCGGTGCTGATCTTCGTTCTCACGATCCTCGTCATCGACGGCACGCGCGAGGACGTCATCGCCGACGGCGTGCGGATCGGCAGCGTCGACGTCGGCGGGCTGGACCGCGGCGAGGCGCGCACGCTCGTGCAGCGCAAGCTCGGCCCGACGATCGGCAAGCGGATCGCGGTCGTGTTCGACGGCCAGCGCTTCGTCCTGCGCCCGGAGATCCCGAAGGCCCGGCTCGACGCCGGCGCGAGCGTCGACGCGGCGCTTGACCGCAACGGGAGCAACCCCTTCAGCCGCGTGCTGGGCGGCGGCGCGGGGAGCGGCACGGTGACGCCGCGGGTGTCGTTCGCGCGCCCCGCCGTCGAGGCCTTCGCCGCGCGGATCGCCAAGCGCGTCGACCGCCCCGCGCGCGACGCCGACATCGCCTGGCGCAACGGCAAGCTCGATCGCACGCGCGCTCGGCCCGGCGTCGAGGTCCAGAACGCGACGTCTTCTGCAGCGGCTCGACGCCCGCATCGCCAACCCGGGCCCGAAGCCCCGCGTCGACGTGCCCGTGAAGGTCACCGAGCGCCCGGACCGCACGTTCATGGATCTCGCCAAGCGCTACCCGCGGGTCATCGCGGTCGATCGCGACGGCAAGGTGCTGCGCCTCTACAAGAACCTCAAGCTCGCGCACAAGTACAAGATCGCCGTCGGCCAGGCCGGCCTGGAGACGTCGGCCGGGCGTTACAAGATCCAGGAGAAGATCGTCGACCCGGACTGGCACGTGCCCAAGAGCTCGTGGGCGGGCGACCTCGCCGGGCGGACGATCCCTGCCGGCGATCCGCAGAACCCGCTCGAGGCGCGCTACATGGGCTTCCACGACGGCGAGGGCATCCACGGCACGGCCGAGCTCTCGTCGCTGGGCAGCGCCGCCTCCCACGGCTGCATCCGGATGGCGGTGCCCGATGTCAAGCAGCTGTACCGCGAGGTGAAGGTCGGGACGCCGGTGTTCGTGCAGTAGCGGGCTTGGGTGCCGGGGCGTCTGCGGCGGTGTGGTGTCTGTGGCGTCTGCGGCGGTGTGGTGTCTGGCCTGATGCGTGCCGCCGGCTGCTGTCGCTGGCGAACAGCATCGATGAGGGAAGCGGGTCGTGAGGTCGTGCGGGCCCGAACACAGGGTGTGGGGCCTTACGAAGCCTCAGGCTGCGCAAAGCCCCACACCCCCGATACTGGTGCGCGTCGCGCCAGCGCTCGCCGGGACACCCGGCTCGTCCCGCCCCACGCGCGCTGCCGGATCGCCGGCACCCACCCTCCTCATCGATGCTGTTCGCAGGCGCATCGCAGCTCCGCACACGCCCGAACGGACCCGCGCCCAACCTCAAGCCCGCGTCGCCGCCGCCTCCGCGCCCAGCAGCGTCTGCACGTCGGCGGTGCACCCGCCGCAGCCGGTCGTCGCGCGCGTGCGCAGCCCGACCTGGGCGACCGTGCTCAGGCCGTCGCGGCGGATCGCCGCCTGCACGTCGCCGACGCTGACGGCGTTGCAGGAGCACAGCGTCGCGTCGGGATCGGCGGCGAGCGCCTCGGCGCTCTGCGTCGATCCGCCCGCCGCGAGCAGGTCCGAGGGCACCGGCTCGCCGCGTGCGCAGCAGGTCCGACAGCCGGCGCGCCGCGCCGACGTCGCCGACGAGCGCCGCCGCGGTCAGGCGCTCGCCGTCGAGCACGAGGCGCTGGAAGACGCCGCGGCGGGTGTCGCTCACCACGATCTCGTCGTGGCCCGCGGGCGTCGCTGCGGCCGAGTCGCCGCCCGCGTAGACGTCGACGCCGCTGACCTTCAGCGTCGTCGCCAGGACGGCGCCGTGGAAGGAGGCCGGGTCGCCGGAGACGCCCGCGCCCGCCACCCGCGCCTGCTCGGCGAGCGGGGACCACAGGCCATAGACGATGCCGCGGTGCTCGGCGCACTCGCCGACCGCCCAGACGCGCGGCGCGCCTGCGCGCAGCGCGTCGTCGACGACGATCCCGCGCTGTACCGGCAGGCCGGCGGCGCGCGCCAGCGAGACCTCGGGCCGCACGCCGGCCGCGACGACGACCCTGGTCGCGGGCAGCTCCTCGCCGTCGTCGAGCACGACGCGGTCGGCCTCGATCCGCGCCGCGCTGCGCCCGAGCCGGCAGTCCATCCCCTGCTGCGTCAGCGCGCGCTGGAGCATCGCCGCGGCGCCGGGGTCGAGCTGCTGGCCCATGAGCTGCGCGGCGAGCTCGACGACCGTCACGTCGACGCCGTGCGCCCGCAGCCCGGCCGCCGCCTCGAGGCCGAGCAGCCCGCCGCCGACGACGACGGCGCGCGCTCCCGGAGGCGTCGCCGCGAGCGCGTCGGCGTCGCGCCACGTGCGAAAGACGTCGACGTGGGGCAGGTCGGCGCCGGGGATCGGCGGGACGAACGCCCGCGAGCCGGTCGCGAGCACGAGCGCGTCGTACGGATGGCGGATCCCGGCCTCGTCGACGACGGCGCCGTCCTCGAGATCGAGCGCCTCGGCGCGGCAGCCGCCGCGCAGGTCGACGCGGTGGGCGGCGTACCACGACAGCGTGCGCAGCTCGAGCTCGCCCGGCCCGCACGTGCGCGCGAGCAGCTTCGACAGCAGGACGCGGTTGTACGACGGGCCCGGCTCCTCGCCGAGCATGACGATCCGCCAGTCCGCGGCCGGCCGCCGGCGCAGCGCCTCCTCGACGACGGCGAGGCCGGCCATGCCGGTGCCGACGACGACGAGCCGCTTCGGTCGCGCGCGGCGCGCGCCGCCGCACCGGCGCGTCGCGGCGGCGCATGGGCTCCAGGCGAACGGCGACGGCCTTCAGCTCGGGTTGCGCCGAGGTCGGGTCGACGGCGGCGATCGTCAGCGCGTTCAGCACGCCCGCGCCCGCCGCCGCGTGCATCGCGCCCCAGTGAAACGGGGCGAAGGCGACGCCGCGCGGCATCCCGTCGTCGATCGCGACGGCCAGGCGCAGCTCGCCGCGGCGCGAGACGACGCGCACGAGCTCGCCCTCGTCGAGCCCGGCGGCGGCCGCGTCGAGCGAGTGGCAGGACAGCGTCGGCGCGCCCGCCGCCGCCAGCAGCGACGGGGAGTGGGCGGTGCGCGTCATCGTGTGCCACTGGTCGGCGACGCGGCCGGTCGTCAGCAGCAGCGGGAAGTCGGCGTCGGGCGTCTCGGCGGGGTCGGCGTGCGGCGTCGGGGCGAAGCGGGCGCGGCCGTCGGGCGTCGGGAAGCGATGGTTCTCGTAGAGCCGCACGGTGCCGGGGTGCTCGTCGACCGCCTGCGCGGGGCACGGCCACTGCAGCCCGCCCTCGCGGCGCATGCGCTCGTGCGAGACGCCGCTCATGTCGCACGGCCGCCCGGCCGTGCAGGCGGCGAACTCGTCGAACACGGCGGCGCTGTCGGGCCAGGCGAACGCGTCGCCGTGGCCGAGGTGGCGCGCGAGCGCCGCGACGATCTCCCAGTCCGGCCTTCGCCTCGCCGGGCGGCGCGACGGCACGCCGGACGAGCCCGATCCGGCGCTCGGAGCTCGTCATCGAGCCCTCCTTCTCGGGCCAGGCGGCGGCCGGCAGGACGGCGTGCGCGAGCGCCGAGGTCTCGGTCGGGTGGTGCGGGTCCTGCACGACGACGAGCTCGGCGCGCTCGAGCGCGGCCCGCGCGCGCTGGCCGTCGGGCAGCGAGACGAGCGGGTTCGTCGCCATCACCCAGACGGCCTTCACGCGCCCGGCCTCGAGCGCCTCGAACAGCGCGACCGCCGGCAGCCCCGGCTCCGCGCTCAGGCGCTCCGCGGGCACGCCCCAGTGCGCGGCCATCTGCGCGCGGTCGGCGGCGTCTGCGACCTTGCGATAGCCCGGGCAGGAGGTGGGCGAGGCCGCCGGTCTCGCGCCCGCCCATCGCGTTGGGCTGGCCGGTGAGCGACAGCGGCCCGCTGCCCGGGCGGCCGATCTGCCCGGTCGCGAGGCAGAGGTTGATGAGCCCGCGGTTCTTCAGCGTTCCGACCGTCGACTGGTTGGCGCCCATCGACCACAGCGCCATCGCGGCGCCCGCGCTCGCGAAGCGGTGCGCGGCCTGCTCGATGAGCTCGGCCGGAACCCGGCAGACCTCGGCGGCGCGCGCGGGCGACCACTCGCGCGCGACCGCGCGCGCCTCCTCCCAGCCGCTCGTGTGGCGCTCCACGAAGCGCTCGTCGATGAGCCCGTCGCGGTCGACGACGTGCAGCAGCGCGCTCAGCAGCGCGAGGTCCGTGCCAGGGCGCACCGGCAGGTGCAGGTCGGAGCCCTTCGCCGTCGGCGTCACGCGGGGATCGGCGCAGATGACGAACGCGCCCTCGGCCTGGCGGTCGCGGATGCGCGACCAGAGGATCGGATGGCAGGCCGCCGTGTTCGTGCCGAGCAGCAGGAAGCAGTCGGCGAGCGCGATGTCCGCGTAGCCCGGCGGCGGCCCGTCGTAGCCGAACGCGCCGCTGTAGCCGGCGACCGCCGAGGACATGCACAGGCGCGAGTTCGAGTCGACGTTGTTCGTGCCGAGAAAGCCCTTGGCGAGCTTGTTGATCGCGTAGTAGTCCTCGGTCAGCAGCTGGCCGGAGATGTAGAACGCGACGGCGTCGGGGCCATGCTCGTCGACGATCGCCTGCAGACGACCGGCGACGGTGCCGAGCACGTCCTCCCAGCCCGCCGGCTCGAAGCGGGCATCGCGATCCTCGCGCCAGAGCGGCACCGTCGCGCGGTCCGGCGCGTGGACGGCGAACGGCAGGCCGAGCGGCTTGCGGCAGGTCCGCCCGCGGTTGGCGGGGTGGTACGGGTCGCCGCGGACGCGACTGAGGCGACCGTCGTCGTCGACGTCGGCAAGCAGGCCGCAGCCCACGCCGCAGTAGGGGCACTGGGTCTGAGTGGTCTGCACTGACGGAGAGCCTGCGGCCAGGCGGTTTCCCCGGCGCGTCGGATCGATGAACGCTCTGTGAACGAAGGATCGATAAGCGCTCTGTGAACGAAAAGCCGTTAAGCAGCGAATCGACCAGATGTCAGCGCAACTGGACCGAGCGTCCAAAGACAGGCCGCCCGGCACGACATACGGTCCTGTGCGTGACCGGAAGGGATGAATTCGTGCTGCGCACGGTCGAGGAGCGGGGCGTGAGGTTCATCCGCCTCTGGTTCGTCGACGTGCTCGGCCTGCTCAAGAGCATCTCGATCCCCGTATCGGAGCTCGAGTCGGCGCTGGAGGACGGCGTCGGCCTCGACGGCTCGTCGCTGGAGGGCGCCTCGCGCCTGCGCGAGCACGACGTCATCGCCCACCCCGACCCGCGGACGTTCCAGGTCCTGCCCTGGAAGCCCGACTCGCTCGTCGCGCGGATGTTCTGCGACGTGCGCCAGCCCGACAACGGGCCGTTCGGCGGCGACTCGCGCGCGACGCTGCGCCGCGTGCTCGAGCACGCGGCATCGCTCGGCTACACGATGCAGGTCGGCTGCGAGGTCGAGTTCTTCATCTTCGGTCCGCTCGGGAGCAACGGCGCGGTGCCGACGACGCTCGACGACGGCGCCTACTTCGACCTCACGCCGCTGGACGTCGGCAGCGACTTCCGGCGCCTCACGATCGAGTACCTCGAGCAGATGGGGATCCCGGTCAAGGCGTCGCACCACGAGGTCGCGCCATCCCAGCACGAGATCCAGCTCGCCCACACCGACGGGCTCTCGATGGCCGACGCGATCTCGACGTTCCGCATCGCCGTCAAGGAGGCCGCGCACGAGCTCGGCGCCTACGCGACGTTCATGCCCAAGCCGCTGGCCGCCCATCCCGGCAGCGGGATGCACCTGCACTTCTCGCTCTTCGAGGGCGACCGCAACGCGTTTCACCAGGCCGAGGCCGAGGAGCCGCTGTCGCCGACCGGCCGCGCGTTCCTCGCCGGCGTGCTCGCCCACGCGCGCGAGCTGACCGCCGTGACGAACCAGTGGATCAACTCCTACCGGCGCCTGGCGACCGGCTTCGAGGCGCCGGAGTTCGTGAGCTGGACGCGGCGCGGGGCGGCGGCGCTCGTGCGCGTCCCGTCGCGCCGTCCCGGCCGCGCCGAGAGCACGCGCTTCGAGCTGCGCTCGCCCGACCCCGCCTGCAACCCCTACATGGTGCTCGCGCTCGTGCTCGCCGCCGGCCTGCGCGGGATCGAGCGCGGCTACGAGCTGCAGGCGGAGTCGATCGACGACGAGCCCGACGGCGCCGCTGCCGCTGCCGCTCGACCTGCGCGAGGCGACCGACCTCTTCGACGCCTCCGAGCTCGCCCGCGAGACGCTCGGCGACCGCCTCTGCGACGTCTTCGTCGCCAACAAGCGCCGCGAGCTCGCCGACGAGCGGCGCAGCGTCACCGAGTTCGACCGCTCCCGCTACCTGAGGCTCCTGTAGCCATGAGCGACGCCTGGATCTACGGCTCCAGCGAGGGCTCCGAGGACACCTCGCGCCTGCTCGCCGAGCTCGGCTTCAGCCCGCACCGCGTCGCCGCGAACGGCACGCTGCGCCCGCCCGACGGCGAGTCGCGCGCGCCGGCGCTCGCGCTCGTGCTTGCCGACGGCCTCGAGCAGCCGTCCTGCGCCGAGCTCTGCGCGCGCCTGGCGGCCGACGAGGAGCTCGGCGAGGTGCCCGTCATCGTCGCGCTGCCGTCCGACGTGCTCGGCGAGGGGATCGGCGTCGCCGAGGGCCACGAGCTGCTCGTCGAGCCGTTCACGGCCGAGGAGCTGCAGGCGCGGATCGCCCGCGCGCGGCGGGCGGTCAACGGGATCGACCACGACGACATCGTCCGCGTCGGCAGCCTCGAGATGAACCTCGCGACCTACCAGGTCGCGATCGACGACCGGCCCGTGGACTTCACGTACATGGAGTACGAGCTGCTGAAGTTCCTCGTGACGCATCCCAAGCGCGTGTTCTCGCGCGAGGCGCTGCTCAACCGCGTCTGGGGCTACGACTACTACGGCGGAGCGCGGACGGTCGACGTCCACGTGCGCCGCGTCCGCGCGAAGCTCGGCAGCGAGCACGCCGCGCGGATCAAGACGGTGCGCAGCGTCGGCTATCGCTGGGAGGGAGCATGAGCCTGCAGGGACGCACGGAGTTGCCCCACCGTCGCGGGCGCACCGACTACGCCGGCTTTCGTGCCGTCATCAAGGCGGTCGGCACCGGGCCGCGCGGCAGCCGCGCGCTGACGTTCGACGAGGCCCGCGCGGCGACCGCCGCGCTGCTCGCGGGCGAGGTCAGCCCCGTCCAGGCGGGCGCGTTTCTCGTCGCGATGCGGATCAAGGGGGAGACCCCGGCCGAGCTCGCCGGCGTCGCCCAGGCGCTGCGCGACGCGGCCCGCTCCGCCGCTCCCGATCACGTTCCGGGCGCCCGCCCGGTCGTCGCCTGCGCGGGCGCCTACGACGGGATGAACGAGACGCCGCACCTCTCGCTCGCCGCGGCCGTGCTGGCGGCGGCCGCGGGCGCGCGCGTCGTCGTGCACTGCGGCGCGCGCGCTCGGTCCCAAGCACGGCACGACGCCGGCCGACGTGCTCGTCGCGCTCGGCGGCCCGCTGCGCCCGACGCCGGCCGAGTCGCTCGCGATGCTCGAGCGCTCCGACGTCGCCGTCGTCCACGCCGGCGCCGCGATCCCCGGCTGGGACGCGCTCGCGGCGATCCGCGACGAGATCGGGCTGCGCGGCCCGCTGCACACGGCCGAGAAGCTCGTCGACCACCTCGGCGCCACGCGCTTCGTCATCGGCCACACGCACAGCTCCTACCGCGAGCGGATCCTCGGCGCGCTCGGCCTGCTCGGCGCGCAGCGGTCGGTCTCCGTGCGCGGCATGGAGGGCTCGGACGTGCTGCGCCCCGGGCGCCCGTCGGCCGCCGACGCAAGCGGGCCGCTGGACGTCCCCGAGACGCCCGGCGCGGTGCTGCGCGGCGACGCCGACCCGCAGGTCGCGGCCGAGCTCACGCGTGCGATCGCCGGCGGCGACGAGCACGGGATCGCCGCCCACACCGCGATCCTCAGCGCCGGCGTGCGGCTCTACGCCGCGGGACGCTGCGAGAGCGTCGCCGCCGGTGCGGCGCTCGCCTCGGCGGCCGTCGACGACGGCCGCGCGACGGCCACGCTCGAGGCGCTGCTGGCGGCGTGAGCCACCGCGGGGGTGACCGCCCATCGCCCAGTCGCCCGGACCGACCAGCCACCCCTAAAGCTCGACGCGCGAAATGTCGACAAACGTCGTATGTGCCCGCATCCAGCCACGAGCGCGTCCGTCGCGAATCGACGCTGCACGTGCTAGCCAGGGCCGCCGGCGCGGCTGACCAGCCCAACACGAACGGCGACAGGGGTGCGCTGCGCGCGCTTCCCAAGGCGCCGACCGGCATCAGCGGACTCGACGACGTGACGAGCGGCGGCCTGCCCCGGGGCCGCCCGACGCTCGTCTGCGGCCCGGCCGGATGCGGCAAGACGCTGTTCGCGATGGAGTTCCTCGTCCGCGGCATCTCGCAGTTCGACGAGCCGGGCGTGTTCGTCGCGTTCGAGGAATCGGCCGAGGATCTCATCGCCAACGTCGCGTCGCTGGGGTTCGACCTCGCGCAGCTCGAGGCCGACGGAAAGCTCGTGATCGACCACGTCAACGTGACCGGTGCGGAGATCGACGAGATGCGGCGACTGGGATCTGGACGGCCTCTTCCTGCGGCTCGGCGCGGCGATCGACTCGGTCTGCGCCAAGCGGGTCGTCATCGACACGATCGAGACCCTGTTCGGCGCCTTCACGAACACGGCGGTCCTGCGCTCGGAGCTGCGGCGGCTGTTCGGCTGGCTCAAGGAGCGCGGGGTCACGGCGGTGATCACCGGCGAGCGCGGCGACGGGACGCTGACCCGCTACGGCATCGAGGAGTACGTCTCGGACTGCGTGATCGTGCTCGACCATCGCGTGACGGCGCAGACGTCGACCAGGCGGCTGCGCATCCTCAAGTACCGCGGCTCGCTGCACGGCACGAACGAGTACCCGTTCCTCATCGGCGAGTCCGGCGTGTCGGTCCTGCCGATCACGTCGCTCGGGCCTGCGCAACGACGTCTCCGGGGAGCGGATGTCCACCGGCGTCGCCCGTCTGGATGCGATGCTCGGTAGACGGTGGCTTCTACAAGGGAAGCACCGTGCTCGTCGATGGCACCGCCGGCACCGGGAAGTCGACGCTGGCAGCGCAGTTCTGCGACGCCACGTGCGCTCACGGCGAGCAGGGCGCTGTACTTCGCCTTCGAGGAGTCCGCGGCGGAGATCGTGCGCAACATGTCCTCGGTCGGCATCCATCTGCAGCGTTGGGTCGACGCCGGCCTGCTGCGCTTCGAGTGCTTCCGCCCGAGCGTCCTCGGGCTCGAGGCGCACCTCTTCGCGATGCAGAAGCGCGTCGGCGAGTTCGAGCCTGCGGTGGTCGTCATGGATCCGGTCTCCGACCTGCTGCGGATCGGCACCGGGGACGAGGTGTCGGCGATGCTCACCCGGCAGGTCGACTTCCTGAAGGCCCGGGGCATCACCGCCCTGTTCACGAGCCTGAACACGCACGGGGACGTGGCGCAACCCGATCAGGAGCAGATCGCCTCGCTCGTCGACACCTGGCTGCTCGTCAAGACCATGGAGGGCAACGGCGAGCTCAACCGTGTCCTGTATGTCCTGAAGTCCCGCGGGACGGCCCACTCCAACCAGATCCGAGAGTTCCTGCTCACCAGCCAGGGCATCGAGCTGGCCGACGTCTACGTGGGACCCCAGGGCGTGCTCACCGGCTCGGCCCGCCAGGCCCAGGAGGCGCAGGAACGCTCTGAGGGAACCGCGCGGCTGGAGGATCTCGAGCAGCGCCGGATCAACCTCGAGCGGCGCAGGGAGGCGGTCGAGGCGCAGACGGCGGCACTGTGGCGCGAGTTCGAAGACGAGGCCGACGTCGTCGAACAGCTGCTGAGCCATGGCTCGACGGGACTCGAGGATCGCGCCGGGCAGCGCGCCGAGCAGGGCAGGCTGCGCGGCGCCGACACAGACGTCGTCGCAGCCGACCCAGACCGCGGTCCATAGTGGAGGCGACGCTCGACGCCGGTGTCGCCGACGAGCAGGAGGTCTGGCACCTGCGCCTGTACGTCGCCGGCCAGTCCCCGAAGTCACTGCGTGCGTTCGCGAACCTGACGACGCTCTGCGAGGAGCATCTCGCGGGTCGCTACGAGATCGAGCGCATCGATCTCGTCGAGGACCCCGCGCTGGCGCTCATCGACGACATCCTTGCCATCCCCACGCTCGTCCGTCGCGTGCCGGGGCAGCTGCGAAAGATCATCGGCGACCTCTCCAACACCGAGCGTGTCCTGCAACGGCCTCTCCCTCTACCCGCCACGGCAATGACGACGGCACGACACGAGCCCTGCTACGACCTGACGCTCTTCGTCACCGGAGCCTCCGACCTGTCGGCGCACGCCGTTGCCGACGCCAAGAAGCTGTGCGAGGCGCACATGACCGGGAACTATCGCCTGTCCGTCGTCGACGTCCACGAGCAGCCCGACGCCCTGGTCCGCAGCGGCGTGCTGGCCGTCCCTGCCCTCGTGCGCAACGTGCCGCTGCCCGCGCGCCGGTTCGTCGGCGACCTGTCAAGCGCCGGCCGTGTGCTCCTGGCGCTCGGGATTCCCGACGCCGAAAACGTGCCGGATGCACTCGGCTAGGCGCGGCGGACCTCGACGGCACGGCCCGGATCCGGTCGGGCAGCAGCCCCCGTCGGACCCGCAGATCCGGTTGGCGGAGGCAGAGGACATGCTTCGCGCGATCGGGGCGGGCGAGGTCGATGCGTTCGTCGTCTCCGACGGCGCGCTCGGCCGGCAGGTGTTCACGTTGTCGACCGCCGACCGCCCCTACCGGATGTTCGTCGAGAACATGCGCGACGGCGCGGCGACGCTCTCGCGCAGCGGACTCATCCTGTACGCCAATCGCCGGCTCGCCGAGCTGTTGTCGCGCCCGCGGGAGATGCTCGTGGGATCGCCGCTGGCGTCGTTCGTCACGGGCGTGGCAGGCGGGGTGGAGAAGATCCGCGGGCCGGACGGGCTGGGCGCCACGCTGGAGTTCGATCTCGTGGACAGCACCGGCACCCACGTGCCGGTGCAGGTCGGAAGCTCGCCGCTGGAGGTGGATGGCGATCGCCTGACGTGCCTGACGTTCACCGACCTCAGCGCTCACAAGGCCAAGGACCGCGAGATCGCCCGGCTCGGCGACGTGCAGGCCGAGCGGATGGCCGACCTGCAGGATGCCCAGGCTGCGCTGACCCTGCAGGCGACGCATGATGCGCTGACGGGCCTGCCGAACCGCGCGCTGCTCGTCGATCGCATCGACCAGGCGCTCTCGTACTCCAGGCGGACCCCGCGCCGCATCGCCGTCTTCTTCGTCGACCTCGACGGCTTCAAGCAGGTCAACGACACGCATGGGCACGCCTGCGGGGACGTCGTTCTGCGCACGGTGGCCGGGGCGCTGAGCAAGCAGCTGCGGCCGATGGACACGGTCGCCCGCATCGGCGGCGACGAGTTCGCCGTCCTCGTGTCGGAGGTCAACAGCGAGATGCATGCCGTCGACATCGCCGCTCGTCTCGTCAACGAGCTGTGCAGGCGCCTGGCCGAGAGCGACGACGAGGGGGTGGGCGCAAGCGTCGGGATCTCGATCTCGGTCGGCGGACGCGGGACCGCGGAGTCCCTGCTCCACGAGGCCGACACGGCCATGTACCGGGCCAAGTCGCTCGGCGGCGCGCGGGTCGCGGTGTTCGAGGCCGCCCTCGGACGTCAGGTCAGACAGCGCTCGATCGCACGGCGCGAGCTGCAGTCGGCCCTGGATCAGCATCGCCTCGTCGCCTACTACCAGCCGATCGTCGATGTCGCCGGCGGGAGCGTCGCCGGCTTCGAGGCACTGGCCCGGATCGTCGAGCACGACGGCTCGATCACGCTGCCTGCGGCCTTCATCGCCGCGGCGGAGGAGAGCGGGCTGGTCGTGCCGCTGGGCGCGCAGATCCTCACGACGGCGTGCGAGGAGGCGTGCCGCTGGGAGGTGCCGGGATCGCCGGACCGTCGCTTGAGCATCGCCGTCAACCTCTCCTCGCGCCAGTTCGAGGCGGGCGACCTGGCGACGCTCGTGGAAATCGCGCTCGAGCGAACCGGCCTGGAAGGCAGCTGCCTGCACCTCGAGCTCACCGAGACGGCGGTGATGGACCTTCGTCCCGATCTCCTCGCGCAGCTCGCACGCCTCGGGGATCTCGGCGTCCAGCTCGGTCTTGACGACTTCGGCACGGGGTACGCCTCGCTCACCCACCTGCGCCGCCTTCCTCTGACCTTCGTGAAGATCGACCGGTCGTTCGTGGACGGCCTCGGCAGCGAGCACGAGGACGAGGGCATCGTCGCCGCGGTCGTAGACCTGGCGGCCAACCTCGGTCTGCGATCCATCGCCGAGGGCGTGGAGACGGCGGATCAGCTGGATCGCCTGCGGGAGCTGGGCTGTGACCAGGCGCAGGGATTCCTGTTCGCCAGGCCGCTGGCGCCCGAGCACGTCGCGACGGCGATCGAGCAGCTCACGGCGTGACCTGAGCGGGCTCAGGCGGGGTCGCCGAGCAGCCCGCGGGCGCCGGCGAGCGCTGCGGCGGCGTTGTCGCGCTGGCGGCGCAGCGTTCCGGGGATTCGCACGAGCGTCGACACCACGATCGCCAGCAGGACGATCGCCCCGGCGGTCTGGAGCGCGCTCCCGGTCGTGAACGCGACCGCGATCAACCCGATCGCGATGACCGCGAGGAAGACGAGCACCGCTCGAGCCCGCGACGACGTGGTCTGATCGCGGTGAACGCTCGTGGCGGCGGCCACGACGCCGGCTGCCGTCGCAGCGTCCCCGGCGGCCTCGCCGCGGCGCACGGCCCAGGCAGCTCGCCGCCTGGTCGCGAACGAGAGATCGGCCGGCCACTGCGGCATCCGCTTGGAGGCCTGCACCGTGATCGCGGACGTGTATGCCACGAATGCCATCGTGCCCGAGATCAAGGCCTCGTCACGCTCCACGACGTAGCTGGCGAGGATCCACAGCGCCGCGAACCACAGCCCGCTCGCGATCCCGTACCACAGTAGGGGCAGGGGGGTCGAGCGCTGATCGCCCAAGAACTCCCATTTGCCAAAAAACACTGTGGCAATGTATAGGTGACAGTTGCCCTGGTGCCAAGGGCTCGCGGCCGTCGCTGCTAGCGTCACTCGCATGGCCGTTTCGATAGGGGAAGCGCGCGCAGCGGTGCTCGAGCAGGCCCACGTGCTCAACTCCGAAGAGGTGTTCCTGGACGACGCGCTCGGGCGCGTGCTCGCGGTCGACGCGAGCGCCCCCAACGACGTGCCGCCGTTCGCCGCCTCGGCGATGGACGGCTTCGCCATCCGCGCGGCTGACACGATCGACGGCGCCGTGAGCCTGACGCTCATCGGCGAGGCGAAGGCGGGAACCGGCGCCGGCGTGACCGTGCAGCGCGGCACCGCCGTGCGGATCTCGACCGGCGCGCCGGTTCCCGACGGCGCCGACGCGATCGTGCCGCAGGAGCTGACCAGGAGCAACGGGACGACGGTCTCGATCGACGGCCAGGTCGCGCTGGGCTACCACGTCCGCCCGCCGGGCGAGGACATCCGCGCCGGCGAGCTCGTCCTTCGCTCCGGCTCGCTGCTCGGCCCGGCGGAGCTCGGCGTGCTCGCGTCGATGAACATCCCGCGGCCGAGCGTCGTGCGCCGCCCGCGCGTCGCGATCGCCGGCACCGGCGACGAGCTGACCGACCCCGGCAAGCCGCTGGAGCCCGGCGCGATCCGCGACTCCAACGGACCCGCGCTGGGCGGCGCGGTGCACCGTGCCGGTGGCGAGCTCGTCGCCCGCGTGCGCGTCGGCGACGACCTCGAGGCGACGGTCTCCGTGCTCGACGCCGCGCTGCGCGACGTCGACCTGCTCATCACGACCGGCGGCGTCTCCGTCGGTCCCCACGACCACGTCCGCCCCGCGCTGGCGCGCCTGGGCTACCGCGAGGTCTTCGGGGGCGTGAAGCTCAAGCCCGGCCGTCCGACGACGTTCGCCGTCGGGGAGCAGGGCAGGCTCGTCTTCGCGCTGCCCGGCAACCCGGCGTCGGCGCTGATGGCGTTTCGCCTGTTCGTCGTGCCCGCGATGGACGCGATGCTCGGTCGCAGCGGCGAGCACCACCCGGTCAAGGCGACCGCTGACGAGGCGCTCCCCGGCGGGGTCGGGCGCACGACGGTGATCCGCTGCCGCACGACGCTGCACGACGACGGCTGGCACGTGCGCCCGACGAAGTCCCAGGAGTCGCACATCCTGACGTCGATGCTCGGCGTCGACGCGCTCGCGCTCGTCCCGGAGGATCGCGACGGGATCGAGGCCGGCGAGCCGGTGGAGATCGAGTTCGTCAGCTAGGCGCTCCCGCTGCTGCTCGCGAGGCGTGGTGCGGGCACGGTGCGGGCGTGTTCGTCGCGATGTCGGCGTGGGGGCGGGTGCGGTGCGCTCGTGCACGGCGTCGATGAAGGAGCGGCTGTCTCGGCCTCGTGGCGCTCGGCCCGGGCGCGGCGTCTGGTCGGTGAGCGCCCGGGGGTTCGACGGTTGCGTCCAGCGGATGGACGGTTCAGGGCAAACCCCCGGCCGCTCTGCGGCTCTGGGCCCTTGCGGCGCGGGACGCTGGCGCGAATGTGTTGTATGCGAACACATCCGCGTCACGCTCGCGCCACGGGGCGTGGCGGGGTGGGACGGTGGCGCGGATGTGTTGTATGCGAACACAAGCGCGCCACGCTCCCCGCCCCGAGCGCGCGCGACGGTCCGAAGGCACGCCTCAAGCGCCCCGCTCACCACTCCGTCATCGATGCAGTTCGCAAGCGTTTGCGCCACCGCGTGCGCCGGTCAACGCCCCAGACCCGCGGGATCGACCACCTACGCCGCCAGCGTCGCCGACGCCTCGCACGTCATCCCGCGCGGCCCGGACGCCCGCGCCGTCACCTCGTCGGGGCCGTCGTAGTCTGCGAGCGAGCGGCGGATGCGAAAGGACCCGCTTGACCGCTTCGTGCGGATCGACGAGCGCCACGCGACGCGGCGCTCATGCACGAGCACGACGCGCCAGCGCTCGCCACCGCGGCGCCGCTTGACCTCGAACTCGACGCTGATCGCGCCGTCGCGCGAGCGCAGCCGCAGCTTCGAGCTCGCGCCCGCGCTGCACGTGCCGGTGACGCGCGCCTCGCGGCGCCCGTCGTCGCCACCGCCGTGCTCGGCGCGCGCCGGCGTGGCGCCGGCCAGCAGCGTCAGCGCCACGACGC
Organism: uncultured Solirubrobacteraceae bacterium; assembly: GCA_963727785.1. Taxonomy (GTDB): domain Bacteria; phylum Actinomycetota; class Thermoleophilia; order Solirubrobacterales; family Solirubrobacteraceae; genus CADCVQ01. Next base: position 224,148 of record CAVSHS010000038.1, read on the forward strand.
ACACCGCCCAGCGGGCGCAAGCCAGAGATCGCATGACCATCGAGGCACCACCATCGCCGCCGCCGGCCCGCGCCGCAATGGGACTTTCGTCGCGGTCAGGCGGGCGTCGCGCCGCCGCCGACCCCGTGGCGCTCGGCCCACAGCGCCGCCTGCGTGCGGTCGGTCACGCCGAGCTCGCGGAAGATCCGCGTCAGGTGCGACTTCACCGTCTTCTCGCTGATCTGCAGGCGTCGCGCGATGAGCTTGTTCGCGAGCCCCTCGACGAGCAGCGCGAGCACCTCGCGCTCGCGCCCGGAGAGCCCGTCGAGCGGGTCCGGCGCCGTGCGCGCATCGAGGATCGTGCGCGCGGCGCGCGGGTCGAGCGGCGACTCCCCGCGCGCAGCGGCGCGGATCGCGTCCGCGACCGCGTCGGCGTCGACGTCCTTGAGCAGGTAGCCGCAGGCACCCGCCTCGAGCGCGCCGATGATCCGCGGCCGGTCGGAGAACGAGGTCAGCACGAGTACCGCGATGGCGGGCTGCGCGGCGACGATCCGCTTCGTCGCCTCGATCCCGTCGAGCACCGGCATGTCGAGATCCATCAGCACGACGTCGGGCGCCCAGCGCGCGCACTGCTGCACCGCCTCGGCGCCGTCGGCGGCCACGGCGACGAGCTCGACGTCCTCCAGCGCCGAGATGAGGCGGCCGAGCCCGTCGCGGATGACGCCGTGGTCGTCGGCGAGCAGGACGCGGATCATCGTGCGGGCAGCTCCATCTCGACCGTCGTTCCCGAGCCCGGCGCCGAGCGCACCGCGAGCGTCCCGCCGGCCTGCTGCACGATCGCCTCCAGCAGCGTGAGCCCGAGATGGCCCTCCGCGCCGCGCTGCTCGCGCGCCGCGGGCGTGAAGCCCGCCCCGTCGTCGGCGACCACGAGCCGCGTGCCGTCTGCCGGCGAGGACGTGACCACGACCCGCACGGACGTCGCCGCGCCGTGGACCTGCGCGTTGCGGATCGCCTCGCGCGCGACGCGGTAGACGAGCTCGTCGCTCCCGCCGCCGCGGCCGTTCTGAGGCGCCTCGTCGACCTCGAGCGACGTCGCGATGCCATCGGCCTCGAGCGGGCTCAGCAGGTCGCTCATCGCGACGCGCAGGCCCGCCGACTCGAGGTTCGGCGGATGGATCTCGACGAGCAGCGTGCGCAGCGCGCGGACGCCCTGGCGCAGCGTGCCGGTCGCCTCGCGCAGGACGCCGGCCTCGGCCGCGTCGCCGCGCCGGTCGGCCTCGGCGGCGAGCGGCGCGAGGCCGAAGGCGACCCCGGCGAGGTCCTGCACGACGCCGTCGTGCAGATCGGCGGCGATTCGCCGCCGCTCCTGCGCCGAGGCCTCGACGGCGCTGGAGAGCAGCGTCTCGCGCTCGCGGTGACCGCGCTGCAGCCGCCGCGCCATCGACCACGCGAGCGGCACCTGGAAGAGCACGAGCACGACAAGCCCGCCGACGAGCGGCGGCGCGAGCGCGCCGAGCAGCCGCGTCCCGTTGGCGTCCACCGCGCTGAAGCGTTGATAGATCTCGAAGAGGACCTGCGTTCCGTCGGGGGTGCGGATCGGCGTGTGCGCCTCCAGCAGCTTGCCCTGCGGGCGCTCGTAGCGGTTCTCGGGCGCGCTGAGGTCGCTCACCTCGGCGTCGGACCCGCCGGTGCGAAAGAGCGCGAGCTCCTCCACGCCGAGCCCGTAGTGCCTGCCGATCAGCGCGGGCTCGTCGGAGTAGAGGATCGTCCCGCTCTTGGACCAAAGCTTCACCCGCACGATCGACTCGCCGAGGATCTGGCCGCTGACGAGATCGTCGAGCCGCCGGATCGCCGCCCGGTCGCCGCGGACGATGCCGTCGCGCAGGCCGGCGGACTCCACGAGCCGGCCCTCCGCGCGGACGCGGTCACGCGTGTCGCCCTCGGCCTCGTCGATCGCCACGCTGCGCAGTGCGAGGAATCCGCCGACGACGATCACCGCGATCGCCGCCAGGCTGCCGAGCATGAAGCGCGCCACGGCCGCGTCGACGCGCGGCGCCGCATCCGTCCCGCCGCTGCGGCGCGGCCCCCGCGCAGGCCCGCGGCGCTGCGACCTAAGTCCCATTGCGACCCAGACCGGGCGCGACCGAGAGTGCGATCACCGTATCCCCGCCCGACTGGAGTCAGCCATGCACTCGACCCGAACCATCGTCGTCAGCCTAGTCCTCGGTCTCACCGCGCTCGCGCCCGCCGCGGCGCTTGCCAGGCACGGCGCGGACGACCCTGCGGGCGCCGACGACAAGGGCGGCCAGCGCGCCGGCGACGCGACGGCCAAGCGCGTCACGGGCAGCTGCACCGGCAGCGCCACCGCGAAGCTCAAGGCCAAGCCCGACGACGGCCGCCTGGAGACCGAGTTCGAGGTCGACCAGAACCGCAACGGCGTGACCTGGACGGTCACGATCCGCCGCAACGGCGTCCACGCCGTCTCGACGAAGGCCACGACGAAGGCGCCCAGCGGCTCGTTCAGCGTCGAGCGCCGCCTGACGAACGGTCGCGGCGCCGACCGGATCAGCGCCCGCGCGACGAGCCCGTCCGGTCAGGTCTGCACGGCGAGCGTCACCGTCTGACCGACGCCGCTCAAGCGGTCACCGGCTGCGCATCGCGGGATCGCAGCCACTCGGCGAAGCTCGGTCCGCCGGTCACGGCCTCGTCACCGGGCACGAGCGCGCCGCCCGTCAGCGCCCGCTTCATGTTCTGCGGCAGCGGCAGCGCGACCGGCAGCACGCGCCGGCCGCGCGCTCGCGCCCAGTCACGCGCGAGCTCGCGCAGCGATGCCACCTGCGGTCCGGCCACCGGGGCGAGCCGGCCGCCGGGGCCGGCCTCGGCGGCATCGGCGAGCGCGCGCGCGACGAAGTCGGGGTCGACCGGCGCCACCGGAAAGCCCAGCGCGGGCACGATCCGGGCGCGCGCCGTCGTCGTGAAGATCCAGTCCAGCAGCTCGTGGAACTGCGTCGCGCGCACGATGCTCCAGCCCACCGGGCCCTGTTCGACGACCCGCTCCTGTGCGCGCTTGGCGCCGTAGTAGGACAGCGACACCGCGTCGATGCCGACGATCGAGATCGCGACGTGGTGGCCGATGCCCTCGCGCGCCTCGATCTCGAGCAGCCGGCGGGTGCCGCCGACGAGCACGGGCGCCGCCTTGCGGCCGCCGCCCTGGGTGTTGGCCGCGTCGATGACCGCATCGACGCCGGCGAGCGCCTCGCCCAGACCGGCGCCGGTCACGAGGTCGACCGCGTGATGGGTCGATCCCGGCTGCGGCCGGGTTGGCGGGTTGCGCGACAGCACACGCACCTCATGGCCGCGCCGGACGAGCTCGGCGACGACGGGCCGGCCGAGCATCCCGGTGCCTCCTGGTACCGCAATCCGCATTTGACATCACCTTCCTGCAAACTCGATGGGCACGCTATTCGGTGGACGACGCAGTCGATGTGGATGTGACATCGCGGTGTGCAAGGTCACATAAACCCGCTGCTAAGCTCGATAGGCGAGCTCTCCCCGCCCGCAAAATGCGGAACCCCCGCCCCCGACCCCGCTCTGACGGGGTCGTTTTGTCCGCCCCCACGCCTAGGATTTGCAAATGGAGATTGAGATCGGCCGAGGGAAGAAGGCCCGCCGCGCATACGGCTTCGATGACATCGCGATCGTGCCCTCCCGGCGCACGCGCGACCCCGACGACGTGGACATCTCGTGGAAGCTGGGCGATTACCGCTTCGAGCTGCCGCTGCTGGCCTCGGCGATGGACGGCGTCGTCTCGCCGCAGACGGCTGGCCTGATCGGCAAGCTCGGTGGCCTCGCGGTGCTCAACCTCGAGGGGATCTTCACGCGCTACGAGGACGCCGAGGAGCAGCTCGAGCGGATCGCGCAGCTGTCCAAGGACGTCGCGACGCGCGAGATGCAGAAGATCTACAACGCGCCGATCATCCCCGAGCTCATCGCGCAGCGGATCGCCGAGATCAAGGAGCAGGGCGTCGTCGTCGCCGCCTCGCTGACCCCGCAGCGCGTCCGCGCGCATTACGAGCTCGCGCTGGAGGCGGGCCTGGACATCCTCGTCATCCAGGGCACCGTCGTGTCCGCCGAGCACGTCTCCAGCGACGAGTCGCGGCCACCGCTGAACCTCAAGGAGTTCATCCGCGAGGTGCCGCTGCCGGTCGTCGTCGGCGGCTGCGCCAGCTACCACACGGCGCTGCACCTCATGCGCACCGGCGCGGCGGGCGTGCTCGTCGGCGTCGGTCCCGGCGCGGCCTGCACGACGCGCGGGGTGCTCGGCATCGGCGTCCCCCAGGCGACGGCGATCGCCGACGTCGCGGGCGCCCGCTCGCAGCACATGCTCGAGACCGGCGAGTACTGCCAGGTCATCGCCGACGGCGGGATGCGCAACGGCGGCGACGTCTCCAAGGCGATCGCCTGCGGCGCCGACGCGGTGATGATCGGCTCGCCGCTCGCCCGCGCCTACGAGGCGCCCGGCCGCGGCTACCACTGGGGCATGGCGACCTTCCACGCCACCCTGCCGCGCGGCGCGCGCGTCAAGACGGTGCAGAACGGCACGATCGAGGAGATCCTCACCGGGCCCGCGCACCAGAACGACGGCACGTTCAACCTCATGGGCGGTCTGCGGACGTCGATGGCCACGTGCGGCTACAAGGACATCGCGGAGTTCAACCGCGCCGAGCTCATGATTGCGCCTGCCTTACAGACGGAGGGCAAGCAGCTGCAGGTCGCGCAGGGCGTCGGGATGGGCGCGCGCGGGTCGGCCACCGCGGCTCCGCCGACGAACGGCAACGGCGCTCACAAGGAGCCGGCCCTCGCTTCCGACGCATGACCCGCGCGATCGCTCGCCCGTGCTGCGCGTAGGCCCCGACGGCCGATCCTCGCGATGACCGACGGGGTCGTGACGAGCGCGACGGCCGCCACCGAGCTGGTCACCGAGGATGTCCGCGAGGTCACGGCGCCGCGCGCAGTCGACGAGGTCGTCGTCCTCGACTACGGCGGCCAGTACTCGCAGCTGATCGCCCGCCGCGTCCGCGAGCTTGGCGTCTTCAGCGAGCTGCTGCCCCATCAGGTCGGCGCCGCAGAGGTTCGCCGGCGCAGGCCGAAGGGCCTCATCCTCTCCGGCGGCCCGGCCTCCGTGTACGCGCCGGGGGCGCCGCGCCTTGACCGCGAGCTGCTCGATCTCGGCATCCCGGTGCTGGGCATCTGCTACGGCATGCAGCTCATCGCGACCGAGCTCGGCGGCAAGGTCGAGGGCGCCGAGGTCGGCGAGTTCGGGCGCTCGGAGCTCACCGTGCGCGAGCCGGGCCGGCTGTTCGCCGGCCTGCCCGTCGAGCAGACCTGCTGGATGTCGCACCGCGACACGGTCTTCGCGCCGCCGCCGGGCTTCACGGCGCTTGCCTCCTCGACCGGGTCGCCGGTCGCGGCGCTGGAGTCCGTCGAGCGCGGCATCTACGGCATCCAGTTTCATCCCGAGGTCGTCCACACGCCCTACGGCCAGACGATCCTCGAGCGCTTCCTCGCGGAGATCTGCGAAGCCGACCGGACGTGGTCGCCGGAGAGCATCGTCTCCGAGCAGATCGCGCGGATCCGCGCCCAGGTCGGCTCGGAGAAGGTCATCTGCGGCCTGAGCGGCGGGGTCGACTCGAGCGTCGCCGCGCTGCTCGTGCACCGCGCGATCGGCGACCAGCTGACGTGCGTCTTCGTAGACCACGGCCTCATGCGCAAGAACGAGGGCGAGCAGGTCATCGCCGCGTTCCGCGATCACTTCAAGGTCCCGCTCGTCGCCGTCGATGCCGAGGAGCGCTTCCTCGAGCGGCTGCGCGGCGTCAGCGATCCCGAGACGAAGCGCAAGGCGATCGGCCGCGAGTTCATCCGCGTGTTCGAGGAGGAGGCGGCGAAGCTCGGCGACGCGAAGTACCTCGTCCAGGGCACGCTGTACTCCGACGTCATCGAGTCCGGCGGCGGCACGGGCGCCGCGACGATCAAGTCCCATCACAACGTCGGCGGCCTGCCCGAGGACCTGCAGTTCGAGCTCGTCGAGCCGCTGCGCGCGCTGTTCAAGGACGAGGTCCGCGCCGTCGGCGCCGAGCTCGGCCTGCCCGAGCGGCTCGTCTGGCGCCAGCCGTTCCCGGGCCCCGGCCTCGCGATCCGGATCGTCGGCGGCGAGGCGACGAAGCAGCGCCTCGACCTCCTGCGCGAGTGCGACTACATCCTGCAGGACGAGATCCGCACGGCTGGCCTCTATCGAGATCTATGGCAGTCCTTCTGCGTGCTGCCCGACATCCGCACGGTCGGCGTGCAGGGCGACGAGCGCACGTACGGCAGCGTCGTCGTGATCCGCGCGGTGACCTCCGACGACGCGATGACGGCCGACTGGGCGCGCCTGCCCTACGACCTGCTCGAGCAGATCGCGTCGCGCATGATCAACGAGCTGCGCGACGTCAACCGGGTCGTGCTGGACATCACGTCCAAGCCGCCCGGCACGATCGAGTGGGAGTAGCCGGCCTGCGCCAGCGCTGATGGCCGAGCGCGTCCTGACCGTGCGCGAGCTCAACCGGGCGGTGCTCGCGCGCCAGCACCTGCTCGAGCCGTCCGCCGGCTCGATCCCGAAGACGCTCGCCGCGATCGGCGGCCTGCAGGCACAGTACGCGCCGTCGATGTACGTCGGGCTGTGGTCGCGGATGCGCGACCTGGAGCGTGACGATCTCACGCGCGCGCTGCAGCGGCGCAGCGTCGTGCAGGCGACGCTCATGCGCATCACGATCCACCTCGTCGCCAAGCGCGACTACTGGCCGTTCGCGCTCGCGACGCGGGCGGCGCGGCGCGAGCTGTGGCTGCGCAACATGCGCAGCGGCGCGCAGGCCGCCGAGCTGGAGGAGCTCGCCGCGCGCGTGCGCGAGCACCTCACGCGGGCCGGGCAGATCGGCCGCAAGGAGCTCGACGCGCTCGTCGGCAAGCAGCATTCGATCGGCGTCGGGCAGTGGATCGACCTCGTCCGCGTGCCACCGGCCGGCACCTGGGAGCGCCGCCGCGCCGACCTCTTCGCCGCCGCGGAGGACTGGGTCGGACCGCCCCCGCAGCTGAGCCCCGAGGACGCCGTCGTGCAGCTCGTGCGCAGCTACCTCGCCGGCTTCGGTCCGGCGTCGCGCGCCGACATCGCCTCGTACACCGGGCTGCCCCGGCGCGAGCTCGCGCCGGCCTGCGAGCGCCTGCGCGTGCGCACGTTTCGCAGCGAGGACGGCGAGGAGCTGCTCGACCTCCCGCGCGGCGTGCTGCCCGACCCCGAGCAGCCTGCGCCCGTGCGCTTTCTCCCCACCTGGGACGCGACGCTGCTCGTCCACGCCCGCCGCGCGCGGATCCTGCCCGAGGAGCACCGGGCGAAGATCTTCCACGTCCGCAACCCGCACTCCGAGGCGACGTTCCTCGTCGACGGCGCGGTCGCCGGGACGTGGAAGGCGCGCGAGGGGCAGATCGAGCTGCACCCGTTCGGCATGCTCGACGGCGCGACGCGGCGCGAGCTGCGTGCCGAGGCCGACCGCCTCGCGGCGTTTCACGCCTGACGACGGACCTTGCGTTTGTTTCCTGACGGCGGACCTCGGCGCGCGCGCCGTTCGTACGTCATGCATGAAGCGCTCACACGTCACGCTCGGCGCGGCGACCGCCGCGGTCGTCGCCGCGGGCGGGGTCGCGTTCGCGGGCGGCGCCGGCCCGCCGCCCGTGCAGCCCGCCGATCCCGCCCCGAACACCGTCGCCTCCACCGGTTCGGCGCACGCGAACGTCGTGAAGCCCGCGCACCGGTCCGACACGACGATCGAGCGCGCCATGCGCGCCGCGCGGATCCGCGCGCTCCCGTCTGCGACTGCGGCGGCGCGCGAAGAGGCAGTGGCGCTCGCAGCCGCGGCAGGGCTGCGCGCGGGCGCGGCGATCGGCATCCGCCGCGACAGCGCGCCGCTCGGCTTCTGGGACCAGGACAGCGGGCGCTTCGGACCCGGCCGCTGGTGCGGGCGGATCTACGACGGGCGCCGGATCGTGCGGCGCGCCGACGGCACGACGAGGCGCGTCGCGCGCTTCCACCAGGGCTGCCAGGTGCCGAAGACCGCGACGATCCGCGTGACCGTGACGTACGCGGCGCAGCCGCGCTGAGCCGATCACCCGTCGAGCGTCGCCTCCACGGTGATCTCGACGTTGCCCTTGAGCGCGCCGGAGATCGGGCAGCCCTCGCCCGCTGCCGCAGCGGCGGCGGCGAACGTCTCCTGATCGATCGCCGGCACGCGCCCGCTCACGACGATGTGCGACGACTTCACGCCCTCTCCGGGCACGAAGTCGACCGTCGCCGTCGCCTCGAGCTGCTCAGGCGGCGTCCCGGCCTCGCCGAGCTCGTGCGACAGCGCCATGCAGTAGCACGACGCATGGGCCGCGGCGAGCATCTCCTCCGGGCTCGTCTTGCCCGCTGCGCGCTTCGTGCGCGACGCCCAGCTCACCTCGGTCGCGGGGAACGCCCCGCTCGCCGGCGTGGTCACACCCGACCCGTGCGCCAGGTCGCCCTCCCAGACCGTCGTCGCGCTGCTCGAAACCGCCATCCTGCATGCCTCCTCGGTTCGCCCCAATGTGGAGCGCCGACAGTAGCGCCCGTCGGGGCGGACGGAACGCTCGTCAGGCCTGTGCCGGTGCCGGGATGCGGTGGCGGCGCACGAGCAGCCACGTGAGCCACAGCCCGACCCCGAACAGCGGCAGGCCCATCGCCGTCTTCGCGACGCCGAGTGCGACGACGGCGCCCGCGATGTAGAGCGGCAGCTGCACGATCAGCCGCACGAGGAACAGCGTCGCCCACAGCCACGTCGCGCGCACGAAGGCGCGCACGCGAGCCGGATCGCCGCGCCATTCGTCGCCCTCGCCGTCGAGCTTGGTCACGATGATGCCGACGAGCGGGCGGCGCACGGCGAGCGAGATGAGAAACGCGGACGCGTACGCCGCGTTGGCCAGCAGGCCGGGCAGGAAGAAGTTCTCCGCGCGCCCGCTGCGGGTCGCGACGAAGGCCGCGAACGCCACGCCGACGAGCCCCGACAGCGCGTGGACGGGCGACTCGCGGCGCACGAGCCGGGCGAGCGTGAGGACGATGGCGAGCCCGACCGCGACCGCCGCGGCCGTGTCCGTGTCCGACCCCGACGCGGTGTAGGCGACGACGAACGCGACGGCCGGAAGCGACGTCTCGGCCATCCCGAGGGGGCCTCCGACGGCCTCGCGGAGGTCCGTCGGCGGGGCGGCACGCGTGCGCTCGGGCTCGGATTGCATCGCTTGATGATGTCGTACGCCCGGCGGCCGTCCAGATCAGCGTCTGCTGCGCAGCGCGCCGGGGCCGAGCAGCGCGGCCCCGATCAGCAGGAACGGCACGAGGTTGAGCAGGTGCAGGACGAGCGCGTAGGACAGCGCCTCGGCCTGCGGGACGTCGAACGCGCGCAGCGCCACGATCGTCGCCGCCTCGAACACGCCGAGCGCCGCCGGCGACGACGGCAGCACGAGCGAGAGGTTGATCGCCACCGTCACGAGCAGTCCCCGCGACGAGCGGCAGGTCGAGCGAGAACGCCTTCGTGAGGATCCAGTACGACACGCCGAGCATCACCCACGACGCGATCGTCAGGGCCATCCCGCGCAGCGCGATCCGCGGGCTGCGCAGCGCCACGAGGCCGCGCGTCGCGTTGACGGTCGCCGCCTCCAGGCGCTCGGCCACGCCCGCCCGCCTGATCCGCCGCAGCGGCGACAGCAGCCAGTGCACGGCGCGCTCGTCGTAGCGCACGATCACGACGACGAGCACGACGAGCACGGCCACGACGACGGCACCGAAGATCGCGGCCGCCTTCAGCCACGAGATCTCCGGCAGCCACGGATAGGACGCGAACAGGACGATCAGCAGCGCGAGGACGTCGAAGAGGCGCTCGACGACGACGGTCCCGACCGTCTCGGCCTTCGGCGTCGCCGCGCGCTTGTGCAGCGCGATCACGCGCGCCGCCTCGCCGGCGCGCGCCGGCAGGATGTTGTTGAAGAAGTAGCCGATCAGCAGCGCGTACGTGACGGCGCGCAGCGGCGGGCGCTGCGCCGCCGCGAAGAGCGCCCACCAGCGCACCGCGCGCAGGACGATCGCCAGCGCGAAGACCGGCAGCGCCGGCACCAGCCAGCGCAGGTCGCTGTCGCCGAGCGCGTCGATCGCGTCGTCCAGCGCAACGCCGCGGACGGCGAGGTACATGCACGCGACCGTGACGGCGAGCCCCGCCGCCGCGAGCAGCGCCCGCAGGCCGCGGCGCTCGGTCACCGTCGCCGCAGCCGGACCTGGAGCAGGACGCGGATCGCCTTGAAGCCGTCGCGCCACGTGATGTTCTTCCCCTCGGCGTACGTGCGCCCGTAGTAGGCGATCGGCATCTCGTAGATGCGCAGCTTGCGCCGGCACACCTCGCCGGTGATCTCGGGCTCGATCGCGAAGTCGTCCTGCGTCAGGCGCAGCGAGCGCAGCACGTCGGAGCGAAACGCCTTGTAGCCGGTCTCCATGTCGCTGAGCGTCGTGTTGAACAGCACGCCGGTCAGCAGCGACAGGAAGCGGTTGCCGATGAGGTGCCAGAACATGTACGCGCGCTGCGGCGCCCCGCCGCTCAGCCGCGAGCCGTAGACGACGTCGGCGACGCCGCGCTGGATCGGCGCGATGAGCCTGATGACGTCGGCCGGGTCGTACTCCATGTCGGCGTCCTGGATCACCGCGATCTCCTGCGTGATCCGCGTCGCCGCGAGCCGCACCGCCGAGCCCTTGCCGCGGTTGGGCTGGCGCAGCAGCTCGACGTGCGGCCTGCCCGCGGCGTACGCCTCGACGATCGCTGCCGTCGCGTCCGTCGAGCCGTCGTCGACGACGACGATCTGCGCGTCGAGGTCGAGCGCGTCGATCCGCGCCAGGACCTCGGCGATCGTCGACGCCTCGTTGTAGGCGGGGATGAGGAACGAGACGCCGATCGGCTCATTCAAGCGGACCAGGGGGTCGCCGGGTCCGACGACGACCCACGGCACGGCCGCGCGGCGCCGTTGGGTAGATTCGCCCGCGATGAATGCTGCGCGCGACGACCGCGGCGTCGCGGTGCGTCTGGGCGGCGCTGTGGCCCTCTTCCTCATCCTCGTCGGGCAGGCGCAGGTCACGATCCTCGACGGCAGCTCGATGCTCGCCGTGACGCAGTCGATCGTGCACCACGCGTCGCTGTCGGTGCCGCCGCAGCTCGGCGTCGCCGGCCATGACGGCGTGACGTACTACTCCAAGTACGGGCTGCTGCTCCCGCTGCTGTCGATCGTGCCGGTCCTGCTCGCGCAGCCGCTCGGGGCGATCGCCGGCCGCCTCGACCTCTTCGAGGCCGCCGCGGCGGCGACGGTCATGCCGCTCGTCGCCGGCGCGCTCGCGGGCGCGCTGTACCTCCTCGGCCGCCGGCTCGGCGCGCCGCGCGCGGCGGCCGCGCTCGTCGCGGCGGGCACGGTGCTGGGGACCTACCTGCTGCCCTACGGGCGCGATTTCTTCACCGAGCCGCTCGTCGCGCTCGGGCTCGTCGTCATGGTCGAGCGCGCGGTCGCCGGCCGCGAGCTGCAGGCTGGAGCGGCGCTTGCGTTCGCGGTGCTCGCGCGGCCGCAGTCGGCGGTCTTCGCGCCGCTGCTGCTCGGCTTCCTGGCGCTGCGCGGCGGCGGCGCTGGCGGCGATCGCGCGCACCCTGCCGCCGCTCGCGATCGCGGCGATCGTGACCGTCGCCTACAACGTCTACCGCTTCCACGACGCGCTGCAGTTCGGCTACAGGCCGCCGGTCGATCCGGGCTTCACGACGCCGCTGCTCGAGGGCGCGCGCGGGCTGCTGCTCTCGCCGGAGAAGTCGGTCGTCCTGTTCGCGCCGGCGATCGTCCTCGTGCCGCTTGCGCTCGTCGCGCTGTGGCGCCGCCAGCGCGCGCTCGTCGCGTTGCTGCTGGCGCTGTTCGCGGCGACGTTCGTGCTGGCGGCGACGTGGTGGTCGTGGCAGGGCGGCTGGAGCTGGGGGCCGCGGCTGCTCATCCCCGGCGTCGCGGTCGTGCTCGCCGCGCTGGGGCCGTGGATCGGCACGAGCCGGTCGCGGCTGCGGCTCGCCGCGGCGCTCTTCGCGCTCGGCTTCGTGCTGTCGTTCTCGGCCGTGCTCGCGCCCGCGGGAGCGCAGCTGCTGGGCCGCGCGCCGGGGACCGACGGACCGCAGCTCGTGCGCCAGTACCGCGTGCTGCCGCAGCTCACGCGACGCTCGATCGACGCGGCCGGCGACCCTCCGCCCGCGACGCCGACTACCGCCGGTACCTCGGGCTCTGGCAGGCCAACCTCGTCCGCCGGATCGGCACGGGCGGGGCGCTGCCGGCGCTGCTCGGAACGCTCGTGCTGCTCGCCGCGCTGCTGTGGGTCGCGCGACCGCTCAAACGGCGGTTGCGCGGCGCCTGATTTCATCCCCATGGCCAATCGCCGGGCGCGTTCCAGCCGCTAACGTTGCGCGCTTCGACGAGACGGAACAGGGGAGACTGCACATGGCACGCCCGATCATCCTCGGCGTCGTCGGCGACTCAGCGACCGGGAAGACGACGATCACGAAGGGGCTCGTCGAGATCCTCGGCCGGGAGAACGTCACCCACATCGGGATGGACGACTATCACCGCTACGACCGCACGGAGCGGGCGGAGCTCGGGATCACGCCGCTGAATCCCGACTGCAACTTCATGGACATCATCGGCCAGCACCTCGGCCACCTGCGCGCGGACGAGCCGATCCTCAAGCCCGTCTACAACCACGACGACGGCACGTTCGGCCGGCCCGAGTACGTCGAGCCGAAGGGGTTCGTCGTCGTCGAGGGACTGCTCGGCTACCACTCACCCGCGCTGAGCTCGCTCTTCGACGTGCGCGTCTACCTCGCGCCGCCCGAGGAGCTGCGGCGCGAGTGGAAGCTCAAGCGCGACAGCACGAAGCGCGGCTACACCGAGGAGCAGGTGCTCGCAGAGCTCGACCGCCGCGAGCCGGACTCCGAGTCGTTCATCCGCCCGCAGAAGTCGCGCGCCGACCTCGTCGTGTCGTTCCAGCCCGGCGCCGCCGACGACGCCGATCACCTCGACGCCGTCCTGACGCTGCGCGACGGCCTGCCGCATCCCGACCTGTCGATCATGCTCGACGAGGAGGGTCGCGACGGCATCACGCTCGAGGAGCGTGCGTCCGAGCGCTGCCTGACGATTCCCGGCACCGTCGAGCGCGACCGCGGCGCTGCGATCGAGGAGGCGATCTGGGAGAAGATGCACTTCGCGCGCCACATGCGCACCGAGCGCCTGGGGACGTTCGCGGTCGGAACCGACGATGCGCACCGCTCCGAGTCGCTGGCGATCACGCAGGTGCTGATCCTCTACCACCTCGTGACGGCGAAGGCGGTCGTCGCGGTCGGGGGCGACGATGCGGCGGCGCGCAAGCCGTCGCGCGGGGTGCCGTCGGCGGCGTAGCCGCGTCCGCTTCGTCCGCCTGCGAGCCACTAACGCAAACAGGAATCATTCTCTGGTAGGTTCGTGGGGCGATGGATCCTCGCTGGATCGTCACCCTGCTCGCCGCCGCCCTCAGCGCCGCGTTCCTCGCCGCGTGCGGCGCGGGCGGCGGGGACGCGGGCGGCTCGGCGCACGCGACGGCCGTCGCCACGACGACGCAGGTCGCCGACCTCGCCCGCGCGGTCGCCGGCGATCGCGCCGACGTGCGCCAGATCCTGCAACCGAACTCCGACCCGCACGAATACGAGCCGCGGCCGAGCGACGTCGGCGGAGGTCGCGGGCGCCGGTGTCGTCCTGCGCTCCGGCGGCGACCTCGACGCGTGGCTCGACGGCGTGCTGCGCAACGCCGGCTCCGATGCGCGGATCGTCACGCTGATCGATGCCATGACGACGCGCCGGGGCGAGGGCGAGACCGATCCGCACTGGTGGCAGAACCCGCGCAACGCGATCCTCGCGGTGCGGGAGATCCGTGACGCGCTGATCGCCGCCGATCCCGGCGGCCGCGCCGCGTACACGGCCAACGCCGCCGCGTACACCGCCAGGCTGCGCAGGCTCGATCGCGCGATCGCCTCCTGCATGCGCGCGATCCCCGCCGCGCGAGCGCAAGCTCGTCACCGACCACGACGCGCTCGGCTACTACGCCGACCGCTACGGCATCGAGGTCATCGGAACGGTGATCCCGGCGCTCTCGACGCAGGCGCAGGCATCGGCCGGTGCGGTTGCGCGGCTCGTCCGGACGATCCGCTCGGCGGGCGTCTCGACGATCTTCCCCGAGAGCTCGGTCAACGCGAAGCTCACGCGCGCGATCGCCCGCGACGCGGGCGCGACCGTCGGCCCGGCGCTCTACGCCGACACGCTCGGCCCGCAGGGCAGCGCGGGGGAGACGTACATCGGCTCGCTGCGGTTCAACACCCGGGCGCTCGCGGCCGGCTTCACCGGCGCCGCCGGTCGCTGTCAGCTGTAGGTGTCCCAGAGCTTCAGGAGCGGCAGCGGGTCCATCGGCGCCCCGCCGGTGTACCAGCCCGGCCCGCTCCAGAGCTCGAAGTGCAGGTGGCAGCCGTTCGCGTCGCCGGTGTCGCCGACGAAGCCGATCGGGTCGCCGGTGCGCACGCGCGCGCCCTTCTCCAGCGGCGACAGGTCGCGCAGGTGCATGTAGGCGTAGTCGACGTCGGTGTCGTCACCGTCGATGACGAGATAGTTGCCGGCCGCGCTCTGGAACTGGTTGAGCTTCACGACGCCGCCGCGGGCGGCGACGAGCGGCGTTCCGCAGCTCGCGAACACGTCCTGGCCCTCGTGCGTGTGGCCGTCGCGCTGGGCGCCGAAGGCGGCCACGCCCTCGCCGTAGGTGTGCTTGCCGCGCACGGGGAACTTGTGGTCGACGAGGTCGAAGGGGGCGGTCGCGAGCGTCGCCGGGGCCTGGGCGGCGACCGCGCCGACCGTCGCCATGCCGTCGAGGACGCGAAACTCGTAGTGGCCGGCGGGCTGCGCCGCGCCCTCGACCTTGCCGTCCCACGTGACGCTGGTGACGATGCCGGGCGTCAGCGCGAGCGGCCAGTTCAGGACGGCCGCGCCGTCGCTCACGCGCACGAGCGCGACGGTGACGACCTTCGCCTCCTGCGAGAGCAGGTCGAGCTGGGCCGGGCGCGCCGCGTCATAGAAGACGCGGCGCCCGATGACCCGGACATCCAGCGCGGCGGAGCTCCCGTCGCCGCGCAGGACGGAGACGATCGTGCGGCTTGCAGGCGATCGTGCTCCGTCGGTGTTGACCGCCCGTAGGCGCCCGCTTGAAGCCTTGTCGGGCACGGCGACGTCGACGCTCGTGCTGCGCGCCCTGAGCACGCGCACGACGACGTTGTCGCCGTTGCCCTTGCCGCCGAGGAACACGATCTTCGCGACCCTCGTCATCGCGCGGCCGCGGATGCGCACGACGCTGCCGCTCTTCGCCGCATCGATGGCGGCGCAGCCGGAGACGCACGAGACGGCCGTGATCTTCGCCGGCTCAGAGGCGTACGTTCCGCCGGAGCCGGCGAATGCGCCCGCAGGCGCGGCAAGCCCAACCCCGCAAACCACCGCGACGACGATCCGCTTCAGCTCGACCAGCCCCCTTGTGTGCTGCCTACGGGGTTAGCTGACGGGCTCGCGCGGCCAAGGTCCGCGCTACCGGTGATGCACACCTGGATTCGCCCCGCAGCACGAACGCCAAGGCGCGCGTGCCGTTGGTTCCCCCGTTCCGCCGCGACGCACGGCGAATTCGGCTATCTGGCCGGGAACGTACACGATCAGGCGGCGGGAAATGATTGACATATCCGCAAATTCCACGCCCGATCGCGATGTCCTATGCTTGTCGTCGCCGCGCGGTGACCGCGTGGCGTTTTCACGCCATGAAGACCTACGTAGCCAACGCCAACGACCGCGAGCGCAACTGGCTCGTCGTCGACGCCACCGGGCAGACGCTCGGCCGTCTCGCGACCCAGATCGCCGACGCCCTGCGCGGCAAGCGCAAGCCGGTCTACACGCCGCACGTCGACACCGGCGACTTCGTCGTCGTCGTCAACGCCGAGAAGATCTCGGTGACCGGCAACAAGCGCGCCGCGAAGATGTACTACCGACACTCCGGATACCCGGGCGGGCTGAAGACGCGCACGCTCAGCGAGATGCTCGATCGCCGCCCCGAGGAGGTTCTGCGCCTCGCCGTCAAGGGCATGCTGCCGCGCAACCGCCTCGCCCGCAAGCAGCTCACGAAGCTCAAGATCTACGCCGGGCCCGAGCATCCCCACCAGGCCCAGAAACCGCAACCGATGGAGCTGCACTCGTGATCGACGAGAGCGCCGAGCCGCCCGAGGCGCAAGAGCCCGCGGCCGACACTCCGGAGGCCGACGCCTCCGCCCCCGCCCCCGCCGAAGAGCCCGCGGCCGCCGCGCCGGAGCCCGAGGAGCAGGTCGACGACGAGGACGACGAGGAGCCCGCCCCGCGCGTGAAGCCCGCGATTCCGGGCGCCGACCTCGAGGTCGACATCGTCGCCGAGGGCGCCGACCCGCTCGCTCGCGAGGAGATGGACGAGTACGAGCTCGCCGAGGCGATGGCCGCCGAGGAGGATCGCCAGGACGAGCAGCCCGTCGCCGCCGTCATCGACCTTGCCTCGGGCGCCCGCTACCGCGCGACCGGCAAGCGCAAGACCGCCGTCGCCCGCGTCATCCTGCGGCCCGGCACCGGCGCGTACACGATCAACGGCAAGACGCTCGACGAGTTCTTCCCGCGCCCGTCGCTGGGTCGCAACATCCGCCAGCCGCTGGAGGCCGTCGGCTACGAGGACCGGATGGACGTCGTCGTCCGGCTGCACGGTGGCGGCGTCAGCGCCCAGGCCGGCGCCCTGCGCCACGGGATCTCCCGCGCGCTGCTGGAGGCCGACCCGAACCTGCGTGGCGAGCTCAAGCGCCGCGGCTTCCTGACGCGCGATCCGCGCGTGAAGGAACGCAAGAAGGCCGGCCTGAAGAAGGCCCGCAAGAAGCCGCAGTTCTCCAAGCGCTGACGCGCGCCGGATCCGTCGTGCGCAAGCTCTTCGGCACCGATGGTGTCCGAGGCGTCGCCGGCGAGGTGCTGACCGCCGAGCTGGCGCTCGCGCTCGGCGCCGCGGCCACGCGCGAGGTCGGCGGCGAGCACCCGCGCGTGCTCGTCATCCGCGACACGCGCGAGTCCGGCGCGATGCTCGAGGCGGCGCTCGCCGCCGGGATCGCCTCGGCGGGCGGCGACGTCCTGCTCGGCGGCGTGCTGCCGACGCCCGCCGCGCCGCTGCTCATCGACCGCTTCGGCTTCGACCTCGCGGCCGTCATCTCCGCGTCGCACAACCCGTTCGAGGACAACGGGATCAAGTTCTTCGGCGCAGACTGCTTCAAGCTCTCGGACCCGACCGAGCTCGCCATCGAGCAGCGCCTGGAGGCGGCCGTCAGCGGCGCGCCGGAGCGCATCGGCAGCATCCGCGAGCTCCACGGGACGACCGAGGACTACCTGCGCGCGCTGCAGGAGCGCTTCGCCGGCCTGTCGCTCGACGGCGTCGACGTCGTGCTGGACTGCGCGAACGGCTCGACGTACCGCGCCGCGCCGGAGATCTTCCGCCGCCTCGGCGCCACGGTGACCGTGCTCGCCGACGACGCCCGACGGGCGCAACATCAACGACGGCTGCGGCTCGACCCACCTCGACGGCGTCGTCGCCGCGATGCGCGACGGCGGCCACGACGTCGGCTTCGCCTTCGACGGCGACGGCGATCGCGTGCTCGCGGTCGACCGCACCGGCGCGCTCGTCGACGGCGACGAGCTCGTCGCGCTGGCGACGCTGCACCTGCGCGCGCAGGGCCGCCTGCCGGGCGGCGGCGTCGTCGTCACCGTGATGACGAACTACGGCTTCCACACGGCGATGCGAGCCGCCGGCGTCGAGGTGGCGACGACCGCCGTCGGCGATCGCTACGTGCTCGAGGAGCTGCGCGAGCGCGCGCTGGGGCCTCGGCGGCGAGCAGTCCGGGCACATCATCGACATGGCGTTCGTCCCGTCGGGCGACGGGATCGCGTCGGCGCTGCTGACGCTCGAGGCGCTCGGCGGGCCGCGATCTCGCCGAGCGCGACGCGATGGACAAGCTGCCCCAGAAGCTCGTCAACGTGCGCGTCGCCGACCGCGACGCGGCGATGGCGTCGGACGCGCTGGCCGACGCGACGGCCGCCGAGGCGGCGGCGCTCGAGGGCCGCGGGCGCGTGCTCGTGCGCCCGTCGGGCACCGAGCAGCTCGTCCGCGTCATGGTCGAGGCGCCGACCGAGGAGGAGACCGACGCGGTCTGCGGGCGGCTGGCGGCGATCGTCGAGGCCGGACGCCTAGCGCCGGTCCGAGCCGCCGAGCCGCTAACCTCGGGCCATGTGCGGCATCGTCGGATACGTCGGCCAGCGCCCGGTGCAGGAGATCCTGCTCGCCGGGCTGGAGAAGCTCGAGTACCGCGGCTATGACTCCGCGGGCGTCTCGGTGCTCGCCGACGGCGAGATCGCCTCGGTGCGGGCGGTCGGCAACCTCAGCAAGCTGCGCGAGGCGGTGCTGTTCGCGCAACGGCGCCCGGCCGGGCGGCGCGCGGTCGCGGTCGCCGTCGCCGAGCGCCGGCGACGAGCGGGATCGGCCACACGCGCTGGGCGACCCACGGCCGCGTCACCGAGTCAAACGCGCACCCGCACTTCGACACGACCGACCGCGTCCACGTCGTCGTCAACGGGATCGTCGAGAACTACCTCGTGCTCAAGCGGCGCCTGAGCGACATGGGCGCGGACTTCACGTCGGAGACCGACGCCGAGGTCATCGCCCACCTCGTCTCCCACCACATGGCGCGCGGCAGCCTCGTCGAGGCCGTCCGCGCCGCCTACGCCGAGCTCGAGGGCCACTACGCGTTCGTTGCATGAGCGCCGACGAGCCCGGCACGCTCGTCGGCGCGCGCAAGGAGTGCCCGCTGATCGTCGGCCGCGGCGACGGCGAGCAGTTCCTCGCCTCCGCGATCCCGGCCTTCCTCGCCCACACGCGCGACGTGCAGTACATCGAGAACGAGGAGATCGTCGTGCTGCGGCCCGACGGCGTCGAGTTCCTCGCGCCCGACGGCACGCCGATCGAGCGCGAGATCACGCGCGTGGACTGGGACCAGGTCGACCGCCGAGAAGGGCGGCTACGAGACGTTCATGCTCAAGGAGATCCACGAGCAGGCCGACGCGGTCGCCGAGACGATCGCCGATCGCACGACGCGCCCGCGACGGGGTCGACCTCGCGGAGGCCGAGCTCGACGAGTCGCTGCTGGAGGGCGTGGACCGGATCCTCATCCTCGCCGCCGGCACGTCCTTCCACGCGGGTCTCATCGGCCGGTACGCGATCGAGGAGTGGGCGCGCCTGCCGGTCGAGATGGACATCGCGTCGGAGTGGCGCTACCGCAACCCGATCGTCTCCGAGCGCGAGCTCGTCATCGGCATCACGCAGTCCGGCGAGACGGCGGACACGCTCGCGGCGATGCGCCTGGCGCGCGAGCGCGGCGCGAAGGTGCTCGCGTGCACGAACGTCGTCGGCTCGCAGGCCACGCGCGACGCCGACGGCGTGCTCTACACGCGCGCCGGGATGGAGGTGTCGGTCGCGGCGACGAAGACGTTCGTCTGTCAGGTCGCGGCGATGTACCTGCTCGCGCTGCGTCTCGCGGAGCTGCGCGGGACGATGGCGCCCGCCCGAATCGCCGAGCTCGTGGCGGAGATCAAGCAGCTGCCGACGCGCATCACGGAGCTCATCGCGGGCCTCGACGACGTCCGTGAAGGCCGCCGCCGAGCGTCACGCCGACTCGGAGTTCTACCTCTACCTCGGCCGTCACGTCGGCCGTGCCGTGGCGCTCGAGGGCGCGCTGAAGCTCAAGGAGATCTCCTACATCGCCACCGACGCCTACGCCGGCGGTGAGATGAAGCACGGCCCGATCGCGCTGCTCGACGAGTCCACGCCGGTCGTATGCGTCGCGACCGACATGCCGATCCTCGACAAGATGATCTCCAACATCCAGGAGGTCCGCGCCCGCGGCGCGCACGTCATCGCGATCGCCACCGAGGGCGACGACCGGCTGGAGCCCGTCGCCGAGGAGGTCATCTACGTCCCGCGCACGGACTGGATGCTGCAGGCCCTGCTGGCGGTCATCCCGCTGCAGCTGTTCGCGTACTACGTCGCGCGCAAGCGCGGGCTGAACGTCGATCAGCCGCGCAACCTCGCGAAGACGGTCACGGTCGAGTAAGCGCTACTCGGACCCTGGGCCCGGCGAGAGGCGGTAGCCGGCGCGGGTCTACGATGGGCGCATGTCCGTCGGTATCGACCTGCTGGAGATCGAGCGGATGGAGCAGGCGCTCGAGCGCCGGCCCGGGCTGGCGCTGCGGCTGTTCACCGACGGCGAGCGGGCGTACGCCGCGCAGCAGGGGCGGCCCGCCCAGCATCTCGCGGCGCGCTTCTGCGCGAAGGAGGCGGTGGCGAAGGCGCTGCGCCTCGAGGTCTGGAGCCATCACGACATCGAGGTCGTCGGCAGGGGGGCGCAGACGGGGGTGGCGCTGCACGGCCCGCTCGCGCAGCTCGGCGTGCAGGTCGACATCTCGATGACGCACTCCAGGGCGACCGCGGGCGCGGTCGCCATGGTGCGGTCGCGAGGACAGGCGCCGGATGCTCACGTCTGACGACCCGGCGAGCGGCGGCGCGGTCGTGAGCGCGCCGCTTCCGGACTGGCTGGACCCGCTGCTGCGGGCCGAGCAGATGCGCGCCGTCGACCGCTGGGCGATCGAGGAGCGCGGCATCCCGTCCCTGGACCTCATGGAGCGCGCGGGCGCCGGCCTGGCGCTGTACACCGACCGCGCGGTGCCCCGCGGGCCCGTCGCGATCGTCTGCGGCAAGGGCAACAACGGCGGCGACGGGCTCGTCGCCGCGCGCCTGCTGCGCGGCTTCGGCCGCACCGTGCGCGTGCTGCTGCTGGCCGCGCCCGAGGACTACACGGGCGACGCGGCGGTCAACCTGGAGCGCCTCGAGGGCTGCCACGAGCCGTTCGATCCGCTCGCGCTCGACGACGCCGCGATCGTCGTCGACGCGATCTTCGGAACCGGCTTCGACGGTGAGCCGCACGGGCTCGCGAAGGACGCGATCGAGACGATCGCGGCGCTCGACGTGCGGGTCGTCGCGGCCGACATCGCCAGCGGCGTCGACGCGTCGACCGGCGAGGCGGCGCGCGTGTCGGTCGTCGCCGACGAGACCGTGACGTTCGCGCGCCGCCAAGGTCGGGCACTGGATCGCGCCCGGCAAGCCGCAGACCGGCGTGCTGCACGTCGTCGACATCGGGATCCCCGCGGGCGCGCCGGTGCAGGCCGACGTCGGGCTGCTGACCGCGCGCGTGCACGAGCTCGTTCCCGGCCGTGAGGCCCCCGGCACGAAGTTCACCTCCGGCTACGTCGTCGTCGCCGGCGGCTCGCGCGGGCTGACGGGCGCGCCGTGCCTCGCCGCCGAGGCCGCGATGCGCGCCGGCGCCGGCTACGTCCGGGCGCTCGTCCCCGCGTCGCTGGAGCTCGTGTTCGAGACGCGGCTGCTCGAGGTCATGACGCATGCGCTGCCCGACGACGACGGCGCGCTCGTGCCGGACGGCGTCGATGCCGCGCTCGAGGCGACCGCCCGCGCGGGCGCGCTCGTGCTCGGCCCCGGCATGGGGCGCAGCGTCGCGGCGGTCGCGTTCGTGCGCGCGCTCGCGGCACGCGCGACCGTGCCGCTGCTGCTCGACGCCGACGGCCTGAACGCCCACGCCGGCGCGCTCGACGCGCTCGCGGAGCGCACGGCGCCGACCGTGCTGACGCCGCACGCCGGCGAGCTCGCCCGCCTGCTCGGCACGTCGAGCGACGCCGTCGAGCGGCGGCGGCTGCGCAGCGCCCAGGAGGCCGCGCAGCGCGCGAACGCCGTCGTCGTGCTGAAGGGCGACGACACGATCGTCGCCCTGCCCGACGGCCGCGCCGCGGTCAACGGCCTCAGCGCGCCCGCGCTCGCGACCGCCGGCACCGGCGACGTGCTGAGCGGCGTCATCGGCGCCTTCCTCGCCAAGCGCCTGGACCCGTTCGCCGCCGCGTGCGCGGGCGTGCGCCGCCACGCCGCCGCGGGGCGCGTCGCGGCCGACGAGCACGGCGCCGGCGGCGTGATCGCACGCGACGTGATCGACGCGCTCCCACGCGCGCTGCGCGGCGAGCCCGGCGAGTAGCCTGCCCGCGATGGCGGTCCAGCAGGACGTGGCGGTTCGTGCGGTCGCTCGCGTCAACCTCGCGGCGATCGAGCGCAACGCCGCGCGCATGCGGCGGGAGCTCGCTGCGGACGGCGCACTGTGCGCGGTCGTGAAGGCCGACGGCTACGGGCACGGCGCGGTGCCCTCCGCGCGCGCGGCGCTCGCCGGCGGCGCGACGTGGCTGGCGGTCGTCGCCGCCGGCGAGGCGGCCGCGCTGCGCGCGGCCGGGATCCACGCCCCGATCCTCGTCATGGGCGCGCTGTCGCCGCAGGAGCTCGACGTCGCGCTCGACGCCGACGCCGACGTCATCGCCTGGGACGAGGCCTTCGTCGCCGCCGTCGCCGCGCGCGGCGGCGGCGCGGTGCACGTCAAGCTCGACACCGGCATGGGCCGGCTCGGCACGCGCGACGCGGCCGCCGCGACCCGCGTCGCGGAGGCCGCGATGTCGACCGACGGCGTGTTCCTCGCCGGCGCGATGACGCACTTCGCCACCGCCGACGAGCGCGGCGACGCGTTCTTCGGCGAGCAGCTCGAGCGCTTCGAGGCCTGGGCGCTGCCGCTGAAGGCGGCGCACCCGTCGATCATCCTGCACGCCGCCAACAGCGCCGCCACGCTGCGCGATCCCGCGGCCCGGTTCGACATGGTCCGCGCCGGCGTCGCGATCTACGGCCTGGACCCGTTCCTCGAGGACGCCGCCGCGCGGGAGCTCGAGCCCGCGCTCGAGCTGCGCTCCTACGTCGCCGCCGTCAAGGCGATCGCGCCGGGGCAGAGCGCCGGCTACGGGCGGCGCTTCGTCGCCGGCGAGCCGACGCACACGGCGACCGTGCCGATCGGCTACGGCGACGGCCTGCGGCGCGGGCTGACGAACAACGCCGACGTGCTCGTGCGCGGCGCGCGGCGCCCGCTCGTCGGCACGGTCAGCATGGACAACGTCACGCTGGACGTCGGCAGCCCGCCGGCGGCCGCGGTCGGCGACAGCGCCGTGCTCATCGGCGCGCAGGGCGACGAGCGGATCACCGCCGAGGAGATCGCGCGCCGCCTCGGGACGATCAACTACGAGGTGACGTGCGGGCTGCTGCCGCGCGTGCCGCGGGTCTACCACCGCGACGGCGATCCTTGCGTGACGTCGTCCGAAGGTCAGAGCGTGCGATGACCGCCGCGGGCGAAACGCCTCCTGCGCGCGCGCGATCGCCCGCGAGGCGCTGCGCGACCGCAGCGCCTGGCTCGTCGGCGGCGCCGTGCGCGACGACCTGCTCGATCGCCCGACGGCCGACCTCGACGTCGTTGTCGACGGCGACGTCGGCGGTGCCGCGCGCGCGGTCGCGCGCGCCGCGCGCGGACCCGCGTTCGAGCTCTCCGACGAGTTCGGGTCCTGGCGCGTGATGGCGCCCGACCGCGCCTGGCAGGTCGACCTCAGCCCGCTGCGCGGCGGCTCGCTGGACGCCGACCTCGCGCTGCGCGACTTCACGGTCAACGCGATCGCCGAGCCGCTGGACGGCGGCGAGCGCGTCGATCCGCAGGGCGGCGCGGCCGACCTCGCGGCGGGGCGGCTGCGCGCCGTCGGCCGGCAGGCGTTCGCCGACGACCCGCTGCGCGTCGTGCGGCTCGTGCGGCTCGCGGCGCAGCTCGGCCTCGAGCCCGACGCGGCGACGATCGCGCTCGCGCGCGACAGCGCGCCCGCGACCGCTGCGGTCGCGCAGGAGCGCGTGTTCGCCGAGCTGAAGCGGATCGTCGCGGGCGACGGCGTGGTCGCCTCGCTCGCGCTCATGGACGCGCTCGGCCTGACCGCGGCGATCCTGCCCGAGCTGCAGGCCCTGCGCGGCGTCGAGCAGAACCGCTACCACCATGCCGACGTCCACGCGCACACGATCGAGGTGCTCGAGCACGCGGTCGCGCTGCAGGCCGACCCGGGCGCGGTGTTCGGCGCCGAGCACGCGGCGGCGGTCGGCGCGCTGCTCGCCGAGCCGCTCGCCGACGACGTCGATCGCGGCTTCGCGCTGCGCCTCGGCGCGCTGCTGCACGATGCGGCCAAGCCCGCGACGCTCGGCCACCGCGACGACGGCACGCCGACGTTCCTCGGTCACGACCGCGCCGGCGCCGAGCTGGCGCGCGAGGTCCTCACCCGCCTGCGCGCGAGCGAGAGGCTCAAGGCGCACGTCGCCGCGCTGGCCCGCCATCACCTGCGGCTCGGCTTCCTCGTCCACGAGGCGCCGCTGTCGCGGCGCGCGCTGTATCGCTACCTGACGACCTGCGAGCCGGTCGAGGTCGACGTCACGCTGCTGTCGGTCGCCGACCGGCTCGCGACGCGCGGGCGCAAGGCCCAGGAGTCGATCGCCAAGCACCTCGACGTCGCGCGCGTGGTGCTGCCCGCGGCGCTGCAGTGGCGCGCCGAGGGGCGCCGCACGCCGCTCGTGCGCGGCGACAAGCTGGCCGCCGCGCTCGAGCTCGAGGAGGGGCCCGAGGTCGGGCGCCTGCTGGCCGAGATCGACGAGGCGCGCTTCGCCGGCGAGGTCTCGACCTGCGACGAGGCGCTTGCGCTTGCCGCGCGGCTGCGCGAGCGCCGTTAGGGTTGGCGGCCGATGCCCTCCGCCGACCCCAACTGCCTCTTCTGCAAGATCGTCGCAGGTGAGATCCCCGCCACGATCGTCGCGGAGGACGAGCGCACGATCGCCTTCATGGACATCAACCCGGCGACGCGCGGCCACGCGCTCGTCGTCCCGCGCGCGCACGCGCGCGACGTGCATGCGATCGACACCGAGGATCTCAAGGCGGTCGTGGCCGCCGCGCAGCAGCTCGCCGCGAAGGCGCTCGAGCGGCTCGGCGCCGACGGCGTGAACCTCCTGAACTCCAACGGCGCGGCCGCATGGCAGACGGTCTTCCACTTCCACATGCACGTCATCCCGCGCTACGCGGACGACCCGCTGCGGCTGCCCTGGATCCCGTCGCCGGGCGACACGGATGAGATCGCCGCGGCCGGTGCGCAGCTCGCGGGCTGAGCGGGCGCGCGCTTGCGCGGTCGATTCCGCCAGCCGGGTCCGTCATATTTGCTGCATGTTCGGTGGTTTTGGGGGATCGAGGCGGCGCGCACGGCTGCTCACGGCGACGGGCGTCGCCGGCGCGACCGTCGCCGCGGTCGTCTCCGTGGCGTTCGCCGCCATCTCCAAGACGGTCGTCGTGGCCGATGCCGGCGGCGACGTCAGCGGGCCGCTGGACCTCGCGCGGGTGTCGCTGCAGCGCGCCTCCGACGGGCGCCTGCGCGCCGTCGTGCGGTTCGCCGGCGCGATCACGCCGAAGGACCTGCTCGCCGCCTCCGGGCCGCCCGGATCGACCTGCCTGCGCATCTGGACCGCCGTCGACGCCGACCCGCGCGCGGTGCGACCGGACCGCCTCGTCTGCCTCACGGCGCGCTCCGCGGACGAGCTGCGCGGCGGCGTGTACAAGGTGACGGGTCCCGCGCTGCCCAAGCGGATCGCCGACGCGGCGGTCAAACGCAGCCGCAGCGGGCACAGCGTCGTGATCCGCTTCGCGCAGAGCTCGCTCGGGAGTCCGCGGCGATTTCGCTTCGCGGCCGAGTCCACGCAGCCCGGCTGCGAGCGGCCCAGCTGCATCGACACGACGCCCGACAAGGGCGCCGTGCGGGTCTTCCGGCTGCGATAGGGACCCCGGTCAGAAGCCCTGGCGGCGCATGCCGCGCACGGCCAGCGCGCCGAACGCCGCCACGAGCCCGGCGATCGCCAGCAGCGCCGGCCACGTGCCGCCCCACGTGACGTCGCCGACGAAGCCCTGGCGCACGCCCTCGAGCACGAGCGTCACCGGGTTGACGTCGGCGATCGCGCGCAGCCAGTCCGACAGCAGCTTGCGCGGCACGTAGGAGGTCGTGAGGAGGATCGAGAGCAGCGCGCCGATCTGCATGAGCGGCGCCGCCTGCTGCGTGCGAAAGCGCAGCGCCACGACGGTCGCGTAGCACGCGGCGGCAGCGGCGAGGCCCATCACGAGCACCGCGGCCAGCGCGAGCGCGCCGACGCCCGGCCAGTCGACGCCGAGCGCGAACGCCACGACGAGCAGGAACCCTGCCGGCAGCAGGCAGCGCAGGCAGGCCGAGCCGACGACCCCCACGAGCAGCACGGGCCGCTTCGCGGGTGCGAGCATGAGCCGGTCAAACCAGCCCCGCTCGATGTCGCGCGCGAGGTTGACCCCGGTCGCCGCGCCCGTGAAGCCAGCGCCCTGGAGCATCCCGACGGGCACGATGAACGTGCGGAAGTCGTCGGCGCTGAAGTCCGGCAGGCGGGCGGTCTTGCCGAAGGCCGCCGACAAGCCGAGCATGAAGATCGTCGGCGCCAGCACGCCGGGGATCGAGCCGCCCGGCACGCGCAGGATCTCGTTGAGGCCGCGGCGCATGAGCGCCAGCGATCGTGCGCAGGTCGCGCCTCATGTCGCGCGCAGCCTTCCGCGCAGCGCGAGCACCGACAGGCCGATCGCGGCGAGCGCGACGCCGGCCGCCGCCGCGAGGCCCTCCAGCACCGGCGCCAGCGCGTTGTCGAACGCGATCGGCTGGCGCATCCCCTCGGCGATGTAGGAGAGCGGGTTGTACGCGGCGACGACGTCGGCGGGCGGGCTGAGCAGGTTCGCGGGAAAGAACGCCGACGAGACGAACAGCAGGACGAAGACGAGCGGGAAGATGCCCTGCACCGTCGAGGCGTTGCGCGCCCGCAGCGCGATCATGACGCCGAGCGCGCCGAAGCCCGTGCCGGCGACGGTGCCGATCGCCAGCACGTACAGCACGCCGAGCGCGCCGCCCTTGATCGAGGCGCCGAAGATCACGCCGAGCAGGAGGAAGTAGACGACCTGGATCGCGGCGATGACGCTCGCCGCCAGCACGCGACCCAGGACGATCGCCAGGCGCGGGGTGGGGGAGGCGACGAGCCGGTCGAAGAAGCCGCCCTCGATGTCCAGCGCGGCGGCGATCCCCGCGCTGATGCCGCCGAGCAGGAGCGACTGCGTGATCGCGGCGGCGAGCTGGAAGTCCAGGAAGCCGTCGACGTGCGGGAAGCCGGGCAGCGCGGTCGTGCGCTCCAGCCCGCCGACGTTGACGGCGAGAAACAGCGTCGGGAAGAGGACGAGCGGGGCGAGGAACTGCGGCCGGCGAAGAGCGTTTCGCAGCGCGCGTCGCGCGAGCGCGACGGAGGCCGTCCTCACACGAGCTCCGGCTCAGGCGCCGGCTCGGCGTCCGCCGCGCCTTCGAGATGCACGCCGGTCTTCGCCAGGAAGACGTCGTCGAGCGTCGGCTGCTTGAGCTCGAGCTCGGCGACGGCGAAGCCCGCGTCGTCGAGCGCGCGAAGGATCGGCGCGATGTCCGCGGCGCCGTGCTCGAGCCCGAT
Source organism: uncultured Solirubrobacteraceae bacterium (assembly GCA_963727785.1). Taxonomy (GTDB): domain Bacteria; phylum Actinomycetota; class Thermoleophilia; order Solirubrobacterales; family Solirubrobacteraceae; genus CADCVQ01. The sequence continues at coordinate 251,881 of CAVSHS010000038.1, forward strand.
CGACAGGTGGCAGCCCTCCGCCGCCGGGCGGTGGTCGCCGAAGCCCGCGATGGCCTCGCGTGCGCGCTGCACGTCGCTGCCGGCGGCGAGCACGAGATCCAGGTGCGGGCTGCCGATCTCGGCCTTCAGCGCGGCCGGCGTGCCGCCGGCGACGATCTTGCCTGCCGCGATGATCCCGAGCCGGTCGGCGAGCTGGTCGGCCTCCTCGAGGTACTGCGTCGTGAGGAAGACCGTCGTGCCCTCGTCGCGGAGGCGACGCACCTCGTTCCACAGCGTCAGGCGCGATGTCGGGTCAAGGCCCGTGGTCGGCTCGTCGAGGAAGAGCACCTCGGGCTCGTGGATGAGCGCCATCGCGAGGTCCAGGCGGCGGCGCATGCCGCCGGAGTACGTCCCGACGCGACGATCGGCGGCCTGGCTGAGACCGACGCGCTCGATGAGCTCGGCGCCCCGGTTGCGCACGGCGCGTGGCGGGATCCCGTGCAAGGTCGCCTGCAGCTCGATGAGCTCCGAGCCGGTCATGAGCGGGTCGAGCGCCGCCTCCTGAAGCGCGACGCCGATCCTGCGTCGCACCTCGGCGGGCTGGCGTGCGACGTCGAACCCCGCGACGCGGGCGTGCCCGCCGGTGGGGCGCAGGAGCGTGACGAGCATCCGCACGGTCGTGGTCTTGCCGGCCCCGTTCGGGCCGAGGAAGCCGTAGACCTCGCCGGGTGCGACCGTGAGGTCGATCCCCGTGACAGCTTTCACCCCACCCTTGAACTCACGCTCAAGACCGATAGCTTCGATCGCTTCGATAGACGCAATGATATTGCACGCGCAACTTGTTTCGCGTGGGGCGGACGCAACAACAACCGGTCAAACGTGTTGAATGCCGCACATGACACGCCATCGAGTCTTCTTGAGCTCAGCTGGGCTGGCGGCTGCCGCCGCGCTCGCCCTTCCCGCGGCCGCGCCCGCCAAGATCGCCGAGCTGGGCCAACTCGCCGACGGCGTCCACGGCGCCTGTCCCGCGACCTGCCAGGCCGTCAGCCGGACGACCGGCTACCAGGCGAAGATCGGGCCCGAGCGGGCGCTGTACCAGGCGCCTGCGGACGGGCGCATCGTCGCCTGGACGGTCGCCCTCGGCAAGCCGGGTCCGAAGCAGACCGCGTTCTTCACCGAGCGTCTCGGCGGCGAGTCGCAGGCCGCGATCGTCGTGCTCGGGGCCGAGAAGAAGCTCGTGCGCCGGGTCACCGCCAAGGGGCCGGTCCAGAAGCTCACCGACTACTTCGGCCAGACCGTCCAGTTCCCGCTTGCGCAGACGCTGCCGATCAAGAAGGGGCAGTACGTCGGGCTGACGGTGCCGACGTGGGCGCCCGCGCTGCAGATCGGCCTGGGCGCGGACACGTCGTGGCGCTCCAGCCGGGCGAAGGAAGACTGCGCCGACACATCGACGCAGTCCGGGCTCGTCGGGTCGCGGCGCGCCACGCCGTTCGCCTGCCTGTTCAAGACGGCGCGCCTGACCTACAGCGCGACGTTCGTGTCCAGCCCGACCGCCACGAAGGACACGAGCGCTCCGGCGCCGACGGCGCCCGCACCCGCGGGGCCCTAGCGCCGCCTCAGCAGGCGCCGGGGTTCTGCGCGCAGAAGTTCTCGAACTCGCCGCCGCCGGCCTGCGCGCCGCCGGTGGTCGACTGCCCGGTCACGGGGGCCTGACCGCCGGTCGTCGCGGAGCCGGGCGCCGCGGCGGGCGGCGGCGTCGCAGGCGGCGCAGCCGCGGGCGGTGGCGCGACGGCGGGGGTCGTGCTGGTGGTGCTCGTGGTCGTCGGCGTCGTGGTGTCGGCCGGACGGGCCGCGGTCGTGCCCGTCGGGACCGTGAGGTCGGGCGACGTCTTCGGGACCGGCGTGGCGAGATCGTCGTCAGAGCCGCACGAGCTCAGCCCGGCGGCGAGCGCGAGGACGGCGAGCAGCGTGATGGGGCGCTGGCGGCGCATGCCCGACCGTTCGGTCAGGCGACCGGGTCCATGCGCCGGCCGCAGTGCGGGCAGTCGTTGAGATCGCGCTGCGCGAGCTGATCGCACCACGAGCAGAACCGCAGGTTCTCGACGGCCCAGGGGAGGCGGGACGTCGACGGCGAGAGCGGCAGCACCTTGCCGAGGATCTCGAGCGTCTCGCCCGTCTCCTTGTCGACGTAGATGCGGCCTGGCTCGGCCTCGCGGATGACCTCGCGACCCGACCCGGGCGCCCGCATCCGGTAGCGCTGAGGGGCTTGCACGGCGCGAACCCTAGCAAGCCGTCCGGCGCCAACCGGCGGTCCCTCGAGGAGGCCGCGCCGGCCCGCGCACAGGGGCCGCGCTGCGGGAACGCCGTCCGGTCCGCTTGACTAGACTCCCGCGCTCGCATGAGCGTCACACCCTTCAGGACGAGACTTCTGGGCCTCGCCGCGTGCGGGATCCTGGCCGGCGGGCTGAGCGCCTGCGAGAACGACAACATCCCCAAGAACGCCGATCTCACGGCCGGCAAGAAGACGTTCGCGCAGAAGTGCGGCTCGTGCCACGTGCTCGCACGCGCCGAGACGAAGGGCGTCCAGGGACCGAACCTCGACGACGCCTTCCGGCAGTCGCTGAGCGATGGCTTCGGCCGCGACACGATCCACGGCGTCGTCTTCGATCAGATCCGCCATCCGGCGAAGGTGCCGAAGGACAGTCCGGCCTACATGCCGCCCAAGCTCGTCACCGGCAAGCAGGCCAGCAACGTCGCGGCGTACGTCGCGGCGGTCGTGGCGCGCCCAGGCAAGGACAAGGGCAAGCTCGCCACCGCGGTCCAGGCCGCCGGCGCCGGCAAGCCCGTCGCGGCGAAAGGCGGCAAGCTCGAGCTGCCCGCCGATCCGAACGGCCAGCTTGCGTACATCACGAAGGTCGCCACGGCGCCCGCGGGAGCCCTGGAGATCGACTCCAAGAACGCCGCCTCGATCCCGCACGACATCGCGATCGAGGGCAACGGCGTCGACGAGAAGGGCGCCGAGGTGCAGGGCGGCGGCGTGTCGAAGGTCAACGTGACGCTGAAGCCCGGCAAGTACCAGTTCTACTGCACGGTCGCCGGCCACCGCGAGGGTGGCATGGAAGGGACCCTGACGGTCAAGTAGGCGCCGGCGCAGCAGGGCGCGCTAGAACAGCGCCTTCAGCGCCACCCCGAGCAGCGCGATGACGGCGCACACGGCCACGGCGCGCAGCAGGAACGAGAACGCTGCATCCTCGGACTCCCAGGGTGGGCGCACGGCGGCTAGTGGGCCTTCACGCGCAACGTCACGAGAAGACCCACTAGAGGATGTAGATCGTCGTGTAGACGACGACCCACATGACGTCGACGAAGTGCCAGTAGATGCCGGGAACCTCGACGCCATGGTGGTGCTCGGGCGTGAAGTGCCCGCGGAACGCCCGCACGGTGACCATCACGAGCAGCGTCAGTCCGATGAACACGTGCGCGCCATGCAGCCCGGTGAGGCCGTAGAAGATCGTCCCCTGGGCGAAGTCCTGCGGCGAGAAGCCGATGTGGACGTACTCGTTGATCTGGATGAAGAGGAACGTGGCGCCGAGCAGGGACGTCAGCAGCATGCCGGCCTTCAGGCCGAAGCGGTTGCCGTTCTTGATCGACGTCTGCGCCCAGTGCATCGTCAGCGACGAGCTGAGCAGGATCGCGGTGTTCATGCCGGCGATCGCGACCGGCAGCGACTTGCCGTCGATCGGGAACCACGTGTGGCCCTCCGCCACGAGCCTGACGAAGAAGTAGGCCGTGAAGAAGGCCCCGAAGACCATGATCTCGGAGATGATGAACAGCAGCATCCCGAGGACCTCGTGGGACACGCGCGAGCTGCGATTGGCCGGCGGCGGACCGTGGTGGTCGCCGTGGTCGTCGTGATGGTCGAGCGCGATCCCGGCGCTGATGCCTGCGGCCTCCATCAGTTCCTGGCCTCCGCGGGTGCCTCGGCGACGATGTGCTCGACCGGGATGTTCGAGGCCTTGCTGACGCGCGAGATGAGGTCGGCGCGCATCCAGCCCGAGCGCGTGACCGGCAGCGTCGAGATGACGATCCGCGACACGCGGTAGAACTGCAGCGCGTTCATCGTCGCGGTGTAGGGATCGGGGTCGCCGATCATGCCGGCGACGAGCAGGCCCTCGCGGCGCATCCGGTCCAGCGTGTTGCCCAGGCGCGCTCGCGCGACCGCCGCCGCGCGCCCGTCGCCGTGCGCCTGCAGCGGCACGACGACGATGAAGAGCATGTCCTCGTTCTCGGCCGCGATCTCCTTCATGCGGGCGCGCAGCGTGCCGCGCCCGGCCGTGACGTTGGCGACGACGAGCGTGACGTTGAACGGCAGCCCCTCGGCGTCCATGTCGGAGACGACGTGCGTGACCGGCACGCCGGTGCTGTCCTGGATGCGTTCGATGAGGTCGCGCCGCAGCCAGCCGGACGATGCCGACGGCAGCGTCGAGATGATGACCTCGTCGGGGTGGTACTCGTCGATCGCGTCGAGCGTGGCGGTGTACGGGTCCTCGTCGCCGAGCTCGCCACCCGCCACGACGTCCTCGCCGCGCAGGTAGGACAGCGTGAGGTCCAGGCGCACCTGCGCGGAGTCGCGCACGGCGTCGTCGTAGATCACGTAGCCCGAGCGCGGGCGGGTCATCGGGACGACGAGCGTGAAGCTCGTGTCCGGCGTGTTCGCGCGCTCGCGCACGAGCTCCAGCAGCTTTGCTCCGCCGATCGTCTGGTTGGCGACGACGAGGATGTGCTTGGACATCTCCCGTTACTCCTTGTCCTCGGCGGGGGTCGGCGGCCCATGCCCCGCGCCGGACGCCGTCGCGCCCGCGGGCTGCGGGACCTCGGCGCCGCCCTTCAGGACGCCGTGCACCGCGCCGGGGACGCCGTACTCGTACGGGCCTCCGACGACGGTCGGGATCGCGTCGAAGTTGAAGATCGGCGGCGGCGACGTGACCAGCCACTCGAGCGTGAGCGCGCGCCACGGGTTGGACTCCGCATGCGGGCCGCCACGCCACGAGGCGATCATGTTGTAGGCGAACACGAGCGCGCTCAGGCCGAGGAAGAAGCTCATGATCGAGATCGCGAGGTTCCAGCCGGCCCATTGCTCGGGATAGTCGGCGACGCGGCGCGGCATGCCCTGGATCCCGATGACGTGCATCGGGGCGAACGTGGCGTTGAAGAAGATGAACGTCGTCCAGAAGTGCAGCTTGCCCAGGCGCTCGTCGTACATCCGGCCCGTCATCTTCGGGAACCAGTAGTAGACGCCGGCGAAGATCGTGAAGAGCGACCCGCCGAAGAGCACGTAGTGGATGTGGGCGACGATGAAGTACGTGTCGCTGACGTGGATCGTCACGGGGATGATCGCGAGCATGACGCCGGAGATCCCGCCGAGCGTGAACATCGTCAGGAAGCCGAGCGCGAAGAGCATCGGCGTGTCGAGGTGCAGCACGCCGCGCCACAGCGTCGCCAGCCAGGAGAAGATCTTGATGCCGGTCGGCACCGCGATGATCGCCGTCGTGATCATCATCGGGATGCGGATCCAGTCCTGCATGCCCGAGACGAACATGTGGTGCGCCCAGACCGTGAAGCCGAGCACGACGATCGCCAGCAGCGAGAACGCCATCATCCGGTAGCCGAAGATCGGCTTGCGCGACTTCACCGCAAGGATCTCCGAGATGATCCCGAAGCCGGGCAGCATCATGATGTAGACCGCCGGGTGCGAGTAGAACCAGAAGATGTGCTGGTACATCAGCACGTCGCCGCCACGGGCCGCCTCGAAGAAGTTGAAGCCCAGCGAGCGGTCGAAGAAGACCATGAACTGCGAGACGGCGATGAACGGCGTCGCGATGACGACGAGCAGCGACGTCGAGAAGTTCGCCCAGACGAGCAGCGGCATCCGGAAGAAGCTCATCCCGGGCGCACGCATCGTGATGATCGTCGCCAGGAAGTTCAGCGCGGTCGCGATCGACGAGGCGCCGGCGAACTGCACCCCGATCGTGAAGAACACCTGCCCTTCCGGCGCTGTCACCGAGAGCGGGGCGTACGCCGTCCAGCCGCTTGCGAACGATCCGCCGGGCGCCGCGAAGGACAGCAGCATCATGATCCCGGCGAGCGGAAGCATCCAGAACGACAGGGCGTTCAGGCGCGGGAACGCCATGTCCGGCGCGCCGATCATCAGCGGCAGGACGAAGTTCGCCAGGCCTGCGAACACCGGGATGATGAACAGGAAGATCAGCAGTGACGCGTGCACGCTGAACAGGCCGTTGAACGTGTTCGTGTCGACGAACTGGCGTCCCGGCTGGGCGAGCTCGGCGCGCATGAGCATCGCGAACAGCCCGCCGACGAAGAAGAAGAAGAACGAGGTCACGACGTACTGGATGCCGATGACCTTGTGGTCGGTGTTGACGCGGAAGTAGTCGCGCCAGGAGTGCGCGCCGTGGCCCGAGTGGTCCTCGGCGCGCGTCTTCCTGCCGGTCGCCCAGTAGAACCAGTAGTCGAACGCGCCGAGCCCGATGAGGAAGCCGATCGGGGACAGGAACAGCGAGAGCTCGAGCACGGCCGTGCCGTCGAGCACCGGGTCCAGGCTGTACCAGGACCGCATGATGAAGATGATCACGTAGGAGACCGCCACGCCGACCGCGGTGCCCAAGAACGCCCTGACCATGCCCGGCCCGCGGAGACTGGCGACCATCTAGCGCATCCTTTCCATCGTGGTGCTCACTTCCCGGCAACCTCGCCGAGATACTTCACAAGCGCCTTGAGCTCTTCTGGCGAGAGCGTATCGGCGTAGTTCCCCGGCATGATCCCAGCTTGGAAGCCCGCCGCAATCTCTGCGTCGGGTGCGGTGATCGACTTCTCGATGAACGCGGCGTCCTTGCCCTTCAGGACCTTGTCGAGATCGGGTCCCGTCTGACCGGAGGTGCCGGCGTCGGCGAGCGTGTGGCAGGAGCCGCACGCCGTTGCCGTCCCGTTGCCGTCCGTGAAGAGCTTCTTCGCGTCGACTGCGCCGCCGGCGGTCGTCGCCGCGGGCGCCTTCTGCTTGGCGAGCCAGGTGTTGAACTGCGCCGGCGTCACGACGTGCGTCGTCGAGCGCATGACCGAATGGCCCAGCCCGCAGAGCTCGGCGCACACGACGGGGTAGGTCCCGAGCCGGGTCGGCGTGACGCGGTACTTCGTCGTGAGGCCCGGCACGGCGTCGATCTTCATCCGGAACGCCGGTACCCAGAAGTCGTGCAGGACGTCCAGCGCCTTGACGTAGAAGCGCACCGGCCGGTCCTTGGGCAGGTACAGCTGGTTGGACTTGATCGGCTTGCCGCCGGCCTGCGGGTACTCGAACGTCCAGGCGAACTGCTGGCCGGTGACGTTGATCCGCATCTCGTTGGCCTGCGCCTCCTCGATGTCGTTGAGGACGACCCAGGCGTAGGAGCACAGAGCGACGAGGATGATCGCGGGGACCGCGGTCCAGATGACCTCCAGGCGCGTGTTGCCGTGGATCGGCGGGCCGTCGAGCTGCTCCTCGCCGGGGCGCATGCGGAAGTTCTGCACGCTGAAGAGGACGATGATCATCACGGTCACGAACACCGGGACCGAGGCGACGATGAGGACGTGGTAGAGGTGGTCGATCGCCCCGGCCTGCGTCGATGCCTCCTCGGGAAACCAGTGAATCGCCAGCCCCGCGGCGATGCCGATCGCCGAAGCGATGATGCCGTGGATGACCATCCACAACACCGGCGTGCGCTCCTGGCGCCCTCGTTCCCGTCTCATGCGGCCCGGCATCCTATGGGGTGGGCGCGACGAACGCGATCAGGTACCGCGGCGCCGGGCGCGGCGGCGCTCGGGCGCGGACGGGCCGCGGTCAGGCGGCGGCGACGGCGGCCGTGCGGAAGCGGCGCGTGTCGCGAAAGGCGGACGGTGCGAGCCCGTGGTGACGCCGGAACGCCTTGGCGAACTGCGCGGGCTGGCGGTAGCCGACGCGCTGCGCGACCTCGCGCACGGTCAGGCCGCGCGTCGAGAGCAGCTCCGCGGCGCGCTCCATCCGGACGGCGGTGAGGTGCTCACGAAACGTCGTATTGCCGATCTCGGCGTACGAGCGCTGCAGCTGGCGGCGCGACGAAGCGACGCGACGGGCGATCTCGTCGAGCGACAGATCGGAGCCGTACTCCATCTCCACGATCGCGATGGCATCGCGAAACAGGCTCGTGCGATGTCGGACGGTGGCGGGGCGTTGGATCGGAACCTCCATGCTCACTGTTACGGCCGTCTACCCGTGGAGGGATGAGCGAAATGAGCCGCGAGAGGACATGTTGGCGCCTTGCCACTCTCGCACGAGTGGGGTGCGCGCCGCGCGAAACGGCTCGCGCGGGGACCGTCTCAGTGCTCGCTGAGGTCTTCCGGCAGGGCGCGCATCTCGCGCCGCGTGTCGGAGATCCAGCGGATGATGACGGCGACCGTCAGGATGAGGCCCGAGATCAGCAGGAAGTTGCCGAGCGTCACGCCGACGAGCGCGATCGTGATGCCGAACGCCAGCAGCACGGGCTGCAGGCTCGCGCCGGGGAGGTGGATCTCCTCTCCCGCCGGCGGCGTATCGGGCTCGAGCGCGCTCACGACCGTCAGGAGACGTAGATCGCCGCGGCGACGAACGTCATGCCGAACATGAAGAAGCAGATGGCGGCGGCCAGGAGGCCGGAGCGGAGGTTCTTGCGGGCGAGCTTCTGATCCATGACGGGCGCAAGTATATGTCGGGCCTCCGCCGAGGAGCCCCGACCGCTCAGAGCTTGACGTCGAGCACCATCGCACCGAACAGCAGCGCGAGGTACGCGAGCGAGAAGAGGTACAGGCGCAGCGCGCTGCGGCGGTCGGCGCGGCGGTACAGGACGACCGCGCCGCCGATGAACAGCCCGCCCAGGACGAGCGAGGAGACGAGGTACAGCGTGCCCAGGCCGCCCGCGCAGAACGGCAGCTGCGTCACCGCCCACAGCAGGATCGCGTACAGGAGGATCTGCTTGCGCGTCTCCTGCTCGCCGCGCACGACGGGCAGCATCGGCACGCCGACGCGCTCGTACTCCTTCTTCATCAGCAGCGAGAGCGCCCAGAAGTGGGGCGGCGTCCAGAAGAAGACGACGGCGAAGAGGTACAGCGGCATGCCGCCCAGGCCGCCCGTGACGGCCGCCCAGCCGACGAGCGGCGGTATCGCGCCCGCCGCGCCGCCGATGACGATGTTCTGCGGCGTGCGGCGCTTGAGCCAGACCGTGTAGACGAAGACGTAGCCGAGGAAGCCCACGAGCGCGAGCGAGGCCGCGAGGAGGTTCACGGTCGCCGTCAGCAGCACGAACGACAGCGTTGCGAGCACGACGCCGTAGACGAGCGCGGCGCGGGGCGAGACGCGCCCCGCGGGCACCGGCCGGTTGGCCGTGCGCGGCATGAGCGCGTCGATGTCGCGGTCGTACCAGTGGTTGACGGCGCCGGCGCCGCCCGCCGACAGGTAGCCGCCGACAACCGTCAGCGCGATGAGGCCGACGGACGGATCGCCGGCGATCTCCATCGTGCAGACCGTCGTGAGCAGCAGCAGCGACTGGACCTTCGGCTTCGTCAGCGCGACGTAGTCGGCGACGACCTGGCGCCAGCCGGTGTGGGCAGGCGTGACGACGGTCGCGGCCTGCGAGGCCTCCATCAGCGGTCCCCGGGCGACGCACTAGTGCGTCGCCTCCGCGGGGCCCAGCTCGACCGACGCTCCGGACTGGCGGGCGACCTGCCTGCGGATGTCCTTCATCGGCTCCACCGAGCGCACGCGCGGGACGACGTCGAAGTTGTTGACCGGCGGGGGCGAGGGCACGAACCACTCCAGCGTGTTCGCCTTCCACGGGTCGGGCCCGGCGTTGACGCCCTTCTTCATCGACCGCACGACGTTCCACACGGTCAGCAGGACGCCGAAGCCGAGCAGGAACGAGCCGATCGTCGAGATGAGGTTGTAGAGCGCGAGGTGGCCGACGTCGGGGTACTCGTAGACGCGCCGCGGCATGCCCTCCAGGCCGATCGAGTGCTGGATGAGGAACGTCACGTTGATGCCGATGTACATGAAGGCGAACGACCACTTGCCCAGCGGCTCGCTCAGCATCCGTCCCGTGACCTTCGGGAACCAGTAGTAGATCCCGGCGAAGATCGCGAAGACCGAGCCACCGACGAGCACGTAGTGCAGGTGGGCGACGACGAAGTACGTGTCCGTGAGCTGCCAGTCGACCGGGAAGACGGCGAGGAACACGCCGGTGATCCCGCCGATGAGGAAGACCGAGATGAAGCCGACGGCGAAGATCAGGGGCGTCTTGAACTCGACCGTCCCGCGCCACAGCGTCGCGACCCAGTTGAAGATCTTCACGCCCGTCGGGATCGCGATGAGGAACGAGCTGATCATGAAGAAGACGAGCACGATCGTCGCGCTCGGCGTCGAGAACATGTGGTGCGCCCAGACGAGCAGCGCGAGGAAGGCGATGACGACCGTCGCCGCCGCGATCGCCTTGTAGCCGAAGATCGGCTTGCGGGCGAAGACCGGCATGACCTCCGAGATGATCCCGAAGCCGGGCAGGATCATGATGTAGACCTCGGGGTGGCCGAAGAACCAGAACAGGTGCTGCCAGAGCAGCGGATCGCCGCCCTGGCCCTGGTCGAAGTAGCCGGTGCCGAAGTGGCGGTCGGTCAGCAGCAGCGTCACCGCGCCGGCGATGACGGGCAGCGCGAGGATCAGCAGGATCGCGTAGACGAGCAGCGACCATACGAACAGCGGCAGGCGGCCCCAGCCCATGCCGGGCGCGCGCATGTTCGCGATCGTCGCGTAGAAGTTGATCGCGCCGATCAGCGACGAGATGCCGGTCAGGTGGATGAGGAAGATCCATGCGTCGATGCCGCCGTTGGGGGAGTACGCGCTCCCCGACAGCGGCGCGTACGTCGTCCAGCCGGCCTCGGGCGGCGAGAAGAACAGCGAGACGTAGAAGACGATCCCGCCCGCCAGCAGCAGCCAGTACGACAGCGCGTTGAGCTTCGGGAACGCCATGTCGCGGGCGCCGATCATGAGCGGCAGGAAGTAGTTGCCGAAGCCGGCCATGATCGGCACGACGAACAGGAAGATCATCGTCGTGCCGTGCAGCGTGAACAGCGCGTTGTACGTCGAGGGCGTCAGGAACGTGTTGTCCGGCGCTCCCAGCTGCACGCGCATGAGCAGTGCCTCGACGCCGCCCAGGAGGAAGAAGACGAACGTCGTGACGAGGTACAGGATCCCGATCCGCTTGTGGTCGGTCGTCGTGACCCAGGAGACCCAGCCGCGCGGCTGCGGGTCGACGCTGTGCGCGGTGATCTCGGGGACCAGGACGGCTGTGTCTATCGCTGCCATGGCTCCTGCGCTCATCCTTCGCTCTGAGTGGGGGGAGTGTCGTTGTTGACCGGGCTCTGCGCCCTGCGTCGGTCTGCTCGTTCTCCTGCTTGCGGCGCACCTCGGCGGCCTTGTTGGCCGCTTCGATCTCACGCTTCTTGTTCGCGAGCCACTGCTTGAACTGCGCCGGCTCGACCGCGACGACCTTCGCGACCATGTCCGCGTGGTTGCGGCCGCACAGCTCCGCGCACTGACCTCTGAAGACGCCCGGCTTGGGGATCTTGAACCACGTGAAGTTCGTATGCCCCGGGACGGCGTCGAACTTGCCGCCGAGCTCGGGGATCCACCACGAGTGCGCGACGTCCTGCGCGACGATCGACAGCGTGACGGTCGTCTTCGTCGGGACGACCATCTCCTCGTAGGAGTAGGTGTTGTTGAGGTTGTTGTCGTCGCTGTCGGGATACGTGTAGCGCCAGGCGTAGCGCTGGCCGTTGACCTCGATGTTCAGCGCCCTGCCGTTCGGCGGCCGCGGCTGGTAGGCCGACGCGTTCTGGACGTTGACGACGCGCTGCGTCGGGTATCCGTCGGCGTCGGAGTTGGGCGGGTTGCGGATGCTCGCGAGCATGGAGAACGTCACGACGGCGAGCACGACGAGGATCACGGCGGCGCCGAGCGTCCAGCCGATCTCCAGGCGCGTGTTGCCGCGGATCTGCGCGGGCACCGCGTCCTTGCGCGCGCGGAACCTGATCAGCGAGTAGAGCAGGACGCCCTCGACGCCGACGAAGACGACCGTCGCGACCGCGAGGATGATCTTGTAGAGCGTGTCGATGTTGTCGGCGTTCGGCGAGCCGCCCGACTGCGGCGTGATGAAGTCCGCCGATGCGCCCGTGGCGAGCACGAGGGTGCCTGCCAGCCCCGCGAGGAGCGCGAGCGCGAAGACGCGGCAGCGGGTTCGAAGGCGGGCGGGAGCCAAGGCGGCGGGCATTCTATTCATGCGGCGGCGATGTGCTGCGCACGTGCCGCCCGCGGTCATCGGCCCGGCGTGCCCGCGATCATGCGCCGGAGAACTTCGGCGGGCGCTTCTCGAGGAACGCGGTGACCCCCTCGCGGAAGTCGCCGGAGGCCGCCATCTCCTGCTGGATGCGGGCCTCGAGCTCGAGCTGCTCGTCGAGCCGGGCGTACTGCCAGGCGTTGATCTGGCGCTTCGCGCCGGCGTAGGACTTCGTCGGGCCGGCGGCGAGCCGGTCGAGCATGTCGCCGACGAAGTCCGCGAACTCGTGGTCGGGCAGGACGTCGTTGACGAGTCCCCAGCGGCGCAGGACCGACGCCGGGATGCGCTCGCCGAGCAGCGCCATCTGCGACGCACGTCCTGCTCCCGCGCGCGAGCAGGCGAGCGCGATCGCGCCGCCGTCGGGCACGAGCCCGATGTTCACGAAGGCGAGCAGCATGTAGGCCGACTCCGCCGCGACGAGCAGGTCGCAGGTGAGCGCCAGCGAGCAGCCGATGCCGACGGCCGGCCCGTTGATCGCGGCGACGACCGGCTTGGGCATCCGCCGCAGCGTCGTGAGGATCGGGTGGTAGACCGTCGTCAGCGTCGTGTAGACGTCGGGGTGACCCTCCTCCGTGGTGCCGCGCGCGGTGAGGTCGCGCAGGTCGGCGCCGGAGGAGAACGCGCGTCCGCTGCCCGTCACGCAGACGGCGCGCACGTCGTCGTCGGCGGCGACGGCGCGGACGGCGTCGAGCAGCTCGATCCCGAGCTCGTGGTTCCAGGCGTTCAGCGCGTCGGGCCGGTTGAGGCGGATGATCGCTGCGCGGCCGCGGCGTTCGAGCTCGAGCGTCTCGTACATGCAGGAGAAGCTACCTTGCACGGATGACCCGGCCCGTCATCGGCATCTGCACACCGCTCGAGCTTGCGCGCTGGGGCGCATGGCAGCTCGACGCCTTCCTGCTTCCGCGCAGCTACGCCGACGCCGTCAACCGCGCCGGCGCGATGGCGCTGCTGCTCGCGCCCGACCCGGCGCTCACGGAGGATCCCGACGAGGTGCTGGACCGGATCGACGGGCTCATGCTCGCCGGCGGCGCCGACATCGACCCCCGCGTTCTACGGCGCCGCGCCGCACCCCAAGACGATCGGCAGCGTGCCCGAGCGCGACGCCTTCGAGCTCGCGCTCGTGCGCCGCGCGCTCGAGCGCGACCTGCCGGTGCTCGGCATCTGCCGCGGCATGCAGGTCATGAACGTCGCCTGCGGCGGGACGCTGCACCAGGACCTGCCCGAGCTGCTCGGCCACGAGGAGCACCGCCGCGTGCTCGGCAGCTTCGACGGCGCCGACCACGACGTGCGCCTCGAGCCCGGCTCGCTCGCGGCGCGCGCGGCCGGCGAGGAGCTGCACGCGACGAAGTCCCATCATCACCAGGGCGTCGACCGCGTCGGCGAGGGCCTCGTCGTGACCGGCTGGGCGGTGGTCGACGATCTGCCGGAGGCCCTCGAGCTGCCCGGCAACGCGTTCGCGCTGGGCGTGCAGTGGCATCCCGAGGCGGACGAGACGAGCCGGCTGATCGCCGCGCTCGTCGACCACGCCGCCGCGCGCGTGCGCTGAGCCGGTCGCGCGAAACGCCTTTCGTACGGTCTGACGTCCTACCTATACTCGCGTGCTCGCGCGCGGAAGAAGGCATCATGGATAGGACGGTCAAGCCCCCGGAGGTCGATCCACCCGGCCCCGACGAGGAAGAGGACGACCTCGACGAGGCGATGCCCCGCGTGCAGATCACGCGCCGGGGGCTCGTGCTCGGGGTGTTCTTCGTCGTCTCGGCCGTCGCGTTCCTGTACTTCGTGCTGCCGCAGCTCGCCGACCTGAAGGAGCAGGGCGAGCAGGTCGGGGAGGGCAACCACCTGTGGCTCGCGGTGGCATTCGTCTTCACGCTGGCGTCGTTCGGTGGCTACGTGATGATGTTCCAGGGCATCTTCGTGCGATCCAGGTCGAACGCCGGGTCGCGGATCGACTGGCGCGCGAGCTACCAGATCACGATGGCCGGGCTGGCTGCGACGCGGCTGTTCGCCGCCGGCGGCGCGGGCGGCATCGCGCTGACGGCGTGGGCGCTGCGGCGCGCCGGCATGCCGCGCCGCAAGGTCGCCGACAAGACGCTCGCGTTCCTCATCCTCACGTACGCGGTCTACATGGCCGCGCTCGTCGTCTGCGGCTTCGGCCTGTACTTCGACCTGCTGCCCGGTCCCGGGCCGTTTGCGATCACGGTCCTGCCCGCGCTGTTCGCGCTCGTCGTGATCGCGCTCGGGCTCGGCCTGTCGCGCGTGCCGCCCGACCTGCAGCGCCGGCTGGAGGGCTTCGCCTGCCGCGGCGGCCGGCTCGCGCGCATCGCCCAGCGCCTGGCCAACGCGCCGGCGGCGTTCTCGGCGGGCATGCGCGAGGCGCTGTGCCACGTGCGCGAGCGCGATCCCGCGCTGCTGGGCGCGATCGCCTACTGGGGGTTCAACATCGCCGTCCTCTGGGCCTGCTTTCACGCGTTCGGCAATCCGCCCCCGCTGGCCGTGATCATCATGGGCTACTTCGTCGGCTTCCTCGGCAACCTGCTGCCGCTGCCGGGCGGGATCGGCGGCGTCGACGGCGGCATGATCGGCGCGTTCGCGGCCTTCGGCGTGCCGCTGTCGCTTGTCGTGCCGGCGGTGCTGGCCTACCGCGTGTTCACGTTCTGGCTTCCGACGATCCCCGGCGCGATCGCGTACTTCCAGCTGCGCCGCACGGTCGCGCGCTGGCGCGAGGAGCGCCACCGCGGCGAGCTGCCCGCGACGGCCGGCGCATAGGTTGCGAAGCCAAGCGCACTATACTTTGTGAAGTGACCAGCCCCAGCTCCGAAAACACCGAGAACGTCATCATCGTCGGCTCCGGACCGGCCGGCTACACCGCGGCCCTCTATACGTCGCGCGCGAACCTGAAGCCGCTGGTGATCGAGGGGTTCCTGTGGGGCGGGCTGCTCCAGCAGACGACGGACGTGGAGAACTACCCCGGCTTCCCCGACGGGATCGAGGGCCCGGAGCTCATGCAGAAGTTCCGCGACCAGGCCGAGCGCTTCGGCACCCGCTTCATCACCGACCAGGCGACGAAGGTCGAGCTCTCCGACGAGCCCGGCGGCGTGCACAAGGTCTGGGTCGGCAAGGACGAGTACCGCGCCCGCACCGTGATCCTCGCGATGGGCGCCGAGCACAAGAAGCTCGAGGTGCGCGGCGAGGAGGAGCTCAGCGGCCGCGGCGTGTCGTACTGCGCGACGTGCGACGCGGCGTTCTTCAAGGAGAAGCCGACGATGATCGTCGGCGGCGGCGACAGCGCGATGGAGGAGGCGATCTTCCTGTCGAAGTTCGCCTCGAAGGTCATCGTCGTCCATCGCCGCGACGAGTTCCGCGCTTCGAAGATCATGCTCGAGCGCGCCCGCGCGATCGAGAACATCGAGTGGCTGACGCCCGTACACCGTCGCGGAGTTCCACGCGGGCGAGAAGGGCGGCCTGGAGATCGCGCGGCTGCGCAACACCGAGAACGACGAGGAGCGCGAGGTCGAGATCGCCGGCGCCTTCATCGCGATCGGCCACGAGCCGCAGTCCCAGCTCGTCGAGGGCCAGGTCAAGCTCGACGACGAGGGCTACGTCATCACCGAGGGCCGCTCGACGCGCACGGGCAAGCCCGGCGTGTTCGCCGCCGGCGACCTCGTCGACCACACGTACCGCCAGGCGGTCACCGCCGCCGGCTCGGGCACGCAGGCGGCGCTCGACGCCGAGTGGTACCTGCGCGACACGCCGGGCATCCCGGCGCCGGAGGGGATGCCGCAAGGCGACCTCGCCGAGGCGCAGTGGGCGAGCAGGCGCCGACGGCTCGTCGTAAGCCCGGCGTCTTGAGTACGCGGACCCGGGACCTCCGGTCCCGGGTCGAGAAAGCCTCCATGCGACTCCGCGTACATCGCCTGCGCTCGGTCGACCTCCGTGTCGTGCGCATCGGTTGACCTTCCCGATCAACCGCTACGCTCTTTCTAGACGTTCGCCCGGCCGGGCACACTAGGGCAGCTCCCCAGTCTTTTGACGAAGCGCGCACCAGTCGCCACAGGATCCCCGGGGCCTGAGGCCCTGCTCGAGCGGGAGGCGGAGTTGCGCGCGGTGGACGAGCTGCTCGCGGCCGGCCGCGCGGCGACCGGCCAGCTGCTGCTCGTCGAGGGCCATGCGGGGATCGGCAAGTCGGCGCTGCTCGACGCGGCGGTCCTGCGCGCTCGCGCGGACGGCATGACGGTGATGCGCGCGCGGGCGTCCGAGCTCGAGAGCGACTTCGCGTTCGGGATCGCGCTGCAGCTCTTCGAGCCGCTGCTGGCGGGCGCCGACGACGAGACCCGCGACCGCCTGCTGGCGGGCTCGGCGGCGCTCGCCGGCCCGCTGCTCGAGCGCCCGACGAGCTGGGGCGGCGACGAGGCCGTGGACCGCTCCTACCCGGTCATGCACGGCCTCTTCTGGCTGCTGACGAACCTCGCCGAGACGAGCCCCGTGGCGATCATGATCGACGACGCGCACTGGGCCGACCGAGCGTCGCTGCGGTTCGTGCTCTATCTCCTGCAGCGCCTCGACGAGATGGCCGTGTCGATCATCGCCGCGCGCCGGCTCGGTGAGCCGGGTGCGCCGGACGACCTGCTCGGCCAGATCGCCGCGCACGTCTCCAGCCGCCGCGTGCGCCCGCCCGCGCTGTCGCGCGACGGTGCGCGGCGGATGGTCGCCGCGGCGCTGCCCGACGCCGACGAGGCGTTCGGCGACGCGTGCTGGCGGATGACGGAGGGCAACGTCTTCCTGCTCGGCGAGCTCGTCGGCGCGATCGAGGCGGAGGGCTGGCAGCCGACGGCGCAGAACGCCGCGCGGATCGGCACGCTCGCGCCCGAGGCCGTGCTGCGCGCGGTCGCCGTGCGGCTCATGCGCCTGTCCGACGACGCCGCGGGGGTCGCGCGCGCGGTCGCGGTGCTGGGCGAGGACGCGCACCTGCGCCACGTCGCCGCGCTGACCGGCCGCGAGCCCGACCGCGTCGCGGCCGCCGCCGACGCGCTCGCGGCGTCGGACATCCTGCGCCCCGTCGATCAGGGTGCGCTGACGTTCGCCCATCCGCTGCTCGCCTCCGCCGTCTACGCCGACGTCGGCACGGGCGAGCGCTCGGCGCTGCACCGGCGCGCCGCCGAGATCCTGCGCGACGAGGACATCGCCCCCGAGCGCGTCGCCGCCCACCTGCTGCCCAGCGCCGGCAGCGGCGAGGCATGGGTCGTCGAGGTGCTCAGCGGGGCGGCGAACCGCGCGCTGACGCTCGGCATGCCCGAGTCGGCGGCGAGCTACCTGCGACGCGCGCTCGACGAACCGCCCGAGGCCGCGGCGCGCGCCGCGCTGCTGCGCCGGCTCGGCGCCAGCGAGGCGGCGACCGGGCTGCCGAGCGCGGTGCGGCGCCTCGAGGAGGCGCTCGCCGTCTCGGGCGACGCGCGCGATCGCGCGCAGACGCTGCTCGTGCTCGGTCGCACGCTGGCCGTGGCCGGTCGCCACGCGGACGCGCTGCGGGCCTTCGACCAGGCCGGGCCGGTGCCGGTGCCGGCGCCGAGCCGTACGTGATCGCCCAGGCGCAGGCCGAGGCGGGCGCGCTCGGCGTGCTCGACGCGGGCCGGCGCGCCGAGCTGCTGGCGCGCGCGAGCGAGCCGATCGCCGCGTCCCGCTCGGGAACGACGAGCCCGGCGCAGCGCATGCTGCTCGCGACGCGGTGCCTGCACGCCGCGCTGCGCGGCGAGCCGCGCGACGAGGTCCTCGCGCTCGCCCGCCGCGCGCTGGCCGGCGACGCTCCGCTCAGCGACCAGGGCGCCGGCGGGACCGTGCTCTTCGGGATCAGCGTGGCGCTGCACTCGGCCGACGAGCTGGCCTGGAACGACCGCCTGCTGACCGCGGCGATGACGCACTCGCGCGCGCAGGGATCGATGATGGCGTTCGCGACCGCGAGCCTGTGCCGCGGCGCGTCACGCTGGGCGCAGGGCCGACTCGCCGAGGCGCTGGCCGACGCCGAGCAGGCGGTCGACGCCGAGCGCTACGGCTGGCGCCAGTTCCTGCCCGCGGCGTACGGCGCCGTCGTCGGCCTGCTGGTCGACCGCGGCGAGCTCGATGCCGCCGCCGCGTGCGCCGCGCGCCACGATCCGTCCGCCGACGCGGGCTCGGCGATGCTCGCCCCGTGGCACGAGGCGCTCGGCCGCCTCGCGCTCGTCGAGCGCCGCGAGGGCGACGCGCTCGAGCACTTCGAGGCCTGGCGCGACGTCATGACGGGCGTCGCCAACCCGGCCTGCTTCGCCGGCTGGCGCTCGGCGTCGGCCTACGCGCTCATGAGCCTCGGCCGCTCGCAGGAGGCGCGCGACCTGGCCGGCGAGGAGCTCGAGCTCGCGCGCTCGTACGGTGCGCCGCGCGCGATCTCGGTCGCGCTGCGCTCGCTCGCCCTCGCCGAGGCGCACGGCGACCTCGATCGCCCGATCGCGCATGCTCGAGGAGGCCGTCGAGCTCGCCGCCTCGTCGGAGGCGCGCCTGGAGCACTGCCGCGCCCAGCTCGACCTCGGCACGGTGCTGCGCCGCGCGGGGCGGCGCACCGATGCCGGCCGCGCGCTCGGCGAGGCGCTCCAGCTGGCGCGCGCCTGCGGCGCGCGGCTCGTCGAGGAGCGCGCGCTCGAGGAGCTCGAGGTCGCCGGCACGCGCGTGCAGCGCGCCGCGCTGCGCGGCGCGGACGCCCTCAGCCCGAGCGAGCGGCGCGTCGTCGCGCTGGCGATCGACGGGCTCTCCAACCGCCAGATCGCCGAGGCGCTGTTCGTCACGCGCAAGGCGGTCGAGTGGCATCTCGGCAACGCCTACCGCAAGCTCGACGTCCGCTCGCGGCGCGAGCTGCCGGCCGCGCTGGGCGTGCCCGGAGGCTCGGCCCAGTGACGCTCCAGCCCGGCTAGCTCGAGCGCACGCCGGCCGACGGGCCGCAGGCGGCGACGTCGTCGACGAGCTGGCGGCCGCGCGGCGCCGGCCAGCGGCCGGCGTCGACGAGCTGCTGGACGAGGTCCTCGACGGCGGCGAGCTCGTCGTATCCGTCGCCCTCGAAGAGCAGCGCGTCGGCCGCGGTGCGGACCGTCTGCTGCTCGTCGGCGGTCAGCTCGACGGGACCGGTCTCCGCGAGGGTCTTGACGACGCGACCGTAGGCCTCGGAACGGATGTTGTCCATCTCAGTCACGTTACCGAGCCTACCGAGCCTGCAGGGCGTCCTGGCCGACCGCGAGCGCGAGCACGAGGCGCCGGTCGACCGTGCGCTCCGAGTCTGGGCTCATGTCGATCGTGTAGATGTCGCGCAGCTTGCCGAACTGGCGGGTGTTCTCGCCGAGGATCTCCTCACCGCGCTTGAAGATGAAGTGGTACGGGATCGGCAGCCAGTCGGCGACGTTCTCGACGTACGGGATGAAGCCGATCGCGCGGCGGAAGAGCGCGACCCAGAGCTTCTTCTCGGTCGAGATGAAGAGCTCCTGTCCGTTGGCGTCGTTGATCCGGAACGTCGAGCGCAGCAGGCTGGCGCCGAAGACCTTCGTGATCTCGCCGATCTTCGTCCCCGCCTCGTCGGTGATGTCGTACGTCGCGCGCGGATCGAAGCGCTGGCGCGCCTTGATCCGCAGCAGCTCGTGGGTCTTGGCCTCGTCGAGGTAGAAGCGGATGTCCTCCTTGAACTTGAAGCGCTTCTGCTCGACGAAGCAGATCGGCTCGCCGGGCTCGTCGCCGTTGGGCAGGAAGAACTCGTACTGGTTGATGACGAGCTTGATCTTCTGGCGCAGGACGAAGACGTCGTGCTGGTTTGGGTCGACGGTCATAGGCGGAGACTAGACCGCCAGCATCCTGCCCTCGATCGACAGCAGCAGGCGCTTGCGCTCCAGGCCGCCGGTGTAGCCGCCCAGCCCGCCGCTGCTCGCCAGGACGCGGTGGCACGGAACGACGATCGGGATCGGGTTGGAGCCCAGCGCGCCGCCGGCGGCGCGGAAGGCCGTCGGCGAGCCGGCGGCGATCGCCATCTGCTTGTACGTGCTCGTCGCGCCGAACGGGATCCGCGCGCACTCCTGCAGCACGCGCCGGCGAAAGCCCGCGCGTGAGCGACCAGTCCAGCGCGAGGTCGAAGTCCTGGCGGCGGCCCGCGAAGTACTCGTCGAGCTCGCGGCGCACCGGATCCAGGCGCGCGGGCGCCTCGACGATCGCCGGCGACAGGCGCAGCGCGACGTCGTCGAGGATGCTGTCCAGGCCGCCGTTCTCAAGCTCGTAGGCGATCCGCGCGAGGCCGCGCGGCGTGGCGACGGCGACGAGCCGCCCGACGGGGCTGTCGACGGTCGCGTAGGCGATCGCGGCGATCCCCTCGTCGGCGGCGCGGGCGGCGGTGCGCGCGGCGAGCGCGGCGGCCTCGCCGGGGTGCAGGTCAGGCGGTGGCAGGGACATCGACATCGGTGAGCTCCTTTCGAAGGGCCTTCAGGCCGTCGGCGGCGGCACGCCGCGCGGCCTCCTCGCTGCAGCCGAGCGCGTGCGCGATCTCGGCGTGGGTCAGGTCCGCGGCGTAGCGCAGGGTGAGCACCTCGCGCTGGCGCCGGGGCAGCGCGCGCACGCGCTCCCAGTGGTCGTCGGGTCCGTCGGCGCCGGTGGCCGAGCCCGCGGGACGGTCGTGGATCTCCGCGACCGGGACGGGGTTGCGCTTGCGCGCGCGGTGCATGTCGAGCGCCTTGCGGTGGGCGATCGTCAGCACCCAGCCGCGCAGGTTCGAGTCGGGCGTCAGGCGCGGGTAGGCGCGCAGGGCCGACAGGAACGTCTCCTGGAACGCGTCGTCGGCGTCGTGACGGCCGACGGAGGCGATGAGGAAGCGCAGCACGTCCTCGCGGTGCGTGTCGAGGAAGCGCTGGAAGGGGGGCAGGCGCGCGCGTGGTCACGGAGATGAAACGCTCGCCGCCGCCGATCCGTGAGGTCCGGGCGAGGCTAGTCCGGGACGAGCGCGTTGATGCCCGTCAGCGCGCGGCCGATGATGAGCTTCTGGATCTGCGACGTGCCCTCGTAGAGCGTCGTCACGCGCACGTCGCGAAACCAGCGCTCGACGGGGTGGTCGTCGACATAGCCGGCGGCGCCGTGGACCTGGATCGCCTCGTTGGCGCACCACTGCGCCGACTCGGTCGCAAACAGCTTGGCGATCGAGGTCTCCGTCGTGCACGGCCGGCCCCGGTCGCGCAGCGCGCCCGCGCGCCAGACGAGCAGGCGCGCGGCGTCGGTGCGGACCTTCATCTCGGCGAGCATCGCCTGGACGAGCTGGAAGCTCGCGATCGGGCGGCCGAACTGGTGGCGCTCCTGCGCGTAGCGGACGGACTCCTCGACGCAGCCCTGGCAGATCCCGACGCAGCCCGCGGCGACGGAGTAGCGCCCGGAGTCCAGCGCGCTCATCGCGACCTTGAAGCCCTCGCCGACTGCGCCGAGCAGCGCGTCGTCAGGCACGAACACGCCGTCGAGCGCGATCGACGCCGTGTCGGAGCCGTGCAGGCCCATCTTGTGATGGATCGCCTGCGTCGTGAAGCCGGGCTGGTCGGTGTCGACGAGAAAGCAGGCCAGGCCGCGGTGGCCGAGCTCCGGGTCGGTCTGCGCGAAGATCAGCGCGACCCTGGCGTGGTTGCCGAGCGAGATCCACATCTTCGATCCGTTCAGCTCCCAGCCGCCGTCTACCCGCGTCGCGCGCGTGCGCTGGCCGGCGGCGTCCGAGCCGGCTTCGGGCTCGGTCAGCCCGAAGCAGCCGAGCCACTCGCCGCTGCAGAGCCGGGGCAGGTAGCGGGTCTTCTGCTCCTCCGTGCCCCAGGCGAGGATCGAGCTGCACACGAGCGAGGTCTGCACCGAGATGACCGTCCGCATCGCGCTGTCGCCGCGGCCGATCTCCTCGACGACGAGCCCGTACGTCACGTAGTCCAGGCCCGCGCCGCCGTACTCGCGCGGCACGATCGCGCCGAGGTAGCCCTGCTCGGCGAGCTTGCCGACGAGCTCGAGGTCGAAGTGCCCGTTGCGGGCGTTCTCCCGGGCGCGCGCGACGATCTCGCGGTCGGTGAACGCCCGCGCCGTCTCGCGGATGAGCTGCTGCTCGTCGGAGAGGTCGAAGTCCATGTGCCCGCCGGACGCTACCGCAGGGGCCGGGGCGGTCCGGCGCGTACGGTCGGCCGGCCCGTGCTCCTAGACTCCCCGCGCAGCAATGCGCGTGCTTCTCATCGGCGGCGGCTGTCGCGGGCTGCGGTCTCACCGCGAACCTCATCGCCGACGGACACGCGGTGCGCGCCGTCACGCGCGACGAGGCCAGCCGCGCGGCGCATCGAGCAGGCCGGGGCCGAGTGCTGGATCGGCGACCCGGACGTCGTCGGCACGCTGCGCTACGCGCTGGAGAACGTCACGGTCCTCGTGTGGGCGCTCGGCACCGCCGCCGGGACGGCGGAGGACGTCGCGGCGCTGCACGGGCCGCGGCTTCACATGATGCTCTCCAAGACGATCGACACGACCGTCCGCGGCGTCGTCTACGAGGCGGCCGGGACCGTCGGTCCGGCGACGCTCGAGGCCGGCGTGGCCGAGCTGCGGCGCACGTGCGAGCTCAACGAGATCCCGTTCGCGATCGTCACCGCGGATCCGGCCGCCGGCCAGGAATGGGTCGCGGTGACGCGCCGGGCGATCGACGGGCTGCTCGGCGTCTGAGGGACGGGCGGGCGGGCGCTCAGCGCCGTCGCAGCGGGCCGGCCATCCGCTGCCACGCCGACTTGCGGCGCAGCGAGCTGAGCGTGCCGGAGGTCAGCGGATTGCCCTCGCGGTAGGCGATCTCGACACCCGCGAGCAGGTCCCGCGTCCAGCCCCACTTCGGCAGCGCCTGCAGCTCGCGCGCGGCGTCGGTGCAGTGATGGCAGACGACGAGGATCCCGGCTCGCGGCGCCGCCTCAGCGAGCGCCGCGATCACCTGCCGGGCCGCCGTCTCGCCGCCGGTTGCGTCGAGCACGACGACATCGGGGTGCTCGCTCTGGACGAGACCCACGACGTCGCCGGCATCACCGAGCGACGTGACGGCAAACGAGACGGGGCCCAGCTCGGACAGCACCGTCATCGCTCGCTCGCGATAGTCGCGATCGGCGCTGATGACGAGGGTCCGGATGGGGCGCAACCGGATCACCTTGGCCAGAACGGCCGGGCCGGCCGAACCGGGCTCCGTCTCAGCATCTGAGGGGCTCCTCGAATGCATAGCCGCAGTGTCGCCCGCGCCGCGGACGCGTGCGCCGGACGAAGGTCGAGGTTCGGGACGGAGAAAGGTCGCGTGTGCCGAGCGGGCGTCGTCCTCAGCGCAGCGGGACGAAGCGTACGGCGTCCAGCAGCGTGCGCTCGAGCCCGTGCTCGTCGCGGCGCACGAGCACGAGGTGCTCCGCGCCGTCGCGGGCGACCGGGCGCGATCAGCCGCCCGCCGACGGCGAGCTGTTCCTCGAGCGCGACGGGCACCTCCTCGCTCGCGGTGGCGGCGACGTTGATCGCGTGAAACGGCGCCCGCTCGGGCAGGCCGGCCGCGCCGTCGCCGACCACGACCGTGACGTTCTCGATCCCGGCCAGCGCGAGCGAGCGCGTCGCCTGCTCCGCCAGCCCCGCATCGAGCTCGATGCCGTAGACGTGACGGCACAGCCGCGACACGAGCGCCGCGTGGTAGCCCGATCCGGTGCCGACGTCGAGCACGATGTCGCGGTCGGAGAGGGCGAGCAGCTCGCACATGCGGGCGACGAGCGTCGGCTGGGAGATCGTCTGCCCGCCGCCGATCGGCAGCGGGCGGTCGAGATAGGCGAAGCGCTCGAGCGCGGGTGCGACGAACAGCTCGCGCGGCACCTCGGCGACGGCCGCGAGCACGCGCTCGTCCGAGATGCGCGAGCGCAGGCTGCGAAGAAGCTGCTCGCGCCCCACCGCGCGCCGCCGGCTACGGGCTCGCGCCGTCGAGCAGGGGCCCGACGCGCGCGAGCAGGTCGTGGACGATCCGCGCCGTCGCGCCCCAGATGACCGCCTCCTCGCTGACGTCGTAGACGTCGCTGCGAAACGGGATGCCGCGATGCAGCAGCCGCCGCCGCGAGTGCGCAGCGCGCAGGTCGGTGAGCCGCAGCTCGAGGACCTCGTCGACCTCCGACGCCGACGGCGTCCACGCGCGCCCGCGCTCGATCAGCCCGACGAACGGATAGACGCCGAAGTTCGTCGCGACGGTCGGCGTCGGCGGCAGCGCGCCGAGGATGCACACGGCGTCCGGCGGCAGCCCGATCTCCTCGTCGGCCTCGCGCAGCGCGGTGACCTGCAGGCTCTCGTCCTCGGGGTCGCGGCGGCCGCCGGGAAAGGAGATCTCGCCGGCGTGGCTGCGCAGGTCGTGGCGGCGGCGGGTGAAGACGGCGTGCAGGTCGCCGCCGTCGACGTAGAGCGCGACGAGGACGGCGGCCTTCGTGCGGCCGTGCACCTCCAGCAGGGTCGCCTCGGCGGGGTCCAGGAGGACCGCGCGCAGCGCGTCAGGCAGCGAGCTGGGTGCGCTCGACACGCTCGTCGAACATGACCTCGCCGTCGAGCGTGCGATGCACGGGGCATTTCGTCGCGATGACCTTCAGGCGCTGGACCTGCTCGTCGGTCAGGTCCGACGGCAGGTGCAGGATCACCGTGAACTTCGTCGGGCAGCCGCGCTCGGCCGGGGTGTACTCGCATTCGACCGCGACGTCGCGCAGGTCCCAGCCCTTGCGCGTCGGCGTACATCTCCATCGTCACGGCCGTGCACGACGCGAGGCTCGCCGCCAGCAGCTCCTGCGGCGACGGGGCCGCGTCGCTGCCGCCGGACTCCCGTCCCTCGTCGCTGTTCAGCCTGTGCTGGCGGACCTTGACGACGTGCCGGTAACCGCTGATGCGCTGGGCTGATGCATGCATTGGACACGAGATGCTACTCCCGGTCCGCGAGCGAGTTGAACAGCAGTCCGGTCGGAACCTTCGGAAAGAAGTACGTCGACTTCGGCGGCATGTTCACGCCCGCCGCCGCGATCTCCTGGATTTGCGTGACTGGGATGCCGCGCAGGAAGAAGCCGGCGTCGAACGTGCCCGACTCGACGAGCTCGCGCGCCTCCTCGAAGGAGCGCGCGTAGCCGAGGCCGTTGAGGTGGGAGATGTCGTCCTCGCTGAGCCGCAGCGGCCCCGTCAGCACGAGCGCCTCGAGCACCGCGGTGTCCAGGCGCCGGTAGGGCTCGGGCATGTCGGGCAGGGCCTCGTCGGCGATCGCCTGGTCCTTCAGCGTCAGGCGAAACGCGCGGCGGAAGTGGCTGTCCATGTAGCCCATCTGGATCGTCCCGTCGCCGTTGCCGGGCGGCACGAGGTCGTCGGCCTCGATCGGCTCGATGTCGAAGCACTGCCTCAGGGTGGTGGCGAGCGCCTCGGGCTTGTCGGTGTCCTTCAGCCCGTCGACGAGGCGGTGCGTGGGGAAGACGGTCAGGCCCTCGTCCTGCAGCGCGACGAGGCACATGAGCACGTAGCGGTGCGGGCCCTCGCCGCCGATCTCCTCGGCGTAGACGCGCGCGGTCTCGTAGCGGTGGTGGCCGTCGGCGATGAGCAGCTCGGCGCCGGCGATCGCCTCCTGGACGGCCGCGATCGCACCGGGGTCGGCGATCCGCCACAGGCGATTGTGCGTGCCGTCGGCGTCGGTGACCTCGCCGAAGGGCTCCTCCCGGGTCGCCGGCTCGAGCGCGCGCCAGGCGCGCAGGTCGGGGTCGGAGTAGAGGCTGAAGATCGGCGAGAGGTTGGCCTGCGTCGCGCGCGTCAGCCGCAGGCGGTCCTCCTTCGGGCCGGGGTGCGTGCGCTCGTGCGGGCGGATCGTGCCGGGGCCGTAGTCCTCGACGCGCACGCGTGCGAAGAAGCCGTTGCGGGTGAGCGTGCGCCCGTCGGGTCCGGTGTAGTCCTGGACGAGCGCCCACAGCGCGGGCTCGTCGTCCTGCACGACGGCGCCCTCCGCGCGCCAGGCGTCCAGCAGCGCGGCGGCGTGCGCGTAGCGATCGCCGCCCTCGGGGTCCTCGGGGAGGTCGATCGCGACGACGTTGTGCGGGGCGCGGGCGGCGAGCTCGGCGCGCTGCTGGGGATCGATGACGTCGTAGGGCGGTGCCGCGAGATCCTGCAGCGGGCCCGCCACGGCGGGGTCGTAGTGCAGAGCGCGGAGCGGCTCGACGCGGGCCATCGGCGCTGGAGACTAAACGTCTGCAGCGTGGTCCGGCGTGCCGGGGCCGGGCGGCCTAGCGCAGGACGCGGGAGCCGAAGTCCGTCGTGTACGTCGCGGCCGGCTCGGCGCCGACGTCTTCCGGTGCGCCGATCGCGACGCCGATGCCGATGTGGCGGAAGCTGCGCTGCAGGATGTTGTGACGGTGGCCGGAGGAGTGCATCCACGAGCGGACGATCTCCCGCGGGGTCGCGAGGTCGCTCGATCCCCAGGCGATGTTCTCGCCGAGCGACCACGTGCGGATGTTGCCGCGCAGGTAGGTCGTGCCGCCGCGGACGCGGCTGCTGAGCGTCGAGCCGCCCGGGCTGACGTGATCGAAGAAGTGCTGGCGGACCATGTTGGCGCTGAAGGACTGGGCGCTCTTGCCGAGCTGGCCGTTCGCCGACAGCGGGGCGAGGCGATGGGACCTGCGCTCGACGTTGAGCAGGCACAGCGTGGCGGTCTTCATCTTGGCGACGTTCGCGCCGCTGGGAACGAGGCCGGCGTTGGCGCAGGGCGCGGCGGCCGAAGCCGCGGCGGGCACGGTCAGAGCGACGCAGGCCAGGAGTGCTGGGGCGAGGTGTCGAGCGAGGGAGGTCATGCTGCTCTGATCGACCGTCCAGCGGACGTCCAGCACGTGTTGAGGCGAGAACTGGACGGACGGCCCATGCGGAGCGTCCAGGCGCGTCCGGACGCAGTTGAGCGGTTGTGGTCGTGCGCTTGCCGGTCCTAGGCCCTACCGTTCAGCTGGCGACGGGATGTAGCTCAGCCTGGTAGAGCACCGCGTTTGGGACGCGGGGGTCGTCGGTTCGAATCCGGCCATCCCGATGTCAGGACGGGCTCCGTGGGCTTCTGCATCGTGGCGGCAGAACCCTTCCGTGCTCCTGCGCAGTGGCCTGCGGGGGGCAGACGGCGGGATCGTCCCGGTGCGGTCCGGGGCGACCGCTCCGTAGGCGCGCGGTCCGAGTCGTGACGGCCGGGCTCCGGCTGAACGGACCGGTCTCTTCAGAAGTGATACAGAACCGCCGGCACGGACCGGTTTCTGTACCAAACGCTGCTCTGCTGGACAGTTTCCTAGACGACATCAACTTATGAGTAAGGTCCGCGCCGCGAGCGCCCAACACGTCTCCGACAACGCGGCGCCGTCAAGAGGAGCAACATGATGAACCATGTTCATCGGCATCGATTCCGCATCGGGATCATCGCCGGAACTGCAGCTATCGCTGCGGGCGTGCTCAGCGCGACCGCACCCGCGGCGGACAGCATCGACTGTGTCGTGGGCCCGGGCGTGACGCAGACCGCTACGACGGTTACCGGAAGTGCTGGGAACGACACGATCGATTGTGGCGGGGCGAGTCCCGGCAAGACGATCAACGGTGATGTCGGAAACGACACGATCACCGCAACGGACTTCGCTGACACGATCAACGGCGGTGACGGCAACGACACCATGACCGGCGTGGGCGGCGACGACACGATGACCGGCGGTGACGGCAACGACACGATGACCGGTAGTGCCGGCGACGACGCGCTGAACGGCGGCGCCGGCAACGATACGGTGACCGGCAGCGAGGGGACCGACGTGCTCTACGGCATGAGCGGCGCGGATACCCTGAGCGGTGGCATCGGCGACGACGCCCTCGATGGTGGCACCGGAATCGACACCCTGAACGGCGACGCGGGCGATGACTCGCTGACGGGCGCTCCCGACGACGGCAGCGTGGACACGCTCACCGCAGGACTGGGCACCGACACGTGTCAGGGACCCAGCCCCGACGGTGACATCCTCACCGGCTGCGACGGAGCGCGCCTCCGGCGGCATCGACTGTGTCGTGGGCGCGGGCGTGACGCAGACTGCCACGACCGTGACCGGAAGTGCTGGTAACGACACGATCGATTGCGGTGGCGCCAGCCCAGGCAAGACGATCAACGGCGACGTCGGAAACGACACGATCACCGGAACGGACCTCGTCGACACGATCAACGGCGGCGACGGCAACGACACCATGACCGGCGTGGGCGGCGACGACACGATGACCGGCGGCGACGGCAACGACACGATGACCGGCAGCGCGGGGAACGACGCGCTCAACGGCGGCGCCGGCGACGACACCGTCACCGGCAGCGAGGGCAACGACACCCTCTCCGGCCTCAGCGGTGACGACACCCTGAGCGGCGGCGTGGGCGATGACATCCTGAACGGTGGCATCGGCACCGACACGTTGAACGGCGACGCCGGTGATGACTCGCTGACGGGCGCTCCCGACGACGGCAGCCAGGACACGCTCACCGCTGGGTTGGGCACCGACACCTGCCAGGGACCCGAGCCGGACGGTGACTACCTCACCGGCTGCGACGAGTAGCCGCTCCCTCGAGAAGGACGTGGAAGCCACCGGCCCCTGCACGGGGCAGGGTCCGGTGGCAGCAGCGGCAGGAAGAAGATCGGGTACGGCAATCCCAACCGGGTGACGCTGCTCGCCAAGTGCTGACTCCGGCTGGCGCAGCGGCGGATGCCGTCATGCGCCGTCGAGCGTCTGCAGAAGACTGAGCGTGGCCGGATCGAACGGCGCGGTCGCCCAGAGCCAGAGTGCGGCCTTCTCCTCCTCGTCCAGTGGGTAGCTCGCGATTGCGTGCTCGACGATCGTGATGTCGGCGTGGTCGCCGAGGAGCTTCTGCAGCTGTTCGCGGCAGGCGTCGAAGACGGCCTCGGCGTCGATGGTGCTCATCCGATCGGTCGGTGTCGACGGCGGTCGGGCGCGATCGGCCGCCGCCTGATCGCGCTCAGATCCATTTCGATTCGCATCGGCGGGCGCCGGACCGTCCGGGGGTACCTCACGGACGATGCTGTCCTGCGCTCCCTCGATCGCCCGGCTCGCGGGACGATCGTCTGGCGGTGTGCGGGCCACGAGGGCCTCCATGTCCAGGCCGCGGGCCTCATGAGAGACCCGCGCCTATCCAAAATAGACCGGCACAGCCTAGCGCTCACATTGCAGCGATCAAGGGGGGCCGGGAGGCGCCCAGGAGCACGAAGGCGAGTTGCAGTTATTGCTGCGTGTGTGCTACATCGGCACGGCGTCACCTGCGTCGGCAGGCTGTCGAGCACTGTGCGCGTCGCGAACGTCCCCCTAATGGGTCGTGGCCCTTCGCAGCGTGGAGTTGTGACTACGTTCAAGCGGTGCTGGCGCTCTTGCGCGCTCCCGGAACGGTCCGCCGGTTTCTGGTCGTCTCGCTGCAGTCCTCCGTGGGCAACGCGATCGGGTACGTGGCGCTGCTGCTGCTCGCCTACGATCGCTTCCGCTCGCCCTGGGCGGTCAGCCTCGTGCTGCTCGCCGACTTCCTGCCGGCGATCGTGCTCGCGCCGCTGTTCGGTGCGCTCGCGGACCGCTACTCGCGCCGCCTGCTCACCGTCGGCGCTGACCTCCTGCGCGCCGCGGCATTCGTCGCGCTGGCGTTCGCGGGCTCGTTCGCGGCGATCCTGGCGCTGGCGTTCGTCGCCGGGATCGGCACCGCGCTGTACCACCCGGCTGCGAAGTCGGCGCTCGCCCGCCTGGCCGGACCGCGCGGCGACGTCGCGATGGGGGCGCTCGTCACCGTCTGGTCGGCGGCGAGCGTCGCCGGGCCCGCCTTGGCGACGGTGCTGTTGCTGGTGCTCTCGCCGTCGTCGTTGCTGCTCGTCGACGCGGCGACGTTCTTCGTCTCAGCGCTCGTGCTGAGCCGGTTGCCGCTGGACCGCGTGGAGATCGTGCCGGCCGTCCTGACCGTCCCGGGTCCGGTCGCCGCACCGCAGGACGGCAACCTCGCGATCGCCGCCGGCGAGCTTCGTCCCTGCGGCGGCCGGCGATGCGCCGCTCGCCCACGGCGTGCGGGCCGGCCTGCGGGCGGCCCGGGCGGTGGACGGGTTGAGCTCCGTGGTCGGCGTCGGCGCCGCGGCGACGCTCGCGTTCTCGCTCATGAATGTCGCCGAACCGCTGCTGGCAACCGACGAGCTGGACGCCGGCGGCGCCGGATTCGCGCTGCTGGTCGCGCTGTACGGCGTGGGATCCACGCTGGGGACGATGCGCGGTCGTCCGGAGCTTGGCGTCCTCATCGCGAGCTTGGCGGGCGGCGGGCTGCTGCTCTGCGCGTCCGCGCTCGCGCAGTCGCTGCCGTTCGCCGCGGCCACGTTCCTCGCGACCGGCCTGTTCGCGGGCGCGGTGATGTCCAGCGATCATCAGCTCGTCGCGCGGCTTGCTCCCGCGGAGATCCAGGGACGCGTCTTCGGGCTGAAGGACTCGCTCGACGCGATGGCGTTCTGCGCGGCGTTCGTCGTCGGCGGCCTGATCGCGTCGGTCAGCGACTCGCGGGTGGTGTTCGCCGTCTCCGGTGGCGGCGCGCTGCTCGCCGCCGGGCTGGCAACGGTCATGCTGCACCGCACGCGCGTGGCGGCAGCGGCTCCCGGCATGCAGCGGCGTGGCCGGCAGACCGGCCGGCGGGCGCGTGGCGCTCGGCGTCCCGCCGGCTATTAGACGGGTCACCGGCGATGTGGTTGGGGCGTCGGCGTCGGCGTCGGCGTCGCGAGGATGGCGAGCGCCGCCTCCACGACGCGCGGGTCGAACTGGCTTCCGGCGTTGGCGCGCAACTCGTCGAGGGCCGTCTCGTGCTTGAGCGCGGCACGGTACGGGCGGGAGGTGGTCATCGCGCTGTACGTGTCGGACACCGCGATGATGCGCGCCGGACGCACGATGGCGTCGCCCGCGAGGCCGTCCGGGTAGCCACCGCCGTCGAAGCGCTCGTGCGAGGAGCGCACGACCTCGCCCACCTCGTGCAGAATGCCGCCGACGCGGTCGAGCATGGCCTGGCCGGCGATCGTGTGGTCCTGCATCACCAGGCGTTCGTCGGCGTCGAGCGGGCCCGGCTTGTTGAGGATCTCCTTCGGCGTGGAGATCTTCCCGATGTCGTGCAGCATCGCGCCGAACTCGACGAGCCGGCGCTCGTCCTCGCCGAGGCGCATCTCGTCTGCGATCGCGACCGCGAGGAGCACCACGCCCTGGCTGTGCTGTCCCGTGTACTCGTCGTCGCCCTCGATGACGTCGCCGAGCAGGAGCGCGGTGCCGCGGTAGGCGGCGCTCAGCTCGATCGCCTGGCTGATGCGCTCGCGGCGCTCGCGGGCGAACACCTTCAGCAGCACCGCCTGCGGCAGGACGAGCAGGTACGCCTGGTCCTGCTCTCTCGTGGCGAAGGCGGCCAGCAGTCCGATCGGCGCCAGCAGCAGGTCGAGCAGCCAGCCTCGGCGCCCTGCTGCGCAGCAGCTGCGGTGGTGCGACGCCGCCTCTGAGCCCCGTGCGCGCGAGCGAGCTGGCGAGGTCGCCGGTGAACTGCGCGGCGAGCGCGAGCAGGTAGACGGGCCAGTCGGCGAGCGAGGGCTCATCGAGCCCCGCCACGGTGAAGACGACCGCTGGGCCGATCGCGAACCACGCGTCGCCGAGCGCCGTGAGCAGGACACGGGGACGCGAGCGGCCGGCGAGCACCGACGGGATCCGGTCCAGCGCCAGCGCGGCCGCGAACGCCGGCGGCACGATCGCCGGGGGCAGAACGAACAGCATCGGCACGAACACGAGCTGTGTCGGCGAGGCGGAGCTGCCCCCGATCTCGAACTCGAGCCGACCGAGCACGGTGGCGACGGCGACGAGCAGCGCGAGGTCGACGACGGGCACGGGTCCTTCGAACTCGAACGCGAAGAACGCGGCGCAGACGACCACGAACAGCGTCGCGGCGAGCGCCTGGACGACGAGGTCGCGCCGCTCCATCCGCCGCGTCTGTGCCTCGTCAGCTTGGGCCTCGGACGGCCGCATATTTTGCGTGACTCTAGCGCCCTGGTTTCAGGAACAGTGCGGTCATCGGTGCTCCATATTTATTGATAACACTGCACTGGAACGCGCTGATTTGCAAGCGTATGGGCACGTGGCAAGGCGTTTTGAGTTGCAGACGCCGGCGGCTCTCCGGACGCGGCTGTTGGAATACTGGGATCATCCGATGGTCGGCGACCGTCCGGCGCAGGCCCCGGTAGCTCAGCTGGATAGAGCAGCGGACTTCTAATCCGCAGGTCGCAGGTTCGAATCCTGCCCGGGGTACTCACAAGACCCCCTGCAAATACCACATTCTCTAGTGACCTAACCGACCCCCTACTGCTCCCTATGGGTACCGAAAGGGTACCGAAGGACGCCACGTACTGCGTTGCCGCACGCCCGCTGGGCGGCCAGCGTCGTCGGCGGTCTGCCTACCAGCCTCGACAGCTGGTAGCTCCGGGCGATGTAGCTCATAACCCGAAGGTCGCGTCCCGCCCCCGCTTTACGAGAAACGCCTGCGAGGCAGCGTTTCCTCGTTAGGGACAGCGGAGGTCATGGGCAGCTTTGTCCCGAGGAACTCGGAGAGCACGGAACGCCCTTCGTATGGTCGCTCGCGCTTGCGGAGCGACATGAGGCCGGCTCACCGCCCGGCCGTTGGATCTTCGATGCGGCAGATCTGGGATCGGACGCGGCTCGTAGCCGTCAGCGAGAGGGCATTGGGCGTCGCGGCAGCGCACAGGCTCGCGGCGAACGGCATCGGACGCGGCCCGAACGGGCTGCCGTGACGCCGCTACCGGAAGACGTGCTGGCCCGGCGTCAGGATCCTCGCGGGTCAGACGCAGCCGGAGGATCGCCCGCGTGATGACCGCGCACTGGCCGAGCCCGGCGAGCACGGCTTCGAAGAGCTGCGGCCGGCGCGTGCTCGAGCACCACGCGCGCCTACCGGCGCCGGTCACGACCTCGAGCGCGGCGACGTTGTCGACCTGCGCCCCGTAGCGGAACATCGCGCCACCGATGCCGCGACGCTCAGCGTTCCAACCGACAGGTCCTGGTAGTCCCGTCAGCGTCGGCGGTGTGAGCCCGCGCGGCAGCCGGGGTCTTGCGCAGGCTACCGGCGCTCCGGATCCCGCCAAGATCTGACCGGTGATCAGTCACGTTCGATCCGCTCGTCGACGACGAGCACGATGGCTCGTCGAAGATCCCATGCGGCCGCTCGCCGCGGCCGAAAGGGGAGCGCTGGAGCGATGAACCTGAGCCAGCGTTAGCCTGCGGTCTGCTCGCAAATAAGATTATGTTGCAATAGCGATCTGGCGCTGTTACGGTCGGAGGGCATCGCGCTAGGGCGCGGGGCACAGCTGCCAGGCACCGGGGGAACGGGCTCCGCCGAGGGGTTCGGACCGCTGCGCCATCACGACGAGGGCGAGGGGGAACCATGTCCAGGGTTCGGTTCGGGGCGGTTGCGGTCGCCGTGCTGGCGATCGTGATGGGCGCGCTCGGGTGCGGTGGATCGTCGGGCAAGGACGCGAAGGCGGCGAGCGGCACGCTCGTCATCGCGCTGCCGTCGCAGCCGGACAACCTCAACCCGATCTACGGCGACAACGTCTACGAGGGCAACCAGAAGGCGTTCAACGGGCTGCTGCGCTATGCGAAGGATCTCTCGCCTGAGCCTGATCTCGCCAGCGCGCTTCCCGAGCGCAGCGCGGACGGCCGGACGGTGACGGTCAAGCTGCGCGACGACGTGACGTTCTCCGACGGCACGCCGTTTACGGCGAAGGACGTCGTGTTCACCTACGAGGCCATCCTCGACCCGAAGACGGCATCCCCGCTGGCGACGCTGCTGGACTCGCTCGATACGGTGAAGGCCGTCGACGACACGACCGTGCGGTTCGTGCTCAACCGTCCCGATCCGGCGTTCGACGACAAGCTGCAACTGGGCATCGTGCCCGAGCACCTGCTGGCGGGCAGGGATCTGAAGACCGCGTCGTTCAACCGCAAGCCGGTCGGCACCGGTCCGTACGTCGTGACGGAGTTTCAGCCCGGCGGGCGGATCGTCGAGGAGGCCAACCCGCGCTACTTCCGCGGGCCGCCGAAGATCAAGCGCATCGTCCTGACGGCCGTCGAGGACGAGAACGCGCGCGTCGCGCTGCTCGAGAAGGGCACGATCGACGCGGCCGGCATCGTGCCGAAGCTCGCGCCGCGCGTACGCAGCAACAGGAACTACAACGTCTTGGAGGTGCGGACCGCTGACGCCCGCGTCGTCGCGCTGCCCAACCGCGACCCGGTGCTGCGCGACCCGGCGGTCCGGCGCGCGCTGTCCTACGGCGTCGACCGCGAGACGATCGTGCAGGGTGCGCTGGCGGGCGCCGGCGAGCCCGCGTACGGCCCGATCATGAAGGGCCACTGGGCCTACAGCCCCGTGGCCGAGCGCCCCTACGACCCGGCCAAGGCCGGCAGCCTGCTCGACGCAGCCGGCTGGACGCGCACCGGCGATGCGACCCGCGAGAAGGGCGGCAGGAAGCTGTCGTTCCTGCTCATGTACCCGGCGAACGACAGCGTCCGCAAGGACATCGCGCTCGCGTTCTCCTCCCAGATGCAGAAGATCGGCGTCGACGTCCGCCTCCAGGGCCTGTCGTTCGACGTCATCCAGACACGCCAGGACAAGGGCGCCACCGAGTTTGGCTACGGCGTGCCGTACGACCCCGACCTCGAGCTCTACACGCTGTTTTACTCCAGGTTCGCCAGCGAACCCGGCGACGTCGCCGACACCGCGTTCACGAACTACCCGCGCGCGAGGAACGCCGCCGTCGACGCGGCGCTCGAGGCCGAGCGCTCGACGCTCGATCGCGGCGCGCGCAAGCAGGACTTCGCCAAGCTCCAGGAGGCGCTCGCCGGCGACGCGAGCTGGCTGTGGCTCGTGCGCCTGCGCCACATCGTCGTGATCTCCAAGCGCGTGCACGGCGTCGACCCGCAGGTCGAGCCGCACGCGCACGGCTTCTCGCGCGGGACCTCGTGGAACATCGAGGACTGGTCGCTGGACGCGAAGTGATCGTCCTCGGCCGCGGGGTGATCCGGTGCTGAAGCTGATCGTGCGGCGGCTGGCGGTGCTCCCCGTCATCCTGCTGGCCGTCGCCACGCTGACGTTCGCGCTGACCGAGATCTCACCGTTCGATCCGGTCCGCGCGTACGTCGGCGCCGAGACCAACGTCAGCCCGCAGCGGCGTGCGGAGATCGCCCACGCCTACGGCTTCGACCAGCCCGTCTACGAGCGCTTCGGTCGCTGGCTCGGGCACGTCGCGCAGGGCGACCTGGGCAACTCGCTCGTCGCGGGCGGCCAGCCGGTCGCCGGCGAGATCGCCTCGCGCGCGTCGGCGACGATCGTGCTCGTCGGCGGCGCGCTGCTGATCGTCCTCGTCGGCGGCCTGATCTTCGGCGTGCTGGCGGCGGCGTTTCGCGGCAGCGCCTTCGACTGGCTCGTGCGGACGCTGTGCTACTTCAACACCGCCGCGCCGTCGTTCTGGATCGGGCTGCTCGCGCTGTATCTCTTCTCGATCGAGCTCGGCTGGCTGCCGGCGGGCGGCACGACCGATCCGCGCGCGGTCGACGCGACCGGCATCGACCCGGGGCACCTCGTCCTGCCGATGCTCGTCCTCGCGCTGACGCAGTACGCGTGGTTTACGCTGTTCGTGCGCAACACGCTGCTGGAGGTTCTGCGCGAGGACCATGTGCAGTTCGCTCGCGCGCAGGGGATCGGCGAGGTCGCGGTGCTGCTGCGCCACGCGCTGCCCAACGCGCTGATCCCGTTCGTGACGCTCGTCGGCACGAACCTGTCCGAGCTGATCGGCGGGACCGTGATCGTCGAGAGCATCTTCGGCTGGCCGGGCCTGGGCCAGATCACGCTGCAGGCGGCGCTGCGCGAGGACATCCCGCTGCTCGTCGCGATCACGCTGGCGGCGTCGGTGCTCGTCGTGCTCGGCAATCTGCTCGCCGACGTGCTGTACCGCGTCATGGACCCGCGCGTGCGCGAGGCGGCCGCATGAGCGCGGGCGGCGGCACGATCGGCGGGCCGCTGCGAATCGGCGCCGGGCTCGGCCCGCGGGTCGGCTCCGCCGTGCGGGGCTGGCCGGTGCCCGTGCGGATCGCGGCCGGCGTGCTCGCCGTGCTTCTCGTCGCCGCGCTCGCCGCGGACGTCGTCGCGCCGCTCGACGACCGCGCCGTCGATCTGGACGACATCCTCGCCGCACCGTCGTGGTCGCACCTGCTGGGCACCGACGAGGTCGGCCGCGACCTGCTCGCCCGCGTCCTGCACGGCGTCCGCATCTCGCTGACGATCGCGCTGTTCGCGGCCCTCACGGCCGCGGTCGCCGGCACGCTCGTCGGCGTCCTCGCCGGGACCGTCGGCGGCACGGTCGACGCCGTCGTGATGCGCATGACCGACGTGTTCGCGTCGCAGAACCACTTCCTCTTCGGCATCCTGCTCGTCGTGCTGTTTCGGCCCGCGCTCGGCGGCGCGGGCGCGATCATGCTCTCCGTCGGGCTGACGCACTGGCCCTCGCTGGCGCGGATCGTGCGCGGCGAGCTTATGTCGCTGCGCGAGTGGCCGTTCGTCGCCGCCGCGGTCGGCGGCGGCGCGGGGCGGCTGCGGCTCGCGCGGCGCCACTACCTGCCGCACCTGCTGCCCGCCGTCGGGCTGGCGTTCGTGCTGACAGTCCCGCACGCGATCTTCCACGAGTCGGCGCTCTCGTTCCTCGGGCTCGGCCTGGAGCCGCACCGCGCGTCGCTGGGCAACATCCTCGCCGACGGCCAGCGCTCGCTGCTCGCCGGCGGCTGGTGGATCGCGCTGTTTCCCGGCCTCGCGATCCTGCTCGCCTCGATGACGATCGGCACGCTCGCCGAGTACTGGCGCGAGCAACTGCATCCGCGCTGGCGCTCGGAGCTCGAGCTATGACCGCGCTGCTGGAGGTCGACGGCCTGTCGGTCGGCTTTCGCACCCGGCGCGGGGTCGTGCAGGCGCTGTCGCAGGCGAGCGTCACGATCCAGGCGGGCGAGCTGCTGCTCGTCGTCGGCGAGAGCGGCAGCGGCAAGACGGTCCTCGCCCATTCGCTGCTACGGCTGCTGCCGCGCAACGTCGACGTCAGCGGATCGATCCGGCTCGGCGGCGAGGACGTCCTCGCGCTCAAGCCCGACGCGCTGCGCCGCGTCCGCGGCCGGCGGATGGCGCTCATCCCGCAAAGCCCGGCGTCGTCGCTGAACCCCGTGCGCAAGCTCGGCGGCCAGCTGCTCGAAGCGGCGCAGGCACGCGGCCTGACCGAGCAGCAGTCGCGCATGCGCCTGCGCAAGCTGCTCGGCGAGGTCGGCCTCGACTTCGAGATCATCGGCGGGCGCTACGTCCACCAGCTCTCGGGCGGCATGCAGCAGCGCGTCGTCAACGCCCTGGCGCTCGTCGGCGAGCCCGACCTCGTGATCGCCGACGAGCCGACATCCGGTCTGGACGCCGACCTCGTCGACACAACGGCTGCGCAGCTGCGCGAGATCTCCGCGCGCGGCGCGTCACTGCTCGTCATCACCCACGACCTGCGTCTCGCCGAGCGGCTCGGCGGCCGCCTGGCACTGCTGTACGCGAGCCGCATCGTCGAGATCGGCCAGACGGCACGGTTCTTCGCGGCGCCGTCGCATCCCTACGGGCGCGAGCTGCTGCGAGCGCTGCCCGAGCGCGAGGGCAAGTCGATCCCGGGCATGGCGCCCGAGCTGACCGCGCTGCCGGACCACTGCGCGTTCGCCGACCGCTGCCCGGACCGCTTCGATCGCTGCACCCAGTCTGTGCCCGACCTCTACCCGCTACCGGGCGCGACGCTGGCGCGCTGCTTCGCCCATGCTGAGCGCTGACGCGATCACGAAGACCTACCGCGCGGCGAGCGGACGCGTCGTCGCCGTACAGCAGGCGTCGCTGAGCGTGCAGCCCGGCGCGCGCGTCGGGCTCGTCGGCCCCAGCGGCTCGGGCAAGAGCACGCTCGCGCAGATCATGGCGATGCTGCTCGCGCCCGACAACGGCACCGTGACGATCGACGGCGATCGCATCGACGCCTGGGGCGTGCGCTGCCGCCGCGAGCTGCGCCACCGCGTGCAGCTCGTCTTCCAGGCGCCGCGGATGTCGGTCGACCCGCGGCTGCGCCTCGGCGACGCAATCCTCGAGCCCCTCGCTGCCAGCGGCATCCTGCCCGCCCGACAGGACAAGCGCCGCGCGCTGCTGCAGACCTGGTCGACGCGCGTCGGCCTGACCGCCGACCTGCTTGAGCGCTTTCCGCACGAGGTCTCAGAAGGTCAGCTGCAGCGCGCCTGCTTGGCCCGCGCGCTCGTCGTGGCGCCGCGCTATCTCATCTGCGACGAGCTCTCCTCGATGCTCGACGTCTCCACACAGGCCGCACTGCTGGAGACGATCGCCCGCACGCAACAGGAGCAACAGCTCGGCGTGCTGCTCATCACCCACGACCGGGTCCTGGCCGACACCTGGTGCGGCCGGATCGCCGACATCCGCGAGATGTCGACAGAAGGTCTGAGGGTGGATTGCTCCAGCAGCGACCAACAGTTAACTGGTAGGACATTGCAATAGAGTCTGGGTCGCGTTAAGCTCGCGACCGTCCGCTGCGGAGGAGCGGGGATCTCGAGCGAGGAGGACGCCCCATGCGTGCATCAGACGATTGCGTCGCCCGCACGACGCGCTGGCGACAGATCACGGGTTCGCTGACGCCCGCGGAGTGGCGACGCGCCGGCGTGCTGTTCTTCGGGATCGCGCTGCTGCATGCGATCGGGTTCTTCCTGCTGTTCGGCGTCATCGTCCCGCATCACTTCGAGCTTGGTGGAAGCAGCGGGGTCTTCGGGGTCGGGGTCGGTATCACGGCGTACACGCTGGGCTTGCGCCATGCGTTCGATGCCGATCACATCGGCGCGATTGACAACACGACGCGCAAGCTGATGACGGACGGGCAGCGGCCGCTCAGCGTCGGGTTCTTCTTCTCGCTGGGGCACTCGACGATCGTCTTCGCGCTCGCTGCGCTGTTCGCGTTCGGCATCAGAGGCCTGAGCGGCGACGTCTCCAACGACAGCTCGACGCTGCACAAGGTCACCGGCCTGATCGGCCCGACCGTGTCCGGCACATTCCTGTTTCTCATCGGGATCATCAACCTCGTGATCCTCTACGGCATCGTGCAGGTCTTCCTGCGCATGCGCCACGGCGAACTCGACGAGCAGAAGCTCGAGGATCAGCTCAACAACCGCGGTTTCATGAACCGCTTCCTGGGCCGGGCGACCCGTGCGGTCAAGGCGCCGTGGCAGATGTACCCGCTCGGCCTGCTGTTCGGCCTCGGCTTTGACACCGCCACCGAGATCGCATTGCTGGCGACCGCCGGCGCGGCGGCGACCGGCGGTCTGCCGTTCTACGCGATC
Source organism: uncultured Solirubrobacteraceae bacterium (assembly GCA_963727785.1). Lineage (GTDB taxonomy): Bacteria > Actinomycetota > Thermoleophilia > Solirubrobacterales > Solirubrobacteraceae > CADCVQ01. The sequence goes on from CAVSHS010000038.1 coordinate 291,816, forward strand.
TTGTGCCTGCCGATCCTGTTCGCGGCGGGCATGTCGCTGCTGGACACGATCGACGGGGCGTTCATGAACTTCGCCTACGGCTGGGCGTTCTCAAAGCCCGTGCGCAAGGTCTTCTACAACATCACGATCACCGGCCTGTCGGTTGCCGTCGCCCTGCTGATCGGCACCACCGAACTGCTGCAGGTGCTCTCCGACAAGCTCAGCCTGACCGGCGGGTTCTGGGACTGGCTGGCCAACCTGGACTTCAACCTGATCGGCTACTTCATCGTCGGCCTGTTCGTCATGACCTGGGCGATCGCCCTCGCGGTGTGGCGCTTCGGCCGCATCGAGGAGAAGTGGACCGCGCACCTGCAGCCAAACGAGCCCGCCTAGCTTTCGTCTCGTCGGGACGCTGGTGGTCATCAACGCAATCGCGCTGCGTCAGCAGGTCACGCCCGACGGCCTGCAGAGCCGCGTCAACGCGACACGACGGGTGATAGCCGCCGGCGGGATGCCGCTCGTGATGGCCGGGGCGTCGGTTTGAGCGCGCTTTTCGGCTGACTGTCGCCGCTGCGTAGGTCGATAGGTCGACCGCTGCCTGTGTGATGGCCGCCGCTGACGAAGGGGGAGCATCCGGTGCGCGGGCGATGATCCGCTACGTTCTCAGCAGCGTCGACAGGAAGGTTCGCAGTGACTGTTTCTCCTGACCGTCAGTCCGTGGTGGTCGCCGATCTGAATGAGGCGATGGACGCGGTTCGCCGTGGTGGTCTGCGGCTGACGTCGGCGCGTCGTCTGGTGCTGGAGGCGTTGCTGGCTGCGCGCGCGCCGATCTCGGCGGAGGAGATCGCCGACGGTCTGGGCGGGAGGATGACGCAGTCGGATATCGCGTCGGTCTATCGCAATCTTGAGACGCTCGGCGAGCTGGGCCTCGTGCGTCATTTTCACGCCGGTCACGGGCCCGGGCGTTACGTGCTGGCAGGGTTCGGTGACCGTGAGTACCTCGCTTGCGAGTCGTGCGGGGCGCTTGAGTCCGTCGAGCCGGCGGCGCTCGACGGTGCTCGCGACGCGGTGCGCGAGTTGTCGGGGTTCGAGGCGCGCTTCTCGCATTTCCCGATCGTCGGATTGTGCGCGCGCTGCGCAAAGAAGCGCAGGGGCAGAGCCAGGCGCGGCGGCGCAGCGAAGGCGTCCGCTCGGTCCTGACAACACGCGCCGTTGCACGCGGATGCCGGGATCGCCGGTGAGTCGTGACGAGGCCAAGCGGGCCGTTGACATGCGTAAATGTGCATGTAAGCATGCCTGCAGATGGGCCATGCACACGGAGTCAGCTCGAGCACGCCGGTCAGCGCCGAGGACGCGCGCCACGTCGCGCGCGTCATGAGCGCGCTCTCGACCCCAAGCCGCGTGCGCATCCTCGCGCACCTGCGCGAAGGCGAGAGCACGGTCGGCGATCTCGCGGCCGCCGTGCAGATGGAGCAACCGGCCGTCTCGCACCAGCTGCGGATCCTGCGCGATCTCGGGCTCGTGCTCGGCAACCGCACCGGTCGCCACGTGATCTACGGGCTGTATGACCCGCACGTGGCGACGCTGCTGGATGAGGCGCTGCGCCACATCGAGCACCTGCGCGCCGGCGCTGCCGACCCACCGCGTGCACCAACCGTCGACACGACAACCAGGAGGTAAGGAGCAGCATGACCGACGAGCATTCCCACGACGAGCCGCACGCCCACGAGCACGAGCACGACGGCGAGTCCCACTCGCACGCGCACACGAGCCACGATCACGAGCACGTCGAGCACGAGCATGAGCACGAGCACGGCGGCGAGGCGCATGCGCACACGCACGTGCACGAGGCCGGTCTCGAGGATGTCCACGAGCACGAGCACGAGCACGCCTGAGCGTCACATCGCAGAATCCGGAGCCGGGGCCGGGGCGCATGCCGCCCCGGCTCCCGGGCGGTCCGGTCACTCGCCGCGCGAGCCGACCCGGCGAGACCGCATGGATCATGTGCGGCCCAGGCACCACGAGTCACTTCTGTGGCAGCTCGCGGCGCTGGCCGGTCGCTCATCGCTCGTGTAGGTGGTAGCGGAGCGTCCAGTGCCGGCCGCTGTCGGTGGAGGATCTGATGCTTCGGTCCGTGCCGAGTGCCCATAACGTGCCGGTGGGGCCGGTGGTGAGGTGTTCGATGCCGGTGTCGAGGTTGCCGCGTGTTTGTGGCGCGCGGTCTTCGTCGCTGGTGGCCTGGATCGTGCCGTCGGCGCCACCGAGGTACAGCGGGCCGCCGGGTGCCCAGACGAGCGCTTGGGTGTCTGCGCCGCCTGGCCGCCAGCTGTTGGCCTGATCGTGGGTGACCAGCAGGCCTTTGTCGGTGAGCGCAAACGCGTGGCTGGGATCGTCGGGATCGACCGCGATGTCGGTGATCTGCCCGGGCGGTTGTCTGCTGGTCCAGGTGCGTCCGTAGTCGTTGGTGATCATGAGCGTCGCCGGGTTGTGGGCGAAGTCGACGGCGTACAGCGTCGCCCCCGCCGGTCGGAGGATGTGCAGATCCGCGCTGCCGTAGAGGCTCTCGACCTGCCACGTGTTGCCGTCGTCGCGGGACGCGAGCAATCCGAGGTTCTCCGGACTGCCGGTTCGTGGGTCGTCGGGATGCGACGAGCCGACGAGCTCGCCGCTGTCGGTCCTGGCGACCGTCAGCAGCCTGCTGATCGCCAGCCGCCGATCGTTCACGACGAGTTGTGCCTGCAACCTTCGCGCGGCGGTGTGGCTGCGGCGCGGGAGGACGTAGACGCCCGAAGCGGTCTCGGCGAGCACCTTGCCGGCCGGGCTGATCGCGAGCTCGAGCGTCTTGGCGGGCAGCCTGACGGAGAGCGCATGATCGGCCCTGGGCCTGCCGGTTGATCCACAGGCCTGCAGCAGGATCATCGAAGCAGTGGCGATGAGAGCCATCAGGGGTGCAGCCAAGCGACACCCCGCCTCTGCACGCGCCATCTCACGGCCTGCGCGCCGTCTCGCACTGCTCATCGGGGCTGCGTCTGGCGGTTGGCGGCGGCGGCTTCGCCGAGCAGTACTCGCAGGTCGTCGGAGATCTCCTCGGGCCGCAGTGGCGCGCCGGCCGGGTAGCTGGCCCGCAGGCGGCCGCGCGCGTCGACGAGCCAGACGGCTGCGGTATGGGTGCTGGTCTCTGGACGCCCGGAGATCTGCGGCGCGGCATGGTAGGCGTTCCAGATCGGGCTGAGCTGTTGTTCGGTTCCGATCGCGTAGTGGAAGTTCGCGGGCTCGCGCTGGCGCTGCAGCCAGCTTCGTACCGCCGGGCCGGTATCTCCGTGGGGATCGACGCTGATGGCGACGACGGCGACGCGGGCGGCGGCGGCGCCGAGGTCTTCAAGCGCGATCCGCAGCTCCTGTCCGATCAGCGGGCAGACGTCGGGGCACTGGCTGTAGAGGAACGTCAGCGCGTAGGGACGTCCGCGCAGCGCCTCGGCGGCGATCTGTCCCCCGCGCGCGTCGGTGAGCGTGAACGCGAATGCCGCAGCGCCGGCGACGCCGGGGGGAAGCTGGCTGCCGTGCAGGCCCGTCGCTCGCGGCGGAACTGCGTGCTGCTGCCCGTGGTGCACGGCGATGAGCGCTCCCGTCCAGAGGGCCAGCAGCAGCGTGATCAGCGCGAGTGGGCCGCGCAGCCGGCGGCCGGCGTTCGCCGGCGGCAGCGATTGCGCGTTGCTCAGACGTTGATCGTGCTCAGTAGCCATAGGCCCAGGCAGGTGTATCCGAGCATCACGGTGAGCATCCAGTACTGCGAGCGCGTTGCCGCGCGCGGGTTCTCGAAGGAGGTCAGCGCGCGGTCGTGCGCGAGCGCGAGCGCCGCGGCGTGGCCGCCGACGAGCAGCGCTGTCTGCACGTACCAGATGGCGGCGGTGGACACGATCGCGTAGTGCACGGTCCAGCTGGCGGTCCCGAGCAGGTTGGCGCCGTCGCCGAGCGGGTCTGAGGCGAGGTAGCCGAGCGCCTGGCCCTGGAAGACCAGCAGGGAGAAGTAGTGCGCCATCGCATAGGCGAACGCGATCGGCACGAGCGAGTGCGCGAAGCGCCGCGAGAGTCCCGGGGCGAGCGCCGGGTTGAGCGTCTTCATCCCGCTGACGCCGATGCGGTAGATGCCCGCTGCGAGCAGGATCGAGCCGGCGAGCCCGACGGTTCCCGCGAGCTCGGTCGAGCCGACCGGGCTCGCGCCGATGGAGGCGAACGCGTCGCTGAGCCGCGGGGACAGCAGCGTCCAGACCTGTCCGTTGGAGAGGCCGTCGAACGTCGTCGAGCCGATGATCGCGCACAGCAGCGCGACCGATCCCGCTCCCGTCGCGAGGCCGGGCAGCCCGGCAAGCGGCGGGCGCGTGAACAGGTGGTCGTCGCGACGCACGAGCGGGGCCATCGCGGCGAACAGCGCGAAGTAGACGGCGAACGGGTCGGCGTGCGTCGTCCAGTCATCGATTCCGTAGCGGTACATGCCGGCCAGCTGTACCGCTGCGTAGGCGAGCGTGAGCAGCGCGAGCAGGCGAGGATCGTCGCGATCGATCAGGACGAGCTCGACCCACGCAAACGCCGCGATGCCCATCGCGGCCGGCCAGCGCCCCAGGCGCTCGGGGTACGGGCGCGGCGTGCGCGCGATGCCGGCGCGGCGCGCGGCGTACGCGGTGGCGCGAGCGACCGCGCGCCACGGGTTCAGCGCCCCGAAGACGTTGCCCAGCAGGGCGCTGAGGGGAACGAGGCCGACCCAGAACGCGACGTAGATGAACGACGGCTCGAGGTTGGCGTTCGGGGCGTCCTGGGTGCCGGCGATGCCGGCATAGACGACGACGCAGAAGATCGCCACGCCCGCCGCGCCCGCGACGACGTCGACCCAGCCGGGGACGCGCAGCAACTCGTGCTCGGTGACGCGGTCGAGCTTCGGGCGCTGCCACAGGACCGAGAGCGCGACGAACGAGATAACGAGCACGATCGACGCGGCCCAGGCGAACAGCCAGCTGGGCACCGGCAGGTCGGTACGGCCGACGAGCCCGTGGGCTGCCGCGCCAGCGGGGATCAAGGCCGCGGCCAGCCCCGCGCCGGCCAGGGCAACGCCCACCCGCTGGGCGGTGCGCCGCACGCGACGCGTGTGTCGCGTCGCCGCGCGTCGCATCTAGGCGGGCTTGCGGCGGCCGGCCAAGGCCGTGACGCCAAGGAGCAGGCCCAGTGCGCCGACGATCAGCGCGGCGATCGCCAGGCCATTGCTCTGCTTCCTGACGATGGTCGCCGCCGGCGCGGCCGCGGCCTGCGCTCCGCCGACGAGGTTCGCGGGGAGCTTGGCGGGCGGGCCGGCGTCGCCGCCGGTGACGTCGAGCAGGGCGCCGCCGGCCGCGGTGACGTCAACGGTCGGCGCGGGCCTGTCGTCGGTCGCGTCGCCGATCCAGCGAGCGACGTGCCCGTTGGAGTACGTCTGGACGGTCGGGAACGCGAGGACGTCGCCCGCCTTCGCCGATGCGGGGATGCTCAGCGTCAGCGGAAAGCTCTCAAACGCGCCGGGCCGAATCCGGCCGCCCGTGTAATCGACCTCGGTCGTCTCGGCGGTCACGACGCCATCGTCGGTCTTGATCGGCTTGGCGAGCTTCTTCGTCTTCGCCGCGAACGTCCACCCCGCTGGTGGTGCACCGAGCGCCGACAGCACACCTGCGGGCAGCTTGACCTTGACAGCGGTCGTGCTCGCCGTGTTCTCCTCGTTGGGTACGCGGATGTTCGTCGTCACAAACGAGCCGGCCGGAATCGCGTTGGGATGCAGGCTCACATGCGCCTGCGCGGCGGCGGGAGATGCCACGACGAACGTCGCGGCGAGCCAGAGGCTCCGTCGATGCATTGTCTGCTCCTGTTCATAGGTGAGAGAGGCCGAGTCAACACGCGCGCGCGTGTGGCGAGGACGCGGCGCGGCGGACGCGCACGCAGCGACGACAGCGCGAAAGCAGGTGCCGGCGATCCGGTGTCCGCTAGCGAGCGCTCCGGCACGTCCTTGCCGGGCTGGCCGCAGCTAGCTCACGGGCACGGGCGGCGGACGCACCGCGAGTGCAAACGCGAGCGCGCGTCCGACGCGCGGCATGAACGCTGTGCGGCGCGGCAGGCGAACGTTCGCCGGCCGCTCGACAGCCTGCGTCGATCGCTGCGTGGCGCGAAGACGCTCGATCGTCTCCTCGCCGGGAAACAGGCCGGCGACGAGCAACGTGACCAGCACAAAGCATGGAGCCAGGCTGAGCGCCAGCCCATGCTCGATCGATACCGTCGCCACGACGCCGGCGAGCAGCGCGCAGAGCACCGTTGGCCGAACCGATCTGGCACGCAGCCTACGCATCGCACGAGCACGCTACACCCCGGCGCTGCCGCAGGCGGCGATCATTGCAGCTGAGCGGGAGCGGACGCTATCGGGCGCAGAAGGGCTTGGCGGGTGATGCGCCGCGTTGCGTTCGGGCGTTCGCGCCTGCTATGCGTTCGACCTTCATGGGTGGGGGTTCGGTGAAGCGCTGGCGCCTTGTGTGCCTCGATGGACTGGTGGCGGTGGCTGCGGCGCTGAGCGCGACGCTGCCGGGCGTCGCGTTGCTCCTCGCGCCTGCGATGGTGCTCTTCGCCGCCCTGCTGCTCAGCTTCACTCCCGGCGAGCAGTTGCTCGACCGCCTGCGCGCACCGCGCTTTGCTCGCCAGATCCAGCGCGCGCCTCGCTCGCTGGCGGTACGTCGCCTCGTCGTCGTGCGCAAGCTGGCCTCGCTGGCCAGCTCCGGGCTCGCGATGCGCCCGCCCCGGATCGCCCCGGCACTCATCAGCTAGAGGCGCCCCTGGTCCGCGGTGGATCCGGCCTCGCGCCCGGTCAACATCGTCGATCAGGAAGGAGCGCTCTCGTGCGCCCCGTGCAGTCATCAGCAGCGACTTCTCGCTGCTGCTCGTCCCGACCGACACGCCCGGCTGGCAGATCATCCGCGAGGCCGCGCTGCTCACCGAGCATCTCCCCGGCGGACACGCCCAGATCGAGCTTTGCGACGTACGCGTTCCGGCCGACAACCTCCTCGGTGCCGAGGGCGACGGATTTCGCATCGCCCAGCAGCGACTGGCACGAGGACGGCTCATGCACTCGATGCGCTGATCGGACTGGCACAACGCGCCCTCGACCTCGCCGCGCAGCACGCGACCCGGCGGCGCGCCTTCGGCCAGAAACTCGCCGGACACGAAGCCGTCCAGCGCTTCCTCGCAGACTCCGCGATCGAGCTGTACGCCAGCCGCCTAATGGTCCTGCACTGCGCCTGGAAGGTCGACCTCGGCCTGCCACATTGCCAGGAGACGTCCATGGTCAAGACCTTCGTCGCGAAGCGTTTGGACGGATCATGGACCGCGCCGTCCAGGTCTACGGCTCGCGGCATCGCCACAGACGAACCGATTGCGCACTGGTGAGCCCAAGCTCGCGTTGCGCGCATCTCCGACGGTCCCAGCGAAGTGCCTAGGTCAAGCCTCTGCGCTTCGCGTGGGCTTGGGTTTGGCCCGAGGACAGCACGCCGATCGTCAGCAGCGCCACGCCGCTGACGATGTGATGGAGGTTCTGGATGTCGCTCTTGGCGTGCATGGAGAGGATCGTGAGGTCGTCCGGGGTCGTGATCCCAATGACGAACGCCACGATGAAGAACAGGCCCACGCCCATCATCGCGCCCTCGGCGGCCGGTGCCGAGGCCAGCGTCGTCATCAGCAGCAGGATCGCGCCGATGCCGACGTGGACAAGGTTCGCAAACGGGTTGATCGAAAGACCGAGCACCGTGTCGGGCGTGTCCCGCATCCATCCGTGAAAGCCCGTCACGAAGAATCCGATAACGCCGAATGCGACGTAGAACGCGCCGAACAGCGGTCCCAGCCGCTGCGCCAAGCTCGTGTCTGCGGTCATCTGCTACCCACCTCCTGATCGTGGCTTTGATCCCCGAGCGCGATCGACACCGGCCCGGTCCGGTCATGCGGAGCTCGGTTCCGCGACCTCTCCGCGTACGTGGTGACGTCGCACGGGTGCCGTACTCGTCGCGATGGAAGGCGCGTGCGCGCGAGCGCCTCGCCCAGGGCCCGTCGGTGGACGCGGGCGCAACGGCCCAAGTCCTCAACAGATGCGTTTAGCTGCTGAGTGCTCCGATTGCCGGCGGCGGGCGCATCGCGAGCGCGGAGGTGGCCAGCGAGGCAATACGGCGGACGACGACGACGTGACGGATGACCAGGGCGCGCGGCGCGCGATCAGCACGCCGCGCGAAGCGCCGCGCGCGCATCCGGTCGAGCAGATGCTCTCCCGGCGTGTAGCCGAGCAGCAGCACGCCGAAGAGCAGCAGAGCAGGCGCGAGCAGCAACGCGACGCCAAGCGGCGTGACGGCGAGCACCGCAGCCACCGCGACCAGCGCACCAAGGCCCGCAACGCGCCCCTGCTTCGAGGAACCCCCACCCATCAGAACCGGAACGTATACACACGAACGAAGCCTGGCGCAATGGCGCTACCGCAACAAGCAGAGCGCCGGCCGGCCGGGTAGGGGGTGGGCGCTGCGGGTGGCGGTAGATCGTCGCGGGCGTTCTGGCCGTCAGGGTCATGTTGCTCTAGGCTGGCGGACGTGGGTGGCTCACTCTCGCGCGGCGTCGTCTTCGGATGCGTCGTCCTTGCGATCGCTGCACTTGCGCTGTTCGCTCCCGCGTTTCTGCTGGGAGCCGCTCCGGTCTTGGCGCTGTTGCTGGTGCTGTTTGCCGGCTGGTTTCCCGGCGAGGCGGTCATCGCGCGTCTGCGCGGCCGTCGGGCTCGGCAGCCTCGGTGCGGTTCGCCGGCGCGGGTTCTCGCGGGCGTGCGCACCACGCGTCATGCGAGTCGGCTGCTGATCTGCTTCGCGCTGGCCAACAGGCCGCCCCCGGCCTGCTGCTGAGCGTCTGACCCGCCCGCCCCGGCGGGCGGCGTCCCGTGCCGCCATGACCGGGGACCGGTCGCGGTTGGGCGCTCACGGTGCGCTTGAGGCACGGTTGGCTGCTGGTAGGGCGCTCGCGCGACACGACCGGACGTCGTCGCGCAGGGGTGTGTCGTCGGGGCTGGTCGGCGTCGCGAGAAGCAGGGTGCGGGGTGTTGCAGCGGTATCGAGAGCAGTTGGGTGTGGGCCTGTTTCCGCTCGCCGCGCTCGTGGTGCATCAGTTGCGCTATGAGCTCGCGTTCGGCGGTGGCGCGGCGCGTGAGCTCGCCGATCAGGGGCACAGCTATCTGCATGAGCTGACGCCGTGGATCGTGCTCGCGGTCGCGATCGGCGTCGGTGGTTTGATCGCGCGGGTCGCGCGCGCGTGGCGCAGCGGCGAGGCCGACAGCTTTGATGGGCGCGGTCTGATCGGGTTGTGGGCGCTCGTATCGGTCGCGTTGTTCTCGCTGTACGTCGGCCAGGAGCTTCTCGAGGGCCTGTTCGCGACGGGTCATCCGCAGGGTCTGGCGGGGATTCTCGGTGGTGGTGGTTGGTGGGCGCTGCCCGCTGCGGGGGCGGTTGGTGCTCTCCTTACGCTCGTCGTGCGCGGCGGTCGTGTGCTTGTCGCTGCTGTCGCAGCACGATCGCGCCGGCGCGCCGCGATCACCGTCGCGCACGCGCCACGGCTTGCTGTCTGGCGCGAACGGGTGGCGCTGGCGCGCGTCGCGCCGCTTGCGCGGGTCGGCGCTGGGCGCGCGCCGCCGCCTGTCAGGCCGTCCATCCAGTACACGCGTCGCGCAGATCTTCCGGCCGCGTGTACTAGCGCCGCGCCGGCGGCCTGGTGGGCGCCTGCCCTACGGCCCCGCGAGTGATCGAGCGGTTGCTGCGCCCCCTGCTCTTGCGCGGGGGGTTCCGCGCCGCCGGATCTGTTGTCGCGGATGGTCGTCCGGCGTTTCAGGACCACAGCGACAGACACGCAGTCGCGCTTGCCGACCCGTTGCGGGCCCCTCGTCGGGGCCGGTCCCGGTGAGCGCGCGACCAATCTCGTTTCTCATTTCAGAGGGAGCTCATCGGATGGCCGAGGACACCAGCACCACCCGCGCCGAGGCGGCGCGATCGACGCCCAGGACGCCGCCGGCGTGGCTGATCACCGCATCCATGGTCGTGTTTGCGGTCGTGACGATCGTGCTCGCCGTCACCGGCCAGTAGCCATGGCGACGATCGATACTCCTCCCGTCGGCGACATCCCGTTCGTCGGCGATCAGATCGCCGAGCAGGACCAGCACGAAGCGGCGGACCAGGCCAAGCAGCGCCGCGCCAGACGTTCGAAGCTGCTGCGTCCGATCATGTGGCGCTTGCATTTCATCGGCGGGTTTCTCGCCGGCCCGATCGTCATCTCGCTGGCGATCACGGGGATCCTGTATGCGTGGGCGCCGCAGCTCGATGGGCTGCGCTTCGGCTCGATCATCGAGCCGTCGTCGAAGCAGGTCAACGTGTCGTTGGCCGATCAGGTCAAGGCGGCGCAGGCCGCGCACCCGTCGTGGACGTTCGTCTCGGTCATCCCGGGGTACGCGGAGACGGGCAGCAACGATCTCAACACCGCCGTGACGATGGACCCGACGCACGGCAAGGGCGATGGGTTCTACGACAACGTCGCGGTCTACGTCGACCAGGCGACGGGCAAGGTGACCGGTGACGTCAAGGTCGGCGACCTCTCCGACGGCTTGTTCCGCCGACTGCATTCCAACTGGCTGCTCGGCGACAGCCCGCGTCCGCTGACCGAGCTGGCGGCAGCGTGGTTTCTCGTCAGCCTTCTGACGGGTCTGTATCTGTGGTGGCCGGGCGTGCGCAGGCGAGGCGCGGCCGCGTTCGCCTTCCGGCGCGGGATGCGCGGGCGTCGCCAGAGCAAGGACTGGCACAACTTCATCGGCGTCGCGATCGTCGTGCCGATGCTGTTCGTCGCGATCACCGGCCTGACGTGGACGAAGTTCTCCGGCGCGCGCTACGAGACGATCAAGCAGCAGATCTTCCGGCCACCGCATTCTCTCGGCGGTCCCGACACAGCGCTGAAGAGCGCAGCGCCGGGCTCGACCAGCGTGGCGAACGTCAACAAGGTCTATGAGCGCGCGAAGCAGGCCAAGCTTCCCAACCCCGTCTCGATCACCGCGCCAGCCGACGACAGGACGGCCTGGCAGGCGGCCAGCCAGCGCCAGCGGTTTCCGATGAACCGCAACGCGATTGCCGTCGACGGCGCCACCGGCGCCGTCACCTCGCGCTATGACTGGTCCAAGGAGTTCTGGTTCAGCAAGCTCACGACCTCTGGGATCTCGTTTCATCAGGCACAGCTGTTCGGGGTGCCGCTGCAGATCTTCATGACGCTGCTGGCGCTCGGTGTGATCGCGGTCGTCGTGTTCGGCTACAAGATGTGGTGGCAGCGCCGCCCGCAGGGCGGGATGGGCGCGCCGCCGCCCATCCGCGCGTGGCTGCGCAACGCCCCGCTGACCTTGCTGGCGAGCATCCTGGTGCTCGGCTGGCTGCTGCCGACGCTCGCGTTGTCGCTCGTCGTCTGGCTCGTGATCGAACGCGCGATGCTGTGGACGCAGATCGCGCGCGGCAACCATGAAGCCAGGTCCGCGATCGCGCGGCTGGCCAAGCACGGCGCGCCGCTGCGGCCCGGCATCGAGCTCTACAAGGCGGTCGTCGTCGCGGTGCTTGGTGTGTTCATGCTCGCGGCCCCGGGCATCGGCACGTTCGAGCCGGGGCCCGGTGGGGCGAGCACGGCGAACCTGCTGGCCTGGGGGTGGAGCTGGCCGCTGGGCATCGTGTTTCTCGCCTGCGGCCTGATCGGCATCTATGCGATGTACATGACCAGCGGCAAGCCCGACCGCGACGCCGGGCCCGTCGCGGCCTGACCCGAAGCTCGGCTCCCCGCCGTCGCAGCCAGGCGGCGGGGGGCGAACCACGGCGGCGGCGCATCCGCGCGGCTCGCCGAGCCACGAGAAAGGCAATCACCTGATGGTCAACAGCACGCTCGCATGCACGGGCGCCGCCTTGCTCGGCGCGCTGACGATCGCCGGATGCGGCGGCCCGGCCGGCCCGGCAGCTCCGGTCGGCGTGTTCGAGCCGCTGCCCGGCGCACCACCCGGATTCGCGGGCGTCTCGGGCAGCGCGAAGCTGACGAACGGCTCCGGTGGCGGCAGCGACGTCGCGGTCACGCTCGCCGGCCTGAAGCCCAACACGGCGTACGTCTCGCACCTGCACGTCGGCGACTGCGACCAGCCCGACCCTGGTGGTCCGCACTTCAAGTTCGACCTCGACGGCCCGGACGCGCCGCCCAACGAGATCCATCTCAGCTTCGCGTCAAACGCCAGCGGGCACGCCACCGCCAACGTGCACAGCACCAGGCGGGTGCCCGCGGGCACCGTGCGCTCGATCGTCGTGCACGGGCCGGCGGGCGCCCCAGACGATGGCGCCGCAGGCATCCCCGCATCAGTCGGCACGTCGGACGCCGGGGCCGGACACCAGGCGCAACACTCGGCTGAGCACGGGGGCGGCGCCCGCAGCGACACGACCACGAGCGGCGCAGCAGGCCACGCCCACGACGCCACGATCGCCTGCGCCGCGCTGCGCCCGCCGGGCGCGGAAGCCGGCTCGCGATGACAGCGCAGCACCCTGTCGTTCATCGGAGATGCAGGTCTGCAGCTGGCGCGGCGGTCGCGGTGCCTAGCGGGCCGGTGGATGTGGCAGCGAGCGCGGCGAGTCCGGCGACGATCGGGCCGAGGCCGGCGATCAGGAGCGCGGGCTGGGCTCCGATCGCGGTCACGAGCACGCCGCCGATGCCGAGGGCGCCGAGCTCGGCGGTGTTGCGAGCGGCTCCGTAGGCGGCGAACGCGCGGCCGTGCTGGGCGGTCGCGATCCGCGTCTGGATCAGCGTGCGCATGAGCACGTTCTTGGTGCCGTGCCCGATGCCGCCGACGGCGTAGCCGGCGATCACCCAGGGCAGCACGGCCCACAGCGAGGCGGCGGCCATCCCCGCGCCCTGCGTTGCGAGCGCGAGCATCGCGCCGGCCGCGAGCGTCGCCGTGACCTTCGGCGCCACGGCGAGCGCGCCGACGACCATGCCCGCGGTCCAGCCGGCGAACACGAGTGCGTAGCCGAGGGCGCCGGCGCCGACGACATCGCGGACGTAGAAGACCTCGACCGTCATCGAGGCGGAGATGAACAGCAGCCCGGCGACGGCGGCGAGCACGGCGGCGCGTACCGTGCGGTCCGCCAGCAGCAGCGAGAACGCGCGGCCGCCCGAGCTCGCCTGCGCTTCGCTGTGCGTCGAGGGCTCACGGCGTGCGCGCATCATGGTCGCCACCAGCGCGACGGCGGCGAAGCTCGCCGCGTTCACCGCGAGCGCCACGCCTGTCCCTCCGGCGGCGGTGAGTCCGCCCGCGATCAGCGGTCCCGTCGTGTAGCCGGCGTAGCGAGAGCTCTCGATCCAGCCGTTGGCCCGGGTCAGGTCGCGCGCGACGGTAGGGACGAGCGCCGCCTCTGCCGGGCCGGCGACCGCGGCGCCCGCGCCGAGCAGCGCGGCGAGCGGCAGGATCGCCGCCAGCCCGGTGGCGAACACGAGCCCTGCCGCGACCAGCGCCTGCGCGGCCGACACCAGCGCAAGCGTGCGGCGTGTCTCGAAGCGGTCGACGAGCCGGCCCGCGGGCGAGGCGAGCAGCGCGATCGGCCCCATCAACGCCGCGAACAGCGCAGCGACGGCGAAGCCCGACCCGGTCAGGTCATGGACGCGCAGCGCGAGCACGACGACGAGGATCAGGTCGCCGGCGGCCGAGACCGCCACAGCGCCCGCGAGCAGGCGAAGGTCCCGCGTGTTGCTACTCATCCCAGGCCTGCACGCCGTCCCAGCGGACGATCTTGCCGTCCGTGAGGTGCAGCAGCGCGTTGCAGCGGACCTGGCCCGCGCCGCCCGGGTAGCTGCAGAGGACCGCGACAGCGGCGCGGTCACCGGAGCGCAGACCGTCGACGACCGCGCTGACGATTCCGCGGGCGTGGGCCTCCCGGAGCATCGCGACGACGGCATCGCGGCCGCGGTAGACCGCGGGCGAGTGGGGTTGCGAGCGCTGATCGACCTCGGTCCACGTGACGTCGTCTGCGAGCAGAGCGATGAGCTTGTCGAGCGACGAGTCCGCGATGAGGTCCTCGACGTCGAAGCGGGTGGTGGTGTTGGTGGTAGACATGGCCGAGAGGCTCCCGGGTGCCCGTCAGCCGACCGTGAGCCGACCGTCAGCAGTTGCAGCGCGCGCGGACGTAGGCTTGGCCGCATGCTGCGCGTGCGGCTTCTCGGGAGGCTTGGCGTCGAATCGGGCGATGGCACGCTGCGCACGCCGGCGAGCCGTCCGGCGCGCGAGCTGCTCGCCTGGCTGGCATTGCATCCGGGGATGCACCAGCGGCTGGCGCTCGCGTCGCTGTTCTGGCCCGACGTGCTCGAGTCCAGCGCGCGCGCGTCGCTGCGCACCGCGCTGCACGAACTGCGGCGCGACCTCGGCGATGACGTTGTCGTCGCCGACCGCGAGGCCGTGGGACTCGCCGGTGAGCCGTGGGTCGACGCGCTCGCGGTGCGCACGCTCCCACCCGCGGAGGCGCTGGCGCTATGCGACGGCGACGCCCTGCCGGGGCTGGACAGCGACTGGGCCATCACGGCCCGCGACGCCCACCGCGAGCTCGTCGTCGAACTGCTCACGCGGTTGGCCGACGAGTCATCGGGCGACGCCGCGCTGCGCTGGACGCGCGAGCTCGTGCGCACCGACCCCCTATCCGAGAACGCCGCCCGGCGTCTGATGCGGCTCTACGCGGCTGCCGGGGACCCGGCAGCCGCGCTGACGAGCTTCGCGCGACTCGAGGATCGTCTGCGGCGCGAGCTGCGGGTCCTGCCGTCGCGCCGAACACGCGAGCTGGCGGCGGAGATCCGCGCGGGCGCAGGCGCCACCGCAGAGCAGCACGCGACCGAGCCCGCCTGCGGCGGACGTGCCGGCACGCTTGGCCGGCTCCCGCGCGCGCTGTCGGCGCACGGCCCGTTCGCGGGCCGCGACGCCGAGCTGGCCCGGGTTCGCGCGCTGCTCGGCCAGGGTCTCGTCGCCCTGGTCGGCGAGCCGGGGATCGGCAAGACCCGGCTGCTGGCCGAGCTGGCCGGCGACGTGCCGATGCCCGTGCGCTACGGCACGTGCTACGAGGACTCGCTCGTCCCGTATCAGCCGTTCGTGGAGGCGCTCGGCGAGGTGATGCCAGAGGCCGACGGCGAAGGAGGCCGGTGGCGGTTGTTCGAGGCGATCGGAGACAGGCTCGGGGACTCGCTGCTGCTGCTCGACGACCTGCATTGGGCCGACGCCGGCACGTTGCGCCTGCTCGAGCACCTGCTACGCCGCCGCGACGGGCCTGCCATCGTCGCCGCCTACCGCGACAGCGAGGTCTCACGCGCGCACCCGCTGGCCGCCACGCTGGCCGAGCTGCGACGCGCCGGCCTGATCGAGCGCGTCACCCTGCGCGGCCTGGACGAATCCGCGGTCGCGCAGCTCGTCGGCCGCGACGCGACAGGCCTGCATCGCGACACGGGCGGCAATCCGTTCTTCATCGAGCAGGTCCTCTCCCACCTCGCCGACGGCGGCGACCCGGCCCAGGTGCCCGAGGGCGTCAAGGACGTGATCGGCCGCCGGCTCTCGCGCCTGGCGCCGCAGGCCGGCATCGTGCTGGCCCACGCGGCCGTGGCCGGTTTCGAGTTCGACATCGCGCTGCTGGAGTCCGTGCTCGACACAGACGTGCTCGCTGTGCTCGAACAGGCCGCACAAGCGCAGATCATCCGCGAGCAGAGCCCCGGCCGCTACGCCTTCGCGCACGCGCTCGTGCGCGAGACGCTCTATGACGAGCTGAGCCTGACCCGCCGTGTGCGCACGCATCGCGCGCTCGCCGACGCGCTCCCGCCCGACCGGCTCGCCGAGCTCGCGCACCACCGTCTGCAGGCAGCTGCCGCGGGCGACCTGGGGCTGGCGGCCGAGGCGGCGCTCGCCGCCGCACGCGAGGCGATGCGCACGTTCGCCTACGAAGATGCAGCGCGCCTCTGCGAGCGCGCGCTGTCCGCACTCGAGGACGCGCCCGGTCAGACGCGCCTGCGGGCCGAGCTGCTGCTCGCCCTCGGCGACGCGTGGCTACGCGCGGGCGACAAGACAGCCGCGCGCGCAGCGTTCCGGGCGGTCGAGGGCGACGCGGAGCAGATCGCCCGTGCGACGCTCGGCTTCAGCGGCCTCGGCGCGACGATCATCGCCGTCGACCGCGAAGCCGTCGCCATGCTCCAAGCGGCACTCCGGGACCTCCCGAACGGGCACCCGCTGCGCGCCCGCCTGCTGGCCCGGCTGGCGATCGAGTCCTACTACGACTGCACCCCCGCACGCCGCAAGGCGCTCGTCGACGAGGCCGTCGCCATCGGCGACGCCGACGGCGACACGCTCAACGCGCTCCACGCCGCGCTCTGGAGCCCCGAGTACCTCGACGAGCGCCTGGCGACCGCCGACCGCATGATCGCCGAAGCGTCCGACGCCGAATCGGAGCTGCAGGGCCGCAACTGGCGCGTCGTCGACCTGATGGAGCAAGGCGACCTCGACGCGGCGCGCACCGAGATAGAGGCGCACGAGCAGCTGGCCGCGCGACTCAAGCTCCCGGCATACGAGTGGTGGGGCCCGATGTGGCGATCGAGCCTGGCCATCCTCGAAGGCCGCCTCGACGACGCGCAGCGGCTGATCGCCGACTTCACGCGGACCGACGACCCGAACGCGCGCCTCTACGCGGAGATCCAATCGTTCGTCGCCACGCTGATCGCCGGCAACCCCGCATCGCTTGACCTGCAGATCATCGAACGCGAGAGCGGCCGACCCGCCGAATACGCATACCGCGCCGGCTACGCCTGGGTGCTCGCGCTCGACGGCCGCGCCGAAGAGGCACGCGCGCAAATCGCCTACGCCGCAGACCAGCATGACCGAAGACATGAACCGACTCGCCGCGATCGCCGAGCTCACCCAGGCGCTGCACATCCTCGGCGAGCCCGGACCGGCCGCCCAGCTCTACGACGCCCTACTCCCCTACGCCGACCGCAACATCGTCAACGCCCGCGGCGCCGCCGGCTACGGCTCTGCCTCGCTGCACCTCGGACTCCTCGCCGAGCTGCTCGGCCGCGACGCCGAGCACCACTTCGACGCGGCACGCCGCCACAACAAACAGCTCGGCGCCAAGGTATGGCTCGCCCGCCAGCCCGCCCACCGGACCTCCGCGACCCCGCGCACGATGCACGACCCGCCAGGGCCTGCGGGTTGCCAATGACCGCTGCTTGACGAGTTCGCGATGTGGCCACCCCAGCCGTTGGGACACGGATGGGGCACGTCTAACGAAACGCCGTCGCGGGCTCCGCCGGATGGCGCAGCCATGTGCGGGGAAGCAGGGTGCCGGCGGCGAGCGTGGTTGCAAGACCGACGACGGTGAGCGTCGCGTGCATGCGCGTACCGATGACGTGAGCGTGGACGCAATCGAGCGAGACGGCGATCGTCATGACGCCGCTGCACTGGCCTGCGATCGGCGCCGCAGCAGCCGCGTTCGTTACACGTCGGATCGGCGCCCGGTGGCTTCCAGGGGCGGCGTGTAACGCCTGCTGAGCCCGACATACGGAGGGCTCATGGAGGCTCCGGCGTTCTCAGGTCTGCTGGTGGTGATGGCGGCGGCGTTCATCGCCCCGTTCGTGCTCGGCTTCTTCCCGAGGGTGCGCCTGCCGGCGGTGGTGCTCGAGATCGTCGCGGGGATCGTGATCGGGCCGTCGGTTCTCGGTTGGGTGCAGATCGACGCGACGATCGAGGTGCTCGCCACGATCGGCCTCGTGTTCCTGCTGTTTCTTGCCGGGCTGGAGATCGAGTTCGACCATCTTCGCGGGCGCGTGCTGCGCGTCGCGGGGAGGGATGGCTGCTCTCGGTCGCCATCGCGATTGTCGTCGGCCTGGGGCTGAAGGCGGTCGGGTTCGCGCAGACGCCGCTGCTGGTCGCGGTGATCCTCTCCGCTACGTCGCTGGGGGTGATCATCCCCGTGCTCAAGGACGCAGGCGAGATCGAGTCGCGGTTCGGTCAGCTCGTTGTTGCCCCCGGGTCGATTGCGGACTTCGGCGCGATCATCCTGCTCTCGGTGCTGTTCGCCGGCAAGGGCGGCACCGGCGCGACGGTCGTGCTGATCGGCAGCCTGTTCGTGCTCGCGTTCGTCGTGTTCGCGGTCGTGCGCGGCGCCGAGCGCTCGATGCAGATCCGCAACGACCTGTTGCGCCTGCAGGACACCACCGCCCAGATCCGCATCCGCGGCGCGATCGTGCTGCTGGTCGCGTTCGCCGCAGCAGCCCAGCAGCTGGGGCTCGAAGTGATCCTCGGCGCGTTCGCCGCGGGCGCAGTGCTCGACGCTGCTGGACCGCGACGAGGTGATGACCCATCCGCTCTTCCGTCGCAAGCTCGAGGCGATCGGCTTCGGCGTCTTCGTCCCCGTCTTCTTCGTGACCAGCGGCCTGCGGTTCGATCTCGCCGCGCTCCTCGGCGACCCGTCGAACCTGGCGATGGTGCCGGTGTTCCTCATCGCGCTCGCCGTCGTCCGCGGCCTCCCCGCGACTGCTGTACCGCAAGCTCGTGGGCCCCGGCAGGGCACTCATCGCGGCCCTCTTTCAGGCAACGTCGCTGCCGTTCATCGTGGCGGGCACGGCGATCGGCCGCTCGCTCGGGCTGATCGGGGCCGCCGAGAGCGCCGAGCTGATCGCCGCCGGGCTGCTGTCCGTCCTGCTCTTCCCCCTGATCGGCAGCGTGCTGCTGCGCAGGGAAGAGGCGCGTGCGCCCACGGAGAGCCCCGGCGCCGGTCGCGCGGGCGATGCACCGCTGATGGCGATGTGAACCACAACCGAAATGGAGTCACTCACGTGTCCGAACTGGCACAGAGGCATGCTCAGCTCGACGAGAGGTCGCAGTGGAACTTCAGTGACCTCAATGCGATGTTCATCAACTGCACGCTGAAGCGCTCCCCGGAAGCGTCCAATACGCAAGCGCTCGGCGACATCTCGATCGCGATCATGCAGCGAAACGGCGTCGCGGTCGACGTCGTCCGCGCCGTCGATCACGACATCGCGACCGGAGTACAGCCGGACATGACGCAGTTCGGCTGGGAGAAGGACGACTGGCCCGAGATCTTCGAGAAGGTCAGGCAGGCCAACATCCTCGTGCTGTTATCGCCGATCTGGCTCGGCGAGAAGTCCTCGGTCTGCACCCAGGTGATCGAGCGCCTGTACGGCAACAGCCACCTGCTCAACGAGCACGGCCAGTACGCCTACTACGGCGCCGTCGGCGGTTGTCTGATCACCGGCAACGAGGACGGCGCCAAGCACTGCGCGATGAACATCCTGTACTCGCTGCAGCACCTCGGCTACACGATCCCGCCGCAGGCCGACTCCGGCTGGCTGGGCGAGGCGGGCCCCGGCCCGAGCTACCTCGACCCGGGCTCCGGCGGGCCGGAGAACGACTTCACCAACCGCAACACCACGTTCATGACGTGGAACCTCCTGCACCTCGCGCGGATGCTCAAGGACGCCGGCGGGATCCCCGCGCATGGCAACCAGCGCTCGGAGTGGGACGCCGGCTGCCGGTTTGACTTCGCCAACCCGGAGCACAGGTGAACGACCGGCGAGTGCTCAGAATCGCCCGTCACACCGACCGTTTGGAGGCCGTGACCGCGTTCTACCGCGACCGGGTCGGCTTCCCCGAGCTCGGTGGCTTCGCCGGCCATGGAGGCTACGACGGCGTCTTTCTCGCCGTGCCGGGAACGGGCGCGCACCTCGAGCTGACATCGGGCGGGCCGCATCCGGCGCCCCAGCCACATCCCGAGTCGCTGCTCGTCCTCTACCTCGACACGCAAGCCGAGATCGACGTGATCGCTACCCGCATCGCCCAACGTCCGGTCGTTCCCGAAAACCCCTACTGGCGCGAGAACGCGCTGGCGTTCGCCGATCCCGACGGCTTCCAGCTGCTGCTGGCACTCCGCGACACAGACGACGGACTCGCTCTGGCGGTGCGGATCGAGTCGTACTCCGGCCCCCGCACGGATCTGCGGTCGCTGTTCGAGCTCGCCGAGGACTCGCCGTCGCAGCTGGACTCGTACCTCGACCTCGGCCGCGTCCTCGTCGCCGTCTGCGGTGAGCAACTAGTCGGCCACCTCCAGATCACCGATCCCCATGGGCCTGACGGGGCCGAGATCAAGAGCATGGCCGTCCAGCAGTCGCATCGCCGTCGCGGCATCGGCCGCGCGCTGGTCGCGGCGGCGATCGAGCTGGCTCGCAGCGAGTCGCGCTGCACCCTGCTCGTTTCCACCGCAGCAGCCGACGTCGACAACCTCCGCTTCTACCAGCGAATCGGATTCCGGATGCGCTCGATCGAGCGCGACGCCTTCACTGCCGCGACCGGCTACGACCCTCAGCCGGGCGTCGACGGCATCGCACTCCGCGATCGGGTCTGGCTCGACCTCCTACTCGATCCCGCAGCCCGAGCGCGACGCACGGTCGCCGCTCTGGAAGAAGGCTCGAAGACGCGGTCGCGGTCGTAGGCTCGCGCTGATGGCGTACGACGAGGATCGGGCCGATCGCGTCCGCGAGTTGCTCGCGTACGAGCCCGGGTCGGTGGGGTCCTAGCCATCGTCGACGTCGTCACCGAGATCGAGATCCACCGGCCGCGCGCAGAGGTCGCCGCCTACGTGATCGATCAGGACAACGCGCGGGCGTGGTACGAGAACATCAAGAGCGTCCAGTGGCGCTCGCCACCGCCGGCGGGGGTCGGTGCCCGGATCGCGTTCGTCGCGAAATTTTTCGGCCGTCGCCTCGTCTACACCTACGAGATCCGCGAGCTCGTCGCCGGCGAACGCCTGGTGATGAGCACCGCGGACGGCCCGTTTGCGATGGAGACGACGTACACGTGGGCCGACGCGCCCGACGGCGCGACGCTCATGACGTTGCGAAATCGCGGCGAACCGGCTGGCTTCGGCAGGATCGCCGCCCCGATCATGGCCGCCGCGATGCGACGAGCCAACGGCAAGGACCTCCGGCGCCTCAAGCGGCTCCTCGAAGGCGAATGATCGTGCGACGGCGGGTCAACAGCGCGCTCCCGTCATAGCTCGCCTGGCGCAGGCTCGCACGGGCCGGGACGTCCGACCGGCTCGCCGCGTCTGCGACGCTCCCCGGGTGACGGACTTTCAGACGGCGGTGGCGGTCCTCGGCGGGCTGCTGATGTTCGGCGCGGTCGTCTCGGGACTCATTCAGCGCAGCTTCCTCGCGTTGACGCCGCTGTTCGTCGTGATCGGCTTCGTGCTCGGCAAGGGAGGCGTCGGCGTCCTGGAGTTCGACGCCGGATCGGGATTCGTCGAGATCGTCGCGCTGACGGCGCTGATCGTGATCTTGTTTCGCGACGGGCTCGAGGTCGAGGAGGAGATGCTGCGTACGGCGTGGCATCTCCCCGTCCGCAAGCTCGTGCTCGCGATGCCGATCACGGCCGTGATCGTCGCGCTCGCAGCGAAGGTGCTGGTCGATCTTTCATGGACCGAGGCGTTCCTGCTGGGCGCGTTGCTGTCGCCGACCGATCCGGTGCTCTCCTCCGGGGTCGTGACCAACCCACGCGTGCCACGCATCGTGCGCCACTCGCTGAATCTCGAGTCGGGCATGAACGATGGGCTCGCGCTCGCACCGGTGCTCGCGCTGAGCGCCGCCCTGTCGGCGCATCACGGCGAGTTCGTGTGGTGGAGGTTCGTGCTGCAGGACGTCGGCGTCGGGCTCGCGTTCGGGATCGCGATCGGCGTGCTCGCGAGCCTCCTGCCGCGGCCCCCTGGCGATGCCGGCACGAACGTCCCCGCCCATCAGCTCGCGCTGTATGCATTGGGCGTTGCGTTTCTCACCTACGGCGCGACGACGCTGCCGCCACATGGCAATGGGCTGATCGCCGTCTTCGTCTGCGCGATCGTCTTCGGCATCCGCCGACCGGACGTCGCCGCGGTGTTCGAGGCGCGCGCTCAGGACATCGTGGAGCTCGTCAAGCTCGGCATCTTCGTCGTCTTCGGCAGCCTGCTCACGTTGCACGGACTGCTCGGCGACGGGATGGCGGCCGTGACGATCGTGCTCGTGACGCTGCTCGTCGCGCGTCCGGCCGCGGTCTGGCTGGCCCTCGCCGGCACAGGTGTCCACGCGCACACGAAGGCGTTCATGGCGTGGTTCGGCCCGAAGGGCGTCGCCACGATGACGTTCGCGCTGCTCGTCCTCGCCGACGGCTTCGGGTCCTCGCAGCAGCTCTTCAACCTCGCGGCGCTGGTCGTGGTCGTCTCGACGATCGCTCACGGGCTCAGCGACAAGCCCGGGGTGGACTGGATCGCGCGCCGCAGCGCCACATAGGCGAAACCGGGCGGCTCCCACTCGGCGCAGCAGGCTGACGCTGGCGCAGCGCAGGCCGCAGCGGAAGCCATCGTAGAGTTGGCCGGCTCATGGCGGCGGGGAACGAACTCGACAGCGGCGCGCTCGCGGACGCGGCGCTGGTGGCCGCGCTGCGGGTGGGGGACGAAGCCGCGTTCCGCGGACTCGTGCTGCGCCATCACGCCGCGCTGGTGCGGCTCGCGCGAGCGAGCGTGTCGTCGCACGCGGTGGCGGAGGAGGTCGCCCAGGAGACGTGGCTGGGCGTGATCGAGGGCATCGGCGGCTTCGAGGGCCGCTCGTCGCTGAAGTCCTGGATCTTCGCGATCCTCGTCAACCGCGCCCGCTCGCGCGGCGTGCGCGATAAGCGGATCGTTCCGATGTCGTCGCTCGGCGGCGAGGGCGAGGACGGGCCCACCGTCGACCCGGACCGCTTCGTCGCGGCGGGGCAGCGCTGGGGCGGGCATTGGTGCAGTCCGCCGGTGCCCTGGGACGAGCCGGCGGAGCGCCTCGTCGCGAAGGAGACGCGCGGCGTCGTCGCAGACGCGATCGAGCGTCTGCCGGCGCGGCAGCGTGCCGTCGTATCCCTGCGCGACGTCGAGGGCTGGTCCTCGGACGAGGTCTGCGCGCTCCTGGAGCTCAGCGAGGGCAACCAGCGGGTGCTGCTGCATCGCGGCCGCGCGCGCGTTCGCGCCGCGTTGGAAGACCACGTCGGCGGGGGAGACTAGGGCAGTGAGCGCGCACGACATCACCTGCCGCGAGCTCGTCGAGGTCATCACGGATTACCTCGAGGGCGCGCTGCCCGTCGGAGAGCGCGACCTCGTCGAGCGCCACCTCGCCATGTGCACGTGGTGCGAGACGTACCTCGACCAGATGCAGCACACGCTGACGATCATCGGGCGGCTGCGCGAGGACGACGTCGCGCCGCCGATGCTCGACGCGCTCGCGCACGCGTTCCGGACACGGCACGCCCGACCCGACAACGCGTAGACCCGCTCAGCTCAGGTCCAGCGCGGCGGCGAGCCAGCGGCCTTGGCGCGCGCGCTCCCGGACCCAGCCGAGCGATGACATGTCCTGCACGACATCGCCGGTGCAGTGGTTGGCGAAGGCCGTGGCCGCGACGTAGGCGCACATCGCGAAGTACCCGTTGTCGATGTCCCACGCGCAGTCGGCGGCGTATCCCACGAGCGTCGCGACCAGCGGCGCGGCGTCGCCGCGCACGCCGTCGGCGACCGCGAGCAGACCGGCGGTGCCGACCGCCGTCGCCGCCGCATCGGCGTGGGCGTCGAGTCCGGCATCGCGCAGCGCCGACACGGCGAGGTCCAGCGTGCGGGCCGCGCAGTCCTCCGCGAAGCCGCGCTCGGCGGACGGCCACCCCTGTACGCGGCTGACCAGCCGGCCGGCGGGGGCCACGAGCTTGTAGGGCGACTCGGTCACGTCGCCTGCGAGCTCGATGACCCAGAGCTCCTGGGCGAGCCAGTGCGGCAGTTGCTCGGCGCGGCAGGCATGGATGCCTGCGACGCACACCTCCGCCGGCTGGGCGCGCACCCAATCGCCTGGCTTGCCGGATCGCGGCAACGGCCAGCGAAACCCGGTGAACGCGCCCTCACCATCGGGCCGCGTGAACTTGTACGCCAGCACGACGGGAGCGTACCGCCGCCCGTGTAACGCGGCGGGGACCTGTGAGACCCCGCCGCACCTGCATCCCAGCGCAACCCGAGGGGGATCACCATGTCAGACATCAACAGCCATACGGCTGCGGCCGTTTACGTCCAGACCAACGACGCGACGAGCAACGAAGTGCTCGCGTTCGAGCGTCTCGACGGCGGCCGGCTGGCGCCGTTCGGGCGCTTCGCGACCGGTGGTCGCGGCAGCGGCATGCCACACCTTCCGTCTCAGAGCTCGATCGTGCTCGACGACGACGGCCGCCGGCTGCTCGTCGTCAACGCCGGCAGCGACGAGCTCTCGCTCTTCGCCATCTCCGGCGACGGCTTGCGATTGACCGACCGCGTCCCGACGGGCGGCACCATTCCGACGAGCGTCGCCATCCGCGGTGAGCTCGTCTACGTCCTCAACAACGGCACGCCGAATATCAGCGGCTTCCGGATCGACGACGGCAGCCTCGTCGCGCTCGAGGGCTCCGTTCGCCCGCTGAGCGCAGCGGACGCCGATCCCGCGCAGATCTCCTTCAGCGTCGACGGCCGCACGATCGTCGTGACCGAGCGCGGGACCGACAGCATCAGCGCATACGCGATCGATGACGATGGCTTCGCGGCCGGCCCGGCGACGATCAGCTCGACCGGGAAGACGCCGTACGGCTTCGGCTTCACCGCCAGCGGCGCGATGATTGTCACCGAGGCCTTCGGCGGCGCCATCGGCGCCGCGGCGGCCTCCTCGTATTCGCTCACCGATCCGGCGACGCTCACGCCGGTGAGCCGCTCGATCGGCGACACCCGCAGCGAGGTGTGCTGGGCGACCGTCACCAACGACGGACGCTACGCCTACGCGACGAACTTCGGCGACGGCACGATCTCCAGCTACGCGATCGGCGACGACGGAAGCCTCGCGCTGCACGACGCGGTCGCCGCCTCCACGCGCCTGGGCCAGAAGGGCATCCGCGACGAAGCCATCACACGCGATGGCCGCTACCTCTACGCAATCGACGCCGACGCCCAGCGCGTCTTCGGCTGGACCGTCGGCGACGCCGGCGACCTCGCCGCGATCGGAGCCTTCGACGGCGTCCCGGAGACCGTCGCCGGGCTCGCCGCGAGCTGACGCGACCGCAGCCGGCGGCCAGCCACGCCGCCCAGTTCAGCGACGGATCGTCCGATACCTCCAGATCGCCAGCGCGGTTGCGCATGCACAGAAGACAAGGTTGATGACGACGCCGAGCGTCGGGTTGACCCCGAGCGCGTGGAGCTTGTGAACCTGTGTGCGAGAGATGCCTGTCGCGAGTTCCACCGCGCACGCGATCACTCCCAGCGGAGACAGCACGCAGATCGTCAGGCCGACCATCGTGACGACGCGCTGGCGTCGTGCCGTAAACAGAGCCAGGATCATCAGTGACGCCGTTACCGCGATATAGCCCAGCACGTCTGCGGCGCGGCGCTCGGCGGCAAGAACCGCCGAAACGGCGGCAATGATGACACCCGCTGACCACAACGTCGTCAGCGCGACACGCAGGCGTCGGTCATCCACCACGCCGATCATCTGCGCGCACGGTACGGTGTGGCCGGCTGCGCTGCCCCAACCGGATGGACTCGCACTGGCGCATCGCGCTGCTGCCCCGTTACTCGCGCTCGCCCTGCGCACGCCGCGGGCCCCCGCCCGGCCCCTAGCGGAGCCCGGCGTAACGCACTGCGATAACGAACAGACCGGCGGCCTGACGACCAAGGTCGTGCGCGCGGTCGGCACCGCGCAGCAGTCGACGGTGTCGATGGTTCGCGACAGCAGCGGCAACGTCACGCAGCGCACCGACCCCGACGGCCAGATCACCCAGATCGCCTACAACGCCGACGGGCTTCCGACGCACGTGACCGATCCGCTCGAGCGCGAGACGACGATCACGTACACCGCCGCCGATGATCCCGAAACGATCACCGATCCTGTCGCGACGACGACGATGACCTACGACAGCCACGGCAACCTGACCAGCGTGTCGCGGCCGCTGACAAGCACCTCCAGCGCGGCGACGACGACGAACGCCTATGACCCCGATCACCTCGGCGATCTGATCTCCACCACGGACGCCAACGGCAAGGTCGCGCACTACAGCTACGAAAGTGCTGGCAACCAGGTCAGCAAGGTCAACCCAGAAGGCGACGAGACGACGACGGCCTACAACGCGATCGGGTGGCCGACAAGCACCGTCAGCGCGCGCGGCAACACGACCGGCCGAGACCCAGCGGAATACACCGGGCCGCGATCCTCGAACGCCTTGGCTACAGGTCGAGCTTCACGCGCTATCCCGTCATCGGGCTGTGCGACAACTGCGCTGCAGCTGGGGCGGCGCACGAGTCGTAGCGCCGGCGCGGCGAGTGCCGGTTGGGGTTTCCCATCAGCTCAGGGTCGGCAGTACCTCAGATCGGTCTGATGCAACGACTGCTCGTTCCCCGTGAACCTCGAACGCCCGGGGTACGCCACGCTGAGAACTGACGGCACCGGTCAGGCCTGAGTCGTCGGCGCGCCGGTCGCGAGCGCGGCGAGCGCACGGCGGCGCGCCAGCGTCTCGTGGTGGTCGACCTCGAGCAGCCGGCGCAGCTGTCCGAACAGTCCGAGCAGGTCGCGGCACCAGACGCTCGGGCGGTCCAGCCCCTTGCCGCGCTTGTAGCGGTGCGGGACGTATCCGCCGCCGCAGGTCGTGGCCTCCGGGCAGGCGGCGCATCGTGTCGGTAGCTGGCGGCCGCGGAAGACCGTCTCGGAATGCAGTCCGCCGCCGGCGGCGAAGGCGTCAAATCCGTCGGTCAGGACGTTGTGGGCGGTTCCGGCGAAGCCGTCCTCGCAGATCTTCAGGACATCCAAGCCTTCGATGTCGCCGTCGGTCTCCACGAAGCAGAACCCCAGCGGCGCCCCGCCGAACAGATCGAGGTCGCTCGCTCCGCCGAGGATGATCCTGGCCATCGAGGCGAACGGCTGCACGACCGTGCGCAACGTGCCGTGCTGCCACCAGTGCTCGAGCACGGGTGCGAGCCAGTCCAGGCACGGTGCCGGGCCATACCGGGCGTGGACCTCCGCGATGTCGTCGTGTGTGTGATGGGGCATCAGGTAGCTGATGTGATCGGGCCCCAGCGCGCAGAAGTGCTCATGGACCTCCAGCGGCTCTGCGTCGAAGTTGACCACCGACAGCAGGGCGAACGCAACGCCGCCGTCGCGCAGCAGTTCCAGGCCGCGCCGGACGGCGGCATGGCTGCCGCGCCCTTGGTGGTCGACGCGCTCGCGGTCGTGAACGTGCGCCGGACCGTCGATGCTCACGCCGACATCGACGCGATACTCGGCGAGGAGCGCCACCCACGCCGGCGTCAGCCGCGTGCCGTTGGTCTGGATCGCCAGCCGCACGTCGGCCACGCCGTCCAGCCCGCGGTGGGCGGCGTCGAAGAAGGCGCGGGCGCGGGCGGCCCCGATGAGGGTCGGCTCGCCGCCATGCAGGGTCACGCTGACCTCGTCGCGGCCCGTGCGCAGGCAGGCCTCTCGCAACCGCGCGATGCCGGCCTCGAAGACCTCCTGCGACATGCGGGCCGGACGCCGGCGCCACGTGCTGTCGCCCTTGTTGAAGACGTAGCAGTACGAGCAGTTCAGGTTGCAGCGCGCCGCGACCTTGAACGTCACGCCGCTCAGCGACTCCAGTGGGTCAGGCACGCGGGGGCGCCCCGGTGCGGTCCGAGAACGCCACGCCGTGTCCGCGGGGTTTCAGGCTCCGGCTACGCGCCGGCCGGCCCGAAACGGCCCGGGCTCGCCAGGTGCTGCGGCGAAGCCGCCGCACGCGGGGCCGACGCCTCGCGAGCCAGCTCGCGGTCGAGCGCCGCCTTGAGCGCCGCCTTCACTGCCAGGTCCCCGTGCGGCCCGAAGCCTTCCGCGCGCGCCGGGACGACGGGTGTCTGATGCGACGTCAATTGGCTCATGGCTCCCCCAGATGATCAGCAGCTAAAACGCATCTACCTGCACATGCGATTAGGTCTCTATAGGCGAGCATCGTAGTAGAAAGAGGCGATCACGTGTTTCGGCATTGCGTCGCCGGCCGGCACGCGGGCGGCAGCATGCACTACAGGACCCAGCCGCTACGTGATTGCACGGTGAATCGTCCGTTGCGGACGACCTCGCCCGGTCTCGCCCGGTCTCGCCCGGGTCGCTTCTGTAGCTGTCGATCCGCAGCGCTTATGCGTCGTCTGGAGGCCGGTTCGCGAGCTCCGAGAGCTCTCGCAATTGCCGCTTGACGCTCTCGAGCATCTCGTTGAGGACCGCGAGAGCCGATTCGTCGGCCAGCGTGTAGAAGACGTTCGGCCCGTGCGGGCGCCGGGATACAACTCCGGCTCGGTACAGCACGAGCAGGTGCTTCGACACGTTCTGCTGCGAGGTCCCTATGGCGTCACTGAGCTCTTGCGGGGTCGACGGGCCTGCCGCCAGCTGTTCGATCAGCCGAAGCCGAACCGGTTGCCCGAGCACCCGCAGGCGGTCCGCGACTCGTAGCAGCAGCCCGTCCCCGATCTGCGATCTGCCGTTCACTCGAAAGTTTGTACGCCCAACCGATCGTACGCCGCTGATACCGAACGCGCACAAGTGCGTGCGGTTGTGACTAGCGGCAGGTGTGCGGGCGACCAACCAACACGCGGGCTGCGTGGCATGGCATCGGCTTGGAGCACGACCAGGGCCTGACTGTCCAAACCCGTACGAGGCGGTTTGCTAGCCCGCGACGCACTTATCGCTGTTCTCGCTCGCGAGCTCGTGCAGTAGTCGGCTCCGTGTGCTGCGTGACGGCAGGCGATCCAGTTCCTTCTGCATCGTGTCGATCGCTGCCTGCAGGACCGGGAGGGAGCGGCTTGGGAAGGGCGTCGGGAAGTGGCTTAGTGGGGTTGCGACGACGCCTGAGGCACCCGCAGCGAGGCTGGCGTGGATGTGGCGCGCCGACGCGTCCCAAAGGGTCCATCGGGAGCCGGCCGCGTGGCGGATCGCGGTGATGTCCTCGGGTGTGATCTTCGAGAGCTTGGCGCCGGCGGGGAGGATGTCTCGCTGTCGTGCCGCAACGGTTAGCGAGGCGTTGAGCACGGTCGAGCCGTACTTGGGGTGGCTATAGACGTAGGCGTCACGGGGTAGGCTCGCAAGCAGCGAAAGCGCCTGATCGTCATCGCGCGTGGAGTGCATGACGATCATCGGGGTGATCGACTGCCGCGTGGCCTCCCGGACGTCCTCATCGCACCAGCAGCATGCGACAAGTCGCGACGTCGGGACGAGGCCAGACCACAGATCGAGCAGTTCCGCTCGCTCCTCGACGGTGAGCTGGTCACCTCGCGTGGTCGAGCCGGAAAGGATGAACGCATCCGCCCAGGTACCGGCCGCTCGCTGCGCATAACGAGCGGTCGCCTCCGGGTCGAGTCTGCCGCTGTCGCGAGCTCGTAGCGCCAGCGCCGGCACGACGATCTGGCCGACCGCGATCACCGGCCCGAGGCTGCGGGCCGAGGGGCCTGAAGGCGTCGCAACTGCGCGTCGATCGTTTGCGCGGCGCTCGCTGGCGAGATGCGATCGGTATCGATGCGAAGCGCGAAGTCATCCGGTTGTGCGTGGGCGAGATCGCGAGCGGTGTCGTCCCATGCTTGCAGCCGAGCGTCAACGTCGTCAGAGCCACGCTGCCGCGCGCGCTGCGCGGCCGTCGCTCTGCGGCAATGCAGCATCACCGGAAGCCACAGTGCGGGGTGGCGCATGAGCGCATGAACTCCGGCGAGCTGGCCGAGGTGAACGACCGGAATCAGATCCCGTGCCAAGAGCGCGTCGAGCGCAGGGCGGTCGATCGCGTAACGGCTGTCGTAGCGCTCGTTCTCGTAGACGATCAGCCCCCTGTCGCGCAGGTCTTCGATCTGCTCGTTGTTGCAGACGCGATAGCCCTCGGTGCGGCCTTCGCCGGCCTTGAGGCGCTGGAAATGCACGTAGCGAGGGTCGAGCGCGGTAAGCGCGTGAGTGACCGTGTCCTTCCCGCTCGCAGGCGCGCCGTAGAGGACGATGCCGCCAGGACGCTGAGCCATCAACGCGTCCGGGCGACGAGACTGTGCGCCTGCTCGGCGAGACTCGTGGCGGCGTTGAGCCGGTTGTCGACGACGATGTGGTCGCAACGTGGCCGCAGCGAAAGATCGACCGTCGCGGCGTACTGATCCCACGCGCTGAGCTTCCAGGCGTCGCGTGCGGCGCCGCGCGACTGCAGATAGTCGCGCATGGACCCCAGGTCGCAGTGCATCCAGACGACGGCGACGTCGATTGCGCGCGCGGCGCAGCGGTTGAGCATGCGACCCAGCCACGCTTCGTCGGCGACCTCAGCGACGAATGGGGCGGTGAGAACGGTCGAGACGCCGCGGGTGAGGTTCTCGTAGGCGGTGCTCAGAAGGCAGCGGTATTCGAGCGGACGGACCCGCTCCCGATAGAGCGCGGTGTGACGATCGTTGGGGTCGCCGCCGAGGCTGACGAGTAGACCTTCGGCGAGTGGTCGGGTGAGCGTGTCCTTGTCGAGCAGCGTCCACCCGGTGATGCTCGAAAGAAAGCGACCGAACTCGCTCTTGCCAGATCCCGCGTATCCGCCCACCAAGGTCAGCAGTCGGCCTGTCCTGGCTGGGACGCCGCTGGGCCTGGCAGGCGTCGAGCAGGCGATGTTCGAGTGTGCTCGCGTCGAACGTGTCGATCGACACGGCACCAGACTTCTGCTGCAGGCGCGCGAACGTCGGCTCCAGCGCGCGGATCGCGTCGCGGACGATCGGGCTGGCATGTTCGGTGGCTCGGTCCTTGTGCTGCTCGGCCAGGCGTGTCTGCAAGTTGGTGTAGCCGTTGAGCAGCGCGCCATGGGCGCCGAGTGTCGTCTCGCAACGCTCCCAGAACTGGCGGCCCACGTTCTGGCGGCCGATCTCGACGTTGGCGACGGTGCTGCGGGCGTAATCGGTGAGCTTCGCAAGCTCCGATTGGCTGTAGCCCGCGGCACGGCGGTACGCGGCAAGCTGCCGCCCGAGCTCGGCTCGTAAGGCGGCGATGGCATCGGCGTCGATTGCGGCGAGCGTCGTCGGTGGGTCCATGGCTCTGTCGGCAGATTGTCGCAGGCACCGGCCGACAGCTACCCGACACGCACAACCGAACCTAGGCTCGCCGAGCATGTCCAATCGCGCCGTAACTGCTCGCTCTGCTCGCCTCGCAGGTAGTGACCCGTCGATAGCGAGGGACACGCAACGCACCGAGCAGCGCGGCCGCTTGGGCCGCGCGTATCGAGCGGGACGGCTGATCTGTGCATGCGTGCAGGTGACGATCAGCGTTGACGAGCGGCTCGGCCTGACCCAGCGCGAGCGTCGTCCCATCCGGGCGCGCTTTCATGAACCCCTCGACGACGAGCTACGCAGCGAGCTGACCAAACTCGTACGCCGACGTGGCGCGGCGGCGTGGCGTGTGGCGTCCGATCTGGATGCGATCGAGCTCCTCATTGACGATCCCGGCGGCGTGCCTCAGCGCATCATCGGTCACCTGGAACCGCCGCAGGTGCGCCACGGTCGCCTGCGCGACATCGAGTTCGAGTTCGATCAGAGACGGACGAGATGAGCGAGGAGTTCGCGTCACGTCTCTCGGGCGAGCAGGTCCGCGCGCTGAAGTTCGCCGCGCACCGCCAGCTGGCGCGCTGGTCGAACAAGCGCGGCCTGAGTCCCCAGCAGCACGCCCAGCGCACCGCGCTCACGCGCGCCGTTCGCATCCTCCAAGACAAAGCGTTCGCCCACGGGTGCGAGCTGAGAGTTCCCAGGGCGGAGGGAGACCGCTGATGCTCGGCGACTGGCACAAGATCGAGCGTGGGCTGTTCGAGTCGTCCGACGGCCAGTGGCGTATCGCCAACCCTTGGAAGCTCAGCACCGAGCTGCGTCATCGCTGGCTCGTCGCCGAGCGCCGCTCAAGCGGATCAGGCTGGTGCGTGCACGACGGCGACCACGCCACGCTGCATGACGCTTGCGCCTATGTCGCGCGTCTCAGTGACCTGGCGCCAACCTCTGGATCGGCCGAATCATGAGCCGCAAGGTGCGCGCGTCGGCGAGTTCGAGCCGATAGGGCGATGACTTCCTCGCCCGTTATGTCTCGCCCACGTCGGGGAGAAGCCCAAGGCGGGCCGCCTTGGCGAGGGCTTCCGCTCGAGATCGTCCGTGACGCGGCTGCGCACCGCATTGGTGCTCTGGCGCATGTCGATCGACTTCGCATCGTCGAGGTGCTCTCACGCCGACCCGCGAACGTCGGCGAGATCGCGAGCTCACTAGGGCTGACGACGAACGTGACCTCACGCCATCTGCGCCACCTATACGTGGCCCAGATCGTCGACCGCGCCCAGGACGGGAACTTCGTGATCTACGCGCTCGCGGACAGAGATGCGGCACGTCTGGTGGCGGCTGCCTACGCCGGTGCTGCCACGCAGGTTCGGCGACTCGTCGCCCTCGTGGAGGAGACTCCGAGGGGTGCCGAGCCGCGGCTGGCGTAGGTGGTCGGCGGCTTTGCCGGACGCCGGTATCGATCGCGGGAGCCGCGGGTTCGCCTCGGCTTGTGTGGCGATGTCCGACTCGATTGTTGGTTCACAACTGTTCGGGCGTACGCCAGAACAGGCCTGCATGAACTTGTGGATGCTCGCGGTTCTGCCAGCTGCGGTGGCGGTGGTCACATTCGAGGAACTCTGAGGCGTGTTGCATCGCTGCACCATCTGACGACACAACGGTTGTGCGATCGCCTGCGTCGGCGGCGAGTAGTTGCGCCTGGTAGACGCCGGAGCGCCTATGGACGCTCAGGTCCAGCTCCGAACGTGCTGCTACGGAGTGCGCCTCAAGATCCGCGCCTCCAATGACATCGAGGAGGCGCCACGTCGCGCTTTCACAGACGCCGGCACCAGCGGCGCCCGCAGCGGTATGGATCTCCACGCCTGACGTTCCGCGGACGCGCGCGTCCGCGGCACAGCGTCGAGAAGTGCTTGGCGATCGTCGCAGGCGAGCGGCCCGTGAGCTCGAGTTCGGCGACGACGCCACAACGCAAGCGGCGAGGTCGCGTGCGGCGCGCCAAATGCTTGATGCAAGTTCTAGTGCGCAGCTGGGCGAGGTTCGCCCCGCTGCCGGTCGCTGGTCTCGAGATTGCGCAGGAGGCGCTTGGCCCTGGCGATCTGCTTGTTGGTCGTCGTGTAGCTGGCGCCTTCGGCGGCAGCGATCTCGCGGTAGCTGTAGCCCAGGGCCAGGCGCAGCAAAAACCGCCGCGGTCGCTCGGGCAGCTGCGTCACGAGGTCGAGCCGGACGCGCTGCGCGACGACATCGGGCACCTCCGGGGCGCGATCGCGGCCGGCCGCGGTCACGGCGCGCTCGAGCGCTGGGAAGTCCGTCGCCACGACACGGCTCGCGGTGCGCTGAAGCTCCCATGCGCGACGGACCGCGCACGTCGTGACCCAGGCCAAAGCCGTCCAGCGCGGCGGGCCGACGTCGACCGCCGGGGTGCTGACGAGCTTCAGCCACGCGTGCGCGCAGGCGTCGTCGACGACCGTGACGTTGTAGCTGGCGTGCTTGCGCACCACGGCGTGCAGTTGCGCGTCGTGGCGGCGGTATATGTCGGCGATCGCCTCCAGGCGATCGCCGTCGTTGCGCGTGCCGTCGCCGTTCATGACGCGACGAGGTCGGCGATCTCGCGCGCGACGCTGCGGGTGGCCACGATCGCGGGCAGTCCCAGCTGCTGGCTGCGCTCGGCGTACTCCGCGGCGAGGCCCTCGAGCTCGGCGTTCGACTGGATGTGGCGCTCGACGAGGTAGACGCGATCGTCGTGATCGATGGGGACGTCCACGACGGCGACGCGGCCGTCGATGCGCTGTGCCTGGACGGCGCGCTCGCCGGCCGGGATGTGGTAGCGGCGAAGCTCGACCGTGCGTCCCGCCGGGGTCATGACGTCGGCTCCTGGTTGTCGACGGGGCGGTGTGCCCAACGTGCGCTCGAGCCATAGCCGCGCACGTCGTGGGCTCGGACGGCGATCGCGTCGTCGGGGCGGTTTATGAGGTCGCGCTGGACGTCGCGGCGCTCGCGTCGCGCGTCACCGACACCAGTGCGCGGTCGGGCCAGGCGCTTGATCTCTGCGCTCGCCTCGGCGCTGGTGGCCGCGTAGGCGAACGTCGTGCCGGTCTTCTCGGCGAGGTCTCGCAGGTAGGCCAGCTGTTTGCGGGTGGGCTGCACGTCGACGCCTTTCGAGGTGGTGGGTCGAGGACGTCGGGCGATCGCCCGCGCGCCGGTCGAACGCACGCGCCAGCTCCAAGCCTCCCGTGGGCGCCCGGACGAATTCCGGTGGAGTTGGCGTGGCGGATTGACCGGCGCGCGGGCAGCCTGCGACGGTCCTCGTGCCACCACCCCGGACGCAGGGGCCCTGGTCCCCGCGAGTCGATCTACTGCTGGTGTGGCTGCCGGTCAGCTAATCCACATGACGGCGACCCGAGCGCAGCGGGCGCGACGGCCAAGTGTCAAACGTAGGGTCGTGCTAGCAACTGCGGGGCGGGGGCGCCGACGCCGATCGCCGGCGGCGCACTGCGCCGCCGCGCCTGTCGTCGACGTGCTGCCCGTCGGCGAGTGAGCTCGCCGCAGATCCGCAGCCTGCGGCCGGCCTCCAACGCTGTGGCTGGGGAAGTGATCCCGAGCTTGCCGGGACCGGCCGGGGCAGGACTGCGCCCACTCCGCTGACGCTACGCGCCCTGTTCGTTATGACAGCACACATTGCCCGCGATCTTGAGGACCGCGGGCTACATGCTTCAGCGCGTCATTTAGCCGCGCGATCGCCGGGGATCATTTCCCGGCGGGATTGTGTCCTGCGCCCGCACAGCACCATCACGACCCTTGATTGCCAGCTCGCCGCCACCGCTGTTTGCGAGGTTCTGGCGAGCTGCGTCGATGGCTTGCTGCTGCGTCGAGTGAACGGATGACGCACGAGAAGCTCCCGGCTTCTCGACCGACCATCCGTCGGCATGCGGAGTCACTGTCCGCTTGTTTGACTGTGCCATGAGCGCAACCGTACCCCGACGCGCTCATGGAACAGACGTTCGTTCTAACCACGAGCTCTGTCGGGAAGCCCGAGATGCCTTCCCATCGCCTCGTCGACGCCTTCCAGACCCAGGCACTCGTGATCGCCGCCGCGCCCGCCCCGCTTCATTCTGCCTCACCGGCGCCCACACGGGGAATGCGGTGAGTCTGCAGTGGTCAGCTGGGCGGGCGTGCGTGAGGACGCTGACGGCAGGTCGCTCGGCAGAAACCCCCAAGCCTCGCCGGTTCAGCTTGGCGCGCAGTATCGCTTCGTGGTCGTCGAGCTCGTGTAGAACGCACGCTCATGTGGTCACCGCATACAACCCGACTCGCCGAAGCGGTCAAGGCGCTCGTGGATGCCGCCGTCTCCGCGAACCCGTCCGCCGTAGAGGCGGCGCTGGCCGTCATCGAACACCGGATCATCGACATCGAGCCGCGACGCGGCGTCCCGTTTGCGAACACCGTCGCTGTCTTCCAACGCGACTGCTGGACCTGCCGCTATTGCGGAGGGCGGACGATCGCCCCACCGGTCCTGCGCG
The DNA here is from genome assembly GCA_963727785.1 of uncultured Solirubrobacteraceae bacterium. Taxonomy (GTDB): domain Bacteria; phylum Actinomycetota; class Thermoleophilia; order Solirubrobacterales; family Solirubrobacteraceae; genus CADCVQ01. Next base: position 327,520 of record CAVSHS010000038.1, read on the forward strand.
TGCTCTCGCGCCTGCACCCCGACCGCTTCCCCTATCACCCCAACTGGAAGGCCGGCCAGGTCCACCCCGCCTACCTGCTGCTCTCCACCACGCTCGACCACGTCCTCCCCGGTGGCCGCGGCGGATCGTGGAGCGCCTCTGAGAACCTGGTCGTAGCGTGCTGGCCGTGCAACAGCGGCAAGGCCGACTTCACGCTCGACGAACTCGGCTGGGAGTTGCTCGAAGAAGCAGACGTGCGCAGCGACTGGGATGGGCTGACCCGCAGGTACCGCGCACTCTGGGAGACAGCGGGTCAACCGGACGCGACGTACCACGGGCGCTGGCTGCGAGGGCTGAGCGCGGGGACCCCATCGTAGGACTACGCGGCCGCGTGATTCGCCAGTCTGTCTCGCGTGACGGCATGGCGCAGCGGCGTGCCGTCCGTCCACGCCTCACGTGCCCGACGCCCCGCCGAAGAGCGCGGTCTCCTACGACTGAAGACGACCGCTTGACAGGCCGATCGAGGTCTCCATTCGTCAGGGGGCAGCACTATGGCACGACGACCCCCGTTACCTGCGACGCTAGACGATGATGAACCGTCGCGATGACGTGGATGAGAGAAGAACTTGGTCGAGCCTGCTGGGATCGCGAAGCACTCATTCGTCGCGTGCTTTGCGCAAGGGGCGGGGTAAGCAAGTCGTGAAGGCGCTGCCGAAACGAGTCGACTCATAGCTGCGATCCATGGACGTGGCGCGGAGGTCTGGGCTGAGCGGCGCATCCTGGCGGAGAAGGTCGCGGCGATCCTTGTCGCCGTCTTGGTGTTCGGGGTGGCTGTCGGCGGACCGCCCCTCTTGAGCGTCGCAGCGGCGGGCCTCGCCGTAGTGGGAGGAATCGTCATACTCGGCCTGCTCCTGATAGAGCGCCGTGTGAGAAGTATTGCACTAGGAATGACGAGCGCCAACGGTCCGTCATCGTCGCTCACGACCGGACAAGCGGTAGCGCGCTCGGGCCGTCTTGGGGAAGTTGCTGACGACGCGCTTGTGGTCTTCGTCAGCTATGCACTTGAGGATCAAGCGTGGCGCCGCAAGTTTGAGGTCATGCTCAAGCCGCTGACAGCGAAGGGCCTCGTGGTGTGGAGCGATGAGCGGATCGGGGTGGGTCGCGTGTGGCGTGCGGAGCTTGACCGCGCGATCGCTCGTGCGGACGCGGCGCTTGTGCTTGTCAGTCCCGACCTACTGGCGTCGGAGTTCGTTATGCACGAGGAGTTGCCGGCGCTTCAGGCGCGTGCGATTCCGCTGGGATTAGTCCACGTGCGTGCATCATTGGCCGGTCAGGTCGATGTGTTTGCCGGGGTGCAGTGGGCCCATGACCCGGCGCAGCCGTTGCAGGCGGCAGAGGATCCCGACGGGGAAATTGTCCGCATCTGCGGGTGGCTTGAGGGCCTGCTGCAGACGCGTGTGCCGCTGTACGCCTCCGCCTCCGAGCCGACCTACGGCAGGTGCGAACGGACGGCCCGCGCTTTGCCGCGTTTGGCGCAGGGTGAGCGTATGGGCGAGCTGGACGGGGTGCCGCCGCCGGCGACCGGAGAGGTCGAGCGTGTCGAGCTCGCGGGACTGCGCGACGCGCTGTTTGGTGAAGGTGCGGGGACCGTCGGGATAACCGGCCGTGGCCGCGCCGTTGGGCTGCATGGGCAGGGCGGGATCGGAAAGACGGTGCTGGCGGCCGCGTTGGCACGCGGGACGGGCGTGCGTCGTCGCTTTCCCGACGGCGTGTATTGGGTGACGGTTGGCGAGCGCGCCGACGTCGTCGCGCTGCAGTTGGCGCTGCTCGAGCGCCTCGGAGTAACGACGCGCCCGCAGCTGCGCGCGCGGCAGGTCGCCGCAACCCTGTTGCGGAAGGTGCTTCACCAGCGACGCTGCCTACTGGTCGTCGATGACGTATGGACAGTGGCTGCCGCGGCCGCGTTTGACGTCACGGGCCCGCTTGGGCGGGTGCTGTACACCACGCGGGATGAGCGTGTGTTGGAAGAGGTGGGAGCGCAGGTGCGACGCGTCGACGTGCTACCCCAGCGCACGGCACACATGCTGCTAGCAACCCTCGCGCGAGTACAGGTTGATGCGTTGCCGACCGCAGCCAACCGGATCCTCACGGCAACCGGGCGCGTTGCGCTTGCGCTCGCGCTCGTCGGCGCAGCGGTGGGACGTGGCGGCCGCGATTGGGATGAGGTCGCAGACGGACTCGAGGACGCCGGTACGACGTTTCTCAATCACCCTTACGCGGACGTCTTCAAAGCGATGCAGGTAGGCGTCAGCGCGCTCGACGCCCACTTGGCGGCTGCGTACGCCACGCTGGCGATCTATCCACAGGACGAACGAGTGCCGGTCACGGCGATTGCGCGGCTGTGGGCCCACATCGAGGCCGCCGCTACACCCGAGCAAACCCGTTTGATGCTCCAGCGACTGGCCGAGCGCGAGTTGCTCGTGCTAGACGGCGACACGATCAGTTTTCACGACCTGCAGCACGAGTTCTTGCTGCTGCGCGTAGACGACATGCGCTTGGCGCACGACGAACTGCTCGACGCCTACCGGGCATTGCTGCCCAAAGACGCCCCGCAGTGGCATCGACTTCCGCTCGGCGAGCCATACATCTGGGAGCACCTGCTTGCGCATGTTCGGGGAGCTGGTGGCAGCGTGTACTCGATCGCGACAGATCTTGCTTATCTCGCGACACGCTGCTCGCGCGACGGGCCCTACGCCGTCGAGTCTGATCTGCGCGCCGCGATTGGGCTGTATCCCGGTGACGCGGCGATCGGCTGGACGATCAACCTCTTCAGACGTTCCGGCCACCTAATGGCCGGCCACGCTTCTCCCGGCGAGGTTGCCGCCACGATGGCCATCCGCGCCCAGCACCCACCGGCGTCACTTAACGTAGGCGCACTTCGCGCGCTCACCTCGGGCCCGCTGCTGACGCCCCGCTGGGGACTACCCGACATCTCCGATGCATTGCTACGCATCCTGGAGAACCGGACAGTCTCCGTCAGCTCGGTGGCGTTCTCACCCGACGGGCGAACGCTCGCGACCGGTCGCTTCGACGGCACCGTGCGGTTGTGGGATCCTGCTAGCGGCGAGCCCATTCGCACCGTCAAGGGCCACAGCCACATCTTTAACGAAGACGGTCGTGTTGTGAGCGCGGTGGCTTTCTCCCCCGACGGCACGCTGCTAGCAAGCGCCGCTGAGGGGGTAGGAGCGTGCGGCTGTGGGATCCGGCCAGCGGCCGGCCTGTCCGCGTTCTAAGGGGCCACCGCCGTGGTGTGAGCGCGGTGGCGTTCTCACCTGACGGTTCGCTGCTAGCAACCGGCTGTGGCGATGGGACTGTGCGGCTGTGGGATCCCGCCAGCGGCCAGTTCATCCGTAGCCTCAGGGGCCACGCCCATGGCGCTGGCGCGGTGGCGTTCTCACCCGACGGCAGGTATCTGGCAAGCGGCGACAGCAACGGCACCGTGTGGCTTTGGAATCCGGCCAGCGGCCTGTTCACTCGCAGGCTTGAGACTCATAGCCGCGGTGGTGACGAGTTCGGCGGCGTGTGCGAGTTGGCGTTTTCCCCAGACGGTACGCAACTGGCAAGCGCCGGTTTCGACGGCAGCGTGCAGTTGTGGGATCCCGCCAGCGGTGAGCGCGTTCGGACCCTCGAGAGCCGCTGCCGAATGGTCAGCGCCGTGGCCTTCTCCCCCGATGGCGAGCGGCTGGCAAGCGGCGACCGCGACGGCGATGTGCGGGTGTGGAATGCGGCAAGTGGCCAGCTCACCCACACCTTCGAGCGCCACACGGGCTGGGTAACCGGGTTGGCGTTCTCTCCGGATAGCGCGGTGCTGGCCAGCGGCGGCTTCGACGGGGATGTGCGGCTGTGGGATCCCACCAGCGATCCGTCCACCAGCACGTTCAAGGCCCATGGCGACGGGGTGAGAGCGGTCGCGCTCTCACCGGACGGCGCGTTGCTGGCGAGCGGCGGCCGCGACGCGATGGTGCGCTTATGGGATGCCGCCACTGGGCGGCCAACACGCGTTCTTGAGGGCCACGGCGCCGATGTGCGCGCGGTGGCGTTCTCCCCGGATTGCGCGCTGTTGGCAAGCGGCGACCGCGATGGCGATGTGCGGTTGTGGAACCTCACGAGCGGCCAGCCGCTCCGCATCTTTACGGGCCACGCCAAACTCGTGCATGCCGTGGCGTTCTCCCCGGACGGCGTTCTGTTGGCAAGCGGCGGTATCGACGGCACGGTGCGGCTGTGGGATGTCGCCAGCGGTCAGCTCATGCGCACCCTCGAGAGCCACAGGCTTTGGGTAGATGCGGTGGTGTTCTCGCCGGATGGCGCGCTGCTCGCGACTGGCGGCGCCGGCCACGACAAGACCTTGCAGCCGTGGGATCGCGGCAACGGCTGCGCCGTGCGGTTGTGGGACCCGGCCACCGGCCAGGCGATTGGCACCCTCAAAGGACACAGCAGCACGGTCAGCGCGCTAGCGTTCTCGGCTGACGGTGCGCTGTTAGCAAGCGCCAGCTACGACACCACGGTTGGGTTGTGGGCGCTCAGGAACGGTTCATGGGGACGACCGGCGTGGGGTCTCTCGCGGCGTCGGAGGTGGATGTCCGCGCAACTCCGCGCCCGCGACATGCTCAGCGCGGTCGCGTTCCTGCCAGATGGTCACACGCTGCTGAGCGCAAGCCGCGAGCGTGTCAGCGTCTGGGATGTCAGCAGCCACAGAGAGCTGTCGCGCGTGCGCACAGGAAGCCGTAGCGAGGCGCTTGTGTCGAACGGTGGCGCGATCGCTGCGGTTGTGGGCAAGACCATCGCCGTGTTCGATGTACTTGACGGCGCACCGGGGCACCCGATGAGCAATCGCCCCTCAGCATCTGACCAGAGAGGGGCAAATCTCGGCAGATCACCTCAGGCGTCAGATCGGCCCTAACCGCTGCTTTTGGGGAGCTGCTGCTGGCCGGCGCGTGTAGGCAGGGGTCGAGGGGGCAGACACTTCCACTCCGTCCGCGGCCTCCTACACGTCTCCCAGGCTGGTAGATAAACGACGTTATCTCCGACTGCGCACCGCGCTGTCATGGGATTCCCACGGCCTTCAGCATCGCGTCCACCAGGCGCTCGAGCGGGATCGCGCCCGTCATCACGCCCGCTGAGAGCAGGAACGTCAGGATCATGCTGCGCCACCGCCGCCAGCGCTCGTTGAGAAGCTGCTGTCGCTGCGCCTCGCGAGCAAGCTGCGACTCGGTCTGTAGGTGAGCAAGAGATCGCAATCGCCACGCGTCGCGCCAGCTCCGCTGCTGCTGGGACTTCGAACGATTCGTGGGGACCAGCTGCACAGGCGACTCCGTAGGACTGGCTCGGGGCGCTCCGAGCAGAAGGTCTCTTCGGTTGTCGTGTGCTACGGGCCCTTCGTGGTGCCTCTTTAGGCGAACGCGCCCCGCCTAAAGGCTGCTGAGATCCTGTTCTCGATCCAGCTCTCACGCGGTCCGATGCCGCGTGCCAGCAAGAGTACACAGGGATGCCGTATGGCATGATTTTCGTGCCGTTTCCCCAAGCCACTATGGCGTCGGCGATCAGCGGGCACGGCGCGCCGCCATCTCGGTCGCATTGGGAAAGGCAGGTGCCCACGATGCTCGTGCTCGCCGGCCGCCGCCTGGGCCGCCGCGCGCCCGCGAACCGTATCTCCGTCCGCCGCGACGGTCATCCTTGCGGCGATGACCGAGCCCACCATGGCTTCCGTGCACGAGGTTGACGAGAGCCTCGAGCTCGTCGTCCGCGACGCGGCGGCGCCGGACGGTTGGGCGCTTCGCGGCGACTCGTCGCGCCCGGGGACGAGTTCGTCGAGCGGTTCGTTGCGACGTTCGTCGCGCGCCCGCAGACGCAGCGCACCTACCGCCGCGCCTGCGCGCGGTTCATTCGCTGGCTGGGTCCGCTCGCCGGTGCCGACGACGTCACCGCGGCCAACGTCGCCGCCTACCACTCACAGCTCGTCGCCGACGGGCTGGCGAGCGCGACCGTCAAGAAGGAGCGCGCCGCGCTGAACTCGTTTCTGCGCTGGCTGGTCGACCACGACCGCGTCGCGCCGGCGCAGGCCCGCAAGGCGCTCGCGATCCGTTTGCCCCGCGCCCGCCAGGCGCCGCGCATGCCCAAGGCGCTGTCCAAGGAGGACTACGAGGCGCTGCTGCGCGCCGCCCAGGCAGCGATCGTCGATGACCCGCTCGCCGGCGCCCGCGACTTGGCGATCGTGCTCGTGCTCGGCGACGCCGGGCTGCGCTGCGAAGAGCTCGCCGGCCTGCGCCGCTATGACTTCAAACCGGCCCGCGCCGGCGCCAGGCTGCGCGCCCTGGAGATCCGCCATGGCAAAGGCGACAGCGCCCGCGTCGTCAAGCTCACCACCCGCGCCACGCGCGCGATCCTGCGCTGGGAACGCGCCCGCCGCGATGCCCTCGGGTCCGCTGCCGACGACGCGCGGCTGTTCATCACCCTCGGCCGGCGCCGCCTCGATCTACCTAGCCTCCGACGCGCAACGCCAGGAGGACATCGTTGAGCGCCGCGAACGCGGCCGCAGCACGATCGACGAGGACCTCGACGAGCTCGCCTGACGACATGCCCTGGTTCAAGCCCAGGAAGACGACTGAGGTCGCCGAGACCGTCTCGATCGACGCGCTCGCCTACGAGCAGGCCACCCGTGCGCTCGAGCAGCAGGCTGGCGTGCTCAACGAGCTGCGCCAGCGCACATCGACGCTCGTCGCCGTCACGGCGCTCGTCGCAACGTTCCTCGGCGGACAGGCGCTGCGCGCCGGGCCAGCAGACCAAGGTCCGGGATGGGTGCTCGTCGTTGCGCTTGTGGCGCTGTGCGCTGGAATCGTGGCATGCCTGTGGGCGCTCGCCGTAACCCGCATGCGTAAGCGCGAACCAGAGGCTCCGCACGACGCCGGGGAGCAGCCGGCGGGAGCTGGCGGTGCGCCGCGCGGAGAACGTCGTCGCCTCCCGCGCCTCGGCGTTTCCCGGCGTGAGGCCGCGTCGCGTCGGCCGCGGACGGACGATGTGGTTGCGCTCGTGTTCTCGCTCAACGTTGAGGTTCTCCTCGACCATGCCGAAGAGCGAGGTGTGGCGATGCCCGACACGACCCGCATGCATGCGGCCAGGACGCTGCAGCTGCACTGGGACGAGAACGCCGAGATCATCGGGCGCAAGCAGCGCGCGTTCAACGTCGCGTGCTCGGCCCTCGCCATACAAACCCTCAGCTGGATCACCTTCATAGCGCTCGGAAGGGAGGTGATCTGATGCCTGACAAGCGCAACCCAAGCGGCGGCCGTCCGCCCGCCCCCGGCGCCGGCGATAACAAGTCCGGTGGCAGCCGTCCGCCCGCACGCCCCGGCGGCAACCCCGAGAACCGCGGCCCCAGCACCGGCTCGACCGGAACCGGAACCAACACCAAGCGATAGTGCCGCCACGGTGGCGGGCGATGCGCGCCCGCCACCGTGCGCCGGCTGCTCTGGTCGCGGGATCGCGTGGCCGACATCGCGAGCGGGCCGACCACCGACGCCGGGCCATCGAGGTGAGCGCCGACCAACCCGTCCCGATAGGGTCACCACTTCAGATGCCGAAGACTGAAGTAGCGACTGCGGTCAAAGCCGTGCACATGCGGGTCACGTATTTCGCCGCAGCATCCTCGAAACTCACCACGTCAGCTGTGCGACCCGAACCGGTGACACCGACAGCCCTCGCGCGTGCGACACACCAACTGGAGCTCATGATCGAGTACGCGGCGCTTCTCGGCGATAGGCAGACAAAAGCGCGCAATCTCGTCGATCAGGAGACGAGCCCCTTGTCCGAGTCGGATCCCGACGTCGGAGATCTCGTGTACCTGGTTGGCCAAGATCCTTTCAGCGAGCGCAGGCCCGCCGAGCTCGCTAAAGCCACCGCCGCGGTCATGGCTCGTCTGACCGCGAAGTTGAGCGCTCAACGCGACGAACGCGTCACCGTCGCCTCAGTTCATCTGAACTCGCCGCTCGAGGTCGTACTCGCGATCCCGGTCGTCGTCTGGCCGGGTCTAGCCATCGGACTTCTGGCCCTTGCAGAACTGATTGCCACGGCCCCGGTACGCATCAGTCGAAAGCGCAAAGAGGAGCTCTTAAAGTCCGCCATCCTTGACACACGAATCGCGCTAGCCGAGTCGGGTCGCGCCGACGTGCTGGCCGAGCTACTGCTTGAAGAGGGACCAGCTCCTCGACTGGGACCCAGCGAGATCGTTTTCGACGACCCCGACGAACCAGAAGACGAGCTCGAGTATCTGTCGGTGGGCAGATAGCTGACGACAATCCCGGTTGGAGGCTGCGCTCCCACCTGCCGCGGAGTCTGCGCACCTACCCCAACTCGGCGCCACGATCACGAGTCGTGGACACGGCCGGTGGCGCACGCGCTGCCCGGGGAACCGGGCCGCGACTGCCTCTCAGCGATGACCGGTTCCGGAGTACCGTCTCGACCGACATGAACGGCGACGATCTGCACGACATCCCGGCGCAGGATCCCGGCGATGCCTTCGAGGAGCGCTGCTGGGGGCTGCTGCGGCGGCGTTATTCCCCTGAGCAGTTGGTGTATGTGCCCGCCGACATGGGAGGGGACTGCGGCATCGAGGGCTACTCGATGGATGGCATCGCTTATCAGTGCTACGCCGACCGGGATTCGGTGACGCTGCGCCATCGAACGGATAAGCAGAAGGCCAAGCTCTACACAGACACGGCCAAGCTCAGGACCTACGCCGCCAAGCTCGAGGAGATGCTCGACGGAGTGGTCTTGAAGCACTACTTCTTGATGGTCCCCGAGTACCACGCCGCGGAGCTGGTGGCCTACGCCGCGACGCGGGCGGAGGCCGTGCGCTGCTATGGGCTGACGTTCATCGGTCAGAGCTTCGCGATCCGGATCAAGACGCCACAGGACTACCCCGCCGAGCTGCGAGCAGCGCTGCAGGACGGCGCGGTCAAGGCGATCGTGCCCGAGCCGCAGATCCACGAGGAGCACGTTGAGCTGTTTGCCGACGAGAAGCCTGAGCTCGTCGACGTACTCGACGCCAAACTGGCCGTCCTGCAGGCCGCGTCACCCGGCGTGGACCTGACCGTGCTGCGTGACCGTTTCATCCGCGCGTTCCTGGCTAAGGAGCAGGTGATGGAGGCGCTGCAGGAATGGCCCGACACGTGGGAGTCGGTCGAGCGACGTCGGGTGCTGCGCCAGGAAGCGCTCGAGCTCGAAAGCGAGCTCAGTCCCGACGCACCGGACCGCCGCGTGCTGGGCCTGATCAAGGATTACGAGGGCGACCTCGTCGGCAACGTCGCCGGCGTCCGGCAGGCCGACGCGCAGCGTCTGGCGATGGGCCAGGCCGGCGAGTGGCTGATGCGCTGTCCGCTGCGCTTTCGGTCGGCGACGTCATGACTCCAGCAGACAGCATCGACGTGGTCGAGCTGCTCGATGTGGCGTTCGACTTCGAGCGCCAGCCGGATCCCGTGCCGGCGGCGCTGCGGCCCGAACGACGGGTGCCCCTGGTCCTGTTGTTGGTGGCCAAGAGCTACGGCGCCGGTGCGAGCTGGAAGGGTCTGCAGCTGCTCAGCTGGGTCGTCCGGGACCCGGAGCATGCTGAGTTGTTGATGGCGCTTCGCGAGGACCGAGATATCCCCGACCGTCCCGTGGTGCGCTTTGAGCCGGCGCTGGACCGGGCCCTCGATCTCGCGACCGGGCTCGGACTGCTCGAGCAGAGGGCGTCGCGTGTCTTCCGTCTCACCGACGCGGGCAAGCGCGTTGTCGAGGAGCTCAACGCCAGCGACGCGTTCGCGCGCGAGCGCGAGGTGCTCGGGATGCTCGCTGGCAAGGTCACCCAGAAGGAGGTCGGCCGGGTGCTGGAGTGGCGCGACGCGTGAGCCTACGTCTGCGGCACCTGCGGCTGCGCGCGGAAACCGGCCGTGGCCGCTTCGGCGCCGACATCCCGCTCGCCGATGGTCTGATGTTGCTGCGCGCCGACAACTCGCGCGGCAAGTCGACCTCCGTCCAGGGTTTCCTGTTCGCGTTGGGACTGGAGCGCATGATCACCACCAAGCCGGCGCAGGTGGTCACCTCGGCGATGCGCGATCGGCTGATCTACGATCCGGACACGAAGGGCGAGACGCCCGTGCTAGCGTCGTGGGTGAGCCTGGAGATCGAGGGCGAGGGAGGGCGCGTCGCGACGCTCACCCGCTGGGTCAAGCACGAGACGATCGACACCGGACTGGTGCGCGTCGTCGCGGGCCCACAGCTCAGCGCGCCGGCCGAGTACCCCAGCGAGGACTACTACGTCGGCCGCGCCGGTGCTGTCGCCAGCCCGCGCGGCTTCCATCGCTGGCTCGCAGACTTCATCGGCTGGCAGATGCCTCAGCTGCCCGCCGGTGATGGCCGAGTGGCGCCCCTCTACATGGAGCAGGTCTTCCCGCTGCTGTTCGTCGAGCAGCGCCGCGGCTGGGGCGGCATCCTCGCGCAGATGCCGTACTTCTCCGGCGTCTCGGACGTGCGCCGCCGCTCGATCGAATTCTTGCTCGACCTCCACGTCGGAAAGCTCGGGAGCGAGCGCCAGCGCCTGCGTGCCCAGGACTCTGAGCTCCAGGATGCGTGGCGCTCCGCCGTACGCGTCTTCAAGGACAGCCTGCTGGGCCACGGACTGGTGACCATGCGTCTGCCGGAGTCGCTGACGGTCACATGGCCTCCCGAGCATCCGCCTCTGGTCGCCGAGAACCGAGATAGCGAGTGGATCGGGCTCGACGACCTGCTGGCCGAGCTTCGCTCGGAGCAGGCCAAGCTCGAGGCCGAGGAGGTGCCGCGAGCGCACGCGGTGGCCGCCGAGACCGAGGAGCGGCTCGGCGTCGCCATGCAGGACGCCGATAGCGTCCGCCAGGCCGGTGCGCTGATGCGGGAGGACTTGGTGCGCGATCGCGACGAGCTCCGCTCCGTACGCGAACGACTCACGGCGCTGCGCGATGATCTTCGCGAGCACAAGGACATCGTGACCCTGCAGCGTCTCGGCTCCACGGAGCTGGAGCGCCTCCACGATGACTGCCCGGTCTGCCACCAGCAGCTACCGCAATCGCTCCTGAGCGCCGAGTCGCCGGTGCGGACGCTGTCGCCCGAGGACACCGTTGCCTACATCGGCCAGCAGATCGAGCTCTTCGAGATCATGGAACGCGACGGCGAGCGCGCCCTCGAGGCCAAGAACGAACGCTTGGCCGCACTGCGCGCCCGAGCCGCCGAGATCCGCTCGCAGGTCCGTGCGCTGCGGACCACGCTCACCGCGCCCGACGGCACCCCGTCCGCCGAGATCATCGCCCGCCGACTGCGCCTGCAGGATCGCATCGAGCGCCTCCAGACGGTCGCCGAGCGTTTCCTCGCGCTGCTCGGATCACTCGGACCCCTCGCCGAGGAAGGCCGCAAGATCCGCGCCGCACTTGCCGAGCTGCCTGCCGACCGGCTCTCCGAAAAGGACCGCACCAAGCTGCAGCGCCTCCAGGCGTCGTTCATCGAGCAGCTCCACGCCTACGACTTCGGTTCGTTCTCCGACGAGCGTCTAAGCATCTCCACGGACGACTACCTGCCACGCCGTGAGGAGTTCGATCTGCAGGCCGACATCTCTGCGTCAGACTCCATCCGCGTGGTCTGGGCCTACCTGCTCGGGCTGCTTGAGGTCGGCTCACAGCTGGAGACCAACCACCCGGGCATGCTCGTGTTCGACGAGCCGCGCCAGCAGAGCACCAAGGAGCTTTCCTTCGCGGCGCTGCTTCGACGCGCCGCCCGAGACGCCGCAAACCGGCAAGTCATCTTCGCGACGTCCGAGGAACTCGACTCCCTGCAAGAGATGCTCGCCGACGTCCCGCACCAGCTGCACGCCGTCGACGGCTACGTGCTCAAGCCTGTTACCGACTAAAGCGGGAACCGGACGTCGATCTCGGCCGCCTGCACCCGGGAGCTGCCTTTCCCCAGGTGACCAGGTCCTCGAGCACGACATGCCCAGCGCCAACGCAGCCGGGAGCGAGCGAGGCGGCGGCCCACCCTTCTAGCGAGGCCGCGCGCCCACGCGACCCGGCCGCGCCGGCGTCTTGCAGCGGAACGTCGCCGCTGGTCGCCACTGATCCACCTGGGCCCACATAGCAGCTCAACGACGACGACGACTGACTAGCGTCCCGCGATCGATGTCAGAACGTACCCCGCCGTTCACAACCACACCAGCCGCACTCGCATGGGCGTGAGAACAACGCTCGATCAGCACGACGTCACGCCGAGGACGCTCTCCTCGCCGTCGTATAGCAGCTTGTGCGGGCCTGACGATGGAATCCTCACGGTGTCTAAGCCCGTTTTGGGGGGGTCAACAAAACAAAGTCGCGCAGTTAGCGCGATCGCTTATCGCTAAGCGTTGCGCATCTTCGCCAGGTGACCGTACCTGTGCCTATCGTGCTGCAAAGGAACACCTTCAACACGAGAGGCCCCGCTGATACGAGGCCCCTCGGCGAACATCACAAAGGACGTTCAGCGCATGCCCATCCTACCCGCACGTCGGACCCTCAGTCGAGATCGTTCACAACCGCCGCCGCCGCGCAGTCGGTGGGACGTCGTCGCTCAGCTCGCCCATGCCATCACGGCGGTCGCCGTCATGGTCACCACGGTGCTGCACATCATCTGACCGATGAGCCGCGGACCCGGTCGCGTGATGCAGGCCATCGAGAGCGAGATCGATCGATGTGGTCCGGCAGCGCGAACGTACCAACAGCTCGCCCAAGCGATCTACGTAACGGACGCGCCGACGCGCGCGCAGCTGTCGGCAGTCTCCCGGGCGGTCGCCCGTCTTCGGGCCAACGGAACGGTTGAGGTTGTCAGCGACTATCCCGACACCCGCGTTCAGCTGGTGATGAGTCCTCGCGCGCATTGGCTGCCAACCGTCATCAGCGTTCTCGATGGCGCCTCGGGCGGGTTGACTCTGGAGCAGCTCACGCATGCTGTGTTCGGCGAGCACGCGCCCCTCTTTGAAAGCCGGACGATTCTTAGAAAGGCGTGCGAGCAGCTCGCCGTGCAAGGGCGAGCGTGGCTCACGTGGGCAGCAGCCGAGAACGATTGGCGCGTCACCTCGGTACAGGTCTCATCCCCGCCATCACAGATCTGAAGGATCGCTAGGGCGTCTCGGCGAGGACCACTGCGAGCTGCTCGGCGACGCGGCGGCTGGTGATCGCGGCGGGTCGCCCGAGGGCCTGGCTGTGGGCTGTGTATGCGGCGGTGAGGCCGTCGAGGTCGGCTTTGCTGTGGACGTGGCGTTCGACGAGGTAGACGCGGTCGTCGTGGTCGATGGGGATGTCGGTGACGGCGACGCGGCCGTTGATGCGTTGGGCCTGTAGGGCGCGTTCGCCGGCGGGGATGCGGTAGCGCGCGAGCTCGACGATCTGCCCGGCGGTGGTCATGACGTGGGCTCCTGGTTGTCGACGGGGCGGTGGGCCCAGCGGGCGCTTGAGCCGTAGCCGCGCGTGTCGCGGGCCCGGATCGCCGTGGCGTCGTCGGGCCGGGTCTGCAGGTCGTGCTGGACAGCGCGACGCTCGCGGCGGGCGTCGCCGGCGCCGGAGCGCGGCTGCTGCTGCAGGCGTTTGATCTCGGCGCTCGCCTCAGCGTTGGTGTGCGGGTAGGCGAACGTCGTGCCGGTCTTCTCGGCGAGGTCTTTGAGGTAGGCCAGTTGCTTTGGTGTGGGCTTCACTGCGACGCCTTTCCGGGGGTGGTGTTCGAGGACGTCGGGCGATGAGCCCATGCGCCGGTCGAACGCACGCGCCAGCCTGCAAGCCTCTGGCGGTCGGACGTAGTCCGATGCAGGCTGGTGTGGCGGATTGACCGGCGTGTGGGCAGCCTGCGACGGTCCTCGGGCACCACCCCCGGCGCCGCAGCGCCCGGACCCTCCCCTGGCTCGGCCCACCCCCCGCCCCGGGTTGTCCGCGGCTTCAGGTGATGTGCATCACCGCGGCGCTGCGGCGTCTGCTGTCGCGGCTGTGAGCCTGGCGGTGTCCTCGGCGCCGAGTGCGGTCTCCAGTCGTCGTGCGAGCCGGTCGACGAGCTCGGCGATGCGCTCAAACGTGTCGGGTGCCGCCATCTCGGCCCATCCGGCGAGGTAGGGCACGGCGGCGGCGCTTGAGTCCAGGCCGACGAAGGAGACGGCGAGGTGCGCGACGGACTCGGCGACGAGCTCCTCCTCGGCATAGGAGAGCTGCGGATCGTCGTCGCGGTGGTCGTGGCGCACCAGGGCGTGCGCGAGCTCGTGGCAGGTCACCGAGATCTGCGCGTTGTCCGACTGGTCCTCGTTGATCGTCACGATCCGCTCGGCGAAGTTGCACGAGCCGCCGTGCCCGCGCTCGAGCGCCTGGTGCACGATGCGGTAGCCGAGCTCGCCGGCGAGCTGCTCGAGCGGTTCGTGGGCCCACGCGAGCGTGTCGCCCTGGAGCTCGGCGCTGGGCGGCTCCAACGGCGCGGTCTCGGCCGGTGGCGGCAGCGCCTCGACCTGGGTGGCGCTGAAGACCGCCTCCAGGCGGTAGTAGGCCTTGGGCTTGTCGGCCGCGACGGCGCCGGCGTCACGCCAGGCCTGCAGCTTCTTACGCGATGGCGCGCAGCGCGCCCACACACGGATGTGCGACGTCTCGCCTTTGCGCACGCAGTAGCCCAGCGACAGCCAGGCGCCAAACCCGGCGACGTGCGTCGCCTCGGGGTCCTGCAGGCAGATCAGCAGCTGGTTGCGCACGCTGTAGCGCCGCAGCCCGACACGCGCGCGAACCGTGAGCCAGCGCTGCCAGCCCGCGCTCGAGCGCAGCTGCGCGACCGCGCGCTCGGTCAGCTCGCGTTCCTGCTTGCGCCGTTCGGCGCGCTGCTCGTCGGTCAGCGCGATGAGCTTCCTCTTGGCCATCAGGATCCCCTCCCGGGCAATTTGTGGCGCCCGCCGGTTGCGGGGCCTGGATCGCGTCCCGACCGCACCCCCTGGACGGGGGTGCGATCCTCGGGAGCGGTCAGGCCCCGCCACCGGGCGCGCTGCTAGTCGGCGTCGGGCTCGTCGACGTCGGCCGCGGCCGCGCCATCGCGGTCCTGCGGGTTCTCCTCGCCGGCGTCCTGGGCATCGAGCTCGCCCGTATCCACGTCGACGTCGCCGTCGTCCTGCAGCTCTGCGTCCTCGGCAGGCTGCGGTGTGTCGGCGGTGCTGTCGGCGGCGGTGAGCGTCTTGCGTCGGGCGCGGATCTTGTCGCGCAGCTCCCACGCCGCCGCGGAGTACTCGCCATACGCGACAGGGGCGAGCTGCTCGAGCTCATCCAGCGCCTCGCTGCCGAGCTCGCCGTCGCGCAGCAGCTCGGCGATGCGGTCGATCGCGGCCGTCTTGGCGGCGATCGCGGCGCGCCGCTCGGCGTGCCGTGCGCGGCGCTGCTCGAGGACCGGATCCATCAGCGCGGCCGGGAGCTTCTCGCCGGCGAGCTCGTCGATCAGCTCCGCGACGTCCTCGGCCCACGGCAACGCCGTCTGCACCGTCACGCTGTGAAACGCGCGGTTGGAGTTGGCGACCGCCTCCTCGTCGGCGTAGACGCCCATCAGCACCATCGCGAGCGTGCGGCCCGCCAGCTCCCCGGCGGTCTTCGCGCCGGCGAGGTACTCGGCGGCCTTGGCCTGCGCGTCGCCGCGCTGCTCGATGTAGACGCGCTTCGTCCCGCGCTTGGTCTCCTGCACGGTCACCCAGCCGGGAAACCCGTACCGCGCGCCGCGCATCGCCAGGCGGTCCAGCTCGCCGGCGACGTTGATTGCGGTCAGGATCTTCACGACGCGGTCGTCGACCTTGACGCGCGACAGCGAGTTGACGACCGCGACACCGAGCTGCTCGTTGAACACCGCGGCCTGCTCGCGCGCGGCGACCGCGGCCGCCCGCTCCGCGCGGGCCTGCTCCTTGCGGACCGCCTCATCGACCGCGGTGTCACTCGCCTCATCGGCCGTGGGCGCTGCGTCCTTGCCGGTGGTCTTGGCGGCCTCGCGGGCGCGCTTGGCGTCCGCACGCGCGGCCTTCAGCGCCGCGGTGATCTGATCGCCGGCGATCGTGTCGGCGACGTCCTGACCGACCACCAGCGTCACCCAGCCGTGCTCAGGCGTGTACGCCGCCTTCAGCGTGCGCGCCTGCTCGACCGCCGCGCGACCGAACGTCAGCTCCAGCGCACCGACGCTCGTGCCCCGCAGCTCGGCGAGCTTCTCCGCGGCCGCCTGGTGCTTGTCATCCAGCGCGAACGCGCCGAGCGGGTAGCGCTGGCTGGAGACGAACACCCCGGCCGGCGCCTCGACGGTCTCGTCGTGCAGGCCGCCCGCGACGACCGCCAGGGCGTCGCTTGCGACGTCGCGCCAGCGCCACGGATCGGCGTCGTACTCCTCGCCGCGGTCCAGCACGAGCGTGACGGCGACCTCAGCCAGGCCCGGGTGGATCTTCTCCACGCCGACGAGCCCCGCGATCGCGCTGGCCGGGATCTCGCCGGCCGCGATCCGTGGCCACAACGTCTCGGGGAGCTCGAGCAGCACCATGCGCTCGCGGACCTTGGCCTGCGTCATCTGCAGCTTCTGCGCAATGCCCTTCAGCGTCAGGCCGTGCTCACGCTTCAGCCGGCGGCAGGCCAGCGCCTCCTCGACCGGGGATAGCTGCGAGCGCAGCTGGTTGGCGACGACCGCGTCGACGAGCAACTCGGCCTCCACGCCAGTGCTGTCCTCGCTGGCCTGGGCGGGGCGCACGACCGCCGGAAGCTCCATCAGCGACGCCAGGACCGCGGCCTTGTAGCGCTTCTCGCCGTCGACGAGCCGGTAGCTGCCATCCCCGCCGGCTTGGACGAGCACCGGGACCAGGCAGCCGCGCTCGAGCAGGCTTGCAGACAGCGCCCGAAGCTCGGCGTCGTCGAATGCCGTCCGCGGGTTCCACCCGTCGATCGGGACGATCGCCGAGATCGGGACCGTGCGCAGCTGCACGCTGGGGGATGCGGTGGCTGGTGAGGTGTTCACGAGGGCCTCCTCGTCTGTTGGCCGCCGCCGGGTGCGGGGCCGATCTCCGCCCGCCTGCGCCCGAAGGGTGCAATCCTGGGCGGGGTCGGCGTCCGCGCCCGGCGCACCACCCACCCACCCGGACGCACCGCGGCGCCGCGTTTGGTGATGGAATACCCCGACGGATGTCGTCGGCGGGCGCGCGAGCGTTTCTGCGGGCGGGTGGCGTAATGGTCGTCCCGGAAGGGCCCCTCCTCCGGGACCCGCGCGCTAACCGGGCGCCGCCGCGCCATTAGGCAGAATGAGTCAATGTCGCGGCGAGAGCCAGCCTCTTTCTATCGCGGCCCGCACACGGCCAAGCGTCTGGCCCCAGGCGCGTACGACGCGCTGCTCGAGGCGCTCGCAGTCGTGTTTTGGAATAGGGCACCTTTCGAGCGCTTCCTGCGTATGGCGCTCCGAGACCATCCAGAACTTCTCGTCGGGCTGAGCTTCGCCGGAACGAAGCGCGAAGTTGCAGGCGAACTCGTCATGGATTTGGCAGCAAAAGAAGATCGCTATCAAGCAGTCACGATTGACCTCATGCGTGAGCTGGCAGCCATGGATGAGTTTCCCAACCTGCAGCGCCATGAGGATCGCGAGCACCTGATCGGAGTGGCAACCGCAGCGGTCGCAACGCTTCGCAAATGGACGGCGCAATACAGCGCTCTTGCTGAAGCGCGAGACAAGCTCGAACGCGAGCAAGAAGCCGAGAAGGCGACGTATGAAGCACGAAGAACGCATGCGAGTGTGCTCGAGGGGCTGAAAACAGAGTTCCTCGCTATGTATGGCGACCCGGACGCACAGGGACGCGGTCGCAGATTTGAACAGCTTCTCAACCAGCTGTTCTTCCTCTCCGACCTGAATCCCCGCATGAGCTTCGTCATCGCAGACGAGCAAATTGACGGCGCGTTCTCGTTCAACACCGACGACTACCTGCTCGAAGCCAAATGGGAGCAGTTGCCGGCATCGCGCGCCCACGTCGACGTTCTGGCGCAAAAGGTTCTGCGCAAGGGCAAGAACACGCTTGGACTCTTTGTCGCGGTATCGGGTTTTTCGGAGCCTTCCGTCCGCGCCCACTCAGACTGTGGATCTGGGCTGATCTTCATGGATGGCACCGATCTGTTCAGCGTGCTCGAAGGCCATGTGAGCCTCGCCGACGTGCTCGACGCGAAGCGGCGCCATCTCAGCGAGACGGGCTCTCCACTGTTGCTCGTGAAGGACATTCTCGGAAGCTAGCCCATCGCTGCTGAGACGCGACTATCGTCCCCGGGCTCGTCGTCAGCCCGTTGGCCAACCCCGCGGTTGGGTCTTTTGAGTTTTCCCCGCTCCACCGCGATGACCACGAAGGCGGGGGATGTCACTCAGGATGACAAGCGCTTCTGCGGCGAGCAGGGCGCCGTCGTCTATAGGCGGGACCGACGTGCCGTCCGTGGCGCCCCGACAGAAGCGTCGGGGCGCACTGTGGCTCGGTCAGGAGGTCTGCTCGGCGGTTCCGTTGCTGGTCTGGCCGCCGAGGAACTGGACGCTGTCGGCGATGATCTCGACAGCTTGGCGCTTGCCGCCGTTCTCGGCGTCCCACTCGCGCCATTCCAACCGGCCGTCGACGGCGACGGGGCGGCCCTTGGCGGTGTACTTGGCGACGGTGTCACCGAGCCCGCCCCAGACGGTGACGTCGAAGTAGTTGGGCTTGTCGACCCATTTGTCGCTGGCGGAGTCCTTGCGGCGGGTGTTGCACGCGATGCGCAGCTTGCACACCGAGGTGCCGCTTTCGAGGGTGCGGAGCTCGGGGTCGGCGGTGAGGTTGCCGGTGATCACGACGCGGTTGATGTTGACCTGGCTCATCTGGTGTCCTTCCTGGTGGTGGTTGCTTTCGACGAGACCTGGCAGGCCCGGGGGCCGGTCGAACGCACGCGCCAGCCCCAAGCCCCTGGGCGGTCCGGCGAAGCCGGATGGAGCTGGTGTGGCGGATTGACCGGCGCTTGGGCAGCCTTGTGTTGAGACGCAAGCAACCCACCACGCAGGAACGGACACCCTGGTGCGGCCAGCCGGCGATCCGGTGCATGGCGTGACCCCCGGCACCGGCTACCCGCTGCTCCGACTCTGTGCGGTCCCGTGTGCCCAGGTCGGTACGCCAGCGCTGAGCGCTTCGTGCAACATGCGGCGTAGCTCGACGAAGTCGCGGCCGCGTGTCGACAGTCCGAACACCTCGGCGCCGAGGTCGTAGATCGACCCTCCACGCTGGCAGCCAAAGCAGTACCAGCCGTCGGCGGGATCTGTGTAGACGTGCAGCGACGGGGTCCGGTCTTCGCCGTGGAACGGGCACGAGACCTTGCCGTCGCGGCCCGGGGTCAAGCCCGTGAGCACCTGGATGTAGATGACGGGCGGGACGTGGCGCAGGGCGTCGTCCTCGTGACGATGAGCGAGCGTTTGCGGAAGTGGCTCAGGCGGCCGGGGCGGGTCGGGGAGCTGGTCGAGAAGCTGTGTCGGGCTGACACGCAGCCACGGTTGCAGGCGCTCGGCGATCACCGGCGTCGGCGGGCGGTGCTTGAAGTTCCGGGTGTCAGGAGGTCGCAGGATCGTCGCCGCGGTCGTGACAGCGCTGGCGTCGGCGCCCAGCGCATGCGCGAGGCGCCGGTTGCCGGCGGTCGCGGCGTTCGCAGCAATGGGACGGTCGAGTGTCCAGTAGGCGTGGCGGTGCTCGTCGCTGCCTGATCGCACGACGATGGACGGGGGCGGCGTAAACGCGCCCATCGCGGCGATCGCCTGCGAGGTATCGCAATCGACCCACAGCACCCAGACGCGCGCGATTACGTCGAGGCCGCCAGCTCTCCCGGCTCGTGGCGCGCAGCCGACGTAAACGTCGGTCCGGGCACCGAGCTCGAGGATTGCCGTCACGGCCACGGGCAGCTCGTCGGCGGCCCGGTAGACGCGGCGGCGCATCCCGTTGCCGTGGCGCCAGCGCACCTCGAGCAGTCCCGTGTGCTCACGCCCGACCAGTGCGCCGAGATAGACGACGAGGCGGCGCTGTTCAGTCGACTGCATGCCGGGTTTCCGCGAGCTCGGGTGTGAAGGCTGCGAGGAAGAAGAACTCGCCGTTGACGAGCTCGACCTCCCAGGGGCAGCGCGCCGCCCATCGGCACATCTCCCCGAGGCTGAGCTCGCCACGGCGCGCGGCCGCGCTGCGCTCCTCCGGGCTCATCTGCCACATCAGCGCGAGCCGGTCGGGATCGACGGTCGGATTGGCTGCGAGCCGGATCCCTGGTCGGGTAGTCGTTCGAGGCATGGTGGCTCCACAGGTGTCGTGGTCTCGCTCGGTGCGCGACCGTGGCTGCCCGGCCCGCGCCCGCAGGGCGCGACACTTGAGGGCGCTCGCGGCCGCGCACCGAGCGCATCCGTTGCCTGTCGCTGACCTGCCTGCCACGAACGTCATGTGGTTTCATCGCTCAGACCTCGTCGAGGTCGACGACCTCGTCGTCCATGTGGGGTCGCGAGCGCTCGTGCGGGTCGATATGCCTGCCCGCCGTAGCTTCTGGCGGAAGCACGCGCGCTGCTGCTGCGGGCGGTTGCTCAGCGAGGCTCGCGGGCGACTTCGTCGACGCGTTGGGTCGCGTGGGCGCTCTGCGCTGCGCTGCGGGCAGCGCGGTCGATGCGTCGACCGTGATCTCGCATGCGCTCTGCGGTCCTTTGCCGATCCTCCGGGGCTGGCCGTTTCCTAGTCGGAGCTCGTCGACGTGCACGCGCGCAGGGTTGGTGTGCGTGGTGTGGATGATCGCTTCGCCGGTTCGTAGGTCGGCGAAGGTGTCTGAGCCGATGCGAAACTCACGGACGCGCCGTCGCGATCCGATCCCAGTCGCGGTCAGGCCGTGGCTGCTGGTCTGGTCGGTCGATTGCCAGAGCGCGGTCGTGCCCATGAGCTTCGCGAGCCAGTCGCGCGAGTCGGGGCTGGTCTGGCGGTGCACGACGAACGCGGCGAAGTTGTCGCTGAGGGAGTCCAGCAGCCCGCTTTGGCCGGTGAGGGCTTCGACGTCGGCGGTGGACTGTGTGATGACGAAGACCTGGCCGTTGTGGGTGCGGCCGCGTTGCAGCAGCGCGAGTGCGTGGTTGGCGCATGTGCTGACGATCGCGCCGAACTCGTCGAGCACGAGCGTCCACGGCGCGCCGTCGGATTCCGCGGCGGCGGCGTGGATGTCGGCGAGCGCGACGGCGGTGATCGCGTTGGCCTCCTCGGGCATCTGGTCGACGTGCGTGCGCCAGAGCACGATGGCCCCCGTGCGGATCACTGCAGCGATCGACACGCTGGCCGCGTCCCCTGCCGTCGGGCACGTCGCGTGGCGTGAGGACCGGTCGCCATGCTTCGCCGACGACGAGCTCAAGGCGGATCAGCCCACCGCTGAGGGCCTTCGCGCCCTCGCGCGAAGCAACCCATTCCGCGTGGTCGCTGACGCGCCGCCACAGCTCCGGATCGGTGTCGCGCGTGCGACGCGCTAGTGCGATGACACGGTCAAAGCGGCGCAGCTGCGAGGCCTCGACGAGCAGCGGAAACGCCGGCGGCCAATACCCCGCCTGGTGCAGAACTGTCGCGACAAGTGAGACGTGCTGGCGCAGCGTGTCGGCGTAGTACGGCTCGCTGGTGCGGATCCCGGCCAGCAGCCGCGCGACGACCTCCGACGGTCGATCGCCCCACAGCGGCTGCCAGCGATCGCTGTCCGGCGCGTGCGGATCGAACAGCACAAACGGTCGGCTGGCCGCCGCGGCAAGGCGGCGCAGGAACGCCTGGGTCAGTGGGTCGCCCTTCGGGTCGACCCAGAGCAGCGCCGCGTGGTCTTTCAGGACTCGGCCGGCGGCCGCGCGCAGGACGCTCGTCGTCTTTCCCGAGCCGGTGGCGCCGAACGCGGCGACGTGCTGTCCGGCGCGGCGCGGCAGCCGTGCGGTGTGGTCGTGAGTCATCGGGACGTATGGCTCGTGCGCGGGCCACGCCCGCTCGCGCACGATCTCGCCCTGGGTGGCGATCCATACGCGTTCCGCGTCGCGTCGCGTCGTCGGTTGCCAGATCCAGCGGCGGTCTTGCTCGTAGCGGCGCAGCTCCTCGCCCGCGCCGAGATCCGACAGGCGCCAGCGGCGGCCTATGAGACTCGCGGACGCGGCAAAGAATGCCAGCGGTGCGAGCACTGCTGCGAGTGGCCACAGGGTGGCCGCGGCGGCGATGCCCACGAGGGCGCACAGCGCGATCGCGAGGATGTAGAGGTTGCGGATGCTCAGCGTCGTGTAGCGCCGCAACCACCACGCGCTCGGCATGCCGAGCGCGCCCGCGACGAGGCTGGCCAGTACGACGATGCTCAACTCGCGCAGCGTCATCGCGCACCCTCCGACGTGGCGGTGTGCGCTGCTGGGCTTGTGTCGGCCACGGCGCGTGTCTGCGCGATGACGTCGGCGAGCTCGAGGATGCGCAGGCGGCCGCCGGGGTGCTCATCCAGCTGCACGGTGCTCGCGGCCGTTCGTACCGCGGTTGCGATCACGGGGTCGCCGGCGATGTACAGCACTCCGGCGAGACCGCGGTGTGATCCGATCATGCGATCGCTGTACATCGCAAGGATCCCTTGCAGCCGTGCCAGCGATTTGCGTTGTAGCTCGACCTCGACGGCCACGGGTTGCTTTGCGTCGCCGACGAAGGTTCCGAGGTCGGGTCGGTGGTGCAGCCGGTGGCTGCGCCCTTGCCCGTCGGTGTATGCCACGCGGCCGCGCCAGCTGTCGTCGTGCGCGATCTCGCGGCTACTGAGCCAGTCGCGGCCGCGGACCTCAAACCACGCGCTCGTCCACGCGCACGCGACCGTGTGCGCCCATGAGGTTGGAGCGGATCCGCGTGGCGCTGTGGTCGCGCCGCCCATCCGCGCGCCTTCACGCGTGACGATGATCAGCGAGCCCTCGCCGCGAGTCATCGGGATGCGCCGGACCAACCCGGCGGCGGTCAGCCGCGCGAGGTGATCGTTCAGCACCGCGCGACTCCAGCCCATCACGAGCCCAAGTGGATCTCCGGATGAGGCACCGACGCGCGCCAGCCACCGTAGCCCGGCGAGCGATCGCGGACCGGGGCGTGTCGAGCGGCCGCTCATGATCGCGCCCTCCCGGCGCGCGCAGCGTCATCGACCGTTGAGTGGGCATCCCGCCGTGCGGCGGCGTACGGCGCGGAGCGCAACACGCGCAGCGTGATCGCCGGCGCAGCCGGCACCCCGCCGCAAGGCGGCGTACCTCGCAGGCGAACGGCGGCGTCCCAGCGCCGGTGTTCGCCTGCCAGTCCCAGAACACCTCGCGCCAGCGAGGTGTTCTGGGACCACTGCTGTTCACCCTCTCGACCCCTCAGAGCACCATCCCGGTAGCCCTCCTGTTCGGCCGCCGCAGCCCCCGGAACCCAAGGCCGCCCGGAACACGGCCTGACCACCCGAACGCAACAACGTGGAGGGCGGGTGGTCAGGCCGTGAGACGGGCAAACGGCCTGTACTTCCGGGGGCTGCGGCGGCCGAACCCCAGACTGAAGATCTGGGGCTCGGTCTGCGGTTCGGTCTGGGGCACGACAAGCCGCGTGCGGCACCGCGACGGTCTCGACCGTCGCGGCGATCGCTGCCGCTGCGACGACGGCGATCGCGTAGAGGGCGAGCGCGCCACCGGTAAGCCGGTCGCCTGAGCTCACGGTGAGCCACGCGGCTGCTGCGATGCTGATCGCCGCACACTCGAGCGGCACGTGCGGCAGGTAGCGCAGTAGTTCGTCGCCGTAGCGGCCAATCGCGGCGCCCACGACGAGCGGGCTCGACGCGACGGTTGTGGCGACGATCGCGTCGCCCGCGAGGCGTGTCGCGCGGTGCTTCGACCATCGCGCCCCGGCGAGAATAATCGGCGCGGCGAGCACCCGGAGGTTATGCAGCCAAATGCCGACGGCCTCGTCCACATGGCCTTGCAGCGTCGGGTGAGGCGTGCCTCTCGGCGCGGCCGAGGGCACCAACAGCCCGAGCAGCACCCCGAGTGCGGTGAGCCCGATCGTGAGTATCCAGAGCGCGGCGACGCGCCGGACATGTTTTCGCGGACGCCACGCGCACGCGGTTTGCGGCTGGTCGGCGAGCGGTCTCATCGCCGTCCGCTGAGCGCAGCCGGGCTGCAGGCCGCGATATCGGGGGCGTAGGTTCGGGCGCCGAGTGGCCCGTCGAAGCCGACGTGGATGTGATCGTCGTGATCCGGTCTCGCGAAGCTGTCGGGGCTCGGGCCGGGGTCGAAGTAGTAGATGAGCTCGGTTGGGTGCAGGCAGCCGTCGAGCCGGTCGAGCTGTTGCGCCAACGTCCAGCAGCTGCCGGACCGGTGGGGCGGGTAGCAGTTGTCGCCGTCGACGATCGCGATGTCCGCGGCGCGCCCGGCCTCGTGGTTGGTGCCGGGGTAGTGGTCGGACGCCAGTGCCGTGATCGTGATCTGGTGGCGCTGTGCGACGAGCGCGAGCAGCGCGATCAGCCGCGGGGACACGCGCCCGGATCGCAGATCGCCGAGCTGCGTGACCGGGTGCGCCCACGTGAGGTTCGGGTTGCTGCCGAGCGCGGCGCCATCGGGGTTGCCGACGCCGGCGAGGTTGCCTGGCACAGCTGCGGGCGCGCTGCGGTATAGCTGTGCTTGGTGCTTGACGTCGGCGACGTACCAGGCGGCGTGGTTGTAGGCGAAGATCGCGCGGTCCCAGTCGGTGGGCGCGCCACTGGCCTTCAGGTAGTCCGCGGCGGCGGGGATCGCGTCCGCGGGGTCAAACGGGCTCTTTCTGCCGTCGTGGTTGCCGTCGACGGCGTAGGTGTCCCACGTCGATGGGCTACCGACGAGGCTGAACTGCATCGGCCCAGCGCAGCAGCCGGCGGCGTTCAGTCCGGAGTGCACGCCCGGCGCGGTCGAGCGGCCGTGGTCGGTCTCGATCTTGCCGATCGCGGCGAGGTACTCCCAACCGAGCTCGTATCGCGATCCCGCCGCTTGGTAGGCGCTCAGATACGCCGCTGGGACGTCACGCAGCGCCAGCGCTGACGGCTTGAACTGGCCTGACTGGCTGTCGCCGTTGCTGCCGGTGATCAGCGCGGCGACGAGCAGCGCGATCGCGAGGGGTGCCGCGATCGCAAGCGCCAGAAGCCAGAGCAGCGCGCGGCGCTGCTGCCAGGCCAGGACCCCCGCCCTGGCGGCGGTTGCGACGGCAGGCACGGCCATCTACCCGATCGCCGTCACAAGCCACCTGTGCCCGTGCCTCTCGATTGTCAGGCTCGTCGCGTAGGTTCGCGAGCCGTCGTCGACCTGCGCGAGCACGTATGCGCGCGAGCCGCTGAGCCCGGACACACGCAGCTGTCGGACGAGCGGGTGCGCTGTGCGCATTGTCCTGGCGCTGACGTGCGGAGGATTACCGGCAAGCTCGTGTCGCAGCGCAGGCGTCGCGGAGAGGATGCGTCGCGCGGTCGCCTGGTCGTAGCTGTAGGGCAGATAGCCGGTGAGGAACGCGCGCGCGGCGCTTTCGGCGCGGCGCTGCGCGTCGCGCTGCGGCGGGCTCAGGTCGGGCTTCGCCTCGTCGGCATCAGGACTGACCGGCGCCGTGCTTGGCCTGACCGTCGTGTCCGTCCTGGTGGCGGCGCTGGGCTGGTAGGGGTCTTCGATGCCGCAGCCGCTGGTGATCAGCGTGGCGGCGATCAGGGCAACCAGGGGCAGGCGTGAGCGCATCCGGCAGGACCCTTCAGTGCGTGAGGGCGCGCTGGTTGGTGTCGTGCCACGCGGGTGTGCCCAGCAGTCGCAGCGCCTGCCAGGGATCGCCGTCGGCGTCGGCGAGCGCGGCGATGCGCGCGGGTTGGTCGTGGTCGGGATCGTTGCTGCAGATCCAGTACTCGAGATCACCGAGCGTCACCCGCACGCGGCCGCGGCCGCGCGGGCTGACGACGTAGACGGTCGAGTAGGCGCCCTTGCGGGTCTGCAGGCTCGTGATTGCCTCGATGTCGGTCGTGGTGAGCCCGAGCGGGTGGCGGGCGTGCTCGAGGTCGGTCTTGTTGTTACGGAAGCAGAGCCGCAGCGCGCTGTTCTCAAGCAGCGCGCGTCCCTGCTCGTTGGCCATGTCCTTGAAGTGCTGGGTGACGAAGATCAGCCATAGCGCGAAATGTCGTGAGCGACGCGCGTACTCGTTCAGCCACGCGCCGGCGGCCTTGCTGCTCGTCAGGCGCCAGCCTTCCTCGATGACCAAAAACAGGCGGCCGGCCCACGGCCCGAGGTCGTCCAGCGTTCCGCTGACGTGCTGCGCGCGGGTGCTCTGGACGACCGTGTCGATGTGATCGACGATCGTCAGCACAAGCGCCGGCATCAGCCGTTCCGACGCGCCCGCGATGTCAAACAGCGTCAACGGCGGATCGGGCTGGATCGTCGTGGGGTCGTCGGCGATGTGCGCCAGCGATGCGCCCTCCACGAAGGGCGCCAGCCGCGCCACGAGCGAGTGCACCGCGCTGGCGATCTGCGGGTCAAGCTCACCGGTGTTGCCCGCGCGTGGCAGCTGCTCGGCCGTCCGTGGCAGCTCAGCGGCGAGCAGCGTCTCGCGAGGTCGCTCACCGCTCTCGGCGCAGCGCTCGTAGACCGCGGAGATCGCGGTTCGTAGCAACGATTCCTCCAGTGCGTTGAGCCGGCGCTCGTCGCCATGCAGGTCGCCGATCAGCAGTGCGTGCAGGGCGAGCAGAAACTCGAGCTTGGAACTCGACACGGTCGCCGGGTTGGGCACGTCCCACGGGCAGATGACGTCGCCGCCGCGGCCGCCGACGTCGATGCGACGCGCACCGGGGATGAGGCTCAGCAGCGGGTCGTAGTGGCTCTGCGTGCGTGTGCCGTCCGGGCTGCGAGTGCTGGAGCGATCGACGATCCAGCCGCGCATTCCTTGTGAGATCGCGCGCTCGAGTAGTGCGTTGACGGCGACGGTCTTGCCGCCGCCGCTGGGTCCCGCGACCAGCGTGACGTGCCGCTCGAACAGCGCATCGAAGGGGTCGATGCGCTCGAGCGTGCCGGCGGGATCGCTGTAGCCGAGGATCAGGCCCTGCGGGCAGCCGCAGGACGCGGTTGTCAGCGGGATGCAGTGGGCGATGTTGCGATGGGCGTAGCGTCGCGTCGCGCGCAGGCGGTCGACGCCGATCGGCAGCGTCGACGTCAACCCCGCGATGCCGAGGAAGCGCCCGCGCAGCACGCGAGCGTCGGTGAACGATCCGAAGGTCTTCGCGACGCCTCGCAGCAGGTCGTCGAACTCGTCCTCGTCGCCGCCTGGGTGGCGAAACGACGCGTAGATCGACACGTCATAGACGGTCGCTGCGACCGAAGCGGCGAGCTCGCTGTCGAGCAGGCTGGCCTCCTGGAGCGCGTCGGTCTCGTCGTGTCCTACGAGTCGGCCGCGGCGGTCCTTGTAGTCGATCGCCGCGCGCAGTCGCGCCCACCGCCGACGCTGCGCGGACCGGATACGTGTTCGATCGCCGACGCTGATGTGCACCGCCACCGTGCTGGGCAGCGGCACCTGCAACAGGTACGAAAGCCACCACGGCGACGTCTGCGCCGGCGGCGTGCCGAGGTGCAGCGTCTCCTCAAGCGTGCCATCGGCGTGACGCAGCCAGCGCTGGTCGCTCGCGTCGACGCCGACCGGCTCGCTGGTGCTGCACAACGCATCGACGATGCTCGCTCGGTGCCAGATCGCGTCCTCGGCGCCCGTGGCCTGGACGATCTGGGCGACGCGGTCAAACGCCTCGAGGTCGGGCAGCGAGCCGGCGGCTGGGTGCAGCCGCTCCCAGCCGGCGGCGAGGATCTCCACCGGCCCCATCAGGTGCGCGTCGACCTGCATCCCCGTCAGGTGCGCGATGATCTGCTCGGTCAGCGCCAGGCTCTCTCTGGCAGCGCGTTGATGCTCAACCCATGTCGTGCGCAGCACGCCGCCGCCGGACGTCCATGTCCGCTTGAGCCTGCGCACCGGGTTCGCTGCAGGGTGGTAGGGCACGGCGACCCAGTAGCGCGCGGCGACCGCGGGCTGTTCGCCGCGCGCGGCCTGCGTCACAGACTCCGTCTGGGCTTGGAGGAAGCGCCGGCGACTGCGCGCCAGCGCGGATCGGCCATGCGCCCGGTCGTCGGCGATTGCCAGATCGACGCGCTGGCGGTCGTCGAGCATCGCGTCTGTGACGCCGATCGGGTCGGTCTGCGCGTAGAAGCTCAGGCCCTGCAGGTCGGGGATCACAGCGCACAGTTCCGCCCAGCCGGCCTCGACCTGCGCGAGGGCGCCCGGATCGGCGCTCACGACGTTCGGGACGTGCTGGCACTCGAGTACGCGCACGTACGCGCCCTCGGTCGTGACGACCAGCCCGTCTGGCTCAAGTGCCGCGATGTCGACGAGCTCGCCGACCGTGCGCGTCCGGCGCTGGCGTCGACCCGCGTCGACGCGGCCGGCGAGCCGTCGGGTTGTGCTCGTCATGGCAGCCTCACAGATCGGGTCGCGGCCTCGTTGATGCGCGGGCTGGCGCCGTCCTCGTCCTCGGGCCACCACGCGGTCTCGTCGGCCCGACCCGCGAGCACCAGCGGGAGCGCGTCGACGATCACGCCACCCGTGACCGGGGTGGCGGCATCGGGCGCAACGAAGCGCGTTGGCCCGCAGCGCCAGCGCACGAACGCCGCGATGTAGCGGCCGGGGCCAAGCGCCTGCCCGCTGACCGCATAGAGCACCATGCCCGCCGCCGCGAGCGTGAACAGCGTCAGGGTGATCGTCGGGCGATAGCCAAGCGGCGAGACGCGCACCGCCGCGTACAGCACGCCGCCCGCCAAGCCGACTGCCAGCCACCGCTGCCAGGTCAGGCCGTAGTAGCGCGTGCCGTCATTCAGCCGCCGAAACGCGCGCATCAGCGGCCCTTCCCACGCCACCGCCAGCGCTGGGATCGCCCTGGGCGAGAAGAGTCTGCGCCTGCTGGCCGCGACGGCGGCCGCCAATCCCGACGCGGCGTCGCCGAGCCCGCACCGCCCTCGGACCCGTCGTCGCCGTGCTCAACAGGAGGCGGATCGGTCGTCGGTCGCGGCGGACGCGGTGTCGGCCGCGCGCGGGGCGCGCCACCGGTCCGCTGCCGTCGGTCTTCGCCGTTCTCGTCCGTAGGCGCATCCGTCATGGCTGGTTGGCGGCCCGCCGTTCTCCATCCGGTCTGACCCGCTCGTGCCATGCGCGTTGCCAGCGCACCGGCCTTCGTTGCGCCGATCGCCTGGCCAAGCCACCCACCGCCCGCGCCAGCGGCGCCGCGCTTTGCAAGCGCACCCGCCGCGCCGAGCAGGCCGCCGCCAGCGAGCGTTGCAACACCGCCGCCGGCGCGCACGAGTAGACCCCCTGCGCGTCCGCTCGCGGCCAGAGGCCCGGCAGCTCCGCGCGCCGCACCGCTTACGCGAGCCCCGAACGCACTCAGCGCGTCGCGCGGGTCGGACGCCACCGCTGGACCAACCGCGCCACCGGCCCGACCGCTGGAGGCGAGCGCCAGCATCCCCGCCACCTGGCCGCCAAGAATCGCCGCGGCAAACCGTGTCAGCTTGAGGTTCAGCCAGAACGCCGCGATCGCCGCCAGGGCGAGGACCAACCCGCCGAGCAGCTCGCCCAGATCGCTATCGGTCGCGATCAGCGCACCGGCGCCCGCGCTGTCGTTCATCAGCAGCCCACCGATCGCGAACACCGTCGTCCAAACAATCGGCAACGCCGCCAATCCCAGCGCCAGCGTCAGCCACGCGCGCGCCGCGGCCGCGCCGCGCTCCGTCGGCGCCAGCCCGAGCATCACCGGCCCGGTGGCGTACACCAGCGCACCGACGATGATCATCAGCACCTTCGCGAAGATCGTCGCCAGCAGCCCGACGCCTGCCGCTGCCATCACGATCAGGCCAACCAACGGCAGCCCGGCCAGCGCGCCGCCACCGACGATGAACTCGAACATGCGGTTCACGCCGGCGCTGACCGCGGGGATCGAGAGGATCGCCTTCGTCATCTGATTGACGATCGCGGCGACCTGCGACCAAAGCCACGGATACGACACGAGCGCAACAGCGATTGCGAGCACGCGCAGGACAGGCAGCGCGACGTGATCGCCAAGACCGAACATCGCGCGCGTACTCGCGTACACCAGCGTGAGCGGAAGCAAAGCCAGACCCACCCACACGAACAGATCGCGCAACTCGTTGATCCCCGCGAACGCATACGTCACGGAGCCGTCCGGGGTCTTGACCTGAGCGCCGTAGCTCGGCACCGCAACGACCCACCGCATGATGCTCGTCGCCTGCCGCGCCCAGCTATCGGGGATCAGCAGATCAACGAGCCCGCTGAGGGTCTGCACGACGAACTGACCTGCGACATCGGACGTCCAGTTGATCCCACCGATCAGCACACCGCCGGCCGTGTCGAGCAGATCCTTGAGTGCTCCCCCGACCCCGAGCGCATCGGCGATCGGCGGCCCGGGTGTTGCGGCACCGGCCGTAGGGGCCAGGACCGCCACTCCAAGCAGACCGAGGACAACGGCGACTGCCACAGTCGAGCGAGAGCGCATCGTCAGCTCGAAGCGCCGTCGACGAGCCACCGACCCACGACGCGACGTAGGACGAGTGACTGCTGTCGCTGCCCGAACTCGCTCGTCGCGGTCGCGCGGTCGCCGAGCACGCGGACGCCACGGATCGTGGCCGCGTTCACCGCAGGGGCAAGATCCCCACGCGCAAGCTCACGACCGAAGGCCTGGACTCGTGCTTCGCACGTCGCGGGCGCAGTGCGGACGCTTCCCCCGGGCTCAAGAACGATGCCGCCGCCTGCATCGAGGTCGCGCTTGCGGCCGGCCTCGGTCATCAGCGCGCAAGCCTTCGCCCCGTCGCCTCGAGCGACTGCGGAGTACCACGCGACGACGGTGTTGCGGACGAGCTCGTCGTCGCTCTTGGCTGAGCCGCCGCCGCAGCCTGCGACAGCCACGAGGACGATGCACATCGAGGCGACGCGCATCGTGTTGGTGCGGGCATGCCGGTAGCGCATGACGATCGTTACGCTCACGCGAGGCACGTGGGAATGACGACGAGGATCATCAGGATCCCGCCGACGACCTTGAACAGCCAGTCCGGTGCGGTCCGCGAGCCGACCATGAACAGCCCGGCCAGGACGATCAGAACCAGCCCGAGACCGGTGATGATCAGCCACTCCCAGTTGCTCGTGAGCTGGTCGATCAGGCTCTTGATGACCGCGGCGTTCGGCGGCGCCGTGCCGTTTAAACCGGCTGCGCGCAGCGCCGCCAATCCGAGTAGGCCGCTGGTTGCGCCGGTGAGCGCGAGCGTCAGCGGCACCCATACATGCCGAGTGATCTGTCGTTTGGCCACAGAAGCTCCTTTTGGGTGATGTCGTGTCGTGAGGTCGTTCATCGCAGGCGCAGTCCGACGGCTGCGCTGGCGCCGGCATACAGCGGCCAGCCCGGCTGGCGGCCGGGCACGAGCACGCGAACCGTCAGACGGCCGCCGCGCGGGAACCGGTAGGTGATCCGGTAGCGGCCATCAGGCCGCGTGCGCGCCAGCCCTGCCGTCACCCAGCGCCCGAAGTTGTTGTGCACCTGCAGCGCGACGAGCAGACCGCTGGCCGGCGCGGGCCCGCCGCTGACGCGTCCGTGGAAGAGAACCGTGCGGCGCTTGCGGTGCGGGGTGCCGAGCCACACGCGCGGGCTCGCGCGGACGAGCACGCGCCGCGAGTAGATCGGCACCGTCGACGTGACGACGGGGTAGTAGAGGACCGCAACCCGAAGATGACGTGCGGTGACGGGAAGAACGGCACCGAAGCGCCCCCGCCGGTTCGTTTGCACGTTGCCGACCGCGATCCACCGACCCGTGTAGACGTCCTCTGCGGCAAGGGTCAGCATCGCGTCGCTGATCGCGCGATGCGCGTCACGGTTTCGCAGCTCGCCGCTAACCACTGTGCGGTCGCCGATGGGGCGGGTGATCGCCGTATGCGCCTTCCCGCGGACTCGCAGCCAGATCCGCAGCCGTGCGTTCGTCGTCGCGTCAGCGCCATTGAACACGTACGGGGTGCCCGCGAGCGGATTGGCGGCACCGGCGATCGGCGCGGGCCATGGGCCGGCCTGGGGGACCAGGCCCGCCGCGGCGGCGGACGCCGGGGCGACCGCTGCCACGGTCGCGAGCGCCATCGCGGCCGTCTAGCCCCTCGAAGCGGCGATGAACGGCGTGTCAGCATAGGTCGAACGGACCGCAGACGGGTCGGCGCGGCGCGGCCTTTCGCCGACGCGTGGGGGAGGCGGCCCGGCGCACCGGCAGAGATGCCCCGGCGCGCGTGCCAAGCGCTGGCCTGCTGTCCCAAGCGCGGGCCGCGGCGAGGCGACGTGCCGCGAGCCGGCGTCGATTCGCGCGCTCCCGACGCTCATCGGCGTGGCGCCGCTCGGCCTGCGCGAGCTGCACGGCGTCGCGCGGCAGCGCGCTTCTGACGCGCGACCGTGATCTTCAGGCTGCGGTCGACGGTATCGCCAAGCTTGTCGATCGACGCGCTCATGTCCGTCCCGATGGGAGGCTCGGCCACGGTGATCGTCTGCGAGCTGACCAGCCGCATGTCGATGATCACGACGATCAGCAGCACGAAGGCCGCAAGCGGCAGCGCGCGACGCCGGCGCGTGGCGGCTGATGAGCGCATCCAGGCCCCCTTCGGGCGCGACGGTCGCACCAGCGCGTCGCCTTGTGCTGGGAGCCTCGCGGCACCGAGGCGCTCGTGATCCGGCGCGTCGCCTTCGTCACATACGTGCCCGGTCGCCGCTCGCGCGAACCACTCGTCGACTTCGTCGTCGCGAGACTGCGTCTCATCCACACAGGCGCCAAGGATGTCGGCCTCGACGGCGATCGGCTCCTCGAAGGCCGTTCCGTCACCTGACCGGTCAACCTCATGCTCGTTCAGTGTCGGCTCGGCGCTCATGACGGCCCTCTTGTGCGACGAGCAAATCGCCCGCCCGTCGCGGCGTTCTCGATCCGGTGCTGCGCCGCCCACTGCTCGAGCATCGGCCGGGTAAAGCGCAGATGACGCCCGACGCGAATGCAGGGCAGCCGCCCCGCGCGCGTGGCATCGCGCACCCAGGACGGGCGCACGTTGAGCAGCGCAGCAGCCTGCTCAACGTCGAGCAGCGGCTCGTCGAGCGAGAGCGCGAGGGCGGGGTCAACGGCCACGACCGGCTCCTCGTTGAGTTGCGCGTCGCGGTCCCGCGGCGCGAGCGAACGAAGACTCGCATCACCCTGCCTCCTTCAGATCAGCTCTAGTCGCGTGCGATGCGACCGGACGCTCGATTTCCGTCCGGCTGGTGTCTTGATCATTCCGCAGGATTTGCAGGAAAAACATGCCTGCTCGGGCGTACAACCGAGCGCGTTGAAAGTTGTGTCAACGTCACGCGGTGAGGCTTGTCGGTATCTAGACTGGTGCTTGAAGAGGGACGAAATGCGCTATTTTGAGCGCATGCCAACGGATCGGTTCACGGAGCTCGCGGAGGTCGCAGCCGATCAGCACGGCTACTTCGGCTTGGTCGATTCGCGGGTTGTGGGGTATGCCGACAACACCATCGCCCAGATGGCCCGCCGTGGCCGGATCGAACGGGTCAGCTACGGCGTGTACCGGATCCCGTTCCTGCCGACCGGGCGGCTTGGTCCATACATGGCCGCCGCGATGTGGCCCGCGGGAGTGCGCGGGGTGATCAGCCGAGACACGGCACTCGATCTCTGGGAGGTCGGCGATGTCAACCCGGCCAAGATCCACATCACCGTTCCACAGACGCACCGGGCGCAGCGCAGGGTGCCGGCTGCATATGAGCTGCATCGCGAGGACCTCGACCCGGACGACGTGACCGAGATCGAAGGCGTCCCTGTCGTTACCCTCGAACGCGCGATCCGCGAAAGCGCCGCGGCCCATCTCGCGACAGACCTGATCGAGCAGGCGATACGCCACGGCCGCGACCAGGGCCTGCTGACGGCGGATCAGGCGCAAGCGTTGCGCGCTGAACTGGGGATCGACCGCGTGGCCGCGAGCCGAGCGTGAGCGACGCGTCCCAACGGCTTCAACCAAAGCCGCCGAAGACGAAGGCGCGTCTTGAGCAGCTCATCACGCAATGGCAGAAGGACTCCGGTCAGCCGGTCGCGCGTCTGAACCTGCGGATCGCGGCAATGATGCTGGCCGGTGCGCTGGCCCGAGTGACCGATCCGGACGGTGAGGCCATGTTTGCGACCAAGGGTGGCATGGCGATGGAGTTACGTCTCGGTGATCGCGCACGAGCGACTCGCGACGTCGACATCGTCATGCGCGGCGACATGGATGAGCTCGCCGACCTTCTCGACGCCGGACTCCGCGAGCCCTATCAGGGCTTCACGTTTCGCCGCGGAGCGATCGACGGTCTGCCAACGCGTCCGCGCGTCAAGAAGACACGCGTGCAGTTCAGCTTTGCGGGCCGCTCGTTCACGTCGCTGCAACTGGAGATCGCACCGCTGGACACCGGCAACGAGGAGTTCGCCGCGCTACCCGGACCAAGCCTCGGAGCGGTCGGCCTCACCGGCCCCGACATCGTGATGGTCCTGGCCGAGCGCTGGCAGATCGCCCAGAAGCTGCACGCCGTCACCGAGGCGTTTCCCGACGGCCGAGAGAACCCGCGATTCCGCGACCTCATCGACCTGCAACTGCTCGAGGCATTCGAGCCTGACCTCGGCTCGGTTCTTGATGCATGCGTGCGCGTCTTCGCGGCGAGGAGGCAGCAGGACTGGCCGCCCAACCTCGCGCCTCAGCCGAGCTGGAGCGAGGCGTATGAGGCCATGGCTCGTGAGCTCGCCTTCGCCGTGACTGACGTCGATGCGGCAGTGCGCGCTGTGCGCTCATACATTGAGCGGATCGCCGCCGCCTGACGGATCGAAGCCGTCACGCGTTGAGCGCCGAGGCTCGCGCACGCGGCCAGGCGTGGACACGCTCCCAGCCGTCAACTGGCGCGCAAGTCACCGGTGGCACGGCCCGCACGACCTTCGCGGGCGGGGATCGGGCGTCGAACTCCCGTTATTGGACGCACAGGAGCAGCGGGCGCGGCCGCGCGGGGAGCGCCGTCGCGCGCGCGAGCAGGAGCCGTCTCGGGTTTCGGCCGCCTGCGGACGCCGCGCTGTCCCATGTTCTGCGTCGCCTACGATGCAGTGGCGATGGGTGGATATAGGCGCCATCCGCTGTTCGACTTGCCGACGCCGGACGCTCTCGTGTGGCGGTACTTCGATCTGCCGAAGTTCCTGAGTCTGCTTGATACACAGGCCCTGTACTTCTCCCGCGCCGATCAGATGGAGGATCCATGGGAAGGATCGGTCGCCGCGTGGATGGAGGAGTCGCACGTTGCGTCGCTCGTCGGCGAATCGGCGATAGCCCTGGGGCATCAAAGCGCGGATGTCGCTGGCCTACAAGCCGACTACAGTCGTCACTGGCAGAAGTATCGTCAGCGAGTCTTCCTGTCGTGCTGGCACATGTCTGAGTACGAATCGGCGGCGATGTGGAAGGTCTACGCCGGTCAGGAAGGCACCGGAATCGCTGTCCAGACCACGTTCGATCGACTCGAGCAGGCGCTACCAACGAGCTTCCCCCACAGCATCTACGCGGGGCTTGTCCAATACATCGACTATCGAACCGAGGCGATGCCGCTCGGGAACGGCTTCGAGCCCTTTCTGCATAAGCGTCTGAGCTTCGATTACGAGCGAGAGCTACGCGTGATGTTTGACACTCACGATGACGACACGACGGAGCGCGGTTTCGCTGTCGGCGTTGATCTAGCCGCGCTGATCGAGCGCGTATACGTCGCCCCAACCTCCAAGCCGTGGTTCGGCGAACTTGTCGCGAATGTCTTTGCGCGGTTTGGGTGCGACGCCGACGTAATCCGGTCTGATCTCCTCACCGGCCCGACCTAGGCGAGCGGCGCGGCCGCGTCGCCGTGTTGAGAGGGCTCCTCAGTTTCGACGAGGAGCCACTCAGGTTGCGCTGGCTCGCCACGTTGCCTCCTCGGATGAAGGTGTCGAAGCGATGTGATGCGGGATCGCCCCAGAGCGCGAGGAGCGGCGCTCTGGCCCGACGGGCAGGAGCCGTGCGGTCGAGACAGCGACCGCACAGCTGACCGTGGATGGTAGATCACGCAGGTGTGCTACATCTGGACGACGCGTTACGTGAGGCGATAAGCGAGCACGCCACGATCCGCTCGGCTAGGCATGAGCCATCGCTGGGCCGACAAACAATTGCACCAAGGAACCAATGCCGACAGCCTCAAGCTCGTCGGCGAAGACATCACGAGGTCGTAGACCGGCTACAGCCGAGTAGAACCATGCAGACGCCCCGGCGACGAGGTCTGCGACCTGCACTCGGCTGTCATCGTGCGAACGCACGAACGAAATGCTGCGGACGCCGTGGGGGAACTTGATGACGATGTCGCCTACACGCATCGACCTGCCAGGGGACGTCTCGAAGCGGGCCAGCTGTGGAGCCCAACGCGCAGCCACCTGACTGTCATCGTGAATGACGGCGAAATCAGACGACACGTCGGACCAGATGCCCGCTTGCCAAAACAGGCAAGACGGTGTCGGGTCAAGCGGGTCGGGGACGCCGGGTATGTTCTCAGCGAGCTCCTCCCAGCTATCAATCATTTCCGCGAGGACCAGTCCCATGACGACGTTGTCACAAGCGTTCCGTGCGGCACTCAGTGCTGACAGGTACGCAGTTGCCGTGTCGCGGCGGAACCGCCGCACCATCGTCACGAACGTCTCCTGCAACAGCGGCCAATGTTCGCCGAGATAGTCGGGGCCCCTGCCGTAGAGGAAGAACGAGGTGTCGACATGCATGCCGGATGCGTACCAACTGACCTGTGTTCCTTGCGCTAGGCGCCGGGGTTCAATAAGAAGGTCGACCATCTTCGCTGCGACCATCCATGGCTTGTGCGCCACGCATACGCGCGCGTTCTGCGGACCCAGGTCGACGGCCTCGAACAGCTGGAACATGACCTCGCGGTCGGCTGGCTCATAGCGGAGTTCTGCGAACTTCAGCTCCTCACGATTACACCGCGCCTTCGCTTCTGCGACGGCGACGTCCGCGGCAGCCAGGTCGAGCTGAACACCAGCGAGCGCATACACCGGCTGGACTACATCAAGAAGGTTGTCGCCGGTGAAGCCCGACTCGTCCATAGCGACCGTGCGATGTTCCATCATCTGCGGCGCTGGCGCGCTCGCTTGCGGGCGGCTGGTGGGGTCACGTCGAGGCCGGTTCGTCGAGGCGAGCAGGGTCGATGGCAAGGCCCCCGGCACCGCTGGCCTGCGCTACCGCGGCCGACAGCTTTGCGGCGGCGTCGTGCTGGGGGACGTGGTGTACGTAGATCATCGTGGTGGCGATGTCGGCGTGCCCCATGTAGGCCTTGACGTCGGAGAGCGGGAAGACCTGTACGGCGAGGGTGCCAAACGAGTGGCGCAGGTCGTGAAATCGCAGTGGCTTGATCTGCGCGTGCTCGAGTGTCGCGTGGAAGCGCCGACGCAGCGCCGAGTCGTCCAGGTGCGAGCCCGACGGCGAAGCGAAGACGAGATCGCTATCGGCGGTGAAGCGCTCGCGACGGCTGAGCGCGTCGAGCTCGCACAAGACCTGATCGATCATTGGTACGGCGCGGACCTTGCCCGACTTCGGCACTGCCTCGTTGCCCAGTGTGAACGCACGCCGCACGTGGATGAGGCGCTTGGCGAAGTCGACGTCGCGCCATCGCAGCGCGCGTAGCTCGCCTAGGCGTAGACCGGCGTAGGCCGCGACGACGAAGACCGCGGCGTCCTGAACGTCCTGAGCACGGTGGGCGGCCTGGACCTCTTCGGACAGCGGCGCCACAGGCGCCCGGCGGTGCGCCCCGGCGCGGGCGGCGCGGGCCACGGCGTCGACCTCCTCGGGTGAGAGCACACGGAAGTCGCCTGAGCGCGGCATCGGCTGGCGGTCAAGGCCGGCGACGGGGTTGACGGTCAGCCCGAAGTGCCGCTGCGCGCGCTTGAAGATCGCATGCAGGACAAGCATGTACTTGTTGATCGTGCGTGGAGCCAGGCGCCCCTCGTCGACTAGGTGCGTGCGGTACGAGTCCATCAGCTCGGATGTGACCGCGCGCAATGGCAGGTGGCCGAGCAGAGGCACCAACACGTCGTTGACCATGCGGCGGTAGTCACGCAGGGTCGTCGGTCGGCGACGGCGGTCGAACTCGACGTATCGCAGCCATTCCGCGGCAGCGTCCGCGAACGTGGCGTCATGCGCGTGGCGGGCGGTCTGCGGGCCGCTCTTGCGCGCCTCGACGAGCAGCTCGTCGAGCAGCACCTGGGCGCCCTGCTTGGTCAGGTAGCCCTCCGCCGGGCGCCCGCGGTGCGTCCAGGCCTTGCCGAGCACGCGCTTGTGCTGGCGCCCGACGGCGTCGCGCCAGTGCGCGACGAAGCGATCGCCCGTCTGGCGCCGCTGGACGAGCAGGTGTCCCGAGACGGGCTGAGGTCGCAGGCGCTCGACGCTCAGCGCGGGCGGCTCGAAGGTCGACGTGACGGGCGATCCGGCGGCACGTGGCATGAGCGCATCGTACGCGGGTCGGCAGACAGATAGGTACCGAATGGGTACCGATATCGGCTGATGTAACCGGATGCTATCGGCCCGGATCTGCCCGAACCACGCACTACTTCAGAGAAGAAAGCGTTGGTGCTGCTGTCTTCTAATCCGCAGGTCGCAGGTTCGAATCCTGCCCGGGGTACTTCGGCCTGCCGTGCGCGCCGGTCGAGCGCCCGACGTCCGAGCGCTCAGCCGCGCACATCCCTGCGGGCGCTCGTGGCGCAGCTCCCGGCAGTGCTCTCGGCGATGAGGTTGCTCCAGCCCGAGCCGACCGGCCCGCCGATGCCGACCCGCAGCGCGCGCTCAGCTTGCAGAGAAGCGCTCCGTTCGCCCCGCGTGAACCGACGCGGCGAGCTCGAGCCCGACGGCGGCGGCCGGCGGCTGCTCGGCGATCGGTCGCTCGTCGCGCACGATCGCGCGTGCGACGAGATCGATCTCGGGTGCGAGCTCGGCGACCCGGCGGGTGGCGCCGGCGGGGTCGAGGCCGAGCAGCTTGAGCGCGGCGCTGGCGACGGTCGCGGCGTCGTCGTAGAGCGCGATCGTGGCGACCTCGGTGTCGTCCAGGCCGGCGGCCGCGCCCACGACGCCGAGCGCGATCGGGCGCGGGGTGGTGCTCGACAGCACGCGGTAGCGCTCGATCGTCGGGCAGGGCCATGCGGCCGCGGCGGAGCGCAGCAGCTGCGCACCGAGGCGGCGGGCGGTCCGGCGCAGGACGGGGCTGGGGCAGCGCGCGGCGTGCTCGTCGTCGAGGCTCGCGAGCTCGGCGTCGTCGCCGGCGACCGTGGCGCGGCGGGCGGCCACGCTCAGCGCGGCGTCGGCGCGTGCGACGAGCCGCAGCCGCGCACCGATGAACGACGCCACGCCGTCGACGCCGAGCCCGTCCGCGACCGCCTGCTCGAGGCCGAGCGAGTGCGCGTAGCCACCGGCCGGAAAGCGCGAGCCGGCGAGCAGGAGGGCGACGGAGCTCATCGACTCAGAACAGCTCATGGCGTTGCGCGAGCGGCAGCTCGTCGACCGGTTGCGGTTCGATCTGCTCGCCGCCGACCCAGACGCGGAAGGGGCCGGGCTCGACGCGGATCTGCGGGCAGGCGGTGTTCTGCGGCATGTCGACCTCGCCGAGCGCGGGCGTGTCGGCGATCGCGACGATCGAGGACTCCCGGCCGATCTGCGCGACCGCGCCTTCCTCCACGGCCAGCGGCGCGACGAACGTCATCGAGTTGCGCGCCGCCAGGCGGCCGCCGCCGGCGAACATCGGCGCGCCGAGGACCGGCTGCGGCATCGGGATCGACGCGTTCGGATCGCCCATCGGGGCCACAGGCGATCGCGCCGCCCTTGATGACGAGCCGCGGGCGGATCGCGAAGAACGCCGGGTCCCACAACACGAGGCCGGCGAGCTTACCGACCTCGACGGAGCGGACGTGCGCATCGTGACGAGCTTGCGCCTGTCGCGGAAGGCTGGCCTGGACCTGAACCTCGGCGAGGGGGTTGGCGACGCCCTCCATGACGTCGTCGCGCGACAGCATCCGGCGGCCGTCCTGCGTCGGCCCGGCGACCGAGCGGCCGTCGCGCGAGCGCTCGATCACCCCGCACGACAGCAGCGCGACGGTCTCCTGATGGTTGAGCTTGACCCCGCGCGCCCGCGGGTCGCGGGCGATCATCCCCGCCATCGCGAGGAGCAGCTTGTCTTGTCGGCGGGTGACAATCGCACCGGCGGGACGCTAGCTGCGGGCGGGTGCCGGCACCTTGGGCCAAGTGGAGCAACCTCGCGCCCCGCGATCGGACATCTGGCTAAGAGGCCGGCCGCCGGCGGCGAGCCTCGCGTTGCGAGTTACGGGCGCTCGGCCCCCGAAACTCGCAACGCGGAGGGTGCCCCGGCTCAGAAGTCGACGGACTTCGCGACGCCGTGCAGCGCGACGGCCTCGTAGCTCTGCGCCGGCCCGATGGGCGGTCCGGCGATCGTCGTGTGGTTCGTCGTCTTGACGGCGATCGTCTCGAACGCCGACTCGCCGCCTGCGTCGAGCTTGAAGGACGGCAGGAGCAGCGTGAAGGTGATCGTGTGCAGGTCCGGCACGCTCTCAAGCGTCACCGTGACCTCGGTGCCGAGCGCGCTTGCGAGCGTCTGGATCTCGTCGCCCGAGAAGTTCAGGTCGCCTTCGGGGCCGATGTAGTGCAGCTGAGGCTTGCCCGCGATGCTGCTCGTCGAGTACGTGACCTGCGTGTCGTCGCACTGCAGCTCGAAGAGGTTCGCGGTCTGGGTGGCGGTTGCCATGTGGTCACTCCGTTGTCGTGTGTCGCCTTCTCCGAGCGCCATGGTGGACCGGTGCAGGCCGGCGCAGGGTGAGGTGCATCACGCTCGCGGGGACGGCGGCGGCGTCGGAGTGCGCGGCGGTTGGACGGGCGGGGCGCGGCGGGCGTCAGTCCTTCCACTTCACCGAGCAGCCGCGCGGGCGCGTGTCGGCGTTCGCCGGCTCGCTGCCGGCGAGGACGGCGTCCAGCGCGTCGCGCAGGTAGCGGGCGTCCTGCGACGGGTCCTGGTGGTCGGCGTCTGGCGCGCCGCGGTAGCGCAGGCGCTGGTCGCCGTCGAGCACGAAGACGTGCGGCGTGACCTCGGCGTCGAGCGCTCTCGCGACGTCCTGCGACTCGTCGTAGAGGTAGGGGATCGGCCAGCTCTGGTCGCGGACGAAGCGCGCCATCGCGGCGGGCGAGTCGGCCGGGTAGCGCGCCGCGTCGTTGGCGTTGATCGCCAGGAAGCGCACGCCGCGCGGCGCGTACTCCTCGGCGACCGCCCGCAGCCGCGGGTTCCAGGCGATGACGTACGGGCAGTGGTTGCAGGTCACCACGAGCACGGTGGCGGGTGGCGCAGGGTCGGCGGGCACGGCGTGGCCGGTGCCCTCGGTGTCGGCCAGCGCGAAGGCCGGGGCGGGATCGCCGAGTTCGAAGCTCATGGCCTGATGATCTCAGCCCCGAGCGCCGCTGCTAGATTCAGGGCCGCACGGTGGGCGTAGCTCAGCTGGTAGAGCTCCTGGTTGTGGTCCAGGCGGTCGCGGGTTCAAGTCCCGTCGCTCACCCTCCTGAAATCCCCTGCAGCGCGGGGGATTTCGTCGTTTCGGCCTGTGCTGGGGCTGCGCGTGCGTTTCCTCCTGTGACACACCGGCCGCTGCGAGCGGCCCGGATCGCGTCCTCGGCAGCCTTTCATCGGTGCAACCGCATCCTCGAACCAGCCGACGGAGGAACGACTAACGGATCGGGGTCGCGAGCGCCCAGTGGTTGCAGCGCAACGTCCTCCCTGCGTACACGAAGTCGCCCTCGTCGAGCAGCGTGAAGTCGAACTTGCGACAGAGCGCGTTTGATGGGGCGTTCGTGACCGGCGGGAACGCGTGCATGGACGTGAAGCGAGGCTCGACGCGTACGCGTTCGATCAGCAGCCCGAGGGCGGCGCTCGCAATCCCCTGCCCCTGATACCCCCGCAGGACCATCCAGCCGGTTTCGTAGATCATCACCCCGTGCTGTTCCTTCTCCCAGATGCCGATCGTCCCTACGCCCTGCCGAACGGACTCGATGGCGATCTTGAACCACCACGGGTCGCGTAAACGCCGCCGATGGATGTCCGCCAGCGCGGACCTCGCGATCGGACCACCGAGATTGCGCATGATCTCCGGATCGGTCTCCAGCGCCTCGGTCAGTTCAAAGTCAGCGTCCGAGTAGGCGCACAACTCCACCAGGCCAAGTCTACGAGCGAACCGG
Source organism: uncultured Solirubrobacteraceae bacterium (assembly GCA_963727785.1). Classification (GTDB taxonomy): domain Bacteria; phylum Actinomycetota; class Thermoleophilia; order Solirubrobacterales; family Solirubrobacteraceae; genus CADCVQ01. The sequence continues at coordinate 369,980 of CAVSHS010000038.1, forward strand.
GCGCCGCTGGGTAACGGCGTAGCTCCGCCCGCCCCGCACATCACGCGATCAAGATCCGGTGGGCTTGACCCAGGACAGCCTCCGTGTTCGCGGTCGCGGCTTGGCTGGGTTACGCGGTGACGGCGAGGTCGAGCAGCGCGGTCGCGTGCTCGGGCGCCACCGGTCGCGACCAGAGGAAGCCCTGGCCGTTGCGGCAGCCCATGGCGTCGAGGATCGTGGCCTGGGCGGAGGTCTCGATGCCCTCGGCGACGACGTCGAGGCGCAGGCCGGCTGCCATCCGGATGATCGCTTCGACGATGGTGGTGTCGTCGGTGTTGTAGCCGAGGCCGGCGATGAAGCGGCGGTCGATCTTGATCGCGTCGATCGGGAACTTGCGCAGGTAGGCGAGCGAGGAGTAGCCGGTCCCGAAGTCGTCGAGCATCAGCGTGACGCCGAGTGCCTTCAGGCCGCGCAGGTTCTCGGCGACGATCTCGGATTCCTCCATCAGCGCGCTCTCGGTGAGCTCGAGCGCGAGCGCCGCGGGTGGCAGCCCGGTGCGCTCGAGCACGGAGCTGACCAGCGCGACGAGCCCGGGCTCGGTGATCTGGCGCGGCGCGAGGTTGACGGAAACGCGAAACGGCCGCTCGCCGAGGCGCTCGCACCAGTCTGCCGCCTGCTTGCAGGCCTGTTGCAGGATGCGTTCGCCGAGCGCGAGGATCGCGCCGCTGTCCTCGGCGACCGGGATGAACTCGTCCGGTCCGACGAGCCCGCGGGTGGGGTGCTGCCAGCGCGCCAGCGCCTCCATGCCGATGATCTCGCCGCCGGGCAGCGCGACGATCGGCTGGTAGTAGGCGATCAGCTCGTCGTCGACGTCGAGTGCGCGACGCAGGTCGTGATCGAGGCGCAGGCGCTCGGTGGCGTTGCCGCGCATGACCTCGTCGAAGAGCTCGTAGCGTCCGTGGCCCTGCTCCTTGGCGCGGTACATCGCCGCGTCCGCTTCGCGGATCAGGTCGTCGGCGGGGCGCGAGGGACCGTCGGCGAGTGCGATCCCCAGCGACGCGGTCGCGAAATGCTCGCCCGTCTCGAGTGCATACGGCCGCGCGAGCTCGTCGATGATCCGCCTGGCGATGGTGATCGCGTCCGCGGCGGCGACGTCGTCGCACACGATGCAGAACTCGTCGCCGCCGAAGCGCGCGACCGTGTCGCCGGGCCGCATGACGGAGCTCAGCCGCATCGCCACCTCGCGCAGCAGCTCGTCGCCGGCGCGGTGGCCGCGGCTGTCGTTGATGAGCTTGAACTGGTCGAGGTCGACGAACAGCACGGCGACCGAGCCGTTGCGCGCCGCGCGGCGCAGCGCCTGCGTCAGGCGGTCGCCGAGCAGCGCGCGGTTGGGCAGTCCGGTGAGGGGATCGTGCAGCGCCTGGTACTCGAGCTTGTCCTCGGCGGCGGCGAGGCCCTCGCGGGCGCCGTCGAGCGCCACGGCCGTGCGGCCGACCTCGCGCTGGAGGGTGTTGAAGGAGTCGGCCATCGCGCCGACCTCGTCGCGCGAGGTGACGACCACGGGCAGGATGTCGATGCGTGCCTTGGCGGCGTCGAGGTCGCCAATGCTGAGCGCTTGCATGGCTCGCGTGAGGTCGGCGAGGGTGCCGGTCGCGAGGCGGTCGGCGGCGGCTGAGACCTGCTCGACGGCGTGGCCGATCATGCCGGGGAGGATCAGGCCGACGGCGACGGTGAGCATGGCGACGGCGACGAAGATGTCCTGCAGCAGCGAGATCAGCGCGGGGTCGGTGTCGGGGACGTAGCTGACGGCCAGCAGGTAGCCGGCGCCGTCGAGCACGATCACGGCGATCATCGCGCCGGTGAGCTTGACGTGCAGCGAGCGCTTGATGCCGGGAGCGCCGGAGCGGCGGCGGTCGCTGACGCGGCGCCAGGCGTACAGCAGCGAGCCGGCGTAGGCGAGCGCGAGCGACATGAGGACGGTCGGCAGGCCGAACTGCTCGAAGCCGAGGGCGGTTGCGAGAAACCAGCAGCACGCGGCGATGACGCCGAGCATGATCGTGCCGCGCGGGGCGCGCCAGGGGCGTTCGCGTTCGGGCTCGTTTCGGCGCAGCAGCCAGACGGCGATCGAGGGCAGCGCGATCGCGATGAGGTAGGCGAAGTTCGCGGCGGCGATCATCCAGGTCGGCACGCCGAGCAGCAGCGCGCCGATCGCGAAGCTGGCGGTGATGAACGTCGTGACCCACGGCACGTCGCGGCTGGAGCGCTTGGCCCAGGAACGGGGCAGCAGGCCGTCCTCGGAGAGCTGGGAGAGCGTGCGTGATGCGCCGGCGAGCGGCTGCATCGTGCCCATGAACATGTTGGACACCATGAACCAGATCGCCGCCGACTTGGCCGCCCCGGCGAGCAGCGGCGCGAACGTCGGCCCGAGCGTCTCGCTGAGCTCGCCGCCCATCCCGCCCGCGCCGATCGTGCCCAGCCAGACGAGCGGCAGGACGACGAAGAACAGGCCCGCCATCGCGCCGCTGGCGAAGACGGCTCTGGGCAGGTTGCGGACCGGGTCGCGCATCTCACCGACGTGGCAGGTCGCGGCCTCGAACGCCGGCGCCGCGAAGCCGATGAGGTAGAGGCACGCCATCGCGGACGTCAGCGTCCCGAAGGCGCCGTCAAACGGCGTGTCGAGGTGAAAGGACGTTGCGCGCCCGATGTCGACGGTGCCGGAGACGATCGGGATGACGGCCGACAGCAGGGCCAGGGACGCGGCGGTCAAGCCGACGGGGATCGCGAAGCGCGACACCGTCTGCACGCCCATGAGGTTGATGCTGACGAACGTCAGGATGATGCCGATGGCCAGCGGCGTGATCGGGATGAACGGCACGTACCACTGATGCAGCGCCGTCGCCGACAGGATCGCCGTGAAGCCGCACGTCGGGACCCAGCCCCACCAGTAACAGACGCCGGTCAGGTTGGCGAGGACGGGGCTGTACGGCTTGAACGCCTCGGCGCAGGTCGCCGCGATCCCGCCCACGCGCTCGGGCCACATGAGCACGAGCTCCGTCCACCCCGGCGCCGCCATCCAGCTCAGGAGCAACCCGATGATCAGGATCGGCACCGCGCCGCTGCCATGCGCCAGGAACAGCGCGCCGACGAGGAAGACCATCTGATTCGAGCCGCCCATCGCGAGAGCGGAGATGCCAAGCCAGGAAAGCGTCCGCGGGTGCGGAGGATGGGCGGGTGCAGACATCAGCGGTGCTTCCGCATCGGGGATCCCACCATTGGTGCCCTCATCGGCCGCGCGCAGACCGCGCGTGAGCACCCGCCACGCTTGTCAGCACATAGGGCGCGGCGACCGTCGCTGCATCAGCCTGCCGCCACTCGTCGCCGAGCGGCCGGCGGGGTCAGCGGGACGGCAGTGACGCAGCCGACACGACGTCACGCACGCGCGTCGCTTCGGCTTTCGGTCGCGTAGACGCGGTCGGCGGCCTTGCGCAGTGCTTCGGCCAGCTCGCGCCGTGCCACGTGTGCGGACGCTGCCGTGTCGTCCATGAGCTGCGCGAGCGCTCCGATGTAGTCCACGTCGATCGCGGCACATGCCTGTACGGCGGCCATGCGCTGTTCGTGGTCGTCGGGCCACAGCCAGCAGAGGCGAGCCGCCATGTGTGCGGTCTCAGCCAGCTCGAGCGGGCTTACGGCTGCTTCCTCGCTGGTGGGCTCGTCCCTGTGGACGGTGCCACCGCCGCACGTCGGGCAATGCTCGCCATCGGTCTGGTCCGGCCAGTCCACTACGCATTCTGAGCAGTAGTACGACATGTGCGCTTCCTTGAGGGTAGGAATTGAAGTTTCGATGCTCCGCTGGTTCCGGCGAGATCGAAGGGGCCTCGTGCCTACCACAGTATGTGCCATCGACCACGGCGCGTTTGTGCCATCGGTCACGCAGACCTTCGTGCGCGAAACACTGTTAGTCGGTGTACTTCACCGAGCAGAGGGTGATCGCCCGCTTTGTGGAGACACGCCTGCCCGCCTTCGGGCTCATCGACTTCACCTTCCAGTTGCGGTCGAACAGCAGCAGCCGGCCGCGGCCGGTGCAGTCGCGCTCGCGGAGGTTGTAGAACCCGGCGCGCTGCAGCCGGTTCTGAGCAGCCTGGTGGTTCATCCCGACGACGTCGGGCAGCCGCTTGGACGCCGACATCGCAGGCGGGACGGCGACCGCGCAGGCCAGCGCAGCCGCCACGGCACACAGCAGGACCAGGCGGTTCATCGATACCTCCGGCGAACGGGTGCATTTCACAGCTTCCGATGATGACCGTCAGCCGACCCCAGCGGGAGATTTCGGGCAACGACGGCGGCCGCTGCTCGGCGCTCCCGTGCAACGCCGCACAAGCCCCGCCCCTGCGGCTTACGCTACGGCGGTGCGCGACCTTGCCGGACAGCCCACGATCATGGCTGCGGCTCCGCAGCGGCTCGCCCTGGCCTCCGATGCGCAGCAGATCGCCGAGCTCATGCGCGCCTCGGTGCTCGATCTCTTCCCGCGCTTCTACGACGAGCAGCAGACCGCGAGCGCGGCCGTCCACATCGCGCACCTCGACAGGACGCTGATCGACGACGGCACGTACCTCGTGCACGAATCCGGCGGTGAGATCGTCGCCTGCGGCGGCTGGAGCCGGCGCGACAAGCTCTACACCGGCTCGGGCGACGCCCCTGGCGACGCCCGCCTGCTCGACGCGCGCACCGAGGCGGCCCGCGTGCGCGCGATGTTCGTGCGCAACGACTGGACCCGGCGCGGGCTCGGTCGCGCGATCCTCGATGCCTGCGAGCGCGCCGCGCGCGCCGAGGGCTTCACCACGCTCGCCCTGATGGCGACGCTGCCCGGCGAGCCGCTGTACCGCGCGTTCGGCTTCGAGGAGACCGGCCGCTCGATGCTGACGATGCCCGACGGCGTCAAGCTCGAGGGCGTGGCGATGCAGCGGCCGATCGCATGAGGTTCGTCGACCTCTCGGCGCCGATCGCGGCCGATCCGCCGGAGCTGCCCGACCTGCTGCGCACGGACATCGACCACGCCGACCATCATCGCGGCGCGCAGGACATCGAGCAGCTCTTCGGCGTCACGGCCGACCTGCTGCGCGACGGCGAGGGCTGGGCGGTCGAGACGTTCCTGCGCTTCGGCACACACAGCGCCACGCACGTCGACGCGCCCTATCACTACAACTCGACGATCGGCGGCCGCCCGGCGAAGACGATCGACGAGCTGGCGCTCGAGTGGTTCCACGCGCCCGGGGTCGTGCTGGACTTCACGGCGAAGGGCGACGGCGACGCCGTCACCGCCGAGGAGGTCGAGCACGAGCTCGCGCGGATCGGGCACGAGCTCGCGCCGCTGGACATCGTCCTCGTGCGCACAGGTCGCGACGAGCACTACGGAACGCTGCAGTACGTCGGCCTCGGACCCGGCGTGACGCCCGAAGCCACGCAATGGCTGTACGAGCGCGGCGTGCGCGTCATGGGGATCGACGCCTGGGGCTGGGACCGGCCGCTGTGGATGCAGGCCGAGGACGCCAAGCGCGAGCAGCGCCCCGGAATCTTCTGGGCCGCCCATCAGATGGACCTCGAGTACGCGCAGATCGAGCGGCTGTGCAACCTCGCCGAGCTGCCCCCGACGGGCTTCACGGTGAGCTGCTTTCCGCTGCGCATCGCCGGTGCCAGCGCGGCCCCGGCGCGGGTCGTCGCGATCCTCCCGTAGGACATGTGGCGAGCCCGGCGGCCGCGCGTGGCATCGTGGTGTCATGGACGACGACGCAGCAAGCGGCGGCACGCCGATCGGCCGCCGCGCGTTCCTCGGCTTCGTCGGGCTCGGCCTGTCGTCGCTTGCGTGGGGCGGGGCGGCGATGGATCTCGTCGCGCAGTCGACGCGGCTCGTGCCCGAGTCGCTGCGCGGCGCCCTGCCGGTCGGCAAGGGCTGGCGGATCTACGCCGTCAACCCGCCGTACCCGCGCTTCGATCCGAGCCGGTGGCGGCTGCGGATCGAGGGGCTCGTCGAGCGGCCGCAGACGCTGACCTACGCCGACCTGCGGGCGCTCCCGCGAGCGCAGCAGACCTCCGACTTCGTCTGCGTGACCGGCTGGTCGGTCGATGACGTCGGCTGGGCCGGCGTGCGCTTCGACGACCTGCTCGCGGCGGCCCGGCCGCTGCCGAGCGCGACGGCCCTGAAGTTCGTCTCGGCCGAGCAGCCCTACGAGGACTCGTTCACGCTCGAGCAGCTGCGCGAGCCCGACGCGATGCTCGCCTACGCGATGGACGGTCGCCCGCTCGAGCGCGAGCACGGCGCCCCGGCGCGCGTGGTCATGCCGCAGATGTACGGCTACAAGGGCGTGAAGTGGGTGCAGCGGATCGTGGTGACCGACCGTGTCGAGGACGGCTACTGGCAGCAGCGCGGCTACGACCGCGATGCCTGGATCGGGCGCTCCAATGGCCTCTGACCCGCGCCTGGCGATGGCCGCCGAGCCGCGCGTCGCCCGCTTCGGCGCCACGGAGCGCCACCTGCACACCGTCCACGCGGCGGCGTTCGCCGTGCTGCTCGCGACCGGCTTTGTCCTGTACCTGCCGTTCCTCGCGCAGGTCTTCTCCGACCGGCCGCTCATGAAGGCCGTCCATCTCGTCGCCGCCGTCGGCTGGATGACGGCGCTCGCGCTCGTCGCCGTGCTCGGCGACCGCGACGCGCTGCGCCGCACGCGCCGCGAGATCGAGCGCTTCGACGACGACGACCTGCTCTTCCTGCGCCGCCGGCCGGCGCCGGCCGGCCGCTTCAACGGCGGGCAGAAGGCGCACGCGATCGTCCAGGCGGGATTGGCGCTGCTGTTCGTCGTGTCGGGCGCGCTGCTGTGGCTCGGCGAGCGCGACACGGCGTTCAGGCTGCCCGGCACGATCGCGCTGCACGACGCCGCGACCATCCTGCTGGTGGTGCTCGTCGCCGGGCACGTCATGAAGTCGCTCGGGCAGCCGCAGTCGCTGGAGGGGATCTGGCGCGGGACCGTGCCGGTGCGCTACGCCGCCGAGCACCACGCGAAATGGCGGCCGGAGCAGGTGGACGCGACGCCGCGGGCACGCCCGGGCGCGATGCGGATCGCGCTCGCGGCGCTCCTCGCGGCCGCGGGCGCCGTCGTCGCGCTGCTGCTCGTGCTCGACATCGCGGGTTGACAGACTGCGGCCGACGGATGAGCGCGCTCGTCTTCACCGCGACGCTCGAGGCCGCCGATCGCGGCGGCGGCCACTGGGTCGTCGTGCCGTTCGACGCGCGCGAGGTGTTCGGCCAGGCGCGCCCGGCGGTCAGGGGCACCGTCAACGGCACGGCGTTCCGCGGGCGCCTCGCGGTCTACGGCGGCGTGACGGTGCTCGGGCTGCGGCGGGAGATCCGCGACGCCGCGGGGATCGACGCCGGCGACGCCGTCGAGGTCGCGCTCGAGTTCGACGACGCGCCGCGCGAGGTGCAGCTGCCGCAGGAGCTCGTCGCGGCGCTCGAGCAGGACGACGACGCGCGCGCGGCATTCGACGCGCTCGCCTTCACGCACCGGCGCGAGTATGCGGCCTGGGTCGGGGACGCCAAGCGCCAGGCGACGCGCGACGCCCGCGCCGCGAAGGCGCTGCAGATGCTGCGCGCCGGCACGAAGCACCCGTAGCCGGGCCGGCCGGGCTCGCTGCGCCGCCGGGGCGGCTCAGCCGCCGGCGCCGCGCGGGTCGGTCTCCTCGACGATGTCCGCGACGTCGTCGTGCTTTCGCACGACGACGTAGCCGTCGCCCTCGTCGACGACGTCCTCGGCCTCGGGCGCCTCGTGCCCGGGCACGACGAAGAAGAGCTGGGCGTCCTGGCGGATCGACTCGTAGGTCGCCGGGCCTAGCCGTATCAGCGCGTCGCAGTCCGGGTCGCCGCATTCGCAGACGAAGCCCGCGAGGTGACCGTCCGCACCCCCGCGATGGACGTTGGCCTGGAGGCTCTCGTTCAGCTCGCGAAACGCGCTCTCGTTGCGGGCGATCCGCTCCTTGCGAACGGTTTGCATGATGATCCTCTACCTCGTGGCGATAGATCGAAACATGTACGTGCTCCGCCTGGGTAGGAGGCGGTGATGGATCTCAGCCGATCGCCCGGCGCGAACGTTCCCGTCGGCGCCGCCGCAGCCGTCCCGCCGGGCCCCGACGGGGAGAGCGGCCTCAAGCGTG
>CAVSHS010000039.1:0-226145 GCA_963727785.1 uncultured Solirubrobacteraceae bacterium
GCGGCCCAGATCCCGCTCCCGCAGCCGAGGTCGATGACGAGGCCGTCGTGGATGCCCGCGCGACGCATGAGACCGAGGACGCCGGGCGCCGCATCGCGAGCGAAGTCGCCGTTGCCCGTGTCGTGCACATGAGCGACGTCGCGTCCGTAGACCTGGCACACCGGGGCGAAGGTACTAGCCTCGCCCGCATGGCGCACGTCGAGGGCGCGGGGGTGGCGCTGCACTACGAGGAGCGCGGGGACGGTCCGCCGCTGCTCGTCGTGCACGGGATGGCGTCCGACGCCGAGGTATGGGCTGCGGCGCTCGACGAGCTCGCCGCCGCGGGCGCGCGCGCGATCGCCTACGACCGCCGCGGCTACGGCTCCAGCGGCGCGCCCGAGCCGTACGCGGCGACGACCGTGCAGGAGCAGTCCCAGGACGCCGGCGCGCTGCTGCAGGCGCTCGCCGCCGCGCCCGCGCTGCTCGTCGGCGCGGGCTTCGGCGCGCTCGTCGTGCTCGAGCTGCTCGTGCGCCGGCCGGAGCTCGCCAGCGCGGCCGTCGTGGCCGACCCGCCGCTGCACGCGTTCGTCCCGGAGGCGACGAGGGCGCTCGCCGTCGAGCGCGAGCTGCTCGAGGAGGCGCTGCGCGAGGGTGGCCCGGGGGCTGCGGTCAGGGCCTGGCTCGGCGCCGGCGCGGATCCCGCGCGCGCCGGTCGCGCGGCGGCCGCGCAGCTGGGCTTCTTCGCCGACTACGCGGGCCAGGCGAGCTGGTCGCCGTCGCGCCGCGAGCTGCGCGCGATCGGCGTGCCCGTCGCCGTCGTGACTGGGCCCGATACGCGCCCGTCCGTCGTCGCGGCGGCCGATGCAGTCGCGGCGCTCGTGCCCGGCGCGCGGCGCGTGAGCGACGGCGACGTCGTCGCCGCGGCGCGCGCGCTGCTCTGACGGAACGTCGGCCGGGCCTCAGTCGACGACGGCCCAGCCGTGACCTTGCACGGTCACGCGCGCACCGCCGGAGCCGTCGGGCCGGATCGCCGCCGAGCCGGCCAGAAGCCGCCCCCCGACCGGGACCGGGATGGTCGCCGGCGCATCCCCGATGTTCAGCACCGTGACGAGGCGGTCGGGCCCCTCCGAGGACTCGTAGGCGAGCACGGTGTTCGTGAGGTGGACCGGACGGGCCACCGCCGTCTGCAGCCAGGGATGCCGGCGGCGCAGGCCGATGAGCTGCTGGTGCAACCGGTAGACGGGCCATCCGTAGGGCGCGAGGGCCTGGGGTCCGTCCGGGAAGCTGGGCCTGATCGCATCGTCACCGCCGGGCCGGTCCTCCTTCAGGCCGCGGAACGCCTGCTCGTCGCCGTAGTACACGCACGGCGTTCCGCCGACCGTGAGCAGGATGACGAGGGCATGCGCGATGTGTCGCTCGTCGTCGAGCCTGGTCGCGAGCCGGGTCACGTCGTGGTTGCCGACGAACGTGAGCGGCGCGAACGTCTCGAGGAGCCCGTTGTGGCGCTTGAGCGCCCACGCCAGCTCGTAGAGGTTGCGGTCGTTGAGCGAGCTCCAGATCGCCTTCCACAACTCGTACTGCGTCAACGCGTCGAAGCCGCTCTGCGTGACGATCGCGCTGTAGTCGCCATGAATCACCTCTCCGACGATGTAGGCGTTGGGGTATTCGGGCCGGACGCGCGACAGGACCTCCGACCAGAAGGTGCGGGGAACGGCGTACGCAGCGTCCAGTCGCCAGCCGTCGGCACCGCGTGCCAGCCAATGGCGCATGACGTCGCTGACGTAGTCGGCGACCGCCGGGTTGTCGTGGTTGAGCGCGATCAGCCCCTCGTGGCCTTCGAACGTGCGAAACGCCGGGCCGGACGTGCGTCCTTCGGTCGCGGGATCCACCGGCGTGAACCAGTTGTGCTCGGGCGCCGAGGAACCGTGCGCGAGCGTGCGCGCAAACGCGGGGAAGCGCTGGCCGACATGGTTGAAGACGCCGTCGAGGATCATGCGCAGGCCGCGCTCGTGCACGGCCGTCACGAGCTCGTCGAAGTCGTCCTCGTCGCCCAGCCGCTCGTCGATCCGGTAATGGTCGACCGTGTCGTAGCCGTGGGTGGTCGAGGCGAAGATGGGTCCCAGCGCGATCGCCGACACGCCGAGCTGCACCGCGTAGTCCAGCCACGTCACCAGGCGGCCGAGCCGATGTGTCACGCCACCGCCGTCGGCGACGGTCTCAGCTCCGACGAAGCCCAGTGGGTAGACGTGCCACCACACGGCGTGTCGGATCCAAGCCGGCGTGGGAATGCCTCCGTGACCCGTGCCGTCGCGCCGGGCGCTCTGAGAACCGACGCTGGGGCATGCGTCCCCGGGCCTCATCTCAGGTGCTGGCGACGACGGGGACATCGACCTCCGACCCGGCGATCTGGTTCATGAGCACCGCGCCGAGACGGAGCAGCTGCAACTCGACGTCGGTGAGCTGCGACAGCGCCGCACCGAGCCACATGTCGCGCTCGGCCATGTCCTCGGTGAGCGCCTCGCTGCCGGACCCGGTCAGGGACAGGATGGCGCTGCGACCGTCCGTCGCGCTGCGTGACCGGACGACGAGCCCGGCCTCCTCCAGCTCGGCGAGCACCCGCGTCAGCGACTGCGGCTGCTGGCGCTCGGCTTCGGCAATGTCTCCTGGCGATGTCGGGCCATGCGCGTGGAGGTGACTCAGGACGGCGATCTTGTTCGCGCTCAAGCCGCTGGCCGGACGCTCGGACCGCAATCGCCGCGCCAGCCGCGTGGCGCCCCGACGGATGTCGGCCACCACCTCGGGCGAAGTCGTAGCGGCATCGCTTGGCATATTCGTACTGTAGCACTTAGTACTTTGGGGTAGCCTGATCCTGAATGTCCCTCGACAATAGCTCATCAAGTAGGAATCGATCCTACGCTATACGTAATATATGGGCTGCTGTTCGGACCCGCGCGGCCACGCCGGTGAGCGAATTGCGGGCGGCCGCCGTGGCGATGGCGGCCACCGTGGCCGGCTTCGGCGCCGCGCGGCTCGTCGAGGTCCACGCCCACCAGGATCTGGACCTCGGGATCCTGGCGGTCTTCCTCGCGGTGACCCTCGCCCGGACCGAGCGCAGCACGCGGTCGGCCTCTCCGGCGACCACCGCCGTGATCCTCGCGCTGTCGGCCGCTGCGGCGAGCGAGGTCGGTCACCTCATGTCCCGGTCCGACGATCTCGGCGACGGGCTGTTCGTGGCCACCCTCGCCGCAGCCGTGTGGATCCGCCGCTTCGGCCCCGGCTGGACGAAGGCCGGAACCGTGCTCTCGCTGCCGTTCGTCGCGGCGCTCGTGACGCCGTACGTGCCCCACGCCGGCTTCGAACGGGATGCCTGGTCGGCCGTGATGGCCGTGATCGTCCTCGGCTGCGTCCTCGCGACCGAGGCGCTGGCATACCGCACCGGCCTTCTCGTGCGCCCCGGATCCCCTGCCCCGCGCCCCGCGGTCCCGGACACCGACGCACAGGCCACGCGGCCGCTGCTGGCGCCGAGCACCCGCCTGGCGCTGCAGATGGCCGTGGCGCTGGCCGCTGCCTTCGTCGTCGGACGGCACTTCTATCCAGACCACTGGTCCTGGCCGGTGCTGACCGCGTACATCGTCGGCAGCGGCAACCGCGGGCGTGCCGACGTGCTCTACAAGAGCGTGCTGCGCACCGCAGGGGCCGTCGTGGGGACCGTCGCCGCGACCGGGATCTCAGGGCAGTTCCCGGCCGGGGACAAGATGTCCGTCGTGCTGATCTTCGCGGTGCTCGGGCTCGGAAGCTGGTTGCGTTCGTTCAACTACGCGTACTGGGCCGCGTGCATGACCGCGGCACTGGCACTGCTCTACGGATACTTCGGACAGAGCGGCCCCGGCCTCCTCGAGCAGCGCCTGCAGGGCATCCTTGCCGGCGCCGCCTGCGGGCTGTGCGCGGCCTGGTTCGTGTTCCCGGTCCGTACGGGCCAGGTCGTGCGCCGGCGCACGTCGAACCTGCTCGCTTCGCTGGCGCGACTGCTGACCGTGGTGCGCGACCAGCCCGGTGAGATCGACAGGCGCCATGCCGCCGACGTGATCTTCGCGATCGCATCGCTCGACCAGATCGCGGCACCCCTCAGAGCGCGCCGCTCGCTGGGGCGCCGCTGGCGATCGGCGTCGTGGCCGGCCGACGTGATCGATGCCGCTGATGCCTGCGCCGCGTCGGCGCGCACCATCGTCGGGCAGGCGCGGCAGCGGTCTGCGACGCTGACGGACCCGTACGTCGTCGCGGTCAACGCCGTGACGCTCGACAACACGGTCGCGGTCAGGGAGGCGATTCGCTCGGGATCGGTCCCGGAGCTGCGCCCGCTGCCGGAGTGGGCCACTCGCGCCGCGACGAACGGCGGCCACCAGGTCGAGCTCGAGCCCGTCGGGGAGGCGATCGTGGCGGTCAACGGCGCCGTCCAGACGATCGCCGACAAGATCGTGCAGGGGCGTGAACCGCGGCGACTGTCGTGGCGGCACAAGCGGGAGGTCGCTGCGTGATCGTCGTGCGCCGCGCCGCTGCGGTCGCCGTGCGCCTCAGGAGGTCGCGCTCAGCGGAGCCCCTGGCGGTCGAGGTGCGCCGCCACGAGGGCGCCGGATGTGGTGCAGTGACGCACGAGGTGGCGCGCGTGACCCCGCCACGCCGCGCTCGCGACGTAACCGGGCGCAGTCGGAACCTCGACGAGCGTGCAGCCCGCCGCGGCGCTGCGCCGCCCGAACCGACGGTCGGTCACCTCCTCCAAGGGCCAGACGCCGACGTCGATGTCCGCCAGCGCTGACGGCAACCCGGCGCCGATCGCCTTGACGATCGCCTCCTTGCGAGTCCAGCACCGGGTGAACGCCTCCGGCCATATCCGCGCCGGAACGGCGGCCAGCAGGCGCTGCTCGCGCCGGGAGAAGAAGTGCGCCGGCGTGTCGTCGACGTCTGCGTCCCAGGGCCGCACCCGCTCGACGTCGACACCAACCGCGACGTCGCGCGCGAGCACGATCAGCGCAAGGTCGGCCGAGTGGGAGAGGTTGAAGTGCACGGCACCACCGGCGGCGGGGTCGACGTGCGGCTTGCCGTCGGACGCAGGCACGATCGAGATGGCGGCGGGCGAGGTCTCGAGGTAGAGCGCGAGGACGCACCTCACCGCGACATGGGAGAGCAGGAACCGCTGAGCATCGGCCGCGAGCACCCGGCGCTCCGCGCGCCGCAGCTCGTCGGCGACGAGCAGCGACCGGCTGAGCCCCACGAGCTGCGGCGTCGCGACAAGCGCGACCTGCCAGACGTGGATCTGACCGGCTTCGAGCGTCCTGCGGGCCAGGCTCACCGCAGCGTTGCCCGCGTGACCAGGATCTCGTCGATGAAGCGCCGCAGATCGCGGGCGGCGCCGCCGAAGGGCTCGTGGACGCCTGGGTAGCGATGCCAGGAGACGGCGTACCCGCGCTCGCGGAGCGCGTCGCGCACCTCTTCGCCGGTGGTGATCGGCACGGTCCAGTCCCTGCGCCCGTGACCGATCCACACCGGCAGGCCTGCGTTCGGAGGCGGATGCGACCCACGTGTCCTGCTCTCACGCACCATGAACGGCGCATAGAGCGCCAGGCCGCCCAGCCGCACCGGGTGGCGCAGCCCGACGCTCAGGGCCATCGCCGCACCCTGCGAGAAGCCGGCGATGACGATCTGGGTCGAGCCCACGACGGCCGACTCCGCCTCGACCACCCCCCGCAGCTCCGTCCTCATCGCCCGCAGGGTCCTGAGATCCCCCTGGTTGAGCTTGGTGACCTTCTGGATGAACCAGGCCCGGACGGGTGTCCGGCTGACGAGGCCCACCACACGGTGCGGTGCATTGACGTAGACGTGCCTGATCGCCGCCTCCTCCAATCCGAGCTGTGCTGAGACGGCCTGCATGGAGGAGCGGTCCTGCCCGAGCCCGTGCAGCCAGATCACGCTCCCGGCGGGAGGGCCCGCCGTGCCCGCCGTCTCCACGTCGAGGCTCATGCGAGCGCTATGCGGCGGCGGCCACCGGCGATTCGGCGACCCGTGGATTGCTCGGCCGATCGAACACCATCGAGGCGTACTGCCCGCCGAACCCGAACGAGTTCTTGATGACGCGCCCGACCGGCCGCTCGACAGGGGTCAGCGAGGTCCGGACATCGCACGCCGGATCAGGCTCCGTGCAGGTCACCACCGGTGGGACGACGCCGTTGCACAGCGTCAGCGCGGTGACCACGGACTCGACGATGCCGGATGCCGCCGAGCCATGTCCCGTCAAGGACTTGACGGCGGCGACGGGAAGATCGCGCATCCGCTCGCCGAACACGCGGTGCAACGCGCGCGCCTCGGTGATGTCGTTGAGCCGCGTGGACGTTCCGTGCGCGTTGACGCTGTCGACGGATTCCGGCTCGACGCCGGCATGATCGAGCGCCGAGCGCATGACGTGCTCGACGGCATCGACGCTCGGCGCGGTCATATGGCCGGTGCCGACCGCCAGGCCCCAGCCGCGGATGACCGCGTGGACGGCGTTGACCCCGCGGCGCCGCGCGTGCGCGGCGGTCTCGAGGACGATCGCGCCCGCGGACTCGTTGATGACCATCCCGGAGCGGCGCTGGTCGAACGGCATCGACGCCTGCTCCGGCGGCCCCTGCCAGCGCGACAGGGCCATCAGCTGGCCGTACTGCGACAGCACGTAGGGGGTGTTCCGCGACACGCTTGCGGACACGACGGCGAACTGCACCTTGCCCATACGCAGCAGGCGCGCCGCCTCTGCGATGGCCCGCAGCCCGCCCGCGCAGGTGGCCTCCAGCCGGGTGGCGATGAGCGGCGCTCCGAGTCGGGCCGCCATGTCGGCCGGGAACGCGGAGAGGTCGATCGTCTCCAGGCGCTGCGGCTTGGACATGAGGTGGCGAGCGATCGCGGCGGGGTCGTTGCCGACCGACGTGTGCTGGACCGCCAGGTCGTTCATGTGCGCCACGTAGTCATCCGGGTCCGAACCGCTCGGCCCGGGCCAGACCCGTGCCCAGACGAGGCCTGCGGGACCTTCCGGCGGCCCGTCGAACGACGCGTCGAGAAGGGCCTGCTCGACTGCCTCATGCATGAGGCAGTCCCCCCAGGAACGTCCCTGGGCGTGCCACCGATCGCGGATCGATGCCTTGGCGTCCTCAGGGATGAGCCCCGCGACCCACCCGCACGGCAACTCCGAGAGGTCCATCCGCTCCTCGAGTCGCAGACCCGATCGGCCCTGCAGGTTCGCATCCCAGAAGTCCGAGACGGAGGCGCCGATGGGCGTCACGACGCCCAGTCCTGAGATGACGATGTCATCGGTCGGCGTCATGTGGTGGCTCCTTTGCCGATGATCGCGGCGCCGGCCATCGCAGCGCTGCGACCGTGGTTGAGACTCGTCAGCAGCACGTTGCGCATGCCGGCGAGCCGCCGTGGTGACCCGACGACCGGGTCGAGGTCGATGAGATCCGGGTCGGGCTCCTCGAGAAGCCCGATCGGGGGTGCCGTCTCGTCCGACAGGGCTTCGATCGCCAGCGCGACGTCGATGAGGCCGCCGCATTCGAGCGCGTCGCCGATCGTGCCCTTGCTCGACGTCGCCGGTGCGGCGACGTGGTGACGGACGACATCCCACTCCTCGCGATCGCGCGTCGGCGAGCCGCTGGCCTGCGACCACCAGAGCCCGGGCGGTTCCTCGGCGGCATCGAGGACCGCGCCGACCGCCTCTTCGAGCGCGGCGCGGCGGCTCACGTGGGCAAAGGCCTCGCAGGCCTGCACGGTGGCAAGGGGGCGCACGCCGCGGAACGTCGCCAGGCGCTCGGATTCCAGCACGAGCGCGGCGGCCCCCTGACCGACGAGGACGCCGGCGCGCCGGCGGTCGAGCGGCCCGCGGCCGGGTTCGGCGGCGCTCGCAAGAGGATCCTCCCTGTCGAGCGCGACGAGCGCGCTGACCGACAGCGCCGGCGACACGCCGACGACCATCACGCGCTCGAGCTCGCCGCTGTCGATGAGGCGCGTCGCCAGCGCCAGGGCACCGAGTCCGCTCGCTCCCGCTTCGCCGTACACGGCGAGGTTGGAGCCGCGGTAGCCGTTGGCCATCGAGACGAACTGCCCCAGCTGGGAGGGGATGCCACGGATGTAGGAGTAGTCGGGCACCTCGTCGAACAGCAGCTTGGCGAGGGGTCGCGGATCCTCTTGGGCCATGGCCGCCAGTCGCGGGATGATCTCGGTGAGCCCGTCCCCGCCGGTGCTGCTGACGGCCATCACGGTCCCGCAGTGCGGTGCGTCGGACTCGCTGGCCGGGCCGGCTGCCTCGACGGCCTGGACCGCGGTGGCGACTGCGGCATGGGCGGCCGTGTTGGCGTACTTCTGCATCCTGTCCCAGGACGGTCCGGTGGGCCAGGGGGTGTCGGCGGGATCGATGGTGGTGATCGGCCAGGGAAGGCCGTTGGCCGTCGAGGACGCGCTAGGGCGCGAGCGGTGAAAGAACGACTCCCCCGCAGCCATCGCGTCGAACAACGGCCTGCTTCCCCTGCCCGCGGGCGACACGACGCCGACGCCGCTGATGACGATGGTGGCGGACACGACGCGCCTACTCGCTCGCCTGGGCCATCGCCAGCGCCGATGCCGACGACCGCGACAGGCCTCCCCACAGGCGGTAGCCGCCGTCGACCGTGATCGTCTGACCGGCGATCCAGCTCGCCTCGGGCTGGCAGAGCATCGCGACGACGTCGGCGGTGTTCTCGACGGTCGTCATCTGGCCGTCCTGCCACGGTGAGACCGCGCGCTCGTGCCTGACGCCATGCTCGAAGTCCGGCCGCACGTCCAGGACGGCGGTCTGGACCAGCCCGGGGCGAACGCAGTTGGTGACGATGCCGTACGGCGCAAGCTCGTAGGAGAGGTAGTTCGTGAGCGCTTCCATCCCCGCCTTGGCGGCGGCGAAGAGGCCCGCGCGCTGGATGATGCGCGTCGTCGTCGAGTTCGTGATCGTGATGTACCGCGCGCCGTCGCGCTCGCGCATCAGCGGCAGCGCGTGCTTGGCGAGCAGCCATGTCGACCGAGCGTTCGTGTCCTGCACGAACTGCCACTGATCGAGGCTGGCGTCCTCAAGGGTGCTGAACGCCGTCGCGCCGGCGTTGTGGACGAGGATGTTGAGGTCGCCATGCTGCGCGCCGATGTCGTCCATGAGGCGCTCGATGGAGGCGGGATCGGAGAGATCCGCGCGATGCAGCGTGGCGTGCGTCCCCTGCTGCTCGAGCTCCGCGGCGAGTGCCTTGGCCGGCCGGGACCGGTCGACGTAGTTGATGCACACGGTGGCGCCCCAGGAGGCGAGCTTGCGGGTGATGCCGGCGCCGATCCCGCGGGAGCCGCCGGTGACAAGCGCCACCCTTCCGGTCAGCGGACGATAGTCAGCGTTCATGTCGATGTTCCTCTCGCAGTTGGTCGACGTGCACATCGGCGGCGGGCCTGGCGTCGCCCTCATCGGGCCGGCGCAGGACGACGACGCTCATCCGGCCGATCGCGTAGGTGTCACCGTTCTCGCCGGTCACCCTTCGGACGGTGTTCACCAGGCCTGCCCGGGCGCTGATCGCGTGCGCCGCCGCGGTCTCGGTCGTGAAGTAGAAGGGGGTGTCGAGCGGGAGCGGACGGACGAAGTTCCACGTCATCGAGCGCATGCCGGTTATCGCGGCAGGCGCGCCGTGGCGCACCGTCCAGCCCGAGGTGATCGAGTGGATGAACCCGCCCGGGACGATCCGCGCCGCCCGTCCCGTCGCGGACGCGAACGACGCATCGTCGTGGATCGGGTGCTTCTCGCCCATGAGGTCGAGCAGGTGATCGAGCAGCCCGCTCGTGACGACCAGCGGCCCGAACCGGCGCACCGGAGCGTGCGCCAGATCCTCCCAGTAGCGCATCTCGCGGTACCGCTCGTCCGCCGGCGCGCCGCTGGATGCTTCTGTGCGCGTCGTCATGCCGGAACCCGCGTGCCGCCACGGGGGCGCATGACCAGCCGGCCTCCGTCGGCGGTGATCGTCTGACCCTGGATGTAATCGGCGGCGTCGCCGGCCAGGAAGCAGATCAGCGCCGATATGTCCTCGGGGACGCCCCAGCGCGGCCCGCCGTCGCCGTTGCCGCCGAGCTGCGCGATCACGGGCTCGGTCATGTCGGTCCGGACGCGACCGGGGGCGACCGCGTTCACGCGGATGCCCTTGCGGCCGACCTCCATCGCGAGGGCTCGCGTGAGGGCTTCGAGACCGCCCTTGGACGCCGCGTACGCCGTCTGGCCGGGACCCGGTATCCGGACGGAGTTCGACGAGACGTTGATGATCCGTCCCCAGCCCTCGTCGAGCATCAGGGGAACCACGGCCCGGCACATGAGGTACGGCCCGGTCAGATTCACCCTGATCACCCCTTCCCACTGCGCGAGGGGCGTGGCGGCGAGCAGGCGGTCGTCGATGACGCCGGCGTTGTTGACGAGGATGTCGACGGTGCCCGACTCCCGCTGGACCTGCTCGACGACCTCAGCGACGTCGGTCTCCTCGGATACGTCGGCGCGGTGGATCGATACTGCGCCGCCGCCGGCCTCGATCTCGGCGGCGACCTCCATGGCCGCGTCCTCGGAGCTGCGGTAGATGAGGTGCACGAAATGCCCCGCCGCGGCCAGCTGCCTGCATACGGCGGCGCCGATTCCGCGTGAGCCACCGGTCACGATGGCCGTTCGCTGGGTTGGATTCACGTCGATCTCGCTCCAAGCGCCGATCGCCTACGCGCCGGCCGGCTGGCTCACGAGGTCGACGATCGAGCCGACGGAGCGGCGATGGACCTGCGCGTCGTCGTTCCACGCGTCGAGATCGAAGTCGCAGCCCATGTCGCGGCCGATGCGGCGGGCGAGCTGCACGAGGTCGAGCGAGTCGAGGCCCAGATCCTCGACGACCGATTGGTCGCGCGTGATCGTCGTGTCCTTCAGCGCGGGCTGAACCTTCTTGATGAGGTCGATGAGGACGTCGAGCGGGTCGTTGGCGTATTCGGACAACAGAGCCTCCTTGAAACTTTCTGTGACTGGATCCGGGGATCCGAGGTGACTGAGAGTGTGGAGAACAGCCCGCGATGCCAACACCCTGACACCCCCTGAACTGTGACCCGTATCGCAATGCCCGCGCCCCTGCAGGGATACCTTGAAGGGTGTGTCTTCAGGCAAGCACGCGAGGGGACGCACAGAGCTGGTGGGCCGCGCCGAGGAGCTGGCCGCCCTCGAGCACGCGCTGAGCGAGCTGGCAGCAGGGCGCGGTGCTCGTGTCGCGATTCGCGGCGAGCTGGGGATCGGCAAGACACGACTGGTACAGGAGGCTGTCGCGCGGGCCGAGCGGCAGGACTGCCTGGTGCTGAGCGGCCGGCCGACGGAGTTCGAGCAGCACGTGCCCTTCGCGGTCGCGATCGCGGCGCTGGATCCTGCGCTCGCAAGCTTCGCCCGCCCGGCGCTGGCCCGGATCGCACCGGGCCTGCTGTCGGAGCTCGAGCTCGTGTTCCCCGCCCTTGCCCAGCCGAGGGGTGCCGCTGCGCCCAGGCTGCACGCGGAGCGCCATCGGCTGCACTACGCGATCGGCATGCTCATCGCCGAGATCGCGACGCAGCGCCCGATCGTGCTCGCGCTCGATGACATGCACTGGGCGGATGCCGCGTCGATCGAGCTCGTCTCCCATCTGCTGCGCCGCCCGCCGGCCGGGCCCGTCCTGGTCCTGCTCGCCTGCCGCTCCAACCAGGTCCCGTCGGAGCTGCTCGCCGCGATCGCAGCGGCCGCACGCGAGAACTCGCTCACGGACATCGAGGTCGCAGCACTCAGCGAGGCCGAGTCGCACGCGCTGCTCGCCGGCACGGCCGAGATCGAGCGCAGCGCGATGTACCACGCAAGCGGTGGCAATCCCTTCTACCTCGAGGAGCTCGCGCTCGCTGCCCGCAGGCGGCGCGAGACGCCGACACCGCAGACGGGCGACGGCGCACCGTCCCGCGTACCGCTCAGCGTTCGTAGGGTGATCGAACGCGAGGAGCTCACGCGGCTCTCCGATCGCGCGCGGTCGGTTCTGCAGGCGGCCGCGGTCGTGGGAGATCCCTTCGACCCCGCGATCGCCGCCGCGGTCGCAGAGGTCTCCGAGAGCGAAGCGCTCGTTGCCCTGGATGAGGCGGCCGGGCTCGAGCTCGTGCTGCCCGTGGGGGACGGGCGCGGGCTGAGGTTCCGTCACCCGATCGTGCGACGAGCCGTGTACGAGAGTGGCGGCGCAGCCTCGCGGATCGAAGCCCACGCCCGCGCGGCGAGCGCTCTCGCGCAGCGGCACGCACCGCTGACGTGGCGCGCACCGCACGTCCAGCGCTACGCCGAGCGGGGCGACGAGAGCGCGGTCGAGCTCCTCTCCGAGGCCGCGTTCGACGCCGCTCCGCGCGCGCCCGCCGCCGCCGCCCACTGGTTTCGCGCAGCGCTTGAGCTCTTGCGGCCCGATGCCGAGCCGGCACGCCGGGTCGCGCTCCTCATGCCGCTGGCGGCCGCGCTGACAGCGGCAGGGCGGACGGGGGAGAGCCGGAAGGTGCTCAGCCGCCTGCTCGCGCTGCTGCCCGAGGACGAGCCCGAGCTGCGCGCGAAGACCCTCGTGATGGTGGCGCGGGCCGATCAGATGCTCGGTCGCCAGGGTCGCGCGCGCCGGCTCGTCGACCAGGAGCTGAGCGTCTCGCGCGATCCCGCATCGCGCTGCCTGCTGCGTCTCGCGCTGTGCGTCGACCATTGGTACTCGCGCGAATCAGAGCTGCTGCTGTCCTGTGCGACGCAGGCGCTGGACGACGCGCGGCTCGTAGCGCGCCCGGAGCTGGCGGCGGAAGCGGTCGCGCACATCGCACTCGGAGAGTGCGAGCGCGGCGCCTGCGGCGCTGCGACGATCTGGCTCGACGCAGCGCAGCGGCTCGTCGACGGCATGTCGGACGAGCTGCTCGCGCAGCGGATCGAGAGCCTCGGCGTCCTCGGCCATGCCAACCGCAGCCTGGACCGCTACGGCCGTGCCGCCGCGCTCTTCGAGCGCGCGCTGCAGATCGCCCGCGACACCGGACAGGCGGGGTTCATCGTGCCGCTCACCGTCGGCCTGGCGACGGTCGACGTCAACCTCGGTCGGCTGGACGCGGCGCTTGGCGGGGCCGAGGCAGCGCGCGACTCCGCGCGGCTGCTGCGCGACCCGCGGCTATGCCTGTGGAGCGAGCTCGTCACGTGCCGCGCGGCGCTTGCCGGCGGCATGCTGCGCGACGCGCTGACCGCCGGTGCCAACGCCGTCGCATACGCGCAGCACAGCTGGAACGCCCTGTTGACCTCGGGTGCGCACCTTGCCCTCGCCGCGGCTCAGCTGGAATCCGGCGAGCCGCTCGCCGCACGCCAGCGGATCCTCGGGCACGCCGGTGGGCCCACGTTGTCGCTCGTGACGAGCGCCCTGCGCCCGCACTGGTATCGCGTGCTCACCGAGGCCGAGATCGCGCTTGGCCGCCGCGACGCGGCCGGCGAGTGGGCGAGCCACGCCGAGGCCGCGGCCGCGGACCTCGCGCTCCCCTCCGCGACAGCCGCTGCCGAGCGGGCACGCGCGACGGTCGTGCTCGCCGACGGCGATGCGCACCGCGCGAGCGCGCTTGCCATCAGCGCAGCGGAGCGGCTGCACTCGGTCGGCGCGGCCATCGAGGCCGCTCGCGCCGACATCCTCGCGGGCAGAGCCCTGGCACGAAGCGGTGCGCGCGCTCGCGCGATCGAGCGCCTCGAGCAGGCCCACGCCACGCTCGCGGCATGTCGCGCCGAGCACTACCGCGAGGAGGCAGCGCGCGAGCTGCGCGCCGTCGGCGCCCGCCCGGGGCGCCGCGGGGCGGCGTCGGCCGCGAGGACCGCCGGCCTCGGCGCGCTCACGAATCGTGAGCGCGAGGTCGCCGAGCTCGTCGCGGGCGGACTCACGAACCGCCAGATCGCCGAGCGGTTCGTCCTCAGCGAGAAGACCGTCGAAACGCACCTGTCGCGGATCCTCGCAAAGCTCGGCGTCGCCTCGCGGATCGCCGTCTCGGCGTTTCTTCCCCCGATGATGTGAGCGCCCGGACACCCGTGCGTCAGCCGCGCCGCGCCACCACCGCCACCGTCCCGCCGCGGCGGGCGAGCGCGAACGCCGCCTCCGCGGCGACCGCGAGCGGCAGCAGCGCGAGCGCGGCCGCCGTCACGAGCGCGTCGCGGCTGCGCAGGGGCGCGTTGCGCTTCAGCGCGTGGTAGAGCCATGACGGCGTACGCGTCGCGCGGCTGACGACCGACTGCCAGAGGCCGAACGGGTTGTGCTCGGCGAGCAGGTGATGGGTCGCGACCGGCTGCAGCCCGTGGCGGCGCAGGAGCGCGTGCAGCCCGGCGACCGTGAAGTGCGTACGGTGGCGCGGGACGTCGAGGTGATACCAGCGCGCGCCGCCCGCGCGCGCCTGCACGCTCGCGAGGTTCGGCACGCCGACGACGAGCAGGCCGCCGGGGCGCAGCCACCCGGCGATCCGCTCGAGCGCCGCATCGGGGTCGTCGAGGTGCTCGAGGACGTGCCACAGCGTCGCCGCGTCGAGCCGGCCGGCGGGGACGGCGGCGTCGTCGATGCCCGCCTGCTGCAGCTCGATCCCCTGCGCGCGCGCACCCTGCACCCCGCGCTGCGATGGCTCGATCCCCTCCGCGTCCCAGCCGGCGGCCCGCGCCTGCGCGACGAAGCGCCCGCGGCCGGCGCCGATGTCGAGCAGACGCCCGGGCGGGCGCGCGCCCGCGCGCGCGAGGAAGCTCAGGCGGCGGCGGTCGAACGACCGTAGCAGCGGCGCCGCGAGCGCTGCGCCGCGCGGCGTGCCGCCGCCGTAGGCGCCCTCCTCGTGGGCTTCCGCGGGCACCGGCGCGAGCGTGACCGCGCTGCCGCAGGCCGGGCAGCGGGCCAGCTCGTAGTCACCGGGCAGCGCCGGATCGGAGCCCGGCACCGTTCGCCAGGCGACGAGGGGCTCGCCGCCGCACGCCGGGCAGCGGCGATCGCCGGCGCCATCTTCGGAGCGTTGTGCACCGGCGCTCAGCGCGGAGCGGGTCCCGCGACCGGTTCGCTGCCGCGCCGCGTCGCGCGCCCCGTCACCCACCCCTGTCGTGGAAGTAGAACCCGGGCAGCGCGGCGCGGGTGATCTGCGCGGTCATGTGCGCCGCGAGCTCGAGGTCGCCGGTGCGCACCGCGAGGTCGTCGAGCGTGACGATGCCCGTCAGGCGGCCGCCGTCGAGGATCGGCAGGCGGCGGATCCCGTGGCGCACCATGAGCTCGGCGGCCTCCTCGACGTTCATCCCCGGCTCGGCGGTGACGACCGGCGACGAGGCGTGCGCCTCGACCGGGTCGGCCGGATCGCGGCCGTCGGTGAGCGCGCCGATGGCGAGATCGCGGTCCGTCACGAAGCCCGCGAGCGTGCCGTCCTCCTCGTCGACGAGCACGACCGAGCCGACGTTGCGCTCGCGCATGAGCTCGGCGACCTGGCGGACCGAGGCCGACGGCGAGGCGCTGACGACGCCCTCCGTCATGACGTCACGGATGTCCACGACCGCAACATACACTTGCGCCGTGGCCGCCACCCCGGAGGAGACGCTCGCCGACGAGGCGCGCCGTCGCACGAAGGCCGGGGCCACCGCAATCGCGGCCGGCGTACTCACGCTGATCGGCTCGATCCTGCTCCTGCGAGCCAGCAGCGACTTTCGCCGGGTGCCGCTGCTCGACGCGCTGCGCGAGCAGTTCGACGCCGCGACGCCGGCGCCGGGCCAGGGCCTGCTGGCGCGCAAGGTCATCTACTACGACGACCACCTCCTCCAGCTCCTCACCGCCCAGCTCGTGCCGGCGATCGCGACCGCGCTCGCCGCCGTCGCGCTGCTGTTCCTCTATCTCTCGACGAAGGCGCGCAACCCGCAGCTCAGCAAGGCGCCGGTGATCGCCGCCGTCGCGGGCGCCGTGCTCGTCATCGTCCCGACGCTCGTCGGGACCGTGTCGCTGGCGCTCGACGTCGGCGCCTTCACGAGCGCCGCCAACCAGAGCGAGCAGGCCGCGCGCGACGTGCTGGACTCGACGGTCGTCGCCGCCGCCTACTCGCTCGCCCAGCTCGGCGCGTGGGCGGTCGGCCTCGCGTTCGTGCTCACCGCGCTCAACGCGATGCGGGTCGGCCTGCTGACGCGGTTCATGGGCGTGCTCGGGATCATCGCCGGCGCCCTGTTCCTGCTGCCGCTCGACGGGCAGCTGCCGTTCGTGAAGATCTTCTGGCTGCTCGCGCTCGGCGCGCTCTTCCTCGCCCGCTGGCCGGGCGGCATGCCGCCCGCGTGGGTGACCGGCGAGCCGCAGCCGTGGCCGACCCAGCAGGAGCTGCGCGAGCAGCGCACGGCGCTGCAGGCCGAGCGCGCTGCCGCCGCACCCGAGGAGACGCCGCGCCGATCGCGCCGCGGGCGCGCCGAGCCGCCCGAGACGCCGGCGCCGGAGCCGCCGCGGGCCAAGGTGCACTCGTCTTCGAAGAAGAAGAAGCGCAAGCGCCGCTGAGCGGCGGCAGGACACGGCAACGCCGACGGGCGCGGGGCGGTACGGTGCGCTCACGATGACCTACGAGGAAGCCTGCGCTGCGCATTCATGGCAGGTCCCGGAGCGCTACAACATCGCCGCGGACGTCTGCGACAAGCATCCGCGCGACAAGCTCGCGATGATCCACGAGGATCCCGACGGCAACGTCCGCGAGACCCATTGGGGCGAGCTGCAGGACATGGCCGACCGCTTCGCCCTGCGCCTGCTCGAGCAGGGCGTCCAGCGCGGCGACCGCGTGGCGATGCTCCTGCCGCCGACGCCCGAGACCGCGGCCGCGTTTCTCGGCACGTGGAAGATCGGCGCGATCCTGCTGTCGATGTCGATCCTGTACGGCGACGACGGGATCCGCCACCGGCTCAACGACTCGAAGGCGAAGGTCGTGGTCACGAACAAGGCCAACCGCGCGCGCGTCGAGGGCCTCGCGCAGGTCGTCGAGCTCGAGCCCGGCGACCTCGACTCCGGATCGACGGACCACGAGACCGTCGACACCTCCTGCGACGACCCGGCGCAGCTGTACTACACGTCCGGCACGACCGGTCTGGCGAAGGGCATCCTGCACGCCCATCGCTACATCCTCGGCCACGAGGAGTTCATCTACAGCCACGACGTGCAGGACGGCGAGCGCTTCCACGGCATGGGCGAATGGGCCTGGGCGGCCGGCATCTGCCCGCTGCTCGGCCCGTGGCGCCTGGGCGCCGTCCAGGTCGTGCTGCAGCGCAAGGGCGGCTTCGACCCCCATCAGCAGCTCGCGTTCCTCTCGCGGCACAAGCCGACGAACGTCTTCGCCACCCCGACGGCGATCCGCTCGATGATGGGCATCGGCGACGCCGGCACGCGCTACCCGCAGGAGTTCCGCATCGTCTGCTCGGCGGGCGAGCCGCTCAACCCGGAGGCGATCCGCTGGTTTCGCGAGCAGTACGGCGTGACCGTGCTGGACTACTACGGCCTCTCGGAGAGCTACCCGCTCGTCGCCAACTATCCGTTCATGGAGGTCCGCGACGGCTCGATGGGACGCCCGATGCCCGGCTGGCAGGTCGCGATCCTCGACGAGGACGAGCGGCCGGTCGCGCAGGGCGAGCGCGGCGAGATCTGCCTGCGCGCGCGCACGAACCCGCACTATCCGCTCGGCTACTGGAACAACGAGGAGGCCGGACGGGAGACCTTCGGCGGCGAGTGGTTTCACACCAAGGACGCCGCCAGCACGGATGAGGACGGCTACTTCTGGTACGAGGGCCGCGCCGACGACGTGATCATCTCCGCCGGCTACCGGATCGGCCCGTTCGAGGTCGAGTCGGCGTGCCTGGAGCATCCCGCCGTCGCCGAGGCGGCGGCCGTCGCCTGGCCCGACGAGCGGCGCGGGCACATCGTCAAGGCATTCGTCATCCCCGCCGCCGGGTATGAGGCCAGTGACGAGCTCGGCAAGGAGATCTCGGCGTTCGTGCGCGAGCACCACTCCGCCTACGCCTATCCGCGCCTGGTCGAGTTCGTCGAGGAGCTGCCCAAGACCCTGACCGGCAAGATCCGCCGCATCGAGCTGCGAGAGAGGAGCAAAACGCAATGAGCGTCGACGCGTCTTCCCACGAGGCCCTGGCACAGCGGCTCGAGGAGCTGCTCGAGGTCGAGTCCTTCCCGCCGCCGGAGGAGTTCGCGCGCGACGCGCTGCTCAACGACCCCGAGGTCTACGCGCGCGCCGCGGCCGACCCGCTCGCCTGGTGGGAGGAGCAGGCGCGCGCGCTGGACTGGTTCTCGGAGTGGGAGACGGCGCTCGACGACTCCAATCCGCCGTTCTTCAAGTGGTTCACAGGCGGGAAGATCAACGCCTCGCACAACTGCCTGGATCGCCACGTCGAGGCCGGCAACGGCGATCGCGTCGCGTTTCACTGGCGCTCCGAGGAGGGCGAGGAGCGCGACATCACGTACGCCGACCTGCACCGCGACGTCCAGCGCTTCGCCAACGCGCTGCGCGACCAGGGCATCGAGCAGGGCGACGTCATCGGGATCTTCCTGCCGATGATCCCCGAGGTCGTCGTCGCGATGCTCGCCTGCGCGCGGATCGGCGCGCCGCACAACGTCGTCTTCGGCGGCTTCTCGGCGGAGTCCGTCAAGGAGCGCATGGAGGTCAGCGAGGCGAAGGCGCTGATCACCG
Organism: uncultured Solirubrobacteraceae bacterium; assembly: GCA_963727785.1. Lineage (GTDB taxonomy): Bacteria > Actinomycetota > Thermoleophilia > Solirubrobacterales > Solirubrobacteraceae > CADCVQ01. The sequence goes on from CAVSHS010000039.1 coordinate 18,745, forward strand.
TCGACGGCGCGCGGCGCAAGGGCAAGGTCGCCGCCGTCAAGCAGGCCGTCGACGAGGCCGGCATACCGGTGCAGACGACGATCGTCGTGCGCCATACCGGCATCGACTGCCCAATGGGCGAGGGCGACGTCTTCTACGACGAGATCATGGACGCCGCCGAGGCCGAGTGCGAGCCCGCGCAGCTCGACGCCGAGCACCCGCTCTTCATCCTCTACTCCTCGGGCTCGACGGCGAAGCCGAAGGGCATCCTGCACTCGACGGGCGGCTACCTGACGGGCGTCGCCTACACGCACAAGTACGTCTTCGATCTCAAGCCCGAGACCGACGTCTACTTCTGCTCGGCCGACGTCGGCTGGGTCACCGGCCACTCCTACATCGTCTACGGCCCGCTGATGAACGGCGCGACGTCGGTCATGTACGAGGGCGCGCCGGACTATCCCGACAAGGACATCTGGTGGGAGCTCTGCGAGCGCTACGGCGTGACGATCTTCTACACCGCGCCGACCGCGATCCGCGCGTGCATGAAGTGGGGCGAGGAGTACCCGGGCCGCCACGACCTCTCCGCGCTGCGGCTGCTCGGCACCGTCGGCGAGCCGATCAACCCGAAGGCCTGGGTCTGGTACCACCACGTCATCGGCGGCGAGCGCTGCCCGATCGTCGACACCTGGTGGCAGACCGAGACGGGCGCGATCATGATCTCGCCGCTGCCCGGGATCACGCACACGCAAGCCCGGCTCGGCGACGCAGCCGCTGCCCGGCGTCGCTGCCGCCGTCGTCGAGGACGCGGGGGAGGAGGTCGCGCGCGACACGCAGGGCCTGCTGACGCTGACGCACTCCTGCCCGTCGATGCTGCGCACGCTCTACCGCGACGACGACCGCTACGTCGAGACGTACTTCTCGAAGTTCGGTCCCGAGACGTACTTCGTCGGCGACGCCGCGCGCGAGGACGAGGACGACTACTTCTGGGTCATCGGCCGCGTCGACGACGTGCTCAACGTGAGCGGCCATCGCATGTCGACGGCGGAGATCGAGTCGGCCGTCGTGTCGCATCCGAAGGTCGCCGAGTGCGCGACGATCGGCGCCGCCGACGAGGACACCGGCCAGTCGGTCGTCTGCTTCGTGACGCTCGAGGGCGACCTCGAGGGCACCGACGAGCTCGTCGCCGAGATCCGCGAGCACGTCGCCAGGAAGATCGGCAAGCTCGCGCGCCCGAAGCGGATCGTCTGGGCCGACGACCTGCCCAAGACGCGCTCGGGCAAGATCATGCGCCGGCTGCTGCGCGACATCGCCGAGGGCCGCGAGCTCGGCGACGTGACGACGCTGCGCGACCCGGCCGTGATGGGCCAGCTCGAGGAGCGGATCGCCGCGCGGCGCGACGAGGCCGACGCGTAGCGCGGCCGGGGGGGCCCGGCGGCTCAGACGTCGACGAACGGCAGCCGGTCGGCGAGATCGGTGATCTCGAAGACGCGGTGGACCTGCCTGGGACCGCGCAGCAGCGTGAGGCGGCCCTCCGGACAGCGATCGGCGGCCATCACGAGCAGGCGGATGCCCGTGGAGTCGATGAACTCGAGCTGACCGAGGTCGACGACGATCGAGGCGACGTCGCTGGCCTCGACGCGCTTGAACTCCTCCTCCAGACGCGGCGCGCCGTCGAGATCGAGCTCGCCGATGAGCTCGATGACCTGCGCATCGCCCTCGCGGTGACTGCGCAGGGCGAGACTTCCGAGCTTGCTTGTGCGCGCGGCGCGGTCGCCGTCATCCCCCGGCATCTGTCCCTCGTTCCCATCAGACGACGATCGGTTGGCTGCCTCCCAACCGTGCCCCTAATCTAGCAGCGGGCATCCGAGCTTGGCCTGTGTCGGAGCGGTGATCTCAGACCTTGCGATGCTGCGGAACCCAGGAGCCGTCGTCGTGGCGCTCGAAGTCCTGGAAGAGGCTCGGAGCCTCGTTGCGCATGATGCCGGCGACATCGTTGAAGACGTGCCGGAGCTCCTCTTCGGCGCCCGGCGCCGTGCGCATCTCGATGACGTGCCGGAGCGTCCGGAGATTCGCCGTCCAGATGATGTCCGTGCTGAGGCCGATCGGGGCCAGGCGGCGCAGCGCCGACGTGACCTCCTTCTTGACCGAGAAGGGCACGCCCTCGTCGTCGAGCCCGAGCGCCTCGGCGGCCGTGATCTGGAACTCCTCCAGCTGCTCGACGAGGTTGATGACCTGCTCGCGGACGGGCTCCAGCGCCGACGGGACCCGGAAGCCGAGGTCCGTCAGCCGGACGTAGCGCAGGCTCTCCTGGCTGAAGGCCGAGCCGGCCCTGTGGCGCACGAGCTCGTGCGTGAAGACCCGCGAGACGTTGCGGAACGCAAACGTGAAGTTGGCGTGCTCGAGCACGCTCCCATGGAGGCTCCTGAGGAGGTTGCCCAGATACTCGCGCTGGTCCTCCCGGATGCGCGTGACGTTCGGGTTGAGCCCGGGCTCCCAGCTGCGATAGCACGCGCGGCCGCAGAACTCGACCAGCGTCTGTGCGGCGTTCTGCTCGTCGTCCTGCAGCCGGCGCTCCAGCCAGGACAGTCCGCCGACATCTCGAAGGTAGGCACGAATCGCGTCGAGGTCGACGGAGGGCCGCGAGATGAGGAAGACGGAGGGCGTGGTCTCGTGCATGGCGAACGGCGCGACGGCCGACTCGTTGAGCGCTGTCGGTGGGTTCATGCCCGCATCGTTGCGGGCAGGCGGACGGACAGGATGGCGCGAGAGCGCGCTCAGCGCCAGGTTAGAACTGCGTGAGTTTCTTCCCGACCGAGTTGCTCCGCTTTCCCGTGTGGCATCGTGCCCGTCTGAAACCACGAAACCGAGGAGGGGAATGCACCGAGTTCTTCTGATGGTCATGGCCGTCGCAGCCTTCATGTGTGTCGGTACTGCAGGGGCATTTGCTGGTAGCACGCCGCCAGGCAAGCCTGATTGCAAGTACGGCAAGAGCAAGGACGGCAAGTGCAAGCCCAAGCCGTGCAAGTACGGCAAGAGCAAGGACGGCAAGTGCAAGCCCAAGCCGCCGGACTGCAACTACGGCAAGAGCAGCGACGGCAAGTGCAAGCCGCAGCCGCCTGATTGCAAGTACGGCAAGTACGACGACGGCAAGTGCAAGCCGCCGCCGGTCGTGGTCGAGCCCCCCGCGAGCGGCCCGTGCTCCCAGGCCGATCTCGTGCTCCTCGAGGATCTCCTCAAGGGGACCGGTGGGCTGGTGTGCCTGTACCTCGGCGACAACTCGCCCAACGCGGACGCCGTCAAGGACTGCCCGGGCGCCCTGCTCGCGTTGCCGCTCGACCATCTGGTCGGCGCATGCGTGTTCCTGCCCCCGGTCGAAGTGGACCGCGGCCATGCGGACGACGCGTCCTCATCGCCGGTGACCGGCCTCGCCGGCGTCCCGGCCGTGCCGGGCCTCGCGGCCGTGCCGGCCGTGCCGGACCTCGGAAGCAACGGGCTCCAGGAGATCGTCGACACGATCACCTCGCTGCTCAAGCTCCCGGGAATCGCGGGCGCGAAGTAGCCAGGACGACAGACGCACGAATTGCGCGGGGGGCCCCGAACAGGGGCCCCCTGTCGCATGTCCGGATCGGCTCAGGCGGCGACGAGCCCCGGGGGCGCCGACCCGGCCCGGGATCAGCTCAGGTCCTGCGCCTCGGCGATGAGGTCGGCGAGCGTGAAGTCCGGGGCCCGGGAGAACTCCCGCCCCAGACGCGAGCAGAACGCCTGGTAGCAGCGCCACGCATGGCTGTGGCGCCCCTGGGAGAGGAGCACGCCGAGCAGCCGGCGGTGCGCGTCGACGTCGAAGGGCCGCATCTCCGCGAGCCGGCGCAGGCAGGACGTCGCCGTCTCGGCGTCGCCGGCATCCTCGTAGAGCTGTCCGAGCGCCGCGAGCGCATCCTCCATGTGCTCGCGCAGGCGCTCGCGCTCGGCGATCGCCCACTCGGCCTGCGGCTCGTCGGAGAGGAAGTCGCCGCGGTACATCGAGACGGCGCGGCGCAGGTGCACGGTCGCGATCTCCTGCTGGTCGCAGGCCAGCGCGGCGATCCCCCGCCGCACGTGCACGGCGAAGTCGTCGGCATCGACGATGACGCTGTCGTTCAGCGCGTAGCCGCTCTGGCGCGTGACCACGAGCTGGGCCGAGGTGTCGCGGCGTCCGGCCTCGACCTTCGCGCGCAGCTCGTGCACGCATTGGCGCACGGTGCCCGAGGAGGCGAACCCGCGATGGCCCCACAGCGACTCGGCGATGTCCTGCGCGTGGACCACGCGGTAGCGCCGGCAGATGAGGAACTTCAGCAGGTCTCCGGGGCGCCGTCCGAGCCACCGGCCGCACGAGTCGTCGCCCTCGATATCCGTGCAGCCCAGCGTCCGCACGCGGACGAGGCCGTCGCGGGGGTCGGTGCGCGGATGCACGAGCACCGCGCGCAGCGGGCTGTCGGCCGAGACCGCGACGCTCGTGAGCGGGGCTCGCCGATCTGCGCCGTACGCAGGAGGGAACTCCTCGCCGGGCGCGAAGAGGCCACCGAGCCCGTCCTCGACGTCGTGCATCACGCCGTCGGCACCGATGATCACGACGTGGGGGGCGCGGTTGGCATGCTCCGGCCCGCCGTAGTCCCAAGGCTCCAGCGCGACGCTCTGTTCGTATCGCCCGTTCGTGAGTCCCATGCTCGCCCTCTCACCGATCGCCGATCGCGATCCGGCCGGGTGTTGGACCCGACTGGACAGTTGCCGATGTGCGGAGGTTGATCGTCCGATGATGTAAGAAACGCAACCCGGCGCTGAAACTTGCGCTTTCGGTCGGCGACTGCCTCACGCGCTGGCCCGCGTGTACAGCACCGGCGCGCCCCAGGTTGGACCGTCTGGCCACAGACAACGGTGCCGTGCTGCTTGACGCTGAAGGCGCGCGTGCCGACCATCCAGACCACGATCCGCCGCAGGTTCGCCGGCACGGCCGTTCCCGCACGGGCGAGCGGGAGCTCCGGCCGCAGGCCCGATGGCCTGCCGCGGGCGACCGACGACCACCTCTCACAGCAGCGCCGGATCGGCCTCGCCGCGGGCGGCGACCCGGCGTTTCTCACCGGCACCCAGCTCGCGGCGATGCTGCTCGCGCGCGACATCTCAAGCCGCGAGGTCACGCGCGCGTTCCTGGCGCGGATCGATGCGCTGAACGGCGACGGCGGCTTCTCGGTCGGCTCGCGGCCGCTCACCGGCACGACGCCGAACACCGACATCCCCGTCTACGGCGACAACGGCAAGCTCAACTGCTTCGTGCGCGTGACGGCCGACCTCGCGCTCGCGATGGCCGCCGACGCGGACCGCCGCCTGGACCGGGCCGCACGGGGCGGCTCGCCGGTGCCGCTCGGCTGCGGCGTGCCGCTCGCGATCAAGGACATCTTCGCGATCGCCGATGTCGAGCTCACGCTCGGCTGCCCGCTCATGCAGGGCAACATCGCGACCGGCGACTCGACCGTCGCGGCCCGCGCGCGGGCCGCCGGCCTGCCGATCCTCGGCCAGACCCACACCGGCCCGTGGACATGGGACGACACCTGCCCGCAGACCGCGAACCCGTGGAGGCGCGCGAAGGCGGCGGGCGGCTCGTCCGGCGGCTGCGCCGCCGCGGTCGCGTCGCGCCTGGCGCCGTTCACCGTCGGCTCGGACACCGCGAACTCCGTGCGCAACCCGGCGGCCAACACCGGCGCCAGCACGATCAAGCCGACGTTCGGCCTGATCCCGCTCTACGGCGTCACGCCGCTGACCGTCAGCCACGACCACGCCGGCCCGATCTGCCGCTCGATGAGCGACGTCGCGATCCTGCTCGGGATCCTCGGCGGGCCCGACGCGCAGGACCCGCGCTCCCTGCAGGCGCCCCCGCGGCCGCAGGCCTATCCGCTCGCGCCGCGGCCGGGGCGCAAGCCGTTCGCCGGGCTGCGGATCGGCTCGACGATCGAGACCGAGCGGTCGCCGCCGCCCGCGACCTGGGCGCCGGGCATCCGCGACCGCCTGCGCGCGGCCGTCGAGCAGTTCCGCGCGCTGGGCGCGGAGATCGTCGACATCACGCCGCCGGTGTCCGATCTCGCCGACACGTCGTACTTCCGGGCGTCGGCGCCGGACCCGTTCACCGGCGAACCGGTCGCGGCGGCCTCGGTCTGGGAGACGGCGGAGAACGCCTACGTCCTGGAGGAGACCTACGCGACGACCGCGGCCGACGACCCGCGGCTGGAGGGCGCCGTGCGCACGCGCTTCCGGCGGACGGCGCCGATCGGCGGCGTCGCGGGCAAGGACCAGCTCATCCGGCGGGCGGCGGCCTTCACCCGGGAGGACCTGCTCGGCGCCTACCGCGTGCGCCGCGAGCACTGCGAGAAGTGGGCGCGGGTCTTCGCCGAGCAGGACATCTACGTGATGCTCTGGCCCGAGAAGGTCCAGACGCCGCCCGACCGCGCCGACGACTTCACCGGCGGCTTCTCGGGGATCGAGTCCAGCCGCACGAACGCGACCGGCTGGCCGACCGTCGACGTCCCGATCGGCCGTGATGCGAACACGGGCATCCCGGTCGGCCTGAACATCCTCGCCCCGCTCGGCGGCGACGCGCTCGCGATGCAGATCGCCATCGACTACCAGGCGCGCCACCCCTACCACCTCGACATCCCCACGGAGCTCTGATCGCCATGGCCGACCCGACCGGCGCACGCATGCGCACGATGGACAGCTTCTTCGCCTCGCCGCGGTTTCCGATCGTCAAGGAGCTGCCGCCGCGCGACGGCGGCGGCGGGACACGACCACGCCGACGACCACTGGGACGGGCCCGGCCGCGTCGAGCTGCCGGGCTGGAACGCCTACCTCGGCCCGCCGGAGTAGGCCTGCGCGCGTCGCTGCCGGCGGACCGCGGACGGCGGCGCGGCGGCGCGGCCTGCGCCGACACGCCGAGCTGGGCGTGCTGCGCGCGCTCGCCCGGCGCCGGGTCGGCGAGCGCGAGCGCCTGGGGGAGCCGGCGGCTGCCCTTCACCCGCCACTCCGTCAGCGGCTGCAGCAGCCCGCGCAACGCGAGCGCGCCGCCGACGTAGCGCGGCGCCCACGCCCGCGCCGAGCGGCGCTGCACGGCGCGCTCGATCGCGTCGATCGCCTGCTCCAGCGGGGCCGGCCGCGCGACGAACGCCGGCATGACCGACGTGAGCGCCTGCGTCGACGGGTGCGCGAAGCTCGCCTTCACGAGGTCGGTGTCGATGAAGCCGAAGTACGCGCAGCCGACGCGCGCGCCGGAGGGCGCGAGCTCGACGCGCAGGCTGTCGGTCATCGCCTCGACGCCCGCCTTGGAGGCCGTGTAGGCGCCCATCAGCGGCGCGTGGCTCGCGGCGGCGAGCGAGGCGATGTTCAGCAGGTAGCCGCGGTTGCGGACGATCTCGTCGAGCACGGCGCGGTCCGTGCGCCAGGTGCCGAGCAGGTTGACCTCGATCGTGCGCTCGAACTGCTCGCGCGGCATCGTCGCCATGCGTCCCATGAACTGCAGGCCGGCGTTGGCGATCGCCACGTCGATCGCGCCGAAGCGGGCGACCGTGCCCTCGACGGCGCGCACGAGCGCGTCGTAGTCCGTGACGTCGGCTTCGAACCACGCCGCCCGCGGGCCGAGCGTCTCGGCGAGCAGCGCGAGCTTCTCGGGCTCGAGGCCGACGAGCGACACGTTCGCGCCGGCGGCGTGCAGCCGCTGCGCCGTCGCGGCGCCGATCCCGCGCGCGGCGCCGGTGACGAAGACCGTCCGGCCGGCGACGTCCAGGCGCGAGCGGCGCATCACGCGGCCGCCGCGACGGCGGGCACGTCGGCGCCGTGGCGCAGCTCGTACGCCCGCGTGTCGAAGCGCCGCGTGCGGTGGCGGAAGCGCCACGTGAAGTCCGGCCAGAGCGTCGTGTTGCGCCCCTCGGCGTCGAGGTACCAGCTCGCGCAGCCCGACATCCAGACCGTGCCGGGCATCTTGGACTGGATCTGCGCGTTGTAGGCGGCCATCGCCTCGGGCCGGACCTCGAACGTCGCGATCTGCTGCTCGTCCATGACGCGCAGCGCGTCCATGACGTAGCGCAGCTGGGACTCGATCATGAAGATCATCGAGTTGTGGCCCAGGCCGGTGTTCGGCCCGATGAGCTTGAAGAAGTTCGGCAGGCCGCTGATCGTCGCGCCGAGGTAGGCCTGGATGCCCTCCCCGGCCCGCTCGGCGAGCGTGCGCCCGTCACGGCCGCGCACGAGCTGCGCGGTCGGCGGGTCGGTGACGTGGAAGCCGGTGCCGAGGATGATCGTGTCGACCTCGCGCTCGCTGCCGTCGGCGAGCACGATCGTCCGGCCGCGGATCTCGCGGATGCCGTCCGTGACGAGCTCGACGTCGTCCCGCGCCAGCGCGGGATACCAGTGGTTGGACAGCAGCACGCGCTTGCAGCCGAGGCGGAAGTGCGGCTTGAGCTTGCGCCGCAGCTCGGGGTCGCGGACCTGCCGGCGCAGGTGGGCGGTCGCGATGCCCTCGGCGCCCGCCATGAAGCGCTGATCCTTGATGAAGCCCAGCAGGAAGCTCTCGCGGCTCCAGTAGACGCCGGTCCGCACGGCCTTCTGCGCGAACGGCAGCGCCTTGTAGAGGCGGCGCTCGAGGCGGGTCGTCGGCCGGTCGGTGTGGGGCAGGATCCACGGCGCCGTGCGCTGGAAGACGTGCATCCGGGCGACGCGGTCGGCGATTCGCGGGACGAACTGGATCGCCGACGCGCCGGTGCCGATGACCGCGACGCGCTCGCCGGTGAGGTCGTGGTCGTGGTCCCAGTCGGCGGAGTGGAACATCGTGCCCTCGAACCGCCTCAGGCCTCTGATCGCCGGCACCTGCGGGTGGCTCAGCGGACCCGTCGCGTCGACGACGAGCTGCGCCGTCCAGGCGCCGCGCGACGTCTCGACGCGCCAGTGCTGGCTGCTCGCTCGTCCCACGTCGCGGCGCTCGAGCTCGTGGCCGAAGCGGATGTGCGGGCGCAGGCCGTGACGGTCGGTGAGATCGCGCAGGTAGTCCCAGATCTCCGGCTGGCGCGAGTACGTCCGCGTCCAGCTCGGGTTCGGCGCGAAGGAGAACGAGTACAGGTGCGAGGGCACGTCGCACTGGCAGCCGGGATACGTGTTGGCCTGCCAGGTGCCGCCGACGTCGTCGGCGCGCTCGATGAGGACGAAGTCCTCGATCCCCGCCTGCCTGAGGCGGATCGCGAGGCCGATTCCCGCGAAGCCGGTCCCGACGATCGCGATGCGAACGTGCGGGACGGCGCCGCCGGTGCCCTCGGGCGTGGGCGGGGTCGGGGTCAGCTCGACGACGCTCATGACGGCCTCGACGCACTGTACGTGACGGGCTCCGGCGGGCGCTGCGCCCACGCCGGCAGGTCGTTCGCGGCCTGCGCGACCGGCTCGGGCTCGGGCTCGGGCAGCGACCACTCCGGCGGCGGCGTGTCGCGCTCGTGCCCGGCCGTCACGCCGACGCGGTGGATCGCCCAGGCGAGCATCGTCATGAGCAGCAGCGTGATCGTGAGCACCGTCCCGTAGGCGGCGTAGGTGATCGACGCGTCGTTCGTCTTCGCCTCGCGCTGGAGCAGCTTGCGGTCGGACTGGAAGCTGCGCTCGAAGCGCGCCGGCGCGGCGATGCCCGCCGACCGGGATCGCCAGGTCCTGCGGCGCGTAGATCGGCGCGGCGACGATCGAGTTGCCCTTGTGCATCCGGATCATCGCCTTCCAGTCGCCGTGCACCGGGATCGGCCGCGTCGTGCGGTAGACGCCCTCCGAGACGCGCTTCAGGCGATCGACGACGAGCTGACCGCCGCCCTGCCAGGCCGTCGCGGTGAGCCAGTTCGCGTGGTCGGCCGCGTTGCGCGGGCTCAGCGTGACCGTGGCGTTCACGGTGCGCTGCGGGCCGCCCTGCACGGTGCTCAGCGCGACCGACGCGCGCATGCCCTTCGTCGGCTGCGTGTACAGCGGGAACGCGAGCATCGCGAAGATCGCGAGCGCGGCGGGCACGACGACGGGCCGCAGTGCCCTTGGAGTAGGGCATCTCGTCGGCCGCGAAGCGCGCGCCGATCCAGGCGCCGACGATCGACGCGCAGATCGCCATCGCGAGGCCGAGGGCGATCGTCTCGGGCAGGATCTCGACGGGCCACGGCAGCGGCATCCAGACGTGCGACCAGCCCCATTCGGCGGCGAGCCCGACCGTGCCGATGAGCGCGCCGGCGGTCAGCCCGAAGGCGAGCGGGCGCCTGACGGAGACGAGCAGCGCCGCCGCCTCGACGCACAGCGCCTCGACGATGTAGATCGGGAAGTGCGGCAGCGACTCGCCGAGCGAGTCGTGGACGAGCAGCGCGAGGCCGCCGCGCATGAGGACGAAGAACGCGATCGCGCCGAACAGGGCGCCGCGGCCGAGCCAGATCCGCGTCGCCACGAGCGTGACGCCGGCGGCGAACATGATCAGCATCGGGTGGTAGATGAGCTGGAACTGCGGCACGCCGAAGTCGAACTCGCCCTGGAACGTCGACATGCCGACGAGCAGGCCGCCCGGCAGCCAGACCTGGCGCAGGTGGCGCACCCAGGCGAGCTCGAGGTGCAGCACGTCCGGCCGCCTTCATCGCCCGCACGACCTCGACCTGGATCACGGCGATGCCGAGCAGCGTCATCACCGCGCCGCCGATGAGCATGAGGTGCGTCGGGCCCCAGAGCGTGACGTCCTGGCCGAAGAGCCGGTGCCAGAAGTCGTCGAGCGGGAACGCGATGAGCGCGAACAGGCCCGTCGCGCACATGAGCACGCCGCCGAGCGGGGCGTACCAGTCGCGCGCGATGCGGATCGCGGTCGGCCCGGGGCGGTCGGCGCGCTCCTCGCGGCCGAGGCAGATCGCGAAGAAGCCCGACGCGAAGATGCCGTACAGGCCGGCGAGGATGAAGAAGTGGCCGGGGTTGGAGAACACGCCGGGATCGCGCCCGCGGTCGATGTGCAGCGAGACGTCCCAGTACAGGCCGAACACGGCCGAGATGAGCGAGATGATCGCCAGGCCGCACGGCAGCGAGGCCCAGGCCGGCTGACCCGAGACGCGCTCTGAGAAGCGCTCGAACCAGCCGAGCGTCGGGATCAGCCCGTTGCGGTGGCCGAGGCCGCCCATGAGCAGGAAGATGATCGCGAAGCCGGCGATCCCGCCGGCGATCCCGAGGTCGCGGGCCGATGCGCCCCCGGCGTTGTTCGGCACGGCGGCGGCGACCGCGGCGGTCGTGGTCAGCAAGCTCATGATGACGCCACCGTAACATGTAACGTCAACTGATGTCAAATAGCGAGTTCGCCCGTGGTTACTGGGCTTTCGGCGGATCGTCGGGGCGTTCGTGATGGCAGGAGGTCGCCCCCGCAGCCGCCGGGGCGGGCGCGGCGCGCTCGTGTCCGGCATCGATGAAGGAGTGGCTGTCTCGGCCTCATGGCGCTCGCGCGCGGCGCGGTCTTCCGTCGGTGACGGTTTGTGGTGGGGTGGGTCGAATCGTTCTCGCCCGGCGCCGGTTGATCGACCCACCCCCCTGGTCGGGCGGCCGGTCGTGTCGGATCGACCGCTGTATACGCAGCAAAAGCGACACGACCGACGCGAACCGCCTGCTTCACCAGCTCGCCCGGCCCACCCCTCCTTCACCGATGCAGTTCGCAAGCAGATGCGCCACCGCCTGCGCCTGCACCTGCCGCAGACACCAGTGCTACACCGGCGGGGCTCAGCCGCCCGAGGTGGGCTCCTCGCCATGCGCGATCGCCGCTTCGATCGCCGCCCGCTGCGCCGCGCTGAGCCCGAGCGCGGTCGTCACGCGCCAGACCGGGATGCCGAGCCGGGCCGCGTTGCTGACGATCGCGGCGAGCTCCAGGGTCGTCGCGCGGTCAGCCGCCTGCGCCATCGCGGTGGACTGGCCGGCGTCGCGGTCGCGCCGCTGCGTGCCCTCGTGCTCGGTCATGCCCGGCGTCTTACCCGCGTGATGCTCAGAGCAGACCGAGCGCCGCGCCGGCGTCGCGCACGACGTCGAACAGCGGTGAGGGGACGACGCCGAGGATGAGCGTGAGCGCCCCGAAGACGACCGCGACGGCGACGACCTCGCCCTGCGCGCGCAGGCTCGTCGCCTCGTCCGAGCCGCCCGCCAGGACCGGCTGGTCGCTGCCGGGCAGCGCGCCCGGCGCGCCCTCCTCGGCCGGGGTCATCCAGATCGCCGCGATGACCTTCAGGTAGTACGCGAGCGAGATCATCGAGCCGACGACGATGAAGACCGCCAGCCACGTGTAGTCGCCGGCCACGGCGGCATCGATGAGGTAGAACTTGCCGATGAAGCCGGCGGTCGCGGGGAAGCCGGCGAGCGCGAGCATCGCGATCGTCATCGGCCAGGCGAGCAGCGGCCGGGTCGCGCCGATCCCGTTCAGCGAGGCGATGTCGTCGCCGAGCGGCGTCTCGCGCTCGCGCGCGACGATGACCGCGAACGCCGCGAGGTTCATGACGAGGTAGACGGCGATGTAGAACACCGTCGCCTGCAGGCCGAGGCGTGACGCGACGACGACGCCCGCGAGCATGTAGCCCGCCTGCGCGACCGACGAGTAGGCGAGCAGCCGCTTCAGCGAGGACTGGCCGAGCGCCCCGACGTTGCCGACGACGATCGTGATCGCGGCGAGGACGGCGAGCGGCGGCGCCCAGTCGACCGCGGCGTCGATGAGCGCGACGTCGAACAGGCGCAGCATGACGCCGAACGCCGCCGCCTTCGTCGCGACCGCCATGAACGCGGTGACGGGCGTCGGCGCGCCCTCGTAGACGTCGGGCGTCCACTGATGAAACGGCGCCACCGACGACTTGAAGGCGAGGCCGACGATCGCCAGCGCGATGCCGGTCAGCAGCAGCGGGTCGGTGACGAGGTCGCCCTTGCCGAGCGCCGTCGCGATCCCGGAGAAGTCCGTCGAGCCGGTCGCGCCGTAGATGAACGCCAGGCCGTAGAGCAGCGTCGCCGAGCCGACGGAGCCGACGACGAGGTACTTCAGGCCCGATTCCAGCGAGGAGGCGCGGCGCATCTCCGTCGCGCACAGGACGTAGAGCGGGATCGACAGCAGCTCCAGGCCGAGGAAGACCGACACGAGGTTCTGCGCCGCGACGAGCACGATCATGCCCGCGATCGAGGTCAGCAGCAGCGCGTAGAACTCGCCGTGGGCGGCCTCGCGCGGCGCGACGTGGCGCCACGACAGCAGCACGGCCGAGATCCCCGCGACGCAGAAGACGATCGTCAGGATCAGCGTCAGCTCGTCGAGCCGCAGCGCGCCGGCGATGAGGTCCTTGCGCTCGCCCCACTGGCCGGCGCAGAGCCCGATCGCGATGGCGAGCGCCGCGACCGAGAGCGCCGGCACGGCGGTCTCGCGCGCGGTGCGCGAGACGACGAGGCCGAGCAGCAGGACGACGAGCGCGCCGCCGAGCACGGCGATCAGCGGCGACAGGCCGGCCCAGTCGATGTGCGGTCCGGCGACCTTGGCGGCGGCGGCGATCATCGAGAGGACCCACCTTCCAGGGCGACTCGGGCGATCGTCGATCGATGGCGCGCCGTCATGGCCTCGTCGTCGTCTTCTGGCTCGTGATCACGAAGCGGTTCGGCGTCCCGGCGCCCTTGTCGGCGGTGAGCTGGGCGACCGGCACGGTCAGCGCCGAGACCGTCTGCTCGCTGCGCTTCAGGCCGAACTGCGGGTACAGCGCGATCGCGAGGATGAGCAGCCACGAGCGGCGCGAGCACGAGCCCCTCGGGCAGCGAGAGCTCGCGCGACTCGACCCGCGGGCCGGTCCGGTTGTGCATCGTCGTGATGTACAGCCGCAGCGCGTAGACCGCCGCCATGACGACGCCCGCGGAGGCGACGATCGCGATGACGATCTTCTCCGTGAACACGCCGAGCAGGATGTAGAACTCGCCGACGAAGTTCGACGAGCCGGGCATCGCGAGCGTCGCGAACGCGACGATGAGAAACAGCGTCGCGAGCACGGGCGCGCGCATGCCGATGCCGCCCATGTCGCGGATGTCCTCCGAGCCGCCGGCGCGCGCCGCCAGCAGCGCGACGACGAAGAACGCGGGCGCCACGACGAGGCCGTGGTTGAACGCCTGCAGGAGCGCGCCCTGCGCGCCCTGCGGGTTCAGCGCGAAGACGCCGAGCGTGATGAAGCCCAGCTGCGCGACCGACGAGTAGCCGAGGATGAGCCGCGACTCGCTCGTCGTGAACGCCATCGCCGAGCCGTAGAGGATCGACGCCAGCGCGACGAGCAGCAGCAGCATCTGGAAGTGCGCGCTCGCGTCGGGGAAGAGCGGCAGGCAGACGCGCAGGAAGCCGTAGGCGGCGACCTTGCTCAGCACGCCCGAGAAGACCGCGAGCACAGGCAGCGGCATCGCGCGATAGCCGTCGGGCATCCAGCCGTGCAGCGGGAACGCCGGCATCTTCACGAGGAACGCCGCCGCGAAGAACAGGAAGATCCAGTCCTGCTGGGACGTCGACAGCGTCCGCTGCGCGAGGTCGGAGAACGCGAACGACAGCGCCGGGTCGCCCTCGGCGGCGAGCACGCCGGTCGCGATCGCCGCCGTCAGCATGAGCAGCGAGCCGACGAGCGTGTAGATGACGAGCTTCATCGTCGCCTGCACACGCCGCGCGCCGCCCCACATGCCGGTCAGGAAGAAGAACGGCACGAGCATGAGGTCGAAGAAGACGACGAACAGCGCGAGGTCCTGCGCGAGCAGCGCGCCGAGCACGGCGGTCTCCGCGAGCGCGAGGTGGAAGTAGAAGAGGCGCGGGCGCTCCCATTCGCGCAGGTTCGCCCACACCGTGCAGGCGAACCACAGCACGCCGGTCAGCGCGATCAGCAGGAGGTTGAGCCCGTCGATCCCGAGCTTGTAGGAGATCCCGAGCTCACCGATCCACGTCTCGTCGGTGACGTGCTGCAGTCCCGGCTGCGCGGAGTCGAAGTCGACGACGTACGCGATCGCGCAGGCCAGCGCGAGCGCGGTGCCGACCATCGCCACCCGTCCGGCGGCGCGCGGCGGGGCGGCGAGCCCGAGCACGCCGAACGCCAGCGGCAGCCAGAGCATGATCGACAGGGGCAGGCTCACGAGCTCAGCAGGAAGTAGAAGGTGAGCACGACCATGCCGACGACGATCAGCAGCGCGTAGTAGCGCAGGAAGCCCGTCTGCGCGGCCCGCACCGCCGACGATCCGGCGCGCACGACGCCGGTCGTCCCGCCCACGAGCAGGCCGTTGACGAAGACGCGCTCGAACGTCTGCTGCGCCCACTGGCCGAACCACTGCGCGGGCCGCACGACGAGCAGGTCGATGAGCTCGTCGAAGTACCACTTGTTGACGAACAGCCGGTACAGCGGGTCGAAGCGCTCGCGCACGCGCGTCGCGATCTGCGGGTTCTTGACCCAGATGAAGTACGCGATCGCGATCCCCGCGATGCCGACGGCGGCCCCGAGCACGAGGCCGAACGCGATCAGCCCGCTGCTGGGATCGCGCTCGTAGAGCGCGGAGTCCGCGAACGTCGGCTCGAGGAAGTGGTCGATGACGTGCGTGACCTGCGGGATCTGCAGGAATCCGCCGACGATCGCCAGCAGCGCGAGCGTGCCCATCGCGAGCTTCATCGACGGCTCGCGCTCGGCGATGTGGTGGTCGGGGCCGGGGAAGCCGACCTCGGTGTCCTCGACCTCGCCGTCGGCCGGGTTCGTGTGCACCTCGGCGTGGTGCAGGTGGCCTTCCTCGAGCTCGCGGGCCTCCGGCACGGGCTCGCCGTAGAACGCGCGGAAGATCATCCGGAACGTGTAGATGCCGGTCAGGAACGCGCCCACGTAGCCGGCGACGTAGAGGATCCAGTACCAGCCGCCGCGGTCGCCGATCAGCAGCAGGATCTCGTCCTTGGAGAAGAAGCCCGAGAACGGCGGGATGCCGGCGAGCGCGAGGCCGCCGATGACCATGCAGCCGAACGTGAACGGCATCGCCTTCTTGAAGCCGCCCATCTTGTCGAGGTTCTGCTGGCCGGCCATCGCGGCGATCACCGAGCCGGCCGCCATGAAGAGCAGCGCCTTGAAGAACGCGTGCGTCATGAGGTGAAAGAGGCCCGCGGCGTAGGCGCCCGCGCTGACGGCCATGATCATGTAGCCGATCTGCGACATCGTCGAGTAGGCGATGACGCGCTTGAGGTCGGTCACGGCGATCGCGATCGTCCCGGCGACGAGCAGCGTCAGGCAGCCGACGATCGCGCCCACGTCCGCCGCGGTCGGAGCGAGCTCGAAGAGCGGGTGCATGCGCGCGATGAGGTAGACGCCGGCCGTCACCATCGTCGCGGCGTGGATCAGCGCGCTGACCGGCGTCGGGCCCTCCATCGCGTCGGGAAGCCACGTGTGCAGCGGGATCTGGGCGGACTTCGCGAACGCGCCGACGAGCAGCAGGATGCAGCCCGCGGTGAGGTCCGCGTCGCCGGGCCTGAAGACCTCGTGGGCCTTCTCGAACGTGCCGAGGAAGTCCAGCGTGCCGACGTGCTTGAAGATGAAGAACGTGCCGAGGACGAGGCCGACGTCGCCGAGCACGTTGATGACGAACGCCTTGATCCCCGCGCGCGTGGCGGTCCCGCGGCGATACCAGAAGCTGATCAGCATGTAGGACGCGGCGCCGACGAACGCCCAGCCGACGATCAGGACGAGGAAGTTGCCCGCCAGGACGAGCAGCAGCATCGAGAAGACGAAGTAGTTCAGGTACGCGAAGAAGCGCACGTAGCCGCGGTCGGAGTCCAGGTAGCTGATCGAGTACAGGTGGATCAGCGTCGAGACGCCGGAGACGACGAGGATCATGAAGACCGACAGCGGGTCGACGAGCAGCGACAGCTTGGCGTCGACGCCGGCGGAGTTCGCGTAGTCCCAGGCGGTCGCGACGATCTGGCGGTGCTCGTGATCGGTGTCCAGCAGCGCGAGCAGCGTGCCGATCGCGGAGGCGAACGACAGCGCCAGCGCGCCCGTGCCGAGGTAGCCCGCGCCGCGGCCGGGCAGCATGCGGCCGACGAGCGC
Source organism: uncultured Solirubrobacteraceae bacterium (assembly GCA_963727785.1). Taxonomy (GTDB): domain Bacteria; phylum Actinomycetota; class Thermoleophilia; order Solirubrobacterales; family Solirubrobacteraceae; genus CADCVQ01. Next base: position 35,823 of record CAVSHS010000039.1, read on the forward strand.
GATCGTGACGCAGCCCGCGAGCGGGAACAGCAGCGTCAGCCAGGCGAAGAGCTTCAGCGACGTCATCCCTGCAGCTCCTGCAGCTCGTCGACGTCGATCGGCAGCCGGCGGCGGTGCATCGCGACGATGACGCCGAGCCCGACGGTCACCTCGCAGGCCGCGACGACCATGACGATGATCGCGAAGATCTGGCCGTCCTGGTTGCCGTGCATGCGGGCGAACGCGATGAGCGCGAGGTTCGCGGCGTTCAGCATGAGCTCGAGGCAGAGCAGGATGACGAGCGGGCTGCGGCGCGTGAGCACGCCGACGGCGCCGATCGTGAAGATCAGCGCCGAGACGGCGAGAAACCAGCCGATGCTCACTGGCCGCCGTCCTCGGCCGCGCGGCTGGCGACCGGCGCCTTGGACTCCGGCAGCGCGCGCCGGCCGCCGACGCCCTCGGCCATCGTGCCGGTGTAGGCGGGCCGCAGCACGTCCATCGCGCTGTACTGCGCCTGCTCCTCGGCGGCGCTGAGCCCGCCGCGGCGGCGCGCGAGCACGACCGCGCCGACGGCGGCGATCAGCAGCAGGAAGGACGCGACCTCGAACGGCAGCAGGAACTTCGTCAGCAGCAGCGAGCCGATCTCCGCCGGCGAGCCGAAGCTCGCAGGGGCCGGCGCGCCGGGTGAGTCGATGAGCTTCAGGCCCGAGCCGAGCGTCGCGACGCACAGCTCGATGAACAGCGCGCCGCCGAAGACGGCCGACGTGACCCGCAGCCCGCTGCCGGCGCGCGGGCCGAGCGGCTCGTCCTGCCCGCCGATGTACGCGACGACGAAGACGTAGAGCACCATCACCGCGCCCGCATAGACGACGACCTGGGCGGCGGCGACGAACTCCGCCCGCAGCAGCAGGAACAGCGCGGCGAGGCACAGCAGGTGCGATACGAGCGCGAGCACGCTGTAGAACGGGTTGCGTACGGCGACCACGCCGATCGCCCCCGCCACTGCGCCGATCCCGGCCACGAAGAACAGCACCTCACCCATGAAGCGCGCAATCTATCCACCCTGGCCTGTCAGCGAACCCCCGGAGGAGCCTTTGAGGGGACTCTTCGCGACGACCGGCGCCGTGGGGCGGCGCTGTGTCTACGGGTATTCCCTACCCATGGGGCGCGAGTCGGCCAGCTACTTCCTCACGCTGTCGCCCGACACCGTGGACGGGGTCGTCGCGGCGCTGCAGGAGGGCGGGGCGGAGCTCGTCGGGTCGGACTACACGTGGATCGACCTGCGCGTGCGCGACCCGCACCGCTACTGGATCGACGTGCGGGTGCATCGCGGCCCCGAGATCCTGCTCGAGCTGCGGATCGCGCTGACGAACGACGAGTGGTCGATCCGGACGCCGATCGAGCATGCCTTCACCGCCCTGCCGTCGCCCGCGGCCCAGGAGCCGCTGCGCGACGAGGACGGCAACGAGCTCGGCGCGCCCGCCTGCGACGGCTGGTCGCGCAGGCTCGAGGAGGACTACGGCCGGCGCCGCGCGGCGTTCGTCGAGCGCATCGGCGACTTCACCGCGCCGCTGTCCGCCGACCACGTCTACATGTACGTCCACCAGACGCGCTGGAAGCGTGACGACGACGCCGAGCTGCAATGGAAGCGCGAGCGCGAGATCAGCAAGATCGAGCAGATGTGGGAGGGCGAGCCGGAGCTTCCCGAGCATCACCCCGACAAGCTGCCGCAGGACGGCGGATGACCGCGCGCCGCCCCTACTCGCCCTCGTTGCGCAGCGGCGTGCGCTCGAGCGGCTCGTCGAGCAGCATCTCCTTCGTGAAGATGAGGTCGGTGCGGTTGTAGGCCGACATCTCGTAGTCGTGGCCCATCGTGATCGCGTCGAACGGGCAGGCGACCTCGCAGTAGCCGCAGAAGATGCAGCGCGCGAGGTTGATCTCGTAGACGGCCGCGTAGCGCTCGCCCGCGGAGATGCGGTTCTCCGGCGTGTTCTCGGCGGCGACGACGCGGATGCAGTCCGCCGGGCAGGCCGCGGCGCACAGCGAGCAGCCGACGCACTTCTCCAGGCCCGTGTCCTCGAAGCGGTGCAGGCGGTGACGGCCGCGGAAGCGCGGGTAGACCGGCACCTTCTCCTCGGGGTAGGAGATCGTCTTGGGCCCCTCGAAGACGCGCGCCATCGTCGTCTTCAGCCCGCGCAGCGTCTCGCCGAACGCGCGGTACGTGCCGCCCGCGGCGCCGGGCGCGGGCGACCGCTGCACGACGAGCATGTCATCTCCGGGAGTCCAGGTCATGTCACTGCCACCACCACGATTGCGGTCACCAGGGCGTTCAGCGTCGCCAGCGGCAGCAGCACCTTCCAGCCGAAGCTCATGAGCTGGTCGTAGCGCAGCCGCGGCAGCGTCGCGCGGATCCAGACGAACAGGAACACGAAGAAGAAGATCTTCGCGAAGACGACGAACGGGTCGACCCAGCCCGGCGGGTCGACGAACGGCAGCTGCCAGCCGCCGAGGAACATCGTCACGGCGATCCCCGAGACGACGAGGATGTTCACGTACTCGGCGAAGAAGTAGGAGGCGAACTTCGCGCCGCCGTACTCCGTGTTGTAGCCGGCGACGAGCTCGGCGTCGGCCTCGGGCAGGTCGAACGGCGCGCGGTTGGTCTCCGCGAAGGCCGACACGAGGAAGATCAGGAAGCCGACGAACTGCGGCACGACGTACCACACGTTCGACTGCGCCTCGACGATCGCCGGCAGCGACAGCGTGCCCGCCATCATCAGCACGCCGACGAGCGACAGGCCCATCGCGACCTCGTAGGAGATGAGCTGCGCCGCCGCCCGCATCGCGCCGAGGAACGAGTACTTCGAGCCGCTCGCCCAGCCGCCGAGCATGAGCCCGTAGAACGCGATCGCGCCGAACGCGAACACGTACAGCACGCCGATCCCGACGTCGAGGCCGTAGAGGCCGACCTCCTGGCCGAAGATGTCGGCGACGTCGCCGAACGGGAGGATCGCGAAGGCCGCGAGCGCTGTCAGCAGCGAGATGACCGGCGCGAGCGCGTAGAGGAAGCCGACCGCCGTCGAGGGCTGGAAGGGCTCCTTCGTCGCGAGCTTGATGATGTCCGCCAGCGGTTGCGCGGCGCCGAACGGGCCGACGCGGTTGGGCCCGTAGCGGTGCTGGAAGCGACCCAGCAGCTTGCGCTCGGCGAGCAGCACGATCGGCACGATCTGCACGGCGATCGCAAAGAGGATCACCGACTTGATGATCTGGACGTACCACTGCTCGGCGTAGCCGACCGAGGCGAGGACGGAGCCGGTCACTCGGGCACGACCTCCACGAGACCGCCGTCGAGCTCGCTCGCGGAGTCCTGCGGGATGCCCTCCTCGAGGAACACCGTGCCCGCTGGGACGGCGGAGCGCAGCACGGCCGTCGCCTTCACCCGGCTGCCGTTGGAGCCGACCGTGACGTGGTCGCCGTGCGCGACGCCGAGGCGCTGCGCGTCGGCCGGGCTCAGCTCGGCGCGCTGGTGCTGGCGCAGGAACTTCAGCGACGGCGACAGCTCGACCTCGGGCGCCGCCCAGATCGAGCGGAACGTGCCCAGGCGCAGGGCGCCGTTCGGCGTCGGCGGGTGCAGCGGCGTCTCGAGGCCGAACGGGCCCGTGTCGGCGGCGGGCCAGGTCGCGGACGCCGGCCGCGCCGGCCAGCGCACGCCGCGCCCGCCGAGCTCGTCGAGCGTCAGGCCGGCGTAGAACGGGATCGCGTCGAAGAGCCGCGCCGACGCCATCGGGCCGCTCAGCACGCCGGGATCGTGGCCGGCGAGCCGGCTGAGATCGGCGATGACGTTCCACTCGGCGCGCACCGCGTCGGGCCGCGCGATCGCCGGGCGCAGGCGCTGCACGCGCCCGTCGGGATGCGTGACCGTGCCCTCCTTCTCGGCGTGGGACTCGGCGGGGAACACGATGTTCGCGTACTCCCACAGCCCCTCGGAGAGGAACTCGGCGTGCGCGATGACCGTCTCGGTGCGCTCCAGCGCCGCGCGCCAGGTGCGCCGGCTGGGCAGGTCGCGCAGCGGGTCGACGTGCAGCAGATAGAGCGCGCCGAGCGCGCCCGCGGCGCCCGTCGCGCCGATCGCGGCGCTGTCGAGCCCGATCGTGCTGACGGGCGCGAGCCCCGGCCCGGCGTTCGGCAGCACGCCCGCCTCGCGCAGGCCGCGGCCGTTCGTGCCGGCGGGCAGCTCGAGCAGCCCGCTGCCCTCGTGATCGGCCCGCACGACGCGGCCCGTGACGTTCAGCAGCGCGCGGGCGGCGTGGTCGCCGCGCGCGCCGTGCGTCAGGCGCTCGCCGTAGACGATCACGACGTCCTCTCCGGCGGAGCGCAGCAGCTCGGCCATCGCGAGCACCTGCTGGGCGTCGGTGCCGGCCGCGGCGGCGAGCTCCGCGACGACGCCGCTGCCGCCGAGCGCCGCGTTCAGCGCCGCGCAGAACGCCTCGGCGGCGCCGGGGGCATAGCGCGCCACGAGCTTCGCGTTGGCGTCGAGCGACGACGGCCGCGACGTCGCGACGAGCAGCTTGACGCCGTTGCGCCGCACGCCCTTGCGGATGCGCAGGTCGAGGATCGGCGCGTCGTCGACGGGCTCGCAGTCGAGCACGAGCACGGCGTGGGCGAACTCGAGGTCGGGGACCGTCGCCTGCAGCGCCGGCGTGTGCAGCGCGGCGTGCAGCGCGCGCGGCAGCGTGCCGCCCGTGCGCGAGTCGACGTTCGCCGAGCCGAGCGCGCCGCGCATGAGCTCCTGCAGCAGCCAGCCCTCCTCGTTCGTCGTCTCGCCGCCGGCGATCGCGGCGCTGTCGGAGCCCGCCGCGCTCAGCGCCGCCGCGGCCTCGTCGAGCGCGCGGTCCCAGGTGACGGGCACGAGCTCGCCGTCGACGCGCACGAGCGGGTGGGTGATCCGCTCGTCGACGTGGAAGGACTGGTAGCCGAAGCGCCCGCGGTCGCAGAGCCAGCCGTCGTCGACCTCGGGGTGATCGCGCGCGAGCACGCGCAGGACGCGCTCGTCACGCACCGTGTACTCGACGTTGCACTGCGCCGGGCAGGACATGCAGACCGAGCCGGCGCCCTCGATGTCCCACGGCCGCGCGCGGAAGCGGTAGGGCTGCGAGGTCAGCGCGCCGACCGGGCACAGCTCGATGATGTTGCCGCTGAACGGCGCGACGTAGGGATGGCCGTCGAAGGTCGAGACGTAGGAATCCGCGCCGCGCTCCTGCAGGACGAGCTGGTAGTCCTCGGCGACCTCCTGGCTGAAGCGCACGCAGCGGTAGCAGAGGATGCAGCGCTCGCGGTCGATCGCGATCAGCGGCGAGAGCTCCAGCGGCTTGACGAAGTGGCGCTTGGGCTCGATGAAGCGCGAGCGGCCCGGGCCCCAGCCGAACGTGATGTCCTGCAGCGGGCACTCGCCGCCCTTGTCGCAGACGGGGCAGTCGAGCGGGTGGTTGATGAGCAGGAACTCGAGGACCGCCTCCTGGGCCTCCTTCACGCGGGCGGTCTGCGTGTGGACGACCATGCCGTCGCGGACCGGCGTCGAGCACGCCGTCTGGAGCTTCGGGATGCCCTCGATCTCGACGAGGCACATGCGGCACGCGCCGACCGGCTGGCCGAGCTTGGGCTCGTAGCAGAACACCGGGATCTCGACGTCGCCGAGCTTCGCGGCGTCGGCGAGCATCGCCCCGGCGGGGGCGTTGACCTCCAGCCCGTCGACCGAGAACGCGATCGTGTCGGGCCTGGGCCTAGGCACCCGCGGCTCCCTGGACGAGCACGGGATCCGGGTCCGGCGGCTCGTCGCCGCCCCACGGGTTGCGTGCCCGCGCGGCCTCGATGTGGCTCTCGAACTCGTCGCGGAACTTCGCCACCATCGAGCCGATCGGCATCGCCATCGCGTCGCCGAGCACGCACAGGCAGTTGCCGATGATCTGCTCCTGCACGGAGGCCATGATGTCGAGGTCCATCGGCGTCGCGAGGCCGGCGTCGACGCGCTCGAGCATCGAGACCGTCCAGCGCGTGCCCTCGCGGCACGGCGTGCACTTGCCGCAGGACTCGTGCTTGTAGAACTTCGCGAGCTTCAGCGCGACGTCGACGACCGGGATGCTGTCGTCGACGACGATGATCGCGCCCGATCCGAGCATCGACTTGGCCTTCGCGAGCGAGTCGAAGTCGTAGGGGATGTCGAGGTCGTCCTTCGTCAGCACCGGGCGACGACGAGCCGCCCGGGAACCAGAGCTTCACCTCGCGCCCGTCCGGCGGGCCGCCGGCGAGGCCGTAGATGATCTCCCGCGACGGGATCCCGAGCTCGATCTCGTAGTTGCCCGGGCGCTGGACGTTGCCCGAGACGCTCACGAGCTTCGTCCCGGCGGAGGTCTCGGTGCCGATCTTCGCGTACTCCGCGCCACCCATCCGCAGGATGTGCGGCATCGTCGCGAGCGTCTCGACGTTGTTGATGACCGTCGGCCCCTGGTAGAGGCCCTGGTTGGCGGGAAACGGCGGCTTCAGGCGCGGGTTGCCGCGCTTGCCCTCCAGCGAGTCCAGCAGGCCCGTCTCCTCGCCGCAGATGTACGCGCCGGCGCCGCGGTGCAGGACGAGCGACAGGTCAAAGCCCGAGCCGAGGATGTTCTCGCCGAGGAACCCCGCCTCCTGTGCCTCCACGAGCGCCGCGTCGAGGATGCGCGCCTGCTCCTCGTACTCGCCGCGGATGTAGATGAACGAGCGCGTCGCGCCGGCGGCGTAGGCGCCGATGACGATCCCCTCGATGAGCATGTGCGGGCTCTTCTGCATGAGCTCGCGGTCCTTGAACGTGCCCGGCTCGGACTCGTCGGCGTTGCAGACGAGGTACTTGTCGACGTGCGTCTTGGGGATGAACGAGATCTTCTTGCCGCTCGGGAAGCCCGCGCCGCCGCGGCCGCGCAGGCCGGAGGCCAGCAGCTCGTCGAGCACCGTCTCGGGCGTCATCTGCGTCAGCGCCTTGCGCAGCGACTCGTAGCCGCCGCGCCGGCGGTAGCCGTCGATCGTGTTGAGGCCGGGCTCGTCGATGCCGGCGAAGAGGATCGTCGGGCTCGTCATCGCGAGAACCTCCGTTCGTTCTTCGAGCCGACGCCGGACGAGCAATGGCGCGCTGTCATGCGTCCTCCTCCTCCGGGGGCGGTTGCTCGATCGCGGCCGGCGGGCCGGTGGGCGCGCCGCCCATCGGGGCGCCGTACTGCGTCGGCGGCGACGGGTTCGCTCCGCCCGGCAGCGCGCGCGCGGCGCCGGGGTCGGTGCTCTTGCGCCGTCGCAGCTGCTTGCCCGGCAGCGGCGGCAGGCCCTCGCGGATCTGCTCGACGAGGGTCGGCACGTCGTCGAGCGCGATCGGTCCGACGTAGACGCCGTCGACGGACGCCATCGGCGCGATGTCGCAGGCGCCGAGGCACTCGAACGAGCGCACGTTGAAGTCCGGGTCGGCGGCGGTCTCGTTGCGCAGGCGCTCGTACAGCGCGTCGGCGCCGCACAGCGAGCAGGAGATGTTCGTGCAGACGTAGACCGCGTGACGGCCGACCGGCCGCGTCTCGAGCATGTCGTAGAACGACGCGACGGAGATGAGGTAGCCGGGCGTCAGGCGCATGACGCAGGCGGCCTGCCAGACCGCCTCGGGCGAGCACCAGCCGTGGTGGCGCTGGGCGGCGGCGAGCGCCGGGATCGCCGCGCTGTGGAAGTCCGGGTACTTCGCCATGTGCGCCTCGATCTCGGTGCGCAGCTCGCGCCGGGACGGGCGTCGTCGCCGGATCGGGGATCTCGGCCGGGTCCTTCTCGAGATCGACGGCGTCGTCCCAGCCCGGCACGCGCGAGCCGTGGCCGAAGCGCGCGACGTCGCGGCGGTCGGCGACCGGCGCCGGCGGCAGGTCGGCGGGCGGCCGCTCGACGGTCGGCGTCAGCGCGAGGTCGCGGTGCGCGAGCTTCTTGCGCCTCCCGATCACCGGTCGATGCCCCCGAGCACCGGGTCGAGCATCGCGAGCGTCGCGATGAGGTCGGCGATGTAGGAGCCCTCGGTCATCGGCGCGGTCGCCTGGAGGTTCACGAACGACGGGTCGCGCATGTGCACCCGAGCGGGCTTGGAGGACCCGTCGGAGCGCACGAAGCAGCCCAGCTCGCCGCGCGGCGACTCGATCGGGAAGTAGACCTCGCCCGGCGGCACGCGGAAGCCCTCGGTGACGAGCTTGAAGTGGTGGATCAGCGCCTCCATCGAGGTCGCCAGCTCATGGCGCGGCGGCAGCGCGACCTTGCGGTCGTCGGTCATCCAGGGTCCCTCGGGCAGGCCGTCGATCGCCTGCTCGATGATCTTCACCGACTCGTAGATCTCGGCGACGCGGACGGCGAAGCGATCCCAGTTGTCGCCCTCGGTGCCGACCGGGATCTTGAAGTCGAAGTGGTCGTAGGAGCTGTAGGGCGTCGCCTTGCGCAGGTCCCACGGGTTGCCGGCGGCGCGCAGCAGCGGGCCGGTGACGCCGAGCTTGAGCAGCTCCTCCTCGGCGAGCGGGCAGATCCCGCGCAGGCGCTGCAGGACGATCTCGTTGTTGGCGAGCAGGTCCTTGTACTGGTCGGCCCGGCTCGGCATCTGCGAGGTGAACTCCTTGAGCTTCTCGACCCAGCCGCGCGGGATGTCGTCCGCGACGCCGCCGACCTGGATGTAGCGCGTGTGCATGCGCTGGCCCGAGCTCTGCTCGAAGAGGTCGAGGATCAGCTCGCGGTCGCGGAAGCAGTACCAGAACATCGACATCGCGCCGAGGTCCAGCGCGCTCGTGCCGAGCCACACGAGGTGGCTCATGATCCGGTTGAGCTCCATGTGGATGACGCGCAGGTACTGCGCCCGCGGCGGCACCTCGACCTCCAGCAGCGTCTCCGTCGCTCCGCAGAAGGCATAGGCGTTGAAGTAGTACGCGAGGTAGTCCATCCGCTCGACGACCGGGATGACCTTCCAGTAGGACTTGTCCTCGGCCGTCTTCTCGATGCCGGTGTGGACGTAGCCGATGATCGGCTTGAGGTCGCGCACGACCTCGCCCTCGAGCGTCACGAGCAGGCGCAGGACCCCGTGCGTCGCGGGATGGTGCGGGCCCATGTTGAGCGTCAGCAGCTCATGCTCTTCCCCGTCGCTGCCGAGGCGCTCGAGCGGCGCCATCGTGATCGACTCCTCCATCTGGCGGTAGCCGGAGGTGCGGGTGACGTCGGTGCTCATCGCGTGTAGGCCGTCCCTTCCGCCTCGTCGATCGTGAACAGCACCGGCTCGCCGCCGATCGGGAAGTCGCGGCGCTGGGGGTGGCCCTCGTAGTCCTCGGGCATGAGGATCCGGCGCATGTCCGGGTGGCCGTCGAAGACGACGCCGAACATGTCGTAGATCTCGCGCTCCTGGTGGTTGGCCGTCGGCCAGCTCGGGGTCACCGACGGGACGTGCGGGTTGGCCAGCGGCACGCGCAGCTTCACGGTCAGCCGGTCGACGGCGTTCATGTCGAGCAGCTCGTAGTGCACGCCCAGGCGCGGCTCCTCGGGGTAGTAGTCGACGCCGTGGACGGACATGAGCGCCGCGAAGCCCTTGCCGCGCAGGTGCTCGAGCGTGGCCCCGATCGTCGCCGGGTCGACCTCGATCGCCGCCTTGTCGCGGAAGTACACGGTCGCGAGGACCGCGTCGGCGCCGGCTCTCGCGGCCAGATCCTGGGCGAGCAGCTCCAGGCCGACGGCGTCAGGCACCGGCGGTGTTCCCCGGCCGGAAGACGTTGATCGCCGTCTCTTGCCCCTCGGCCGGGACGACCTCCTCGGTCCCGTACGCATGATGGCCCTCGCGCCAGCCCATGTCGGGGTCCTCCTGGATCATCTTGCGCAGCTTGAGGATCCCGTGCATGAGCGCCTCCGGCCGCGGCGGGCAGCCCGGCACGTGGACGTCGACCGGCATGAACTTGTCGGCGGGCACGATCGCGTAGTTGTTGAAGACGCCCATCGAGCTCGAGCAGGCGCCCATCGCGATCGCCCACTTCGGCTCGAGCATCTGGTCGTAGATGCGCCGCACGACCGGCGCCATCTTGATCGAGACGCGGCCCGAGAGGATCAGCAGGTCGGCCTGGCGCGGCGAGGCGCGGAACGCCTCGAAGCCGAAGCGCGCGATGTCGACGCGCGCGGCGACGATCGACATCATCTCGATCGCGCAGCAGGCGAGGCCGAACGTCGCGGGGAACAGGGCGTTGGAGCGCGCCCAGGCGACGGCCTTGTCGAGCGTCGTCGTGAGGACGCGCTCCTCCAGGTACTTCTGGAGCTCCTCGCCCTCGAGGTCGCCGCGCAGCATGTCGCGCGCGCGCAGCTGGCGGATGCGGAAGTCCTCCTTGGAGAGGTCGGTCTCGGCGGGTGCGACGGCGAGCTTCTGGCGCTTTACCTCCATTCGAGCGCCCCCCTTCTCCAGACATAGACGAACGCCGCCATCAGCAAGCGAGATGAAGACGATGATCTCGATGAGCGCAAAGGTGCCGAACGCCTTGAGCTGGATGGCGACCGGATAGAGGAAGATGACCTCGATGTCGAAGAGGATGAACAGCATCGCGATCAGGTAGAAGCTGATCCCGAAGCGGAACCCCTGCCGGACCTCGGAGGGCAGGCCGCATTCGTAGGGGTCGGTCTTGTGCGGGATGGTGCGCCGCGGCCCGAACAGCTGGTTGAGCACGGCAAACACGAGCCCCACCAGGCCGCCGAGGACGACGAAGACGATCGCCGGTAGATAGCTGTTCAGCACCAGTGTCTTTCTATCAGCTATGTCTTACGTGCTCCTGATACCCCATGGATGAGCGAACGATCGCCGAGGTCGCCGCCTGGGCCACGCTCGCCGTCAACGCGCTGGCGGGCGCGTTCGCCGGCTGGCGCTGGTGGCAGGTGCAGCCCAGCGATGCCGTCTGGCCGCTGCTGCGGGCCGGGCAGGCCGTCGCGGTCGCGCAGGCGCTCGCCGCCGGCGTGCTCTTCGCGGCCGGATACAGGCCCGCCGACGGGCTGTACTGGCTCTACGCGGTGTTGCCCGTGGCGGTCGGGGCGATCGCCGAGCAGCTGCGGGTCGCGTCCGCCGAGCAGGTGCTCGAGCACCGCGGGCTGCCCGACGCCCAGGCGGTCGGGACGCTGCCCGAGCTCGGAGCAGCGCTCCGTCGTGCTGGCGATCGTCCGCCGGGAAGTGGGCGTCATCGCCCTCGCGGCGGGCGTCGTGGCGCTGCTCGCGCTGCGCGCGGCGCTGATCGTCTAGATCGTCTCGGCCCGCGCGCTCAGCGCAGGACGCGCGTGATCTGGAACGGATCGATCCACTGCGGGCGCGTCTTGACCGAGAACCGCTTGGACTGGTCGACGTACGCCCGCCACGAGCCGTAGCGGGTCTTCGTCGGCAGCGCGCGCATGCGCTTGGTGGCGATCCCGCACGGGCCCTTGGCGATGCCGATGCTGACCGTGCGCCGCGTCACCCCGCCGTAGCGGAAGTGCGCGTAGATCCGCTTGCCGGGCGCGAAGCCGCGCGCGGTGACCGTCACCCGCGAGGTCGGGCGCTTCGGGGTCGGGGTCCGCGTCAGCCCGAAGCGCACGACCTGAAACGGCGTCGTCGCGATGATCGGCGCGGCCGGGTTGCGCTCGTCGGCGGCGATGAGGTTGAACGTCTCGATGTTCCCGTTGGTCTTCGTGAACGGCGGCGGGTACGTCGCCGTCGTGAAGCCGCCGGTGGGATCGATCGCCGAGGAGGTGAGGGTCCGCGGCGCCGGAGTGGCGACGGTGTTCGTGTAGACCGTCACGAAGCTACCCGGGGTGAAGCCGGCGGCCACGATCGGCATCGTCTGCTGGCCGGCGATGTACGGGACGCACGGCAGCGTCTTGATCTCGGCCGCGTCGGCGGAGGAGACCGCGATCGCCAGCGAGGCGATGGGGAGCACGGCGAGGGCGCGGCGCACTGCGGACAAGGTTTGACCTCCATCGATTACGTGACGCTGACATCCCCGTTGGCGGCGGATGCTAATGGTCGATCGCGCGCCTCAGCTTTCCGGAGCGTGGACGCTCACGGTTGTCTCATGCGGCCCTGAGCTCGGCGAGCATCTGCTCGCTCGCCGCCCATAGCCGTCCTTGCGCATCGCGGTCGCGCGAGGCGCGCGACGACCGCCGCGCGCGACCGCGCACGAAGTAGCGCCCGCTGACGTCCTGCACCTCGGGCGCGCTCGCAAGCCAGACCTGCGTGCGCGCGCCGCGGCGCGGCGAGACGCCGAACGGCGGGAGCTGCGAGAGCGTCATGAGCGCGCGCATCACGCCGGCCGTGTCGTGCCCGAAGGCGGTGCGCACCATGCCCGGATGCAGCGCGTTCGCCGTGACGCCCGAGCCGTCGAGCCGGCGCGCGAGCTCGTACGTGAACAGGACGTTGGCGAGCTTCGAGCGCGCGTAGGCGGTCCAGCCGTCGTAGGCGCGCACGAGCTGCAGGTCGTCGAAGTCCAGCGGGGCATACCGGTGCGCGGCCGAGGAGACCGTGACGACGCGCGCGGGCGCCGACGCCGCCAGGCGCTCGCGCAGCAGCGTCGTCAGCAGGAACGCGCCGAGGTGGTTGACCTGGAAGGTCTCCTCGAGCTCGTCGACCGTGATCCGGCGCTGCATGAGCATGAGCCCGGCGTTGTTGACGAGCACGTGCAGCGCGTCGAAGCGCTCCAGCAGCTCGGCGGCGGCGGCGCGCACGGTGTCGAGGTTCGCGTGGTCGCAGTGGACGACGTGCAGGTCGCTGCTGCCCGTCAGCGCGGCGATCCGCTCGCGCGCCTGGGCGCCGCGCTGCTCGCTGCGGCACAGCAGCGCGACGGTCGCGCCCATCCGCGCGAGGGCGAGCGCCGTCTCGAAGCCGAGGCCGGAGCTCGCGCCCGTGACTGCGCAGACCCGTCCCCGCATGCGGTCAGCGGGCGACGGTCGTGTAGCGGCCGCGGTAGAAGACGAGCGGATCGCCCTCCTCGCCCGCTCCCGTGCCGATGACCTCGCCGATGCCGATCTCGTGGTCGCCGCCGGGCAGCAGCTCGCGCAGCTCGCAGGCGATCCACGCGAGCGCGCGATCGAGCACCGGGAGGCCGTGCTGCTCGCTCCAGCGATGCCCCGTCAGCGCCGCGAACTTCTCCGGTGCGACGCGCTTGGAGGCGAACACCGCCGCGAGCTCCTCGTCGCCGGCGCGCAGGACGCTGACCGCGAAGCGCCGCGACGACCGCACGACCTCCAGCGTGCGCGAGCGCGTCTCGAAGCAGACGATCAGCAGCAGCGGGTCCAGCGACAGCGACGCGACGGCGTTCGTCGTCATCCCCGCCGGGCCGGCGGGGCCCACCGCGGTGACGACCGCCACGCCGGTCGGGAAGCGGCCGATCGTGTCGCGGTACACGCGGGCGGCGTCGTTCACCCCTTGACCTCGAGCTTGCCGTACTGGCCGAGGTCGTCGTGATTGGCGATCGTGCAGACGAGCCGGTACTCGCCGGGCTTCAGGTCGACCTTGATCGGCTCGCCCGTCTCGCCCGGCTGCATCGTGCCGACGCGGGCGACCTCGATGGGCTGATTGCCCGGTCCTTCGGGGATCTGGATGACGAGGTTGTGGGTCAGCCGGCCGGTGTTGCGGGCGACGATCTTGATCCTTCCCGGCTTGACGACGATGTTCTGCGGGACGATCCGGTACTCGTCGAGCGTGATCCGCAGGATGGGCCGATCGGTGCGGTAGACATGGTCGTCGCCGCAGCCGCCGAGCGCCGCGGCGAGGACGGCGAGGACGGTGGCCAGGAGGGTCGAGCGCGACATCGCCTGCGGCATTGTTCCGTATGATCTGCGCCGCCCATGGCCCGACGTGTTCTGATCGCCGCTTGCCTTGCCGCCGCGGCGTCCCTCGTCGTCGCCTGCGGCTCCGCGGGCGTCAAGGTCTCCAGCAGCAATCCGACCCACACCGGCGCGGTGCTGTTCGTCGAGCGCTGCGGCGCCTGTCACACGTTCAGCGCGGCCGGGACGCACGGCTCGGCGACGAAGATCACCGACAAGGAGAACGTCGACGGACCGAACTTCGACCAGCGCCACGAGAAGGTCGAGGACGTCCTCTACGCGATCGAGAACGGCGGCTTCTCCGGGGCGATCATGCCCGAGAACATCGCCACCGGGCAGGAGGCGCGCGAGATCGCCGAGTTCGTGGCGAAGTACGCCGGCCCGGGCGCGCCGAAGCCCTAGCGTCCGGTGCTCGACCTCAGGCTGATCCGCCGCGAGCCCGACGCGGTGCGGGCAGCGCTCGCGCGCCGTGGCGACGACGTGGCCGGCCGATTGGACAGCGTGCTCGCGCTCGACGCGCGGTGGCGTGAGGCGGCGCAGGCCGCCGAGCGGCTGCGCGCCGAGCAGAAGGCGGCGTCCGACGAGGTCGCGACCGGCAAGCGCGAGGGCCGTGACGTCGGCGCGCAGCTCGAGCGGCTGAAGGCGCTGTCGGGCGAGGTCAAGGCGCTCGGCGAGCAGGCGCGCGCGGCCGAGGCCGAGCTGCAGGACGTCCTGCGGTCGCTGCCCAACCTGCCCGATCCGACGGCCGCAGAGCCGCAGGACGAGGTGCTGCGGATCGTCGGCGACGCCACGAAGACGGGCCGCGACCACCTCGAGCTGGCCGGCGAGCGGATCGACATGGAGCGCGGCGCGCGCCTGTCCGGCGCGCGCTTCTCCTACCTGCGCGGTGACCTCGTGATGCTCGAGCTCGCGCTCGTGCAGTGGGTGCTGACGAAGCTGCGCGGCAAGGGATTTGAGCCCGTCATCCCGCCGGTGCTCGTGCGCGAGCAGGCGCTCTACGGGACCGGCATGCTGCCCGACACCGAGCAGCAGATCTACCAGCTGCCGGACGACGACCTGTACCTCGCCGGCACGAGCGAGGTCGCGCTCGCGTCGCTGCACGCCGGTGAGATCCTCGACGCGGGCGACCTGCCGCGGCGCTACGCGGGCTTCTCGCCGTGCTTTCGCCGCGAGGCCGGGGCCGCCGGCAAGGACACGCGCGGGATCTTCCGCGTGCACCAGTTCGACAAGGTCGAGATGTTCTCGTTCGTCGAGCCGGACGCGAGCGCCGACGAGCACGAGCGGCTGCTCGCGATCGAGGAGGAGATCTTCGGGGAGCTCGAGGTGCCCTACCGCGTCGTGAACATCGCCGTCGACGATCTCGGCTCCAGCGCGGCGAAGAAGTACGACATCGAGGCGTGGCTGCCCGGCCAGGGCCGCTTCCGCGAGCTGACCTCGACCTCGAACACGACGGACTTCCAGGCCCGGCGGCTGGAGATCCGGATGCGGCGCGAGGGCGGCAAGCCCGAGACGCTGCACACGCTCAACGGCACCGCCGTCGCCGTCAGCCGCACGCTCGTCGCGCTGCTGGAGAACGGCCAGCGCGAGGACGGCTCGATCGCGCTGCCCGCCGTGCTCGGGCCCTACGGCGCGCCCGCCGAGCTGCCCTCGGCGGTCGGCGGGTCCTCGGGGTCCTGAGTGACGTGCGCGATCGCCTGCGCGCGGTTGCAGAAGATGTCGAAGGTCGTGTCGAGGCTCGTGATCTGAAAGAGCCGCAGCACGGTCGGGTTCGCGCAGACGATCGCCATCCGGCCTTGGAGCTGGGTGACGAGCCGCAGGCCGTTGAGCAGCACGCTGAGGCCGGTCGAGTCGATGAACTCCACGCCGCCCATGTCGAGCACGACGGCGGTCTTGCCGCTGTCGATGGCGGCTGACAGGCGCGACGCGAACTCCGGCGCCGTCGAGACGTGGATCTCGCCGCGGACGCGGATGACGTGGGCGCCGCCGTCGGAGCTCTCCTCGGCGAGCTCGAAGTGGGGGATGACCGGTGACATGCCCGGCTATCACACCGCGCGCGCAGCAGCCTGTCAACGGCGTATCGTTTCCTATGTGACATCGAGCGATGACAACGATCTGACGATCGACGAGCTCGCGCGCGAGATCGGGATGACCGTGCGCAACATCCGCGCCCACCAGTCGCGCGGTCTGCTGCCGCCACCGGCGCTGCGCGGGCGCACCGGGTACTACGGCGCTGAGCACATCTCGCGCCTGAAGCTCATCCAGGAACTGCAGACCGAGGGCTTCAACCTCGAGCTCATCAAGCGCCTGCTCGAGGGCGCCGGCGGCTCGAGCGGCCAGGTCCTGCGCTTCAAGCAGGCGCTCGCGCAGCCGTTCGGCGGCGAGGAGCCGGAGATCGTGGGCATCGCGGACCTCATCGCGCAGTGGGGCACGGCCGATCCGGCGATGCTCATGAAGTCGCTCTCGCTCGGCCTGCTGCGCCAGCTTCCCGACGGGCGCTTCGAGGTCCCCAGCCCGCGCCTGGCGAAGGCCGGCCGCGAGCTGCAGCGCCTCGGCGTGCCGCTGGAGCGTTCGCTCGAGTTCACGGCGACCGTGCGCGAGCACGCCGACCGGATCGCGCAGATCTACGTCGACCTCTTCCTCGAGACCGTCTGGACGCCGTTCGAGCAGGCCGGCCGGCCGAGCGAGGGGTGGCCGGAGGTGCAGGAGGCGCTCGAGCGCCTGCACCCGCTGGCGTCCGAATCGCTGCTCGCCGTCTTCGGGATGGCGATGAAGTCCGCCGTCGATCGCGAGTCGGCACGGGCGCTGAAGCGGATGGCGGGCGATGGCGCCGACAGCGGTGGTACCGCCGACGTCTCCGACATCGCCCACCCGGCTGGCAAGGCGACACCGGCGACACCGCCGACGTCGCCGACGTCGCCGCCTCGTGACCGGGCCGCTTCCCACGCTCAGCGGCGAGCGCGTCACGCTGCGCCCGCTTTCCGATGCCGACGTCGAGGCGCTCGTGGCGATCGTCGAGGGCGACGGCGTGCGCGAGTGGTGGGGGATCGACGACTCGCGCGACGTCACGCGCGAGGACCTGCGCAACGGCGGCGCGGCGTTCGCGATCGACGTCGGCGGCGCGCTCGCGGGCTGGCTCGCCGTCTGCGAGGAGCTGTCGCCGGGCTACCGCTCGGCGGGCCTGGACATCGTGCTCGCGCCGGCGCACCAGGGGCACGGGATCGGTCCCGAGGCCCTGCGGCTCGTGGCGCGCTGGCTCGTCGACGAGCGCGGCCACCACCGGCTGACGATCGACCCGGCGGCCTGCAACGAGCGCGCGATCCGCGCGTACGCGGCGGTCGGCTTCCGCCCCGTCGGCATCATGCGGCGCTACGAGCTCGGCGCCGGCGGCGAGTGGCGCGACGGGCTGCTCATGGACCTGCTCGCCGAGGAGCTCGCGTGACGCGTCAGGTGCTGACGCGGGCGCAGCTCAACCGCGCGACGCTCGCGCGCCAGATGCTGCTCGAGCGCTCGGACTCGGTGACGGTGCCGGAGGCGGTGCAGCAGCTCGCGGGCATGCAGGCGCAGGAGCCCAAGCACCCGTTCATCGGGCTGTGGTCGCGCCTGGAGGGCTTCGAGGAGGAGGCGCTGCGGCGCGCGCTGCACGACCGCGCGGTCGTGCGCGCGACGCTCATGCGCTCGACGCTGCACCTCTTCGGCGCAGGCGACTACGTGGCGCTGCGGATGGCGATGCAGCCGCCGATGTCGGTCGCGTCGCGCGTGCTCGGGGCGCGATCGAAGGGCCTGGACCTCGATGCGGTGCTGCCCGCGGCGACCAAGCTGCTGCGCGGTCAGGCGCTCGCGTTCGACGAGATCCGGGCGCGGTTGCAGGAGCAGTTTCCGGACGTCAACGATCGTGCGCTCGGCTACGCGGTGCGGACGCTGCTGCCGCTCGTCATGGTGCCGAGCGAGGACGCGCGCTGGGGCTTTGATCGCGTTGCGTGCTTCGCGCCGGCGGGCGAGTGGCTGAGCGAGCCGCTGGCGGGGGCGGGCGGTGACGGTGGTGCGGGTGGCTGCGGTGGCGCCGGTGGTGGGGCTGGCGGTGGCGGCGCCGCGCGCGGGGACGGCGGCGGGGCGCCAGGCGCTCGCCCGGCGCTACCTCGGCGCCTTCGGTCCGGCGAGCGCGAAGGACCTGCAGGTCTGGTCCGGGGTGGGCGGCATGAAGGCCGTGCTCGACGGCATGGCCGACGAGCTCGTCGTGTTCACCGACGAGCGCGGCCGCCGCGAGCTGTTCGACCTTCCGGACGCGCCGCGGCCGGGCGCCGACGTGCCGGCGCCGCCGCGCTTCCTGCCGGAGTTCGACAACCTCGTGCTCGCCCACGACGACCGTTCGCGCGTGATCGCCGACGAGCACCGCCCGCTCGTCACGACCAAGAACCTGCGCGTGCGCGCCACGTTCCTCCTCGACGGCGTCGTCGCCGGCACGTGGACGATCGCGGTCAGGCGCAAGGTCGCGACGCTGCAGATCGCGCCGTTCGGGTCGCTGCCCAAGCGCGCGGTCAAGCCGCTCACCGCGGAGGGCGAGGCGCTGCTGCGCTTCGCCGAGCCGGAGGCGAAGGACTACGAGGTGCAGATCGACTGAGCCGTCGGCGCGGCTACGCCGCGCGCTTGCCGTGCTCGACGACGAGCCGGCGCAGGCGGTCCTCGTCGGGCTCGGACGGCTTCGTCGTGTCGACGAAGCCGGTGATCTCCGCGGCGAAGCCGGCGGGGTCGTCGTGGTGCGGGAAGTGGCCGGCGCCCTCGAAGACCCGCAGCCGGCTGCCCGGCATGAGGTCGTGCGCGCGGATGCCGTGGCGCGCCGGGATGATCGAGTCGCGATCGCCCCAGAGGATGAGCGTCGGGACGGCCTCGGCGAGGTAGAGCTTGTCGATCGCGCTGACGCGCTGGCCGGCGATGTCGATCACCGAGCGCGCCGTGTGGACGAAGGCGCGGCGGGCCTCGATGTCCTGCAGCGAGGCGACGCCCGCCGCCATCGCCGCGACGTCCGCGCCGACCCGCAGGCCGATCAGCTGGATCCAGCGGCCGATCTTCCTGCCGGCGCCGACGAGCGGCTGTGAGGCCAGCAGCGGCAGGACGTACTCCGCACCGGGCAGCGCGACGGCCCGCAGCGCCGGCGTCACGTGGTGGCCGAGGCCGCCGCTGGAGACGAGCACGAGCCGCTCGATGCGCTCGGGGAACTGGTAGGCCATCTGCATCGCGATGCCGCCGCCGAGCGAGTGGCCGACGACCGTCGCGCGCTCGTGGCCCAGCGCGATCATGAGGTCGCGCATGAGCGACGCGCTGGCGCCGAGCGAGTAGTCGCCGCGCGGCTTGTCGGATTCGCCGTGGCCGAGCAGGTCGGGCGCGATGACGGTGAAGCGCCGTGCGAGCTGGGCGAACACCGGCTCCCAGCTCGCCGACGAGTTCGTGATCCCGTGCAGAAGCAGCAGCACCGGCCCGCGGCCACCGGTCCGGTAGCTGAGCCGGTGGCCGTGCAGGCGGATCTCGGTGCGGCGCACGGGGCGCATCTACGGAATCTGCAGGCCGGAGATCGCGCGCGCGATGACGAGCCGCTGGATCTCCGACGTGCCCTCGAAGATCGTGTAGATCTTCGCGTCGCGGTGCCAGCGCTCGACGGGGTACTCGCGGGTGTAGCCGTTGCCGCCGAGGATCTGGATCGCGCGCTCGGTCGCCCAGACGGCGACCTCGCCGGCCTTGAGCTTGCTCATCGAGCCCTCGGCCGCGGTGAAGCGCTGGCCGGTGCGGCCCATCCACGAGGCGCGCCAGACGAGCAGCCGCGCAGCGTCGATCTCCATCTTCATGTCCGCGAGCGTGAACGCGATCGACTGGTTCTGGATGATCGCGCGGCCGAACTGCTTGCGCTCCTTCGCGTAGGCCAGCGAGTACTCGTAGGCGGCGCGGGCGATGCCGATCGCCTGCGCGCCGACGGTTGGGCGCGAGACCTCGAAGGTCTGCATCGCGGTCTGGGACTTCGAGCGCGTGCCCTCGCGCGCCCGCGCGAGCTTCGCGTCGAGCTTCTCCTTGCCGCCGAGCAGGCAGCGGCCCGGGACGCGGCAGTCGTCGAGGAAGACGTCGGCGGTGTGCGACGCGCGCAGGCCGTGCTTCTTGACCTTCGTGCCCTGGGTGAGGCCTGGCGTGCCGGGCGGGATGACGAACGCCGCGTGGCCGCGCGAGCCGAGCTCGCGGTCGACGGTCGCGACGATGACGTGGATGCTGGCGATGCCGCCGTTCGTGGCCCAGGCCTTCTGGCCGTTGAGGATCCACTCGTCCTTCGCCTCGTCGTACTTCGCGGTCGTGCGCAGGGCGGAGACGTCGGAGCCCGCGTCGGGCTCGGAGACGCAGAACGACGCGAGGTGCGGCTCCTCGACCGTGCCGAAGCACTGCGGGATGAACTCGCCCATCTGCTCCGGCGTGCCGGAGCCGAAGATCGACGCGACCGCGAGCGACGTGCCCATGATCGACATGCCGATGCCCGCGTCGCCCCAGAAGAGCTCCTCGTTGGCGATCGCCATCGTCAGGCCGGTCGGGTCGGCGTGAAGCTGGGCCATCCCCTCGAATCCGTAGAGGCCGATCTTCGCCGCCTCCTGAATGATCGGCCACGGCGTTTCCTCGCGCTCATCCCATTCGTGGGCGGCGGGGCGGATGACGTTCTCGGCGAAACCGTGGACCCAATCGCGAATGTCGCGCTGATCCTGAGACAGCTCGAGGGAAAAGGCGGGTGTCTCCTCGCCCTCCGAAACCTCGACGTCGGCGGTGGTTGACATGGCGTCAAGGCTAGTGCAGGGCATCTCGCTCTCGACGGGCGTGAGAGATCGCGCGCTCGCCGATCGTCAAGTCGCGCGGACCCGCGGGTCTCGCCGGGTCCAGGTGCATTGGGTGCGTGCTCCTGGGGGTGTCAGCGCGCGGGAACGGGGAGCCGGGCGCGCGGGCCCGGCGGTTCGGGGGCGCGGACCGGCGGATCAGGTGCGCCGGCGCTTGCGCTTGAGCTGGCTGGCGAGGAACGCCCTGACGGTCGGTACCTGCGGCCGGTCCTCCTCGAGCGCTCTCAGGCAGTCGGGACACAGGCAGCCGTCGTAGTACTGCGCAAATGCCGCCCGGGTCGTGTCGTTGATGGTGACACCGGCGCACCAGCACGCGCCGCTGTCGATCCCGCATTCAAACGCGTTGGAGCATCGCGGGCAGACGGTCTGCGTCGTAGCCATGCGTACATGGTGACGGGCGCCGCGCCGCGTTGTTGTCGTCGTCAACCGTTCTTACGCGCCGCCTTCCTCGCCGTCGGGGTCGCCCGTGTCGCAGGGTGCTGCCGGGCACACACGGAGCTTCGGGATCTTCGCGCCGCATACCGCGCACGTCGGCGGCGACGGGCCGCCGACGGCCTGCTCGAGCAGCGGCAGGAATTGCGGCAGCGCGTCGAGTGGGACGGCGATCGCCGTCTTCTTCGCGCCGCCTGGCACGACGATGTAGACCTGCTCCTCCTCCGGAGGCCAGGACGCATCGTCGAGATGGAGCGCGCAGAAATGCATCAGAGCAGCGGTAGGTCGAGGGGCGTGAGGCAGTCGTCGCAACGCGGGAGCAGGGGCGGAGTGCCGGCGCAGGCGCCTGCTCCGCGGAGCACACGCGCCAT
This sequence comes from uncultured Solirubrobacteraceae bacterium, assembly GCA_963727785.1. Taxonomy (GTDB): domain Bacteria; phylum Actinomycetota; class Thermoleophilia; order Solirubrobacterales; family Solirubrobacteraceae; genus CADCVQ01. Next base: position 57,301 of record CAVSHS010000039.1, read on the forward strand.
CTCGGGCAATGCGTGCAGCGGGCCGGCAATCGTGAGGGGGCGATCGCGCCCGCGTTCCCAGAAGCAGAGGATGATCTCGGCGCTGTCGTCCGAGGGGAGGTAGAGGAGTCCGAGCCACATGGCGTCAGGACATCACGCGTTCGGGCAGAGACGACCGGTTTGCGCAGAGTTGTAACGCGTGCTCAGCAGCTACGTCACAGGGTGAGCGCCAGGTGGGACGATCAGCGGAGGGGGCGGGATACCAGATCATCCAGGTAGCTGACCTCCCGGACAGAGTTCTCCCGATGCAGCGCGTCGCTTGATCCACGCTCTCTCGGTCGCGGCATCGCTTCGACCGACCTTCCGCCTTCTACTCCGCAGGTCGAAGATCCCCATCCTTTCGCCGCAGCACCTTCAGATGCAGCAGAACGCGCCGTCAGCCCCCGGTCATCGTGTGCTGGCGGGCGTATTGTCTCTTAAAGCACAATGGCTCCAACCTCTTTCGCGTTGGAGCCACTGTGCGTACTCTGAGTGCCGATCGCGGGCCGCTGATCAGCTCGAATACCCGCTGATCAGCCGCCCTTCTTCTACGACTCGCACCTGATGCGGGTGTCCTCGCCTGCCTGGCAGCTATCTGTGCCTGCGCCGCCATCGAGGTGATCCACGCTGCCGTCGGCGGCAGGGCCCGCCAGGTCGTCGTTGCCGGCTCCGCCGTTCAGCGTGTCGACGCCGTTTCCGCCGTTGAGGACGTCAGCGCCGGCGTCGCCGTTCAGCGTGTCGATGCCGTCGCTACCGCTGAGGATGTCGTCGTCCAGGCCGCCGTTGAGGGTGTCGTTCCCAGCGCTACCGGTCAGCGTGTCCTTGCCGGCGTCGCCGGTCAGCATGTCGTTCCCGCCGCTGCCGGTGATGGTGTCGTTCCCCGTGCCGCCGGTCAGGTTGTCGTTGCCTTCATTGCCGGTGATGGTGTCGTTCCCGCCGCTGCCGGTGATCACATCGGCTGCCGTGTTGGTGGCCGGGCCGCCGGTGATCGTGTCGTTGCCAGCGCCACCGTCAATCGCGTCGGTAAATGCCGAGCCGGTGATGCTGTCGTTTCCGCCGTTGCCATCAATTGTCTTGCCGGGACTCGCCGCGCTGCAGTTGATGGTGTCATCGCCGCCGGTGCCGACCACGTGATTGCCGAGCTGCAGCACGCCGGCGTTGGCCACACAGGGAATAAAGGGTGGTGCTTGGGCATGGGCGGCGGTTGTGCCGCTAAGCACGCCCATGGCCATCACCACGACGCCGGCGAGAATAGCGCTGGCGACAAGCAGGCCCCCACGGGCCATGTTACGTGAGTGGGAAATATGCGTCATCGATTCTCCTTCGTTGGCCATCGACGAGCAGCGCCGCAACGCGACGCACCCGCGGACGGATGAACCCCTCGATCGCGATCGACCGAGCGGAATGGCAGCTTCTGGCCGCCGCAGTCAGCGGCGGCGTGGCGACATAACGAACCATGTGCCCTCGGGGGAGTACGAAGTACTTCGCCCGTCATGGCTCTGTCAGTGGGGGTTCCAACAGCATCCCCACCCTTCACGACTACCGTAGCAGGAAATCAGATTCGGGAATTAGACTTTATGTTTGGTAATCGCTTTGCTCTAGTTCCGGGACGAACCGTGAAATTCAGCGACTCGCCATGACTCTCGCCATGACTCCGGTACCGGTTCATCCCGCGCTGAAGCCATCGTTGGCCCGCCGACACTGTCGACGCTCGTAACACAAGCCGATCTTGACCGGAGTTCGCCGGGGCCGAGCGCCTCGACCGGGGCCAATGTCGTGCGAAGACAGGCCGCTCGGAGACACGGAATCCGAGCCCGGCATCATCTAGTTGCGGGCGAGCTACCCGCTGATCCACTGGCCCGAACCGCGGTAGCAGTGCATCGACGCCGCGTTGCGGCGCTCCCCTTGCGCGACGCGTTCCCCGTCACCCGCGTCACGACTCCCCGTGCGCGTAACTCGCCCGAGCTTCGAATACCCCGTTTGATATAGGCGAAACACAAACCGTTTGTTTACCGCTCTTCTGTCAATAGTGAGCTACCGCGGCCGGGTTTGGGACAACGGCGCTTTCAAACTCCCGCCCAAGCGCCGCTGACATCGCCCGGCTCAGCCCTCCCCATCCCACTAGCGAGAACGCGGCTGCATCAACGGCGCGCACCGCCGTCCGTGTTCTCGCTACGCGGCCAATTCGTGAGGACATTCTGTACGTCCTCAAGGGCGGCGGCGCTTCGCGCCGCCGCCGGCCGGACCGGCCCGCGGGCGCAAGCGCCCGCGGAGCGGCCCAGCCACCAGCACCACGAGTAGGACACCGTGAGCACGTAGAACGCTGCACGCGACCACGCCCGCTCGACGAGCTCGCCCGCCAGGCCGCGCCCGACCGGACCGCAGCGACACCGGCGCAGGGAACGGCGTGCCGACCGGCGCTGCGCCTGTCAACCAATTTCCTATGAACAGGCCGAGTCCGGTGAAATCGGCCGGTCGCAAGCTCCCTTTGACAGGCCCACCGCCGGTCGGCTGCTGGGCGGACAAGTCCGCAGGGCGGACACCCGTCAACACCGGCCAGGAGGGCAGGGAGTGATGGGCGCAGGCGACATCAACGAGGTCGCGAATCGCAGGACACGTCGAGCAGCCACCACGCATGAGCCGAGATGAGGACGGCCAGGACGTCTGCGAGTTCCTGCTCTCGCACGTCAGCCGCGAGCACAGCGAGTGGGAGGTGCAGCGCTACGCCGTCGCGATCTACGGCCAACCAGCCAGGACGTTCGTCGACACCTATCAGCCCGGCGAGCTGATCATCATCGCCGGACGGCTGGACAGCAGGAGCACATGCTCTCGGTCTGGCTGTGGGAAGCGCCTCGGAGGCGCAAGGCGGATGCGCCCACACGACTACGCCCGCGGCCGGTACCGCACCTGGATCATCGAGCCACTCGCATCGATCATCGCCACACGATCACCACCACCGGCAGCCGCTACGTCGATCACAACCAGGCCCAGCTGCCCGTCTGCTTTACGTCCTCAAGGACACGACCCCTTAGAGGAGCGTCCCAGCACAGTCGGTTGCGCGCATGCTTCCATCGCCCGCCCCTGCCCGAACGAAACCCTTCCTCATCTCGGAGCGGCATCGTTGATGGCTGAACAGTCGTCGTCGAGACTGCTCAGATGCTCACAGCTGCGCTCGGGTTGTCGGAGTCCTCGTCGGCGCCTTCGTTAGCCAACGCCTATCAGCGTCATGGCAACGCCGAAGGGAGCGCCTTGAAGCGCTCGTCGCGCTCGCAGCGGCAAGCGCTCGAGTCATCGGCGCGCACGAGCGCCTGCATGACCTCATCGCCCACGGCATATCCGCCGCCGCATCGGAGCAGATCCAGCAGGCGCTCATCGAACGAGCAGATGCTCACGCCGAGTGGCGAACAGCCCATGCCCGCGCCGCGATCCTGATCCCACGGAATGAACGCCTGCATGTGGCGATGAGCGCGTTTGGGCTCGCGCGTGTTGCTGCCACCGTTTGGATTCGGGACTATCAGCGCCTTGGTCCTTCCTTCTCGTTCGCCGACTACAAGGAGTCCCAGCACGAATCGCGGCAAGCCATGCGCCAGAGCCGGTTCGATCTCATCGTCGCCGGCCAGGCGATCGTGTTGGACGCTTGCTGCACTCGATGCCGCGAGAAATCGAGGGGCTGACGCCGCCCCGAGCGATCAGCCCTCCACATCCGGATAGCACTTGACCATGACTTGCCGCGTCCACAACACGCCCAAGCTTGCTGTCGCCGCACGAATCGCCGTGCGCGGCGACCTCTGGTCTGCCCGCTGGCTGTGGGAAGCCCACGGGAAAACGACTGCGGCATACGACGGTCTAGAGCGGCATCGGCCGTCCTTGCCGCCTTGAGACCAGACCACGCCTCCTCAACCCGCGAAGCCCAGCAAACACCGGACGAAAGGCCTCGCTGACACGGAGGGGGCGGGATTCGAACCCGCGGTCCGCTCTCACGGACTCTGGTTTTCAAGACCAGCGCATTCAACCGCTCTGCCACCCCTCCAGGACGACAGACCCTAGATGCTGCCCAGTCGGCAGATCCACCACAAGCGGGTCCGATCGGCGGTGCGCTGGTGCGCAATCGGGGCGGCTCGTCTCTTCTTCGAGCTCTCCCGCCTCGCGCACGCTTCGGCGACCCCGTTTAGACTAGGGCGGTCCTCCCCGGAGAGGTGGCCGAGTGGCTGAAGGCACTCGCCTGCTAAGCGAGTATGGGGATTAAACTCCATCGCGGGTTCGAATCCCGCCCTCTCCGCTACCCTGCACGACCCATTGCGCCCGTAGCTCAGCTGGATAGAGCGTCGGTCTACGGAACCGAAGGTCAGAGGTTCGAATCCTCTCGGGCGCGCTCCGCAGGGAACCGCTGGAGTACGCAGGAGCAGGCGTTTTGCGCGATCGCACCGACTCGTCCGTCCGCTGGCGTCCGCTCCGGTCAGCACGAGCTGCGCTGAAAATCCTGATCGGCTCTGCGGTGCAGATGAATGGCTGAGCCCGCCGTCGTCTTGTCGTGGCGCGCCGACGGCGCGGGTCCTGAGGCCCGCGATCGCGTCTGGCGCAACGTCGTGGCGATCACCGTCCGCTCGAGCTTCGTGCCTGCGGACCTGGCGATGCTGCACGTCGTGCCAACGGCGCCTCGTCCAGAGCCGGCGAGGAAGCGCGCGGTGAGGCGTGCGAAGCCGCCGAAGAGTCGCAACACATCCGCTCGCGGTTATCGCAGACGCAACGCGTGAGCTGTTCGAGCGTCTCGGCGAGTGCGAGCGACGAGTCGTCCGGGGATCCGTGGTCCTGCGCTATGACCTCGGCGAGCGCGATGGGATCGTTGTGGCGCGCAAGTCGACAGACGAGGCGAAGGACGGCCGGAGCACGAGGCCCCCGCCGCGCTTGACTGGTCGCGGGCCCGGCCTACGCCCCCGCGCATGGCGCACGCGGGCCCATCGTGATCGGCTACGACGGCACGCCCGACACCGACCGCGCGGTGCTCGACGCGGGCGAGCTGCTGACCGGGCGCGAGGCCGTCGTGGTCACCGTCTGGAAGGCCGGCCTCGGCTTCGAGTACGTCGAGCTGCCCGCGAGCACATCGGGCTGCCGCCCGCGCCCGTCGACGTCGCACCGCGATGGAGTTCGACAGCGCGCTGTACGAGCGCGCGCAGCGCCTGGCCGAGCGGGGCGCGGAGCTTGCGCGCGAGGCCGGCTTCGCGCCGAGCCGCTCGTCGTGGCCGACGAGCCCGAAACCCCAGTGTCCGAGACCCTCGTCGACCTCTCGCGCGAGCGCGACGCGCCAGCGATCGTGCTCGGCGCGCACGGACCCGGCCGCCTGGAGGAGGTGCTGCTGGCAGCGTCTCAAGCGACGTCATCCGCCACGCGCCGTGCGCGGTCGTCGTGGGCCACCGCACCGACGGCGCGCGCGGCTAGGCGAGCGCCAGCGTGTCGACGTAGTCGCGCGGCAGCTGCACGGTCACGTCGAAGAACTCGTCGTCGCCGACCGCCTCGCGCAGGGTGAGGAACACCGCGCGGATGTGGTCGCGGGCGGTGAACGGATCGGTGCCCTCGCGCTCGGCGACGCGCCGGACGAACTCGTCGAGCGACAGGCCCTGCGCCCGGCCGCCGGTCCGGCGGCGGCCACGCTTGAGCGGCGGGCGCAGCTCGAGCGGAAGGCGCTCGAGCAGGTCGTCGACCTCCCCGCCGGCGATCCGCTCGGCGAGCGTCTCCAGCACGGCCTCGGTCGCCCGCCACGCCGGCTCGAGGTCGTCGAGGTCCAGCGCCCCGCGCTCGGCGACGCGGCGCAGGAACCGCTCGGTCTCGACGACCTCGACCCAGCGCCCGCGCGGCAGCAGCCGGTCGAAGTCGGCGGGCAGGTCCGCGGTCAGGTCGGTGATGACGTCGGGGCCGAGCGCCTGCCCGAGCGCGGCGGACACGGCCTCGGCGTACCGCTCGGCGGTGTCGACGTCGACCTCCGCGCGCTCGGCCACGCGGCGCAGGAACTCGTCGAGGTCCAGGCCCTCGACCCGCGCGGCGGTCGTCACCCACGCCGCCAGCTCGGGCGGCAGGGCGGCGGCGAGGTCGCGGGCGGTGCCGGGCGCGATCCGCTCGGCCAGGGTCTCCAGCACCGCCTGCAGGGCCCGGCGGGCGCGGGCGTCGTCGAGATGCGCGGCGCACCGCACGAAGTGGATGAAGCCTGCGTAGTCCATCTCCATCCCCGTGGGGATAGGTCGCGCGCGGCGGGCGCCAACCGCCCTTGACCTCGGCGCGGCGCGGCCTACGCAAGGGCCCATGAGCATCTCCGTCACCGACCCCACCCAGACGACCCACCGGCTGCACTGGATCGACTTCGACAAGACGCCGATCATGTTCGCCAACCAGTTCATAGTCCAGTACGAGCCCGACGAGTTCATCGTGACGATGGGCCAGGCGACCGGGCCGCCCGTGGCCGGCACGCCGGAGCAGATGCGCAACCACGTCGTCGAGAGCACCGAGGTGCCGATCCTGACCCTCGCGCGGCTCGGCCTGACCCGCACGCGGGCGCACGAGCTGGTCGGGATGCTCCAGGAGGCGATGAAGGAGCACGACCGGTTGTGACCGCGCCGGCGCCGGCCTGAGCGGGGCCGGCGCCCCGGTGATCGCTGAAGTTGGTGGTGCTCCCAGGTGGTGAGGTGGTGCTCATTTCTCGTTTCGGCGCTCGGGTCCTCGCAGAGTGTCGTGGGAGCTGTCTCGGCTTCCCAATTCCATGCAGGGCCGTCAGGCGGCCAGAAAGCAGCGGGAGCTTGCCGAGGCAGAGTTGGCGGCGCGTGGCGCGGGCGCCTTAGTGCCGACGCGTCCCGCACCGCCGCCGAAGTCCCGCCGACAAGACGTCCTCGCCCGACTCGTGCTTGCACCAACCGGACAACACGCGTCGAAGCGCTTCGTGCCGAACGCGTGGGCTGCTCGAGTCCCCCTCGGCGAGGATGCCAAGCTTCAGTTCCTCATCTGTCAGATGCTCTACTGTCGAGAACACCTGCGGAGAGTTGCACCGCCCTAGGCTCATGACCTCGGAACGAGGATCTGCGCATGGGCGCCGCTCGCGAACCGCTGCTCGCGTACCAGGTCCAGCTTCAGGTGCTCGTCGAGATCCGCGAAGGGGCTGTGGCCGGTGCCGATCGCGATGGGCACCCAGGTGAGTTGGTACTGGTCGATGAGGCCGAGCCTGGTCATGGACTTGGCGAGATTCGGTCCGCCGTGGACGAGGATTGTGCCGTCGTCGTCGCGAGCCTTCAGGTCGGCGACCGCAGCGGCGAGGTCTCCCCCGAACACCTCGGCCGGGCCCCAATCTGCCCTCTCCAGCGTGTGGGAGAAGACCGCCTTGGGCTTCTCGTTCATGGATGTCGCTATCGGGCCCTCCGAGGCCTGCCAGTGCGGGCCCATGATCTCGTAGCTTCGCCGGCCCATCGCGTGGGTTCCCGCCTCCTCGAGAGCGCGAAGGTTCCATTCGGCGCTGTCGTCGCCGAAGAACTCGAACATCCAGTCATGCGTCCCGTCGAGGCTTGTCGCGAAGCCGTCGAGGGACAGCACCATCTTGAGAACTACCGTTCTGTTGGCCATGTGCGTGGAGACTCCGGGGCACCCCAAGAATCATCGGTGGGGTTCTCCATCCTGACGACGAACGCGTCAGCAGGATCCCGAATGTCGAGCTGCCCATGAGGGCGCTGCCGACTTAGACTCGGTCCGCTGTCGCGGCGACGCAGCGCGAGCAGGTCCTCGCGGAGACCGAGCTCGCGCACATCGTCGAAGGCTACGACGAGCGCAGCGGGCGGCTCGTCACCTTTCAGGCGCGGCGCACGAGCGCGGCGGCGTGTCCGTGCACAGGCCGAGCACCTTCTCCAACGTCACCGGCAGGTCCCGCACCCGCACCCCGGTGGCGTCGTACACCGCGTTCGCCACCGCAGCGGCGGCCCCCACGATCCCGATCTCGCCGACGCCCTTGGCTCCCAGCGGGTTGACGTAGGGGTCGTCCTCGTCGATCCAGGTCGCGTCGAGCTCGCCGATGTCGGCGTTGACGGCAAGGTGGTACTCGGCGAGGTCGGCGTTGACGAAGTCGCCGTAGCGGGGGTCGACGATGCTCTCCTCCAGCAGCGCCATCGACACGCCCCAGGCCATCGCGCCGAGCAGCTGCGAGCGGGCGGTCTTGGCGCTCAGGACGCGGCCGACGGCGAAGACGCCGGTCATCCGGGGGACGCGGATCTCGCCGGTGTCGGCGTCGACGCGGACCTCGGCGAACTGTGCGCCGTGGGCGTACATGGCGTACTGCTCGGCATACGGGTTCTCGCCGGCGTCGGCGGTCGCCTCCGACGCACCCTCTGCACGCAGCTTCCGCGCCGCGTGCACGATCGCGGTTCCCCACGAGGCCGTGCCCTGCGATCCGCCGGCCGGACGCGCGCGCGGCAACCTCGTGTCGCCGATCTCGAGGATGACGGCGTCGATCGCGACCTCGAGCGCGTCGGCGGCGATCTGGGTGAGGACCGTCCACGCGCCGGTGCCGATGTCCGACGCGTCGATCTGCACGCGATAGCGCCCGCCGTCGAGCGCGCGAATGGTCGCCGTCGCGTTGCCGCGGCCGGCGGGGTAGGCCGACGCCGCCACGCCGGTGCCGACGAGCCAGCGCCCGTCGCGCCACCCGTGCGGCGCCGCGCCCTCGCGCGGCTGCCAGCCGAACCGTTCGGCCCCGCGGCGCAGGCACTCCACCAGCCCGCGGCTGGAGAACGGCAGGTCGCTGTCGGGATCCTTCTCCGGCTCGTTGCGGATGCGCAGCTGTACGGGGTCGATGCCACACGCGATTGCCAGCTCGTCCATCGCCGACTCCAGCGCGAACGACCCCTGCGCCTCGCCGGGGGCACGCATGATGGTCGGCGGCGGCACGTCGAGCCGGGCCATGCGGTGCGTCGTGCGCCGGTTCGGGCAGGCGTACATCATCCGCGTCGGCCTGGCCGCGAGGTCCTCGGTCAGGTCCTTGATCGTCGACACCTGCAGCACGACGTCGTGCTCGACGGCCGTCAACCGCCCGTCGTCGCCGGCCGCCAGGCACACGCGCTGGATCGTCGGCGTGCGGTAGCCCACGACGGAGAACATCTGCGCCCTGGTCAGCTCGAGCTTCACCGGCCGCCGCAGAGCCTTCGCGGCCAGCGCGGTGAGGACCACGTGCCCGTGCGTGAAGAGCTTGGACCCGAACGCCCCGCCGACGTAGGGCGAGATCACCCGCACCTGCTCGCCCTCCAGTCCGAACGCGTCGGCCACGTCGTCGCCGATCTTGTGCGGTCCCTGGTTTGCGTCATAGAGCGTCAGGCGGTCGCTGTCCTCCCAGATCGCGATCGTCGCGTGCGCCTCGATGGGGTTGTTGTGCTCGGCCGGCGTGGTGTACGTGCGCTCGACGACGACGCTCGCCTGCGCGCGCCCGGCCTCGACGTCGCCGGCGTCGCTGTCGGCGCTGTCGTCGGGCGGCGCCTTGAGGTCGTCGCGCTCGGCGCTCAGCAGCACGTCGTGGGACTCCTCCTCGTAGCGGACCTCCACCAGCGCCGCGGCATGCCGGGCCACCTCCGCCGTCCCGGCGACGACGACCGCGACGAACTGGCCGCTGAACGCGACGGCAGCGGACTGGAGCACCGCGAGCTCGGCGTCGTCGGTCTGCAGGCGCGGCGCGTTCTCGTGCCACAGCACCCCGACGACGCCGTCCAGCGCCTCGGCCGCGGTCGCGTCGACCGACACGATGCGGCCCCTGGCGATCGTGCTCTGCACGCCGACCGCATACAAGACGCCGTCGACCCGATGCTCGTACGCATACCGCGCCGCGCCCGTCACCTTCAGCGACCCGTCGACGCGGTCGATCGGCGCACCGAGCACGCGCGCCGCGGTGCTCACCGCTGCTCCACGAGGTCGAGCAGCGTGCGGACGATCGTCGCGCGGGCGAGCGGCACCTTGAAGGCGTTCGCCGGCAGCGGCTCGGCTGCCGCGAGCTCGGCGTCCGCCGCCCGGCCGAACGACTCCTCATCAGCGCAGGCGCCGCGCAGCTGCGCTTCCGCGACCGTCGCGCGCCACGGCTTGTGGGCCACCCCGCCGAGGGCGATGCGCACGTCGCGCACCACCCCGTCCTCGACGTCGATCGCGGCGGCGACCGACACGAGCGCGAACGCGTAGGACGCGCGGTCGCGCACCTTGCGGTAGCGCGAGCGGGCGGCGATCGGCAGCGCCGGCAGGTCGACGGCGACGATCAGCTCGCCGCGCTCGAGCACGGTGTCGCGCTGCGGCTCGTCGCCGGGCAGGCGATGAAACTCCGTCAGCGCGATCTCGCGCACGCCGGCGGGGCCCTGGACCCGAACGACCGCGCCGAACGCAGCGAGCGCGACGGCCATGTCGGACGGGTTCGTCGCCACGCACGACTGCGAGTGCCCGAGGACCGCCAGGCCGCGGTGATAGCCCTCGCGCGCCGTGCAGCCCGAGCCGGGCGCGCGCTTGTTGCACGGCTTCGTGACGTCCTGGAAGTACACGCAGCGTGTGCGCTGCATGAGGTTGCCGCCTGTCGTCGCGAGGTTGCGCAGCTGGTAGGTGGCGCCGGCGAGGAGCGCCTGCGCCAGCGCCGGGTAACGCGCGCGGATCGCCGGGTCGGCGGCCAGGTCGCTGTTGCGCACGGCCGCGCCGATGCGCACGCCCCCGTCCGGCAGCGCCGCGATGCCGTCCGACGCGACGCCCGTCACGTCGATCAGCAGCTCCGGGCGCTCGACGCCGAGCTTCATGAGGTCGACGAGGTTCGTGCCGCCCGCGAGGAAGGCGGCGCGCGGCGCGGCGGCCAGCAGCTGGACCGCCGCGGCGGCGTCGTCAGCGCGCTCGTAGCGAAACGGCCTCACGCGCGCGCCTGCTCGCGCACCGCCGCCACGATGTTCACGTAGGCGGCGCAGCGGCAGAGGTTGCCGCTCATCCGCTCGCGGATCTCGTCGTCGTCGAGCGTGATCTCCGTCGCGGCGAGGTCGGCCGTCACCGCGCTCGGCCAGCCGCGCCGCGCCTCGTCGAGCAGCGCGACCGCCGAGCAGATCTGGCCGGGCGTGCAGTAGCCACACTGAAACGCGTCGTGCCCGACGAACGCGCGCTGCAGCGGATGCAGGTCGTCCCCGTCGGTCAGGCCCTCGATCGTCACGATCTCGGCGCCCTGGTGTGCGACCGCGAGCGCCAGGCAGCTGTTGATCCGGCGGCCGTCGACGAGCACCGTGCAGGCGCCGCACTGACCCCGGTCGCAGCCCTTCTTCGTCCCCGTCAGCCCAAGGCGCTCGCGCAGCGCGTCCAGCAGCGTCGTGCGCACGTCCACCCTCAGGTCGTGCGCGGCCCCGTTGATCCGCAGCGTCACGTCGACGTCGCTCACGCGTCCCAACGTTCCCAGGGGCGGCGACGCAGAAACGCCCGCTTGCGCGGCGGTCTCAGACGCGCCGGTAGCGCAGGTACACCATGCGCGCCCCGGACGTGCGCTCGGAGCCGCACTGCTGCTTGGAGGCAGGAGGAGAGTCGACGTTGACGGTACCGGCCGAGAAAACCGCGGGCGTGTGTCAATGCGCCTGGTGCACCCTCAGCTCGTCGAGCATCCCGTGCAGGTGTGCCGCTGCGCTCTCGATGTCGAAGTGCTGGTACTGGGCGGCGCGGACCTCGGCACTCAAGACCCCGCAGCGATGCACGTGCTCGAAGTCCCCGTACGGAAACTTGTAGCGCGCCTTCGTGTCGTCGGGCTTATCGTCGTCCAGCCCGAGGTACCACTTCCCGTACGCGCCGAAGCCGTGCCGTTCGAGGAACTCGTTCTCCTGCGCGGCGGTCGGCTGGTGCTCGCTCCAGTCGTCGCGCTCGTCGAGGACGACCTTCTCCTCCGCAATCAGCCGCTTGGCGTGGTCGTACGCCCTGCGATTCAACTTGACAGCCATTTCCTGCACCTCCCAGTCCGGAATCTCAGTCCGTCTCGAGTTAGAGATCGAGGCCGTAGAAGCCCACCTTCTCGGCCCCATCGGGCACGCCGTCGTTCCAGGCGCGCAGCCATTGCACAAACTCGGCGACGACGGTGTTGCGCCACATCCAGACCGGGAAACGCCGGAAGTCAGACAGCGCCTCCTCAGCGCTTGCGTCATCGCCCACACCACGGACGTAGCGGTTGACCGGTACGCGTCGGGCCAGTCCGCCTCGACGGCCGCCGCCGTGTATCCCTGCTCCAGGCACACGACGTCGTCGGCCACCTCGCGCAGCGCCTCGCACACGTCCGGATCGGCGACCGGGACCGCGACGACCACCCGGGCCGGCTCCTCCTGTTGCACTGCATGCACCGCCGCCCACATCGTCGACCCGGTGGCCAGGCCGTCGTCCACGAGGATGACCGTGCGGCCCGCCAGCTCCGGCGGCGGCCGACCCTCGCGGTACGCGCGCTCGCGACGCTCGAGCTCGCGGCGCTCCTTCGCATCGATCGCCTCGAGCCACTCGGCCGGGATGTCCAGCGACTCGATGACGCGCGTGTTCAGGACGCGCGTGCCGCCCGTCGCGATCGCGCCCAGCGCGACCTCCTCATGCCCCGGGACCCCGAGCTTGCGCACGACGAACACGTCCAGCGGAGCGTCGAGCGCGCGCGCCACCTCTGACGCGACCGGCACGCCCCCTCGGGGCAGCGCTAGCACCACGACATCGTCCCGGCCCGCGTATGCGCGCAGCCGCTCGGCGAGCAAGCGGCCCGCTTCGGCCCGGTTCTTGAAGCGCTGTGCGACGGTGGACATAACTATCCCTTTGACCACTAGATCGGCGGCCTCGCACGACAAGACGACCGCCCCACCTCGTGGCGAGCAGCCTCCGACGACTCGCACCGCGCCGTGATCGTCGGAATGACGGCCGTGCTGACGATGCAGCCGACCGCCGACCAGGTAGCCGATGTGGTCGCACCCGGGCCGGGCCGCTACGGCCTGTGTCGACGCGCTCAGGTTCCGAGCAGTCGAGGACGGCACAGGCGTCGAGGCCTCGAGCCGCCTTGACAAGCGCTACGCCGTCTCAGAGCGTGCAACCCACGGCGCGGGGTTGACCTTGCACTGATCATAAAGGCGAGCGATGCCTCCTCCCCCTGCGCTGATCGAGGCGGTCACGACGGTGGTTGACAACACCCGCTGGCGTCTCGTGTTGCTCGCGGGCGTCGTCGGGGTCCTGTCGGGTCTCGTGGCGCTGCTTCACCCGGACGCGACGCTGTTCGTCCTGGCGGCATGTGTCGCGACGTACCTTCTCGCGCTGCTGGTTGCCCGTATCCCCGGTGTCAGTGTCCTTCTGGGATTCGACGCGGGGCCGCGGTTCGTCCGATCGCTGCTGGGCCTCCTGGCACTGATCGGGGTGCTGTTGGTAGTCGACGCGCAACTCGCGACGACGCTCGCTGTGGTTATCGGGTTCATGGAGTATGTGTTGCTCTCGGTCGCGGCGAGCGTCGCGATCGCGAGCCGCTACAGCGGCGTCCGCCTGCTGCTCGCGGCCGAAGCGGTCACCGTTGCGGCCAGCGCAGACTGCGGTCGTGCTGTGGGCAAGGATCGACGTCGATGCGGTGGCAACCGTCGTCGGTGTCTACCTGGTGGTGCGGGGGGCGCTGGATTGCGTGATCGCTGTCGTGGTTTCCGGCCGCCACTCACGCCAGCCGTGACACCGCCACCGCAACGTGTCGAGATCGTCATCGGTGTCCGAACGCTGCTCGTCCTCCTCGCGTTCGTCGCGCTTGTGGCGCTGGCCGTCGTCTCGCTCGGCACGCTGCTTTCGATCTTCGTCGCGGCCGTCGTGGCGATGGGGCTTGATCCCATCGTCAGCTCGCTACAGCGACGCGGCTGGCCCCGCCCCAGAGCGGCCGTTGTCGTGTTCGCCTCCCTGTGGGCGGTCGTCCTGACGCTGGTTGTGCTGACCGCCGGGCCACTGTGGCGCGAGATCGTCGGCTTCGTACATCGCCTCCCGGCCTACTGGCACGAGGTGACCCAGACCGATGCCTTCGAGCAGATCACATCAACGACCGGGGCGGACCACACGATCCGCGACGCGCTCCAGCGGCTCGCAGCCAGTCTGCCGGATGCCGCCGGAACCCTGCTGGGGATCGCCGGCGGCGTGTTCGGTTCGTTGCTCTCGCTCGTGACGCTGAGCTTCCTGGCGCTCTTTTTGGTGATGGAGCGCCCCGCAATCACAAACTGGCTGTTTGGATTCACTCCACCGGACGTCGAAGCGCGCTGGAGGCCGGTGCTCGAACAGTCCATCCACGCGGTGTCCTCGTCGCTGGTTGGGAACGTCGCGATCTCCTTCGTGGCGGGCGCCGTCGCCGGCCTGTCGGCGTGGGCGCTCGGCCTCCCGTTCGCCGTTGTTCTCGCGGTCCTGACGGGGCTGCTGGACCTCATTCCGCAGGTCGGGGCGACGCTGGCGGCGGTGGTTCTCGTCGCCGTCGCGTTGCCGGTCGGGACGGGAGCCGCCATCGTGATGCTCATCGTCCAGCTGATCTATCAGCAGGTCGAGAACTACGTGATCTACCCGCTCGTCTACCGCCACGCGGTCGAGCTTTCGGGGCTGACGACGATCATCGCGGTGCTGATCGCCGGTTCGATGCTCGGCGTGGTCGGGGCGATCCTGGCCGTGCCGGTCGCCGCCATCATCAAGATCGTCGCCGGTGAGGCCGGAGCTCCACGGCGCGCGCGGATGGCGGAGCTGCGTTCAGCCCGCGGTTGACCTGCCGGCAACCGACTCGCGGTCTGATCACGTGCCTGCCCGCGCGATCTGTCCGCCCTGCGGCCCGGCCCATGCGACGACCGCTGCGCTGCGCGTGATCGCGCCGGCGCTCGGCTGCGGCAGCGTCGCGGTCTGGGCGTCGGCGAGCTGTTGTGGCGAGGCGAACGCAGCGCTGGGCTCGGCGACGGCGGCGAACACGCCGGCTGGGGTCGGTGCCGACGGATCGACCCCCGAGGCCCACGTCACGAGGGCGCGACCGCCGTCGGAGACCGCCCCCGCCGCTGGGAACGCATCGCTCACGAACTCCGCGGGCGACACGTCAGCAAGCGGCCCGAACGTCTTGTTCGGGTCTCGCCGGGATGCGGAGACGATGACCGACGTCGGGCTGACATGACGGTCCGCGACTAGGACGGCGTGGCCGTCGGGCGAGCCGGCGAGCGACAGCGTCGATGCCACACCCAGCGAGGCCGGCGAGCCGAAGGAGCTCGACGCTGTGCGCGTCGCGACCTGGACTGTGCCGCGCGGGCCCTCGGGGTCACCGCTGCTGGGCCCACTCAGCCATGCGGCGACCGAGTTGCCACGATCGCTCGTGACCAGGCGCAGCGCGGCGGCGGGCGAACGCGTCACCGTCGTCGGCTTCAGGAACTCGCCGACACGGCGCACGGCCGTCCGGACTCCGGTGCGCCGGGCGCGGCGATCGGCCAGCCAGACGGCGACGGTCTTGCCCGTCGCGTCGGTGGCGATGCGCGGCGTGTCGCCGAACTCGGCGAGGGTGCGGGTGCGGCCGAGCCTGCCATCGGTGGTGATCCGCCACTGCAGCCGGTTGAGGCCGCGGGACGTGCGGCCGCGCCACAGCACGGTCGTGCGACCGGTGTGCGGTTGCACGGCGACCGCGGACTGCGGCTTGACGGCCGAGGTGCCGACGCGCTGGGTCCGGCAGCGCGAGCCGTGGCAGGTCGTCAGGTAGGCGACGTGGCCGACGCTGTAGGTGAGCGCCACGTCGCCGCTCGCGTTCGAGGCGAACGCGACGTCAAACGCGCCGGACGCCGGGCCAAGACCGCGTGCCGTCGCGGGCGGCGATGTCGCGTCTCCGAACGCCGCGACCACGCGGCGCCGGCCTTCCGTGTCCGAGCTGCCGGCGATGGCCGCCGAGCCGTCGGCGGCGAGCGTCGCGCAGGCGATCTGCGCGAGCGCGGGCTCATCGCCGAATCCCTCTACGGGGGTCGCCCTCGAGAAGGGCGCCGCCGCCGCAGAGCTGGCTGGAACCATCGCCAGCGCGATGACCGCGGCCCACCGCCTCGGGTCCTTCGAAGTGATGCGCGACATCCCGGATCGACCCATTACGGCACCACTTCGTCTGCGCTGGTGGGCTCGGTTTGCGGCTGGTGATTCAGCGTGCGACGGACCTTGGCTGACGCGGTGTAGATGCGCCGCACGTCCATGATCTCGCCCAGCGGTCGGTGATCGGCTGTGACACGCCACTGATTGAACGCGAGCGCGTCACCCTTCTCGAAGTTCTCGGGCCCCGAGATGTCCTGGCGCAGAACATGCACCCGTGCCACGGTGACGAAGGGAGACAGCTTCTCGGGCCATTCCACGGTCGCGTCGTTGACCGGCATCGCGTCGAGGTCGGTGCACAGCTGGACCTGGAGATCGAAGTCGAATGCTCGTGCCTTGAGCTCATCCACCAGCGTCGGGCCGAACACGTCCGGCGCACTGTCGAGGTGGAGCTCGCGGTGGATCGCATGAGCGGCGCTCTCCGCGACCGGAGCGACACGAATCTTGGCGACATGGTCGCCATGACGCACCGCTGCCATCGTCCAGTATGTGGACAGCAACGGATTGCGCACCGGCGTCTGCGCCGCTTTGACGAATGCGAACAATTCGTCCCATGCCCACTCTGACGGTTCGAGCGTGCCCCTGCCCGTCAGAAAATCCGTCAGGAGCTCGTGGAACCCGGCCTTGCCGCGCGCGAGGTACTTGGCGGAGTCGTTGCCGATCTCCTGAATGAACAGATAGTGCTTCGCCGTATTGGCGATGAAGGTCGGGTTGTTCTTCAGGACGAGGTCGAACGTGGTCGCGTCCGGCTCGTCTTCGACCAGCTTGGTCCCGTCGACATCGAAGATCTTGATGGCGAAGCCGAGAACAGGCCCGAGGAGCGCGTCCGGGCCCAAGTGGTTGGAGGCGCTGGAGAATCGGATCAGGGCGCCGTGGCGGCCCGGCGTCGCATAGATCCCCTGCGCATAGGCCGCAGGCACGTCGTCCAGGATCTCGACCTCCGCCTTGACCACCCCGAGCGCCTTCGCATGGGCGCCGCGGACGGCCCGCCCGGTGCCTTCGGTCGTCGGCGACTCACGGCCCTTCTTCTCCCAGAACTCGATGATCTGCGGCAGCAGCTCGTCGAGATGCGGATCGATCGTCTCGATCTCAGGGCCGTAACGCACGAAATCGGGTGACATTGTCAGCGCTCCTCCTGCTGGTCGAGGGTCCCGATCCATCTCAATGCCGACAGGGATGGCATGAAGAAGTACTCGCCACCGCGCAGCACGTTGAACGTCTCGATGCCATGGATGCGGCGTCTGACAGGCGCGTGCGGGATGGTGAACGTGGCTCCGTCGCGCTGCAGGCCGACGTTCGGATCGCGCTCGTCGCCGAGGCTCATGAAATTCCCGTTGTTGATCCACTCCTGCTGGAGGAACTCCATCGTCGCCATCGCCTTGGCACTGATGAAGATGAAATGCAGGCCCCGGGGGGTCTCGTCGTCCTGCGGCGAGAGCGCGTTCGGGTCGTAGGGCGCGCCGTAGGCCGTGCTGCGCCGGATGATGCGGTGGATGTTCACGTCTGCGAGCAGGGCCATCCTGGTGTCGCGCGGATTCATGCGCCGCATGTGTGAGCCGCGCGGCACCTGCCGGCCGTCCGGATCGGCGGCGTAGGTGAAGTCGTTGTTTCGCAGCGGGTCTGCGCCGAGCGCCGGGTCGTCCTGTTCCGGCGCGAGCGTCAAGGGGGCGCCGCTGCGCCAGCGCCCCACCAGCTTCGCCGCGAGCAGCTCCCGCTCGTCCCCAGTTTGAGCGTGCGCCTGCAGGAAGCGGTTGAACGCCGCGACTCGCGTCTGGTACTTGCGCAGCCCGACGTAGGTGCCGTTTCGTCCGAGCACCTCTGGCTGTGGAGCCGGAAGCGGCATGCCGGCCTCCCCGGGGTACCCGAGGATGAACTCGCCGGCTTTGATCGCCGGGCCCTGACCGGGGAGTGGTTCGACGCCGCTGCCCTCGATCGCGGGCTGGCCGATCGAGTCCTTGTAGCCGAGCGGGTTGAGGTCGCCCGGCTGGGCGCCGAAATCCTCGGCGGTCAGCACCGTCAGCCCGGGGCGTCCCTCGTAGTGCCGCCGCGCCATTTCCATCGTGCGACGCCACGTCTCTTCGGAGTCGCTGAAGACGCTGACACCGATGTGGATGAGCCCCTTCCCGAAGTGCGGCTCCCAGTGCTCGGGGTCGTTCTCCCCGCCGTCGAGGAGCTTGTCCGCGCGTGCGGCCATCCCCACTTGGAACGCTTCCGGGAAGCTGTGCAGCGAGTCGTCCGGCACGCCCAGCGCGATCAGCCCGGCGTAGGTGATCGCCACCGCGATCCAGGGCTCGCCGGCCTGCCACCAATCGGCGGCGGAGTCGACATGTGGCGTCAGCCCGCGCAGCAACTCGCGGCCGGCCCGCGCGTCGTCCACGTGGAGCATGACGTGCGTGCCGTAATAGGGCTCGGGCCGGTAGCGCAGCACCGTCGCCTGGATGTCGTCGAGCTCGACGGTGACACGTCCGCGCGGAAGGTCGCCGCTGACGCGATCGATGAGTCTCATAGCGTCTCCTCGCCACGACCAGCGCTCGCGGGGACAGTCTGGAGGCCGGTGCCCCCAGACTGTCCCGGCGCAGCGCTACTCGTTGCCGACCTTGTCCAGGAACTCGTCGACGGCCTCGCCGATGCGCCTCAGCCGGCGCGTCTCCGCCACCGTCAGATCGTTGCCGACGTACCAGCCCTCTGCCGTGAGCTGGTGCTTGGCGAGGTAGTCCTTCGCCTCCGGGCTGCGAATCCCGGGCCAGCCTTCCCAGGCCGAGTCGATGATGTCCAGGTAGTCCGGGATCTTCGTCACGAAGTCGTCGATGTAGGGGTCCCATTCACCGTCGAACGTGGTGGCGAAGATCATCCTCGTGTCGTCGTCGAAGAACACGAAGCGCATGTCGTGGACGCTGCCGACCTTGTCCGCACCGGCGAGGTTGCCGCCCAGCAACTTCAGAAACGCGCGCAGCCGGTCGGCTCCGCCCGGCGCGAGGGGGACGACCATCGTCAGCTCCGAGACCTTGCCCAGGCGGCTGCCGACCCGACCGGCGCTCACGATCGGCGGGGGCGGCGTCTGCGACGCCTGCGACGTCAGCTCCTTGAGCACGTTCTCCAGTGCCTTCCTGCCCACCTCTGGTGCGTCTGCGAACAGCTCGCGCAGCTTGGCTATCTTCGCTTCGGCCGTCAGGTCGTGTTCGGGGCGCGTCGCCCCCTGCAGATCGGTCGCCATGTCCGGCTGCTCCTCTCGGTTGCCCACTCGTGCGCACTCTCGCCCGACCAGGGCCTGACTCACACCAGGGGAGTCCCTGGTTGCGACACTGGGATCGCCGCGGGGCTCCCTGGCTCAGTCGCTGGCGGCGACTTCGGACTCCGAGCCCCGGAGCGCGGTTCGCAGTTCGCGTCGGGACCGGATTCCCAGCTTGGCGTACACGTGGCGCAGGTGCCACTCGACGGTGCGCGGGCTGAGGAACAGGCGGGCGCCGATGTCCGGGTTCGAGAGCCCCTCGCGGGCCAGTTCGGCAATGTGACGCTCCTGCGGGGTGAGATCGTCGCGGGTCTCGGCGATGCGCCGGCGGCGTTTCTCGCCGGTGGCGACGAGTTCGCCGGCGGCGCGCTGGATGAACGCCTCCATGCCCATCGACGTGAACAGCTCGTGCGCGACGTCGAGTTCGGTGCGCGCGTCGAGCCGGCGACCTTCGCGGCGCAGCCATTCGCCGTACAGCAGATGCGTCCGGGCGAGCTCGGCGCGAACGCGGGTGCGCGCAAGATGGTCGATCGCCGTACGAAACCAGCGATCAGCGTCACCGCCTTCGGCGAGCAGCGCCCGGGCCCGCGACTCGATGCCGCACGCCCAGGGCGTTCGCGTGGCCTGGGCCTTGGTGCACAGCCGGTTCACGGCGTCGACGGCGAGATCGCGCCTGCCACAGCGGGTGGCCGGCTCGACCAGCTCGCTCAGGCCCCAGTTCTCCGCGACGACCTCTCGATGCTCACTGGCAGATGTGGCGGCGGCGAGCGCGTCCTCGTACTGGCCAAGGCCATTGGAGAGGACCGCGCGCGCGTATGCACTGATAGCCAGTCCCATCCCTTCTCCGCGAGCGCCCGCCTCGCGCTCGGTCCTCTCGATGAGGTCTCTCGTTTCGCGCGGCCTGCCTCGCCACGCCGAGACCATCAACGCGCCGTAGGGTGCAGCACGGATCCCCGTCGCCTCCTCGACAGACGCTGTCTCGGAAACCGTCGCCGCGGCGGCGGCGAGGTCGCCGCACAACACCAGCATGGGTGTGCGGGCGCTGAGAGCGAGCGCGAGCTCGCTCAGCGTCCCCGTCGCGCGGGCGATCTCGACGCTGGAGCGCGAGAGCGAGGCCGCGTGTTCGTCATCCCAGATCTCGAATGCGACGACGCAACCCTGCCACAGCCAGCGCAGCCGGTCCCTGGCCGACGCCTTCTGGCCCGAGAGCCGTTCCACCGCCTCTCGGCAGAGCGGGACGGCTGTGGCGTAGTCGTCGGCGAGGGCGACGAGCGCATGGAGCAGCAGGTCGGCGGTCGCGGGCTCGGCACCGGGTGGGTGCATCGCGGCTCGGACGGCCTCCGCGACCACGCGTACGTCGATGCTGCCGTTGAGCCTGCCGCCGAACAACGCCGCCGAGAACGCGTCCACGTACGTCTCGCGCGCGACGGAGATGTCCAGCGTTTCGAGCCTGCTGGCGGCGGCCAGCAGCAGCGGGGTCGCATCGGTGCCTCGGCTTGAGACGAACGCCAGCTGAGCCCGCAACAGGTCGATGTGCGCGCGCTGGAGCTCATCGAGCGGTCCAGCCTCCGCCGCGGCCAGCAGCCCCCGAGCCGTGGTGAACGCCCCGGACTGGACGCTGGCTTCAGCGGCCGCGAGCGCACGTCCACCGCGCCGGGCCGGATCCGGGGTCAGAGCGACGGCGCGCTGCAGGAAGGCCACCGTTGCGGCGAGCCCACCGCGAGCCTGCGCTCGGCTGGCCGACTGCTCGAGCTCGGCGGCGACGTCCTCGTCTGGTCCTGGTGCCGCCAGTGCGCGGTGCCACGCGCGACGATCGGCGTCGTTGTCCGGATGACTTACCTCGGCGAGGGCTTCGTGCGCCCGTTGTCGGCTGACGAGCGGTGCGGCCCGGTAGACCGCCGAGCGCACCAGGGGATGGCGGAACTGGACACGCGTTCCGATCTCCAACAGCTCTGCAGCCTCGGCGGGCGCGAGTGCGCTGGTCCCGATGCCAAGCTGCCGGCACGCGCGTAAGAGCAGCACCGGATCACCCAAGGGCTCGGCGGCTGCAACCAGCATCAGTTGCTGCGTCGCCTCGGGCAGCTCGCGGATGCGCCGGAGGTAGTGGTCCTCGATCTGCGTCGGAAGTCGGCGCGCGGCGGGAGGCTCGAAACCACCGTCCAATTCGGCAGCGGTCATGCGCGCTGGGAGCTCTAGCAGGGCAAGCGGATTACCTCGGGTCTCGGCGACGATCCGGTCAGCGACACGGCTGTCGAGCCGGCCCGCGACCACGGTCGCCAGCAGCGCGCGGGCATCCTGCTCGGGCAGCCCTTCGAGGCAGAGCTCGGGCAGACCGTCGAAGTCGTGCTCGGCGACCGGCTCGCGTACGGCGACCACGATCGCCACCGACTCGGCCCGAACTCGTCGCGCGACCAGGCCGAAGATCTGAGCCGAGGCGGCATCCAGCCATTGAGCGTCCTCGACGAGACAGAGCAGCGGCCGCACCGCCGCCACCACGGACAACAGGCTGAGCACCGCCAGTCCGACCAGGAACCGGTCCGGCATTTCCCCGGCTACGAGTCCCAGCGCGACGCTGAGGGCGTTTCGCTGCGGTGCGGGAAGCGCGTCGAGCCGGTCGGGCATCGTCGCGCAGAACTGATGGACCCCAGCGAACGGCAGCTCCATCTCCGCCTCCACGCCCGTGAGCTGCGCAACCTGGAAGCCAGACGCCTGACGGGCCGTATACCGCAGCAGCGCGGTCTTGCCGATGCCGGCTTCGCCGCGGATGGCCAGGGCTTCGCTCTCCCCCTCGCGGACTCTTGCCAGCAGCCCATCGATAACCTCGCGCTCGGTCGTCCGGCCCACGAACCCCGACCCACGCGTGCCGACCATAGGTGAACGCTAACTCCCTACAAGCGGGCGTGTTCGCGCTCTTGTGAGAGGCGGCGAACAGGCCTTTGCGCGAGTCGATGCCCAGCTTGCCGAAGACCTTGTGCAGGTGCCACTCGATCGTACGCGGGCTGAGGAACAGCTGGGCGCCGATCTCCGCGTTGGTGAGCCCGATCGCGGGCGAGCCGGGCGATCTGCTCCTCCTGCGGCGTGAGGTCCTCGCGCTGCTCGACGGCGCGCTTGGGCGGCTTCGCGCCGGCGGCGACCAGCTCGCCCCGCGCGCGCTCGGCGAACGCCTCCATCCCGATCTCGGCGAACATCTCCTCGGCCGCCCGCAGCCGCTCGCGCGCCTCGCGGAGCCGGCCCTCGCGGCGCAGCCACTCGCCGAAGACCAGATGCGCACGAGCGAGCTCCGTGCGAATCCCGGCTCGATCCAGCTGCTTGATCGCCTCGCGATACGACCCGTCGGCATCATCGCCATCGGCGAGAAGCGCCCGACAACGCGCCTCGATACCGAGCGCGAGGCCGGTGCCAGCAGGTTGCGTGGTCGCCGCGAGCCTGTCCAGCGCATCCCGCGCGAGCTCGGTGTCACCGACGCGCGCGGCGGCCTCGACCAGCTCGAACAGCGCCCACGTCGACAGCCAGGGAAGGATGCCGTTCGTGACGACTTGTCGGGACGCCGCTGCCGCCTCCTCGTAGCGTCCGAGACCGTTGTAGAGCACCGCGGCGGCCCAGTACGCAACCATCACCGCGATTCCCTGCCCTCGGGCCGTGCCCTCCTTGATGACGGCCTCGATCAAAGGGGAGGCCTCGACCTCCCGCCCCTGCAGGGCCAGGATTCGGAGCAGCGCAAATGGCGGGACCTGATTCCCCATCGATGTCGAGATGCTTTCGGACTCGGCAATCAGCCGTCGCGCGCCGGACAGGTCGCCCCGCCACGCTCGTTCCAACGCCAAAGCCTGCAGGTGGATCGGCAGCTCTCCGAGCGCGCCTGCGTCGCGGACGAGCTGGGCCTGTCGCTCATAGACCGCGATCGCTTCGTCGTCCCACGTCGCGGACCTCACACCGCCAACCTGCCAACCCCACCGCAGGACGTCCTCCACCGGCAGTTGCAGGACTTCCTTCGCCGCGCGCTGGAGAATGGGCATGGCGACTGCGTGTCCGTCGGTGATCAACAGGGCGAAACCGTCGATCACCAGGTCGAGCGGATGCGGGTCCGGGGGCAGCGGGGGGAGGGCTCGCACGGCGCGACAGACCTCGACAAGGACGCCCGCTCCGCCGAGATGGTGCGCGGTGACGGCGGCACTCCACGCGGTCAGATAGGCCCTGCGAGCGAGGCCGAGGTCGAACGGCTCGAGCTGTTTCGCAGCTTCAAGGAGCAGCGGGGCCGCCTCGTTGCCGTACGCGGACACGACGGCAGCGTGGCCTCGCAGGAGCGCGGCTCGCGCGCGCTGGAACCCGTCGAGCGGGCCGCTTTCTGCCGTGGCCAGGAGCCGCTGCGTCGCCTCGAACTCGCCGGCCTGGAAGCTCGCCTCGGCCGCGACCAGCGCGCGACCTGCCTGGAGCGCAGGGTCGGGAGTCAGCGCGGTCGCCCGCTCGAGGAGCGCCGCTGCGGCCGCGAGGCCGCCGCGGCTCTGCGCTCGTCCTGCGCAGCGCTCGAGGTCGGCGGCCACGGCTTCGTCCGGTCCGGCAGCCGCCAGTGCGCGGTGCCACGCGCGGCGGTCGGCGGCGAGCTCGGGATCGCTCACCTCCGCCAGCGCGTCGTGGACACGCCGTCGTTCGTCGAGTGATGCGGCCTGGTACACCGCTGAGCGCACCAGCGGGTGGTGGAACCGAACGCGGTCGTCGATCTCCAGCAGTCCGGCTTCCGCTGCGTGAGCCAACGCGCTCGGACCGGTCGAGAGTCGCACGGCCGCCCGCCACAGCAGGGTGGCGTCCCCCAGCGGGTCCGCTGCCGCCAGCAGCATCAGTCGCTGCGTCGCCTCGGGCAAGCCGGCGACGCGCCGCACGTACTCCTCCTTGAGCTGACGTGGAAGATCGCCCGCCGCGGGCGGCGCAAAGCCCCCGGCTCGCTCCGCCGGGCTCATCCTCTGCGACAGCTCCACCAGCGCCAGCGGATTGCCCCCCGTCTCGGCGATGATCCGGTCGCGGACGCGGTCGTCGAGCCGCCCTGGCACCGCTCTCGACAGCAGGGCGCGCGCATCGGGCTCATCGAGGCCTTGGAGCGACAGCTGCGGCAGGCCGTCGAGCGCGCGGGTGGTGGTCGGCTCGCGCAGCGAGAACATCATCGCCACCGGTTCCGCCAGCAGGCGCCGCGCGACGAATCCGAGCGCCTGCACCGACGCGGCGTCGAGCCACTGCGCGTCGTCCACCAGGCACAGGATCGGCCGCTTCTCTGCGGTCGCGGCGAGCAGGTTGAGCACGGCGGCGGCGACCAGGAACCTGTCCGGGGCGTCGCCCGACGAGATGCCCAAGGCGACTCGGAGCGCGTTCTGCTGCGGTTCTGCGAGCGCCTCGAGCCCGGCGAGCAATGGCGCGCACAACCGATGGATCGCCGCGAACGGCAGCTCCATCTCGGCCTGGATGCCTTCCACCTCGGTGCTACGTAGGCCGGAGGCCTGCCGCGCGGCGTATCGCAGCAGCGCGGTCTTTCCGATGCCCGGCTCCCCGCGGATCACGAGGACGGCGCTCTGACCATCGCGGGCGTGAGCGAGCATGCCGTCGAGGCGCTGGCACTCGCTTGTTCGGCCGAGGAACCCCAACCCCCGGGTCGGAGGCATCTTGTGACTGTATAGGACTCTCGTGCCGGGGCCTCAGCCGAACGTCCGTCGCCGCCACTCGTCGACGAACGAGAGCACTGCTTCCGGTGGGACCCGGCCGACGGTGATGCCGCGCTCGCACAACTGCGGGGCGATCTCCGGCGGGATCCGTTCAGCCTCCGAGGTGCTGACGATCGCGCCTCTCGGACGGACGTGCCGCGCCGCGTGCTGGTAGAGGAGTGCAGCGCAGCCGGTCGTCGTGTGGACGACGACGTCGACGCCCCCGAACGCCGCGATCGACTCGGTGAACAGGCGCTGGACGTCGAGATCGTCCGCGAGGTCGGCGCGCACGGCGACCGTCGTGCCCGCCGCGGCGATGATCTCGGCGACCGTCGCCTCGGCTCTGGATTGATGCTCGAGATAGACCACGACGATGGCCCACGCGCAGCCCGCCAGCCCGCGCGCGACGTCGTGGCCGGTCTGGGAGGCGCCGCCCGTGACGATCGCCACGGCATGCCGCGAGTCGGTGGGAGGCACGATCACGAGTCAGTCCGACGGTCGGGGCTCACAGGCCTGGAGGACACGATCGTCCGACGCGATCCCGCGCGCGCCCGTGGCGACCCCGGTCGGCACGCGGGGTCAGGCCGGGCTCACCCCGGGGGGACCGCTCGACTACCCGGTGTTCCGCCGGGGTCTTCGCGGGCGCAACGTGGGTGCAGGAGGACGAACATCGCTGCGAATCGCCACACACGACGAGAGGGGACCATGAACGTCCAGGACAAGGTGGCCGTCGTGACCGGCGGCGCGCAGGGTATCGGCCTCGCTCTGTGCACGCGCTTCGCCCGCGAGGGCGCGCACGTGGTGCTGTCGGACCTCAGCCAGGAGGCCTGCGAGCACCAGGCGGCCCCCATCGGGGCGCTGCCCGTCGCGGCGGACGTGAGCCGGGAGGAGGACATCGCGAACCTCGTGTCGGCCACG
This sequence comes from uncultured Solirubrobacteraceae bacterium, assembly GCA_963727785.1. Lineage (GTDB taxonomy): Bacteria > Actinomycetota > Thermoleophilia > Solirubrobacterales > Solirubrobacteraceae > CADCVQ01. Next base: position 83,230 of record CAVSHS010000039.1, read on the forward strand.
GTCGACCGCTTCGGGCGGATCGACCTGTTCGTCTCCAACGCCGGCATCGCCGTCGACGGTGGCATCGACACCCCGAACGACGAGTGGCGCAAGATCATCGACGTCAACCTGATGTCGGAGGTCTTCGCGGCCAGGCACGCGATCCCGCACATGCTCGAGCAGGGCAGCGGATACCTGCTGAACGTCGCGTCCGCGGCCGGCCTGCTCGTGATCCCCGACACCGTGTCCTACACGGTGACCAAGCACGCCGCCATCGGCTTCACCGAGTGGCTCGCGGTGATGTACGGCGATCGGGGCATCGGCGTCAGCGTGCTCTGCCCGGCGGCCGTCCGCACGCCGATCCTGGAGGGCAAGGAGGACACCCCCGAGGGGCAGGACGCGATCACCACCGAGCAGCTCGCCGACATCGTCATGGTGGGGCTCGCCGAGGAGCGCTTCATGATCTCCACGCACCCGTGGGTGCTCGACAAGTTCGCGATCAAGGCGGGCGACTACGACGAGTACATCAGGACGCTGCGCGCCGACGTTCCCGCAGCGGCCGTGACCAAAGGGTGAGCGTGCACCGCGTCGTCATCGTCGCGGTCGGGTTCTGTCTGCTGGCTCGGGAGCAGTCGTCATGAACACCTCGCTCGCCGTGCCGATCAAGCCGCAGTTCCGCGTGGTCGACGGCGTGAAGATCCGCTATGCCGACAGCGGCGGCGCGCGGCGGCCGGTGCTGCTCCTGACCAGCCCCTGGCCCGAGAGCGTGTACGCGTTCGCGCCGATGTGGGCGACGCTCGCCAAGCGGGCCCGGCTGTTCGCCGTCGACCTGCCGGGGTTCGGCGGATCCGAACGCCGAGACGACCTCCTGTCTCCGCGGGCGATGGGCGCCTTCCTGGCGCGGCTCATCGCCGAGACCGATCTGGGCAGGCCCCACGTCGTCGGGCCGGACGTGGGCACGTCGGCCGCGCTGTTCGCAGCGGCGGCACACCCGGAGCGCATCGCGAGCGTGATCGTGGGCACCGGCGGAGCTGCGATCCCGATCCAGCTCGGCGAGCCGCTCCGATCCTGGGTGCTCGACCCCGACCTCGACAAGTACCGCCGGATGGACCCGCGCGCGATCGTCAACGTGGCGATCGACACGATCGCGGGCGGCGTCCCTGACGCGATCCGTGCGGACTATCTGGACTGCTACGACGGCGACCGCTTCGTCGAATCGATGCGTTATGTCCGGCGGTATCCCGAGGAGTTGCCTGTGCTTGCCGCGCTCCTGGCGCAGATCGCGACGCCGGTCACGATCATCAACGGTCGCCACGACCGCGTGGTGCCGCTCGCCAACGCCGAGTTCCTCGACCAACGGCTGCCCAGCAGCCGTCTCGTGGTCATCGACGCCGGGCACTTCGTCTGGGAAGAGGCGCCGGACGAGTACGCCTCGATCATCCTCGACTCGATCGCGGGCAGCGGTTCATGACCAACGCCTTCCTGGCGAGCGAAGAAGGGCGAGGCGGATCATGAGCACCGCGGCGACCGCCGATGGCTGGACGTTCGAGACACTGACCGCGCAGGTCGACGGAGCTGTGCTCCTTGTCGAGATCGCGGCCCCGCCGATGAATCTTCTCGGCCCGGAACTGGTCCGCGATCTCGTCTCCCTCATCCAGCGAGCCGAGGCAGACGAGGCGTTCAAGGTGCTGGTGTTCAAGAGCGCCGACCCCGACTACTTCATCTCACACGTCGACCTGACACAGGTTGCGGAGTACAGGGCGGAGGCCGCCAAGCTGAGCGGCGAAGCATCCATCGCGCTCCTGTTTCGCCACGTGAGCGCAAGCCGGCTCGTCACCATCGCCCAGATCGAGGGCCGCGTTCGATCCGCCGGCAGCGAGTTCGTCCTCGCATGCGACATGCGCTTCGCCGCGCGAGAGTCGGCGATCTTCGCGCAGTTCGAGTCTGCGTTCGGTCAGATCCCCGGTGGCGGCGCCACCCAGTACCTCGCGAGAATCATGGGCCGCGCCCGCGCGCTCGAGGTCCTGTTGAGCGCCAGGGATTACGACGCGGATCTCGCCGAACGGTACGGCTGGATCAATCGAGCCTTGCCGGCCAGCGCCCTCAGCGATTTCGTCGGAGCGCTCGCCCAGCGGATCGCCGGATTCCCCGCCTCCGGCCTGATCGCCATCAAGGACCGCATCAACGCGATCACCCTGGCGCCGGCAGACGACTTCCGTCGCGATTCCGATCTCTTCGGCGAGGGGGTGCGCACCGCTGAGGCGCAACGCCTGATCCAAGCCGCGATGCGGCGAGGCCTCCAGACCCGAGAAGCGGAAATGAAACTCGCCACGGTGCTCGGTGACCGGCGATGAAGTCACACCAGCAGCACACGGGGCGTCCGCATCTGCACACGGTGCACCGCCTCATCGTCCCGCCCAAGCTCAAGCCCCCGATCAACCCGGCGCTCGTGAAGCACGCGCAGCAGCGCGCCGAAGCCGTGGAGAACCGCGGCGCTGACGGGATCACGCGCTTCGCCGGCTCGATGACGTTCGTCTGCCTGCACGTCGTCTGGTTCGCCAGCTGGATCGGATTCGGCGTCGAGGACTACCCGTACGGACTCCTGACGATGATCGTCTCGCTGGAGGCGATCTTCCTCTCGACGTTCGTGATGATCAGCCAGAACCGCGCCGACGCCAAGCAGCAGGTCGTCGCCGACCAGCAATGGCAGACGGTGCAGGAGGAGGACCAGCAGAACCGCGAGCTCCTCGAGCTCTCCAACCAGATCCTCGCGCTGACCAAGGAAGTGCACGCCGCTCAACGCAACGGCAGAACGGTCCAGCGCTCCACGAAGACCCACACCTAATGGAGGAACCTCATGTTCGTCACTCCGGGCACCCTGCCCGACCTCGGCCGCAAGCTCACGCGCGATGTTGCTCAGCGGATCGCGCGCAACTGGTGGCTGCTGCTGTTCAACGGCGCGCTGCTTGTCGTCGCCGGTGTTCTGATCTTCAGCATCGATTGGACGATCCGAAGCCTGGCCACGTTCATCGGCGTGCTGTTCATCGTCCAGGGCGTCTCCGAGGCGCTGACCACTGGTTTTGATGCGCGTGTCCGGCAGGCCAACATGGTCACAGGGCTGCTGTCGATCGGCGCCGGGATCCTGATCATCGTCTGGCCCGCGCCGGGGCTCGTCGCCGTCGCGATCGTGCTCGGCTCGTGGCTGATCGTCACCGGCACGATCGACATCACGGCCGCGTTCGCCGCGCGCAGACTGCTCCCTGGCTGGTGGATGCTGTTCATCCTCGGGCTCCTGCAGATCCCACTCGGGGTCCTCGCGCTCGCCGACCCCGGTGCCACGCTCGCCGCGCTCATCACGGTGGCCGGCATCTGGGCGGTAGCGATCGGCGTCATGCGCATCGTCCTGTCCTTCGAGATCAAGCGCCTGCCCGACGACCTCGACAAGGCATGGACGACGCCCGACCACGAGCGCGGCCCCAGGGCCGTCGCGTCCGAGCAGCCGCCGCTCACCGCAAGCGGCTCCTGACCACATCACCCTAAGCGCTGGCGCGCCTAGCTTCGCCCCTGTCCAGGACTCAACCGGAGGCCACATGCTATGACTGATACCGGATTCACCCCAGAGAACGTCGTCGTCGTCAACTTCACCGACGACACCTCGGCGTACCAGGCGCTCACGAACCTCAAAGAGCTGGACTCCCAGGGCCAGATCAAGGTCGTCGAGGCGGCCGTCGTCACCCGCGGCGACGACGGACAGATTCAGATCAATGACCAGGTTGGTGACGAAAGCCTCGCCGGCACCGCGAGCGGCGGGATCGTCGGCCTGCTGATCGGCGTCCTCGGAGGCCCGTTCGGCGTGCTCCTCGGAGGCGCGACCGGGCTGCTGATCGGCTCGCTGTATGACATCGCCGACGCCGACGACACCGACTCGGTGCTCAGCGAGGTCTCAAAGACCGTCCAGGCCGGCCGCAACGCCGTGCTGGCTGAGGTCGTCGAGCAGAGCCCCGAGGTCGTCGACACCGCCATGACACGCCTGTCAGGCACCATCCTCAGGCGCTCCGTCTACGAGGTCGAGGCCGAGATCGCCGCGGCCCAGGAGACCCAACTCGAGGCCAAGAGGGAGGCCCGCAAGAAGCTCCGCGAGGCACGCCACGACAAGCGCCAACAAGACGCCCACGCCAAGGTCCAGGAGCTGAAGGCCAAGCTGCACCTCGGCGGCGGCAAGACGCCCGCTGCAAGCTCCTGACAACACCGGCCCGGCGGCACACGCCGCCGGGCCAACCCAGTCGCGATACTCGGACGCGCTTGTCTAGCGGAGCGATTGGAATGCGGCGCGGATCTCGGTCGCGAAGAGTTGGGGTTCTTCCCAGGCGGCGAAGTGGCCGCCATTGTCGACTTCGTTGTAGTAGGTGAGGGTGGGGTAGACGATCTGTACCCAGCTCTGCGGGGCTTGGAAGATTTCGCCGGGGAAGGTGGTGAAGGCGACGGGGAGCGTGACCGGTGGCGGGGTGTGGCCGGCGGCGAGAGCTTGTGCTCGTGCGTTTTCCCAGTATGAGCGGGCGGCTGAGGCGCCGGTCTTGGTCAGCCAGTACAGCGTGATGTTGTCGAGGATGTGGTTTGGGGTGAGGTTGCCGGCGGGTTGGCCGTCGAGGAAGGCGCGGGAGATCTTCTGGTAGCTGTCGGTGTCGTGGTCGAGCATCCAGGCGGCCAGGGCGGTGGGTGAGTCCAGTAGGGCGTAGCCGATCGTCTGCGGGCGTGTGGCCTGCTCGAGGAAGTAGCCATAGCCGCTGGCCCTGAACGTCGCGAGCGCTTGCAGTGCCGCGCGTTCCTGTTCGGACTCGGCGGGGAGCTGGCCGGCGATCGCCAGCGCGCCGACGAGCAGGTTGATGTGGATGCCCAGCAGCCCGTCGGGTGCCTGGCGGCCCATCGCGTCGGTGACGGCGGCGCCCACATCGCCGCCCTGGGCGACGTAGCGGGTGTAGCCCAGGCGGCCCATCAGCTGCGCCCACGCTTGTGCGATGCGGCCGACGTCCCAGCCGATCTCGGTCGGCTCGCCGGAGAAGCCGTAGCCGGGCAGCGAGGGCAGGACGAGGTCGAAGGCGTCCTCGGCGTGGCCGTGCGCGGTCGGGTCGGTGAGCGGGCCGACCGTCTCGAGCAGCTCGATGATCGAGCCGGGCCAGCCGTGCGTCATGATCAGCGGTAGCGCGTGTTCGTGGCGTGAGCGCACGTGGATGAAGTGGATGTCGACCCCGTCGATCTCGGTCGTGAACTGCGGTAGCGCGTTCAACCTGGCCTCGCACGCGCGCCAGTCGTGCTCTGTCGCCCAGAAGCGGGCGAGCGCCTGGATCGTCGCCAGTTGCACGCCCTGCGACCGGTCGGCGACGAGCTCCCTGGAGGGCCAGTGCGTCGCGGCGAGGCGGCGGCGCAGCTCCGCGAGTCGCTCCTTCGGAACCCTGACTCGGAACGGGCGGATCGTCGTCGGTGTGGACGTGCGGGTCGCCGTGCGGGTTGAAGCGGCCGCAGGCGGCATGCCTGCGCTGTCCAGCGAGGCCCAGGTGGCAACAGCAGCGGCGCCGATGAAGGAGCGTCGCGAGAGGCCGTGCCGGGCGTCGTGTGACGGCGACTCTGCGCCGGGGCCGTCGGGGGTGGGCGGGCCGGACGATGAGCTCATGAGGATCTCCTGTCAGAAGACCGGACGGGCCGTGGTTTGGTGGCGCCACGAAGCCTCGTCGTCTTGTCCGCACGTTGCGCCCGTGAACACCCTGGTGCTCTCCCCGGGTGTGCGCTTTATCGCTGCCGCACAGCGTCCGGGTCACGGTGCCACGCCTGATCGACCGGCGTTCGCACCACCCCTTCGGAGATCACGCCGCCCGCCAGCAGTCGTCGACCGCCCGCTCCTCGTGTAGCCCGAAGGCGACGTGGAAGGCGCGCGCCGCATCGTCCACGGCCGCCGGTCGCCGGATCGCTGGACTCCATGTTCGACTTCCACGCTCGCCGGACCGGCGGCTCGACGCTCTTCCCCAAGTCGATGTTGTGTGCGGCCCGCCCGGATCGGGGCCGAGCCTGCCTGGCGGACGAGGTGGAGGGTGCTGATCACCGGCTGAACGCGTCGCGCGACCTGGACACACCAGGGAGCAGACCAGGGCATCCCCGGGCGCAACGCTGGAGCGACACCATCACCCTCGTAGGTACCAAGCACAGTCTCGAGAGGAGATGCTCATGAGCTCGGCCGATGCGTTGACCACGCTTGCGCCCGACGGCCGGACCGAACTTCGGGAGGGCTACGCCGAGGTCGGAGACGTGCGGTTGCATTACGTCGAGGCCGGCGATGGGCCGCTGATCGTTCTGCTGCATGGCTTCCCGGAGTTCTGGTACGGCTGGCGGCGGCAGATCGCCCCGCTCGCGGCAGCGGGCTTCCGCGTCGTCGCGCCCGACCTGCGGGGGTACAACCTGTCGTCCAAGCCCGAGGGCATCGCCGCCTACGGCGCCGCCGAGCTGGCCGCCGACGTCCGCGGTCTGATCAGGGAGCGCGGCGCCGAATCCGCGCACGTGGTCGGCCACGACTGGGGCGGAACCGCCGCCTGGACGCTCGCGATGAACCATCCCGAGGTCGTCGACCGGCTGGCCATCCTCAACGCGGCCCACCCGCGCAAGCTCAACGAGGGGCTGCGCCACCCCAGCCAGCTGCGGCGGTCCTGGTACTTCTTCTACTTCCAGCTCCCGGATCTGCCCGAGCATCACGCGCTGGCCGACGACGGGGAGTTCCTCCAGGACTTCCTGCGCGACGCGCAACCCCCGTACACGCCCGAGGAGATGGAGCGCTACGTCGAGGCGTGGTCGGAGCCCGGGGCGGCGACGGCGATGATCAACTACTACCGCTTCGCGGTGCGGCACTCGGCAGGCGAGATCCGTCCCATCACGGCGCCCACCCTCGTCATCTGGGGCGAGCGCGACCGCTACCTCGGCCCCACGCTCGCCGAGCCCCACCACGACGACGTGCCCAACCTCGACCGCGTCGAGCGCCTGCCCGACGCCTCGCACTGGGTCCACCATGACGAGGCCGAGCGCGTCAACCAGCTGCTCGTCGACTTCTTCGCTTCCGCCCGCACGATGTCGGCGGCGTGACGCGCAGGCAGTCGCGTGCCGGCAACAGAGGGAGAACAGCTGCGCTGCGCGCTCGGCCCCGTCAAGCAGATCGCGGCCGGTCTCCTCGACGTCGGCTACGTCGACGCCGGCCGTCCCGACGGTCCTGCGGTCGTTCTGCTGCACGGCTGGCCGTACGACATCCACACCTTCGCCGAGGTCTCACCGCTGCTGGCGGCGGCGGGCTACCGGGTGATCGTCCCGTACCTGCGCGGCTACGGCACGACGCGCTTTCTCTCCGACGAGACGTTCCGCAACGGGCAGCAGTCCGTCCTGGCGGTCGACACCGTCGCGTTGATGGACGCCCTCGGGATCGAGAAGGCGGTCGTCGCCGGCGCCGACTGGGGAGCGCGGACGGCCGACGTCGTCGCGGCGCTCTGGCCGGAGCGCGTGCGCCGGGCTCGTCTCGGTGAGCGGGTATCTGATCGGAAGCCAGCAGGCCGGCGAGCTGCCGTTGGCGCCGGAGGCCGAGCGGCAGTGGTGGTACCAGTACTACTTCGCGACCGAGCGCGGCCGGGCCGGGTACGAGCGCTACCGGCGCGAGTTCGCGAGGCTCATCTGGCGGACGGCCTCGCCGCAGTGGGACTTCGACGACGCCACGTTCGAGCGCAGCGCCGCCGCGCTCGACAACCCGGATCACGTGGCGATCGTGATCCACAACTACCGCTGGCGGATCGGCCTGGGCGACGGCGAGCCGCAGTACGACACGCTGGAGCGCCGCCTGGCCGAGGCGCCCGTCATCAACGTGCCGACGATCACCCTCGAAGGCGACGCCAACGGCGCGCCCCATCCGGACCCCAGCTCCTACGCCGAGAAGTTCTCGGGCCCGCACTCGCACCGGACCATCACCGGCGGCATCGGCCACAACCTGCCTCAGGAGGCGCCCGAGGCGTTCGCCCAGGCGGTCATCGACGTCAACACCCAGTAAGGAGCTCTCATGTCAGAGGCAACCTCCAACGCCCCACTCACCGTCGTCCTCGTCCACGGCGCGTTCGCCGACTCGTCGAGCTGGGACGGCGTGATCGAGCGCCTCCAGGCGGCCGGTATCCAGGTGACCGCGGCGCCGAATCCCTTGCGCGGCATCTCCCACGACTCCGCCTACGTCGCCAGCTTCATGAGGCAGGTCCCCGGGCGGGTCCTCGCCGTCGGCCACTCCTACGGCGGCGCGGTGATCTCCAACGCGGCGACCGGGCTCGCCAACGTCGTCGGGCTCGTCTTCGTCGCCGCGTTCGCCCCGGACGAGGGCGAGCGCCTGGGCGAGGTGACCGCCGGCTCGCGCGACAGCGTCCTGGGAACGGCGCAGGTCGCGCTGCAGTACCCGACTCCGGACGGCACGGCCACCGAGTTCGCGATAGATCCCGCGAAGCTCCACGACGTGTTCGCCGCCGACCTGCCGGCGCAGCAGGCCGCCGTGATGGCCGCGACCCAGCGGCCGGTCTCCGAGCTGGCCTTCACCGAGCCGTCCGGGCCGCCCGCCTGGAAGTCGTTGCCGTCCTGGACGGTGCTCGCGTCCCCTGACAAGGCGGCCGGCACGGACGTGGTCCGGTCGATGGCCGAGCGCGCCGGTGCCACCATCACCGAGGTCGAGGGCTCGCACGTGATCATGATCTCCCGGCCCGACGTCGTCGCCGACGTGATCAAGACCGCGACGGCCGCGGTCAGTCGCCCGGTTGCCGCCACGGCGGTCTACGGAACCGAAGGTCAGAGGTTCGAATCCTCTCGGGCGCGCTGAGAAAAGACCTGGAAAACGGCGGACCGGACGTATGCGGCCTCCTGGTCGGGCACTGTCGCCTCGCCGTGCTCCAATTCGGACAACTCCTCCGACCGGAATTTGGTAGTTCCCTCCCTGGTGCTTCATCGGAGGGGCGGAGATACTTTCGAGCTTGGCGGACGGCGACGACACCGCGGGTCCTGAGGCCGGACGACCGGACATCCGTCTGGTCGGCCTGACGAAGCGGTTCGGGGACTTCGCCGCGGTCGACGACGTCGATCTCGAGATCGGGCGTGGGGAGTTCTTCACGATGCTCGGGCCCTCCGGGTCAGGGAAGACGACGACGCTGCGGCTGATCGCCGGATTCGAGCGTCCGGACGCGGGGCGGGTGGAGCTCGGAGGCGAAGACGTCGCGGGCCGGCCGCCGTTCGAACGCGACGTCAACACGGTCTTCCAGGACTACGCGCTGTTTCCCCACATGACGATCCTCGAGAACGTCGCCTACGGACTGCGTATCCAGAAGGTCGCCAAGGCGCAGCGGTCGACACGCGCCCGGGAGGCGCTGGAGACCGTGCGCCTGCCGGAGGTCGCCGGGCGCAAGCCGGCGCAGCTCTCCGGCGGACAGCGCCAGCGCGTCGCACTCGCCCGCGCGATCGTGAACCGGCCGCAGGTGCTGTTGCTCGACGAGCCGCTCGGGGCGCTTGATCTCAAGCTGCGGGTGGAGATGCAGACCGAGCTCAAGCGGATCCAGGGTGAGGTCGGGATCACGTTCGTCTACGTGACCCATGACCAGGACGAAGCGCTGTCGATGAGCGACCGCCTGGCCGTCTTCAACCACGGGCGCATCGAGCAGGTCGGGGCGCCGGCCGCGGTCTACGAGCGCCCGGCGACGACGTTCGTCGCCGGCTTCATCGGCGTCTCCAACGTGCTCGAGCGCGACGGCCGCCGCTTCATGATCCGGCCGGAGAAGATCCGGATCCTGCCGGCGGACGAGTCGGGCGACGGCCTGTGCGTGGAGACCGGAACGGTGCGCGACACGAGCTACGCCGGCTCGGCGACACGCTACTGGGTCGCCCTGCAGCGGGGCGGAGAGCTGACCGTCGCTCGCCAGAACCTCGAGACCTCCCACGACGAGGCGCGCGAGACTGCTCGGACAACCCGTGCGACTCGGATGGCAACCGCAGCACGCCGTAGTGATACCGGCAACCAACAGGGGGCAACAGCAATGAAGACCATGGCTGCATGTACGTTCCTCGCGTGCTTGACCTTTCTGGGCCTGAGCGCCTGTGGCGACAACGACTCGACATCGTCGTCGGGCACGTCGAAGGCGCTCTTCCAGGTCCCGGACATCCCGGTCAAGACAACGGTGGGCAAGAAGGAGGGCAAGCTGTCGATCGTCGTGTGGCCCGGCTACGCCGAGGACGGGTCGACGGATCCGAAGGTCGACTGGGTGACGCCGTTCGAACGCGCGACGGACTGCAACACGACGGTCAAGGTCGCCGGGACGTCCGACGAGATGATCACGTTGATGCGCTCGGGCCGCTACGACGGCGTGTCCGCGTCGGGCAATGCCTCGGTGAAGATGATCGCCGGCGGTGACGTCGCGCCGATCGATCCGAAGATCCTCGAGCATTGGGACGACCTGTCATCGACGGTGAAGATGAAGGAGTACAACTCGGTTGCGGGCAAGCTCTACGGTGCGCCGCACGGATACGGGGCCAACCTGCTCATGTGGCGGACCGACAAGGTGACGCCGACGCCGACCGGCTGGGACGCGGTCTTTGACGCCAGCAGTCCGTACAAGGGCAAGGTCACGGCGTATGACGACCCGATCTACATCGCCGACGCGGCGCTGCACTTGAAGGCGACCAAGCCGGACCTGATGATCACCAACCCCTACGAGCTGACGCAGCCGCAGTTCAACGCCGCCGTGGCGCTGCTCAAGCAGCAGAGGAAGATCGTCGGCCAGTACTGGTCGGACTACACGAAGGAGCAGGCCGCGTTCGCGCAGGGCGACAGCGTGCTCGGGACGACCTGGCAGGTCATCACGAACCTGCTGCTCGCCGACAAGGTCAAGGTCAAGGCGATCAAGCCTGACGGCGGCTCGACGGGTTGGTCGGACACGTGGATGCTCGCCGCCAAGGCCAAGCACCCCAACTGCATGGTCGCGTGGATGAACTGGATCGAGTCGCCGAAGATCCAGGCCCAGGTCGCCGAGTGGTTCGGCGAGGCTCCCGCCAACCCGAAGGCCTGCTCGTTCACCTCGGACAAGACGTTCTGCGACACCTACCACGTCGAGGACGCGTCCTATTACGAGGACGTCGCGTTCTGGTCCACCCCGACGCGTAACTGCCGCGACGACCGCGGCAACACGTGCGTGGACTACGCGAAGTGGGTCCAGGCTTGGACCGACATCAAGGGGTAGCCGGAGAGCCTCGGGCCCGGCGCCCGAGGCTCTCCCAGCTGCTCTGGCGCCGGCCCGCACTGCGGGCCGGCGCACTGCTCATCGCACCGGTCGGGTGGCTCGGGGTCGTCTACCTCGGGTCGCTCGCCGTGATGCTCCTCGCCGCGTTCTGGACGCTCGACGACTTCAGCGGCCTGACGGTCAAGGGCTTCTCGCTAGACAACTTCGCCACGATCGTCGAGGAGCCGGTCTACCGGACGATCGTGTGGCGAACGGTCTCGATCGCGGCGCTCGTCACGATCACCGACATCCTGCTCGCGTTCCCGATCGCGCTGTACATGGCGTGGGCGGCGCGGCCCGGGACCAAGCGCCTGCTCGTCGTCGCCGTGCTGATGCCGCTGTGGGCCAGCTACCTCGTCAAGGTCTACGCGTGGCGGACGATGTTCGCCAACGAGGGGATCCTCAACTGGGCCATCGACCCGATCGGGATGCACGTGCCGCAGTCGGGCTACGTGCGCGTCTGGATCGTGCTCGCCTACCTCTGGCTGCCGTACATGGTGCTGCCGATCTACGCGGGCCTGGAGCGCATCCCGCGATCGCTGCTCGACGCATCGGCTGACCTGGGCGCACGCCCCTGGGCGACCTTCCGCCGGGTCGTGCTGCCGCTCACCATGCCGGCCGTCGCGGCGGGCTCGATCTTCACCTTCTCGCTCTCGCTCGGCGACTACATCACGCCACAGCTCGTCTCGAGCACGCAGTTCATCGGCAACGTCGTGTACGCCAACGTCGGCATCGCGAACAACCTGCCGCTCGCCGCGGCGTTCGCGACCGTGCCGATGCTGATCATGGTCGCCTACCTGCTCCTGGCCCGGCGGGCCGGTGCGTTCGAGGCGCTGTGATGGACCTCTCCAGGCGCGCCCGCTGGGCGCTGCGGGCCGGATCGGCGATCACGCTCGCGTTCCTCTACGCGCCGCTCGTCGTGATCGCGATCTATGCGTTCAACACGACGCGCGTCCAGCAGTGGCCGCCGCCGGGCTTGACGACGCGCTGGTTCTCCGAGGCGCTCCACAACCCGGGCCTGTTCGACGCGCTCTGGGCAAGCGTCCGCGTCGGCCTGGGCGCAACCGCGATCGCGCTCGTCCTCGGGACGCTGATCGCCTACGCCCTCGCGCGCCTGGACTTCTTCGGCAAGAACGTGCTCTCGTTCCTCGTGATCCTGCCGATCGCGCTGCCGGGCGTGGTGACCGGCATGGCGCTCAACGCGACGTTCACCCAGGTCCTGAAGGTGGACCTCACGCTGTGGACGATCGTCGTCGCCCACGCGACGTTCTGCATCGTGATGGTGTTCAACAACGTGGTCGCGAGGCTGCGGCGGACGCCGGCGTCGCTCGAGGACGCGGCCCAGGACCTCGGCGCCACCCCGCTGCGGGCGTTCCGCGACATCACGTTCCCGCAGATGCGCTCGGCCCTGATCGCGGGCGCGCTGCTCGCGTTCGCGCTCTCCTTCGACGAGGTGATCGTGACGACGTTCACGGCGGGCGACACGCAGACGCTCCCGATCTGGATCCTCAACAACCTCTCGCGGCCACGGAACCTGCCGATCGTCAACGTCGTCGCCTTCCTCGTCGTGCTCCTCTCGATCGTGCCGGTCTACGTCGCCCAGCGGCTCTCCGAGGACGTCACCGCGCCGGGGGCCGCGGTCCGCGACATCCCGGCCGCCTGAGTCGTCGTCGACCAGGTCGCTGCTCCGTCGCCAGCACGGACTGCAGACGACCCGTCAACCACGGCTACAGCGTTGCGGGTCGCGCCTGTAGAGGTCTGTATAGCCCCATTCCTCCACGTGGAGATCGCGGATCCACCGTGGCCATTGGCTGCCTCGACCCTCCTACGGAACCGAGATGTCGTGGACCGCGCGTCGGCGATGGCTCAGGCCCGGGCGCGAGATCGCGCCGGACGTAGAGCCACCCCGACGAGGTCCCCAGCGGACTCCACGGCTCGCGCCGCGTGATCCAGCGCCACCAGCCGCCGACGCTCAGCCGGCGGTAGTCGCGCCCCCAGAACGCACGCAGGGCAAAGCGCCTGCCGCGATACGCGCCCAAGGCCACCTGCGCGCGCGCCCGGTCGCTGACGATCACGGCGTCGGTCTGCGGCCGGTAGCCGGCGGCGCGCATGTCCAGAAAGCCCGTACGCACGTTGCGCAGGTACCACGCCCAGGGAAACGAGAAGCTGTCGTTGCTGTCGACGTCGACGCTGAGCGGGCGCCCCGCGACGCGGCGCAGGCGCCGGTCGAGGCTCAGCAGCTCGTCGCGCACGCCGAGCGCGGCCTCGGTCGTCTGGGGCGCGACGAGCAGCGAGCGCGGGTCGACGCGCTGCGCGCCGTTGGCGACCCAGCTCGAGACGCCCAGATAGGCCGCGCCGGCGACCGCGAGCGCCAGCCCGCCGCCGCGCACGAGCGCCGACGGCGCACGCGCGACCGAGACCAGGCCGATCGCCGCCAGCGGTACGAGCGCCAGCAGCGGGTGCAAGGTCAGCCAGGCGAAGCGCTCCGAGGCCCACGAGTAGATCGCCAATGACGCCACGAAGGTCCAGGCGAGCAGCGCGGTCATCGGCGTCGGGCGCCGGAAGACCGTGGCGAGCCCGACGAGCCCGAAGAGCAGCACCGGCCACTCGAGCGAGCTCAGCAAGAGCAGGTGAAAGCCCCAGCGTTCACCGCCGCGGTTGACCGGCTGCTGGTCGAGCCAGTAGCGCGGCCCGCCGTAGACCGCGTCCCACAGTCCGCCGGGGTTCGTGCCGAACGTCGTGAACAGCGCGGCGTAGACGAGCGCGAACAGCCCGGCCGCAAGCCACCAGCCCCGGCGGCCTGGGACCGCGAGCGCGCGGGCGACCGGCGTATCGCGCAGGCACGAGCTCCTCCGCTGCCACGCCGCCATGCCGGCGAGGAAGCTGCCCACGACCGCCACAGTGATGTACGTCGACTCCTTGAGCGTGAACGACAGCGCCAGCAGCGCGCCGATGACCGGGGCCAGCGCCGGCCGCGGGCGTTCGAGCAACTCCCCGAGCGCGATCAGCAGCGCCAGCGTCACGGCCGCGACGATGATGTCCTCGCGCTCGAAGCGGCTGTAGTACAGAAACGTGGGACCGAAGGCGAACAGGACGCCGGCGACGAACGCCGCCGCGCGGCCCAGCGACGAGCGCAGGCCGAACGCCAGCGCGGTCACGGTCAGCCCGGCGAGCGCCATCGGCAGGCGGGCCACGAAGTCACCGTCACCGAGGACGCGGAAGAAGGCCGCCTGCGCGTGGTACATCAACGGGCCGTGCAGGACCGGCTCGTAGGCGTAGTCGCCCGTCTGGTCGAACAGCCAGGAGTAGTAGGCGATCTGCGCCTCGTCGTGCTGGAAGGGGCGATCGCCGAGATCGACGAGGCGCACGACCAGGGCGGCGGCCACAAGGGCTGCCCAGCCCGCCAGCTCGGCGCGGCGCCCGATCGTCACGCGCGTATGTTGCCAGCGCACCGGATCGCGGGGTACTGTCGGCGCGTCATGAGGCGTGCGTCGCGTACCCCGGCAGTGTTCGTCGTCACGGCGCTCGGGCTGGCGCTGCTCGCCCTGCCGGCGCTGCTGCCCCGCGCCACGGGAGCCGGCCCAGCCGCGCGGATCCTGGCGACCGCGGCCGTCGACTCCGCGGGTGGACCGGTCGGGATCGCCGCGATCTCCGCGACGTCGGTTCCCCAGCGGGTCTCCTTCAGCTGCCGGCCACGCGGCACGGGCAGCGCGCTGACCCTCGGCGAGGGGCGTCCAGACACCGTCGCAGCGACGATCACGGGCGCCGGGTCCGCGCAGCGCAGCTGCTCTGCCAAGATCGGATCGGCCCGCCGGAGCGTGCCGGCGCTCGCGGGCGACGATCGCTCGGCGGGTTCGCGGCTCGTCGCGGTGCTCGGCTCCGTGCGAAGCGCCGCCGGCGAGCTCGACCTGCGCGTGGCGATCTCGCGCGCCGGCGCGATCACGGTCGACACGCTCGGCGGCGTGCGCCTCTTGAAGACCGGCCGCCGCGGCGCCGGCGTGCACCGGCTGCGGTTGAAGAACGTCGCCCCGGCGTCGCGGCTGATCGTCAGCGCGCTGGGCCGCCACGACGAGCTGCGGGTCGGCGGCACGCTCAAGCCACAGCCCACTCCCACGCCGCCGCCGGCCGTTCCGAAGCCGAAGCCGCAGCCGCCGCCGACGCCGACGGCGACGCCGACGCCCGCGCCGAGCGTGACGCCGCGGCCCACCCCCGCCCCCACTCCCGCCCCCACTCCCGCCCCCACGCCGACCCCACAACCGACGCCGCCGCCGCAGTAGGCCAAGCCGACGTCCACCGCTACGCCCGCCCCTTGACGCCGAAGCGCCCAGGGAGGGAGACGCGGGCGCCTGCCGTCAGCGGGCTCGGGCTGGGACCTTCTCGTACGTCTCGGCGCGAACGTGTCGCAGTTGAACGACTTCGCGCCACGATCGCGACCGTCAGCGCGGGGCTCGGCCCGTTGGCCGAGCCCCGCGGTGCTTCAGCCCGACCAGCTGATCGCGCGGTTCGCGACGGCCACTGCGTCGATATCGCCGATGAAGCCGAGCGGGTTCGCGCACGGGCCGCGATAGTTGCCGATGTAGAAGTTGTCGTTGTCGGGGAAGCCGTAGGCCAGCGAGATGCTGGTGGGCGTCCCGGTGCCGACCTCCTTGCCGTCGACGAACAGGCGCACCCGCCCCCCGTCGAACGTCGCCAGCACGACGTGCCACGCGCCGTTCCAGAGCCCCGTGCCGGCATCGGCGGAGAGGATGTGGTCGACGCCGTTTGAGACGTAGAAGAACAATCCGCCGCTGGGCCCGGTGTAGAGCCCGTACGACGCGGTCGAACACGCCAACGCGCCCTTGGAGACGATGTACCGATAGGGGCCGGGCGAGGTGCTGGCACGAACGACCGCCCCGACCGTGATGTTCTTCGGCTCGAGCGTCGGCGAGTCGGCGACCGTGACGTAGTCCTCGCCGCTGAACCGCAACGCGCTGCGCGTGTAGTAGCGGCTGCTGGACACCGTGGTCCACGCCGGATCGGCCGCTTCGACGGCGGTCGTCGCGCCGAGCACACCGGGATTGCGCTGGCCGGAGAGGTCGCCGACCCTCTGGCCGGCACCCTCGTCGATCGGCCAGGCGCCCAGGATCGGATTGACGGCCGCCGCGGCGGGCGCGCTCGCCGCCAGCCCTAGTGCGACGCTCGCGATGACGGCCATCATGGCCTTGCGGCGCCGCGGGATTGTGACTTTCGTGTCGTATCTCATCCCCAAGAACGCCTGGCGCCGGCAGATCTTGTGTTAGAGCCGTGCGGGTTATCGGACGTGTACGCGCAGGAGCCGGCTGTTGCCGGCGGCGAACGGGTAGATCGGACTGTCGACGCGCGCGCGGAACGTGACGGTCCTGCCGCGCGCAAATCTGACGAAGCGGTAACGCCAGATGTAGTCGCCGCGCGCCGTCGTCTTGACGTTGCCAAGCGGTCGCCAACGCCCGCCGGATCTGACCTGGATCGTGACCTGGACACCCGAGCGTGCGAGCAGGCGCAGGCGCCCGCGGATGGCAAAGCGCGCGCCCACTCGGGGCGAGCGTGACGAAGCTGTGGCCGTCAGCTGTGCGCGAACGAGCGTCTTCAAGCTGCGGGCTGCCGAGATCTTCGGGTCGCCGGCGAATGCGGTGTAGGACAACGTGACCCGGCGTGACGGGCCGGGTCCAAGCCGGTACGAGAACGTGCCGTCGCCGGCGGTCGTGACTGTGTCGACCTGCTCGGAGCGTGCGCCGGCCTGCGCCGCGCGGACGAGGACGGCGATCGTCGCGCCTGCGATCGGTTGCTTTCGCTCGGTGACAAGGCGCCCCCTGATCGGCGGGCGCGCTCGGTACGACATTCGCCGCGATTGCGTTCCCGTTGTCGTAAATCGTGCTGTGAGCTTGGCGCTGCGCGACGCCGGCACACCGTTTGGGGTGCCCGAGCTGCTGTTTGCGATCGCGACCAGCGGTCCGGCGACGTCCTTGCGGTTACCCGCTGCGTCGATGATGCGCAGCCGCACGGCATACTGGCCGTTGGGGACCGCGGTCGTGTCGACCGGGATGTCTCGGCTCTGGCTCGCAGGACAGGCAGCGCTCGCAGGACAGGCAGCGAGGCCGGTGTACGTGCACTCGCCGGTCTGTTGTGCACGCGGAAGGGTCAGGTTGCGCGAGAAGTCCTGGGCAGCGACGACCGCGTCGCCGATCAGCGCCTCGACACGCTGGATACCGGACTGGGCGTCGCTTGCGGTGTAGGACAGCGACGCCGGACCGGCTTTCGTACCGGGCGATGCGAGCGAGCCACCCGTGATCGCGCCGTCTGGCGGCGCGCTTTCGAACAGGTCGGTCTCCAGGCCCGCGATGACAAGGTTCGGACGGTTGATGACACGGCAGGGTGCGCCGGCCCCGCCATCGCCGCATTGAAGGCCGAGCTTGTGCGCGCCGGCCGGCGGATCGGCCGCGGGACTCGTATAGCCCTCCGCGGTATCGGCGCTGCGGGGATAGACCGCCGCTGCCGGGCCGAGGTTCTCGCCGAACAGAACCTGAAAGCAAAAGCCACACTGAGGCGGGCTCTCGGTCTCGGTTCGCGCCCAGCTTTTCACGCGCACGATGCCGACATTGGCGTTCAGCGCCGCCGCAGGAAGCTCCCAGCCCGCATGTCCGAACGAGGGCATCTCGTTGTCGTTGAACGCGATCACCATCGCGCCGCCTGGGACAGCGCCGCAGTTCGACAGGTCCTGGGTGTTGGGGCTGTTCACCGAGTACACGCGCCACGGACCGATCGTCGGACTGGCGACGTTCACGCCCGGAGGCTGGCAGGAGAACATCTTGTAGATGCCCGCGTCAGCCGGGGAGGGAGCGATCGCGCAGCCGCACAGGATCAGGCTGTAGAGGACCCCTATGTAGAGCGAACGTAGCGTGAAAGACATCGTGAAGGACTCGGCATCCGCCCGACGAGACGAAAGCCACATCAGCAGGCGGATCCAGAATCGATCCCCGAGGAAGGCGTCCGCACATGCGCCGCGACTCACGGCGCGCCCGAAGCTAGCACGACCGTCGCTCCCCTGGGCTATTCGCGCAAACAGCGCGATCGCCGTGGAAATACCCGCGTAATCCAGCGGAGTCGTCGGCGCGCCGCGTGATACTCGGGCGGTCGATGACGGTGCTGCACGAGCCCATGCGGGATCCCAACGGCCGAAGGTGAGCGGCGGGCGTGCTGCACGTTCATCGAGCTGAGCGCGCCGACGGTCTCGTCGACGCGCTGGGGGTCCTGCTGCGCACGCCGGTTCCCGACCCGTTCGCCGCAGAGGTCGTCGCCGTCCCGACGCACGGGATGGAGCGGTGGCTGACGCAGCGGATGTCGGGCTGCCTCGGCGTCACGCAGGGCCGCACGGACGGGGTCTGCGCGAACGTGGAGTTCCCGTCTCCGCGCAGGCTCCTCGGCGATGCCGTCGCGGCGGCGTCCGGCGTCGATCCCGACGGCGACCCGTGGCTCGCCGAGCACGTGGTGTGGCCGCTGCTCGACGTGGTCGAGGAGTGTCTCGGCGAGCCGTGGCTGGCGAGCCTCGCAGCCCATCTCGGCGCGGGACGACGCGCAGCGCGACGGATCCCGCCGCGAGCGGCGTCTCAGCGCGGTTCGCCACATCGCGGAGCTGTTCGATCGCTACGGGCTGCACCGGCCCGAGATGGTGCGTGCCTGGGCGCGCTCGCAGGACACCGATGGCCTGGGTCGTGCCCTGCCGGAGGAGGCGCTGTGGCAGGCGCAGCTGTGGCGGCGCCTGCGCCGCGCCATCGCCATCCCCGGACCCGCCGAGCGCCTGGAGAACGCATGCGCGCGCCTGACGCGACGAGCCCGAGCTCGTCGATCTGCCGGCGCGGCTGTCGCTGTTCGGCCTGACGCGCCTACCTGCGGCGCGGGTCGCGGTGCTGCGCGCGCTCGCTGCGCATCGCGACGTGCATCTGTTCCTGCTGCACCCCTCGCCGGTGCTGTGGGAGCAGGTCGCCGCGGCGCGCGCGCAGCTGCCGAGCATCGTGCGCCGCGACGACGACGTGACCGCGACGCTGCCGGCCAACAGCCTGCTGGCCTCGTGGGGGCAGGACGCACGCGAGCTGCAGCTCGTCGTCGACACGGGCGACGAGGCCGAACGACCATCACCACGCGCGTCGAGCATCGCGGCGACACGCTGCTGGCGCGGATCCAGGCCGACGTGCGTGCCGATCGCGCAGCGCTGGGGGCGCCGCTGCCGGGCATGGACGATCTGCGCCCGCTGCTCGATCCCGGCGATCGCAGCGTGCAGGTGCATGCCTGCCACGGCCGCGCCCGGCAGGTCGAGGTCGCGCGCGACGCGATCCTGCACATGCTGCAGGACGATCCGAGCCTCGAGCCGCGCGACGTCATCGTCATGTGCCCGGACATCGAGGCGTTCGCGCCGCTGATCCACGCGACGTTCGGCGTCGGCGCGCTGCTCGCCGACGACGAGGATCCCGACGACGCGCCCGCCGACACGGGCGTCCCGGACCTGCGGGTCCGCCTCGCCGATCGCGCGCTGCGCCAGACCAACCCCGTGCTCGGCGTCGTCGCGCAGCTGCTGGACCTCACGGGCGCCCGGATCACCGCCTCGCAGGTGCTCGATCTCGCCGACCGCGACCCGGTCCGGCGCCGCTTCGGCTTCGACGACGACGACCTCGCCCGCATCCAGGAGTGGATCGCCGACGGCGGCATCCGCTGGGGCCTCGACGCCGGCGCATCGCGCGCCGTTCAAGCTCGAGTCGCTCGCCGCCGGAACGTGGCGCGCGGGCCTCGATCGCCTGCTCGTCGGCGTCGCGATGACCGAGGACGGCCACCGGCTGTACGAGGGCGTGCTGGCGCTCGACGACGTCGAGAGCGGCGCGATCGACCTGGCGGGCCGCTTCGCGGAGCTCGTCGACCGGCTCGGCGCGGCGCTCGACGCGCTGAGCTCCCCCAAATCCGTCGCGGGGTGGGCGCAGGCGATCGCCGCGGCCGCCGACGCGCTCACGACGACGGGCGCGCGCGACGGCTGGCAGCGCGCGCAGCTGCAGCGGCTGCTCGACGACCTCGTCGAGCAGGCGCGGGTCGGCGGCCGCGCCGACGCGACGAGCCTGCTGCCGGCGGAGGTGCGGGCGCTGCTCGCCGAGCGCCTGCAGGGCCGCCCGACGCGGGCGAACTTCCGGACCGGGCACCTGACGATCTGCACGCTCGTGCCGATGCGCTCGGTCCCGCATCGCGTCGTCTGCCTGCTCGGCCTCGACGACGGCGCGTTTCCGCGCAAGTCGCACCGCGACGGCGACGACCTCATGCTCGCCGACCCGTACGTCGGCGACCGCGACGCGCGCACGGAGGATCGTCAGATGCTGCTCGACGCGCTGCTGGCGGCGACCGACCGGCTGATCGTCACCTACACCGGCAACGACGAGCGCACGAACGCGCTGCGCCCGCCGGCGGTCCCGGTCGGCGAGCTGCTCGACGTCGTCGAGCGCACCGTCCGCGTGGACGGCGGCGGCGACGCCCGCGCCCAGGTCGTCGTGCGTCATCCGCTGCAGCCGTTCGACCCGCGCAACTTCGAGCCCGGGCTCGTCGTGCGCGAGCGGGCGTGGAGCTTTGACCGGGTCGCGCTCGACGGGGCACGCGCGCTCGTCGGCCCGCGCGCCGGCGACGAGCCGTTCCTGCGCGCGCCGCTCACGGCCGTGGCCGGCCCCCCGGTCGTCGAGCTCGACGGCCTCGTGCGGTTCGCCGAGCGCCCGGTGCGCGCGTTCCTGCGCCAGCGGCTCGGGATCAGCGTCGCCGACTACGACGAGGACATCGCCGACGCGCTGCCGGTCGAGCTCGACGGCCTCGAGGTGTGGGCCGTCGGCCAGCGGCTCGTCGACGGGCTGCTCGCCGGCGCGGACCTCGACGCCTGCATCGCCGCCGAGGTGGCCCGCGGGACCCTGCCGCCGGGGGCGCTCAGCGCGCAGGTCATCGAGCGCGTGCGCCCGACGGTGCAGGACATCGCCGCGCAGGCCGCGACGCTGCTGGGCGCGGCCGGCGAGCCCGGCTCCGTGGAGGTCAACGCGCTCGTCGGCGACGGGCGCTTCCTGCGCGGCACGGCGCCCGGCGTGCGCGGCGACGTCGTCGGGGCCGTGACGTACTCCCGCGTGAGCCCGCGCCACCGGCTGGCCGCGTGGGTCCGGCTGCTCGCCCTCACCGCGTCGCACCCGCAGCGGCCGTTCGAGGCGGTGACGATCGGCCGCGCGCAGTCGGGCGCCGACCGCGACGCGCGCGTGACGGTCGCGCGGATACCGCACGCTCGGCGCCGACGCCGGCGAGCGCCGCGAGCGGGCGATCGCGGCGCTGAGGCGGCTGATCGACGTCTACGACCGCGGGATGCGCGAGGCGCTGCCGATCGCGTGCATGAGCTCGGCGGCGTACGCGCAGGCCGCACGGCGCGGCGCGAGCCCGGTGGCGCCGGCGCGCGCGGCGTGGGAGTCGACCTGGAACTTCGATCGCGAGGACCGCGAGCCCGACCACCTGCTCGTGCTCGGCGGCGAGCGCACGTTCGAGCAGCTGCTCGCCGAGCGCCCGCGGACCGATGAGCACGGCGACGGCTGGCACATGGCGGACGAGACGCGCTTCGGCCGCTACGCGCGCCGCATGTGGGACGACCTGCTGGCCTGCGAGGAGGTCGTCGACCGGTGAGCCTCGTCACCGCGCCCACGCCGTTTCAGGTCTGCGGCCCGCTGCCGAGCGGCATCACCGTGCTCGAGGCCAGCGCGGGAACCGGCAAGACGTTCACGATCGCGGCGCTCGCCGCGCGCTACGTCGCGGAGGGCACGCCGCTTGACCAGATCCTGCTCGTGACGTTCACGCGCATGGCGACCGGCGAGCTGCGCGACCGCGTCCGCGAGCGGCTCGTCCACACCGAGCAGGGCCTCGCACGCAGCCTCGTGGGCGCGCCGCCGGCCGATGACGACGAGGTCGTGGCGCTGCTCGCCCGCGGAGCACCGGCCGAGGTCCGCGAGCGCCATCACAACCTCGTGCGCGCGATCGCCCGCTTCGACGCGGCGACGATCGCGACGACGCACGGCTTCTGCCAGGAGGTGCTCGGCGGCCTGGGGATCGTCGGCGACGTCGAGACGGACATGACGTTCGTCGAGGACCCCGCCGACCTCATCGAGGAGGTCGTCGACGACCTGTTCGTCCGGCGCTTCCACCGCCACGGCGCGCCGCAGTTCAGCCGCGCCGAGGCGCTGCGCATCGCGCGGATCGCCGTCGCCAACCCGGCCGCGCGGATCGAGCCCGAGGCCGCGCCGGAGCACAGCGTCGCCGCGATGCGCGTCCGGTTCGCGCACGCCGTCCGCGACGAGCTCGAGCGCCGCAAGCGCCGCATGGCGCTGATCACCTACGACGATCTGCTCACCCGCCTGGACGACACGCTCAAGGGCCCGGGCGGCGACGCGGCCGCCGCGCGGCTGCGATCGCGCTACCGCGTCGTGCTCGTCGACGAGTTCCAGGACACCGACCCCGTCCAGTGGGAGATCATGCGCCGCGCGTTCGGTGGCGGCGGCGTCGCGCTGATCCTCATCGGCGATCCGAAACAGGCGATCTACGCCTTCCGCGGGGCCGACGTCTACGCCTACCTCGCGGCCGCGGCGACGGCCGACGCGCGCGCCACGCTGGAGGTCAACTGGCGCAGCGACCAATCGCTGATCGACGCCTACGACGCGATGTTCGGCGGCGCGACGCTCGGTCACGAGGGGATCGTCTACCGGCGCGTGCGCGCCGCGCCGGCGAACCAGACGCCGGGGCTGTCCGGCGCGCCGGTGGGCGCGGCCGTGCGCGTGCGCGTCGTGCACCGCGACGAGCCGTCGATCACCCCGACGCGCGGCGGCTACGCGGGCACGCCGTCCGTCCGCGACCACATCGCGCAGGACCTCGCCGCCGATCTCGTCGGCCTGCTGTCGTCGGGCGCCGTCGGTGGAGATCCGCGAGGGCGGCCCCGCCGCGACGCGCCGTGAGCGCATCCGTCCCGGCCACGTCGCCGTCCTCGTGCGCACGCACCGCAACGCCGCGCTCGTGCGCGACGCGCTCGACGCGGCGGGCATCCCGGCCGTCATCAACGGCGCCGGCAGCGTCTTCGGAACGGTCCCCGCGCGCGACTGGCTGCGCGTGCTGGAGGCGATCGAGCGGCCCGCCTCGTCGACCCGCGCGCGGTCGGCGGCGCTGACGCCCGTTCCTCGGCTGGACGGCCGAGCGCGTCGCGTACGCGGGGGAACCGGAGTGGGAGGAGGTCCACCGGCGCCTGCACCGCTGGGCGCGGGTGCTGCGCACGAGCGGGGTCGCCGCGTTGATGGAGACGATCACGCGCGCCGAGCGGCTGCCCGGCCGCGTCCTGGCGACGGTCGACGGCGAGCGCGACCTGACCGACCTGCGCCACGTCGGCCAGCTGCTGCACGCGACCGCGACGGCCGAGCAGATGGGCGGCGCGGCGCTGACGGCCTGGCTGCGCCAGCGGATCGCCGCGGCGGCGCGCGAGACGAGCGACGAGGAGCGCACGCGGCGGCTGGAGTCCGACGCCGAGGCGGTCCAGGTGCTGACGATCCACCGCAGCAAGGGCCTGGAGTTCCCGATCGTCTACTGCCCCGACCTGTGGGAGCCCGGCTACATCCCGCGCGAACCGCAGCCCGTCTTCTTCCACGACCCGGCGCAGGGCGACGCGCGGACGATCGACGTCGGCCTCGACGGGCCCGACTACCCGCGCCACCGCCGCCACCACGAGGAGGAGCAGCGCGGCGAGGACCTGCGGCTGGCCTACGTCGCGCTCACGCGCGCCCGCCACCAGGCGATCGTCTGGTGGGCGGGATCGTGGGACAGCCGGCACTCCGCGCTCGGCCGCCTGCTGTTCGCGCGCGACGAGGACGGGCGCGTCGCACCCGCCGGCACCGCGACGCCGACCGACGCCGCCGCGGTCGCGCGCTTCGAGGAGCTCGCCGCGCAGGCGCCGGGCTGCATCAGCGTCGAGCGATCGCGGCTCGGCATGCCCGCGGCCTGGGCGCCCGACGCTGCCCGCGGCGGCCGAGCTGTCGGCGGCCGTGTTCGACCGCGGGCTGGACGTGCGCTGGCGGCGCACCTCGTTCAGCGACATCTCGGCCGGCGCCTATGACGCGAGCGTCGCGAGCGAGCCGGAGGAGGAGCTGGTCGACGACGAGCCGCCGCCGGACGGGTCGGTGGTCGCGCAGCCGGGCGGCGACGCCGACGCCGACGCCGCGCTGCTCGCCACCCCGGTCCCGCTCGCCGCGATGCCCGTCGGCCTGCACGTCGGCACGCTCGTCCATCGGATGCTCGAGACGGCGGACTTCGCCGCCCCGGACCTCGACGC
Source organism: uncultured Solirubrobacteraceae bacterium (assembly GCA_963727785.1). Classification (GTDB taxonomy): domain Bacteria; phylum Actinomycetota; class Thermoleophilia; order Solirubrobacterales; family Solirubrobacteraceae; genus CADCVQ01. The sequence goes on from CAVSHS010000039.1 coordinate 107,896, forward strand.
GGAGCTTGGGACGCGCATCGCCGAGGGGCAGGGATGGCGCCACGTCGACCTCGGTGATCCCGGGGTCGCCGCTGCCGGGCTGAGCGCGGCGCTGCGCACGCCGCTCGGCCCGCTGCTCGGCGGCACGCGCCTGTGCGACATCGAGCGCGCCGACCGCCTCGACGAGCTCGAGTTCGAGCTGCCGCTCGCCGGCGGCGACGAGCCGACCGGCCGCCTGACGCTCGCCGCGATCGCCGCGGTCCTGCGCGAGCACCTGGCGCCCGGCGACCCGCTGCACGGCTACGCCGCGCGCCTGGACGACCCCGCGCTGCGCCAGAACGTGCGCGGCTACCTCACCGGCAGCATCGACGTCGTCCTGCGCGTGCGCGGCGACGACGGCGCCGCGCGGTACGCGATCGCCGACTACAAGACGAACTGGCTCGCCGGGCCGGGGGAGGAGCTGACGGCGTGGCACCACCGGCCCGCGGCGCTCGCCGCGGAGATGCGCCACCGCCACTACGGGCTGCAGGCGCTGCTCTACGCCGTCGCGCTGCACCGCTACCTGCGCTGGCGCCTGCCCGCCTACGACCCCGACCGGCACATCGCCGGCGTCCTGTACCTGTTCCTGCGCGGGATGACCGGCCCCGACACGCCGGTCGTCGACGGCGCGCCCGTGCGGCGTGTTCGCCTGGCGCCCGCCGGGCGCGCTGATCGAGGCGCTCAGCGACGTGTTCGACCGCGGGGAGACGCGGTGAGCGCGGCGCCCGCGCCCGCGATCGCGACCGCGATCGACCTGCACGACCCGCGGCGCGCGCGCCGCGCGCCGGGGCTGCTGCGCGCGTTCAACGACATCGGCGTGCTGTCGGCCGCCGACGTCCACGTCGCGGTGCGGCTGACCGCGCTTGCCGGCGAGCAGGACGAGTGGGTCGCGCTCGGCGCCGCGTTCGCCGTCCGCGGCCCGCGCCTGGGGCACGTGCTCGTCGACCTCGCCACGATCCGCGCCACCGCGGCGGTCGACGCCGACGAGCCCGTCGACCTCTCGGCGCTGCCCTGGCCCGACCCCGAGGCGTGGGTTCGGCGGCTCGCGGCCAGCCCGCTCGTCGCGGTCGGCGAGGACGCCGATCCCGACGGCGCGCGTCCGCTGCGGCTCGTCGGCAGCACGTTGTACCTGGACCGCTACTGGCGCGAGGAACGGTCGGTCGCAGCGGACCTGCGCACGTTCAGCGACGGCGCGCCCGCGACCACCGACATCGGAGGTGCTCGCCGGCGGGCTCGCGCGCCTGTTCGCGGGCGGCGACGCCGGCTGCCGACGCCGGCCAGCGCCTGGCCGCCGCGACCGCCGTGCTGCGGCGCTTCGCGGTCGTCGCCGGCGGGCCGGGCACCGGCAAGACGACGACCGTCGCGCGGATCGTCGCGCTGCTCGCCGAGCAGGCGGCCGCCGCCGGCGACCCGCCGCCGCTCGTCGCGCTCGCCGCGCCGACGGGCAAGGCCGCCGCCCGCCTCGAGGAGGCGGTCCACGCCGAGGCCGCGACGCTGGACGTCGATGACGCCGTGCGCGACCAGCTGCTGGACCTGCACGCCTCCACGCTGCACCGGCTGCTCGGCTGGCGGCCGGGCAGCCACAGCCGCTTCCGCCACCATCGCGGCAACCGCCTGCCGCACGACGTCGTGATCGTCGACGAGACCTCGATGGTCTCGCTGTCGCTCATGGCCCGCCTCGTCGAGGCGGTCCGGCCCGATGCGCGCCTCGTCCTCGTCGGCGACCCCGGCCAGCTGACCTCGATCGAGGCCGGCGCCGTGCTCGGCGACATCGTCGGGCCCGCGACCGCCGGCCCGCGCGATGCGCGCGCCGGCGCGCGCCGCGCTCGCGCGGGCGACGGGACACGACGTCCCGGCTGCCGCCGAGCTCGCCGCCCGGCGCGCGCGATCGGCGACGGCATCGTCGTGCTCGACCACGTGCACCGCTTCGGCGGCGGCATCGCGCGCCTCGCCGACGCGATCCGCCGCGGCGATCGCCGACGCGGTGATGGCGCTCCTCGCGAGCCAGCCCGGCGACGTGTCCTGGATCGCCGTCGACGCGTCCGCCGCCGACGCGCAGCCCGCGCTCGCCGCGGTCCGCGACGAGGCCGTCGCTGCCGGGCGCGCCGTCGTCGAGGCCGCGCGCGCCGGCGCCGCGCACGACGCGATCAGCGCACTCGGCGCGTTCCGGGTCCTCTGCGCGCACCGCCGAGGAGCCCAGGGCGTCGCCGCCTGGACCGCCCGCATCGAGGGCTGGCTCGCCACCGCGATCCCCGGCTTCGACCCCGACGGGCCCGCCTACGTCGGCCGCCCCCTGCTCGTCACCCAGAACGACTACGAGCTGCGCCTCTACAACGGCGACACCGGCGTCGTCGTCCAGACCGAACCCGACCGCGTCAGCGCCGCCTTCGAACGCGGCGGCGAGCTGCTGGAGTTCACGCCCACCCGGCTCGGCGCCGATCGAGACCGCCTTCGCGATGACGATCCACAAGAGCCAGGGCTCGCAGTTCGACACCGCCGTCGTCCTGCTGCCCGCGTCGACGTCGCGGATCCTGACGCGCGAGCTGCTCTACACCGCGGCCACGCGCGCGCGGACGCGGCTCGTCCTCGTCGGGACGGAGGAGACGATCCGCGCCGCGGTGTCCAGGCCGGTCGCGCGGGCATCGGGGCTGCGGGGCCGGCTGTGGTCGGCCACGTAACGATTCGTCCTGAGGTCATCGACAGTCGGTCGCTCTATCACGGTGGCGGTGTCGCTCAGCACAACGACCGGGGTCGCCCACCCAGCGCGGGATGTCAGAGGTACGCGCCGTTCGGCAGGTAGGGCGCCATCGGCCCGATGTGGCCGCGCACGAACGCCGGGCCGCCGGGCGTGATGGTGAGCCCTGCTGCGAGCCCGACGCCGATCGCCCATTGGTTCTCGGCGGTGACGAAGTCGATCGCGACGGAGGCGCCGGCCGCGGCGCTCGTGATTGCGCCCCATAGAAGGTCTTCGGCGGCCGCCTCGGTGCGGGCGGCCAGAAGCGCCGGAGAGCCGTCGCGGACACACACGAAGCCTTCGCCGTCGATCACCAGCGCGTCGTGCCGTGCGCGCCGAGGAGGATCGGCATGTCGAGCATGTGTGAAGCGCCGCGCACGTGACGCGATGCGGCGTCGATGGTCTGCGCGTCGGCGCGCAGATCGCCGGGCCGGCAGGCAGCGCAGGTGCCCGGCGCGGTCGGGGACACCGGCGAGATCGACAGTCGGCAGCAACCGGTATCCCGAGCTGAGGGCAAGCGGCGAATCGCGGCCGGATGAGAGGAGGAGAGGATGATCCCGCCCGGCTCGCCGGCTCCGTACGCCAGCGCGGGCGCGTACAGGCGGCTTCCGATCCCGCGACCCTGAAAGGCGGGCAGGACGGCGAACAGGCTGAACCCCCAGACGCCTTCGCGGATGAGTCCGATCGCAGTGCCGACGATCTCACTGCCGACGTCTGCCACCCAGGCAGCTTCCGGGATCGGTGTGCTGCAGATGCATGACCCGCGCCGTGCCGGTGGCGACTCGCGACGCCTCCTGCGCCGGGAGCAGGGTCTCGGGGTACAGCTGCGCGAGTGCCGTTCGCGCCATCGATGCGCATGCGCTGCATCCGGCGATGCAGCGGGCGGATCGTCACGTTCATATGTCTCGGAGTTCCTCGCAGGGTGCGAAGAGGCTGGTCAGGGCCAGCAGTGCGGTGCCGGCGGTGAAGATCGCGGGGAGGCCGGTGTGGTCGGCGATCATCCCGAGGACGGGTGGGCCGGTGAGGCAGTCCGAGGGCGTTCATCGCCATGACGGCGGCGAGGCCGGCTGAGGGTCGGTCGGCGAACACCTTCGTGCTCCAGATCACGGAGATCGCGACGATGGTCGCGTAGGCGACGCCGAATAGCACTGCCGAGCAGAGGGCCGCCGTCACCATGCCGGGAGCGAGGCCGAGCAGCAGCAGCGAGGCGGCCTCCGCGGCGGCGGCGAGGATGAAGGCGGTCCTCGCACCGAGGCGGTCGATCGCGTCGGCGCCGACGCTCCCGCCCACGGTGGCGAGGCCGACGACCGCGAGGAAGATCCGGCTCTGCGTGGTCGAGAGGCCGCCCTGGCTCTGCAGGTGCTCGACGGCGAACGTCCAGTAGACCGAGCTGGCCGGCCGACCAGCAGCGCGCCGGTCAGCAGCCGGGAGGAACGCGGGCAGACAAACCAGCTCGGCCTGAGCCGGACGACCTCGCCGGGACCGGGGCGCCGCTCGCGGGCGGGCAGGACGGTGAGCGCCCAGGCCGTTGCGAGTGCCGCGAGGAGGGCGAAGAGCAGCCAGGCAGTGCGCCAGCTCTCCCCGGCGAGCAGTGCCACGGGTACGGCCAGTGCGACGCCCCAGCCGGTGCCGGAGCTGATCGCCGAGAGCACGCGGCCCTGGTGGGCCGGCGCGAGCGATCCCGCGACGATGTCGGAGAATGGCGGGAAGACCAGACCGGCGCTGGCGCCCGCGACGAGCAGTCCGGCGAACAGCATCTGAGGGGTTGTGGCGGTGCCGGCGACGAGCATCCCGAAGACGGCGCAGAAGCCGCCGGCGGCGACGATGGTCCGGGGCCCGAGGCGGACGGCGAGCGCCCCGGCGGTGATCGTGGTGAGCAGGTAGGCGATGTAGGAGGCGGTCGAGAGCAGGCCGATCGACCCGTTGTCCAGGTGAAAGCTCGCGCGGATGTCGGGCGCCAGGAGGCCAAAGCCGTAGCGGGCCATCCCGAAGGTCACGCCGATGACCCCGATGCCGGCCGAGGTGAGCGTGAGCGGCCGGACGGCGCTTGATGCGTACGCGCTCACCGGGTCGTGTGCTCCAGCGGGCAGCCATCCGCCGAGCCGCAGCATGTCTCCCGGTCACAGAGCCGGCAGACCTCCAGCGCGCCCGGCCGGTCGTGGGCAAGCGCGGCGACGAGCTTCTCCAGCAGTGGCTCGAGCGTCTCGCGCTCGGCCGGCTCGAGCGCGCCCGCAGGCTGGTCAGCTCGTCCGCCCGGTCAGCGAGTACGCGGTGGCAGCGGTTCGCCCGTCCGCTGTGAGGTGCAGCGCCGCGTGCGGTGATCGGCACCGGGGCGCCGTTGGAGCAGCCCGTCTGCGGCCAGGCGATCGGCGAGCTTGACCGCGGCCGGCTGGGAGACACCGAGTACCTCTGAGAGCGCCTGCACGGACTCGCCCGGGTAGGCGTCCAGGTGCACGAGCGCCGCAGCATGCGACCCGGCCCGGCCAAGCGACCCCTCCACCGCCGTGCGGAAGCGGTCGGTGGCGGCGAGCGCAAGGGCACCGAGGAGTAGTGCGAGACGATCGGCCACCCCAAATACATAACCCGGTTATGTGTTTTTCGAACCCGTGCGAGTCCGATCTGGCGCCCGCCATCTCTTCGAAGATGCGGGTGATGACGATCGCCTCGACGGGATCGATGAGCGCGGCGTTGACGGATCGCTCGTCGGGCCAGCCGGCCGCGAGGATGCGCGCGCCTGCGCCGGCGGCGTCGTAGGTGGTCTGGCGCAGCTCGGGCTCGCCGTCGGCGATCCACAGCCAGCGTGCGGCGCCGTCGCCCTCGTAGGGCAGCCCGACGCTTCCGGCGTTGACGAAGCGCACGCCGCCGACCAGGCGATCGTCCTGCTGGTGGGTGTGGCCGGCCACGACGAGCTCAGCCGGGACGCCGGCCAGGGCCTGCTCCCAGCGCTCCGGCGGGGAGAGCCGGGTGAGCATCTCGTCGTCGCGGCGCGGGCTGGCGTGGCAGAACAGGACGCCGTCCAGCTGCACGGTCAGCGCCAGCTCGCCCAGCGCAAGCGCGCGGTCGTCACCGAGCTCGGCCGCGGTGATCGCCGCCGTCCGGGCGGCCCAGTCGTCGGGCGCCGCGGCGGGCGCGCCGATCGCCTCGGCAACCTCACGCTCGCCGTTGCCGCGCACCCAGTGCACCGGGACGCTGAGCGCGTCCAGGCGGGCGAGCGTCTCGCCCGCGAAGGGGCCCGGCACCGCGTCGCCGCCGACGACCACGGCGTCGGGCTCGCGCCGCGCGCGGATCGGCGAGGACGGCGTCGAGCGCGTCGATGTTCGCATGGATGTCGTACAGCGCCAGGATGTCCACGGCAGAGAGCCTAACGCAACCATCTGGTTGCGCGACAGTCGACGCAGCGACCACGACCCGCAGGGCTGCCGGAATCATGAGGTAACAGCACCTTTTCACCTTTTCACCGGGAAACCACGCGCGGGGTTAGGGTCATTTCCGGTGCCCGGCAAAGGTCGTCCGCTGAAGCCGCTTGACCTCGACGCGCCCGCAGCCGCGGCGCGGTTTGCCGCCGAGCTGCGCAAGCGGCGCCTGGAGCGCGGCCTGACCCAAGGTGTGCTCGCGGCCAAGGTCGGTTGCTCGTCGCAGCACGTCAGCGAAGTCGAGCGTGCCAAGGCAGCCGCGAGCCTGCGCTTCGCGCAGGCGTGCGACCTGGCGCTGGAGACGGACCGGGCGCTCACCGCGCTTCAGCCCGCGGTGGTGCTGGAGCGCGCGGCGCAGCGCGAGCGGCGCGCCGCCGCGCGAGCCGACCCTGCGGCGGCGCTACGCTACGAGGACGTGGATCCGACCAATCGTCGGGGGATTCTGGTGACCGCCGCCGGAGCGGCGATGGGTACTGCCATGGTGGGTCCTGCGCCAGCGCGCGCCCGCGAGATCGATCCCGGCGCTGGTGGATCACTGGACCGACCTGCTGAACTTGCTCGGCCGTCTTGACGCAGCGCACGGGCCGCGCGATGTGCTCGCCGCCGTCGTCCGCGAAATCGGGCTGATTGCCGAGCACCGCGCTGCCGCCCGTAGCGATCTGCGCACGGAGCTGATGCGTGTTGAGGCGCGCTGGTGCGAGTTCGCCGCCTGGTTGTCCAATGACGTAGGCGACGTGCGCGGCCGGGATGCCTGGACGGACCGTGCCGCACACCTGGCGCAGACAGCCGGCTATGCGGACATGGCGGCGCTGACACGCGAGCGCCGAGCCCAATGGGCCGCGCAGGCGCTCGACGCGCGTCGAACGATCGCGTTTGCCGAGGATGGCTTACGCATTTCCGGCACGAGCGCGCAGACGCGCGCGCTATGCGTGCGCCAAGCGGCCTGCGGGCATGCGCTCGGCGGCGATATCGCGGCGTGTGAGCGCCGGCTGGCCGAGGTCGAGGCCATCATGGACCGTGCCGATGCCACGGCGCCCCCTTGGACTGGCGGTTTGGTGGACCATCACCTCGTGCGCTCCAGTGCGGCGCGATGCTGGTTGGCTCTGGAGCCCAGCAAGGCCATCCCGCTGTACGAGGATGTCCTACGCGCCTGGCCGCGGGGGCGCGTGCGTACCGGCGGACTCCAGCGAGCACGGCTGGCGCTGGCCTGCGCGAAGGCGGGCGAGCTCGACCGCGCCAGGGCAGAAGGTGCCCGAGCGCTGGCCGTAGCCCGGTCGACCCACAGCGCGACCACCATGCGCGAGCTGCGCCGGCTCGGCGGGATCCTTCAAGCGGCCTGACGGTGCGCAGGAGGAGGTAGCGCAGGCAATCAGCTCGAACGGGCCGCCGTGTCCGATCCGGCATCTTCGAGCCGCTCGTAGGCGGGCAGCGTCAGGAACTCGACGAAGTCCGCGGACAGGGCGACGCCCTCGAAGAGCTCTCGGGAGATCTCGGGCCGCCCCTCGGAGTAGAACCACTCGTCGTCGTCCAGCTCGCGGCGGATGCGTTCCAGCTCCGAGGTCGCGAACTCGCGGACGAGGTCCGGGGTGATCGAGCGCCCGTCGTCGAGCTGCGCCCCGTGGTGGACCCACTGCCACACCTGCGCGCGCGCGATCTCCGCCGTGGCGGCGTCCTCCATCATCCCGTAGATCGCCGCGGCGCCGTTGCCGCGCAGCCAGGCGGAGATGTACTGGATCGCGACGTTCACGTCGCCGCGCAGCCCGTCCTCGGTGATCGCGCCCGGCGTCGAGCCGATGTCGAGCAGCTCCGCCGCCGAGACGGAAACGTCGTCGCGCCGGCGCGCGAGCTGGTTGGGCTCGTCGCCCAGCGTCTCGACGAACGCCTCGAGCGCGACGGGGACCGAGTCGGGGTGGGCGACCCATGTGCCGTCGAACCCGTCCGTCGCCTCGCGTTGCTTGTCCTTGCGCACGGCGGCCTTGGCCTGGCGGTTGGCCTCCTCGTCGCTGCGGCTCGGGATCACCGCCGACATGCCGCCCATGGCATGCGCGCCGCGGCGATGGCAGGTCTTCACGAGCAGCTCCGTGTAGGCGCGCATGAACGGCACGGTCATCGTGACGTCCGCACGGTCCGGGAGCACGTACTCCGGGCGCGTGCGAAAGCGCTTGATGGCGCTGAAGATGTAGTCCCAGCGCCCGGCGTTGAGGCCGGTGGCGTGCTCGCCCAGCGCGTGGAGGATCTCGTCCATCTCGAAGGCCGCCGGCAGGGTCTCGATCAGCACCGTCGCCCGGATCGTGCCCCGCCCGAGCCCGAGCGCGTCCTGCGCGAGGCAGAACACGTCGTTCCACAGCCTCGCCTCGCGGTGGCTCTCGAGCTTGGGCAGGTACAGATAGGGGCCGCTGCCGCGCTCCACCAGCTCGCGCGCGTTGTGCCAGGCGAACAGGCCGAAGTCCACGAGCGCGCCCGCGACCGGCTCCCCGTCGACGACGATGTGCCGTTCCGGAAGGTGCCAGCCGCGCGGGCGCACGAGCAGCGTGGCCGTCTCCTCGCCGAGCTCGTAGTGGCGGCCGTCCGGGCCGTCGTGCTCGATCGATCCCCGTACCGCGTCGATGAGGTTCAGCTGGCCGCCGACGATGTTCGACCACGTCGGGGAGTTCGAGTCCTCGAGGTCGGCCATGAACCCGCTCGCGCCGGAGTTCAGCGCATTGATCATCATCTTGCGATCGGTGGGGCCGGTGATCTCGACGCGGCGGTCCCGCAGGTCCGCCGGCGGGGGCGGGACCGTCCAGTCGCCCTCGCGAACGTCGCGGGTCTCGTCGAGGAACGCGAGCGAGCCGCCCGCGTCGAGCTCGGCCTGACGCTCGCGACGGCGCTCCAGCAGGGCGTGGCGCGGGCCGTCGAACTCGCGGTGCAGCTCGGCCACGAACCGCAGCGCGTCCGGCGTCAGCGCCTCGTCGAAGCGGTCCAGCATCGGGCCGCGAACCTCGAGTCCCTCGATCCGTACGGTTGTCATGGCGTGTCCCTCGGTCGGAGCTTTCGGGGAATTCTCACCGCTCGACCGCCGACCTACACCCGCGGTCGCCGGCGCGCCGCATCGTCTCGGCCCGCCGGTCCGGCCCGCGCGCGTTACGCCGGTACAAGCGTCACCGCCGCCTCCGGCGTGGCGACCCGGAAGCTGAAGGACTCCTCGAGGTACAGCCGGACGGTGCCGGCGTCGTGAGAGTCGTATCCCACGGCGAGGTCCTGGCCCGCCTCGAAGAGGAAGTCCCCGCCCCGCTGGCTCAGCACGATCGCGCCGTCCACGCCCGGCGACCACACGATCGGCCCGCCGAGGATCTGGGCCAGGTGGTCGAAGAGGGGGTAGCCGCCATGCTCGGCCGTCTCGATCACCCCGGTGTAGTCGTCGGTGCCGAGCGCGACCCCGTACGGGCCGCCGACGCCGCTGCGGCGCAGAAGCTCGACCGCCTTGGCGACGTAGCTGGGGTATTCGTCGAAGTCCTCGCCCCGCGGTAGCGTCGGATGGGGCGAGACCTCGGCGATGCCCTGCATGCCCGCCTCGGCCCAACCGTGAAAGACGGCCTTGTTCTCGGCCACCGCGATGCGGCGCGCCGCTGCGTCGAGCTCGGCGAGGTCGACGTCCTCGGCCCCGCGGTCGCCGGCGCGCAGCTCCTCGCGCGCGACGGCGAACGGCGCGCGCAGCTCGGCGAGTGGCAGCACCCGGCGTTGCAGTGCGGTGACGCCCTCGCACGGGGCCGCGACGAGCGCCTCGACCCGCCCGAGGTTCGTGGCGGAGTACTCCCAGCCGTGCGGGCCGCTGAAGTCGACGAGACGGCGCGCTGCCAGTGCCACGACGAGTCGCTCGCGGGCCTCCTGGTCGAGCAGCTCCCATCCCGCCGAGGTGATCGGCGCCTGCGATCGCAGCAGGTGGTTGTCGCTCATGCGGCTCGCCCCCTCAGGCTGCCGATGCCGAGCGAGGCCGAACCGGTCGGCATCACCTCGACCGTCGGGTCGTCGTCGTCGGCCGCCGCTTCGGCCTCCTCGCCGTGCTCGACGATGTCGCCCTCCCGGAACAGGATGCCCTGGGCGATCTCGCGCCACTCGGGCTTCTGGCGCAGCAGGAACTCGAGGTCCATGCTGAAGTGCTTGTACTCCTCGCCCACCGCGTTGCGCATGACGTCCCGCGCGACCGCGTTGGGCTCGACCGCCAGACGCTGTTCATACCAGCCGATCGCCTCGGCTTCCTCGGTCAGGGAGGCGCACAGGCGCGCGAAGGTGCGCGTCTCGGCCGGCAGCTCGTCGGGCGGCTCGTGATATTGATCGAATCCCATTTCCGGATGGTGCCCAGATCTGATGGGAATAACGCCGGAAACTGGCGTACCATGCGCGCGGTGCCGGGCGCTGCCTGCCGTGTCCGGTATTGCAACGATTGACACGTAGGTAGAATCGCTGTGCGTCGACGTGCTCGGTACGGGCGCGCCGAGGCCGATTGTCGGAGGGGACGTCGTCCAGCCGCGGGGGGTGGAGGCGTGGACCCGCCGGAACGGGGAAACGATCACGATGATCCAGCGCGTACCGCAGCACGTGCGACGGCGAGCAGGCGCAGTCGACGGCCAGTTGCCGGCCGCCGCCTGATGGCCACGGCGCAGCAAGCCGCTGTCCCGAGCACGTCGCCGCGCGCGCGGAACCCCGGCGGCAGGCGCTCAGGCGGCGACGACAGCTCCCCGGCCACCGGATCGCTGCAGCGAGCTCGGGCGATGGCGCGGCTGCGCGAGCAGGGACAGAGCCTGGACGAGATCGCGCTGGGCTTCGGCGTGTCGCGCGAGCGCGTGCGACAGATCCTCCAGGCGAACGGTGGACCCGATTCTCAGCATGTTGCGGACGCGCGCCGCCGGCGCGCCGAGCAGCATGCGCAAGCGCGCATCGAAGAACTGCTCGAGCTGTGGCGGGCCGGCGAGGCGCCCAGGAGCGCCGCCAGCGCGCTCGGTCTTCAGGCAGCGGCCTGTCGCAAGGCGATCGCGCGCTGCGCCACGGAGTTCGATCGCGCCGCGCGCAAGGCGAGTCTCGCCCGCGCGCGGGCCGTTGCGAAGACCTACTCCGATGACGACATCGCTGCCGCGGTGGCGTCCGTCGCCGTCAGCCTCGGCCGCGTGCCGAGCGCGAAGGAGTACGAGGCGCTGGCGCGCGCGCGGCGGCTGTCCCAGCCTCGCGACCGTGCTCAACCGGATGGGCGGCTGGACGAACGCCGTTCGCGCCGCCGGTCTGACCCCGGTCGCCACGCCTGCGCGCACACGCTCGCGGCGCTGGACCGCCGAGGCCTGCTGGGACGCCGTGCGCCTCGTCGTCATGGAGCTGGGGGAGATCCCGACGGTCATGACGTACGACCGTCACGGCGCCGGCCGGCCGGACCTGCCCTCGTCGGCGACGGTGCGCAACCGCCTGGGCCGCTGGAGCGCGATCACGGCTCAGCTGGCGGCGGAGCGCCTGCTCGGCGGCACGGGCGATGGCCGGGACGTCGTCGACCGGCTCTTGGTCGACGTCGAGCACCGGCGCGAGCACGGAGGTCCGGGCGGCACTGATCCGCCGATGGCCGCCATGTGCGCAGCGTCGCCCTCGGCGCTGGTGTTCGGTGGCCAACCTGCCGAACAGGAGCCTCATGACTCCTCGCGCCCTGCGCAGCCGTCTTCGCGCTCCCGAACCTGACCGGCAGGGGGTGCATCCGTCGCGCACCGTGCGCGCGCTGATCCTCCTCGGCGCGGGGCTGGTCGTCGCCTACGGGGTGCGCGCCCCCGGCCATTGGGGAGGCGCGGACGTAAGCCAGATCTTCTCCTTCTGGGTGTACGACTTCCTGGCGCTGATCGGCATGGTCCTCTGCGTGTGGCGTGCGATCTGCGTTCGCCTCGATCGCGTCGTCTGGTCGTTGATCGCGCTCTCGCTCGTCTTGCAGGTTGCCGGCAACACGGCCTACATCGCTCTACGGCGAGACGGTGGTCATCCCGATTCCGTCGATCGCCGATGTGTTCTGGATTGCCTGCTACGTGCCGATGGCGGCGGCGCTCGTCCTGCGCGTCCGCGCGGCAGGCGGCGGTCGCGGCGTCGTGCTCCTCGACGTCGTCATCGCGATCGGTGCGCTGGGCGCGATCTCGGCGGCGTTCGTCCTCGATGCGATCATCGGCAGCGGCTCGCCGTCGGCCTTCGCGCTTGTGACGTCGCTCGCCTACCCCGTCGCGGATCTCGTGCTCGTGGCGCTCGTGCTGCACCTCTCCGCGGCGAACGGCTGGCGGCTCGGGCGCGCGACCGCGGTCCTGGCCGGCTGCTTCGTCGTCTGGGCCGTGACCGACTCGATCTACGCGTTTCAGAACGTGCAAGGCACGTACATCGGCGGCGGCCTGCTGGACCTCGGGTGGGTCGGCCCGTTCCTGCTGTTCGGGCTCGCCGCGTGGATGACGCCGGACGCTGCGACCGAGCGGCAGGCCCCGGGCTGGCGCGCCCTGACGGTTCCCGTCGGCTTCTCGGTCATCGCGCTGGCGATGGTCGTCTACTGCGCGAGCGCCGAGGTCAGCGCCGTGCCGGTCGCGTTCGCCGCGGGATCGCTCGTGTGCGTCATCGCCCGTTTCGTCGTGACGTTCCGAAGCTATCTCGACATCCTCGGCAAGACGGAGCACGAAGCGACGACCGACGCGCTGACGGGCATGAACAACCGCCGCGCGCTGGCCACCGATCTCGAGTCGACGTTTGCGGAGGGCGAGGAAGCCCAGCTGCTGCTCTTCGACCTCAACGGCTTCAAGGGCTACAACGACGCATTCGGCCACCCGGCCGGCGACGCGCTGCTGCAGCGCCTCGGCGGCTGCCTGCGCGACACGGTCGGCGACGGCGGGCAGCGCCTACCGGATCGGGGGCGACGAGTTCTGCGTGCTGCTGGGCCCAGGTACCGGCGCGCGCACGGTCAGCGCCGTCTGCGCCGCCCTCTGCGAGCACGGCGAGGGGTTCGACATCTCGGCTGCCCACGGCCGGGTCACGATCCCGGCCGAGGCCGCCAACTCGGCTGAGGCCATGCGGATCGCCGACCAGCGCATGTACCGCGACAAGCGCTCGGTGCGGGCGCCCGCCGGCGAGCAGGCAGTGCACGCGCTGCTGAGCGTGCTGTCCGAGCGTCATCCCGAGGTGGGCGACCACTCCGCGGGCGTGGCCGAGCTTGCGGAGGCCGTCGCCCGCGCGATGGGCGGCAGCGACGAGTTCGCACGCGAGGTTCGCGCGGGCGCCGAGCTGCACGACATCGGCAAGGCCGCGATCCCGGACGCGATCCTCAACAAGCCCGGGCGGCTCGACGCGAACGAATGGGCGTTCATGCGCCGCCATACGCTCATCGGCGAGCGCATCGTCGCCAGCGCCGACGCGCTCGCCGGCGTGGCGAAGCTCGTGCGCTCCTCGCACGAGCAGTGGGACGGCACGGGCTACCCCGACGGGCTGGCCGGCGCCGACATCCCCCTGGGCGCACGGATCATCCTCGTCTGCGATGCCTTCGACGCGATGCTGGCCGACCGGCCGTACTCCAAGGCGCTGGACATCGACTCCGCGGTCGCCGAGCTCGAGCGCTGCGCGGGCCGCCAGTTCGACCCCGCAGTCGTCACCGCGTTCGGCTCGGTCATCCGCGAACGCTGGGCGAACCCGCTGACCGTGACGAGCCACGCCGCGCCGACCATGACCGCCTGACCGCGGTCGGGGGTTGCCCTGAAACGTCCATCCGCTGGACGCAAGCGTCGAACCCCCCGGGGCTCTCACCCGAGCCGAGGCCGCGCACTGAGCGCCGCGAGGCCGGCACTCCCACTCCTTCATCGGTGCAGTTCGCAGACGCAAGCGCCCGGCACGACGCCCAAGGGTCAGGAGCGGGCGCACATCGAGCGCTCGCCCGCGCCGCCGCCGGGTATCCCCGAGCCGTAAGCGACGTGAAGGAGCCGACCGATGAGCAGCGAGACGGAGACCGGCCAGGTCACGGGCACGAAGGACAAGGACGACGCGGCTGCGCGCCACGACAGCGACTCCAGCGAGCCGCTCGGTCCGGTGACCCCCGACGAGGAGACCGCGCTCGGCGACACGCCGGAGGCGCACGACGACATCTCGCCGCACGATCTGCCACCGGGTCATCCGGGGCGCGACGAGGCCGAGCGTCTCGCCGGAGGCGAGGATGGAGTCACGCGCGGGAACCAGTGACGAAAAAGGCTACGCCCTGTCGTTCGTGGCGAATCTGACGTGGATCCGGACGTCCGGTTCGACCGAAGCGGTCAGGAAGGTGAGCAACCGCATGCCCTCCTCGGCGAGCGCGATGCGCTGCTCGCGTTCGATCGCGTCGAACGGAGCGATCTCGAGCGTGGCGACGTGGCGGCCGCGAATGAGCCGCCACGTCCCGGCGATGAAGCCGTCCAGGAGGAACGTCCTCGGGCCGACGGCGCGCTTGCGTGGCGTGGCGGCGTCGATTCGCGCGCGGTTGGCGTGCCCGAGCACGGCGTTGTCGAAGTCCGCCAGGAAGCGCGCAGGCGCAGGGGTCTCGGGATCGGGCAGCGTGCCGTCGAGGACGTCGAGGAGCTCGTTGCCGTCCTCGTCGCGGAAGCTGCGAAGCAGCGGGCGCAGCCGCTCGATCGTCGCATCCAGCCGCGTCAGGCCCGACCAGGCCCGCATGTCGGCGGCGCTTGCGGGCCCGAATGCAGCGAGGTAGCGCATGATCAGCTCGTCCGGTTGCGTGGCGCACCCGAGCGGACGTCCGAGCCAGCGCTCGGCGGTCGTCTGGACCGCGCGGCCGTTGCGGCCCCACAGCCCGCGCGGAGGAACGTGCACGAGCGGGACGAGCGCCGACATCGCGTTGGCGAGCGCGCGCGGCTCGTACCCGGTCCACTCGTCTGCCAGCAGCCGGCCGATGTCGCCGAAGGAGCGCGGTTCGTGCTCGACGAACGCTCGCCCGCGGCGCGCCAGCGCGTCGAGGTCGATGCCGGCGAGGTCGCGGCCGAAGCCCGCCTTCAGACGCCGCTCGATGACCGGCTGCACCACCGGTCGCAGCGCAAGGCAGTCACGGGCGGTGACGGCGTGCAGCGTCCAGCGCATCAGTGCGACGCGGGCGACCTTCCGCGCCGCCACGAGGTCGGCGAGCTCTTCGGGATCGAAGTCGGCCAGCCGTGACCAGAGCGCGATGTACGGCCCGTTCGGGTTCTGGGACTGCAGACCGACGAGATGCTCGAGCGCGTCCGCGACGGAGATCTCCTGACGGTGCAGC
This sequence comes from uncultured Solirubrobacteraceae bacterium, assembly GCA_963727785.1. Taxonomy (GTDB): domain Bacteria; phylum Actinomycetota; class Thermoleophilia; order Solirubrobacterales; family Solirubrobacteraceae; genus CADCVQ01. The sequence goes on from CAVSHS010000039.1 coordinate 123,320, forward strand.
AGAAGCTGCCGATGCAGCAGCGCGCGATTGAGCGCACGGACGCCGAGGACGGCGCCGTCCAGAGTGCGGCTTACGTCGGCCGCTCGCGTTGTGAGCACGTCGGTCACCGCTCTCTTGAGCGTATCCGCACTTGGTCAGAACCAAACACGAAATGTCACCCGAACGCAAGGCCGGCCGGCCCGCGACAGCGGGAGTCCGGCGCCCATGACGTCTCGTACATCCTCCGGCGCCGCCGGTGGTGGGGCGCCCCACCACCGGCGCCGCCGGAGGCGCTCAGACCGGAGAGGACGGTCGCGCCATCCCCTCGGCGAGGTCCCCGTACCCCGGCGCGATGATCGCTCCCGGTTGCCCGATGAGCTCCTCCGCGATGAGCGCCTCCGTCGTCAGCATCAGCGCGGCGACCGACGCCGCGTTCTGGAGGCTCAGCCGCGTGACGCGGACCGGGTCCACCACGCCCGAGACGAAGAGATCGCCGAAGCTGCCGGTGAGCGCGTTGAGCCCGTGGCTGTCGGGCATCGCCCGCACCTGGTCGACGACCGCCTGCCCGTCGTAGCCGGCGTTGGACGCGATCCAGAACAGCGGATCGGAGAGCGCCGCGCGCACGACGTCGATGCCCGCGCCCCGGTCGCCCTCCGTCGAGGCGTCGTCGAGCGCTCGCTCGGCGCGCAGGAGCGCGGTGCCGCCGCCGGGGACGATCCCCTCGGCCATCGCCGCGCGGGCGGCCGACAGGGATCCCTCGGTGCGGCGCAGGCGCTCCTTGCTCTCGACCATCGTCGCGCCACCGACGCGGATGACGGCCAGCCGCGACGACAGGCGCGCGCGCCGCTCGCGCAGCGCGTCGACGTCATGGTCGTTCGTCGCCCGCTCGAGCTCGACGCTGATCTCGTTGAGCCGGCCTGCGACGTCCTCCTCGGTGCCCGCTCCCTCGATGAACGTCGTGTAGTCCTCGCGCACGATCACGCGCCGCGCGCGCCCGAGCGTCTCGAGCTCGACGTTCTCCAGCGTCAACCCCGCCTCGGGGGTGATCACGCGACCGCCGGTGAACGCGGCGAGATCCTCGAGGTAGGCGATGCGCCTGTGGCCGAAGCCGGGAGCGCGGACCGCCGTCGCCTCCATCGTGCCGTGCTGGTTGTTCTGCACGAGCATGCCCAGCGCCGCGCCGTCGACCTTCTCGGCGAGGATGATCAGCGGCTCGGGCCGGCGCATGACCTGCCCGATCGCGCCCATGAGCTCCTGGACGGACGAGATCGGCTGCGTCGTCATCAGCACGTACGGGTTGTCGAGCACGGTCTCCATGCGCATCCGGTCGCGGATGAGGTACGGCGACAGGTGGCCGTTCTCGACGTGCAGCCCCTCGACGAACTCGACCGCGATGCCGGGCAGCTCGCTCTCCTCGATGCTCACGACGCCGTCCTCGCCGACGCGATCGAGCGCCTCGGCGACGGCGCTGCCGATGCGCTCGTCCTCCTTCGCGGCGATCGTGGCGACCTGGCGCAGGTGATCGATGTCGGAGACCGCGCGGGCGCTGCGCTCCAGCTGCGCCACGACGAGCTCGACCGCGTCCTCCATGCCGCGGCGCAGCTGCATCGGGTTGACGCCGTCGTCGAGGACGCGCATCCCCTCGCGGATGAGCGACTGGGCGAGCAGCGTCGCGGTCGTCGTCCCGTCGCCGGTCAGCTCGGAGGTCTTGTCGGCGACCTCGCGCACGAGCTGCGCGCCCATGTTCTGAAACTGGTCGGCGAGCTCGACCTCGCGCGCGATCGTGACGCCGTCGTTCGTGATCGTCGGCGCGCCCGACAGCCGCTCGAGCACGACGTTGCGGCCCTTGGGCCCGAGCGTCACCTTCACCGTGTCGGCGAGGATGTCGACGCCCTGCTGCAGGCGCCGGCGTGCGTCGTCGTTGAAGTGGATGATCTTGCCCATAGGGGAGTCGTCCTCCGTGTCAGCTGGCGTCGGCGACGAGGATGCCCCGGCCCTGCAGGCGTCCTCCGTCGAGGTCGGCCATCGCGTCGTTGACGGCCTCAAGTGGATAGGCGCTCGTGTGCAGGGTGACCTGCCCCTGCGCGGTGAGCGTCATGAGCTCGGCGAGGTCGTTGTACGAACCGACCAGGTTGCCGATGAAGTTGATCTCGCGCGAGATGATGTCGATCGTCGGCACGTTGATGTTCTCGCCGTAGCCGATGACGAAGTACGAGCCGGCGTTGCGCAGCATCGCGACGCCGTCCTCGATCGCGCCCTTCTCGCCGACGAAGTCGATGATCGCCTCGGCGCCCTTGCCGTCGGTCATCTCGAGGATCGTGTCGACCTGCTTGCCGTCGGCGGCGATCGTCGTGTCGGCGCCGATCTCGCCGGCGAGCGCGCGGGCCCGCTCGGACGGGTCGACGACGATGATCTCGGCCGGCGTCATCGCCTTCAGGCACTGGATGCCGATGTGGCCCAGGCCGCCCGCGCCGATGACGACCGCACGCGAGCCCGGATGCAGGATCGAGGCGGCCTTCTTGACCGCGTGGTAGGCGGTCAGCCCCGCATCGGCGAGCGCCGCGATGTCCTTCGGATGCAGCGACGGGTCGAGCTTCACGACCGAGCGCGCGCTCGTCTTCAGCAGCTCGGCGAAGCCGCCGTCGACCGAGATCCCGGGAAAGAGGTTGTTCTCGCAGTGCACGTCGTCGCCGGCGCGGCACGCGCGGCACAGGCCGCACGTGACGAGCGGATGGACGATCACCGTGTCGCCGACCTCGACGTTCGAGACCGCCGAGCCGATCTCGTGCACCCAGCCGGCGTTCTCGTGGCCGAGCACGTAGGGCAGCTCGACGCCGGACTTCTCGGCCCACTGACCCTCCTGGATGTGCAGGTCGGTCCGGCACAGCCCGGCGCCGCCGAGGCGCACGATGACGTCGTGCGGGTCGGTGACCGTGGGCTCGGCGATCTGCTCGACGGCGAGCGGCTCGTGGTAGCGGTGCAAGCGTGCGGCGATCATGTCGCCACCTCCTCGGTCGGATCGGGGACGCCGTGGCGAACGCGCAGCAGCGAGCGGCAGAGCCCGCCGTTGCTCTCGAGGCTCAGCCCGACCAGGCGCGCGCGGCGCAGCCAGAGCTGGAGCTCCTCGGCGGGGATCGGGCTGCCGTCGCCGGCGACGAGCGCCGGCGACCGCGGACCGCATGGCAGGCCGAGCGCGCCGCGCAGCTGCAGGCAGCGATCGACCTCGTGGTGATCCGGCAGGTCGGCGACGGACAGCGCGACGATCGTCGCGTGGTCGATGCCGTCGCCCTCGAGCAGCATCGTGCAGACGCGGCCCTGACGGGCGAGCAGCGCCTTGCGCTGAAAGAGCTCGCGCAGCGCCTCGAGGTCGCCCGCGCCCGCGCTCTCGCCGGGGAAGGCCGCGCCGAAGCCGATGCCGGTGCCGACCGCGGCGTTGATCTCCGCGGCCGTGTAGTGGTCGTCGAGCACGACGCCGACCTCACGGACCCCGGACACCCCGCGCACGGCCTCGCGCGCGTCGGAGGCCATGAGGAACGCGAAGTTCGGCGCGCACTGCGGAGTGGGCAGGCGCAGGTGCACGTCCACGTCGCCGCCGTCGCTCACGACGCACGAGCCGACGAAGCCGAGGGAGGTGATCGGCTCGTCGAGCTCGGGGTCGTGGACGGTGGCGAGTGCGGCGAGCACCCGCGCCTGCGAGATCACGCGGCGCCCTCCACGAGCTGTGCGTCGTCCGGGGCCGCGGGGGTGCCCTCGTCCGCCGGCAGGCGCAGCTCCTCGGGAACGTCGACGCCGTACAGGCGCGCGGCGTTCAGGCCGAGCACCTTCTTCTTGGCGGCCGTCGTCCAGCGCGGGTAGTCGGAGAACGTGTCGTCCGGATAGTCCCAGTCGACGAGCCCCTCGATCTGCCACTTGGGCTCCCAGATCGCGTAGTCCGAGCCGAACATCATCTTGTCCTCGCCGACCCAGAACAGCAGCTCGCCCATGGCCCTCGCGAAGAAGCGCGGCCGGGCGTGCATCAGCGCGCCCACGACGACCGACAGGCCAGCGTAGACGTTGGGCTCCTGCGTCGCCATATAGCAGAAGTCGTCGATCCGCGGCAGGCCGACGTGCTCGACGATGAAGTTCAGCTCCGGGAAGCTCGTCGCCGCGACGTCGATGTCCTTGACGTCGAAGGCGTCCTTGTCCAGCGGCCAGATCGTCGGCCCCTTGTGGACGTGGATGTTCTTGATGCCGAGCTCCTGGCAGCGCTCCAGGAAGCGCTGCGCCTCGGGATCGGTCAGCGCCCAGCCGCGCGAGCCCTGGCGCCATTCGGCCGTATAGAGCTTCACGCCCTTCAGGCCGTAGCGCTCGTGATCGGCCTCGAGCTGCGCCAGCCCGGCGTCGCCCTCGCGCGGGTCCCAGCGCCCGTTGACGATGAGCTTGCCGGGCAAGCGCTCCAGCAGCGCCGCGTTCTGCTCGATGGCGTTGAAGCCGTTGGCGTACCACTCGCGCAGGTACGTCGGCTGGAAGATCGCCATGTCGACGTAGCCGTCGGTGAAGACGTCCTTCTCGAAGTCGTCCTCGGAGTACTTCTGGAAGTGCTCCAGCGACCAGTGCGTCTCGGCCGGGCCGAGGCTCTGGTAGGCGTGGAAGCACTCGATCCAGCCCTTGGCGTACTGCTCGGCGCCCTTGACCCAGTTCTCCGGGCTCGCGTCCCAGAAGTGCAGATGGGTGTCGAGGACGAAGTACTTCTCGCCGTCCTTCTCGTACATGCTCAGCCCTCCCCGACCGGCTGCAGGTCGAAGCCGATGTACTCGGCCGCGTCCTCGGGATTGGCGAACATCAGGACGCGCTCGTCCTCGACGACCATGCGGCCGTAGTGCGTCGACATGATCTCCTCGAAGTCGTCGGGACCGAAGTCCTCCCAGCCGAGCGCCTCGGCGATCTCCTCGAAGTTGAACTCGATCGTGCCGATCCCGTCGACGCGGATCATCGACGGCAGCTCGCGCATCGTGACGTCCTTCTTGTCGGCCATCACCTTCGCGACGACGAAGCCGACCTGATTGTTCATCAGCGTGACGCCCGTCTGGTTGGACGACGAGCGGTCGGACTTGAACTCGGTCATGAACGGACCTCCTTGGGGGTCTCGAGGTTGATGTCCTCCAGCAGGTCGGTGATCCGGCGCTTGGACGCGTCCAGCGAGTCCTCGAACTTCACGACCTTCTCTGAGATGTCCGACCAGATCGGCTGCATCTGCTTGGCGGCCGCGAGGCTCACGGGGACCCACTCGTCGAGCCAGCCCTGCATGACCTTGCGGTTGGCCTCGCCGTGCTCCTCGTCGTCGGCGAGCATCCGAAACAGCGCGCGTGCGCCGCGCTGCTCGCGGGCGCAGTCCGACTCGCCGCAGCCCATGATCGCCGGCGTGATGAAGTCGCCCTGCAGCGCCGCGGCGTGCATGACGAACCCGCTGCGAAACAGCTCGCCGACGAGCGGCTCGAAGACCATCGCCGTGGCGAAGAACGCCTCCGCCCAGTCGCGGATGCCGGTCAGCTTCTCGACGTTCTCACGCGTGCCCTGCCAGTTCTCGTCGTTCTGCCACACGTCCTTGTGGGCGGCGCCGTCGAAGCCCTCGATCTGATCGGAGACCTCGAGGTTGTAGAGGATGATGTCCTGCGCGAAGCGCAGCTTGTGCAGGGCGCCGACCGCCAGCGCGTTGTTGATCATGTTCGTCGGCGCGTCGCGCTGGGCGGGCGTGTAGACGTGCATGCCCAGGCCGTGCTCGACGTGCGCCCACGCCGACACGTGGCGCTCGACGACCGTCGTCCACGCGCGGTTCCATCCCGAGAACCCATCGGCGGCCTTCGCGTTGGCCAGCATCCCGCTGATCTGGCGGACGGTGTTGGCGTTGTTGCGGTAGATCGTCTGCTCCCATTCCTCGTTGGGGTCGAGGAACTCGTGCCAGTTGCCGGACTTCAGCGCGGTCCATTCCTGCGGGTAGCCGGAGCTGCCGTCGGCGAACGCGTAGACCCAGCCCTGCGTCAGGTGGCGCTCGGGATCGGGCTGCACGTCGACGGTGACGTCCTCGTAGACGGTCGCGCGCCGCTTCTTGGGCTCGAAGTAGTTGTACGAACGGCTGCGCGAGGACGGGAACTCCTTGGCCCCTGCCTCGGCGTCGGTGAACACCGGCTTGGGGACGCTGCGCGGTGCTTTCACGGTATCTGCGGGCATGCTGCTCCTCTCCTGGTCGCGGTCATCCCGCGCTCGTCGTGAACCTGTCGAAATAGATGTGCGATTCGGGAACGCCTCGCTGCTCGAGCAGGGCGATGGCGGCGTCGACCATCGGCGGCGGGCCGCAGAGGTAGGCGTCGACCTCGGCGAGGTCCTCGTCTTCGAGGCGGTCGACGACGTCGGTGATGAGCCCGGCCTCGCCCTCCCAGGTGCCGCCCTCCTCGTCCTCGGACAGCGCGGGGATGAACTTGAAGTCCGGCAGGACGTCGCTGAGGCGCTCCATCTCCTCGAGGGCGAACAGGTCGTCCTCGGTGCGCGCGCCGTAGTAGAACGTCGCCGCGCGCTCGGTGCCCTTCTCGGCCATCGACCGCAGCAGCGATAGGACCGGCGCCATCCCCGCCCCGCCGGCGATGAACACGAGGCGCCGCGGCGAGCTGTCGCGCAGCGTGAACATCCCGAACGGGCCCTTGCAGGTCAGCTCGTCGCCGACGCTGATGCCGTTGCCGTTGTCGAGCAGGCCCGAGAAGCGCCCGCCCTCGTAGAGCTTGATCATGAACTCCAGGCAGTCGGGCTCGCCCGGGGCGTTGGCCATCGAGAACGAGCGATGCTCTTCCTCGGTTCCCGGCACGCCGATGTCGACGTACTGGCCGGCGTTGAACTCCAGCCCGTCGGGATCGGTCACGCGCAGGACGAGCCGGCGGATGTCCTTCGTGAGCTCCTCGACGGCCTCGACCTTGGTGGTCGCGGTGACGATCGGCACCCCGCTGCGGATGCGCTCCTCGTCGTAGTGCAAGAGCTCGATCTCGACGTCGCTGAGCGCGTGGGCACGACACAGCAGCGTGTAGCCCTCGGCCTCCTCGAAGTCGGGCAGGGCGAACGTCGAGTAGCGATCGAGGTCGACGTCGCCGTCGAGCAGGAACGACTTGCAGGACGAGCACTGCCCCTCCTTGCAGCCGTGCATGAGCACGATGCCCTGGCGGAAGGCGGCGTCGAGGATCGTCTCGTCCTCGTCGACCTCCATCTCGATGCCGACCGGCTCCAGCCGCGCGATGTGCTTCTCACCCATGATCGTGTCCTCCCTATCGGAACGCCCCAGCGCAAGACGGCGCCGGCGCCGCCCGGGACCCTGAGGCAGTCCCTGGGCGGCGGGCGCGCCTGACGTGAGGCAGGTGCGTCAGGACGCGGCGCCCTCCTTGGCGGGCCGGCCCGCGGGGCCGCCGGCCTTGTACTGCGCGACGTGCTTCTCGCGCTCCTCGGGGGACATCTCGTTGAGCAGCACGTTCGGGCTGTTCAGCGTGATGCCGCGGACCTCGTCGAGCGTCCACATCTTCTTGGGGTCGAGGTCCAGGTGCGGCTGCGGCACGAGGGTGTGGCCGTCGTCGCGCACGTAACCGAGGTCCTGCATGATCTCCGCGACGTCCATGCCGTGGTAGAGCGACTCCCACTCGCGCTTGCCTGAGAGCTTGCCCATGGCCGGCGTGGCGCGGCCCTCGTACTCCGGGCGGAACGCGACTGCGTCGGTCCAGTGGCAGGTCTCCGAGCAGTACGAGCGGACCTGACCGTCGACCTCGTCGACGACCATGTCCTCGCGGACGAGGCACGGCACCATGCACGTCCAGCAGCGGTGCGGATACTCGTAGTCCGACAGGTCCGGCTCGAAGGCGATCGGCTTGTGGCCGTTCTTCGCGGACAGCTCGCCGTAGCGCTCCCACCACTTGCCGTACTTGTCGTACCAGCCCGGGTACTTGTGCTCGAACCACTCGAAGTCCGTGTCGTCCATCGCGTCGATCCGCCAGTAGTTGGCGAACCAGCCGGTGGCGAAGAACTGCGCGACCTCGTGGACGTAGCCCTTGTTGATGATCTGGTTCCACGCCTCCTCGATGAGGTCGTGCGGGATCGTCAGGCCGTACTTCTCCAGCGGCATGAGGTAGCTGCGGTAGTAGTCGTCGTAGATCCAGCGCCGCCAGGACTCGGCGTAGCTGTCGCGGTCCTTGCGGCGGTCCTTCGTGCCGTACTCGATGAACGTGCCGATGGCGGCGTCCACGACGCGGTGGTTGTTCCACCAGGCGTAGCGCAGGTCGCGCTCGAGGAGGACGCGATTGCGCTCGTCGGCGAGCGCCATGAGGATGATCGAGTAGCCGTTTGAGATGTGCCGCGACTCGTCGGACTGGACGGAGTGGAACACCGTCGGCAGCAGGTAGTCGCCGTTCGCGGCGGCCTCGCCCGGCATCGCGACGAACAGGACGTTCGTGAACGCCGTCTCGGCGACGATCGTGAGGTAGACGTTGGCGGCGGTGATCGCGTCGCCGGTGATGAACCCCTCGCCGAACTGGCGCCCGATCGTGCCGGCGTAGCAGTTGGAGAACGCCTTCTCGGTGATGTCGAACCCGGCAGGATCGATGTAGTGGTTCATGTACAGCCGCTTGAGGTTCATCTGGATCGTCGAGTGGCGCACCTCGTCGATCATCTGGATGGCCAGCCCGTTGTGGACCTCGGGGTTGGGCACCGCGTTGATCGCCAGCGGCATGGCGCGCGCGGCCGAGATCTCCGGGAACGGGATGATGCTCAGGAACAGCTTCTGCCACTCCATCCAGCGCTCCTGGACCTGGCGGAACATGTTTCCGCGGATGGCGCCGTCCATCGCGCCGAAGACGCGGTTGTCCTTCTCCTCCTCCATGGGGAAGTAGGACCGAAGGACCTGCTTGAGCGGGTCCTTCTTGGGCGCCTTCTCGAAGGTGTAGTCGGTGGGGTACTTGTCGACAGGCTCCACGAAGGTCGGATCCCAGGACAGCTCCTGGATCTTCGTGTGAGCCTTCGTGATGCTGGCTCTGCTCATGCTGAAGCCTTTCCTCTCCGCCGTGTACAGGGCCCGCCCGCCCCGGGACCGAACCCTCCGGCCCGTCTTGTGCAGACCGGCACAGGCAGTGCACCACCTCGGCGTTACACAGCCGCAACACTCAGCTGCTATGCGCGAGCTTCCCCTGCTATAGCCCGGATTCCGGGCTGTTACAGGCCGAACTCCTGGCGCAGCGCCCGCGTCCGCGCGACCGCCAGGCTGCGACGCGGATCGGTGTAGTGCAGCGCCGCGAGCAGCCGCTGCCAGGCGAGCAGGTCGCTCGCGCCCGAGGACGAGCGCACCCACGCCCACAGTGCGTCGGCGTCCTCGCTGGTGATGACGGCCTGTCGCATCCAGCCTTCCAGCTCGTCGCGCGCGCGCTCGATGCACGGCGCGACCGAGCCGGGCAGGAGCGGGCCCGGGTAGGCCTCCGCCGCGTCGCGGACCGCGCCGCGGTCAAGCAGCGCGCGCACGCGCCGCACGTCGCTGCCGACCGGCCCCGTCAGCCCGTATCCCTCCGACTCCAGCGTTCCCGGCAGCAGCCGGCGCAGGCGCGACATCTCGACGCGGACGCTCGCGGGATGCCCGTCGTCTCCGTAGAGCTCGGCGCACATGATGTCGGCGTTGAGGTGGCCGCGGTGCAGGGCGAGGATCGTGAGCATCTCGACGTGGCGCGGGCGCAGCCGCAGCACGGCGCCGTCGAGCCGGACCTCCGGGGGCTCGTCGCCGAGCACGCGCAGCTCCAGGCGCGGGCGGGCGGGCGCGACGAGCGGCTGTTGCGGCGCACGACGTAGACGTCGTCCTCGGCGATCGGCTCGGCGATCGCCTCGACGCCGTGCGGCAGCGCGACCACGCCGCCGCCGGCGGGGATCTTCTTCAGCGCGACGCGCGTCCAGCGGCGCCCGGGGTCGAGCAGGATGCGGCCTGTCCCGGTCACCAGCGCGGCGCCGGCGGACGCCGGCCCGAGCAGCTCGGCGTAGCGTGCGCGCAAGCGGTCGTCGCGCTCGTGCAGCTGGCCGCGCAGCAGCTCCTCGACCGCGCGGGCCGTCGCCACGACGACCGCCAGGCTGAGCGGGTTGACGACGCTGAAGTCGCCCGTCAGGTCGATGACGCCGAGCATGCTGCCCGGTGTCGGGATCCATCACCGGGCGCCGCCGAGCACGTCCAGCGCTGGACGGGCTCGGTGAAGTGCTCGGCCGCGAAGACCTGGACGGCATGGGAGGCGGCCAGCGCGGTGCCGATGGCGTTGGTCCCAGCCGACGGCTCGCTCCACAGCGCGCCCTCGACGAAGTTCATGTCGTCGGCGGCGCGGTTTCGCAGCCGCGTGTCGCCCTTGATGCTGAGCAGCATGCCGTCGGCGTCCGAGACGACGAGGAGGTTGTCGGCGTCGAGCAGCGTCTCCGCCATGCACTGCTCGATCAGCGGGCTGGCGCTCTGCAGGGGATGCTCGTTCCACATGGCGCGCGCGCCGGTCAGCTCGACGACGGACATGGCGGGCAGGCGCCCGCTCGGGTCCACGCCAGCTTCGCGCGATCGCCGCCAGGAGGCCGCGATCGGGCCGCGGACGTCGGGCGTGCCGGGATCCTCGTCGTCGCCCTGCAGGCGGTCGTCGACGAAGTCCTCCCATGCATCGCGCAGCTCACGGGCCCGCTTCGAGGGCACCGTGTCGGCGTCGACGGCGACCCAGGGGCTCAGCGACAAGGGGTCACCCCTGGCACGGCATGCCGCAGGTCGTGCATCTCGATGATGGCTCCTCCGCCTGACCTCGCCGACCGACCGGTTGTCGGTGCGTCCCCAGTTTCTACCCCGTCCACCTCACGAATAGCTCAAGACAAAGCTATGCAACGGCGACAGTAACGCGAAGGATCGCCGGTGTCGAGCAGCCTTTGGCGGCTTGGCGCAGCAGCCCGGCGAGAGCGCCGGCGCGACCGTGTCGTCAGCGCACGATGCGAAACCGCGCGCGGGCCGGTCTGCCGGCTGCGGCCGTCTGCGCGGGGGGTCGCCACGAGGCGGTAGCGGCCCGGAGGAAGGGCGCGACCCGCGATGCGGGCGGTGAACGTGAAGCGGTCCGCGCCGGCGGGCCGGATGCGGGTGAAGCTGCCGCGCGCCGCCACGTACAGCGTGCAGGCCGGGCCGCCGCGATCGCCCGCGGCCCGCGGGAGGCAACGCCCGCCGGCCTTGCGTCCGCGGGTGGCCCGCTGGACCGTCAGCCGGACGCTTGCGGGCGCGTCGAGCGAGTAGCTGACGCGGGCCGCGGTTCGCAGGGACGGCGCAGCCGACGGCCGGACCGGACCGCGCCGCGCGGAACGTGCTCGGCGACACGCGCAGCCCCGCGATCGCCGGCGCCACCGCCGGCGACGGCGGCTCGGCGGCTGCGGTGCCGGCCGCGAGGATGAGGTCCGTCACGGCGTCCGGGTGCGCGACCTGGGCCGCGTGGGAGGAGTCGATCTCGACCGTGCTCGCTCGCGCACGCGCCGCCATGAAGCGCTGCGTCGCGGGCGGGATCGCGCGGTCCTCGCGAGCGACCAGGTACCACGACGGGATCGCCTCCACGTCGGCGTCGCCGTCTGCTCCATCAGCGCGGCCAGCGTCACCGGGCGCTGCGCTGCGGCCATGGCCGCAGCCGTCGGCGGCGCGACGTCCTGGGCCAACGTGGCGCGGAACAGCAGCGGGTTGACGATGACGTCCACGCCGAGGCTGCCGCCGGGCTGCACGAACGGCACGGGGACGATGGCCACCGGCAGGAGGCTTCCGGGTACGCGCAGATCCAGGCCGAAGGCGCTCTCGCCGCGCTCGGGAGCGAAGGCGGTGATGTAGACGAGCGCCTTGACGTTCGGGTTGCCGTCGGCGGCGCCGGTGATGACGGAGCCGCCGTAGGAGTGGCCGACGAGGACGATCGGTCCGGCGACGCCCTTCACGGACGGCCGCGATCGATGCGACGTCACCCGAGAGCGTTCGCAGCGGGATGTCGGGCACGAGCACGGGATAGCCGTGCTCGCGCAGCCGCGCAGCGACGGCCGTCCAGCTCGACGCCGGCTCCCACGCGCCGTGGACGAGCACGACCGTGGGCGCAGAAGCGGCGCCGGCCGCTTCCGCGGATGCGGTCCGCGCCGACGTCACGGCAAGGATCGTGCTCGCCGCCAACGTCGCCGCAACGGTGCGGAGCACCGGCAACCTGCGCATGGTCTGGCCCCCTCGATGATGTCAGCCGCTCGAAGCGACTCGCCCGGCGGCCGGTGGCCGCCTCTGCTCACACTCGCCGGTCTTGCACCGGCTCGAGCGAGCATCGACCCGGCATCGCACGATGTCAACCCCTGACGTGCCCGCGTCACCACCAGCGGGACACGAAGACACCCCGAGCGCCAGCGCGATCGCTACTGCTCGGCGCCGATCGAGAGGCGCAGGTAGCGCGACACCGCCTCGGCGCGGTTGGACGCCCGCAGCTTGCGCAGGATGTGCTTGACGTGCGACTTGACCGTCCCCTCGGAGATGACGAGCTCGTCGGCGATCGCCGCGTTCGTCGAGCCGTGGGACATGAGCGAGAGGACCTCGACCTCGCGCTTGGTCAGCAGCGAGTCCAGCCGCGACTGGGGTGCGCCGAAGATCGACGCGCCCGTGCGCACGACCGCGGCGCTCTCGGACTCGCTGACGGCACCGAGCTGGATCTCCGCGTTGCAGAGGTCGTCGATGATCTCCTCCGTCGCGCGCATCATGCGGCGGATCTCGACGCGCTGCGCCTGCAGCCGCTCGCGCAGCACCGCGCGCTCGAAGGCGTGGCCGAAGCCCTCCGCGAACGCCCAGAGCACGTCGCGGTCCAGGACGTCGACCGCGCGGCGCGTGTAGCGGTAGTCGGCGTGCAGGAACCCGATGACGCGGCCCGCGGGCATGATCGGCGCGGCGACGTAGGAGCGGACCTGCGCATGGTCGACGAGCGGCTTGTAGCTGCGGGGATCCAGCGTCGCGTCCGGGACGAGGGCCGGCGCCCGGCGGCGGATCATCTCCGTCTCGAGGATCATGTGGTCCAGGCGCGGGTGCGCCTGCGACTGGCTGAACTCCACGAAGTCGCGGGCCCATTGCGGATCGTGGCTGTAGTGCGCGTTGGAGATGAACCACTCCGCGTTGACGACGCGCGAGATCACCGCGCGTTCGAAGCCGCAGCCCTCGCAGACCTCCTGCGGGCATCGTTCGATGAGCTGCGCGGTGGTGTCGATGCGCCGCAGCCGGGCGAGCGCGTCGTGGACCGACGTCAGCGCGCGCAGGCGCTGGCCGGTGTGCTGCTCGCGCAGCTCGTGGTGCAGGCCCTGCAGCTCGACGAGGTTCGTGGCCAGCGCGACGAGGCGCGAGCCGCCCTCCTGCGCGCGTTCGCGCAGCAGCGCGCCGAGGTCGTCGACGACCTCGCCGATCGCGGCGTCGAGCTCGTCGAACCCGGCGCGGCGCGGCACGTCGTCCAGCGGCCGCTCGAGCAGGCGGTAGGCGTCGTCGAGGACGGCGCCGATGCGCTCCTGCAGCGCGTCGGTGCCGGGATCCGCGCCCCGCGGTAGCCCGCCTGCGCCCTGCATCGCTGCTCCGGCCATACGCACTGCTCCTCTCCCGCTCGGCGGTCCGTCGTCGTCGCGGCGACCAGCCTCCCACACCCGAGTATGCCCTGCCGGTGGATGCGCTGGGCGGCGTTCGGGGCGTCCGGCCTCCCAAAGGGGGGAGGCGAATCTCCCGCCCGAGGAATCGACACGCCGCGTGCGTCCGGCGACGCTTGACCTCGATGCAGACGGCGCCCGTTCGGATGGCGTGCCGGTGACCACGACGGGAGAGGCGAGGACCCGGTTTGTCGATCGAAGGCGACACCATCACGGCTGCATTCGGCCGCACCGTGCAGGCGCGGCCCGACGCCGTCGCGCTGCGCAGCAGGGACGGCGACGGCTGGCGCGCATGGACCTGGGCGCAGTACGCCGACGGCGCCGCACGGGTCGCCGCGGCGCTGGCCGCCCTGGGCGTCCGGCGCGGCGATCGCGTGGCGCTGATGCTGCGCAACCGCCCGGAGTTCCACCTGGCCGACGTCGGCGCGCTGCTGCTCGGCGCCACGCCGTTCTCGATCTACAACTCCTCCGCGCCGGAGCAGATCGCCTACCTGCTCGGCCACTCCGAGGCGAAGGTCGCGATCGTCGACGACGCCGAGTTCCTCGGACGGGTCGAGCGGGCGCGGGCGCAGCTGCCCGACCTCGCCCACGTCATCGCCGTGGAGCCCGCGGCCGGCGCGCTCGCCTTCGGCGCGCTGCTGGAGGCCGGCCCGGTGGACGCTCGGCGCGGCGATCGCGGGCGCGCGGCCCGACGACGTCGCCACGCTCGTCTACACGTCCGGCACCACCGGCCCGCCGAAGGGCGCCGCGATCACGCACGAGAACTTCACGTGGATGATCGAGCGGTTCCGGCGGCGGCTCGGCATCGACCTCGCCGGGCGGGCGGTCATCTCCTACCTGCCGATGGCGCACGTCCTCGAGCGCGACGTCAGCCACTACCTCCACGTCGCCGCGGGGGCGCAGGTCACCACGTGCCCCGACCCGGCGCAGATCGGCGCGTACCTCACCGACGTCCGGCCGGCGTTCTTCGCGGCGGTGCCGCGCGTGTGGGAGAAGCTCTGCAGCGCGGTCCAGTCGCAGGGGCTGACGGGCGCCGCCGCCCGCGAGCTCATCGGGCTGGACGCCTGCGAGGCCGCGTTCACCGGCGGGGCGCCGATCCCGCCCGCGGTCCACCGCTTCATGCGCGACATCGGCGTACCGCTCGGCGAGGGCTACGGGCTGACCGAGTCGAGCTTCGTCGTCACCTACGACGTCGCGGAGGCGCGGGTCGGCAGCGTCGGGCGCGCGCTGGACGACGTCGAGCTGCGGATCGCCGACGACGGCGAGGTGCTCGCGCGCGGCCCGTTCGTCTTCGCCGGCTACGTCAAGGATCCCGCGCGGACCGCCGAGGCGGTCGGTGAGGACGGGTGGCTGCACACCGGCGACATCGGCGAGATCGACGACGCGGGCTACCTGCGCATCGTCGACCGCCGCAAGGAGCTGATCATCACCGCCGGCGGCAAGAACGTCTCGCCGGCCAACCTCGAGGCGGCGGTGAAGTCCCATCCGCTCGTCGGCCAGGCGTGCGTCGTCGGCGACCGCCGGCCGTTCCTCGTCGCGCTGCTCGTGCTCGACGCCGAGATGGCGGCCCGCTGGGCGGCCGAGCGCGGCATCGAGCCGCTGACGCACCGCGGAGCTGGCCGCGCATCCGCAGGTGCTCGCGGAGATCGCGGCGTGCGTCGACGACGCCAACAGCCGGGTCTCGCGCACCGAGCAGATCAAGCGCTTCGCGCTGCTCGACGAGGAGTGGCCGGCCGACTCCGAGCTGCTCACGCCGACGATGAAGCTCAAGCGACGCGGCGTGCTCGCGCGCTACGCCGACGAGATCGACGCGCTGTACGCCCCCGATCGCCGCACCGGCGGCCGCCCCGGCATGACCACGACGTCGCGACCCACGGCCGACCAGGAGGACCCCGAGACCATGGCCACCACCGCCAACCCGGCCAGCAACGGCCGCCCCGACGCCCGGGCGGCACGCCGCGCGCTCCCGGTCGTCGAACCCGACGCCGGCCTCGTCGAGCGCGCCGTCTACGTCGACGAGGACGTCTACCGCGACGAGCTCGAGCGCGTCTTCGCGCGCGCCTGGCTGTATCTCGGCCACGACAGCCAGATCCCCGAGCCGGGCGACTACATGACGACGTTCATGGGCGAGGACCCGGTGATCCTCGTCCGCGGGACCGACGGCCAGGTGCGCGCGTTCCTGAACGCCTGCCGCCACCGCGGCATGCGCGTCTGCCGCGCCGAGGAGGGCAACACGAGCTTCTTTCGCTGCCCCTACCACGCGTGGACCTACGCGACCGACGGCAGCCTGCGCGGCGTGCCGAAGTTCCGCGAGGCCTACGAGGGCACGATGGCCAAGCGCGACTGGGGGCTCGTGCAGGTCGCCAGGATCGAGAGCCGCTACGGGCTGCTGTTCGGCGCCTGGGACGAGGACGCGCCGTCGCTCGGCGAGTACCTCGGCGGCTTCGCCGTCTACCTCGACCTCATCTTCGGGCGCGCCAAGGGCGGCCTGGAGGTCATCGGCGGCGCGCACAAGTGGACGATCGAGACGAACTGGAAGCACCCCGCCGAGAACTTCGCGTGCGACATGTACCACGTGGAGTCCGCGCATCAGCGCCCGGCCGAGCTGGGGCTGATGGAGCCGCTGGAGCTCGGCGGCTACGAGATCTCCGCCGGCCTGGGCTACGTCGGCCATCAGCACAATCGCCCACTGTCCAGCGACGGCGTCGACGACGGGGTCCCGATCAGCGCGTACTGGACGATGCCCAACCCCTACACCTACGTCCTGCACGAGCAGCGCGCCGCGATGGCGCTCGAGCTGGGCGAGCAGCTCGCCCGCATGATCCCCCTCGGGCACGCGACGATCTTCCCGAACTTCTCGCTGCTGGACACCGAGAGCTTCCGGCTGATCCGCGTCGTCCACCCGCTGGCCCCCGGGCGCTCGATGGTCTACCAGTGGTGCATCGTCGAGTCCGACCTGGACCCCGAGGTGCGCGACGCGGTCCGCAAGCAGTACATCCTGGCGTTCGGGCCCGCCGGGCTGCTCGAGCAGGACGACGGCGAGAACTGGCGCGAGTGCCAGAACGGCATGAGCGGGACCGTCGGGCGCCGCGTGAAGACGAACATGGGCCTCGGGCTCGGCCAGGACACGACGGCGACCGAGCTGCTGGGAACCGAGGCGCCGGGCGCCGGCGGCGGCATCTGGTCGGAGGCCAACCAGCGCCAGTTCTACCGCCACTGGCGGGCGTTCATGGAGAGCGATCGGCTGGGAGACGCTGCGGCCGCGTCTGAGCGAGCTGAGCTTCTGATGTCCCTGGTGGATGCGGCGGCCGATCCGGAGGTGCTGCGGCGCGCGCTGCTGGAGCTCGAGGTGCAGCGCTTCCTGTACGCCGAGGCGCAGCTGCTCGACGACCGGCGCTTCGACGAATGGCTGGCGCTGATGGCCTTCGACATCGTCTACCGCGCCCCGGTCCGCGTGACGCGCGAGGGCACCGAGGACGTCGCCGGACCGGACGAGCTGCACCACTTCGACGACGACTACGGGCAGCTCGAGCTGCGCGTCCAGGGACTGCAGGTCCGCAGCGCCTGGGCGGAGATCCCGCCGTCGCGCACGCGGCGCCTGATCACGAACGTGCGCGTCGACCCGCTGGACGACCGCGACGTGCGCGCGCACTCGAACTTCCTGCTGTTCCGGGCGCGGTCGGAGACCGTCGAGCATCGCTTCGTCGGGCAGCGCAGCGACGTGCTGCGCCGCCTGGGCCCGGACGACTGGCGGATCGTCGAGCGGACGATCGTCTTCGACACCGTCGCCTTCGAGACCGACAACATCAGCGTCCTCTTCTGACGACGCGGCAAGGACAGGAGAGCACATGCATCCGTCATTGGCCAAGCTCGGCCACGTCTCGCTCGTGACCCCCGATCTCGGGCGCTCGCTGCGGTTCTTCCGCGACGTCGTCGGCCTGGAGCAGGTCGCCGGGGACGGCTCGTCGGTCGACCTCCGTGCCTGGGGGGAGTTCGAGCACCACTCGCTGACGCTCACCGAAGGGCCGTCGAGCGCCGTCGACCACATCGCCTTCCGCGCCTCGCGCGCCGAGGACGTCGGGGACTTCGCCGAGCGGCTGGCGCACGCCGGCGTCGACGTGCGCCGCGTCGAGGCGGGGGAGGAGCGCGGCCAGGGCGAGGCCGTGCGGTTCGTGCTGCCCGAGGGCGGCGGGCACCCGTTCGAGATCTACTACGACGTCGACAGGCCGCAGCTGCCGGCCGAGCGCCGCTCGCGCCTGAAGAACAACAGCGCCCGCATGCACGCGACCGGCATCTCGCCGCGCTGCATCGACCACGTCAACCTCTGGACGGCGAACCCGGAGCCGGTCGCGGGGTTCATGGAGGAGCAGCTCGGGTTCAAGACCCGGGAGGCCATCCGCATCACCGGCGGCCCGCTCGTCGGGACGTGGATGGCGGTCACCTCGCTCGTCCACGACGTGGCGTTCCTGGCCGACCCCGCGGGACAGTGCGGGCGCTTTCATCACCTCGCGTACTACCTGGACAACTTCCACGACGTCCTGCGCGCGGCCGACATCCTGCGCGAGGAGGACATCGCGATCGACCTCGGCCCCGGTCGCCACGGGATCAGCCAGGCGTTCTTCTGCTACGTCCGCGACCCGGGCAGCGGCCACCGCCTGGAGCTGTTCAGCGGCGGCTACCACATCTACGACCCCGACTGGGAGCCGATCGTCTGGTCGGAGTCCGAGCTGGCCGAGGGCGCCGTGTGGTGGGGTCCCGGAGTACTCGCCGGGCGACGGCAGCGCGATGGACCAGACGACGCCCTGCTTCGCCCAGACGCCGGCCGGGGTGTGACGGCATGACCTCCGCCGATCCCGGAGATCGCCGAGATCACGATCCCGACCGCCGGCTACGCCACGCACGCGTTCCGCGCGGGCGAGGGCAACGACGACGCCGTGCTGCTGCTGCACGGCGGCGGGCCCGGCGCGCAGGCGTGGTCGAACTGGCAGCCGGCGCTGGCGCTGCTCGGCGGCCGCTTCGACGTCGTCGCGCCGGACCTGCTCGGGTTCGGCGACGACCGACCATCCCGACCCCCCGCCGTACGGTCCGCGGCGCTGGCTGGAGGCGCGCTGCGAGCAGCTCGTCGGCGTGCTCGACGAGCTGGACATCGCGCGCGCCGACCTCGTCGGCAACTCGCTCGGGGGCGCGCTGACGCTGCACATGGCGATCCGCCACCCCGACCGGGTCCGGCGCATCGTGCTCATGGGCAGCGGCGGGGCGCCGTTCGTTCCCGGTCCGCAGCTGCGCCGCATGCTCGGCTTCTACGCCGACCCCACGGCCGGACAACCTGCGCGCGATCCTGCGCGACTTCGTCTTCGACCTCGAGGCGTTCGGCGACATCGACGCGCTCGTCGAGGCGCGGGTCGAGGTCGCCACCGCGCCGGACGCGCAGCGCTCGTTTCAGGCGATGTTCACCACGCCGGACGGCGAGCCGGTCGGGGAGATCGCGCTCGCCGAGGACGCCGTGCGCTCGATCGCGCAGCCGGCGCTCGTCGTCCACGGCCGCGAGGACCCGATCGTCCCCGTCGAGTGCAGCCGCTGGCTCTTCGAGCGCCTGCAGGACGCCGAGCTGCACCTGTTCAGCCGCTGCGGGCACTGGGCGATGCTCGAGAAGCCGGAGGCGTTCGCGCGCGTCGTCGCGGAGTTCCTCGGGCGCCGCGTGGAGGTGACGGCATGACGTTCGCGCTGCTGAGCGTGCCGTGGATCGAGCACTACATGGAGCTGTGGAACGCCAACACGAAGGCGATCGAGGGCTCCAAGGGGCCTCGACGCGCTCATCGAGATGCGCGTCTCCGACGCCGACCGGCCGCCGGTGCACCTGCACATCTGCGCCGACGGGCTGGCCGACTACGCAGGACCGGTCCTCGACGGTCGCGACCCGTTCTTCCGCCTGACCGCGACCACGGAGACCTGGCGCAAGGTCGGCCACGGCGAGATCGGGGTGCGGCGCGCGGTGACGGGACCGATCAAGTTCCAGGGCAGCCTGCTGACCGCCCTGAAGCACTTCTCGGGCCTGGAGGCCGCCATGCACCAGTTCGCCGACGTCCCGACCGACGAGTGGGCCTCCGAGCCCGCCGCGCCCTGAGGACCGCGCGATGCTTCCCGAACGGGTGGAGTCCCAGCACGACCTCCTGGCGACGCTGGGCAACGAGTACGCCACGATCTGGCTGTCGGTCGACCGGGAGGGCAACGACCCGCGGCTGCGCGTGGTGTCGATGCGCGACCACAACGAGCGGCTGTTCGACGCGACCGCGCTGTCGCTGCTGTGCCATGCCGACGACGTCGTGATGGGCGTCATCGCCGACATCGCCCGCGACGGGGCCGCCCGCAAGGAGCTGGCCGCGTGGGCGCAGTCGCGGCGCGCGCGGCAGGGAGGGGCCGGCGATGACCACGCAGGCCGCTGACCTCGCGACGCGCGCTGCCCAGCACGCCGATGTGCTCTTCGCCGCGTTCGAGCGCGGCGAGCCGGTTGCGCCGCCGACCGCGAGCGACGCGGACCTCGACGCCGACGGCGCGTACGCCGTGCAGCGCGCGCTCGTCGACCGCCACCGCGCCGCGGGCCGCCGCGTCGTCGGCCGCAAGATCGGGCTCACGAGCCTCGCGATGCAGCGCCAGCTCGGCGTGCCGGAGCCCGACTACGGCGTGCTGCTGGACTCCCATGCCTGGGCGTCGGGGGCGTGCCTGGGCCGCGGCGCCGAGCGGATGATCGCGCCGCGGCTGGAGGCCGAGCTGGCGTTCGTGCTCGATCGTGCGCTGACGGGGCCGGGCGTGACGGCCGGCGAGGTGCTCTGCGCGACGCGCGCCATCGTCCCCGTGTGGGAGCTCATCGACAGCCGCGTGCGCGACTGGCAGATCACGCTGCCCGACACGATCGCCGACAACGCGTCGTGCCTGGGCGTCGTCGTCGGCGACGGCGCGACGGCGCCCTCCGGGGTCGACCTGCGGACCGTCGGGCTCGTGCTGGAGCGCGACGGCGAGGTCGTCGCGACGGGGGCGGGCGCCGCCGTGCTCGGACATCCGGCTCGCGCGGTCGCATGGCTCGCCAACGCGCTGGGCCGCCACGGCGAGCAGCTGCCGGCCGGCCAGCTCGTGCTCAGCGGCTCGTTCACCGCCGCCGTCGACGCGCAGCCGGGCAGCTATCGCGCGAGCTTCGGCGGCGGCCTCGGCGCCGTGGAGGTCCGGATCGATGCCTGACCGGATCGGTGTCGCGATCCTCGGCTCCGGCAACATCGGCACCGATCTCATGTACAAGCTGCTCGCGCGGCCCGGCAGCGATGCGCCTGGCGCTGCTGGCGGGCATCGAGGAGCGCTCGGCGGGCCTGGCGCGCGCCCGTTCGGAGGGCGTGGCGACCAGCCACCATGGCATCGACGCGATCCTCGAGGACCCCGCGATCCGGATCGTCTTCGACGCGACCAGCGCCTCCGCGCACCGCCGCCACGCCGAGCTGCTGCGCGACAGCGGCCGCACCGCCGTCGACCTGACGCCGGCCGCGGTCGGGCCCTACGTCGTGCCGAGCGTCAACCTCGGGGCGCACCGCGACGCGGGCAACGTCAACCTCATCACCTGCGGCGGCCAGGCGACGATCCCGCTCGTCCACGCCGTCTCGCGCGTGACGCCGGTGCGCTACGCCGAGATGGTCAGCACGATCGCCAGCGCCTCCGCGGGACCGGGGACACGCCAGAACATCGACGAGTTCACGTTCACGACCGCGCGTGCGCTGGAGGTGGTCGGCGGCGCGCAGCTGGCCAAGGCGA
Organism: uncultured Solirubrobacteraceae bacterium; assembly: GCA_963727785.1. Taxonomy (GTDB): domain Bacteria; phylum Actinomycetota; class Thermoleophilia; order Solirubrobacterales; family Solirubrobacteraceae; genus CADCVQ01. The sequence goes on from CAVSHS010000039.1 coordinate 144,770, forward strand.
TCATCGTGCTCAACCCGGCGCAGCCGCCGATCCTCATGCGCAACACCGTCTACGCCGTGCCCGACGGACCCGGCGTTCGACCGCGACGCGGTGGCGGCGTCGATCGCGGCGATGGCCGCCGAGGTCGCCGGCTACGTGCCGGGCTACCGCTGCAGGCGCGACGTCGTCTTCGACGAGCGCGAGACGCCGTGGGGCGTGCGCACGATCGTGGCGGTGCTCGTGGAGGTGCAGGGCGCCGGCGACTTCCTGCCCGTCTACGCCGGCAACCTCGACATCATGACCGCGGCGGCGCGGCGGGTCGGCGACGACCTCGCCGCGGCGCTCGCCGCGGCCGACCTGGAGGCGGTGGCATGAACGGGCCGCGCCTGACCGACACGACGCTGCGCGACGGCTCGCACCCGATGCGCCACCAGTTACACCCCCGCGCAGGTCGCGCGCATCGCCGGCGCGCTGGACGCGGCGGGCGTCCCCGTCATCGAGGTCGCCCACGGCGACGGCCTTGCCGGCACGTCGCTGCAGTACGGGTTCTCCGCGCACGACGAGCTCGAGCTCATCGAGCGCCGCGCGCGACGCGGCGCCCGCCGCCGACCTCGCCGTGCTGCTCATCCCGGGGATCGGCACGAAGCGCGATCTGCGCGCCGCCGCCGAGCGGGGCGCCGGCGTCGTGCGGATCGCGACGCACTGCACCGAGGCCGACATCTCCCAGCAGCACTTCGCGATCGCCCGCGAGCTCGGGCTCGAGCCGATCGGCTTTCTGATGATGGCCCACATGGTCGAGCCCGCGGCGCTCGCCGAGCAGGCCGCGCTCATGGCGGGCTACGGGGCGACCTGCGTGTACGTCGTCGACTCCGCCGGCGCGCTGCTCCCCGCCGGCGCGCAGGCGCGCGTCCGCGCCCTGCGCGAGGCGCTCGGCGCCGGCGTCGACGTCGGCTTCCACGGGCACGACAACATGGGCCTCGCGATCGGCAACACGCTGGCGGCCGTGGAGGCCGGGGCGGCCCGTGTGGACGGCTGCCTGCGCGGTCTCGGCGCCGGTGCCGGCAACGCCCCGACCGAGGTGCTCGCCGCGGTGCTGGAGCGCGCGGGCCGCGCGGCGGGCGTCGACCTCTTCGCGCTCATGGACGCGGCCGAGCATGTCGTCGCGCCGATGATGCCCTTCCAGCCGATGGCCGACCGCGCCTCGCTGACGATCGGCTACGCCGGCGTGTACTCGACGTTCCTGCTGCACGCCAACCGGCTTGCCGAGCGCTTCGGCCTCGACGCGCGGGACATCCTCGTGGAGCTCGGGCGGCGCAAGGCCGTCGCCGGCCAGGAGGACTGGGTGCTGGACGTCGCCGTCGAGCTCGCAGGGAAGACCACGGCCGCGGCATGAAGCGCGGCGTCAGACGACACGACAGGAGATGGGTGTGATGGGTGTGCTCGAAGGCAGGTCGACGCTCGTGACGGGCGGCGGGTCCGGCATCGGCCGGGGCGTCGTGGAGGCGTTCGTCGCAGAGGGAGCCCGCGTCGCGGTGCTCGAGATCTCGGCCGAGAAGGCCGCCGATCTGCGCGCGAGCCTGGGCGAGGACGTGCTGGTCGTCGAGGGCGACGCCACGACGTTCGCCGACAACGAGCGCGCCGTCGCCGCGGCCGTCGACGCGTTCGGCGGGCTCGACGGCCTCGTCGTCTGCCAGGGCGTCTGGGACTACTTCACGTCGATCGTCGACCTTCCGGCCGACAAGCTCTCCGAGGCGTTCGACGAGCTCTTCGCCGTCAACGTCAAGAGCGTGCTGCTCGGCGTCAAGGCCGCGGTGCCGGCGCTCCTCGACAGCGAGGGCAGCATCGTCCTGACCGTCTCCAACGCCGGCTTCTACACCGCCGGCGGCGGGCCGCTGTACACGGCGTCGAAGTTCGCCGTCCGCGGGCTCGTCCAGCAGCTCGCATACGAGCTGTCGCCGAAGGTCCGCGTCAACGGCGTCGCTCCGGGCGGCACGCCCACGCCGCTGCGCGGGCTGGCGGCGCTCGGGCAGGCGGGGATGGCGCTGTGCGACATCCCCGACGTCGACGTGCTGATCCGCTCGACGAACCCGCTGCAGATCGTGCCGCAGCCGGCCGATCACGCCGGTCCCTACGTGACCCTGACCGCGCCGCAGTACAGCCGCGCGGTCACCGGCACGATCGTGCACAGCGACGGCGGGATCGGCGTGCGCGGCCTCACGCAGGTCTCCGGGCTGGCGGTGGAGGCCGCCCCGGCGGGCTGAGGACGAGCGCGGGGCGGGATGCGGCGCGCGCGGTCTGGATCAGCGGTCCAGGCGCCGCTGCGTGCCCGCTCCGATCCCGGCTCGTTCGGCGCCGGCGAGCAGCGCGACGGCGGCGGCCACGGCGACGACGAAGCCGATCACGTTGAGCTCCATGATGTCGCCGCTGCCGATGAGGTTGGCGATGACGCCTCCGACGACGGAGCCGGCGACGCCGAGCGCGAGCGTCCACAGCAGCCCGATCTGCTGCTTGCCGGGCAGCAGGAGGCGGGCGAGCAGGCCGATGACGAGTCCGGCGACGATGAAGCCGATCATGTGCGGTTCCTTTTCTGGATGACGGGTCCGAAGGGAGGTTGGGGCGGGATACCCTCAGCATGAGCGGTGGGACGAGGCGGGTGCGCTACCAGGCGCCGCGCGCACCGGCCGCATGCTCAGGGGACGATGTTGTCGACGTAGCCGCCGTCGACGCGCAGCGCGCCGCCGGTGGTCGCCGACGCATGCTCCGAGCTGAGGTAGACGACCATGTTCGCGATCTCGCCGGGCTCGACGAGGCGCTGGATCAGGGAGCTGGGGCGATGGTGCTTCATGAACTCGACCTGCGCCTCCTCCCACGGCAGGTCGTCGCCGGCGAGGCTGCGGACGAACTCCTGTCTCCGACGCCCTCGGTGTGCGTCGGCCCGGCGATCACCGCGTTGACGGTCACGCCGGTGCCCGCCATCGCTTTCGCGTAGCCGCGCGAGACGCCGAGCAGCGCGGTCTTCGTCACGCCGTAGTGGACCATCTCCTCGGGGATGACGACGGCCGAGTCGCTGGCCATGAACTGCACGCGGCCCCAGCCGCGCTCGGCCATGCCGGGCAGGTAGTGGCGCGTCAGCCGGATGCCCGACAGGACGTTGACCTCCCAGAACCGCTGCCACGTGTCGTCGTCGATCTCGAGGACGGGCTGCGGCGCGAAGATGCCGAGGTTGTTGACGAGCACATCGACGGCCGGCAGGGACTCGAAGACCGCCCGCGCGCCGTCCGCCGTCGAGAGGTCGGCCGCGATGCCGTCGATCTGCGCCCCGGGCTGCTCGGCACGCAGCTCGTCGACGACCGACCGGACGCGGTCGGCGCCGCGGCCGTTGATCGTCGTGGCGGCGCCGGCGGCCGCCAGAGACGGCTCGCGATCACCCGGCCGATGCCCTGCGTCGAACCGCTCACGAACGCCGTCTTGCCGGTCAGGTCGATGTTCACGATGGTCCGCCTCCTCGGGTGCGATCGGGCATGAGTATGGAGCAGGTGCCGGCGCATGCGGCGGCGCGGGCGCTTGCGAACTGCATCGATGAGACCGGAAGAGAGGGTGCGTTCGAGGCGTTCGCGGAGGGGCGGGCGAGCGGTTTCTCAAGGCGTGCGTGTCGTATTTGCTGCGTATGAAGCAGCAAATGCGACATGGCCGCCCCTGCTTCATCGATGCCGTAACCCGAGCGCCCGAGACCCGCCCCCCGCGCCGATGCCCCAACGACGAGCCCTACGCCGCCTCGTCCTCCGCATGCCGGCTCGTCAGCCGCCCACCGCGCAGCGTCGCCGCCAGGACGAGCGTCGCGCCGACGAGGATGACGTCCTTGAGGACGTACTGACCCTCGAGCGTCGGGGCTCCGTGGGGGCCGGCGAACAGGCGCCCGGGAAGCAGCACCAGCGGCGAGAGGATCCCGATCAGCTGGACGACGAGCAGGTAGATCGCCCCGCGCAGCGCGCGCCCGCTGACGAGGCACAGCCCGATGACGCATTCCAGGGTCGCCACGAGCACGAGCGCTACGGATCCCGGGACCAGGCCGAGCAGGAGGATGTCGGTCGTCCGCTCGACGAGGCTCTGGGCGGGGCTGACGCCGGGGAAGAACTTCAGCGCGCCGAACGCCAGGAAGACGGCGCCGAGGCTGACGCGCAGGATCGCGACGCTGTAGGCGACGAGCCAGCGGTGGCAGGCCGTCTCGATCGCGTGCAGGCGCGCTGCGATCGCGCCCACGCCGCGCAGGCGTGGGAGGCGCGAGCGGACCGGATGAGCGGCTGCGGAGGCGCAACGGACGATGAAGCCGGGAATCGGAAATGCGGACATCACAGGATTTCCTTATCTGTGGAGAAACGACCTCATCTCCAGAGCCGGGCACCTCATGGCAGATACACAGTGTGATCACGATCACGTTTCACGCTTCGTCGTGATTTGGGTGTATCTGCGCCGCGCCGCGGTGCTCTCGTACTAGATACGCATTCGGCCGAGCCGATGCACCCACGACCCTAGGAGCTCACAAGCACGATGCCTGTTGACCTGAACTCCCCGCTGGCTTGGAAGACCGCGACCGGAGATGCCGCGGAGATGCTCAAGCAGTTGCAGCCCAACATCCTCAAGGCGCACGTTCGCGATCACCTGCAGGTGCTCTTCCTGCAGTTCAAGGACGCGCCCGAGGCGCGGACGTTCCTCAAGGCGCTGACGGGCACGATGAAGTCGGCCAAGCAGCATCTCGACGAGATGGAGGCCTTCAAGACGTCGGGCACGCCCGGCACGGCCTACGTCGGCGTCGGGCTGACGTTCGAGGGCTACAAGAAGCTCGGCATCCCGGTGGGGAGCATCCCCGGCAATGCGTCGCCCGGGCCGTTCAAGACCTCGATGCGCTCGGACACCTCCGTCTCCGCGCTCGGCGACCCGCCGGTCAGCGCGTGGGAGGAGACGTTCCGCCACACGATCCACGCGGTCGTGCTCATCGGCGACGCCAACCAGGCCGCCGTCGCCGCGAAGCGGACCGAGATCAACGCGCTCATCACGCCGAAGATCAAGCTCCTCGGCGTCGAGAGGGGCCGCAGCCAGACGAACGCTCGCGGCGACGGCATCGAGCATTTCGGCTACATCGACGGCCGCAGCCAGCCGCTGTTCCTCGTCGAGGACGTCGAGGCCGAGCGCCACACGATGGACGGCACGAGCGTCTGGGATCCCGCCTTCGGGCTCGGCCGCGTGCTCGTCGCCGACTCGGCCGCGCCGAAGCCCGCGCAGCAGTTCGGCAGCTTCTTCGTCTTCCGCAAGCTCGAGCAGAACGTGCGGGCTCTTCAGGAAGGCCGAGAAGGACCTCGCCACCGCGCTCGCGCTGACGGGCGAGGATCGCAAGCGCGCCGGCGCGATGATCGTCGGGCGCTTCCGCGACGGCACCCCCGTGGCGGCGCAGCGCGAGGACGGCGCGGACAGCCCGATCCCCAACGACTTCGACTACGACAGCGACGACCTCGCCGGGAAGTGCCCGTTCCACGGCCACATCCGCAAGACCAACCCGCGCGGCTCGGGCGGCTTCGAGCCGCAGGAGAACGAGCGGCGTCACCTCATGGTCCGCCGCGGGCAGACCTACGGCAAGCGCACCGACAATCCCACCGACGAGAGCCTGCCGCTCAGCAGCCGGCCGACGAAGGACGTGGGGCTGCTGTTCATGGCGTTCAACTCGGAGATCGAGAACCAGTTCCAGTTCACCCAGCAGACATGGGCCAACAACGCAAGGGTTTCCGAAAGTGCCCGCCGGCTTCACCGCTCCCGGCCTCGATCAGGTGATCGGACAGGGTACCCGCCCGAAGGCCACCTCCGCGAAGACGTGGGGAGGCGACCAGTCCGCGCCGGTCGCCGCCGCGCCCCAGGCCGTGACGATGAAGGGCGGCGAGTACTTCTTCATGCCCTCGCTGGCGTTCCTGAAGAGCCTCTAGGCCGGTCGCCCGCGCTCGGGCAGCTCTTCACGGAGCTGCCCGGGCGCGCGCCTGGCGTCGCCCTACGTCAGCCCCGCGCGCTGGGCCCACAACGCGGCCTGCGTGCGGTCGGTGACGCCGATCTTCGCGAACGCGCCCGAGAGCGTGTTGCGCACCGTCTTGTGGCTGATGCCCAGCTGCAGCGCGATGACCTTGTTCGCATGCCCGCCGGCGACGAGCACGAGGATCTGGCGCTCGCGCTCGGTGAGCTGGCCGGTGGCGTCGCTGTCGCGCCGGGCGGCGAGCACCTCGCGTGCGGCGCGCGGGTCCAGCGGCGCGTTGCCCGCCGCCGCCGCGCGGACCGCGCGCAGCAGCTCGTCGGGCTCGGTGTCCTTGAGCAGGTAGCCGACGGCACCGGCCTCGAGCGCCTCGAGGATGCGCGGACGGTCGCCGAACGACGTCAGCACGACGATCCGCGCGGCGGGGTTCTCGGCGACGATCCGCCGCGTCGCGGCGGCGCCGTCGAGGTCGGGCATCTCGAGGTCGATGAGGACGACGTCGGGCTCGTGCTCGCGGGCGAGCACGACGCCCTCCTCGCCGCCGCCCGCGGCCGCGACGACGCGCACGTCCCCGTCGGCCTCCAGCAGCCCTGCCAGGCCGGCCCGCAGCGCGGGATGGTCATCGACGATGACGACGTCGATCACTGCGGGATGCGCGCTCGGATCACGGTGCCGGCGCCTGGCGCGGCGGCCACGGCAAGCCGGCCGCCGGCCTGCTCGACGAGGTCGCGCATGAGCGCCAGGCCGAGGTGCCCGTTCGGCAAGGGCAGATCGGCGGGCTCGAAGCCGCACCCGTCGTCGGCGACGTGGACGAGCAGCTCGTCGTCGGCCGAGTGCTCGATGCGCAGCTCGACGCGCGACGCCCGCGCATGGTCGACGACGTTGCGCAGCGCCTCGTGGACGACGCGGAAGACGAGCGCCGCATCGTCGGGCGGCAGGTCGAGGTCGGGGGGCACGTCGGCGCAGACCTCGATCCCGCGGCGGCGGATCGTCTCCAGCAGGTCGGCCAGCGCCGGGCCCAGGCCCGTGCGCTGCAGGTTGGGCGGGTACATGTCGACGAGCACGTGGCGCAGCACGCGCGTGGTGCGCCGGCTCTCGGCGGCGACCTCGTCCAGGCGCGCCGCCGTCGCCCCGTCGCCGCGGATGTCGGCGGTGCGCGCGACGGCGGCCAGCGACATCGACATGCCCGCGAGATCCTGGACGACGCCGTTGTGCAGGTCCGTCGCGAGCCGCCGGCGCTCGCGATCGGACGCGGCGACCGCTCGCTGCAGGAGCTCCTCCTCCTTGCGCCGGCCGGCCCGCACGCGGCGGATCAGGCGCAGCGCGAGCGGCAGGTTGACGAGCTGCAGGAGGAGGACGCCGCCGATCACGTACGGGGCGAACGCGCTGAGCAGCGCGCGGCTGTCGGCCGAGACGGAGTCCAGGCGCCGGCAGGACTGGACGATCAGCAGCCGGCCGCCGGCGACCGAGATCGGCTCGTAGACGTCGAGCAGGCGCGTGTCGTTGGAGGAGCCGTTGCCCGACCCGGAGGGCTCGTCGACCTTGGACTGCGTCGTACCGGTGCGCAGCGCGCGGCGCATCACCGCGTTCGGGGGGACGCGCTTGCCGGCGGCGCCGTGCTGCGTGGAGTAGACGATCCTGCCGGACGGGTCCCAGACGACGACGCGCAGGACCGGCTCGCGCAGCAGGCTCATCCGGACCGCGCGATCCAGCCGCGCGGTGGCGAGACGGTCGCCATCGAGCACCGCCCGGGTCAGCGCCGGTTCGACGACTCCGTGCGCGCCGATTTGCGTGATCTCCTTGGCACTGTCCATGGCCTCGTCGCGCCCCGTGCGCCCGAAGGCGACGAGCACGAGGACGAGGACCACCGCGACCGCGACCAGCCCCGATACCGCGAACTGGGCCATCGCCCAGCGCTCGTCGCGCGAGCCCAACCAGCGCCTCGGGAGCTCCCAGGCGGTTCGCACGTGAAAACCCTACGGGGTTTCAGGATTATCAGGCAGTTCGGGACGATCGTCCCGGTTGCCACGGGACTGCACAGGGGCAGAAACTTCAGCACGCAGCGTACGAACGACCCGGCTGTCTGTGTCTGATGCCTCACGATCGCGCAGGCAGCGGCGGGTCGCTCGCGGGGCTCCCTCCGTCCCCGGGAGGGGGCCCCGCGAGGTGTGCGCGTCAGCTGCGCCGCGGCGCCGCCTCAGTCCAGCCGGTCGGGCAGCCCGAAGCGCTCGAACACCGCGACGACCTTGGCGGCGTCCAGCGCATGGTCGGGATAGCTCGCGAACTCCTCGTGCGGGCGCGGCTCGTCGGAGCGCGCGATGAAGGCCGTGACCTGCTCGATCCGGTCGCCGCGGATGCTCAGCACGTCCAGCGCGAACGGGCGGAAGCACTGCTCGTCGTCGCGCCACGTGTAGGCGGCGACGGCGGGCTGTCCGTTGGCCGAGGCCGGCAGGCGCCGCCAGCGCCACGCGCCCGACAGCGGCCCGTTGGCGAGGAACACCGCGATCGGATCGTGGCCCTGGAACCACGTCGCCAGCGGCGGCATCGACCACGCCGCGTCCTCCGCCAGCATCGCCACGACCGCCTCGACGTCGCCGCGCTGCATCGCGTCCATGTAGCCCTCGACGATCTCGCGCAGCCGCTCGTCGCCGAGCGCGCGCAGCGTCTCCTGCTGGCTGCGGTCGGGCAGGCGCTCGTCGATCGTCTTGCGCGCACGCTGCAGCGCGCTGTTCACCGAGGCGACGGTCGTCTCGAGCGTGTCGGCGGCCTCCTGGGCCGAGAAGCCGAGCACCTCGCGCAGGATCAGCACCGCGCGCTGCGTCGCCGGGAGGTGCTGCAGCGCGGCGATGAACGCGAGCTCGACGCTCTCGCGCAGCTCGTAGCGGGCCTCCGGCGCCGCGTAGCCGTCCGCGAGGCCGAACATGACGTCCGGGTAGGGCTCGATCCAGACCGACTCGACGAGGGGCCTGCCGACGCCGTCGTGCGGATCGGCGGCAGCGACGTGGTCGATCGGCAGCCAGCGCCGCTGGCGCCGCCCGATGACGTCCAGGCACGTGTTCGTCGCGATCTTGTACAGCCAGGCGCGCAGCGAGCTGCGCCCGTCGAAGCGGGGCAGCCCGCGCCACGCGCGCAGCAGCGCGTCCTGGATCGCGTCCTCGCTGTCGTGGACCGAGCCGAGCATCCGGTAGGCGTGCGCGTGCAGCTCCCGGCGATGCGGCTCGACGATGCGGCGAAAGGCGTCCTCGTCGCCGCCGCGGGCCGCCTCAGCAACTCCGGAGCCGGAGCCGGCGGCGTCGCGGCTGTCGAGGGCCTGACCATGCCTGAGCAGAGTAGAGATCCGCGGCGGCCGGCCGCGCGCATGGCGGCCGGCCGCGGGGGGAGATGGATCACGTCGCCTCGGCGCAGGCCGCCTGCGCGCCGGCCAGCTCGGGCGCGGCGTCCTTCGCCGCCGCCCGGTCGGACTGCAGCACGACGATGCCGACGACGATCGCCGCCGCGGTGAGCAGCGCGCCGATCGTGAACGCGAGGTGGTAGCCGCCGTTCAGCGCCGCCTTGAGCGGCTCGCCCGCGGCGCTGAGCTCGCCGGTCCGCGTCGACGCAAGCGTCGCCAGCACGGCGAGCCCGAGCGCGCCGCCGACCTGTGCCGTCGTGTTGACGAGCCCTGACGCCAGGCCGGCGTCGCTCGGCGTCGCGCCCGACATCGCGAGCGTCATGAGCGCGGGGAAGGCGAGCCCGGCGCCGACGCCGAGCAGGACCATGACCGGCATGACGTGTGCGACGTACTGGCCGTCGACCGGCGCCATCGTGAACAGCGCCAGCGCGACCGCGATCAACCCGAGCCCAGGCACGAGCGTCGCCTTGGCGCCGAAGCGCATGACGAGCTTGTGCGAGTAGCCGAGCGACAGCACGCCCATGATGAGCGTCGCCGGCAGGAACGCGATGCCGGTCTGCAGCGCGTCGTAGCCGAGCACGTTCTGCAGGTACAGGGCGCCCATGAAGAACATCCCGAACATGCCGGCGACCGACACGACCTGGATGATGTTCGCCCCCGAGATGTTGCGCGAGCGGAAGATCCGCAGCGGGATGAGCGGGTTGGCGGCGGTCGCCTCGCGCACGAGGAACGCCGCCAGCAGGACGAGCGACACGGCGCCGAGGGCGAGCGTGCTGGCCGCGCCCCAGCCGTCGTTGGCCGCCGGATCGACGATCGTGTAGACGGCGAGCATGAGGGCGCTCGTGACGAGCACCGCGCCGAGCACGTCGGCGCCGCCGCCGAAGCCGATCCCCTTGTCCTTCTCGATCAGGCGCATGGCGAGCACCGCGGTCACGATCGCGATCGGGATGTTCACGAAGAAGATCCAGTGCCAGTTGATCGACTGCGTCAGCACGCCGCCGACGAGCAGGCCGACCGAGCCGCCGCCGGAGGCGACGAAGCCGTACACGCCGATCGCCTTGGCCTGCTCGGCGGGCTCGGGGAACATGGTGACGATCATTCCGAGGATGACGGCCGAGGTCATCGCGCCGCCGAGGCCCTGCACGAAGCGGGCGGCGACGAGCATCTCCTGGCTCTGCGCGAGGCCGCACGCGAGCGAGGCGACCGTGAAGACCGCCAGCCCGGTGAGGAAGACGCCGCGCCGCGAGACGAGGTCGCCGAGCCGCCCGGCGAGCAGCAGCAGCCCGCCGAAGGCGATGAGATAAGCGTTGACGACCCATGCGAGGCTCGACTGCGAGAAGTGCAGGTCGTCCTGGATCGAGGGCAGCGCGACGTTCACGACGGTGACGTCGAGGACGATCATCAGCACGCCCACGCAGAGCACGACGAGCGCGACCCAGCGCGAGCGGTCGTCCTGCGCCTGCGGTGCTGTGCGGTCGGTGCGTGCGGCTTCGGTGGTCATCACGAGCTCCTGGTGGTCGGAAGGTTTGGTGTTGAGACTGCGCTCCTCCCGGAAACTCATCGCTGCAGCGTAGGATCGCGCCCGGCGGCGGGCGCGGAGGACTCAAACCCCGCGTTCGTGAACGGTCGTCGTGCGCGACTACGTCGCGAGCATCACGCGGTTGCGACCGGCGCGCTTGGCGTCGTAGAGCGCGCGGTCGGCGCGGTCGACGAGGCACGCGGCGCCCTCCCTGCCGTCCCAGCGCGCGACGCCGATCGAGACGGCCTGCTCGTCGATCGTCGCCAGGCGCAGGCGCTCGGCGATCTCGATCGCGCCGTCGGCCTCGCAGCCGGCGAGCAGGACGGCGAACTCCTCGCCGCCGTAGCGGGCGACCACGTCGCCGGAGCGCACCGCCGCCCGCCATGCGGTCGCGGCGCGGCGCAGCAGGTCGTCGCCCGCCGGATGGCCGTGCTGGTCGTTGTAGCCCTTGAAGTCGTCGAGATCGAGCAGCGCGATGTAGAGCGGGCCGTTGCCCTTGCGCAGCGCGCTGGCCAGCACCTGGTCCCAGGCGCGCCGGTTGAGCACCCCGGTCAGCGGGTCGCGCTCGCTGAGCTCGCGCAGGTCCTCCTCCGTGACGCGGCGGCGCTCGACCTCCTGTCGCAGCCGTGCGCGCTCGAGGGCGACCGCGGCGCTCGCCGCGAGCGCGCGGACGATCGCGACCTCGGCCTGGCTCGCCCGATGACAGCGCGCCCAGTAGATCCCGATCGCCCCGAGCGGATCGTTGTGGCGGAGCGGGACGATGAGCAGGCTCTTGACGAACGTCGACCGGTACAGGTTGGCCGGGACGCGCGGATCGTTGTAGACGTCCTCGATGACGAGCGGCGTGCGATGCAGCATCGCCCAGCCCGTGACGGAGTCTTCGATCGGGATGCGCCGGCCCTTCCAGAGCGGCTCGATCGCATCCTCCTCGACGTAGTGGCAGAAGCCGCCGTCGCGCAGGACGAGCGTGGCTGCGTCGGCGCCGGTCAGCCGTCGCGCCGCGCGGTGCGCTCGTCGCTGGACCTCCTCGGCCGTGCCCGCGGTCGCAAGCTCGTCGATCGCCTCGGCGAGCTTGCTCAGCATGTCGGCTGGGAGTGCGGTCATCGGATGTCGCAGGGCTCGTCGATGATTCCCGGTCCGCCCGGGAATACGCAGGTGCCGCGTGCAGGTCCACCGTCAGCTTATGCCTCTGTCCCAGCCCTGCTGAGGATCGCGTTTTCCGGCGCGTCGCCGCGGTGGCCCGGGGCATGCCGCGCGCGCATCCCGGCCGGCGTCGTGGACGCTGCGCATCGGGCATCATTTGGAGGCGTGCGCCGCGGCACGCGCCATCCTGCTCGCCTGCGCCGCCGGCTGCAGCTCGGCGCGATGCTGCCGGGCGCCGGCGCCGGCGCCGCCGCCGACGTGCGCCCGTCGGTGCGCAGCGCCGCGCTCGCCTGGGCGGTCGGCCAGGTCGGCACGCGCGAGCGCGGCACGTCGAACTGCTCGCCGGCGATCGACCGCTGGGAGCGCGACATGGGCCTGAGGGTGCCGCCCTGCCGCGTATGGTGCGGCGCCTTCGTGCACCAGGCGTTCCTGCGCGCGGGCGTCAAGCTCTCCGCGCGCCTGATCGATCCCGACCGCTCCTACGGCGACGCGGTCGCCGGCCGGCGCCACCTGCGCCGGATCGCCCCGTCGTCGATCCGGCCGGGCGACGTCGTCTTCTACAAGTTCCGCGAAGGCGTGCGCGCCTCGCACCTCGCGATCGCCCGCTCGCGGCCGAAGGGCGGCACGCTGGACACCGTCGAGGGCAACACGGGCAACGCCGTGCGCCTGGAGACGCGCGGGACGCAGTACATCGTCCTCGCGGCCCGCGTGACCGCGGTAGCTCAGCGCGGCAGCAGGAGGTACACGACGATCTCGCGGTGCGCCGCGCGGCGCTCGTACTGCGACCAGCCGGGATAGACCTTCAGCCCCTCGCGCCAGATGCGCGCGCGCTGCTCGCCCCGCGCCACGGTGGCGCGGATCGCATGCGCGACGCCGTGGACGACGACGGTCGCCTCGGGGTTCGCGCGGAGGTTGTGATGCCAGGCCGGGTGCTCGTGCCGGCCGAAGTTCGAGGCGACGACGACGAGGCCGTCCTCGGTCGGCAGGCCGAGCAGCGGCACCGTCCGCGCGGCGCCGCTGCGGGCGCCCGTCGTCCTGAGCATCACGACCGGGAACCCGGCGAGCAGGCTCGTGAGCGTGTGGCGGCCGCGCGTGAGCCGGTGGACGGGGCGGTCGATGCGGTGCAGGATGCGCGCGAACACCCACGCGCCGGGCCGGGTCGCGCCGAGCCGGCGCAGGAAGCGCTGCAGGACGTTCGCCTGCGCGTATTCGATCGGCGGCGCGGTGGCGGGGCTCACCCGTTCCTCGAGCGCGAGAGGTGCAGGCGCACGCCGTAGTACGGATCGCCCGCGCGCACGAAATGGGCGGTCAGCGGCGACAGGACGTAGGCGTCGCCCGCGACGATGAGCGTCCGGCCCGCGTCGCGGATCTCGTCGACGACGGCGGGAATCGTCGTGCCGAGGTGGACGACCTCGACCTCCAAGCCGACGTGCGGGACCGTGCGGGTTGTGTGCGATTGCGGCAAAGCTTCTCGGAGGCGCATGCAAACCGGGAGGTTTGCGTGCGCAAGGAACATACTTTGACGCCCGCTCTTGCAGCACGGCGGGCCCGTGGCTAGCTTCGCGCCACCGCCCACCGGAGGTTGGTGAAGGGGTCGGGGTCTAGGGGACCAGTGAGGGGCCGGTCGGGGATCAACCCGGCCGGGTGGAGCACGACGGCGAGGGACGCGCCGTCCTGCGTCGCTGCTGCGCTGCTCGCGGCGGCGACGCTGCTCGGCGCGGGCACGTGACATCGCGGCGACGGAGCGCCGCAGAAGGCTCATGCCGGCGCGGGGCCTGCCGACAACCCTAGGGCGATGGCATCCGCCAGATCCCATTCCCGCCGCGCCGCGACGAAGGCGCCGGCGCGCGGCCGCGGCCACGAGGACGTTCAGCTCGGCACGATGCTCGACGAGGTCGTCGACCTCGTCGTCGCCCGCCTGCCGGGCGGGCTGATCGACACCGCGAGCGCGGCGCGCATCCGCGCGAGCGTCGCCAGGGTCCCGGCCGAGCTCGTGGCGCGGTTCGGCCTGGAGTGCGACCTGTCCGGCGCTGCCGCCGACGCCGGCGCGCTCTTCGCCGCCGACTCGGAGACGGGCGGCATGCAGATGCTCGCCGGGCGCCATCCGCTCGTCAGCCTTCCCGACGAGCTTGCGCGCGCCGAGAGCTGGGCGCCGGTCGTGCGCTTCTGCGGCCGCCGTGAGCCGGGCTTCCTGCTGCACCGCGCGACGCGCGACATCTGGGTCGACCTCGCCCGCCGCGACGACCCGAGCTGCTCGTTCGGCATGCGCCTGAGCGGCCTGCCGGAGGCCACGCGCCGCCCGCTGGAGGTCGTCATCAGGGCGCTGGAGCTCGGCTTCGAGGCGCTGCGCGGCGCACCGCTCGATCCGCCCGCGCTCACCTCGATGCGCGCCCTCGTGCGGCGCCTGCCCGACACGGCACGCGTCGATCGCGCCGGGCTCATGGCCGGGCTGCCCGACGACGTGCGGCTGTGGCTGACGCGCCTGTCGCCGGAGGAGATCGGCGATCTCGTCGAGGCGACCCGCGACCGCGACGAGGCGCGGCAGATCCGCGAGCTGCTCGACGATCCCGCGCTGCGCGCAGGCGCCATCGGCCCCCGCATCGACGTTCGCGACGGCGTCGACCGGGCGGTCGGCCTCGTCTGCACCGTCGATCCCGCCGGCTCGCCGGCGCAGGTCGCTGCGCGCTGGCGTCCGCTGCTGGACCGGCTCGTCGCCGCAGGCCTGTGCACGGCCGACAGGCGCGACGCGCTGTCCGGCTGCCACGGGCTGCTGCGCGAGCGCCCGTCGGAGCGCTGGCCCGAGCACCTCACGCGGCTGTCGAAGCTCTTCGGCGACGGCACCCAGAGCGTCCTGGAATGGCGGCTGCACCACGTCTGCATCGAGTGCGACCGTGGCGAGCCGGTCCATGCGACGGCGACCATCGCCGCTGCCCACGGCTGGTCGCGCCGGTAGCGCGCGGTCGCCCGGCGCTCAGCCCCAGTCGAACATCACGCGCGCGTCGGGTCCCTGGCGCTCCTCGGCGAGCGCCGTGATCGCGTCGACGACCCGGCGCAGCTCGTCGATCGCCGGCGCGGCGTGCTCGCCCATCCGCTCGCGCTCGCGCTCGAACGCGGCGGCGAGCTCGCGGTAGTACACGCGCGTCGCCAGGCCCTGGCCCTGGCCGAAGCGCGCCCAGAGCGCGTCGCCGTGGGTGCGGTAGTCGGTGAGGATCGAGCGCGCGTTGTGCAGCTTGTCGGCGAGCGAGACCCGCAGCGCGGCGGGCGTCTTGTGCGGGAACGCCGCGATGTACGCGCGCTTTCGCTCGTGCCACGGCGCCTTCTCGCCGGAGCCCGTCACGGAGTCGCTGTTGGCGAGCACGATCCTGGCGACCGCGGCGCCGAACGTCTGCTCGATGTACGCCAGCGCGTCCGCGCCGCCGCCGTCCTCGACGACGTCGTGCAGGAGCGCGCCGATCGCCTCGTCCTCGTCGCCGTGCATCTCGAGCACGAGCGAGGCGACCGCCAGCAGGTGCGCGGCGTACGGGACCGGCGTGCCCTTGCGCAGCTGCTGGGCGTGGTGCGCCGTCGCGTAGCGCAGGGCGTCGTCGAAGCGCTCGGTCAGCAGCGGCGTGTCGGTGAAGGACTCGGGCACTCGCACGGCAGGATCGCGGCTGCGACGGATCCGTGGCAAGTCGCGGTCGCAGGCGAGACGGCGTCTGCACGCTGCGCGGGGGCGTCCTGAGCGGACATAACCGCCATACCACGCCGCGCAGGCTCAACCACACGCAGCGGCGGCCGATAGTCAGGACATGTCACTTCTGGGCGATCAGCTGCCCGCGCCCATCGTCATCGACCGCGAGATCGAGCAGGTGCTGCTCGGCCTCGCCGACGGCAGCTACGTGCTCAGCACGCCCGACGGCGCGGTCGCCGAGTGCGGCGTCGGCGTGGTCGGCCTGCTCGGCGCGCCGGCCGACAAGCTCGTCGGGCGCCCCACCGCCGACGTCCTCGTCGCCGGCGCCGACGACGCCGTCAAGGCCGCCTTCGAACGGCTCCTGCTCGCCGACAGCGCCGACGTCGCCGCACCCCGCACGTTCCGCTCGCAGACCCCCGGTGGCGTCGCCCGCTCGCTGCAGTTCATCGTCGTCGCCGTGCCGCTCGCGCTCGGCTGGGAGTTCACGTCGCTGCTCAGCGAGCTGGGCCTGCGCGACGCGGGCACCTGGCACCCCGAGGCGCTGCGCCTGCGACACGGGCGCGCGCTGGAGGCGATCGAGGGCGTCGTGCGCAGCGGCGTCCAGCCCGATCCCGAGCGCCCGCCTCGCCGGCATCCTGATCCTCGTCCGCGACGTCGACGCCGCGCCGCTCACGCGCCTGGACGTCGACCGCCGCATGGCCGAGCAGCGCAATGCCGCCCGCTTCGCCGCCGCGGACGCCGCCCGCCGCACCGACGAGGCCGCGGGCCGCGCGCGGCCCGGCCCCGACGCGACGCTGGCCCACCAGTCCTCCGGCCTCGAGGATCTCGTCGAGCGCGCGGGCGCGCTGCGCACGCGCCTCGAGGAGGCCGAGCGCGACGCCGCCACGGCGAAGATCGAGCGTGAGGAGGCGCTCGGCAAGCTCGCCGGCGCCGAGGCCGAGCGCGATGCCGCGACCGCGCGCGCGACGAGCCTGCAGGCCGACGACGGGCGCGCCGACGCGCTCGACCGGCGAGCGCGACGCAGCTCGTTCCGGGCTGGAGGTCGCACGCGGCGAGCTCGCGTCGGCCCGCGCCGAGGCGCAGGCTGCACGCGCGGAGGCCCAGGCCGCCGAGGCCGTGGTCACATCCGCCCGCGCGGCGGCACAGCGCCGCGCAGGCGGACGTCGCCTCGACCCGGGCGGCGGCAGAGGCCGCCCAGGCGGAGGTCGCCACCAGCCGGGCCGAGACCCAGGCGGCTCGCGCCGAGGCCCAGTCCGCCCGCGCCGAGGCCCAGTCCGCGACCGCCGCCGCGGAGGCCGCGCAGGCCGACGCGCAGGCCGCGCGCGCGGAGATCGACCTCATCCGCGCGCAGGCCGCGTCCGCCGGAGGAAGTGCCCAGTCGGCCGCCGCCGAGGCCGCCGCCGCTCGCGCCGAGGCGCAGACCGCGCGCTCCGAGGCGGAGGGCGCTCGCGCCCAGGCCGCCACGGCTGCCGCCGATGCCGGCGCGGCTCGCGCCGATGCGCAATCCGCCCGCGACGAGCTGCAGGCCGCCCGGATCGAGGCCCAGTCCGCGGCCGCGGTCGCGGATGCCGCTCGCGAGGAGCTCGCGTCCGCTCGCGAGGATGCCGAGCGCGCCCACGGCGAGCTGCACGCGATCCGCGACGCGAGCCACGCCGAGCGTGCTGCGCACAACGAGAGCGCCGGCGCCGAGCTGCTCGCCCTGCGCACCGCGACCGAGGCTGCGCAGACCGAGGCCGATGGCCTGCGCGGCGAGCTGCAGACCACGCGCACCGACCTGCAGGCGGCCCGCGGCGAGAGCGTGCTCGTGCGCGGCGAGACGTCCGCCGTCCACGCCGACCTGCAGAGCACCCGCAGCGCGCTGGAGAGCACGCGCCGCGAGCTTGCCGCCGCCAACGGCGAGCTGAGCGCCGCGCCGAGCCAGCTCGGCGCGCTCAACGGCGAGCTGCAGGCCGCCCGCGCCGCGCTCGAGGCGCGCGCCGCCGAGCTGGCCAGTGCCCGCGGCGAGCTGGAGGCACGCGCCACCGAGCTGGCCGGCGCCCGCGGCGAGCTCGAGGCGCGCGCCACCGAGCTGGCCGGCGCGCGCGCGGAGCGTGACGCTCGCGACCACCGACCTGCAGGCCCGCGACGCCGACCTCGACGCGCGCACCGCCGAGCTGCACGGACGCACCGCCGAGCTGCACGACCGCACGAACGAGCTGCACCTTCGCACGACCGAACTGCAACAGGCCCGCGCCGAGCTCGACGCGCGCGAGGCGGCGCTCGCGGAGACCCGCGCCGCGCTCGGCAAGCGCGAGGCGGCGCTTGCCGACACCCGCGCGGAGCTGAGGAGCGCGAGGCGGCGCTCGCCGACACCCGCGCCGAGCTCGCTGCCCGCGGCGCCGCGCTCAGCGCCAACGACGGCGAGCTGGCCGAACGCGACGCGGAGCTTGCGGTCGTCCGCGGCGAGCTCGACGCGAAGCTCGCGGAGCTTGCCGAGACGCGCGCCCGGGCGTCAGCCCGCGACGCGCAGCTGCAGCGTCACGCCGGCGAGCTCGGTGCGCGTGGCGATGCGCTCGCCGCGCTGCGCGGCGAGCTGGCGGATGCCCGCGCCGAGGCCGACGACACGCGCGCCGAGATGCAAGCCGTTCGCGCCCAGCTCGACAGCACGCGCGGCGAGCTCGACGCGTCGCTTGCGGCTGCAGAGGGCTCCCGCGCCGAGCGCGAGCAGGCGCGCAGCCGCGCCCGCCAGCTGCTCGAGGAGGCCGAGCGCGCCCGCGCCGCGGCCGACGCGATCCGCGCCGAGTTCTCGTTCGACCTCGATCCGGACGAGGCTGCCGATCAGATGCTGTACACCGCGCGGCCGCCCGCCGAGCGCACGCCGTGGTCGGTGCCCGGCAAGCGCGCCCGGCCCGCCGCGCCGGTGGAGCCGCGGCCCGAGCTGCCCGTCGTCGAGCCGGGCCGGGCCGCCGCGCTGATCGCCCTCGACGGATCGTTCAAGTGGCTCGACGACGCGTTCTGCTCGCTGCTGGGCTGTCGCGAGGAGGAGCTGCGCGCCGCGCGCTGGCCGTCGATCATCGACCGCGAGAACGTCAAGCCCCACCAGGAGCTCGCGCGCGCGCTGCGAACGGGCGAGATCGAGAGCGCCGAGGTCGAGACGGTCTACATGCACGCCCAGGGACTGCTCGTGCCGATCGCCGGGACCGTCTCGATGCACAGCGCCGGCGTCACCGGCGAGCCGACCCATTTCCTCTTCAGCGCCGACGTGAGCAAGACCGCGGGTGTCCCGGGAATCGCCTGATCACGCCTCGCCGTGGGGACGCGGCAGGAGGTAGCCGGAGATGCTCAAGCGCTTCACGCCGAACGCACGCCGGACCGTGCTCATCGCGACCGAGGAGGCCCGCGGGCTCGGCCATGGCGAGCTCGGTCCCGAGCACCTCCTCCTGGGCGCGCTGCGATCGGGCGGCGCGTCGGAGTTCGCGCTCACCGAGCTGGGCCTGCGCGAGGGCGCCGTCCGCGCCCGCATCGGGATGAAGCTCCCGCGCGACGACGACGACGCCGGCGGCGGCGCCGACGTCACGCTCTGCGCCGGCGCTGTCTGGGCGCTCGCCGCCGCCGTGCGGCTCGCCGACGACGCCGACGAGCCGCAGGTCGGCAGCGGTCATGTCCTGCGCGCGCTGATCGACGCCGCCGGCGCGCGCGAGATCCTCGCCGACTGCGAGATCTCGGTCGACGCGGTGCATGCGGCGCTGCGTCGCCAGCCCGCCGACCATGACGAGCAGTTCGCCGCCGCCATCGCCGCCGTCGACGGGGGCGACCCGGTCGCCGCCGCCCGCGCGCTGATCGCGATCGTGCTGCGCCGCGGCCCGGTCGCCGCCTGGCTCGCGGAGCGCGGCGTCGACGAGAGCGCCGTGCGGCGCGCGTTCTCGGCGCTCGCAGCTCGAGCGCGTGGCGCCGACGGCGGCCGCTCGCGCGGCCGCCGCCGCGGCCCGCCGCTAGGAGCCCGCGCCCGCGCCGATCGGGCAGGTGACGCCGGTCCCGCCGAGCCCGCAGTAGCCGCTGGGGTTCTTGGCGAGGTACTGCTGGTGGTAGTCCTCGGCGTAGTAGAAGTCCGGCGCCGGCAGGATCTCGGTCGTGATCTCCCCGCGCCCGGCGGCGGTCAGCGCCTCCTGGTAGCGCGCGGCCGACGCCGCCGCCGCAGCGGCCTGCGCGTCGGTCGTCGTGTAGATCCCGGAGCGGTACTGGGTGCCGACGTCGTTGCCCTGGCGCATGCCCTGCGTCGGGTCGTGCGCCTCCCAGAACGTCGCCAGCAGCTCGTCGTAGGAGACCTCCGACGGGCGGTAGACGACGAGCACGACCTCGTTGTGGCCGGTCCGCGCGCTGCAGACCTCCTCGTAGGTCGGGTTCGGCGTCAGGCCCCCGGCGTAGCCGACGGCGGTCGTGTAGACGCCGGGCGTCTCCCAGAAGACGCGCTCGGCGCCCCAGAAGCAGCCCAGGCCGAAGATCGCCTGCTCGGTATCGGCCGGGAACGGGCCGCGCAGGGGTGCGTCGAGGACGTAGTGGCGGTCGGGTACGGGCATCGGCGCGTCGCGGCCGGGCAGCGCCGTCTCGGCGGTCGGCATCGCGGTCTTGTGCTTGGAGAGGAAGTTGAGCAAGGGAACCCTCGGATCGTCGCGTTGGTGCACCGTCCACCGTAGCGGCCATTTGTTACGCGACGCCAGGTTGGCGCGTGGCACTACCCTGCGGCGGATGGCAGACGTCCCGGCGCCAGGGCCGACCGACAGCAGGCCCTACGTCGGGATCGGCACGCTGCTCGCCGGCGACGGCGTGCGCGGCGTCGGCGCGCTCTTCGTCTTCACGACGCATGTCTGCCTGCTCGCCGATCCGGTCGCGAACAACAACCTGCTCAGCTACGGCTGGGCGGCGCCGATCCTCGGGCACATCGACCTCGCGCTGTCGGCGTTCTTCGTCCTGTCGGGCTACCTCATCGCGCGGCCATACGCGCGCGCCTATGTGGCCGGGCGGCGACGGCCGCGCCTGCGCAACTACGTCCGCAACCGGATCCTGCGCGTCGTGCCCGTCTTCTACCTGCTGACGATCCTCGTGCTCCTGCGCTTCGGCCTCGACGGCAGCCTCGCGACCGGCGCCGCGGCGCCGGACAAGACGAGCAGCGCGTGGCAGGTCGCTCGGGCAGTTTCTCTTCATCCAGGGCCAGACGGCCGGCCCGGCGTCGATCCCGATCGGTCCCGCCTGGTCGATCGGCGCCGAGGTCGGCTTCTACTTCGTCATCCCGATCGCGGCCTACTGCGCGTACCTCGCCGGCGGCGCGGCTGCGCGGCCCGTACCCGCGCGCCGCGCTGGCGCTCGGCGCGATCGCGATCGTCACGGTCGTGAGCATCGCGCTGCGCGCGCACGACAAGTACCTCTTCGCCTGGCTCGACGAGCCCGCCGGCGATCATGTACGGCTTCATGCCCGGCGTGGCGCTCGGGATCGCCGAGCCGCTCTTCGCCGCCCGCCTGCGCGACCGCGCGCGCCTGGCGCGAAACATCGCGTGGGCGGCGTTCGCGCTCGGGCTGCTGTGCGCGATCGTCTACGCCGCCAGCGACTACGACCCGCGCCAGACGCCGATCCACCACGCGCTCGGCGTGCGGGCGCTGCTCGCGGCGCTCAGCAGCGGCCTGCTGTTCGCCGGGCTCGTCGTGCTGCAGATCGGCACCGGCCGCGCGCCGCGGCTGTTCGCCAACAAGGTGATGCTCTGGCTGGGCGCGCGCTCGTACTCGTTCTACCTCGTGCACATCTGGGTGCTGCTCGAGCTCGACCACATCCTCGGCGACGGCCACAGCCTCGCCACCCGCCTGGCGATCATGGGCGGGATCGGCTTCCCGCTGACGGTCCTCAGCGGGGCGCTGTCCTACCGTTTTGTGGAGCGTCCGTTCCTCGAACGCAAGATGCGCACGTCCCAGCACGTGCCCGCCGAGCCCGTCCCGGCCGCGCTCGAACCGGCGCGCTAACCGGTCCGCGAGGTAGATTCTCGGCCCGATGTCCGCGCACATGCGAATCCTGTCGCTGCTCTCGCGTGCTGCTCGCGGTGCTCGCGCTGGGCGCGTGCGGCGGCGACGCCGACGACCGTCGACGCGAAGAACGCCTACGTGGCGCAGCTCAACGCGGCGCAGACGGAGTTCGCGTCGCACCGTGACGACCTCTCAGCAGCGGATCACCCCCAGGAGCTCCTCAGCGCAGGACCGCAAGACGCTGGAGCGCTTGGAAGGCGGCGATCGACGACGTCGTGTCGAAGCTGCGCGACATCAAGGTCCCGGGCGACGTCGAGGCCGAGCACAAGCAGCTCGTCGATGCGATGACCGGCTTCGGTTCCGACATCAAGACCGTCGACGTCGACGCTGCGCAACCCCGGCACGCGCGCAAGATCGCCGACGGCGCAGCGACGGGATCGCGACGGCGACGCAGGCGGTGAACAGCCGCATCGACGCCGCGATCGCCGCGATCAACTCCAAGCTCGGCGCGAAGTAGGCCGGCGGCGGGATGTCGCCGACCTGGATCTGGATGCAGATGGCGATCGTCGTGTTCGTCCTCGCCGGGATCGTGATCGCGATCGTGAAGCTCGCTTAGACGGTCGGCCGCGGCGGCCCGCCTCACGTCCGTCCTCACGGCGATTACGTCGCTCGTGACGATGGTCGTGATCAGCTT
The DNA here is from genome assembly GCA_963727785.1 of uncultured Solirubrobacteraceae bacterium. Classification (GTDB taxonomy): domain Bacteria; phylum Actinomycetota; class Thermoleophilia; order Solirubrobacterales; family Solirubrobacteraceae; genus CADCVQ01. The sequence continues at coordinate 167,164 of CAVSHS010000039.1, forward strand.
CGCTCTCGGCGCGTGTGCCGAGAGCGATGGTCCACCAAGAACGCCTACGTGCGCCAGCTCAACGCCGGCCAGCTGCGGCTCACGCAGGCGGCCAGCGAGGCTTCCCGCGCCATCACCGACGCGAGCTCGGTGCGCCAGGACCGTCGCGCGTTGGTTCGCTACGGCGCCGTGCTGGGAGGGCTCGTCAGAACGCTGCGCGGGGTCGCGGTGCCCGCAGAACACCCGTCCCGAGCACGCCCGCCTGGTCGCCGCGCTCGCGACGTTCCGCAAGGAGATCTCGAGCGATCGTCATCCAGCTGCGGTCGTCGACCACACGGGCGATCGACGACGCCGATCACCGGCTCGCGGACGCAACGAAGACCTTCAATGCCGCGCGCGGCGAAGCGATCCGCGCGATCAACGAGAAGCTGCGCGGGGTAGCAGGAGCTTCCCGGTTCAGTGGATCGCGCTGGGCGGCATGTCGCGCCGGCGAGCATCTGCTGCCGGCAGCGCCCGTCGGTCCGGACGACGCGTCGCCGGCCCTCGACCCCTCCGTCGGAGCGGTATGTTCCCCGCGTGACGCCCGCAGCGCAGCTTACCCAAGCCCATCGGCGCGGTGGCTGCTCGGGCTCTTGGCCCTCGCCATGTGCCTCTTCGGCGCTCGCGATGGGCGCCGGGACCGCGGCCGCGGCACGAGTGCAGGCGGCGGGCACCCAGCCCGCGGTGGCGGGGCTCGCGGGCGCCGCCGACACGCGCGCGCAGACGTCTTGCCAGTCTGCGCGCCAGCCTGCGCGATCTGCATCGCGCAGCCGACAGATCCGTGGCCGAAGCCGGCGAACCCGTTCCTGCGCCTGGGCTTCACCGTCAGCGTCGTCGGCACGAAGGTGGAGATCGTCTCGCGAGCTCGAGGCGTGACCTGGCCGGGGAGGCCAAGCTCGCGCAACGCGTGCTCACCCGCGAGATACGGCGGGTTCACGCCGCGTGGCGGGCGGCGGACGCGACACCGGAGGTCAATGCGATCGTCCGGCAGCTCAACGAGCTGACAGCCGACGCCGCCCGGGCGTCCGGCAAGCGGACGAACGCCGAGATCGGTGCGTTCAAGAAGGCCCATCTCGCCGACATCAAGTACGCGGGCCGACGCTGGATCGTCGATCGTGAGATCGGCCGTCAGGGCGCCGTGATCGTCTCCAGCGGCGTGCGCAACGCGCGGCTGCGGCGGCGCGATCGAGCAGATGTACCGCTACGGCGCGAAGCGTCGGCGACGGCGGCACCGCGGACAAGCTGCTCGATGAGGTCACGGGCGGGCTGTCGCGCCAGCGATGTGCGAGCATTTCATCAAGGCCAGCGAACGTCGAACGCGGGCTCCTGAAGATCCTCAGCGAAGAGCCGCTGTCGGTCGACCGAGCGCCGAGATCACCGGCGAGCTCGTCGGCGCGCTCACGAAGGCGATCCGCGCTGCGGGCGGGAAATGAGACGCTCGGACGACTGTGGCCGGTCCGTCCGCCACGGAGATCCTCACCGCGCTGCGCGAGCAGGTTCCCAGAGTTCGAACGCGAGCGGCGCTGGCCGTCGACGATCGTGTTCGATGCGTTCGCCGACTATGTCGCCGACCGCGTGCGGGCGCAGGCGCCGAGGGAGGAGCTCGAGCAATATTTCGCGTTCGTCGAGGAGCTCGCCGCGTCAGGCGATCCCATCCGCTGAGAACCTCGTGATGGTCGACTTCCTCGAGGCGGCACCGTGGGGTCTGCTGGGCGTCGCAGGGCTGCGCGGACCTGCGACGGTGCGCCTGGCGCCGAGGGCCGACACCGATCCGCTGGGGGAAGGCCCGTGACCTCGACCGGGCCGGGCGCGATCCATGCGCAACTGCTCGAGCGCTTTCCGGCGCTCGGCGAGCTCGTGCTTCGACGATCTCCTCAGCGAGCTCGCGCAAGTGGGGTGGGAGGCTCACGTCGGCGGCCGGCCCGATCTCGCTCGTCGCGCTGTCGGCTTTGCGGAGTGGCTGGCCGAACACGGGCGCGAGGACCTCGCCGCGCGTGCGGTGAGCCCGCTGTTCGATGTCGCCACTGCGGTTCACGCGGGGGCCGGACCCCGATCGCCGGCTGCGGGCGGGCGCTGACCAGCCATGTTCCGCTCGATCGTCGTCGGCACCGACGGTTCGGACACCGCCACCCAGGCGGTCCGCCAGGCGATCGAGCTCGCGCGCTCGGTCGGCGCGCGGATCGAGCTCGTCAGCGCCTACGAGCCCGTGTCGGACGCGCGCCTGCGCGAGGAGTCGATCGTCGTGCCCGAGGACCTGCAGTGGATGATCAACCCGCGCGAGGACGTCGAGGCGACGCTCGAGGCGGCGGCGGGCGAGATCCGCGCGGCGGGCGTCGAGGTCGAGGTCTTCGCCCGTCAGGGCGACCCGGCGGACGCGATCCTCGACGTCGCCGAGGAGCGCGGCAGCGATCTCATCGTCGTCGGCAACAAGGGCATGACGGGGGCCAAGCGCTTCCTGCTGGGCTCGGTGCCCAACAAGGTCTCCCACCACGCGCCGTGCTCGGTGCTGATCATCCGGACGGTGTGACCGCGGCCGGCAGCGGCGTGGTCGCGGCGGCCGCGTCGATCAGCCCCGCGCCGTAGTAGTGGTCGTGACCGGGCGGGCCGAGGTCGCGCGCGGTGCGTTCGAGGTGGCGCTCGACCTCGCCGGGCGTCGGGTTGGCGCCGAGGACGCCCGACGCGAGCACGAGCGCGACGACGCCCGCGACGTGCGGGGCGGCCGTCGACGTGCCGCGGAAGCGGGGAAGGATCTCGAAGCTCGTCGGCGACTCGGCGCGGAAGCTCACGCTCGAGATGTCGCGCCCCGCGGCCTCGGTCGGCTTGCAGTCGCCGTCGCCCGGGACGTCGGCGTCCGCGCCGCCGCCGGGCGCCACGAGATCGAGGCCCGGGCCGTGGTTGGAGTAGTCGCCGAGGCAGCCGTGCTCGGTGCTGCCGCCGACGTTGATCGCCAGCGTGTCGTACTTCTTGGCGGGGACGTTGCGGTTGGAGCTGTTGCCGGCGGCCGAGACGACGATGACGCCGTCGCGGCGTGCGTCGGCCAGCGCGGCGCGCACGGCGCGCGATGCCGTCACGCTGCGCGGCGTGGGCGCCAGCGGCGGGCCGTCGTAGAGCTCGAGCGAGAGGTTGATGACGTCGGCGCCGTTGCGGACCGCGTAGCGGATCGCCCGCGCGATCGTCGACGGGAAGCCGCGGCCCTCGAAGTCGAGCACCCGGATCGGCATGATCTTCGCGCGATAGGCGACGCCGACCGTGCCGTAGGCGTTGTTCGCCGTCGCGGCGATCGTGCTCGCCACGAACGTGCCGTGGCCGTACTCGTCGTTCGGATACGGGTCGTCGTCGACGAAGTCGTAGCCGGGTACGAAGCGCGATGTCCCGAGGTCGGGCGAGCGGCGGTACGGGCCGCGGTTGGCGTAGGCGACGCCGCTGTCGAGGACCGCGACCGTCACGCCCTGGCCGCCGCTGCCGCCGAGCCGGCTCGCCTGCGACCAGGCCTGCGGCGCGTTGATGCCGAACGGCCCGTTCAGCGCCCACTGCACGGTCGCCCAGCCGCCGTCGGCGGCCGCCGCCGCGACGCCGGAGTCGTTGGGAACGTACGCCGCGCGCGCGAGCAGCTGGTGGTCACGCGCCGCCGCGGTGCGCCGGCAGCGAAGGCGGCGACCGCGATCGCGACCGTCGTCGCGGTGCGGACGGAGCGCAGGACGGAGATCAAGCGAGGAGGAGGTGCATCGAGAGCGGCAGACATCAAACGATACGGTGGACTGAGCCGACGCGATGCCATAGTCATCTTCACGATGGCAGCGGCGTTCTTTCCCCGCGACGAGTACTTCATGCGCCTGGCGATCCGCGAGGCCGAGGAGGCGCTGACGCACGACGACGTGCCGATCGGCGCCGTCGTCGTGCACGACGGCGAGGTCATCGGCGCGGGTCACAACGAGCGCGAGCTGCGCCAGGATCCGACGGCGCACGCGGAGATCCTCGCGCTGCGCGAGGCCAGCCGCGTGCTGGGGTCCTGGCGCGTGCTCGACGCCGTGCTGTACGTGACGCTCGAGCCCTGCGCGATGTGCGCCGGGGCGATCGTCCTCGCGCGCGTGCCACGCGTCGTCTACGGCACGACGGACCCGAAGGCGGGGGCCGCCGGCTCGGTCCTCGACGTGCTCGGCCAGCCGCGCCTCAACCACCGCCCGCAGGTCGCGGGCGGCCTGCTCGCGGCCGACTGCGCGGCGCTGCTGACGGACTTCTTCGGGTCGCGGCGCTGAGCGGGTTGCCGCGGGCGGGGCGGGTCGGAGCGGGGCGAGATGCAACCCGCCGCTACCCTTCATCGTCGTCCCGGATCGGACCCGGAGGGGTGCGAGAGTGGTTGAATCGGGCGGTCTCGAAAACCGTTGTAGGGGCAACCCCCTTACCGAGGGTTCGAATCCCTCCCCCTCCGCTTGATAGGCGAAACTAGGCCAGTGCTTCGCGAAGCTCAGACGCGCCAACAACCTTGCGAGATTCGCACGACTCAAGCGCTCGCTTCGCGATCATTCGAACGAACCTGTCGCTTCGCTGAGTCTCGCTGAGCGCTGAGAGGGTCGCTACTGCATCCTGAGCGTCCGCCTCAGAGGCCGCTCTGTGCAACTTGACCTGAGCAGGGCCGCGCCAGTCCGCTTCCGTGTATAGGTTGAGCGCGTCATCGCGGGCAGCTTCGCCACCGCCTACGAACATGCCGCAATAGCTCCGTGTGTGATGAAGGGTTTCCTCGGACCAACCAAGCGCAGACAAGCGCTCTCGCGTGATGTCGCGAGGCAGCTTCTCGAATGTCCGCTCTAGCGCGGCCAGGGTGTCGCTGGCGGCTCTCTGACGGCCGAGCACTGCAAGTGCCTGCGACTTGGCTCCAAGAGCCGTAGCACGGCCCGTGCAGGGCGTTTTGGTAGCGCTCAGAGCTCGTCGGCCAGCACGACAACGTGTTGAGGCGAGTACGCGCCATAGAGTCCCTGAAGAGCCTGACGGCCCGTCACGTAGCTCACTAGATGCGAGTCGCCTGACGCTACGGCTGCGCTGCGTGCTCGCTGCCACCATCGACGCGCGAGCGCCGTATCACCATTGGTCACTGCAATGGCAGCAACGTAGCTTGATAGCTGAGCGACGACGCGTTGCGGACCGCCGTTCTCGTGCAGGCGCTTCAAGTCGGCTGCAAGACCCGGCAGGAGAGCGTTCCTGTCCGGGGCAGTCGAGATCTCGTAGGACCACGCATGCGCGATCCGGTCCCAATCGTCTTTGCTGGCTCGTGCTGCGGCCTCTGGACCGAGCAGCACGACCGACAGACCCAACCCAAGAAAGGCTCGTCGTTTCACGGCATCGACCTCCTGGCAGGAGCGTAACGCACCCCGCCGCGAAGTCGCTCGATTCTCGCGCTCTACCAGCTGTTCGACACGGACAGGCGCATAGAGCGCCACGAGCCGTCCGTGAGCGTCCAGCGCCTGATCGCAGGCCGCTACGAACGCCTCGCTGGCGCTGGCATGCGCCAGCTCCACTTCCGATAGGTGCTGATGCGTGTAACCGATCCGGCTGGCAAGTGTCTGCAACGTAAGGTTGTGTGCCACGCGGCAGGCGCGTATCTCAGCGCCCAGCCGTGCAGCGCACGACACGCTGGCATCGACTTGCTTAGGAGGTCTACCGCGTGGCACGGGCGCGAGCCTAACCGAGGGCATCAATTTTCCGATGGCCTCGAAACCGACGAATCCGGCCCGGTTACAGCCGATGCGCCGGTCTATCACAGGAAGCACATATGGCTTGTCGTGGACTGGTCGGTTCTCAAGTGACTTGGGAGTCATTCATCCCAACTCCGCGGACTCGAAGTCTGAGGCGACGGCGAAGCGCCATCTGCCTCGTCGGACTCGTGGTCGATGTCGTGCAGCGCCGGCAGCGCGATGAGAAGAAGGAGGGAGCCCCCACAGTTGTGAGATCCCGAACAGGTCGTGGAGGATGGTTCCGCTGGCACTCGGCGCTGCGGAGATGAGAGAAGACGTCGCGCCCTGTTCCTGCCGCGCCTCCCCCAACCGGAGCCACATGTCGTGCATTCGAGCCTGGACGCCACCCGGCCGCTGTGGGTCGTTCACGCTGCCGCGGCGTGCGTCGGGAGGTGCGGCATGGTCCCGGCGGCCTGGCGCTGGATGAGGGCGGTGAGGTCGGCGGCGGACATCGGTCGTGCGAAGTGGTAGCCTTGGCAGTAGTTGCAGCCCAGCTGGCTCAGCTGCTCGTGTTGAGCGGCGGTCTCCACGCCTTCGGCGACGACGGTCATCCCCAGTCCGTGGGAGAGCTCGACGACCGCGCGCATGACCGCGTGACTCGCCGGGTCGTGCCCGAGCTTGGCGATGAACGACCGGTCGCTCTTCACCGTGTCCACGGGGTACTCGAGCAGGTAGCTGAGCGACGAGTAGCCCGTGCCGAAGTCGTCGAGGGCGATGCTCACGCCGATTGCCTTGAGGTCGGAGAGCACGATCTGGGCACGCTCGCTGTCGCGAAGGAAGATGCTCTCGGTCACCTCGAGGGTCAAGAGCCGAGGGTCCGTCGAGCTGGCGCTGAGCGCGGCGGCGACTAGGTCTGCGAACCCGGCCTGCATGAACTGCTGGGCGGACACGTTGACCGACATCGGCAGGTCATCGGCTGCTGGGTTCTCCCATTGCCGGCGCTCCGACAGGGCCTGTTGGAGCACCCATTGCCCGAGCTCGCCCATCAGGCCGGCCTGCTCGGCGAGCGGTATCAGCAGGGTCGGTGCCACGATGCCGCGGCTGGGGTGCGTCCAGCGCAGAAGGGCCTCGAGGCCGGCGAGTCTTCCATCGGCTGAGTCGACGATCGGCTGGTATTCGAGATGCAGCTCGCCGCGTTGCGCCGCTCCGGGGAGCGCGCGCCGCAGGCCGGCTTGATGCTCGGCCAGGTGCAGGTCGCGCAGATCGAAGATGTCCCTGCTGTCGTTGCGGCGCTTCGTCTGGTACATGGCCAGATCCGCGTCCTGGAGGAGCTCGGCGGGATCCCCATTTTCGCGACCGGTGAATGCGATCCCGATGCTGGCGGTGATACTCACCTCGATATCTGACAGGACGAACGGTGGCGTCATGACAGCGTTGATGCGTAAGGCGATGGCGTCGGCTTGGGACGCTTCCTCGAGATCCTCGCAGAGGATGACGAACTCGTCTCCGGACAGACGAGACAGGGTGTCACCTGGCCGCAGTATGCCCGTCAGCCGCGCCGGCGACCGCGACCAGCAACTCGTCGCCGACGCGGTGTCCATGGTCGTCGTTGACTGCCTTGAAGTGGTTCAGATCGAGGAAGAACAGTGCCGATGTCGTGCCGGAGCGGCGCGCTCGCCGAAAGGCGTGCTCGAGGCGCTCGAACATGAGCACGCGGTTGGGCAGCCCCGTCAGCGGGTCGTGCAGCGCGGCCTCGCTGGCCCGGTCGGAGGAGTCCTGCAGGTCCGCGCGTCTCTGAGCGTTGAGCAGGTAGGCGGCCGCGACGTCGGCGAGCGTCTGTGCTGCGCCGATGGACTCCGCTGAGAGCGCGCCCGGGAGTGTCCCGGTACAGATCGAGCGCTCCCAGCGAGACGTCACCGTGGCGCAGCGGGAACGTGAACACGGCCGCCAGGCCGGCCTTCAAGGCCAGAGGCGCGAAGTGGGGAAACCGATCGTCGTCCGCGAGATCGGGTACGGATATCGCCTCGCCGGAGTGGTAGGCCGCCAGACATGGTCCCTCGCCAGTCTCGGTCTGCAACTGCTCGAAGACCAGCGCGTCGCCGTTGGATGCAGCGATGTAGCGCGGGTCAAGGCCCGGGGAGATCAACGTGACCCCCGCGGCCGATATGGGCAGGATCTCGACGATGCGCTTGACCAGATGATCGAGGATGTTCTGGATCGGGAAGTCCGTCACCATCGTTCGGGCGAACTCGGTCAACACGTCTGAGAGCGGCTCCGATGCCACGAGTCTCAGATTTCTCGTCCTCGTGCAGCGATGCAGCCGGGGTGCTGGCTTCGTGTCCCGCGACCGGCCCGTTGGGCTTCAAGGGCGCAATCGCCTGGCGATTGGTCGGCCAAAGTGGGCCTCCAGACAGCTCAGCGACGAGTCTCGGCGAGCCCCGCGCCAATCCGGTTGATCCATCCAGCGTAGCGGCCCGTCCCAGCCGCTCGCGGACGAACGTCGTATGAGGCTTTTCGTTGCGTGTGCGGGCCGATAGTGAATCCGCTCCTCGATTGTGTGCTGTTACTCACAGATGATCGGGGTCCTAACTTTACCTTAATGGCGAAAACATGGCACACGACGAATCGGACTCCTATAGTGGTGAGTCGGCGGACGGCGAGGGGCCTCCGCCTCGTTTCAACCAAGGAGGTGAGGGATGACCATCCCGACGCCCACATCGGGCACTCTCGGCACGGGTCCGGACCTGGATCGCGGCAACGGCTGCGCTCGTCACGCTGGCGCTCATGGCCCTCGCGCCGTCTGCCGCCCAGGCGGCGCGGCACCGTCCTGCGTCAAGGTCCGGCACAGCGCCGGCATCGTCACACAGACGGTGTATGTGGAGAACAACTGCTCGACTACGGTGAGCTTCATCGTTCATCGCGTGGGTCCTGACAGCCCGTGCCTGCACGCATCGCCCGGCTACACCCGGAGCTACAAGTGGGGCAACGGGCTCAACTACCAGGGCACGACGTTCGGCTGCGACTGAACGCCGGCCTCGCTCCGGGCAAGCCGGACAGACCCGCGTGGGACCTCGCGTCCCGCAACGTGATCGCGGGCGGGTGCCACGCGCACCCGCCCGGATCCGTCGCCTCGGGCCGCGCTTGGCCTGAGATACGATCGCCCGACACAGGCGACGACGAGGAGCGCAGGCATGGCAAAAACGGGGCGCGCAGCGCGCGCCCGGCGTCCGCCGGGCAGTCCGTCGGCGTCTCGCCCGGCACAGGCGAAGACACCGAGCGCAGGCAAGGCAACGGGGCCCGCGATCCAGCGGCTGTGGCCGACCCCGATCGGGCTGCACGGCTACGCCGCGGCCGCCCAAGGTCAACCCCGTGCTGGTCGAGGCGTTCGCGGAGCTGCGGTCGGCGCAGCAGCGTCAGCGGGGCGAGAAGCCCGGGCCGTTCTTCGCCAGCGACGACGATCTGCTGGAGCGCATGAAGAGCGACGAGTGGCGCGACTTCATCCGGTTCCTCGTGAGCAGTCTCAACGAGACCACGAAGAAGGCGAACGGGGAAGCCTGGGCCGGGCGGTCGCTCGACCTGCGGGTCGGCTTCCAGGGGATGTGGTTTCAGTGCAGCCGTGACGGCGCCTTCCACGACATCCACACGCACGGCAACTGCTCGTGGTCGGCCGCATACATCGTGCAGATCGACGAGCCGGAGCAGCGCGTGTCGCATCCGGTCTATGGCGCGGCGAACGGCGTGACGCGGCTCTACGGCCCGCATTTCACCGCCATGGCCGGCGCGTTCACCGACGTCGGCAACGCCTACCTGCAGCCGCCGCACCTGGACATCGAGCCGGTGCCCGGGCGACTGCTGCTGTTTCCGTCCTGGCTCGCGCACAAGGCGATGCCCTACGGCGGCGAGAAGGAGCGGATCATCATCTCGTTCAACGCCAGCATCCACGCGGCGGAGGGCGATCAGATGCACGGCTACAGCGCGCATTGACGCGCGCGCGTCGACGCTCGGCCGCGGGCGCAGCGCGGCGAGCGCGCGCCGGCGCGCCAGCGTCTCGCGGTGGTCCACCTCGAGCAGCCGGCGCAGCTGCCCGAACAGCCCGAGCAGGTCGCGGCACCAGACGCTCGGACGGTCCAGGCCCGCGCCGCGCAGATAGCGGTGCGGGACGTACCCGCCGCCGCAGGTCGCGGCCTCCGGGCAGGCGGCGCAGCCCGTCGGCAGCGGGCGGCCGCGGAAGACCGTCTCGGAATGCAGCCCGCCGCCGGCGGCGAAGGCGTCGAATCCGTCGGTGAGGACGTTGTGGGCGGTCCCGGCGAAGCCGTCCTCGCAGATCTTCAGGACGTCGAGTCCCTCGATGTCGCCGTCGGTCTCCACGAAGCAGAACCCCAGCGGCGCCCCGCCGAACAGGTCGAGGTCGCTCGCTCCGCCGAGGATGATCCTGGCCATCGAGGCGAACGGCTGCACGGCCGTGCGCAGCGTGCCGTGCTGCCACCAGTGGTCGAGCACCGGTGCGAGCCAGTCCAGGCACGGCGCCGGGCCGTAGCGGGCGTGGACCTCCGCGATGTCGTCGTGCGTGTGGTGGGGCATGAGGTAGCTGATGTGATCGGGCCCCAGCGCGCAGAAGTGCTCGTGGACCTCCAGCGGCTCTGAGTCGAAGTTCACCACCGACAGCAGGGCGAACGGAACGCCTCCCTCGCGCAGCAGCTCCAGGCCGCGCCGGACGGCCGCATGGCTGCCGCGGCCGCGATGGTCGACGCGCTCGCGGTCGTGCACGTGCGCCGGACCGTCGATGCTCACGCCGACATCGACGCGGTATTCGGCAAGGAGCGCCACCCACGCCGGCGTCAGCCGCGTGCCGTTGGTCTGGATCGCCAGCCGTACGTCGGCCACGCCCTCAAGACCGCGGCGGGCGGCGTCGAAGAAGGCGCGGGCGCGGGCGGCGCCGATGAGGGTCGGCTCGCCGCCGTGCAGGGTCACGCTCACCTCGTCGCGGCCCGTGCGCAGGCAGGCCTCTCGCAACCGCGCGATGCCGGCCTCGAAGACCTCCTGCGACATGCGGGCCGGGCGCCGGCGCCACGTGCTGTCGCCCTTGTTGAAGACGTAGCAGTACGAGCAGTTCAGGTTGCAGCGCGCCGCGACCTTGAACGTCACACCGCTCAGCGACTCCAGCGGGTCACGCACGCGGCGGCGCCCCGGTGCGGTCCGAGAACGCCACGCCGCGTCCGCCGGTTCAGGTTCTGGCTACGTGCCGGCCGACCCGAAACGGCCCGGACTCGCCAGGTGCTGCGGGGAAGCCGCCCGCATGCGGCGCCGACGCCTCCCGAGCCAGCTCGCGGTCGAGCGCCGCCTTGAGCGCCGACTTCACTGCCAGATCCTGCCGCGGCCGACGCGCGTCCGGCGGCGTCAGGCCGATGTCATTTCCCCCCACAACATCTCCTTCGGCTCGACCTTCATCAACGAGAGCGCCACCCTAATCCATGCTGCCCGCTGTTGCAATCGACTCGTAACAGGAGCATGCGCACGCTCGCAACGCTGGCGTTCTGCGCCCGAGTATGCGGTAGTAGAACGACACGCATGACGCCACAGCCACAGCCACCGCCACAGCCCGACATCCGCCTCACGCCGATCGGGACGGTGCAGTCGCCGCTGACCGATCCGGCAGACGGCGCCGAAGCAGGGTCACGAAGGCGCTCCCGAGGCGTGGCTCGTGTTCGAGCCGCGGGTGCTCCCGGGCCTGGCGGACCTGCGCGCCGGCGACGACATCATCGTCCTGACGTGGCTCGATCGAGCCGATCGCGACGTCCTGCGGGTGCACCCGCGCGACGATCCCGCCAACCCGATGCAGGGCGTGTTCAGCACGCGCTCGGCCGACCGCCCCAACCCGATCGGCCTGCACCGCGTGCAGATCGTCTCGATCGAGGGCCCGCGGCTGCGCGTCCGCGACCTCGAGGCGGTCGACGGCACGCCGATCCTCGACGTCAAGCCGCTGCTGCGCTCGCCGTCCCGCGACGTGTAGCCGGCCCTGCAACGCGGTGATCTACGTTAACCAGGTCACCCTGCCATCAGTAGAGGACACATTTTGACGAAGCTGGTTGATATCTACGCCCGCGACGGGCTGACGTTCTCGATCGAGTTCTTCCCGCCGAAGACCGACGAGGGGATGGAGAGCCTCTTCAACGAGGTCCAGGAGCTCAAGAAGCTCAACCCCGCCTTCTGCTCGGTGACCTACGGGGCCGGCGGCGCGACGCAGGGCAGGACGCTCGAGGTCGTCAAGCGCCTGCACTTCCGCGAGAAGCTCGAGGTCATGTGCCACCTCACGATCGTCGGCCAGTCGCAGGCGACGGTCAAGGAGGTCATCGGCGACCTCTGGGGCTGCGAGATCGAGAACATCATCGCGCTCGCCGGCGACCCGCCGGAGGGCCCGACCGCGCCGTGGAAGGCGCACCCGGACGGCTTCCAGAACTCGCGCGAGCTCGTCAACACGATCATGCGCGGGCAGCACGGCTGGTGGAACTTCTTCTCGATCGCGGTCGCCGGCTTCCCGGAGATCCATCCGCGTGCCGAGAGCCGCGAGAGCGACCTGAAGTTCCTCAAGGAGAAGATCGACGCGGGCGCCCAGGTCGTCATCACGCAGCTGTTCTTCGACAACGAGGACTACTACCGCTACGTCGAGGATCTCCGCGCGCTCGGCGTGACGGTGCCGATCGTGCCGGGCATGCTGCCGATCAAGTCCGCCGAGCAGTGCCGGCGCTTCGCGAACATGTGCGGCGCGAAGATCCCGCCGCGGCTGGACGAGCTGCTGACGCAGGTCGAGGGCGACGACGAGGCGGCGATCGAGATGGGCATCGAGTACTGCGCCGAGCAGTGCCAGGGCCTGCTGGACTTCGGCGTCCCGGGCTTTCACTTCTACTCGCTCAACAAGGCCCGCTCCGTCGTGGCGATCCACGAGAAGCTGAACCTCGGTGCGCTGACGGGGGCCGCCGTCTAGCACGGTTGAAGGAACGGTCTGCCTCTGGCACGGTGCGGCGCTATGACGAACCCGCGTCTGCTCCGCTGGCTCCCAGCGACCGGCTGCTGTGCGGTCCCGGGCCGACGAACGTCGATCCGGCCGCGCTGGCCGCGATGCAGCGCCCGATGCTCGGGCACCTCGACCCCGAGCTGCAGGAGATCCTGCACGAGGTCGTGCGCATGCTGCGGCTCGTGTACCGCAACCCGGAGGGCCTGGTCCTGGCGCTGCAGGCGACCGGCACGACCGGCATGGAGACCGGCCTCGTCAGCCTCACCGAGCCGGGCGACACGGTCATCGTCGGCGCGTCGGGCTACTTCGGCCGGCGGATCGCGCAGATCGCGCGCCGTGCGGGCTGCGAGGTCGTCGAGGTGACCGAGGACTGGGGCACGCACGTACCCAACGCGCGCCTGCTGGAGGCGCTCGACGAGCATCCCGAGGCGGCGCTGCTGGCGGTCGTGCACGGCGAGACGTCGACGGGCTCGCTGCATCCGCTCGCGGAGCTCGGCGCCGGCGCTGAAGGACAGGCCCGGCACGCTGCTGATGGCCGACTGCGTCACGACGCTGGGCGGCACCGAGCTCGACATCCACGGCTGGGGCGTGGACTACGCCTACTCGTGCACGCAGAAGTGCGTCGGCGCGCCGCCCGGCATGTCGCCGATCTCGGTCTCGGCGGCGGGCATGGAGCGCTTCGCCGCCCGCACCACGCCGGTCCCCTTCTCCATTGACTTCGAGCTGCTGCGCAAGTACTGGATCGATCGCCCCGCCGCGTACCACCACACCGCGCCGATCCTGCACATCTACGCGCTCTACGAGGTGCTGCGCGAGACGCTCACCGAGGGCGTCGCCGAGCGCTGCGCGCGTCACGTCGCGGCCGGCGGCCATCTGCAACGGCGCGTCCGCGACGCCGGCCTCGCGCTCATCGCCGAGCCCGACCACCAGATGCCGCAGCTCAGCGCGGTCGCCGTGCCCGACGGGGTCGATGCGACGGCGGTCCAGCGCGACCTCCTGGACGAGCACGGCATCGAGATCGGCGGCGGGCTGGCCGGAGCACCGCCGATGTGGCGGATCGGGCTCATGGGCCCCAACGCGACCACGGACACCGCGGACCGCGTCTTCGACGCGCTCGTCACCGTCCTGCAGCAGCACGGCGCGCCGGTCTCGGCATGAAGGTCGTCGTCGCCCGCACGCTTCCCGCGGCGGGCCTGGACAAGCTGAAGGAGCGCTTCGACGTCGAGGTCGGCGGCCTGCCGTTCGACCGCGCCTGGCTGCTGGAGCACGTGCCGGGAGCGCACGCGATCGTCGCCGACCCGACCGTGCCGATCGACGGCGAGGTGATGGACGCCGCCGGCGACGGCCTGCAGGTCGTCTCGAACTTCGCGGTCGGCTTCGACAACATCGACACCGACGCGGTGCGCGAGCGCGGCCTGCGGGCCACGAACACGCCCGACGTGCTCACGAACGCGACCGCGGAGCTGGCGGTCTCGCTGATGCTGGCCGCCGGCCGCCGGATGGTCGAGACCGATCGGATCTTCCGCCGCGGCGACTGGCCGGGCTGGGAGCCCGAGCAGTACCTCGGCCGCGAGCTCTCGGGAGCGACCGTCGGCCTCGTCGGCTTCGGGCGCATCGGCCAGCGCGTCGCCGCGCTGCTGGCCGGCTTCGAGCCGCGGCTGCGTCTTCACCGAACGCGCACCCGAAGCAGGACGCCGCCGCGACGTACGGCGCCACGCAGGTGCAGCTCGACGAGCTGCTGGCGCAGTCCGATTACGTCAGCCTGCACGTCAACCTCACGCCGGAGACCAAGCACATGATCGGCGCGGGCGCGCTCGCGAAGATGAAGCGCGGATCGGTCCTCGTCAACACGTGCCGCGGCGGCGTCGTCGACACGGCGGCGCTGGTGCAGGCATTGCGCGACGGCCCGCTCGCCGCCGCCGGACTGGACGTCTACGAGGACGAGCCGGCCGTGCCGCAGGAGCTCGTGGCGCTGCCGAACACCGTCTGCGTGCCGCACATCGGATCGGCGACGCGCGTGACGCGCGACGCGATGGCGCAGCTGTGCGCCGACAACGTCATCGCCGTGCTGAGCGGCGAGGAGCCGGTCACGCCGGTCGTCTGACCGGCCCGCGTCTAGACCGCGGCGGGCGCGTTGAGGTGCGGGTAGAGCGGGTACTTCTCGGCGAGCGCGCGCGTGCGCTCCGACAGCGCGGCGACGTCGTTGGGCTCGAACGCGCCGGTCAGCGCCTCCGCGATCACCTTGCCGATCTCGCGGAAGTCGTCGACCTGCAGGCCCCGGGTGGCCAGCGCCGGCGTGCCGATCCGCAGCCCCGAGGTGATCATCGCCGGGCGCGGGTCGTTGGGGACGGCGTTGCGGTTGACGGTGATGCCGATCTCGTCGAGGCGGTGCTCGGCGTCGGGGCCGGCGAGCTCGGAGTCGCGCAGGTCGGCGAGGACGAGGTGCACGTCGGTCCCGCCGGTCAGCACGTTCACGCCGGACGCCAGCAGCTCCTCGGCGACGACCTCGGCGCCCGCGCGGGTGCGGCGCTGGCGCTCGCGGAACAGCTCGGTGGCGGCGATCTTCAGCGAGACGGCCTTGCCGGCGATGATGTGCATCAGCGGGCCGCCCTGCTGGCCGGGGAAGACGGCGGTGTTGATCCGCTTCGCCCACTCCTCCTTGCAGAGGATCATGCCGCCGCGCGAGCCGCCGAGGGTCTTGTGGATCGTCGTCGTGACGACGTCGGCGTGGGGGATCGGGCTGGGGTGCTCGCCGGCGGCGACGAGGCCGGCGAAGTGCGCCATGTCGACCATGAGGTACGCGCCGACGCTGTCGGCGATCTCGCGGAAGCGGGCCCAGTCCAGCTGGCGCGGGTAGGCCGACCAGCCGCCGAGGATGAGCTTCGGGCGCGTCTCCTCCGCGAGGCGCTGCAGCTCGTCCATGTCGACGCGGGAGTCGCTGTCGCGCACGCCGTAGGCGACGACGTCGTAGAGCTTGCCCGAGAAGTTCAGCTTCATGCCGTGCGTGAGATGACCGCCGTGATCGAGGCGCATGCCGAGGATCCGGTCGCCGGGGTCGAGCATCGCCATCATCGCGGCGGCGTTGGCGGTCGCGCCGCCGTTGGGCTGCACGTTGGCGTGCTCGGCGCCGAAGAGGTCCTTGGCGCGCTCGATCGCCAGCGTCTCGGCGACGTCGACGTGCTCGCAGCCGCCGTAGTAGCGCTTGCCCGGCAGTCCCTCGGCGTACTTGTTGGTCAGCGTCGAGCCGTGGCAGTCCATCACCGCCTGGCAGACGAAGTTCTCCGACGCGATCATCTCGAGCGTCGATTCCTGGCGACGCGCCTCGTCACGCAGCACCTGCGCAATCTCAGGATCAACCTCGCCGACGGGCTTGGTGAAATAGTCCGGTCCCAGATCGGTCATGGACCGGACGGTACCAACGCCGGCCGGCGAATCCGCGGGGTCAGCCGTTGGAGACCGACGAGGCGCTCAGCAGCGTGAGCGCATCGAGGCCCACGAAGGCGGCGCCGAGCGGCTCGCCGGCGACCAGCAGACGGGTCCAGAGCGCGTCTGCGGAGTCCCTGCGCACGAGCACGAGGAAGCGCCGCTGGCTCTCGCGCAGGATCGCCACGACGGTGGCGTCGCGCGGGTCGCGGCGGACGGCGCCGATGGCGAGCTCGCCGGGCAGCCCGGCGGCCGCGAGCAGGCGCGCCGCGCGCGGTCCGATGATGCTGAGGATCGCGACCGTCGCACGGATGTCCTTCTGCGGCAGGTCGGAGCGGTCGCGGCCCCGGCCGATCGGTGGGCCGACGGCGAGCGCGGGATAGGGGCCGACGAGCAGCGCGCGGCGCGAGTCCTGGCGGATGTACCAGATGCCGCGCATGCGATGGCCGCTGCCGGGCGCGAGCGGCGGGTCGCCGAGCTGGGCGATCAGCGCGCGGTCCAGCCGGGCCTGGTCGCCGCGCAGCTCGAGCGCGCCGTAGTCCGAGCGATCGGCGAGCCCGACGCTCTTCATGCAGACGGCGATCTCGCCCGGGACCGAGCCGTAGTTCGTCGCGACCAGGTGCCCGTCGCGCAGGTGCAGCACCGCCCCGGCGGCGAGGCAGGTCTCGGGCACGGACGGATCGATGGTCTGGCGCGAGGGGTTCTCCACAGTGGCTGTAGGTAGATCGGTCTGTCGCTGCAGGCGGCGGACCGATCATAGGCCCTGGAGGGACCCGGAGGAAGGCGCCGTGTCACACCGGTGCCGGCGCGTAGCCGCGCGAATGCGTCTGGGCTACGCGGCGAGACGGTCGTCGCGGACCTGCCGCTCGGCGGCCATCGCCATGAGGCAGATCGCGCTGCGGCAGCGGCTGGCGGTCTTCATGTTCGACCGGATCGCCTCGGGGACGTCGACGATCTCCCAGTCGCTGCAGTGCTGCGCCGCGAGCACGAGCAGCTGCGCGAGGCTCGTCTCGACGCGCGTCGCGGCGCGCGCGAGGTGCGTCAGCGTCTCACGATCGTGGCGCGGGTCCAGGCCGTCCTCGCGCAGGCGGAGGGCGTCGTTCGTGTAGTCGCCGGCGAGCGTGAGCATGCGGCCGGCGATCCTCAGGCTCATGCCCTCGGACAACCCGAGGTACTGCTCCATCGTGAGCTTGCCGAGGTGCGTGTCGCGGATTGACGTCTTCATCTCGTGTCCAGGCGGGTGGTGATAGGACGCGCGTGGCGGCCGTCCTGATACGCCTGGCCTGTAGGACCTATCGGCGCGGACGCCCGCAACCCTGAGCGCGGGTGCCACGACCGGCGGCGAGACGCGTCGCAGAAGGTGTCGCCGACGTCCCGGGCGCGATTGCATCCATGCAGGGTGGCGGTCGGGGCCGCACGCCGACCATGGACTCGTGGCGCAACTTCGGTGCGCCGGGTTCGACGCTGCGTCAGGTCAGCCGGTGCGCGTCAGCAGCGCACGCCCGGCGAAGCCGACGTTGCGCCCGAGCGCGAGCAGGAACTGCTTGCGCAGGAAGTCGCTGCCGCCGAGCGCGTCGAGCGTCTGCGCCTGCATCCACGCGTTGTCGCGCGCGCGGGAGACGCTCCAGCTGGCGAGCATGTCGTCGACCCGGCCGCCGGCCTTGTCGATGTCCTTGATGACGCCGGTCGTGAAGCGGTCCTTGATCTCGTCCTGGACGCGCTCGAGGATCCCGTCGACGACGACGTAGTCACGATGCTGCGGCGTGTCGCGGTCCAGGCCGATCTTGAACTCCTTCGTCGTCGTGACGAGCGCGAGCGCGAGGTCGTGGTTGATGTGCGCGTTCATGCCCGCGATCGCGAACTGCAGCGGGGCGATGCCGTGCTCGGCGCGTCGCTCGAACAGCGGCGCCCACGCGCGCGGCATCGTGCGCCCGGCGTCGTCGTCGTCGACGGCGGCGAAGTACAGGTCCGCGAAGACGACGTCGAGACGCGAGATGAACGCGGGGTCCTCGAACGTCGCCGACGCCGATTCGACGGCGACGGCGCGCGTCACGGCGAGGTAGAGCTCGTTGAAGCGGCGGACCCCGTCCTCCGGCGCCAGCGGCGCGGCGATCGCCTCCATGTGGGCGGCGACGGCCTCGATCGGGTCGACGATGGGCGTGGGCTCGTTCACGACGGCGATGCTACGCTGGCGCGCGCAGGTCCGCGCGCCCGAGATGCTCGTTCAGCCGCGCTGAACGTTAGATCGGCCGGTTCCGCGGGTATCGAGGGCGTTCGCCCGGTTCCTTGACAGACGGGGGAACGGGTGTTTACCGTCGCTTAACGGACGGCTCGAGCCCAGCCGGGAACCGAACGTCACGGCCTGGGGGCAATGCAGCGGACACGCTTTGCGCTGGTCGCCCCGCCCGCTCGAGAGATCACCATCGATTCACCAAGGGGAGACACCCGCGCTATGAGTCAGTTTGCCGATGATGAGTATCTGTTTACGTCGGAGTCTGTGACGGAGGGGCATCCGGATAAGGTTGCCGATCAGATTTCGGATGGGGTGTTGGATGCGTGTTTGGCGGATGATCCGTTGTCGCGGGTGGCGTGTGAGACGCTTGTGAATACGGGGTTGGTTGTGGTGTCGGGGGAGATCACGACTGAGACGTATGTGGATATTCAGGGTGTGGTGCGGGAGACGATTCGGCGGATTGGTTATATCGATGCGGATCTTGGGTTTTCTGCGGATTCGTGTGCGGTGTTGAATGCGATTGATAAGCAGTCGGTGGATATTGCGTTGGGGGTTGATGCGTCGCATGAGGCGCGGTCGGGGTCGTCTGAGGGTGATGAGTTTTGGTGGCGGGTGCGGGCGATCAGGGGATGATGTTTGGGTATGCGTCCAGTGAGACGCCGGAGTTGATGCCGTTGCCGATCGCGTTCGCGCACCGGCTCGGCAAAGCGCCTCGCGGACGTGCGCAAGGACGGCGAGCTCGACTATCTGCGTCCGGACGGCAAGACGCAGGTCTCGGTGCGCTACAAGGCCGGCGTTCCGGTCGGGATCGAGAAGGTCCTCATCTCCACCCAGCACCGAGCCGGCATCGAGGGCCAGATCCCCGACGACCTGTGGGAGCAGGTCGTGTTGCCGTCACTGCCGGCGGAGTTGTTTGATCCGGTGGAGTTGCGTAGGGAGTTTTTGGTCAATCCGACGGGCCGGTTTGTGATTGGTGGGCCGGTTGGGGATTGTGGGTTGACGGGTCGCAAGATCATCGTGGATACGTATGGTGGGATGGCGCGCCATGGTGGCGGGGCGTTCAGTGGGAAGGATCCGAGCAAGGTGGATCGCAGTGCGGCGTATGCGGCGCGGTGGGTGGCCAAGAACATCGTGGCGGCGGGGTTGGCGGATCGTTGTGAGGTGCAGGTGGCCTATGCGATCGGGGTGGCGCATCCGGTCAGCGTGATGGTCGAGGACTTCGGGACGGGGCGCGTGAGCCGGGGGCGGTTGCAGGAGCTCGTCGATGAGCATTTCGATCTGCGTCCGGGGTCGTTTCGGCGTGAGCTTGATCTGCATCGCCCGATCTATCAGAAGACCGCGGCGTACGGGCATTTCGGGCGCGACGACGCCGACTTCACCTGGGAGCACACGACGAAAGCCGACGCCCTCCGCGACGCCGCCGGGATCGTCGAAGCGGTGGCCTGACCGGCAGATCCCGCCGACCGGGATCGCGGCGTGCGGTGGCGCGAGGCTCCGCCGCACGCCCCCCGATCCTCGACTGGTGCGCGTGGTCGGGCGCTTCTGAGGGGACACTCGTGCTGTTCATGGATTCCGATAGCGGTTGACACGGCTCCTCGCGCCAGCACCGCGTGCGCCACAGCGAGGCGCTGCCCGACGACATCGGCCAGCGCCTGCGCGGCGTGCGCAAGGAACGCGGAATCGGCCTGCGCGAGCTCAGCCGCGTGCTCGACATCTCGCCGAGCGCGCTGTCGCAGATCGAGACCGGCCGCACGCGCCCCTCGGTGATGACGCTGTACGCGATCGTCAGCGAGCTGCAGATGTCGCTCGACGACCTGCTGCGCGTGCGCGGGACGCGACCGCCGGCGCCGCCGCCGGTCATCCACGACGGGCCGCGCCTGCCGGCCGTCTCCGACGCCGTGCTGCACGCCGAGGGCCGGCGCACGATCGACCTCGGCACCGGCGTGCGCTGGGAGCGCCTGACGCCGCTCGCCGAGTCCAACGCCGACTTCCTGTTCGTCACGTACGAGGTCGGCTCGTCGTCGAGCTGGGAGCCGATCGCCGTGCGCCACGCGGGCCGCGAGTACGGGCTCGTCCTGTCGGGACGCATTCGCGTCGTGCTCGGGCTCGCGGAGCACGAGCTCGGTCCCGCGGACTCGATCGCCTTCGACACGTCGCAGCCGCACCGGATCGACAACGTCGGCGACGAGCCGGCGACGGCGGTGTGGTGCATGGTCGGCTCGCCGCGGCAGGAGGGCTGAAGGCGGACCATCTCGTGCACTAGCGTCCGCCGCGTGAACCCCCTCGCGGACCTCGTGCTCAGGCCCGCCGCCCGCCTCGGCGCCGCCGCGCAGAACGCGCTCGAGGTCGCGCGCTTCGGCGGCCTGCAGACGGGCGAGGAGGCGTCGGCGTACGACGTCGTCGTGCGGACGGCGATGTACCGCCTGCGGCGCTACCACCCGCCCGCGAACGGCGCCGCGCCCGCCGGCCCGCCGGTCCTGCTCGTCCCGCCGATGATGCTCGCCGCCGACGTCTACGACGTCTCGCCGCAGTCCAGCGCGGTCGCGGTTCTCAGGGAGCACGGCGCGGATCCCTGGGTCGTCGACTTCGGCGCGCCCGAGCACGAGGAGGGCGGCCTGGAGCGCACGCTCACCGACCACGTCGTGGCCGTCAGCGACGCCGTCGACCGCGTGCGCGCCGCCACCGGGCGCGACGTCCACCTCGGCGGCTACAGCCAGGGCGGGATGTTCTGCTACCAGGCCGCGGCCTACCGGCGCAGCGACGGCCTCGCGAGCCTCATCACGTTCGGCTCGCCGGTCGACACGCTCGGCGCGCTGCCGTTCGGGATCCCCGAGGACCTCGCCGTGCGCGGCGCCGGCTTCCTCGCCGATCGCGTGCTCGCCGACTACGCGCTGCCGGCCTGGGCGAGCCGGCTCGGCTTTCGCCTGCTGGACCCGGTCAGGACGCTGCGCCAGCAGGTCGACTTCGTGCTCGCGCTGCATGACCGCGAGGCGCTGCTGCCGCGCGAGCGCCAGCGCCAGTTCCTCGAGGCGGGCGGCTGGGTCGCGTGGCCGGGCCCGGCGATGGCGGATTTCGTCACGCAGTTCGTCGCGCACAACCGGATGCTGTCGGGCGGGTTCGTCATCGAGGATCGGCTCGTCACGCTCGCCGACGTGACGCTGCCGGTGCTGACCGTCGTCGGCGAGGTCGACCAGATCGCGCCGCCGCGCGCCGTCCGCGCCGTCCGCCGCGCCGCGCCGCACGCCGACGTCTACGAGCTGACGCTGCCCGCCGGCCATTTCGGCCTCGTCGTCGGCTCCACCGCGTCGCGCGCGACGTGGCCGGTCGTCGCCGGCTGGGCGCGCTTCTGCGACGAGCCCGGCGCGCCGCTGCCCGAGCAGATCCACCAGATCGGCGACGACGAGCCGGACCCCGAACCGCCGGTCGGCACGCGTGTCGGCGTGGGTCTCGAGCTCGTCGCAGGCGTC
The DNA here is from genome assembly GCA_963727785.1 of uncultured Solirubrobacteraceae bacterium. Classification (GTDB taxonomy): domain Bacteria; phylum Actinomycetota; class Thermoleophilia; order Solirubrobacterales; family Solirubrobacteraceae; genus CADCVQ01. The sequence continues at coordinate 188,986 of CAVSHS010000039.1, forward strand.
GGGATCGGCGCCGCGCGCCAGGTGCTCGCGGCGGGGGCGCGCGCCGCCTCGCTGGCGCGCCTCGTCACGCAGGAGACGACGCGCCAGCTCCCGCGCCTCACGCGCCTGGAGCGCGTCCAGCCGGCGACCCGCATCTCCGCCGGCCTGCTGCTCGACGAGCAGGCCCGCGGCGCGCCCGACGCCGTCTCGTTCCTCTTCGGCGACCGCGCGCACACGCAGGCCGCGGTGAAGGCGCGCATCGACAGCGTCGTGCGCGGGCTGGCGTCGCTCGGCGTGCGCGAGGGCGAGCACGTCGGCGTGCTCATGCGCACGCGCCCGAGCGCGCTCGTCGCCGTCGCGGCGCTCAACCGGCTCGGCGCCGTCGCCGTGCTGCTGCGTCCCGACGGCGCGCTTGCGCGCGAGCTGGAGCTCGGCGAATGCGCGCGCGTCGTCGCCGACCCCGAGCTGGCGCAGCGGGCGGCCGAGCACGGCGCGGCGAGCGTGCTCGTGCTCGGCGGCGGCGGGCAGCCGCGCGACCTCGGCGGCGGGCTGATCGACATGGAGCGCATCGATCCCGCCGGCGTCGAGCTGCCGGACTCCTACCGGCCCAACCCGGGCCGCGCGGGCGACCTCGCGTTCGTCCTGTTCACCGGCTTCGGCGAGCGCACGCGCATGAACCGCGTCACGAACGGGCGCTGGGCGGTCGCGGCGTTCGGGACCGCCTCCTCTGCGGCGCTCTCGAAGGCCGACACGGTCTACGCCGTGACGCCGATCCACCACCCGTCGGGCCTGCTGATGAGCATCGGCGGGGCGATCGCCGGCGGCGCGCGGCTGGCGCTCGCCGAGGGGTTCGATCCCGACACGTACTGGGAGCAGGTGCGGCGCTACGGCGTCACCGTCGCCACGTACACGTGGACGATGCTGCGCGAGCTCGTCGAGCGTCCGCCGGACCGCAGCGAGCGTCACCACCCGTGCGGCTGTTCATCGGCTCGGGGATGCCGCGCGGGCTGTGGCGGCGCGTCGAGGAGCGCTTCGCGCCGGCCCGCGTGCTCGAGTTCTACACCTCGACCGAGGGCGAGGCGGTGCTCGTCAACGTCGCCGACACGAAGCCCGGCGCTGCGGGCCGGCCGCTGCCGGGCGGCGGCGAGCTGCGGATCGCCGCCTACGACGCGGACGGCGGTCGGCTGCTCGAAGGGCCCGACGGCTTCGTGCTGCCGAGCCCGCGCGGGGAGGCCGGGCTGCTGCTCGCGCGCGACCGGCCGGGCGTCGCGGCCGGGGCTGCGGCGGACCGTCCGCTGCGCGGCGTCTTCGAGCGCGGCGACGCGTGGCTGTCGACGGGCGACCTGTTCCGCCAGGACCACGACGGCGACTTCTGGCTCGTCGGCGATGCCCGCACGCTCGATCCGCACCGCCGCCGGACCCGTCTGCGCGCTGCCGATCTCCGAGGCGCTCGGCGAGCTCGACGCGGTCGACCTCGCGGTCGCCTACGGCGTGCGCCCGCGCGGCGCGGCCGCGGAGATCGCGATCGCGGCGGTGACGCAGCGCGCGCGCACGCCGCTCACGCCGCAGGACGTCGCGCACGCGCTGCGGCCGCTCGCGCGGCACGAGCGCCCGCAGGTCGTGCATGTCGTGCGCGAGATCCCGCTGACGACGTGGTACCGCCCGCTCGCGGCGCCGCTGCGCGAGCGCGGGCTGCCGCGCGCGAGCCGCCGCGCCTGGGTTCGCGACGGCGACGGCTACCGGCAGCTCACGAGCGCGGATCGCGCGCTGCTGACCGGCCGGCACGTGCCGCCGGCGCGCGGATCACGTCGTTGAGCGAGCCGGTCTTGCTCCCGCGCGATGGTGGACGACCGTCTGGCCGGCCGGGTGCCAGCCGCTACCCTCTGCCGACCGGCGGATCGCCTACTCGGCCGGAGCGCTTCGGCGCTCAGCCCGGCAACGCGCGCGGCCCTCGGGCCCGCGGCCAGTCCAGGTGGCCGGGAGTGTCACGCAAACCCCGGTGACACACACTCCGGGGACGTAGTAGTTCAGCGGCGATCCATGACCGGCGCGGTACCGGGCGGGCCTCTGGCTCGCCCGGCCGCACTTAAAGACGTAGATCCAGCCGCGGCGCTGCAGGTGAGTCGGGGATCCTCGTGCTCGTCGCGTTCGCCCTCGCCTGCTGACGCGCGGCCTGCTGATGACGTTCCTGTCCAATCGCGGCGCTCGCGCTCGCGACGGCCACAGCGCTACTCGCGCGTCACGCCGTGCGAGTGCAGGTATTCGATGTACAGCGGCCGCAGCAGGTCGGCGACCTCGCCCTCGCCCGAGTCCGTCACGTCGTCGATGTGCGCGCGCAGCGTGAGGGCGTCGGCCCGCGCCTCGTCGATCTGGCCCGCGGCGGCCTCGGCGACCGGCAGCGCCCTCATCAGGCGGATGAAGAACGGGATGTCCAGATGGCGCAGCGCGTAGCGCACCGCGAGGTCGTGCAGCTCCTTGGAGGAGAGCTCGTCGAGCCGGTCGTCGTCGGGCATGCGTGCAGGCTACGACTTCCCGTGCGGGCTCGATGTGATGAGATGGCCGCGATGACCCCCGGCTACCGCGTGTGCCTCGCGTTCCTGGCCGTCGCCGCCCTGCTGCCGGCGGGCTGCGGCGGGTCCGACGACGGCAGCGGCTCGACGACCGCCACCACCAGGACCGCGACCGCCGCGGCCTCGCGCGCCCCGCAGCTCGGGGCGCCCTTGCGCTCGATGGCAGCCCTGCCCGGCGTCCTGAAGACGGCACCGCCATGGCCCGCGAACAACGAGAAGGATCTGCAGCTGCGCCTGCGGGCGATCGGCCTCGATCCGCTGCGCCAGGAGGGTCAGGTCGTGCACATCCACCAGCACCTCGACCTCTATGCCGCCGGCAAGCGCGTGACGGTGCCGGCGCAGCTCGGCATCGACGCCAACGGCGGCTTCATCTCCGACCTGCACACCCACGACACCTCCGGCATCATGCACGTCGAGTCGCCGACCCAGCGCACGTTCACGCTCGGCCAGTTCTTCGCCGTCTGGGGCGTCCAGCTCAGCCCGAGCTGCATCGGCGGCCTGTGCAACGCGGGTGACAAGCGGCTGCGCACCTGGGTCAACGGCAAGCCCGTCACGGCGGACCCGACGCGGATCGTGCTCGAGGAGCACCAGGAGATCGTGCTCGCGTACGGGACGCAGGCGCAGATGCCCAAGCCGGTGCCGGCGAGCTTCGACTTCGCGGCGGTCGGGCTCTAGACGAGCTAGACGACGACGGTCCAGGACACGATGCGGTGCCCCGTGACGATACCGCCGGAGACATACGGGTCGGCGGCGACGAACGCCTCGACCTGCGCGGGGTCGTCGACGAGGAAGACGAACAGCGCGCCGTGCGGCGGATCCCCGAGCGCGCCGCCCATGACGATCCGCCCGTCGGCCTTCCATTCGCGCGCCAGCGCGAGGTGGTCGGGACGCAGCGGACCGCGCCGCTCGGCGACGTCCTCGACGTAGTCGTAGAGCAGGCAGTGGTAGACGACGGCCTCGCTCATCGCGACGCCGTACCGGCTGTCGTCGGGCGGTGGCGCGACGTCACGACGGGTCGGTCGGCGGCACCCAGCCGCCGAACGCGCGCTCGAGCTCGAGCGCCACGGCGACCGCGACGTGGTCGCGGTCCGGGCCGGCGGCGGCCTGGACGCCGAGCGGCAGCCCGCGCGGGTTCAGCCCCAGCGGGATCTGCGCGACCGGCACGGCGGCGAGGTTGAAGACCGCCGTCGTCGTCAGCAGCCACGGCTTGCCGACCGTGCGCCCGTGGCGCGGCGCGACGCGCGGGTGCGTCGGATGCAGCAGCACGGCGTCGCCGATCGCCGCGTGCATCTCGGCCTCGAAGGCCTCGCGCGCAGCGGCGGCCCTGCGCAGCTGGCCCTGCGGCATCTTGCCGGTCATCCACTCGCTCATCAGCAGCAGCCGCAGCGCGCGCGTGTGCGGGCCCTTGCGCTTCAGCGCTGCGCGCAGCGTGACCTTCGCGGAGCCCTCGGCGACGATGAGATCGGCGACGCTGACGCCCGCCTCGAGCTTGAGCACCGCGAGGTAGAGCTCCAGCGCGCGCTTCATCGAGCGCAGCGAGACCGTCTCGACCGTCGCGCCCGCGCTCTCCAGCGCCTCGGCGGCGCGCAGCCGGGCGGCGCGCAGCTCGCGGCTGACGGGAACGAACGACGTGTCCTCGCTGAGCAGGATCTTCGTGTCGGCGATGCTGACGTCGGCCGGGTCGCCGATCGTCGTCTCGCGCACGTATGGGTCGATGCCGTCGGGTCCGGCGATGACGCGCAGCATCGGGATGAGGTCCTCGGCGCGGCGCACGATCGGGCCGATCGTGAGCATCTTCGCGGCGACCTCGGTCTCGGTCGTCGGGAACTGGCCGGTGCTCGGCACGACGCCCGGGGACGGCTTCAGCCCGAAGACGCCGTTGAAGAACGCGGGGATCCGGATCGAGCCGCCGATGTCGGCGCCGAGGCCCATCGGCGACCCGCCCGAGCCGACGGCGGCGCCCTCGCCGCCCGACGACCCGCCGGCCGTGCGGCTGGCGCTGTAGGCGTTGTTCGTGCGCCCGTACTGGCGGTTCTCGGTCTCGATCCAGAGGCACAGCTCGGGCGTGTTCGTCACGCCGAGCGGGATCGCACCGGCGTCGATGAGGCGCTGCACGGTCGGCGCGTTCTCGTTGCTGCGCAGCGCCTGGCGCGAGACAAGGCCGGCGCAGTTGGGCATCCCCGCCATCGCGATCGATTCCTTGATCGTGCAGGGGACGCCGAGGAACGGCGGCAGGTCGTCGACGTCGGCCGTGCGGGCGATGAGGTCGTCGGCGGCGTCGGCGTCGGCGCGCGCGGCGTCGAAGCGGTTCACGACGACGGCGTTGATGCGCTCGTGCATGTGCTCGAGCCGCTCGATGTGGGCTTCGACGACGTCGCGCGCGCTCGTCTCCTGCGTGCGGATCGCTCGGGCGAGTTCGATGGCGGACCGCTCGGTCAGGAGCTGGTCTGGCGCGAGAACGGTCATCAGCGCAGCAATCTACCAACGGCCCGAAAGCGGGAGCGCGAGTCCAGATCCTGGTGAGACGGGCAATCGCCCGCTCGCACCGTGTGTACCCTCACGTTTATGCAAGCCAACCAGTCCATTGCCACGGCGGTCGGCGGGCCCCCTCGGGGCGGCACGGGCGGGACCGGCGACGACACCCTGGACCGCTTCGCCGATCTCATCGTCCGCTTCGCGGCGAACGTCCAGCCCGGCCAGATCGTCGCGATCTCGACCGAGCCGGGCAAGCTCGATCTCACCCGCGCGATCGCCGAGCGCGCCTACCGGGCGGGTGCGAAGTTCGTCGACGTCCTGCAGTTCGACATGCACATCAAGCGCTCGCGGCTCCTGCACGCCGCCGAGGACACGCTGGACTACGTGCCGCCGTGGTACGGCGAGCGCGCGCTTGCGCTCGGCGAGCACCGCGCCGCGCGGATCGCGCTGACCGGCCCGTCGATGCCGGGCCTTCTGAGCGACCTCGACCCCGCGCGCGCCGGCCGCGACCAGCTGCCGTTCCTGCGCGAATCCGCGCAGGTCGTCAACGCGCGCACGACCAACTGGACCGCGGTGCCCTGCCCGACCGGGCCCTGGGCCTCGCTCGTCTATCCCGACCTGGAGCCGGCCGAGGCGCTGGAGCGCCTGTGGGACGACGTGCTCCACATGTGCCGCCTGGACGAGCACGATCCCGTCGCCGCCTGGACCGCGCGCCAGGACACGCTGACCGGCGTCGCCGAGCGGCTGTCGCAGCGCCGCTTCGACGCCGTGCACTTCGAGGGCCCCGGCACGGACCTGCGCATCGGGCTGCTGCCGAGCTCGCGCTGGATCTCGGCCCGCTTCGAGACGATCGACGGGATCAGGCACATGCCGAACCTCCCGTCTGAGGAGATCTTCACGACGCCCGACCCGCAGCGCGTGGACGGCACCGTGCGCTCGACGAAGCCGCTCGTCGCGGGCGGGACGATCATCCGCGGGCTGCGCGCGCGCTTCGAGGGCGGCCGCGCGGTGTCGATCGAGGCCGACGAGGGCGGCGAGCTGCTCGCCAACTACGCTCAGCGCGACGACGGCGCGTCACGGCTCGGCGAGGTCGCCCTCGTCGATCGCGACGGCCGGATCGGCCCGCTGGACACCGTCTTCTACGACACGCTGATCGACGAGAACGCCGCGTCCCATGTGGCGCTCGGATCGGCCTACGAGTTCACCGTCGGCGCGGAGGACCAGGAGTCCATCAACCGCTCGCAGATCCACATCGACTTCATGATCGGCTCGCCCGAGGTCGACGTCACGGGCCTGACCGCCGAGGGCGACCGCGTGCCGGTCCTGCGCAACGGCGCCTGGCAGATCTGACGTCGCTCGGTAGCCTGAGCGCACCCAGGAGAGGTGCCGGAGCGGCTGAACGGGCACGACTGGAAATCGTGTGTGGGGTCACACCCACCGAGGGTTCGAATCCCTCCCTCTCCGCTGCAGCGCTTGCGTATGTGGTCGGTGCTGGCGCGGGCGGCAGCGCATTTGCGTGCGAACTGCATCGGTGAAGGAGGGTGGGCCGGGTGGTCGTGGCAGGAAGAGCAGCACCCCGCTGCACGCTGCCAGTCGCTGCTCGAGCACCGCGTTCCATTCGGTTCCGCCGGCGATTCGCCGTCGTACCACAGCTTCCAGCCTGTCTACGCACGTGCTCGACGACGGGACCACCCGGTCGAGGTCCGTGCGGCGATAGCGACGAAGAAGAACGGCCGCCGTCGCGGTCGGGGTCCGGCAGACCTGCGCCGGGACGGCACTCGCGCTCCGGGTCGGGCTCCGGCCGATATGGCGCGGCGAGACGGCCAGCGAGCCGCGCGGTGGCCGCCAGAGCAGCATGTCCGCGATCTCGGCGTCGGTGAGCACGCCCACACAGGGCGTTTCCAGCAGCGTCCGGGCTGTGCTGACCATCGGACACGAAGCTCGTGTCGACCGTAGTCGACGAGCTCGGAGTATGGCATCACGAAAGCGCAGCGAGAGCGCGGGCGCGGTGGAAGCGGCGCGTAGTGCCTCGAGCAGCCACGCCTCCGGCTCCCGGCTCCACGGCGACGTACCCTGCACGCGCCGCTGGAGTACGCGGTGTTCGGCGAGCTCGCGCTGCATCGCCACCAGCGCGGGTGGAGCCCGGCGAGGTCGCGACACCGCGAGCGCGTCGCAGCGCGCTGCGGATCTGCTCGGTCGCGACGGTCAACGGTCGTGTTCCGGATAGCGAGGCGAAATCCGTAGCTGTCCGCCTCCTCCATCAGCGAGCCGAGCGTGGCGCCAGGTGAAAGTTGCACGCGATCCACGCTCCGCCGGCTTGAAACAGACGTCGCTACACCGCACCTCAGCGGCGGGAAGTCCTGCGGCGTGGCGTCGTACTCGTCCTCGTGATGGGAAGAGAGCGGAGCCGGTAAGCGTCTCCAGCCGTCAGCGTCGCCAGCGAGCGACGAAGCCGACGCTCGCGCGCCCGCGACCGATGCGATCAGCGTGCGTGCAGCTGACGGGCAGCAGGGCGCGCCACGCGCGTGACCGCGGAGGGCGCGTGAGCGCAAGGAGAGGCGGGGACGATGGGCGGCAGCGAGACGACGTGTGATCGGGCGTCGGGTGTGTCGAAGCTGGCGAGATACTGGGCGCAGCAGCAGGCGCGCGTCAGCCGCGCGTGTAAGCCGGCGGCCAACTCTCTGACTCCCCGCTTGATCTGATCGGCCGGCTTCTCCGCCTTCTCACCCGTCTCCGGCCGATCGCCGCGGATGATCTTGAAGTCGACCTCCTGGTCGATCTTGCGCTCTTGCATGCGCCGCTGCACGACCTGAGTGAGCCGTGCGTGGGTCTACTCGGCCAGGCAGTTGAGATCGATGAGGTCGTACTCCGTCAGTGGCTGGTGCCCCGCTCGACGGTGTGACGCGCACCAGGGTGACGCGACGCTTGTCGATGCCCGTCGCCACCGTGGCCTCGACCCATTGCCCGCTGTTGACGTGCGAGGTCCAGCCGACATACAGCTCGTCGCGATAGCCGTAGATCTGACAGAACACAGACCACGGCGCAGCGTCATCACGACCTGCTCGCGCTCGACGACGCGTCGAGCCCCCAGGCCCAGATCCTCTCGACGCGGGACTCGAAGTCATCCATCGGCGGCGTCTCGATCAGCTCCAGCAGGCGTGCGCGCAACGCCGCAGCATCGCCGCCAAGTCCGGAGATGACCACCTGCCATGAGTCGACGCCGTGCAGTCGTCGAGGCTCGGCACCCGGCTTACCGGAGCTGAGCACCGGCGCCCGGCGCCGCCTGAGCAGGACGACGGCCGCACCTGCCCCGATCCAAAAGAGGAGGCCGAGGCCCGAAGCGGCAGGATCGCGGCAAACCCAAGCACGACGAGGATCAAGGGCGCCAACCGCATCCAGTCGATACCCAGCACGTCGAGCTTGTTCATCGGACGCCAGAACTGCCAGAGCTGTTCGCGTACACGCATCGTCGCCAGCAGGGGCATCGGGCCGCGGCCCAGCACGAAGCGCGCCAGCTGACCCGCGTGATAGTCGCCGAATCCGACCAGGCGATCGAACGACTTTGTCCACCCGCGGTCGTACACCTCGACGCTGTGCTCGATCGGATGGCGGTGAAACTCCTTGGCGTGGATCTTGATGACCGCCCACGCTCGACCACTGACCCTGCCGCCCGCGCTCGGAATCAGCACTCGACCTCACCCACGCCGGCTGGATGAACGGCCAGACTTGATGACGAGCGCTTCATAGCCCTCTTCCTCACAGGTTTCACGCAACGTCGCGAACAGCGCGTCGCGAGCCGCCTCCACCCGCGCCCAGATGGTGTCTTGGCTGCGCTTGAGGATCGGCAGCACATCCTGCAGCGCCTGTGGCGGCTGTCCGGCCACGCGCTCGGACGCTTCGATCACAAGGGCCTCGGGCATCGAGGGCGCGTCGGCTTGATTGGTCCCGCATGAGTCACAGAACCGGTCATCGGGTTCGAGCAGCGCTGCGCATTTCCAGCAGGCGGTCATAGACACTTCCGTTTTGTCCTTTTCGCTCCCGTGCACGCGGACGCCACACGATGACGGCGTGGCCGGCAGGCATCATCGGGCGGACTCGATTCCCGCAAGCCCGTTCCTTAGGTTGCTGTTGCGTGTGGCGTCCTGCGAGCGCTGGTGTGAGTCCGCATCGGCATGCCGTCGGTGCCATTAAACGGGCTGCGCTGCCCGCCGTCAACAGGCCGAGCCCGTGAACTAGCCGTTAGCCCAGTAGCTCGGTGCACCGAGGGTCCGAGCGGCTGATGAAGTTCTTGCTGAGCTTGGTCCGGCCGGCGCTCTGCGGCTCATAGAGCCATCGTCCGCCTTGGTTGACGACGTGGGTGGTACCGTGAAACCACGCGCATCGGTCGGGTCCGGTGGCGCCGGGCGCGTGCCCGCATCGTGCGTGTAGAAACTTACCTTGACCGTCGCACCGGTCGCGTCTCGTGAGACCTCGTCGATGAACCCGATCGCGATCGACGCGTCGTACTTCCGGGCTGTCGCCGCCCATGCCGCCTCGCTGCTTCCGTCGGCCCTGTGCTGAACTCGGCGAACGCGGCGGCGTAGTCCTGGTCGACCAGCGCCTGCAGGTGACGGCGCATGGTGTTCTCCGGCGCCGTCGCCCGCGTCTCCTTCGGTGGCGTGGAGCGGGTTTCGGTGGTGCCGACGGTCGTGGTCGGCACGTCTGTTGTCGTGGTCGCGACCGCGTCGTCGGAGGGTTGCGGACTCACCTGCTCAGGCGCGGCGGCAGCCGGCGAGTCGCGCTGTGACGCCTCGGTACGCGGGCTCGCCGTTGTGTCGCTCTTGTCCGCGTTCGAGATGACGTACGCGGCCGAGCCGCCGCCGATCAGCGCGAGGATTGCTCCGACCCCGAGGGCAAGCTTCCAGTTCACGCCGCGCCGCGGCGGCACAGGCTCCCTCGGCAGCTCAGGGCGTGGCGCGGGCCGCGGCGCAGTGGCCTGGTCGGGCCAAGGTGTCAGTGCCTCCCCGCATCGGCGGCAGAAGCGCGCGCCGAGAGCAGCAGGGGATCCACAGGAAGGGCAGGCGGCCGAAGCCGACTGCGGCTGCGTCACGGATGTGACGGCGACCTCATGAGCTCTGGCTCCGCAGTTGCGGCAGAACTTCTGGTTTGCACCCACCGGCGCGGAGCACGAGTCGCATTGCATCGGCTGTCACCTTACTGCGCCAGGAACGCCAAAGCTCTCGCAGTTGCGTGTTGTCAGCATCGGCGTCGCACGTGTCCGCGGCCGCCTGTGGTCTGGAGTAATTGTGGTACCGACGCGCAAGTCCTCGCGGCCACGTCCCCCACCGGTCCCCGCATCGCGGTCTCCGCGTCGTGACTCGGCGAACTCCGATCCGCTGGACAACGCCAGAGAACGGGGGATCAGCGCCGTCGACTGGGTCGACGAGCGCACGTCGCTGTCGGGCGGCGCGCGCTGGCTGATGTTCCGCAAGATCCCGAAGGGGACGAACTGGTTCTACACGCTCGGCTCGGCGACGATGTTCGCGTTTTTGTCGCAGGCCGTGACCGGCGTCATCCTCGCGATGTACTACGACCCGTCGGCGACGCGCGCCTACGAGTCGATGCGCTACCTGACCAACGAGGTCTTTCTCGGCCAGTTCGTGCGCGGCATGCACAAGTGGGGATCGACCGTCATGGTGATCCTCGTCTTCTTGCACATGGCGCGCACGTTCTTCTTCGGCGCCTACAAGTACCCGCGCGAGCTGAACTGGGTGATCGGCGTCGTGCTGCTCATCCTGACGCTGTTCATGTCGTTTACCGGCTACCTGCTGCCGTTTGACCAGCGCTCGTTCTGGGCGACGACGGTCGGCGTGGCGATCAACGGCACGGGCCCGCTCATCGGGCCCTATCTCAACGACTTCCTGCGCGCGGGGCCGGAGTTCGGCGTGACGACGCTGTCGCGCTTTTATGCCCTGCACATGCTCGTCTTACCCGGCGCGATCGCCGCGATGATCGGCGCGCACCTGTATCTCGTGGCCCGCCTCGGCACGACCGCGCCGCCATGGCTGAAACCTGAGGCCCAATCAACGCGCCGCGAAGCGTGAGGCCGCAGGCCGCTGGACGTTTACAGGCGCGAACGCCGAGTATCGGTAAGCACCCGTCCGCTTCCGCGCACTCGCCGGTGGTTCGCGGTGGTCGTGTCGCCTTTTCCTCTATAGGCGAGGACGATCCGACATGACCGGCCGGATGAGGTGGGGGTGGGTCGAATATGCATCGCTGGGCGAGCACGATTCGACCCACCCCTCGACAAGCGCCCCGCCGCGTAGCCACCCCGCCGGCACCGAGCGCCACGAGGCCGAGCACTCCCACTCCTTCATCGATGCCGAGCACGAGCGCGTCGCGCCCGCCACCGCGCCGACATCCGCACGAACACGGCGTCATCATCGCGCCCGGAGGGAGCGAGTGATGGTGTCCGACACGTACGCGATCGTCCGGGAGGCGATCCTCGACAAGCGCCAGATCGTGGCGACCTATCGCGGTCATCGCCGCGAGATGTGCCCGCACGCGATCGGCACGAAGGACGGCTGCGAGCGCGCCCTGTTCTTTCAGTTCGCAGGATCCAGCAGCTCGGGCCTGCCGCCCGGCGGGGAGTGGCGCTGCATCCCGATCGAGGGCCTGTCCGCCGTCAGCAGCCGGTCCGGTCGGTGGTACACCGCAGCCGGCGGTCACACCCAGCCGCAGCGGTGCATGGACGTCATCGACGTCCAAGCCGAGCCGTGACGGCTCGCCTACCGCGCCCGGCTACGCCGCGTAGCGCTGCGCGGCACGAGCCCGCGCCTTGGCGGCCTCGACCTCGCGGTCCTTCGGCGGCGCCGACGTGACGAGCTGCTCGAGCAGCTGCGCCGACGCCGCGGCGACCGCGTCGACGGCGCGCTCGAACGCCTCCGCGTTGGCGGCCGACGGCTTCGAGGAGCCGCTGATCTTGCGCACGTACTGCAGCGCTGCCGCGCGGACCTCGTCGTAGGTGGCCGGCGGCTCGAAGTTGTGGAGTTGGCGGATGTTTCGGCACATGGCCAAAGCGTAGCTTCGGCGGCCGTCCGCGACGAGCAGGCTCAGGCCGCGGGCGGCGGCTCGGCCTGGTCGGCGTCGCTCGGGCGCGGCACCTCGGCCAGGCGCCGGTGCAGGCGCTCGCGCAGCTCGTCCGGGCCGAGTTCGACGTGAGCGCGGCGCTTGCGCGCGACCACGACACCGGTCGCGGCGACGCCCGCGACGCCGGCGAGACCGACGAGCTTCCAGGGGATGCGCATCGCTTGCAAAGGTTACGGCCGTGACCGAGTACAGCCTGACGCTCGACGACGCCGTCGGCGCCGCCGCCACCGGCGACGTCTGGCTCTTCCGCGGCCGCTCGCTCGCCGACCGGGCGATCCGGACGGTGACCAACGCGCCCGTCAACCACGTCGGCATGGTCGTCGCGCTCGACGATCTGCCCCCGCTGCTGTGGCACGCCGAGCTCGGCCGCTCGCTGGTGGACGTCTGGACGGGGCAGCGCCAGCGCGGCGTCCAGCTGCACCTGCTCGCCGGCGCGGTCACGACGTGGCAGGAGCGCTACGGCCAGCGCGCGTGGGTGCGCCAGCTCACCGGCGGGACGCTGGAGCGCCGGCACGAGGATCGCCTCATGGAGATCATCGCGCGCTTCGACGGCCATCCGTTCCCGACGATGCCGCGCCTGGCCCGGCGCTGGGTCACCGGCCGCGTGCGCCGCCGCCCGACCGCCGCGCTGGAGACGATCTACTGCGCCGAGCTCGTCGCGGCGACGTACCAGCACATGGGGCTGCTGCCGGACAGGCGGCCCGCGAGCTGGTACGACCCCGGCGCGTTCTGGAGCGGCGACCGGATCGAGCTCGTCGCGCCGTTCAGGCTCGCCGGCGAGGTGCCCGTTGCCTGAGCTCAGACCACGAGGCCGAGGCCCTGCGGCTCTTCGACGGTGCCCAGCGAGACGGCGAAGACGACGTGCTGGCGGTGCACCGCGATGAAGTCGTGGTGGGCGGCCGCGCCGTCGCTGCCGATCGTCGTCACCGTGGCGTCCGTCAGCGCGATGAAGTCGCGCTCGGGTGCGTTGAGGAGGTCTGACAGGCGGCTGCGATAGCCGTCGCTCGCGAGCGTCGCGACGCCGACGATGCGGTGTCGGGCGGTCTCGATCGAGATGCGCTCATAGCGATGTTGCATCCAATCGTCTTCGGCATGCGGCTCGCGCTGCCTGAGCGTGCCGGGCGATCTCTCGGCAGAAGGCGGCGGATCGGCCGGAAGCGGGAGGATGGTGCCGTGCACGAGCCGGTATCCGTCTATCGCCGGCGCCGTGCGACCGCGCTCGCGGCCCTCGCCGGCGTGCTCGTCGTCGGTGTCCTGGCGATCCGCTCCGGCGGCGGCGGTGGTGGCGACGCCGCGCCGGCGCCCGTGCCGGCGTCCGCGACGCCGGCGCGCCGGCTGCAGCTACCGCACGGCGGGCGGCGGATCTTCCCCGACTACCGCGTCGTGGCCTTCTACGGCGCGCCGCAGAGCACGCGCCTCGGCGCGCTCGGGATCGGCTCGCCGGACCAGGCGGGACGGCGCCTGCTGCGCGTCGCGCGCGGCTACGCGAAGAAGACGCGTCCGGCGTTGCCGGCGTTCGAGCTCATCGCGACGATCGCCACCGCCGCGCCCGGCGACGACGGGCTGCATCGCATGCACCAGACCGACGACGTCATCGCCCGCTACCTGCGCGCCGCGCGCAAGGCCAAGGCGCTGCTCGTGCTCGACATCCAGCCCGGGCGCGGCGACTTCCTCAGCGAGGCGCAGCTCCTGGAGGGCTGGCTGCGCCAGCCCGACGTCGGCATCGCGCTCGATCCCGAGTGGCACGTCGGGCCGGCCGACCTGCCCGGCAAGGTCATCGGCTCGGTGACGGCGGACGAGGTCAACGCGGTGACGGCGTACGTCTCGCGGCTGGTCACCGAGCAGCACCTGCCGGAGAAGCTCTTCGTCGTGCACCAGTTCACGAGCGGGATGATCGCCAACAAGGACCGCGTGGTCCCTCGCCCGGGGCTGGCGCTGACGATGAACGTCGACGGCTTCGGCGACCGGGCGAACAAGATCTCCAAGTACGCGCAGTTCACATCCGAGCTGACCCGCTTCAACGACGGCTTCAAGCTGTTCTACGAGGAGGACACGAACCTCATGACGCCCGGCGCGGTGCTCGACCTGCGCCCGCCACCCGACCTCATCGTGTACGAGTAGGCCGCCGATTCTCTGACGGTTGATTCCACGACCGGAACCGGCCGCGGAATCAACCATCTAGCCTTCAGAGGGATGCGCCAGCAGTACGACGATGACCGGCGCTCACCCGTCGAGCGGATCGTCGGGAAGGACCTCGACGACCAGGCGGGCAAGGGCAGGCCGCTCACGAGCCGCGCGAGCCAGACGCAGCGGTCGATCGAGGCGTACCTGAAGGCCGGCCTGCGCCCGCGGTGGATGGAGCGCGTCGGCGACATCGACGCCGGGATCGCCCGCGAGCGCCGCCACCTGGCGCGCGCCTACCGCGCGCTGCGGGGCGAGTGCGCGGGGGACCCGGAGCTGTTCGCGGCGCGCTGGCACGCCTGCGCGCGGAGCTGGCCGTTCGACGAGCTCAACGAGCTCATCGAGCAGCACAACGCCTGGTATCCGATCGAGCGCGACCTCCCGCTCAATCCGCGCACGGGCGACTACGTGCGCGTCGGCGGTCGCTCCTACCGCCGCCCGGTGCTCGGGCCGGAGTGGGTGCTCGAGCAGTTCCCGGCAGACGGCGACTGAGCGCCGGTCCGTCCGCGAAGCCTGGCGCTACGCCAGCCGCTTCTCCAGCCAGATCTCGACCGGCCCGCCGTGGTCGATCCGCTCGATCTCCGCATAGCCCTCCGCCGCGTAGAGCGCGCAGGCCTCGCGGAGCATCGGCGTCGTCAGCAGCCGTACGTGCGTGTGATCGGCCTCCCCGGCGCGCCGTTCCAGTGCGCGCAGCAGCCGGCGTCCCACGCCGGTCCCGCGTGCCGGCGCGGCGACGAACATCCGCTTGATCTCGCCGATGCCCGGCTCCAGCGTGCGCAGGCCGCCGCAGCCGACCGGCTCGCCGTCGAGATAGGCGACGATCCATGCCGCGTCCGCCGCCGCGAAGGCGTTCTCGTTGGCGAAGATCCGCTCGACCGGCGCGAAGTTCTCATCGCCGGCGCGCTCGCGGACGAGCGATATGTACTGATCGAACAGCGCGCGCGCCGCGACTCCGTCGGCCGGCTCGTCGCGCAGCTCGATCACACCGGGCGCAGCGCGATGATCGCGACGTCGTCGGTCAGCCCGTCCGCGTACGACTCGGCCTCGGCGTAGGCGAGCTCGACGAGCTCCTGCGAGCTGAGCCTCGCGGCGTTCGCGGCGACCAGCGCCGTGATCCGCTCCTGGCCGAACAGCTCGGGGCCGCGGCGCGCCTCGAGCAGCCCGTCCGTCGCGGCGAACAGCAGATCGCCGGAGCCGAACGGCAGGTCGCGGCCCTCGTAGGTGACGGTGTCGGCGATGCCGAGCGGAAGGCCCGTCGTGCGCAGCTCGCACGGCGCCGCAGCGGTCGCGCCGTCCGCGCTCTGCGCCCCGGAGGCGACGAGCGGCGGCACGTGCCCGGCGTTGGCGTAGTGCAGGATGCCGTCGTCGATCACCCCGAGGAACGCCGTCACGAGCGCCACGCGGCCCGGCAGCCGCCGGCGCAGGATCGCGTTGGTCTGCGCGAGCACCTGCGCGGGGTGATCGGAGTCCCATGTGCGGGCCTCGATGAAGAAGCGCACCATCGCGCTCACCGCGGCGACCTCCAGCCCCTTGCCGCTCACGTCGCCGACGAGCACCGCCAGCGCGCCGCTCGGCAGCCGCCACACGCCGAAGACGTCGCCGCCCGACACCTCGTGCCCGACCGGCTCGTACACGAGCCCGAGCGAGTAGCCCTCGAGCTCGGGCGGCGCGCCCGGGATGTAGCCCCGCGTCAGCGCGCCCGCGATCCGGCGCTCGTGCTGGAACTCGAGCGCGTTGGCGATCGCCGCCGCGGCGGCCCGCGCGAGCGACCCGAGCAGCGCCAGCCGTGTCCCGTCCAGCGCACCGGCCTCGGGATGGCACACCGTCAGCACGCCGAAGCGCCGCGGCCCGAGCCCGAGCGGGACGTGCGCGAACGAGCGCACCCCCTCGTCCTCGACCCACGGCAGCCACTGCTGACGGTCCTCGGTGCGGCTGACGTACGGCGTTGCCGCCGGCGGCGACGGCCCCGATCATCCCCTCGCCGAGCGCGTAGCGATGGCTGACGAGCCGCTCCGACGCGCCCGTGCTCGCGACGCAGCGCAGCGTCTGCGTGACGCTGTCCAGGCGCAGGAGCAGCGCCGTCGGCGCGTTGGCGATCCGCACGGCCTGCTCGCAGATCGACGCGTAGACCGCGTCGAGATCCAGCGAGGCCGTCATCTCCTGGGCGGCGTTGTGCAGCAGCTCCTCGGCCTCCGCGCGCCGGGCTTCGCGCTCGAGCAGCTCGGTGCGCTCCAGCGCGAGCGCCGCGAGGCTCGCGAAGACCTCCGTCACGCGCAGCTGCTCCTCGCCGAGCGGCAGGCGCGGCGGCGCGGACGACAGCGCGAGCACGCCGAGCGTGCGCCCGAGCGTCGTCTGGACCGGGCACGAGATGAACGACGACGTCCGGTACCACGCCCACGCCGTGTCGGCCGCGTCGTCGTCGAGCTGCTCGCGCAGCCGCGCGCGCAGCGCGCCCGCGCCGTCCCACGCCTCGATGTCGGTGATCAGCAGCGGCTCACCGCTTTCGATCGCGGCCTCCGTCACGCCGCCGCGGGCGACGTCGTAGGGACGTGCGAGCACCGGCTGCATCGCGGCTCGGATCTCCTGCGTCTCAAACCAGGCCGCCGCCGGGCTGATGTAGCCGCGTTCGGAGTCGACGGTCTGAAACGCACAGCCGTCGACATCGAGCAGCACGCGCACCTGGGAGAGGATCTCGTCCAGCGTGTGCCGCAGCCAGACCGCGGACGACGCTGCGTGCTCGATGCCGGGCTCCATCCCCGCCTCGCTCATCGCCCGACAATAACCGGCCGGTGGACGCTCGTTCGTCGGATGGCCGATACGCCACCGTACGTGCGTCCTTTCGATTTGAGCCCGGGCAGCGGGGGAACCACAATGAGCGTGATGGTGCTCATCCTCAACGCCGTGCTGTACGTCATCGCCCTCAGCCTCTCGCTGGCCGTCCTCACGCCGGTCCCCGAGCGAGCGTCGCGCCGCGTTCGCGTGGCGCGAGGGGCGCTGGCGTGCGGCGGCGGCCTGGCGATGAGCGTCGCGATCGCGCTGTCGTTCATGGGGCGCTGGTTCGCGTCGGGGATCGCCGGCTGCGTGGCGATCGTCATCGTCAGCACGTGCCTGTGGGTCGCGCTGAGCGCACGCTTCACGCCGAAGGCCGACGACGAGGACGACGGCGGCGGCGGGGGCGGCGGCCCGCGCAAGCGCCCCGATCCACCCGCTCCACCGGAGCCCGCCGGCGGCCCGCCCGACGAGCTGTGGGCGGAGTTCGATCGAGCCCGCGCCGGCTGGGACCGCGAGCGCGACCGGCTTCAGGCCTGAGGTCGGCCTCGGCGCGCGCCTTCAGCTCGGCGGGGCGGGCGTCGACGAGCGTCTCGCGCAGCTTCCCGACGCGCTCGTCGTTGAGGAAGAAGTTCAGGACGCCGCCGGGGTTGACGTCGAGCTGGTAGGTCGCCCGCGTGCGCCCGTCGCCGAGATCCTCCAGCTGCCACGAGCCCGAGAGCCCCGACAGGTCGCCCGACACGCGCTGGAACGACACCTGGGTCGGCGCCGTGTACGCGCAGGCGAGCTTCATCTTGATCTTCATCATCCCCGCGTCGATCTCGATCGCGCAGAGCGTGGCCCGCCCCTCGGCGTCCTGCTCGAGGACGTCGATCGAGCCGAGCGTGTCCTGCCACTCGGGCCAGCGCGCGACGTCGGACACGATCGCCCAGACGGCGTCGATCGGCGCGTCGATGTCGGTGCTCGCGTTGTCGGAGAGCTTCGCCATGCGCGGGGACGCTACTAGTGGATGCGGCCCGTGGCCGCCACGAGCCGGGCGACCGCCTCCTCGATGACCTCCGGACGCTTGCAGAACGCGAAGCGCACGAGCGTCCGGCCGGCGTCCGCATCGCCGTAGAACGCGCTCGTCGGGATCGCGACGACGCCGGCGCGCTCGGGCAGCGCGCGGCACCACGCGCTCGCGTCATCGGCGCCGAGCGGCGCGATGTCGGCGTTGACGAAGTAGCCGCCCTGGGGCACGGAGACCTCGAGGCCCGCGGTACGAAGGCCGTCGCAGAGCCGGTCGCGGCCGGCCCGCAGGGCGGCCTGCAGCGGCACGACGTGGCGCTCGGCGTCCGTCAGCGCGGCGGCGACGGCGTGCTGAAACGGCGTCCCGCCGGCGAACGAGAGGAACTGCTTCGCGGAGCGCACGGCGCCGACGAGCGGCGCCGGCCCGCTCGCCCAGCCGATCTTCCAGCCGGTGAAGGAGAACGTCTTGCCGGCGCTCGAGATCGTCAGCGTCCGCTCGGCCATCCCGGGCAGGGTCGCGAGCGGGACGTGCTCTCCGTCGAAGACGAGGTGCTCGTAGACCTCGTCGGTGACCGCGATCAGGTCGTGGTCGACGCAGATGCGCGCGATCGCCTCCAGGTCGGCGTGCGCCAGCACGCGCCCGGTCGGGTTGTGCGGCGAGTTGAGCACGAGCATCCGCGCGCCGCGGGCCGCCGTCGCGAGCGCGTCGAGGTCCAGCGCGAAGTCCGGCGGGCGCAGCGTCACGAGGCGCCGCGTCGCGCCCGCCATGGCGATCGTCGCCGCGTAGGAGTCATAGAAGGGCTCGAGCACCACGACCTCGTCGCCGGGCTCGAGCAGCCCGAGCATCGTCGCGGCGATCGCCTCGGTCGCGCCGAACGTCACCTGCACGCCGTCCTGCGGATCGACCTCGAGGCCGTAGCGGCGGCGCTGGTGGTCGGCGATGGCGGCGCAGAGCTCCGGTACGCCGGGCAGCGGCGCGTACTGGTTGGCGCCGCCGCTGCGCATGGCCGTCTCGACGACGGCGATGATCTCCGGCGCGCCGTCGGTGTCGGGGAAGCCCTGCCCGAGGTTGATCGCGCCGGTGCGCGTGGCGAGCGCCGACATCTCGGTGAAGATCGTCGTGCCGAAGGGACGCAGGCGGGCAGCGGTCCTCATGCCTGCCACTTTGCCCCGACGGGCGCCGCGTCAGTCCAACGGCATCTGCGGAGGACCGTCACGGCCGCCCCGCTGCGGTCGGCCTGCGATCCCGCGTCAGGCGCCCGCGCCCTCCGGGATCCCGTCGCTCGCGAGGCTGCGGTTGGAGTAGCGCGCGTCGTCGGTCACCTCGCGCGCGAACCACGACGGGGGCTCGAAGGCGCCCGCGGCCTCCTCGTCGTCGAACTCGACCTCGGCGACGACGAGCCCGTCGAGCGTGCCGCTGTACTCGTCGATCTCGGCCTCGGCGTCGCCGATGCGCACGCGCCGGCGCGCCTTCTGCACCCGGCGGCCCTCCGTCAGCTCCCACAGCGCATCACCCTGGCGGGCGTCGAGCACGACCTCCTCCTCGGTGCGCACGCCGCCGCGACCGGACTTGATCGTCAGCACCGCGGCCTTCGGCGTGATCCGCACGCGCACCTCGGTGTCGCCGTCGAGGGCGATGTAGCCCTGACGGATCGGCACGCGCCGCGCGAAGCGCATCGTCGGCGGCAGGCCGTCGAGCAGGAACTTGCGCTCGATCTCGATCCCCCTCGCCATGGGTTCGAATCTTGCCCGATCGCGCGACCGGACCGCGGCATCATCGATGTCACACAAGGCGCCGCTGCGTTCGTCAACCTTTTGGCATGTCCATCCCCGCATCCAATTCCCGCTTCGTCCGCATCGCGCGCTGGTGCACGCAGCATCGCTGGCAGACGTTCGTCGGCTGGCTCGTGCTCGTCGCCGCGGCGGTCGCGCTGGGCCAGACCGTCGGCACCCAGAAGATCGACAGCTTCCGGCTCCCCAACACGGAGTCCCAGCGCGCCTACGACGTGCTCGCGCAGCATTCACCCACGGAGAACGGCCTCACCGACCAGCTCGTCTACGTCGCGCGCGGCGGCTCGCTGGCGGATCCGGCGCAACGCGCGCGCATCGACGGGTCGCTGGCGCAGCTGCGCAAGGACCGGGCGCTCGACCGGGTCGCTCCGCTCCGGGTAGCGCCGAACGGACGCATCGGCGTCGTCGACATCACGTATGCCGGCAAGGCCGAGAACCTCGACGTCGACGACGTCAAGCGCATCGAGACGGAGGCGTTCAAAGCGCGCGGATCCGCCCTGCAGGTCGAGCATGGCGGCCAGGGCGCGGAGTTCCTGCGCTTCAGCGAGCAGGGCGGCGGCTCGACCGAGTTCATCGGGCTGCTCGCGGCGTTCGTCGTGCTGCTGATCACGTTCGGCTCCCTCATCGCGGCGGGCGTCCCGCTGCTGACGGCGATCCTCGCGCTCGGCGCGACGCTCGGCCTCGTGCCGGTGATCTCGCACGTCGTCGACACGCCGGACTTCGCGAGCCAGCTCGCGGCGCTGATCGGCATCGGCGTCGGGATCGACTACGCGCTCATCGTCGTCACGCGCTACCGGGCCGAGCACTCGCGCGGCCTGAGCCGGGAGGACGCGCTGCTGGTCGCGATGGACACCTCGGGCCGGACGGTCTTCTTCGCCGGCTGCACGGTGATCATCGCGCTGCTCGGCCTGCTGCTGCTCGGCCTGTCGTTCCTCTACGGCGCCGCGATCGCCTCGGCGGTCGCCGTCCTGCTGACGATGCTCGCGGCGCTGACCGTGCTGCCCGCGCTGCTCAGCAGGGCCGGCAACTGGATCGATCGCGTGCGGCTGCTGCCGGGCGGCAAGGCCCGCGCCGCGAGGCTCGCGGCGGCCGCCGTGCCGGGCGAGAGCCCGGGGTGGGCGAGGTGGTCGGAGCTCGTGCAGCGGCGCCCGTGGCCGGCGGCGATCGTGGCGCTGCTGGTCCTCCTCGCGATCGCGCTACCCGCGCTGCACATGCGCCTCGGCACCTCCGACGCCGGCCTCGATCCGGAGGGCACGACGACGCGCAAGGCCTACGACCTCGTCGCCGAGGGCTTCGGTCCGGGCACGAACGGGTCGTTCCTGCTCGCCGTGCAGCTCGCGCGCAAGGGCGATGCGGCGGCCGCGAAGCAGATCGCGCAGGCCGCCGCCGCGGACCCCGACGTCGCCCTCGTGGCACCGCCGGTGCTCGCGAAGGACGGTGAGGTCGCGACGATCGTCCTGTTCCCGAAGAGCGGTCCGCAGGACGAGGAGACGACGAAGTTGCTCGACCGCCTGCGCGACGAGCGATTGCCCGCCGTCGAGAAGGCGACCGGCGCCCAAGTCTACGTCGGCGGTCAGGTCGCGTCGCAGGAGGACTTCACGAACGTCATCGCGGGCAAGCTGCCGCTGTTCGTCGGGATGGTCGTGCTGCTCAGCGCGCTGCTGCTCATGATGGTCTTCCGCAGCCTGTTCATCCCGATCAAGGCGGCGGCGATGAACCTGCTGTCGATCGGCGCCGCACTCGGCTTCATCACGCTCGTCTTCCAGGACGGGCACTTCGCCGACGCGCTGAGCGTCGGGTCGGGCCCGATCGAGTCGTTCGTGCCGGTGATGCTGTTCGCGATCGTCTTCGGCCTGAGCATGGACTACGAGATGTTCCTCGTCTCGCGCATCCACGAGGAGTGGCTGAAGACGGGGGACGCCTCGCTCGCGGTGCGCAACGGCGTCGCCACGACCGGCCGCGTCATCACGGCGGCGGCGTCGATCATGATCGTCGTCTTCGCGTCGTTCGCGCTCGGCGGCCAGCGGGTCATCACCGAGTTCGGCCTCGGGCTGGCGGTGGCCGTCCTGTTCGACGCGGTCATCATCCGCTGCCTGCTCGTACCGGCGCTGATGCAGATCGTCGGCCGCCATGCGTGGTGGTTCCCGTCGTGGCTGGAACGGCGGCTGCCGCAGGTGGCGATCGAACCCGAATCCTGAGGCGGGGCGCGGGCCGCGGCGTCTCAGCCGCGCCCGCGCGCCATGCAGGCAATTGCATCACAGGCAGGGGACGGCGCCCGGGCGGGCGCGCTAGGACGCGATGCGCTTGCGCCGCCCGGCGCCCCACGCCGGCCGGTCGGAGGTGAAGCGATACATCGCCGCCGGCCGGCCCGGCCCCACCGCGCGCTGCTCGCCGGTCGCCTCGATCAGGCCGGTCGCCTTCAGGTCGCGGCCGAACGTCGCCGGGTCATAGCGCGTCTGCGCGACGGCCTCATAGACATGGCGCGCGTCGCTCAGCGCAAACGGCCCGGGCAGGATCCCGACGGTGATGTTCGACCACCACAGCTTGCCCTCTAGGCGATCGACGGCCGCCGCGAGCACCTCGCCGTGATCGAACGCCAGCGGCGTGTCGCCGCGCGCGGCGATCCAGCGCGCGCTCGCGTCCGGAACCTCGGTGCCGGGCGGCACGAGCGCGAGATAGGCGATCGACGGGATCCAGCCGCGCGCATCGCGGCCGGGATCGGCGAACGCGCCCAGCTGCTCGACGTACGGCGCCCGCAGGCCGGTCTTCTCCTGCAGCTTGCGCAGCGCCGTGTCCAGCGGCCGCTCGCCCGTGCCGACGAAGCCGCCCGGCAGCGCAAGCTCCTCCCCGCCGTCTCGCGCGACTGTGAGCGCGAGCAGGTCGCCGTCGCGGGCGGTCAGGACGACGACGTCGGTCGCCAGCGCGGCCGGAGCGGGGTAGCCCTCGCTGTTCGTCGCGGTCCACGGCACGCCGACCATCGTAGGCAAAGCGACCAATATTCAGCCGATCCCGCCGCCGGAGAATCGCCGGCAGTGCACGCCGGCGGGCATTCGGGTACGGCGGGTCGAACGCCATTCAAAGGAGACCAGATGCCAGACGACGGAACGCTCGACGACGCCAAGGGCCGCACGAAGGAAGCGCTCGGCGACCTGACCGGCGACCAGGATCTGAAGGACGAGGGCAAGGTCGACCGCGCCTCCGGCAAGGTCAAGGACGCCGTCGGCGGCATCGCCGACAAGGCGAAGGACCTGCTGCGCAAGGACTGACGCTCCGGACGGCGGCGCGGGCGGTCCTACGACACACCGAGGATCGCGCGCGCCTCGTCGGGCGTGGCGACGGGCCGGTCGAGCTCCTCGGCGATCCGCACGATCCGCTCGACGAGCGCCGCGTTCGTCGCGCGCTCGCCGCGGCGCAGCCAGAGGTTGTCCTCCAGGCCCGTGCGGACGTGCCCGCCGGCGAGGATGCAGTAGGCGTTCAGCGGGAGCTGCGCGTGCCCGATCGCGCACACCGACCACGGCCACTCGGGCGGGATCATCGACCGCAGGTGCTCGACCATCGCCACGGTGGCCGGCACGCCGCTGCCGGGCACGCCGAGCACGAACTGCATCACGAGCGGATCGTCGAGCAGGCCCTCGTCGCGCAGTTGCAGCGCGAGCCCGACGTGCCCGGTGTCGAAGCACTCGACCTCCGGGCGCACGCCGAACTCGCGGAACTTCTGCGCCATCCGCCGCAGGAACGGCAGGTCGCCCTCGAAGAGCTGCTCACGGAAGTTGATCGACCCGCAGTCGAAGCTCGCCATCTCGGGTGACAGCTCGAGCGGGCCGAGGCGCGCGTCGCGCACGGCACGCCCGCCGGCGCTGCCGCAGGAGAGGTTCACGATCGCGGCGCAGCCCGCGTCGCGCAGGGCGCCGACGATCGCGCGGTAGGCCTCGCGGTCCTGCGTCGGCGTACCGTCCGGCTCGCGCGCGTGCAGGTGGACGACGGCGGCGCCGGCACGCCACGCTGCGAGCGCCTCGGCGACGATCGCGTCAGGCGTCGCGGGGAGGTTCGGCCGGCGCTCCGGGTCGGGGTCGATCGACCCCGTGATCGCGCACTGGATGACGAGCGGCGCAGGCATTCGGCAGACAGTCTGCCGTGCCCGGCGAGCCGGCGGCGGGATGGGCGCCGCCGGCTCGCCGGCGTGGGAGGGAGGCGGGGTGGGGAAGCGGTGCCCGCGCCGCCTCGCGGGCGACGCGGGTCTCGTGCGGGGTTAGGCCGCGGGGGCCCTGACGGCCGAGATGTCGAGGTTCAGCGTGACCTTGTCGCCGACGGCGAGGTTGCCGCTGCCGAGCGCCATGTTGAACTTCATGCCGAAGTCGCTGCGCGAGATCTTGCCGACGGCCTCAAGGCCGACGCGGTCGTTGCCCCACGGGTCGACCTCGGTGCCACCGATCTCGGCGAGGAGCTCGACCTCGTTCGTGGTGCCGTTGATCGTGAGGTTGCCGACGATCTTCAACGAGTCCTCGTCGATCGCCTCGATCTTCGTGGACTCGAACGTGATCTCGGGGTACTTCTCGACGTCGAAGAAGTCGGAGTTGCGCAGGTGCTCGTCGCGGGCGGCCTCGTTCGTGTCGACCGACGCCGTCTTCACCTTGCCGTAGGCCTTGGCGGTCGCGAGATCGTCGCCGATCTCCAGCGTGCCCTCGAACTCCTTGAAGGTGCCACGTACGGTTGCGATGCCCAGATGCTTGACGGCGAAGCCGACGCGCGAGTGGTGGGTGTCGACGTTCCAGGTGCCTGTCGGTGCGATGGTTGCGGTGCTCATTGGGGCCTCCCTAACGAGGGACGATAATTGCTTGCTAGCGCAACCATAGCACAAGTAGTTGCGGGCGCAACTGTTGGCGCTATGCTGGCCTGGACGCCATGACGGACAAGACGACCACCCCTTCCACCGCCTGCTCGCGCGCCTACGAGACGGATGCCGACGGGCTCGCGCACTGGACCGAGACGCACGCCGACGCGTGGATCGGTCTGCTCGAGACGCACAAGCAGCTCACGCGCGCGCTCGACGCCGACCTCATGGTGCAGCACGGCCTCAGCCTGAGCGCCCTCGAGCTGCTCGCGCGCCTCGCCGCGGCGGAGAACCGCCAGCTGCACCTCTCGGCGCTTGCCGCGGCATCGGGTCTGAGCCTGAGCCGCGTGTCGCGCGTCATCGACGCGCTCGTGGAGCGCAAGCTCGTCGCCCGCCTCGCCTGCCCGACCGACGCGCGGGCCGTGCACGCGCAGATCAGCGACGACGGGCTCGAGCTCGTGCGCAGCGCGCAGGCGACCCACTTCGCCTCCGTCCAGGCCGCGTTCTTCGATCAGCTGCGCGACGACGAGATCGCGACGCTCGCGCGCGTGTTCGGCCGCTTCGCCCCGCGTGCCGCGGGGCAGTGCGACGCGAGCGGCTGAACGCTCGGGCACGCCCCTCAGAGGCTGCTGCGGAACGTGATCCGCGTGCAGCCCTTGAGCTTGTAGTGCGGCTTGGACCTGTGGCTGAGGAAGATGATCGGCTTCTTCGTCGCGCACGTGATCGTGCCGCGGCCGTAGTGCGCGTGGACCTGATCGGCGCCGCCCTTCGTCACGATCGTGTTCGTGCCGTGGCTTGCGTAGATGTGGTCCTTGCCGGGGCCGCCGGTGATGACGTCCTTCTGCGTCGCCGGCTGCCCTGAGGGCTTGTAGTCGCCCCAGAGGACGTCGCCGATGTCGCCGGCGGTGATCGTGTCGTCGCCGTGGCCGCCGAGCAGCTCGTTGTGCTTGTTCTTGAGGCCCTGCATCGGCGTCTCTTCGTCGAGCTTGTGGATGTCGAGCTTGCCGTCGATCTTCGGCCATCCCTTGTGGCTGGCCTTCTCCGCTGCCGTCGCGACCGACCCGATCAGGAGCGTCGCGGGCGCGAGCGCCAGCAGGGCCGTCAGCCGGGTGCGCCGGGTGCCTGCGGTCATGCGTACGTACCTCCTCGTCGTTCCTTCGATCCGGTGGAACGCCAGAGGGTAGCCACGGCGGTCGGGGAATCTCGGCGGATGTATGGCCGCCATGTCGATGTGAGGTCGCAGCAGTCGGTGGGCCGGGTGCGTCGGGCCATGGATCCGCCCCCGGAATTGAACGTAGGCGTGCGCTGGTCGTGCGCGGCGCTGGTGTAGCCGCCAGACATTCCGGGGACGGCCCACGGCCCGACGTACCCGGCACGGCGTTGGCGCCAGACGCACGCATGAAACGAACGCGCAGCGCTACGGCGCCAGCACGACGAAGCCCAGCGCGGCGGCTGTCGCGGTGGCCGCGATGAGCGTAAGCATGTCGCCGATGCCGCCCGTCGCGACCCGGCACCGCGGTGGCAGCAGATGGACGCGGCGTCTCCTGAAGGGGCCGAGCAGCGGGGCTCCGTGCGGCGTGCACGCGTCGGCGAGCAGGTGCGAGCCGTAGCCGCAGCCGATCCCGATCGCGACGGGTGGGGCGAGTTGGGGCCACAGCGCTCCCGCCGCGACGGTGAGGGCGATCGCCGCCGCCGCCGCGCTGAGCAGCCAGTGCGTGGCGCCGCGGTGGGTGGCCAGCGCGGCGAAGAGCGTCATCGGCAGGCGCAGCAGCCGGCCCGCGAGGCCGGCGGCGAGGCTGCGGCGTTCCAGGCGCGTGCGGCGGTGGATGCGCGAGCCGAGCTTGTCGGCGTCGGGCAGGCGCGAGCCGAGCAGCGAGGCGCCGACGGCTCCGGCCGCCACGAGCCCGCCGCTGTGCACGGCCGCGCACACGGCCAGCGTGACGGCGGCGCCGATCGCCTCGTGGGTCCGGTTTCGCACGCGGCGATGTTCGACGGGACGTCAGACGCTGCGCAAGACGGCTTGCGCCCGCGCGCCGCGCCGCGGCGCGTCAGGTGCTACTGCGGCGCCACCGTGTCCATCAGCTCGTCGACGACGTACTGATCGGCCTCGAAGATCGAGATCTCCACGATCTCGTCGCCCTGCACGCGATAGACGTTGGCGCGCCGGATCTCCACCGGAGGGCCGTCGCCGTGGAAGCGCTCCAGCACGAGCAGCGCGACACGCTCGTCGCTGGCCAGCATGTCGATGAGCTCGAGCTCGATCTCGCCGTCGCGGTAGTGGTCGCGGACGGTCTGGATGTAGGCGATCGCGCCGTCCCTGCCGCGCGCGTCGCCCGCGAACGCAGAACGTCCCGGGATGTGGAACGCGATGTCCTCGGCGAAGTAGCCGAACGCGGTGTCCCAGTCGCCGCGCTTGGCGGCGGCGAGGTAGTCGGTCATCAGCTCACGCGGCGTCATGTCGGGAAATTCTCTCGCATCGACCGCCCTCCAGGTAGATCGCATGGCCCGTCGGCGCCGCGAGGCGGACATCACGGGCAGACCCTGATCCGGCGCCGGTGAGGCCCGACCGACACGGCCGGCATCGCGATCTCAGGGTTCCGGTTCCGGGTGCTGCCCCGATGTTGCGATGACCGCGCGGCGGGAGTCTCATCGCATGACCAACTCCACGCACAACGCACGCGAACTCGATGCCCGCTCCGGCGACGGCCTCGACATCCGCCTCCTCTGGAATCCGGCCGACGGCTCCGTGATGGTCACGGTCGCCGATGCCCGCACCGATGAGCACTTCCTCATCCCGGTTGCCTCGCACGAGGCGCTCGACGCCTTCCGGCACCCGTTCACATACGCCGGCGCTCCCACGCTCGACGCGATCCCGGTGGGAGGCGCACGATGAGAACGCGATCCAAGCTGCTCGTCGGCGGCGCGCTCCTCCTGACATCCGTCGGCGGCGGACTCGGCGTCGTCAACTACGCGCTCGACGACACGAAGGTCAACACGTACGCCATCTCGGGCCCGGTCCACGAGATCGTGGTGAAGTCCGGCAGCGGCAACGTCGACCTGATCCCCGCGGGATCCGGCGTCGAGGTGCGCGAGACGCAGCACTTTGTCTCCAAGAGGCCGACGCTCGACCGCACGCTCGCCGGCGGCGTGCTCACCATCGACAGCCACTGCAACGCGGGTCTGCTCAGGTGCCTCGCCGACCTGCGCGTGACCGTGCCGGCCGGCGTCAAGGTCACCGTCGAAGCCGACTCGGGCGACATCGCGGCCGAGGGGATCGACGTGCGCGAGGCACATGTCCGCAGCGACTCGGGCGACATCGCGCTCGAGCTCGCCGGGCGCCAGGGGCTCGTCTGGGCGCACACCGACTCGGGCGACGTCGACACGACGGTCGCCGCGGCACGCGAGGTCGACGCGCAGACGGACTCCGGCGATGTCGAGGTCACCGTGCCGCGCGGCGACTACGCGGTCGACGCGGCGACAGACTCCGGCGACGTGAAGGTCGACGGGATCGCCCGCAACGACCACGCGCCGAAGTCGATCAAGGCGTTCACGGACTCGGGCGACGTCACGCTGCGCGCGGGCTGAGGCCGGTGGCTTTCGGTAGCCCGCGCTGGCCGATTCCCTGAAATATGGGTGGAGTCTTAGGCTGGGCACAGCGCGACGGCTTGGTGTCCCTCGACGTCGCGAAGGCGGGTCTGGCGGTGGCTGTCTTCCATGTGGGCAGCCGCCGTCCCGCCGCGCCGGCGGCGCCTGGTGCTCGGCCGCCCTTCGTCTTCTAGGGCTAGCCCGCCGATCAGCACCGCCTGCTGCGACCGGAGACGGGTGTGAACATGCGCACACATGCATTGACCACATAAAGGAGCATTGCTTCACTGACGGCGCGCCGTCGCACACAGCCCTCCCAACGGTCCGACACCTGCTGGGTCCTGGTCGTAGCGCGGCGTTCCGTTAATCAGAAGAAGGGGACTGGATGTCGAGAGTGAAGAGGCCGCGCACAGGCGCGCGGATCCCGCGCGCGTGGAGACACGCGGCGGCAGGGGCGGCAGCGACTGTGGTCGCGCTGACGACGGTCGGGGTCGGCTCCGCGGTCGCGGCAGCGCCCGCAGCTTGCACGGGTATCGGCGGCGGCAAGTACAACTGCAACTTCTACGTCGCCGGCAACGGCAAGTCAGGGGGCAGTCCCGTCCAGATGGGAGCCACGACCGTCGGCTATCTGCACAAGGGCACCAACTGGGTTCTCTGCCAGCAGGTCGGCGGCCGGGTCACGGTGGGCCGGTTCTTCAACAACAACTGGGCATGGACGCTCGCCGACAACAACAAGTACGGCTGGGTCAACGCCGTGTACGCCAGCGGGGGCGACAACGACGGTCCGTTCGGCGGCGGTGTTCCGAACTGCAACAACGCCCACGGCGCGGCGCCGGGCGGCCCCGGCGGCGCACCTCCCGGACCAGGCCCGGCGCCGGGCCCCGGTCCGCCCGCGGGTGGCTTCCCGGGAGATGTCACCAGCGCCCCGGACAAGGCGCGCTACGACGATGCTGCGAGCTGGAGCGGCGGGAAGAACTGCTCCGGCGGCTTCACGGTGGGCGCGAAGCGCCTGCAGGCATGGATCCGGGCGAACTTCGGCGCGGCGACGATCCAGGGATACAACTGCCGGCCGAACACGGCCGACCGGTCCAAGACGAGCATCCACGGCGTCGGTCGCGCGAGCGACTGGTTCCGCAAGGCCAACAACGCCGCGCAGGCAGGACAGGTCGCGAGCTTCATCCAGCGCATGTCCGCCAACAAGCGCCGCCATGGCCCGGGCCATGGGGATCCAGTACTGGATCTGGAACAGGCAGCAGTACAGCGTCAAGAACACCGGCGTCGTGCGTAGCAGGTACGGCGGCCCCAACCCGCACACGGACCACGTGCACATCGAGCAGAACCTGGCGGGCTCGAAGCTCCAGACGTCCTACTGGCGCATCGCCGGCAGGTG
The DNA here is from genome assembly GCA_963727785.1 of uncultured Solirubrobacteraceae bacterium. GTDB lineage: Bacteria > Actinomycetota > Thermoleophilia > Solirubrobacterales > Solirubrobacteraceae > CADCVQ01. Next base: position 218,693 of record CAVSHS010000039.1, read on the forward strand.
AACGCTCGCTGAGGAGCGTCGTGGCGACTCGAGCGCGCCCGTTCGGTCCGCCGGCATCTTCGGCGGACCGATACCGGTGAGGCTCTCTTGAAGGGCGCGATCAGCGGGGGCGGCCACCCGATGTCGGGTGGCCGCTCCCCCGCTTGCGCTACGAGCGCGTTAGCGGGACGGTCGCCTTGGTCCCGACTCCGGTCGCTCGGACGGGACGGGCAGCGAGGAGCGGGCTCTCCGGGCGATGGGCGCGGCGGGCTTCGAACCTGCGACGTCTCGCGTATGAGGGGAGCCACGTGGTCTTGCAGAGGGTGCGGGAGCCTGGGTTCGCACGCGGTTGGCGGCATCGGCGGGAGCGTTTCGGGCTCATTTTGAGGACGCTGGGCACGTTGTGGGCACCACGCGGTTCTGTGTCGGAGCGGCATCTGCCGTTCCTGGCCACGGCGCTGAGGCGCTGCGAGCTGGTCGCGCATCGGTACGGGCCGGGGGACGCTAGGCAGGCGCGCTCGTGATCGACTGTCTCCACCTTGCGGCGTGCTGTTTCTCCTACGTAAAGAGATCCTCACCCCGCGTCGTTTGCGGGTCGCAAGCAAGCTGACTACCGGAGGTTGGAAATCGAGTGGCGCTGTCTCCGTTGGCCAGGAAGGATGCGCCGTCATGCTGACATTGACCATAGTTACTGGAGCGTTCGTCGCGTTCGGAGCCTTCGTAGTGACCGCCTATAGGCGGCAATGGCATTGGACGGGCCTACCGGCAGCGCCCGCTGCGAGCACCGGCACTGACGCACGCCCGCCGAAGACATTGTGGGACTGGCTTCAGCTGCTGGGGATCCCAGTGGCGCTGGCGGCGCTCGCATTCGCGCTCACTAACGCGCAGAGTAGTCGTGAACAGCGGCGGGAGGATCAGCGCGCCGAGCAGCAGCGTACAACCGCAGCAGACGCGGAACGCGAGAACACTCTGCGGACCTATCTCGCGCAGATGTCGAACCTCATACTCGATCGCAAGCTACTGCCCTCCGAGCCGGGGGCGGACGTGCGCAATGTCGCACGAACGGCCACATTGACCGCGGTACGGCGCCTGGACGGGCCTCGCCGAGGCTTGGTCGTTCGATTTCTCACCGAAGCACGGCTTCTTCATCGCGAGAAACACGCAAGCGCCAGGGTGCTCGTCGCGTCAGCAGACCTGAACGGGGCGAACCTCCGCCAGGCGAACCTTCGTCAGTCGAACCTCCGCGAGGCGAGCCTCCGCACAGCCGATCTCAGCGGCGCCAACCTCCGCGGCACGGACTTGACAAGGGCGGACCTCGGCACAGCTGATCTCAAGGGGGCTGATCTCCGCGAGACGGACCTTCGCGGGACGGATCTCAGTGGCGCCATTCTCAGTGAGGCGGACCTGACGAGGGCGGACCTTCGTACAGCCGATCTCAGCGCGGCCGACCTCCGGGGCGCGGATCTCAGCGGGGCTTTCCTCAGCGGGGCGAACCTCCACGCAGCGAAGCTCAGCGGGGCGTTCCTCCGCGGGACGGACCTCCGCGGGGCGAATCTTCGAGGGGCGAGCCTCACTCGGGGCGTCCTCACCGGGACGGACCTCATCGAGGCCGATCTCAGCCGCGCCGACCTCCGCAGCGCGGACCTCATCGTGGCGAACCTCGGCCATGCGAACCTTCGCGGCGCCTTCCTCAGCCGGGCGGACATCAGTGGCGCTGATCTCAGCGGGGCGAGCCTCGGCGGAGCTTCCCTCACCCGGACGGATCTCATTGCGACGGACTTCCATGGGGCCGATCTCAGAGGGGCGGACATCAGGAGGGCGAATCTCCGCGAGGCAAACCTCAGCGGGGCGCAACTCAGCGGGGCAAACCTCCGCGGGGCGGATCTCAGCGAGGCGAACCTCCGCGGAGCGCGCGGCATAGATGGGACGGGTTCGCGGGGTAAGCCGGCCCGTGGGCCGTAGTTCGTTACCTGTGGTGAGCGCCCGTGCACGACAGGACGCTGGACGTAGCATCTGCTGTTGTCCCTCCGAGCAGCGTACGTGTGAGCACACGGGCGACTTCTTTGACTAGGTGTTGGCCACCGCGCTGTCGGACGATCTTTACTTCTCGCGCTCGCTTGCGCTCTGGTGATCCCGGACATGTTTGGCGCGCTGGAATATCCCGACGGCCAAGCGAAACGGCAAGCGGTATGTGGCCTGGTTCAATCGCCACGTTTGCACCGAGGTACTAGGGCCACATGTCTGGCAAAGATTGCCATGGCCTCCGCTGCACCGCAGCGATATCCGGAGGGCTTAGCACAGTGCATTAGGAGCGCGTGCCGGTGATCGCCTAGGAAGATCGTGAGGAGGTGCTGTTCGTCGGAGAGCCTGAGGCCGATTCGTGAGAGCGACTTTCGAGCCAAAGCTCCAAGGTCACCCTCGGGCGGCGACGCGGGGCGACTGCTTGAAAGAGTTGAGTAATAGTGGGTGCGGTGGGAGGGCGGGATGAACAACGTTGGCGACGGCGTCTCCGGTCGCGAGTAGCGAATGGATAACGCGGTGCGGGGTGGATCTGTGCTCGATCCTCGAGGCGGTCTCCGACACGCGTGCAATCCGGATCCCGCCCGACGCCTGGGCGTGCGCGGAGCCATCGACGGCAACGAGGATCTTGCGGAACATCGCGCGCGCGCCTTTCTCGAGAATCACACCGAGATCGGCGAGCGGTTCGGGATCGGGGCGGAGCGAAGTCTTCAGATCGAGCACGACGCGCTTCGGCTGCTGCGCTCCATCGCGGCGACGGCGGCACTCGGAACCGAAGCCGCTTGAGCGTACGTGCCCAGGTGAGGGCGGTCAGATCAGGCCGCGGCGCCGACGTTGATCGCTTCGATCTGCGGCGGGTGCTCGGCGTGGACGATGAGCACGGGGACCGGGCTGTGGTGCAGCACATAGTGGCTCACGCTGCCCAGCAGCGCCGAGCGGACCGCGCCGCGACCGCGCGACCCCATCACCACGAGATCGTGGTCGCCCTTATCGATCTCGTGGATCAGCGCGTTGCGGACCGGCTGCTCGGTCAGCACCGTGCGGACGGGCAGGTCATCGGGCATGCGATCGCGGGCAGTGCGAAGGATCGCTTCAGCGTCGGCGTGGACGGCCTCGAGCAGCCCGCTCGTCACGGCGCCGGGGGTGGCGTACGCCGTCGGCGGTATCGGCGTCACGGCCGTCATCACCGTCAGTCGGGCGTGTTCGCTTTGGGCGAGGTCGATTGCCTGTGCCAGCGCCGCGTCGGCGTGCCCGGAGCCATCGACGGCGACGAGGATCCTGCGGAACATGGCGCGCTCCTTTCTTCTGATGGGCAGCAGCACGCCTTGACAACGTATCCTCTAGCAATATAGATTGTCAATATGAAATCCGGGACGAATCAGGAGGAGCGCTCACAACAGATCGCGCATGTCTCCAGCCAGCTGCTTCCGCGCGCGGCGCTGGTTACGCGGCTGCTCGTGAGCCGGCTGGGCTGCAAGCTCTCGCGCACCGAGATCGGCCTCCTGAACACCCTCGGCCACGGCCCGCGCCGGATCACGGAGCTGGCCGCGCTCGAGCGCCTCGCACAGCCCACGATGACGCAGCTCGTCAAGCGGCTGGAGTCCGACGGCCTCGTCGCGCGGGAGCGCCAGGCCGACGACGGACGCGTCGTCCTCGTACGCCTGACGCCGGCCGGCACGGCCGCGCTCGAGCAATTCCGCACGAGCGCCGGCGCTGCGCTCGGCGCGCACCTCGCCGAGATGTCCGACGACGAGGTCGAAGCGCTCGCCACAGCTACCGACACGCTCGCACGACTCGTCGAACATCTCCAGGAGGAATCACCATGAGCATCGACACGCTGCCGACCGACCCCGGCGTCTCGCGCCGCGCCCGCGACCAGCGCTCGCAGCGCGCCGTCGCCGGCTGGCTTGCAACACGCATGCGCGCGGGCGCGCGTGCTCGCCGGCAAGGCGCCCGCGACGATCCGGCGCAGGATCCGCCAACGCCCAGGACGCACGACTCGCTCGGAGCGTTCGTCGCCGAGGACCCACGCCGCGAGCTGCGCAACGAGCGCGAGCTCGGAGACTTCTGGCTCGCCGACGGATTCCCGCCGGCCGCATGGCGCGCCGCCTGGCTGCCGCGCACGGGCGAGCTCTACATGCAGCGCATCGGTGGCGTCGCGCCCGCAGGCCGCGTGACCGTCGTCGCACACTTCGCGGACGAGGCGGCGCTCGCCGCGCGCCTCGCCGGCTGGGAGGACGTCGCCGGCACCGACGGATCGGTCCACTGGCTGCTCGAACGCCTCGGGCTCGACGACAGCCACCTACCCACGACCGCCACCGCCGGCGACGCGTAGGCGGCGACGGCGTCCGCGGCCCTTGGGGCGCTGCAGCTATCGGGGCGAGTGGTTCAACGTCCCGACGCCTCCAGGGGAGCCGGGCACGCTCGTGGCGCGGTTCCTGTGTTTCTCTGTAGCGCTTCGGTAGCCGATTCCCTGAAATATGGGTGTTCGCCTAGGCTCGGCGAACCGCGACGGCTTCCTAGACCCTCGACGTCGCGATGGCGGGCTCTGGCGGCGGCTGTCTCGGGCATGTGGGCAGTCGCCGTCCCGCCGCGCTGGGGAGCAGGTGCTGGCCGGCCGCTCTCGGTCCTTGTGGAAGCTGGCTCCTGCCGCTCGTGCGGCGGGTTGCCCTTGAGGACGTACAGTCGGTCGTGCGAGATGCGACGTCGAGCGGAGGACTCGTTACTTGCGGTCGACCTGATCAGGCAGCACGGACTGGATTCGGCGGTGGGTCAGCGGTACGTTCGGCTGGCCAACATGAGCAGGCGGGCGCCCCGCCGTGTCGGAGTGGAGGAGGACCATGTCTGACGTTGGGAAGACGAACATCGTCGTTATGTGGACGGTGGGTCCGGACGACGTCTCCGAGGGCGATCGCATCTTCGAAAGCCACGTCGATTGGATGGCGGGACATCCGCGCGATGGCGACGCCGCCCTTCTTTCCTACAAGGTCTCAAAGGGTCCGGAGCTAGCGAATCCGGTCGACCCGAACTCGGAGCCGACGGGTAACACGATCTTCGTTCTCAGCGAGGTCTACGAAACGCCGGCTGGTGTGGCTGAGCACTGGCGCCAAGCGATCGAGACCTGGCAGGACCTTCCGGCCTTCATGGACTGGAGTGGCCGGGTGAACGTTGGCACGCTGCACAGCGGGGCGGTAGTCCAAGGCCTCTGGTAGCCGGCAGGACCCGTTCGCTCGGTCGGCGTCCCCGTCGCGGCGGCGCTTCGACTGCACGCGGGCAAGACGCATCCAGCCGGGGCGCGAGCTGAGCTGCCCATGCTCAACTGCCAGCCAGTGATCGCTGCCACGTCAACGCCTTCTCGGCACGACGACACCGCGCCCGCGACAGCGGACACGGGGTCGCTTCATCCCACACGCAGTCGCCTGCCGGCATGAGCAGATGATCGACCGCACGTACGGCCACCTGGCGCAAGACGCCGAGGACCGGGGCTTCGTGGTGATGGGCGCGGCGGGTTTCGAACCTGCGACCTCTCGCGTGTGAAACGCGCACTCGCCACCCCGCCAAGGCCCGCACGCCCCGTGTTTGTTGGCTCCTGAACGCGGCGCACCCGGCCGCGACGTCGTCTGAATACAGCGTCGTCCGGCACGTTTGGCCCAGCGATTGGCCCAACGCCGCTTGTGCCGGAGCCCGGCGGGCTCATGGAAAATCTCAGAAGGTTTCGAAGCCTTCCGGCTGCACGGCGAAGAGCCGTGTGCGCGGGGCTCGTCGCCAAGGCAACCGCCGAGAGATCGCCCACGTGGCGGGCGCCGGATGTGCTCTCACGTGCTTGACGGGCGACCGCCCGCTGACGGTTGCTGACGGCCAACGCCTGTCCGTTCAGGCGAGGTGTCGCGGTCCACCCGGCGTCCTGACGCGGAAAGGCCGGGGTGGCATCCCCGACCTTTCGTGTCCTGCTGAGCCATGAACCCCTTACGGGGCCGTCTATTGAAGTTCTCCGATCGTAGCTGACCGGCAGGCGAACTGCAGCGCATAGGTGTGAACAGCGCCGTGGGCGTTGCACGCGCGTGCGCCTGTGGTGCGCCCTCCTGCTCTGGGTCTGGCGCGGGGAACGCGGTTGTCTTGCTGTGCCGCGAGCGCCTTCCCTCGGGTGGGGCGTTGGCCGCTGCGTGCTCGCAGGTCGCGGGCGCTGGCGGTGCCGCTGGGCGCCAACACTTCTCCACCTGCCGCGGCCGCGGCGTCGCGCCGGCGTGTCTGGCATCCCGCCGCGCGCGCCGTGCTGCCGTCCGAGCCCGGGCGGCTGCAGACCAACGCGCTCGTCAACGTCGCCCGTAGCGCACGGGGGTGTCGCACCTGTGGCGACGATCGGCTCGAGACACGCGCGTATGCGGTCAAGCGGCTGCTGTGGCGCTGGGGACATGCCGAGCGCTCCGGGCACTACGCGCGCTCGATCTGGCAGCTCGTCGACGGGCTCGCGCCGATCATGGGGTGGGGGCCGGTGCCGGCGCGTGACGATCCGCGGCGCCGGCGGTGGTTGCGCGCGCACGCCGCCAATGTGCGGCGCTGGCTGGCTGACCTGCAGGCCGCCGGGATCATCAGTTACACCGGCGAGACCGACAACCTCGGCATGGACTGGCGCACGCTCATCACGCTGCACCGCGCGCCCGCGCCGTCTGCGGAGCAGATGGAGGCGGCACGGTTGCGGATGGCTTCGTGGGCGCGCCGACGGCGCAGCGTGGCACGCCGGCATCGCAGCGATCGCCGACGGCGCGGCCGGCGTTTGGAGGCGATCCGGCGCAGCTCGCATCCGCCGAACGCTGCGGCGCGCCGGCGCCTCGCGATCGCCCGATGCCTGGCCGCACACGATCGTCGACGCGTGGCGGCCGTCGAGCGCCAACTCGCCGATAGTGGGCGAAGAAAACTTAGGACTCACCACCTCAGTAGCTCCGACTTCGTCGGAGCTACCACGGCGCTCAGTACAAGCGCTTCGGGTAACCATGACCTCTGCAGAGACAGAGCAGGCGTGACGCGCGCACGCGCCAGCGCGCGGCCGGACGCATGGTCCGCGGACAGGCGCACCAAAACGGCATCACCAACGGTGCTGAGGTCAGACGCTCCTGTCGAGAGCGCCGGGTGGGATGAGCGTGCGCTGCTGGGACGCGTTGCGGCGCGTTTGGCGGCACGCCAGCCGGTCTTGGACATCATCGCTGCGCAGGCCACGTCACGGGCGTTGGACGTCGCGTCGTGGACGCTCGCCCGCGGTTGGCCGTCATGGCGCCTCGAAGAGGCGTGGGTCGTCTGGCGCCACGGCGCGACCGATGTCGCGGAATGGGGCGCCGCCGCGGCCAGCCCGCTCGAGGACGGCGACCTCAAACGGCTGCGGAGAGCCGTCACGCGCATCGAGCGCCACGCCGAAGCCCGGCCAATCGGCTTCCCGATAGGTGGCCTCGCCACGCTCGCG